>NZ_JBIAPA010000002.1:0-1230951 GCF_042888005.1 Nocardia sp. NPDC003269
GTCGGTATCACGGTCAACCGCAACGCGGTCCCGTTCGACCCGCGCCCGCCGATGGTCACCTCCGGCCTGCGTATCGGCACCGCCGCCCTGGCCACGCGTGGCTTCGGCGACGCCGAGTTCACCGAGGTCGCCGACATCATCGCCGCCGCCCTGGCGGGCACCGCAGACACCGAGTCGCTGCGCGCCCGCGTCGCCAAGCTGGCCCAGAGCGTCCCGCTCTACCAGGGCCTGGAGGACTGGCGCCTGCTCGGCTGAGCCGATACCGACGAAACGCCCTCGGCGACCGGACTTCTCGGTTGCCGAGGGCGTTCGCCGTATTCAGGACCCGGTCGCGCGATCTTTCACATCGCGACGGCGCACGGCCGGAAGCAAGTAGCGCTCCGGGCGTTCGGGAACGGTGCTGTTGCCGAGGGCGAGCACCGGCATGATCACGCCGACCAGCCACACCGCCAGGAGCCACCGCAGCCGGGGATAGCGGCCCGTGTCGCGGTCGATGACGACGAGCCCGAACACGGCCTTGCCCAGGGTGGTGTGGGTGACCGCCTGGATCAGCACCCGATCGACGAACGAGGCGAGCAGGAAGAAGCCGACCACCATCGCCCAGTCGATCCGCAGGTTGCCCCAATCCTGCTGCTCCACCGCCTGTTCGCTCGCCGGATTCGCCAGCACACCGATCCCGACGCCGATCGCGACGTGCACGGTGACATCGAGAATGTAGGCGAGCGTGCGACGGAGCATGCGGGGCGACGGGAACGACTCGTCGTCCTTCCCGCCACGCAACGGCGCGGGCGGCGGCGTCGGTTCGTACCGCGGTCGTTCCGCGCGCGCGGGCGGCCCACCGGGATCACCGCCGCCGACGAACAACGTCCGCCCGAATCGCGGTGCCGTGTACCACGATGCGTGATAGGCGAACAGGGTCCGCGTGCCACCGGGCAGCGCGACCAGTCCCGCCTTGCGCGGGTCACCCGCGAACCACACCTCCGCGCCGTCGCGGTACCCCGAGGCCGAGATCCACCGGCGCAACTTCAACGTGCCGATCAGTTGGTCGTGGTCATCGATCAAATGCACCCACTCCCGCACTCCGCTGCGCAACCGCTGCACGGTCACGACCTGCCACCGTCGACTTCCGGCCCGCAGGCGCCGAATCGCGGTCCGGGTCATGACGATTCCCGTCACGGTGAGCGGCAAGACCGCGAAGAAGCACAGCAGCGCCATCCGGTCGGCGTCCTCCGCCGTCCGGCCCGTCTTCGTCTGCGCCACATCGACGAAGTGGAGGAACGCCACCGCGCACCCCACGCCGAGCCCGAGCACGACCAGCGCGCGCAGGGTGGTCCACAGGAGCGTCCAGCAGGTCCGTGGTGTGCTCCACGCGCGGGTGTCCGGTCCGTTCACAGCGCGAGCGTGAACTGTGGATGGACGACGGTCTCGAAGGTGATCGAGCCGGCCAGCAGCACCATCATCGCCCCGAAGTCGGACCCGTGCGCCACATCGGCGGTCGACAGCACGGCGACGGCGATCCGGGCGCCGTCGTCGGAGACGACGATCGCCTCGATCTGATGGACGGCGCGGCCCGGCGGCTCCGGTGACGAATCGTCCACGACCGCATAGGTTGTCGACGATTCGACGAACAGGACGGTGCGTCCACCGAGCTCGACCGTTTCGATGTGCGCGCCGCGGCCGTCGGTCGCCTTCTCCTCGGCCAGTTCGGCGATGGTCACCCGGGGGTTCTGGGCGCGTCCGCGATCGAGCAGCGAGAGGGTCAGCCACGAGGTCACCGGGGTGCCGTCCGCGGACGCGTGCTGACCGATCGCGCAGTAGCAGGCGTTGTTGGCGCGCAGGACGGTCAGCAGGTCGGCGATGGCTGCCGCGACCTCGGGAAAATCGCCGGCGACCTCGGCGGGCAGGAACTCGACGATGCTTCCGGCCGACTCGACCGCTTCGTGAATCGAGTCCAGCGGCAATTCGTAGTAGCCGCGCGGCAGGACGACCGACAGCGAGGTGGTCGACCCGTCAGGGGTGGTGTGCGCGGTCAATCTCCAACTCCTTGAGACAGATCGATCGACTTGTAGGAGGCGCCGGTCATCCGCTGCAGCACCGCCAGCGCGGTGGCCGGGCTCTCCTGCATGAAGTGCTTGCCCTCGGCTCCGGTGAGCTGCAACAGCGAATGCACACCCGTGGTCGCGCCGGAGGAGGTGAGCTTGTCGGAGATCCCGAACACGTTCTTGTCGGTGAAGACGCGGGCGACCAGACCCGGATCGTTCGCCGCTTCACCCCAGGTCTGGGCCATCATCCCGAACCGGCCGAGATCGTCGGCGCCGCCGCCCATGAGGCCCACCTTGCCCGCCTTGAACACCCCGGAGGCGCCGGGCACCACGCTCAGCAGGTCGCCGCCGAGAGTCCCGGCGGCACCGAGCTTCTCGGTCCAGCTGCCGTTGACCAGGTCGTCGCGCCATTCGTCGTCCGTGGCGGTCAGGGCCAGCGCGCCCGCGCCGGCGGCCAGCGAGATGCCCAAGGCGATCGCGCTGATCGGCGGCGGGGTGACCAGGGCAAGGATGCCCGCGATCGCGGAGGTCGTCGACAGCACCTCGTGGATCGCGTCACGGTTCTCATCGATCCAGTCGGTGAAACTCTCCCACCAGCTCTTGTCCGGTTCGCTGGGCGCGAAGTTCGCCGCGGCCTCCAGCTCGCTCGCCGTCGTGGCGGCCTTGGCGTTGTGCGCGATCTCGAGGTCTTTCGCGCGGGCGATGATCGCGTCGATCGCGCCCTGGCAGTTGTCGACCGCGGTCGACGCCGAGGTCACCTTCGCGTTGGCGGCGTTGAGCCGGGACTGGGCATCGGCCAGCTCGGACGCGTCGGAGAAGGTCTTGCCCGCCAGGCCGAGGTCGGGATCCGCCTTGGCCTGCTGGAGCGCGGTGACCGCCTGGGCGTGGTTGGCCCTGGCGGTGGCGGCCTCGGTCTCCAGCCCTTTCGCGGTGTCCTGGAAGGCCACGAGATCGGTGTGCCACGCGGCGATCGCGGTGTTGGCCTGCTGCAGTGAGGTCTGGGCGAGACCGAGATCCTGGGCGAGCGTGGCGTCGAAGCTCGCGCGGAAGGCATCGCCCGCCTCGCCTTTCCACACCTCGTCGTTGCTGTTGCGAATGCTGGTGAGCAGCGTGTTGGTCTCGGTGACGGCGTCGGCCGCCGTCTTGAGCTTCGTACCGAGGGTGGCGACCTCGGCGGCGTCGCCCGGGGTGGGGTTGAAACCGAGATTCGGGTAGGGGTTGTCGGTCACTGCGTGGTCCCCGGAGCGACCGCCTGCGGATCGGTCTGCGCGCCCGCCTGGGCGAGCGCCTGCGCGACCGCCGCATCGAGTTGCTGATAGGCGGTGTGGCACTGCGCGATTCCGTCGGCGGTGACGGTCGTGGACTCACAGATCCGTTCGATGCCGTACTTCCACTTGCTCTGGAAGTTGTCGGCGGCGTCGTTCAGCTTGGCGGTGCCGATGTCGGAATTCCCGTCCTTGGACAGCGCGTTCATGGCGTCGGTGAGCACCTGCTCCGTTCCGCGCAGCAACTGGACGGTTTTGCCAAGGACATCGATGTCGACCTGGAGAATTCCAGTCATCTACCCTCCCCGATTCTCTCGTTCTGTTTGTTGGACGCACGAACTGTCGATTCGGTTCCCCCGGATTGCGGAGTGCGACGAACGCGTGTTCCGGTCTGCCAACATAGCCGCCCCGCGGTGCCGCTGTCGGCGCCGCGGGGCGGGCTCGTGCTTCCGAACGAGAAAGAGGCGGTCAGCCGACCAGGGGCTTGAGCGCCCGCCCCGCCGCCTCGATGACGCCCGGCTCGTGTCCGTTGGCGATCATGTTGACGATGACGCCGTCGATACCGTGGTCGAGGACGCGGGTCTGGATCTGTTCGGCGACCTCGTCGGGAGTGCCGACGAACTGGCGGTCGGCGGGGGAGTTGCGGATTTCCGCCGGCGACAGGGCGGACAGGTCGATGCCGGCACGGGCGAGCATGTCGGACTGGAGTTTGCGGGCGCGGTCGCCGTCTTCGTCGGCGATGACGAAGGCGAGGAAGCTGGTCTCCAGGGTGGCCGGGTCGCGGTCGGCCTCGGCGCAGCGCTGGTGCAGGGCCGCGACCTTCTGCGGCAGCAGCGAGGCATTGCTGATGATGTTGAGGTGATCGGCGAAGCGGGCCGCCAGCGCGAAGGTCTTCTTCTCACCGCCGCCGCCGAGCATGATCGGCAGGTCGTCGCGCACGCGCGGCTCGTTCATGGCGTTCTCGGTGTGGTACCAGGCGCCGTCGACGGTGGGCCGCTGTCCGTGCAGCATCGGGGCGATGATCCGCAGCGCCTCCTCCAGCCGCTGGAAGCGCTCGGTGAAGGTGCCGAACTCGAAGCCGTACTGCTGGTGCTCGAGCTCGAACCAGCCCGCGCCGATCCCGAGCACGGCCCGCCCGCCGCTGACCACGTCGAGGGTGGTGACGGTCTTGGCGAGCAACGCCGGATTGCGGTAGGTGTTGCCGGTGACCAAGGCGGACAACTGGATTCGCTCGGTCGCGGTGGCCAGCCCGCCGAGCGCGGTGTAGGCCTCGAGCATCGGCTCGTCCGGCGCGCCGATGCCGGGTAGCTGGTAGAAGTGGTCCATCACGAAGGCGGCGTCGAAACCGGCCGCTTCCGCCGCTCTGGCCTGCGCGATCACCGTGGGGAACAGCTCGCGCACCGAGGACGTGTTGCTGAAGTTGGGCATCTGGTAACCGAGACGAATGCTCATACCGGCGACGATATGACCTGGAGTGCACTCCAAGTCAAGGCCTCGTCAGGCCTCGGTGTAGGCGACTCGCGCCGGGTAGTCGATCAGGTCGATGTCGTTGGCGGCCTTGTCGCCGTATTTCAGCATCATCGAGAAGGCGCGTGAGCCGAGGAACCGGTTGCGGACCTTGATCCCGAGCGCGGTCTTCGGCGCGAGGAACGGCCCGGCGTTGCTGTTGCCCGCGATCTTGGCGTAGCGCTTCATGATCCGGTCGTAGGCGGCGAACGCGGTGACGTGGTCACCGTCGGCGACGGCCAGTTCGCCCGCGAGCACGTACGCGCCGACCACGGCCAGGCCGGTGCCGAACCCGCCGAGGGTGTTGCCGTAGGCGGAGTCGCCGACCAGGGCGACGCGTCCGCGCGTGTAGGCGCCCCGCATCCGCACCTGGCTGATCGAGTCGAGGTAGACGTCGTCGAAGCTCGCCAGGTCGGCGAGCATGCGCGGAACGTGCCAGCCGATGCCCGCGTAGGTCTGCTCGATGATGCGCCGCTGGGCGGCGATGTCCTCGCGGGCGTAGTCGAGCGGCCCGGACGCGAACATGTACAGCTGCTGGGCCTTGGAGCCGCCGTCGATCGCGAGCTTGCCGGGGGAGTTGTGGGCGTAACCGCGCGCTCGCTCGCGCGGGCGGCTGGTGTCGCTCCACGGGCTCGCACCCGCGACGCAGTAGTAGTGCCCGAGGTGCCGCACGAACTCGTCTTCCGGACCGAACGCCAGTTTCCGCACCCGCGAGTGGATTCCGTCGGCGCCGAGGACGAGATCGAAGGTGCGCGGGGCGCCGTGTTCGAATTCGACCTGCACGCCGGCGGCGGTGTCGGTGAGCGCGGTGATCGTGTCGCCGAAGACGTACTCGCAGTGCCGCTCGGTCCGCCGGTACATGATCTCGGCCAGGTCGCCGCGCAGGATCTCGAGGTCGCCGCCGGTGAAGTCGCCGGACAGGAAGGCCAGCTCGCGCTCGTTCTCGTCGACGAAGACGACATCGGTGGTGCCGGTGCGCCGAGCGCGGACCTCGTCGAGGATGCCCATCCGCTCGAGCACGGTCAGATGCGTGGCGCCCTTGAAGTCGACGGCCTGGCCGCCGGGACGCGGCGCGGCGGCGCGCTCGACCACGGTGACGGCGCAGCCGTAGCGATGCAGCCAGTAGGCCAGGGCGGGGCCCGCGATGCTGGCGCCGGAGATGAGAACGGTCAGGTTGCGCATGGTCTGCTCCTCGGCTCGGAATCTGCGTCCGATGGAATCTGTATCCGGTGGACACGAATAAGAGTATGGTAGACACAGTTTTGCGTCAACCGGAATTCTCGAGAGGATGGATCGATGCCGCCGCCGACCACCGTCGAACTGCTGTGGGGTACCGCCCCGCGCCCCAAGCGCGGGCCCAAACCCGCGCTCACCCTGGACGGGATCGTCGCCGAGGCGATCGCGCTGGCCGACGCCGACGGTCTGTCCGCGCTGTCGATGCAGCGGCTGGCCGAACGGCTCGGCTTCACCAAGATGTCGCTGTACCGGTACGTGCCGGGGAAAGAGCAGCTCACCGCGCTGATGCTCGACGCGGCGATGGGCGACCCGCCCGCCACCGGCGGCGCGCCCGCGCACTGGCGCGCCGGCCTGCGCGCCTGGGTGGAGGCCATCTTCGAGCGTTACCGGGCCCATCCGTGGGTCATCGAACTCACCCTCGGCATCCGGCCGATCGGCCCCAACGAGATGAGCTGGACCGAGGCCGCGCTCACCGCCCTCGGCGGCACCGGCCTGACCGGCCCCGAACGGCTCGACACCATCGTGCTGCTCAACGGGCACGCGCGCAGCCTGGCCCAGCAGGTCGAATCGGTCGGCGGCGGCGATTCGGCGATCCAGTTCACCGAGCAGTTCACCGCGATGATGGACGCCGCAGGCGGCCGGTTCCCCGCGGTCAGCGCGGCCTTCGCCGAGGAATCCGCGGCGGCCGCCGCGCCGTCGGCCGCACCCGGCGCCGCCTTCGACTACGGCATCGAACGCATCCTGGACGGGCTCGCGGTGCTGATCGCGCGACGCGCGGATCGGTAGCGCCGAGGTCTGGCCTGCGCCCGGCGAACGCCCTAGGCTCGCCTCATGACCGACCAACCGGAGCTGCCGGAGGACGCCGTCACCGTCGTGCGCGAGTTCTTCGCCGCGCTCGAACTCGGCTCCGTCGACGAGGCGCTCGACCTACTCGACCCGGCGATCGTCTGGAAGAACACCGGACTGCCGACCGTCCGCGGCAAAGAGCGGGTCGCCACGCTGTTGCGCGGGCTGGACCGGCCGCAGCTGGGGTTCGGGGCGGACATGCACCACATCGCGGGCACCGGTGACATCGTGCTCACCGACCGCACCGATTATCTGCGCGCCGGACCGGTCCGGATCGGGTTCTGGGTGAGCGGCACCTTCGAACTGCGCGCGGGCCGGATCGTGCTGTGGGACGACCACTTCAGCATGGGCAATGTGCTGCGCGGCACGGTCGTCGGAGCGGCGCGGGCGGTGCTGCGCCGCTGAGCCCGGCCCGGACTACCGGTGCTTGCTCAGGTAGTCCAGGTAGGTGGGCCGCAGGACATCGGCCAGTTTGCCGTCGCCCGCGTGGATGTAGTCGTCGATCATCGGCAGCACGTACTTGATGTCGGCCTCGCTCTCGCCGAGCTCGCCCGCTTCGGCCTGGGCCGCCGGGATCGACTTGAGCAGGTTCCACAGGAACTTCACGTCGCCGCGCCGCACGGCCGTCTTCACCGCGCGATCGTGCAGTTCCTTCGACGACAGTTTCTCCAGATCCTGGTCTTCGGCCATGCCTCGACTCTAGCGCTCGGCGACTCACCTGGCGCGGATCCGCTGCGTCGGCGCCGGTTAACGACAAATTCACGGACACGTGCGGCTGTCCGGCAGCGCGGCCGGGAGTTGGACGGTAGCGTCGGTGATGCGGGTCGCGTCGGTGTGACTCGTACGGGAGGTCCTGACCGTGACTGAGCAACTCAGTGCGAGAGGGCCGGCACCCGGCCCTCGTGGCGGTTGACCAGCGCGTCACCGCCTACCAGGACGGACCGGTCCAGCGAGATCGTTCGCGCGGGTGCCGTGCGAACACATAAGGAGCCCACCGTGACTGCTGCACGCTCCGTTTCCGCCCCCGCGATGCACACGGCCTCGGCCTCGAAGAAGGGGGTCCGCCCCTCGCGTTCCGGTCGCAAGACTTTCATCGTCGACACCTCGGTCCTGCTCTCGGATCCGTGGGCCGTCACCAGGTTCGGCGAACACAAGGTGGTTCTACCGCTGGTCGTGATCAGTGAACTGGAGGCCAAGCGACACCACCACGAACTCGGCTGGTTCGCCAGGGAAGCCCTGCGGATGCTCGACGACCTGCGGGTCAACCACGGCAGGCTCGACCAGGCGCTGCCGATCGGCACCGAGGGCGGCACACTGCAGGTGGAGCTCAACCACACCGATCCGTCGGTGTTGCCCGCCGGATTCCGTTCGGAGACCAACGATTCCCGCATCCTGGCCTGCGCGCTGAACTTCTCGGCCGAGGGCGAGGACGTGGTGCTGGTGTCCAAGGACATCCCGCTGCGGGTCAAGGCGAGCGCGGTCGGCCTGTCCGCCGACGAGTACCACGCCCAGGACGTGGTCACTTCCGGCTGGAGCGGCATGGTCGAACTCGATGTCGCGGGCACCCAGATCGACCAGCTCTACGCCGATTCGGTGATCGACCTGGACGAGGCGCGGGAACTGCCCTGCCACACCGGGATCCGGCTGTTGGGCAGCAGCTCCAGCGCGCTGGGCCGGGTCACCGCCGACAAGCGGGTCCAGCTGGTCCGCGAGCGGGAGGCGTTCGGCCTGCACGGCCGCTCCGCCGAACAGCGGATCGCGCTCGATCTGCTGCTCGACGAGAGCATCGGCATCGTGTCGATGGGTGGCCGGGCCGGCACCGGAAAGTCGGCGCTCGCGCTGACCGCCGGGCTGGAAGCCGTGCTGGAGCGGCGGACCCAGCGCAAGGTGGTCGTGTTCCGGCCGCTGTACGCGGTGGGCGGCCAGGAACTGGGGTACCTGCCCGGTTCGGAGAGCGAGAAGATGGGCCCGTGGGCGCAGGCCGTCTTCGACACGCTCGACGGGCTGGCCAGCCGCGAGGTGATGGAGGAGGTGCTCAGCCGCGACATGCTCGAAGTGCTGCCGCTGACCCACATCCGCGGGCGCTCGCTGCACGATTCCTTCGTGATCGTCGACGAGGCGCAATCGCTCGAGCGCAATGTGCTGCTGACGGTGCTGAGCCGGCTGGGCACCGGCTCCCGCGTGGTGCTCACCCACGATGTCGCCCAGCGCGACAATCTGCGGGTCGGCAGGCACGACGGCGTGGCCGCGGTGATCGAGAAGCTCAAGGGGCACCCGCTTTTCGCGCACATCACACTCACCCGTTCCGAGCGCTCGCCGATCGCGGCGCTGGTGACCGAGATGCTCGAGGAGTACGGACCGAACGCCTGATCGACCGGCAATCAGGCCGCGTCGCGGCCTGAATCCGTTTGATTACGGCGAACTGTGGGTATTATCCGCCACGACACCAATCCAGCAACGGCTCGGCGAACACTGTTCCGCCGGGCCGTTGCGGATGTCGGCCAGGCTCCATTCCGGGGGCGTGCCCCCGGGGGGCCACTCGCGAGAGGATGGATATGAACCACTTCGCTCGACGTACTGCCGCAGGCGGCGCCGCGGTCCTCGCCGCCGCCGGACTGTTGCTCGCCGCGGGTTGCAGCGACGAGGACAAGGACAAGGCCAACGACACCGTCGGCACCGTGACCTCGGTCATGGGCGGCGCCGGGTCGACCACCACCATGGACCACGGCGGGATGACGACCACTCCCGCCGAAGGCGCGGCGACCACCACACCCGGCGAAGGCGGGATGACCACCACGGCGACCGCGGCGGGTGGCTCGACCACCATCTCCACCCCGAACGGCGACATCACCGTCTCCGGCGAGGTCTACAAGAAGTACGTCGCGGTCGGCGGCGCGAGCAGCCCGCTCGGCGCCCCCGAAGAGCCCCAGGAGAGCGGCCCCAACGGCGGCCAGTACCAGGACTTCACCGGCGGCACCATCTACTGGAGCAGCGACTCCGGCGCCCACATCGTCTGGGGTGACATCCGCGAGACCTGGGAGGAACAGGGCGGCGCCAACGGCCAGCTCGGCTACCCGACCAGCGACGAGACCAACACCGCCAACGGTGGCAAGCAGAGCGAGTTCACCGGCGGCACCATCGTCTGGGTCAACGGCGAGACCACGGTGACCACGAAGTAGCTCGTGCCCCGGTCCGGCGTGGGGACCCGATCGCCCCCGTAGGTCCCCGCGCCGACGGCCGAACCACTATGTTGTCGGGGTGCAGAAAACTTTGACCGACCGTGAGCTGCTGGATTCGCTCGCGGATGTGGTGGAAACCAACCTGGCGCGGCACACCGAGGTGGCCGAGGGCTGGCAGCCGCACGAGTTCGTGCCGTGGGCCGACGGGCGCAACTTCGCCTTCCTCGGTGGCACCGACTGGACCCCCGAGCAGTCCGAGCTGAGCGCGACCGCCGAGCTCGCGCTGACGGTGAGCGTCCTGGTCGCCGACAATCTGCCCTCCTACCACCGGGAGCTCGGCAAGCATCTGCGCACCGGTCCGTGGTGGCGCTGGGTCGGCCGGTGGACGGCCGAGGAGAACCGCCACGAGATCCTGATCCGCAACTACCTGATGGTGACGCGCGCGGTGGATCCGGTCGCGCTCGAGCGGGCCCGCATGGCGCACATGACCGAGGGCTTCAACCGTCCGCCGCTGCACCTGATCGACGTGCTGGCCACCTGCGCCTTCGAAGAGCTCGCCGCCGCGATCCGGCACCGCAACACCGCCGCGCTCGGCGAGAACCCGGTCGTCACCGCCATCGCCGAGAAGCTGGCCGCCGACGACGAACTGCAGGCCGACTTCTTCGCCGTCCTCGTCGCCGCCGCCCTCGACCTGGTCCCCGACCAGGCCGTGCGCGCCATCGCCGACCAGGTCGCCGCCTTCCGCGTCCCGCACGTCGACCTGCCCGGCGGCGGTTCCAGCGACGAGGCCCTGGCCGTGGCGGGCATCTACGACCCCGCCAAGGAAGGCGAGCTGGTGTTCAAGCCGCTGCTGCAGCGCTGGAACATCTTCACCCGCACCGACTTCAGCGAAGAAGGCGAGAAGGCCCGCGCCGAACTGGCGCACCTGGCCTGATCTTTCGCGCGAACGGCCGTCACCTCGCGAGGTGACGGCCGTTCGCCGTTTCAGTCGCGGTCCACGTTGGCCATCGCCAGCACGTCGAGCTTGCTGTCGAGCTCATCGACCGAGAGCTTGTCCGGGGTCAGGCCCCGGTCGATGACCGTCTGGCGGATCGTCTTCTTCTCGCGCAGTGCCTGTTTGGCGACCGCGGCCGCCTCCTCGTAGCCGATGGCCGAGTTGAGCGGGGTGACGATCGACGGCGACGATTCGGCCAGCGTGCGCAGATGCTCCTCGTTCGCGACCAGACCGACGACGCACTTGTCGGCGAACAGCCGAGAGACGTTGGCCAGCAGCCGAATCGACTCGAGCAGGTTGCGCGCCATCACCGGGATGTAGACATTGAGCTCGAACGCGCCGCTCGCGCCGCCGAACGCGATGGCCGCGTCGTTGCCGACGACCTGCGCCGCGACCTGTGTGACCGCTTCGGGCAGTACGGGATTCACCTTGCCCGGCATGATCGAGCTGCCCGGTTGCAGATCGGGCAGCTGCAGCTCGCCGAGACCGGTCAGCGGGCCCGACCCCATCCAGCGGATGTCGTTGGCGATCTTGGTCAGGCTGACCGCGACGGTGCGCAGCGCGCCGGAGGCCTCGACCAGCCCGTCGCGCGCGGCCTGGGCCTCGAAGTGATCCTTCGCCTCGCGCAGCGCGTCGATTCCGGTGCTGCGCACCAGTTCCGCGACGACCTTCGTGCCGAAACCGGCGGGCGCGTTGAGCCCGGTGCCGACCGCGGTGCCGCCGATCGGCAGCTCGCCCAGCCGCGGCAGCGTGGCCAGCGCCCGCTCGATGCCCGCCTCGATCTGGCGGGTGTAGCCGCCGAACTCCTGTCCCAGCGTCACCGGCACCGCGTCCATCAGATGCGTGCGGCCCGACTTCACCACCGTGCGCCACTGCTCCGACTTGTCCAGCAGCGCGAGCCGCAGATGGTCCAGCGCCGGAACCAGCTCGGTGATGACGGCCTCGGTGGCGGCCAGATGCGTGGCGGTGGGGAAGGTGTCGTTGGACGACTGCGACATGTTCACGTCGTCGTTGGGGTGCACGCTCACCCCGTTGCGCGCCGCGATCGAGGCGATCACCTCGTTGGCGTTCATATTGGAACTGGTGCCCGACCCGGTCTGGAACACATCGATCGGGAACTGATCATCGTGGCGCCCCTCGGCGATCTCGTTCGCCGCCGCGATGATCGCGTCCGCCTTCGCCGGATCCAGCAACCCCAGATCCTTGTTGACCTGCGCGCAAGCGGCCTTCAACAGCCCCAACGCCCGGATCTGCGCCCGCTCCAACCCCCGCCCACTGATCGGAAAGTTCTCCACGGCCCGCTGCGTCTGCGCCCGCCACAACGCGTCGACCGGAACCCGAACCTCCCCCATCGTGTCGTGCTCGATGCGGTACTGCACGTCGTCATCAGCCATGACTCGACCCTAGGACGATCCCACCCCGAATGGGGTCCCCACACCCCCGCAAAATCCCACACTCCGGCGGGGAATACGCCATCACCCGACCAGGCGGACGTCCACTCCGGGAAGTGCGCCGAAATCGGCGCGTTTGTCGGTAGTGACGACGGTGCGCCCGGTCGCTCGCGCGGTCGCCGCGATGATCAGATCGTGCGCACCTCGGGGCGACCCCGTACCCCGGACGTAAGTCAGTAGCTCAGCATGATGCTCGGCGACCGAGTCGTCGTAAGGGATGCTCGGCACGATGGCCCGGAACTCGGTGAGGAAGGCTCGCGCGCTCGCTTGCTTCGCCGGGTTCGTCTGACCAGCCAGCCCGGTGAGGTACTCCGCGATGACGACCGCCGCGACAGCGACATTGTCGTCATCGGCGATGACATCGGGAAGGGCGACAGTGCCACGATCGATGGCGATCAGAATGCCGGTATCGAGGATCAGTCTTCCCATGGATCGCTGTCCGCGTCGGCGCTCGCGTATCGGTCGATCGACTCGACCGCAGCCTCGAACTCCGCATCCAAACCGATGTGGCCCGCCCACTGCTTTGCCAGCTTGTTCAGGCTCTTACCGTTCGCCCGCGGTGCCGGAACGAGGCGCGCCACGCACACGCCCTTACGGGTGATGACGAACTCTTCCCCCGCCTCGGCCTCGTCGAGAACCCGCGCGAACGCCCGTGCGGCCTCGGTCGCACTGATCTCCTTCATTCCATCATGGTATCAGAATCTGATAATCAGACACGGCTCTCTGGGCGTCAGGTGCAAGGCGATGGATCGCAGCTGGACGATCTTTGACGCAATGATTGCGTCACTACGTCATCGAGGGTGCCTTGCCGACCTGATCAGGACGTCTCTGTCGTGCGGGTCCTGTCCGCGCTCCATGACGTAGCGATGGCCGGCCGAGTTTTGCAGGTCGCGGTACGGGGTGATCATGCAGCAGGTCGTGACCATTCGTGACAGCCGTCAACCGTCGAGCTTAGTGGCATCGGCCTATGAGTTGGCTTCCTCCATGAGCAGCGGATCCAAACAAGGGGCCAGAGTCAGTCATGGCTGTTTTTATTCTGTCGGAAGAGTGACATCTTGACTGCCGATTCAAATTCTTCTGAAATTACGCCCGAAAAATGAAGGAGTCCATTGTGCGGTGGATCGAGTAGATCGCAAGTACGGCCGTAGCGAAGGATATTTGCTACTCTGAGTTCCAGGGCTATCTCGCGGCCATCCCGCAGTGTTCCGCCGTATACGATATCTCCGATCTTAATCGTTCCTGACAGGCATCGGACAATGCACTCCGCCTGACCCGGGCGGGTGACCGTGTGCTCGACGATTTCGATGGTTCCGCTGGTTGCCATGGGCGCCTACTCTGTCGATGGCATCCTTGTTTGGAAGCAAACGAGGCGGGTGGGCGAATCTCGCCCACTCTGTTTGGGTGCAATACGTAAACCGTTTGATACCTGTTAGCAGGGCTGTGCTTATCCAGAGTTCTTAGTTGAATGCTGGGGGAGTTCCCCGGCCTCCCATAGCTGATCGAGGCGCGCAAAGAATGCATTCGAATCATCCTCCAGCTGTAGCCGCTCCGATTGTTTGAGGTCCGCGAGTGGATCATTGAGGGTAAATTCTCCCAGTAGCGGTCCAGACCATCCTTTGAACCGGCGACAGGATGCACACCACATATAGGTGACTTGTGTTGGACTGTTTCTCCGGGAGCTGCGGTATCGATAGTTTCTGACTTTCTTCCTGCCACAGGCAGGGCAATGACGCTCCGAGGGATCCGTGCTTAGCTTCGGTCCGGACGCGAGGGCTTGGACCTGTTCGTGGTTGTACTCCATCGGATAGCCTCTTGGTTAGCTCAACTCGTCGAACTCGATCAGGTCCTCGATTGCTTGGCGAAACCAGCCGTATAGGCCGGGATATTCTGTTCTTGCCTCGCGTCCCGGGCTGGCGAAGTCGTGAACGATGAGTACGCGCCTATTATCCGGACAAACCCAGCATGCCACGTCATCGCAATCGCCCCGCGCTGCAAATGGAATATATCGTTGGTCGGGATAGTGATCTTGCAATCCGGAATTGCGAATACGCAATAGTTCGCCACCCAAGATCTGCCACGGTTCAAGGTCGGTCAGTCCTCGATCGATGATCCCCTTGAAGCTGCTGGGATATGCAAACTCATCCGGAAGTTCTGATTCATCAGGCAATTCCAACATTAGTTGCCATTCCATCCTCTGTCGGGTAAATGGCGATCCTGCCAGGGCGTAGGCGGATCGCCTGCCCGGTAGACAGGGCTCCGCGATTCAGTGTCTCGACGAGGACGAGTCCTGGGTGGAGATCGAGGCTGATAACACCGTCATCGAAGACGGTGGCGATGGTTCCACACACCTCCAGTTCACCGTCGCGCGCGGCTACTCCGAATTTCGAACTGTTCGGCACTGGCATTTCGGCGACCAGCACTTCATCGATTTCGACCTCGACGTTGTACTGCACTCCCTGACTGCCAGAGCTGCTGCCCTCCCAGGTTGCCCGCCAGTCGCCGTTCTGTGAGCGGAAAATGCCTGATCCCCCCGTGGCGATATCGGACAATGGCATTACCAGCATCGCCGATACCTTTCGAGAAAGACGCCGATCAGCGAAGCCGAGTGGCATCGCACCATGAACTGGCCGCCTCCATGCGCAGCGGATCCACCTGTTCGGCGCCGGTGATGTATAGCGCCCAAAGTAGTTCGCCGTGGGGAACGTGCGGTTCTCCGAGAGTGTCTACCCAGACAGCAACACCATCCGAGCGTTCGGTGACATCCCACCATGTCCATGCGCGCAGATCGGGGTCGAAGCAGTAGATCCATTCCTCCGGTTCCCAAGGATCACCCAGTCCCGCTGCGACATAGTTTCTCGAGCCCTCGATGCTCGGCACATCCGGCGTCTCTCGGAACCATGTGGGCAATGGATCGAGCGTAACCACTTCATCTTGGTCGAAGTCTGTCGTCTGTGCGATCTCGACTGCCGCTGAGATCAGTTCCCGCAAGCGTTGAGTGTATGTGCGACGTGGTACGGCGGGGTGTACCAAGAACATCGCCAAAGTGCCGGTGGGGGTGGTCACGGGATGTGACATGACCCGCGCAAGCTCATTCGACGGACTGTTTTCGTCCATCGCGGTCTCCCGTCATAGATGCGGGTTACCGGCGAGGTGGGTGAACCGTGCAGGGATCGATCAAGGACAGGGCCGCGCACACCGGGTGCGCGGCCCGTCATGGGATCAGGGCAGCGGCGGGTTGGCGCTGTCGTCGCCGTCGAAGTCGACGGAGGAGTATTCGCGGAGCTTGGTGAGGCGGTGGTAGGCGTCGATCATGCGGACGGTGCCGGACTTGGAGCGCATGACGATCGACTGGGTGGAGGCGCCGCCGCCGAAGTAGCGGACGCCGCGCAGGAGGTCGCCGTCGGTGACGCCGGTGGCGCAGAAGAAGACGTTCTCGCCGGCGACCAGGTCGGTGGTGGACAGGACGCGGTCCAGGTCGTGGCCCGCGTCGATGGCCTTCTGGCGCTCCTCGTCGTCCTTGGGCGCGAGCATGCCCTGGAGCTCACCGCCGAGGCAGCGCAGCGCGGCGGCGGCGATGATGCCCTCGGGGGTGCCGCCGATGCCGACCAGGATGTCGACGCCGGACTCGGGGCGCGCGGCGGCGATGGCGCCGGCGACGTCACCGTCGGAGATCAGGCGGATGCGGGCGCCCGCGTCGCGGGTCTGCTGGATGATGTCGGCGTGCCGGGGGCGGTCCAGGATGCAGACGGTGAGGTCGGACACCGAGGACTTCTTGGCCTTGGCGACGCGGCGGATGTTCTCGCCGATCGGGGCGGTGATGTCGATCGAGCCCGCGGCGTCGGGGCCGACGGCGATCTTGTGCATGTAGAACACGGCCGACGGGTCGAACATGGCGCCGCGCTCGGCGACCGCGAGCACCGAGATGGCGCCGGGGGAGCCCTTCGACATCAGCGTCGTGCCGTCGATCGGGTCGACCGCGAAGTCGACCTCGGGACCGGTGCCGTCACCGACCGCCTCGCCGTTGTACAGCATCGGCGCTTCGTCCTTCTCGCCCTCGCCGATGACGACGACGCCCTGCATGGAGACGGAGCTGACGAGCTGACGCATGGCGTCGACGGCCGCACCGTCGCCGCCTTCCTTGTCGCCGCGGCCGACCCAGCGGCCCGCTGCCATCGCGCCTGCCTCGGTGACTCGGACCAGCTCGAGTGCGAGGTTACGGTCGGGTGCCTCGCGGCGGCTGGGGGCGGGCGATGATGCCGTCATTGCGAAGTGCCTCCTTGGGCGTTGGTGTACGGGGGCAATTGTCGCATTAGGATCGGCACACCCGTGCACGACCTGCGATGCCCCGTCGGTGGCCTGGTCAGAGCCCGAGTGGATACTGGTAGCCGTGGCCCAGCAGAAGCACCGGATCTTCAACGACTATCGCGACCTGTTCTGGTCGCTGATTCCGCTGGTGCTGATCGCCATCGTGCTGGCGGGCGCGGCGAGCCAGTGCACCGTCGCGACGAACGGCCCGACCCAAGGTCAGATCCCCCATTTCGACGCCGACGCGGCCTTGAAGTCCGACGCGAAGACCCTGCCGTTCGCGATCCGCAAGCCGGAGTTGCCGCAGGACTGGGTGTCGAACTCGGGCAGCCGCGACACGATCGTCAGCTCGGGCGTCGGCCCGGTCAGCACCGTCGGCTACCTGACTCCGCAGGGCACCTACATGCGGTACTCGCAGACCTCCGCCTCCGAGGAAGCCCTCGCCCGCCACGTGCTCGGCTCGCGCTACGCCACCGGCACCCAGGACATCGCCGGGCAGAAGTGGGTCGTCTACACCGAACCGACCGAGGAGACCGCCTGGATCACCGATCTGGGCGGCGTCCGGATCCTGATCACCGGCGCGGGCAACGAGGCCGCGTTCACCACGCTGGCGCAGGCGGTCACCACCGCGCAGCCGCTGTCGAAGTAGCTCAGCGGCCTGCCGTGTCGCTGAGCCGGTAGGTCCAGCCGGAGGTGGGCAGGGCCGTCGAGGTGGTGATGACGTCGGTGGCGAGCAGGTCGTCGACCTTGCCCTGCGCGAGCAGACCGTGCGGGTCGAAGGCGCGTTTGGTCGCGATCTCCCGCGGTCCCCACGGTTTCATGCCGCCCGCGCCGAGGACCGGTGTGTGCGGATTGGCGATGGAGAGCCCGGCCCGCTGCAAGCGCTCGGTGATCGCGGCGAGCTGGGCCCGGCTCTCGTAGGCGAACACCGGCGAGCCCTGGGCGGACAGGGCGCCGTCGATCCGCTTCATCTCCACGTGCAGCGGCCCGAGGTCGGCGAACTCCCGGTGCACCCGCACGATCGACGCGTACAGGTCGGCGGGCGGGAACAGCGCCATCAACCCGGTGAGCGTCGGGTCGCGGCGCTGGTAGTGCAGCATCGAATGGCCCCAGGTGAACTCGTAGAGCGGCACGCCGTAGACGCCCTTGCCCTCGAGGCAGCGGTAGCGGACCTGCCCGCCGCACGCGTGCGCCAGATCCTCCACGTTCGGCACCGACTGCACCGCGGCCAGCACCAGCACCATCGCCGCGCCGTCGGGGATCAGCCCGGCCAGGCCGGGGAAGTACTGCGGGAGCGGATGCGCGTGCGGGGAGACCACCTTCTTGAGCACCCCGTCGCTGGTGCCGAGGTCGACCGAGAACCGGGCGGCCTGCTCGAATTCCGGGAACGCGATCACCAGCTCGTGCCACTCCCAGGCGGGCGCGACGGGCAGTTCGACCTCGGTGATGATGCCGTTGGCGCCGTAGGCGTGGTGCACCGTGGTGACGTCGCTGCCGCGCAGCTCGACCAGGCGGGGTTGTTCCTCGACCGTCATCACTTCCAGCGCGGTGATGTTGCCCGCGTCGCGCAGGATGCCCCACTGACAGCTGCCGACCCCCGCGTGCCCACCGGCGATGTAGCCGCCGATCGTGGCCTGGTGCGCGGTGGAGGGGTGCATGCGCAGCTCCCAGCCGGACGGGCGGATCGTCGCGTCGATGTCGGCGACCACGGTGCCGGTCAGCGCGCGCACCGAGCGCGGTGGCTGTCGGGCCCGGTCACCGTGCCAGCCGACGACCCCGGCGATGGCGGTGACATCGATCACCGCGCCGCCGGAGAGCGGAACACCCTGGCCGAACTGGCCGGAACCGGCGCCGCGCACCGTGATCGGAACCCGGTGCCGGGCGCACGCCGCGACGGCGACGCGCAGTTCCTCCTTGGTGCGCGGGGCGATGAAGATCTCGGCATTGCGGCCGCGCAGCAGGTCACGCAGGACCGGGCTCTGGGCGAACCGGTCCCGGCTCTTGGTGCGCAGCCTGCGCGTGTCGACGGAATGGTCGACCGCGCCGAGTTCGGTGCGCAGTCGGGCCAGCGCTTCGGTGCGTGACATCGCGGTGCCTCCCAGTGCCGTCGAGACGTGCGCACCAGGGTGCCCGCACCGTGTTTCGTCGCCGTAAAGGCGGCGTTGCCCGGCTACTCGCTCGCGTCGTCGGCGTGCGAGATGGCGTCTTCCACGCGCTTGCGGGCACCGGCCAGGTGCTGCTCGCAGCGGGTCGCCAGGGCCTCGCCGCGCTCCCAGAGGGCGAGCGAGTCGTCGAGATCGAGACCGCCCTGCTCCAGCATCTTGACGACGTTGACGAGTTCGTCGCGGGCGCGTTCGTAGCCGAAGGCGGCGATCTCGGCGAGGGTGTCGGCGGGCTCGGTTCCGGCGTCGGGCACGGTCAGTTCCCCTTGTCGTTGGTGGGTGTCAGGCGCTGGGTGCCGAGCGCGGCGGCGGTGACGGCGCCGTCGGCGACCCGGATGCGGAGCTGGCTGCCCGCGGGGGCATCCTCGATCGCGCGGACCACGTGACGGTCCTTCCCGGCGACGCGCTGCACGACAGCGTAGCCACGGGCCAGCGTCGCGGCCGGGCCGACGGCGGTGAGCTTCTCGCGCAGGTGCGCCGCGGCGGTCGACTCGGTGCGCAGCGTCTGCTCGACGGTGCGCCGGGCCGCTAGCCGCAATCGCTCCACCTCGTCGTGGCGGTGCCGCAGCTCGCGCAGCGGATCGGCGAGCACAGGGCGCGAGCGCAATTGGGCGATGATGTGGGTCTCGCGCTGCACCCAGCCGCGCAGCGCGGCGGCCGAGCGGGCCCGCATCTCGCGCACGCCCGCGAGCTCGGCGGCGGCATCGGGGACGATCCGCTTGGCGGCGTCGGTGGGGGTGGCGGCGCGCACGTCGGCGACGAGATCGCTCAGCGGCGCGTCGGGTTCGTGCCCGATCGCGCTGACGATGGGGGTGGTCGCGGCGGCGATGGCCCGGCACAGCGCCTCGTCGGAGAACGGCAGCAGGTCCTCGGTGCTGCCGCCGCCGCGGGCGAGCACGATCACGTCGACGGCCGGATCGCGATCGAGGGCGGCCAGCGCCTCCAGCATCTGCGGCACCGCCGTCGGACCCTGCACCGCCGTGTTCTTGACGACGAAACGCACCGCGGGCCAGCGATTCTGGGCGACGGTCAGCACGTCGCGTTCGGCCGCGCTCGCCCGCCCGGTGATCAGCCCGACCGTGCCGGGCAGAAAGGGCAACGGCCGCTTGAGCCGTGGATCGAACAGCCCCTCCGCCGACAGCAGCGCCTTGAGCCGCTCGATCCGGGCGAGCAGTTCGCCGATGCCGACCGGCCGGATCTCGGTGACCCGCAGCGACAGCGTGCCCCGTCCGGTGAAGAACTGCAGCTTGCCGTAGACGACCACCCGGCTGCCCTCGGTGAGCGGAACGGGACTGCGCCGCAACAACTCCGGATCGCAGGTCACCGACAGCGACATGTCCGCCGAGGTATCGCGCAGCACCAGGAAGGCGGTGCGGGTGCCGGGCCGCAGACTGATCTGGGTGACCTGGCCCTCCACCCACACGCTGCCGAGCCGGTCGATCCACTGCGCGACCTTCACCGCGATCGAGCGCACCGGCCACGGCTGCTCCGCGGAACTGCCCGGTGCGCCCGCGGCGGTGTCCGCCGGGGCGGAAGCGCCGGAGCCGTCCTCAGTCATACGTCAGGTATACGCGGCGCTACCGACACAAACAAAAGCGACCGCGACCGGCGCGTTGGCCCCGGTCGCGGTCGCTGCAAAGGGGGGAGGCTACTGCGCCTGGACCGTCGCGATCCGGTTGGTCAGCATGGTGACGAACGGCGCGCGGGCCCGGGTCTGCTGCTCGAAGGCCAGCAGCTGGGCCAGCTCCTCGACGGTCAGCATGCGCAGCCGGGCGCGCAGCTGGGCCAGCGTCATCGCCGGGTAGTCGTAGCGGATGGCGACCTCGGGGGCCTGCACCTCCTCGGGCTCCGGCTCGGCGGCCGGCTCCTCGGCGGTCTGCTCGGACTCAAGCAGCAGCAGCGACGCGGGCGCGGCCTTGCCGTTGGTCTGCTCGGCCGGGATCTCCTCGGTGAACAGATCGAAGCGGCTGGCATGGCCGTTGGTGGCGACGGCGGGCTCCGGGGCGACGTCCTCGTCGAAGGTGGCCCAGGCGGGCTGCTCCTGCGGGGCCGAACCCAGACGTTCGAACAGGCCGTCGCCCTTGAGCGCGAGGCTGGTGACGAACTGCTGCACGTGCATGGTGGTCTGCAGCACGCGGCTCAGCGCGGTGATCGGGAAGTTGACCGCGGCGACGGGCAGCCGCCGGGTCTCTTCTAAGGCGTAGACGGCGGCACCGGCGGCGACCCGGGCCAGGTACGGAGGACGGAACATGGTCCCAGCCTGCCGCAAACCGCCTGTGATGCAAAGGTCCAGACCACCCCGATGTGACTTTCGCCCCTCGATCCGCCCTGATCCCGCCCGCGCGGCGCACGTAAGCTGTGGACTATGACCTCGGCAATTCCCTTGAACGTCGGTATCGCGCGCTCCGCGGGCGCGTCCGCTGCCGGTGGCAAGCGCGTGCTGCTGGCCGAGCCGCGCGGCTACTGCGCAGGCGTCGACCGCGCCGTCGAGACCGTGGAGAAGGCGCTGGAGAAGCACGGCGCCCCGATCTACGTCCGCAAGGAGATCGTGCACAACCGGCACGTGGTGGAGACGCTACGTGAGCGCGGTGTCGTGTTCGTCGACGAGACGGACGAGGTGCCCGAGGGCGCGCTGGTCGTGTTCTCCGCCCACGGCGTGGCGCCGATCGTGCACGAGACCGCCGCCGAGCGGAACCTGCGCACCATCGACGCGACCTGTCCGCTGGTCACCAAGGTGCACCAGGAAGCCAAGCGCTTCGCCCGCGACGACTACGACATCCTGCTGATCGGCCACGAGGGCCACGAGGAGGTCGAGGGCACCGCCGGTGAGGCGCCCGAGCACGTCCAGCTGGTCGACGGCCCCGACTCGGTGGACAAGGTCACCGTGCGTGATCCGTCGAAGGTGATCTGGCTGTCGCAGACCACGCTGTCGGTCGACGAGACCATGGAGACGGTGCAGCGGCTGCGCGAGCGGTTCCCGACGCTGCAGGATCCGCCCAGCGACGACATCTGCTACGCCACCTCCAACCGGCAGACCGCGGTGAAGGCGATGGCACCCGAATGCGATCTGGTGATCGTGGTCGGCTCGCGCAACTCCTCCAACTCGGTGCGGCTGGTCGAGGTCGCCCTCGGCGCGGGCGCGCGGGCCGCGTACCTGGTCGACTACGCCCGCGAGGTCGACCTCGCCTGGCTCGACGGGGTGCGCACGATCGGTATCACCTCGGGCGCGTCGGTGCCGGAGATCCTGGTGACCGGTGTGCTCGACCTGCTCGCCGAGCACGGCTTCGGCGAGGTGCAGCCGGTGACCACGGCCAACGAGACCCTGGTGTTCTCGCTGCCGCGTGAGCTGCGCGCCGCGCGCCGCGACGCCCCCGCCCAGGGCTGACACAGGACCGACACATAAAGGAAGCCCCCGTCGCGAAGTTCGCGGCGGGGGCTTCCTGGTTCTCACACGTTGTCGGGCCTGCGCCGTTCGGTGCGACCGGTGTCGGCGCGATCGCGGTAGCGCACCGTCGGCTGGGGATGCGGCTGCGGGTCGGGCCTGCGGCGCGGGGTGCGCGCGGCGTCGGCCTCGCGCGGGGCGGCGTTGCGGGCGGCGCGCGGCTCCCTGGTCCTGGCCGCGGCGGGGGCGCGCTTGGGATCGGTCGCGCGCGGTGCGCGGCGGGCCGGGCTGGCCATGTCGACCTCGGTGACCGGGTCGTCCAGGACGGCGGTGGCGCGGCGGGTGCGCTGGCGGCCGGTGTCGCCCGCGGCCTCGGGACGGCGGCGCTTGACCGGCTTGCGCTCGGTCTTGCGTTCGGCCCGGCGTTCGTCGGAGAGCGGGCGGGCGGTGGCGGGGGTGCGCTTGGCGATCGCGATCCGGGCACCGCCGATGGCGAGGACCAGGACCGTGGCCAGCATCATCGTCGGGAAGCGCTCCACCAGCGGGATGACGAGGTTCATCAGCACGTCTTTGATGGAGGTGGTGGCGCGCCCACCCAGCAGCTGGCAGGCCACCGGCACCGCGACGAACAGCAGCAGCGGCGGCATGACCATGGTGGAGAACAGCCCGCGGAACCGCACGGCGCACACGGCCAGTACGCAGCCCAGCACATACAGCGCCGAGAAGGTGCCCGTCGGGTAGGTCTCGCCCCCGACCGCGTCGATCGCGAACCCCACCATCGTCATGCCCGCGGCGAGCAGAATCGCGCCCCAGGCGGGGATGCCGGGCACCGAGGGCATGATCGAACGTTGCGGCGCGGGCACCCGGGGTCGCGCACGTTGGGAAGCAGCCACACCATGACACTAACCGCACAACGCGCCGTCAGGCGCTGCGGCACGGGGATCTCAGCGACGATCCTCGGCCTCGGCGAAGGCCACGGCCCGCGGCCTGGCCTCGGTCAACCGGATTGCCGGCAGCTCCTGATCGGCGATCCCGAGATCGTGCATCCGGCGCGCGGTGACCATTACCCGTGACTCGACCGAGCCGACGGTGGCGTTGAAAGCCGCTACTGCCTTACCGAGATTCACCCCGAGATTGTCCAGGTGATCGGCCACCTTGCCGACCCGGGTGTAGAGCTCCTTGCCCAATTGCTGCACCGTTGCCATATCGCGGGACAGCGCTTCCTGGCGCCAGCTGAACGCGACCGTCCGCAGCAGCGCGATGAGCGTCGTGGGGGTTGCCAGGATCACGTTCCGCCCGAACGCGTACTCCAGCAGCCCCGCGTCGGTGGTGAGCGCGGCGTCGAGGAACGGATCGCCCGGCACGAACAGGACGACGAACTCCGGCGCCGGATCGAACGCCGCCCAGTACGCCTTGTCCGCCAGCTGGTCGACATGGGCGCGCAGATGCTTGGCGTGCCGGGCCAGCAGCTGGTCGCGGGCGGTGGGGTCGTCGGTGGTCGCGGCGTCGAGGTAGGCGGTGAAGGGGACCTTCGCGTCGACGACGATGTGCCTGCCGCCCGCCAGCCGGACCACCAGGTCCGGCCGCACCCCACCGCGGTCGCCGCCGCCGGCCCGGTGCACCTGGGTATCGAAATCGCAGTGCCTGGTCATGCCCGCCAGCTCGACGACCCGCTCCAGCTGGATCTCCCCCCAGCGGCCGCGGACCTGCGGCGCGCGCAGCGCCGCGACCAGCTGTCCGGTCTGGTCGGAGAGCCGGTGCGAGGTGCGCTGCATTCCGGCGACCTGCTCCCGCAGCCCCGAGTACGCGTCGATCCGGTGGTGCTCGACCTGGCGGATCTGCTGCTCGAGCGCGCCGACGGCATCGCGCAGCGGATCGACCATCGCGCCGATCGCGGCCGAATGCCTGCGTGCCGCATCCTCGTTCGCCGCGTGCAGCGATTGCTGCAGCAACCGTTGATTGTCCCCGGCCGCCGCCAGCCTGGCCTCCGCCGCGGCGGCGCGTTGCCCGCCCCGGGCGGAATGCCCCAACCAGCCGAGACCGAACCCGGCAGCGAATACCAAGACGAGCGCGACGAGCATCGAGGCGGTCATAGCGGCGATAGTGCCGGAAGCCACCGACAAACTCGCAATCACCGGGCAACCCGGGCGTGGTGACGCGCCGGTGCGGCACACCCGAGGGGTGCGTCGATTGAATTCTGTCGGGGGTGTGGCCTAAGTTTCGCGGCATGCGGATCCTGCACACCTCCGACTGGCACATCGGGCGCACCTTCCACGGTGTCGACCTGTTAGCCGATCAGGCGGCGGTGCTGGCGTCGATCGCGGAGCTGGTCGCGGCGGAGTCCGTCGACGTGGTCGTCGTGCCGGGCGACGTCTACGACCGGTCCATCCCGAACGCCGACGCGATCGCGGTCTGCAACCGCGGGTTCGAGGCGATCCGGGCCGCGGGCGCGGTGATCGTCGCGACCTCGGGCAATCACGATTCGCCCGCCCGGCTCGGCGCCGGCGCCAGCTTCGCGGCGGCGGGCGGGCTGCACCTGTGCACCCGGGTCGCCGACGCCGACCGGCCGGTGCTGCTCGCCGACAGTCACGGCGAGGTGGCCTTCTACGGGATCCCGTATCTGGAGCCGGAGATCACCCGCGCCGAACTCGGTGTGCCGCAGGCCCGCTCGCACGCGGAGATCCTCGACGCCGCGATGGGCCGCATCCGCGCCGATCTCGCCGGTCGGCCGGGCACGCGCACCGTGGTGCTCGCGCACGCGTTCGTCGTCGGCGGGGAGGCGACGGGGTCGGAGCGATCGATCTCGGTGGGCGGGGTCGAGACGGTGTCGATGTCGGCGTTCGACGGGATCGACTATGTGGCGCTGGGACACCTGCATTCGCCGCAGACCCTGTCGGAGTCGGTGCGCTACAGCGGTTCTCCGCTGCCGTACTCGTTCGCCGAGAATTCCCACCGCAAGGCGGTCTGGATCGTCGACCTCGACGCCGACGGACTGGCCGCGGTGCACCGCCACGACCTACCGCTGGTGCGCGGGCTCAGCAAGCTCACCGGCACCCTCGACGAGCTGCTCACCGATGCCGGATTCGCCGACGCCGAGCCGCATTACGTCTCCGCGACGCTCACCGACAGCACCCGCCCGGTCGACCCCATGCGTAAACTGCGCGAGCGTTTCCCGCACGCGGTACACGTGGAATGGGTACGCCCCGAGGGCAATCCGGAGCTGCGCTACCGCGAGCGGGTGCACGGCCGCCGCGATGTCGAGGTCGCGGCGAGTTTCCTGACCGATGTGCGCGGTGCGCCGACCGGAGGCGAGATGCGATGGGTAGAGCGTGCGCTGGCCGCCGCCGTGCGTGAACCCGATGCGGGTCGCGCCGAAACCCGTCGCGCGGCCGACGAATTCGAGGCCATGGACGTGACCGCGTGAGGGCTGCGCTGGGCGGTGCCGCGTGAGGCTGCATCGACTGGAGATGGTCGCGTTCGGTCCCTTCGCCGAGTCCACCGTCGTGGATTTCGACGTGCTCGGCGCGGATGGTCTGTTCCTGCTGCACGGGCACACCGGCGCGGGCAAGACCAGCATCCTCGACGCCATCGCCTTCGCGCTGTACGGGCGGGTGCCCGGCGCGCGCGGGGAGGGAAAGCGGCTGCATTCCGATCACGCCGACCCACAGACGCCGCCGAAGGTCACCCTCGAGGCCACCCTCGGCGGTCGTCGGCTCCGGCTCACTCGCAGCCCGGCGTTCGAGCGGCCGAGCAGTCGCGACAGCACCCGGTTCACCGAGGTGCAGGCCAAGGGCACGCTGGAATGGCTGGACGGGTCGGGCGAGAATCTGTCCCGGCTCACCGATATCGGCGACGAGGTCGTGCGCCTGCTCGGCATGAGCGCCGACCAGTTCTTCCAGGTCGTGCTGTTGCCCCAGGGCGATTTCGCGAAGTTCCTGCGTGCCGAGAACGAGGACCGCGAGAAGCTGCTCGAAAAGCTCTTCGACACCCAGCGATTCGGCACCGCCGAGACGTGGCTGGCGGATCGCCGTCGCGCCGCCGAGGCCGACCTCACCGCCCGCACCCAGGGCATCGACCGACTGATCACCAAGGTCGGTATGGCCGCGGGCTATGGCGGCGCGGAATCGGTCGGCCTGCCCGACGCGGTCACCTGGTCCCAGGATCTGCTCGCCACCGCGCGCACCGAGCTGGCCGAGGCGAACGCGAACGCCGAACTCCGACAGCAGGAGTCAGGCGAAGCCCGCGCCGAGGCCGAGGAGCAGCGTCGCGTTGCCGGGTTGCACGCCCGGATGGCGGCGGCCCGCGCGGAACTGGCCGCGTACACCGCCGACGCCCCGCGCCGGGCCGAGCTGGAACGCGAACTCGAACAGGCTCGCCGGGCCGAGCCGGTGGTGCACGCCATCGATGAGGCGCGGTCGGCGGTGCGCGCGCTGCGCCGCGCGGAGGGGTCGAGCCGGTCGGTCGCCGGTGAGCTGGCCGTCCAGTTGGGTGCCGAGGCGGCCGCCGATATCGCGGGGCTGGATCTGCTGACGGTGGTCTTCGACGATGCTGATACGCCGGTTGAGCGAGTGGATTCCACTGGTGGACTAGGTGATACGCGACGCGTCGGCGGCGTGCGATCTGACGGCGGGGCGCCCGGACTGGGTAGTGAACAGGGCACCCGGGCGGGCAGCCCCTCCGGTCCACGTGGCGCGCGGCCGGAGGATCTCGGCCGCGTCCGCGATGTCGAGGGCGATCTCGATGCCGCGGTGAGCCAGTGGAACGCCCAGCTCGGTGTGCTCGGTGAGGTGCGGGCCGACGCCGAGACCGCACGTCAGCTCGCCGTGGATCTCACCGCGCACGAGGCCGAGGTGACGCGCCTGACCGCGCGCGCCGGCGAACTCGCGCAGCGCCGTACCGAATTGCCCGCCGTGCTCGCGGGAGCGGGGGAGCAGTTGCGCGAGGCCACCGATGCCGCGGCCGCGCTGCCCGGACTGCGGACCGAGCTCGGCAAGTGGCAGGAATCCGCCGCGGCCGCCGTCGAATTGGCCAAGCAGCGGCCCGCGCTGGACCGGGCACAAACTGAGTTCGACGCGGCGCGGGGGACATATCTCGACGCCCGGGAACGGGTGCTCGATCTGCGCACGCGCCGATTGGCGGGCATGGCCGCCGAACTCGCCGGCGCGTTGTCGGTCGGCGCACCGTGCGCGGTGTGCGGTTCGGCCGAGCATCCCGACCCCGCACGCCCCACCGACGACGCGGTGTCCAAGGACGCCGAGGACGCCGCCACCACGGCCGAGCAGGCGGCCGAAGCCGCACGCGACCGGATCGCCGAGCGCATCGGCGTCATCGAACGCGAGATCGAGGCGCTGACCGCGCGCGGCGGCGACGCCGACCCGGTCACCCTGGCCGATGCCGTGCGCACCGCCACCCACCGCTTCGACGACGCCGCCGACAGCGCCGCCCGCGTCACCCCCCTCACCACCCGCCTCGACACCCTGCGCGCCGAGGAAACCACCCTGCACGAGCAGTCCCGCGACCTCGACGCCCGCCTCGGCACCGCCACCGCGACCATCACCGCCACCCGCGCCCGCCTCGACGAACTCACCCTCCGCCTGCGCACCGCCGCCGGCGCCGACGACTCGGTCGACGCCCGCACCACCCGCCTCGAATCCCTCATCACCGCCGCCACCACCCTGCGCACCGCCCGCACCGAGGAATCCGCCGCCCGCGACACCGTCCGCCACATCGCCACCCGCGTCGAAAACCTCGCCCAGTCAGCCGGTTTCGTCCCCGAGGGCTATGAACGGATCGCCGCCGCGTCGCACGAGGCGTCGATTGATGGCACCGCCGGTGCGACTACCAGCGGTGCCGCCACGGGCGCGCCTGCCGATGGTGTCCCCGCGACAACGACCCCGGTCGACATCGCGGACGCGGCGTCGAAGTCGTTGGCTCCCAGCGATCCTCAGGCTTCGATGTCCGGTGATGGTGTGGGGGATGCGGTGCCAGTGAGCGGCCCGGGAGCACCGGATGATGTCGCTGGTGACGGCACGGGATCTTCGCCGATCGACGGCGGGGCCGGTGCGGAGGCGATGACCGATGGTGTCGAGGGGCAGGCCTCGGGTAGCGATGGCGCGGACGCTGGCGCTGGGGATGGGGTGCGATCGCGTTCCAAGCGAGCCGCGCGGTCGGTGCGGGTCGAGCCCGAGATGCCCACGCTGTTCGACCTTTTCGACGACGAGTCGGTCGAGGACGAACCGGAACCGGAGCCCGAACCGGCGCCGTGGCGCGACGATATCGCCCTGCTCACGGCGTATGCCCAGCTCGTCACCGTGCTCGCCCGCACCGCGGCCCAGCAGTCGGCGATCGAATCCGAGCTCACCGCTGCCGACCGGGCCCGTGCCCACGCCGACGCGGTCCTCGCCGAACCGCAGATCCAGGCGGTGGCCGAGCAGGTGCCTGCCGATCTGGCCGCGCTGGAACAGCGTTTCGCCGACGCCCAGACCGCGTTCACCGCGGCGGTGGCGACCCAGTCGGCCGCCGCCGAGCGGGTCGCGCAGCTGGAGCAGCTGGGGACCCAGCTGTGGGGTGAGGTCGAGCGGATCGCGCCGAGGCAGCGTGATTTCGACGAGCTGGCCACGCTGGCCGACGTGGTCGCGGGGCGTGGCGAGAACAATCGCCGGATGTCGTTGCGCTCGTACGTGCTCGCCGCGCGCCTCGAGGAGGTCGCGGTCGCCGGTTCGCTGCGGCTGCGCCGGATGTCCGGTGGCCGCTACGAATTCGTGCACTCCGACAAGGCGGGTCCGCGTGGCAGGCGCGGTGGCCTCGGCCTCGATGTCCGCGACGACTACACCGGCGCGGTCCGCTCCGCGAAGACCCTCTCCGGCGGTGAGACCTTCATGGCCTCACTGGCTTTGGCGCTCGGCTTGGCGGATGTGGTCGCGGCCGAAGCAGGCGGCCTGGTCCTGGACACCCTGTTCATCGACGAGGGCTTCGGCAGTCTCGACGCCGACACCCTCGACGCGGTCATGGGCGTCCTGGACGAACTGCGGGCGGGCGGCCGCGTGGTCGGCGTGGTCAGCCACGTCGACGAGATGCGCCAGCGGATTCCCAGCCGCCTGCACGTCCTCCGCGGCCGAACGGGCTCGCAGCTCCAAGCAACTGTCGCCTGACGACGGGGCCGGGTTTCTCCTCGGTCTGTCGTCGCTCACCCCCGAGGAGCTACCGCCAGGCGGTAGTTCCTCCCCGGGTAGCTGCCGTCAGTTGGTAGATCAGCTCTGGGCAGCTGCCGCCGGGTGGCCGATGGCAGCCGTCGATCAGGTAGTCGCTCCGGCCCGGAGCCCCGCCGATCAGGCCGTCGGTTCGGGCACCGGATCAGCCCGGACCGCACCCCCGGACTTCGGCGCGAACCCCGGCAACCACCCGTCGACATACGGGATCATCAGCTGGATCAGCGGCCCGATACCGAAGGCATACACGAGGGTGCCGATGCCGACGCTGCCCCCGAGTAGCCAGCCGGTGATCAGCACCGTCGCCTCGATGCCGGTGCGCACCGACCACACCGGCCACCCGGTCCGGGCGACCAGTCCAGTCATCAGTCCATCACGGGGTCCTGGACCCATCCCCGCGCCGATGTAGAGCACGGTCGCCGCGGCGTTGACGACGACGGCGAGCACCATCGCCGCCACCCGCACCCACAGCGCGTCGGCCGCGGGGATCAGCCACAGCCCGACGTCCACCGACACCCCGATCACGATCACATTGCTGACCGTGCCCAGCCCCGGCTTCTGCCGGAGCGGAATCCACGCGAGCAGCACGACGACCCCGGTCACCGCGGTGACGGCGCCGAAACTCAGCGGCACGTGCGCGGCGACGCCCTGGTGGAAGACGTCCCACGGATCGAGCCCGAGCCCGGCCCGGATCATCACCGCCATCGACGTCCCGTACAACCACAGACCGGTGTAGAGCGCGATCAGGCGACGAGTGAGCATGGGTATCAGCATCCGGGCCGACTGGACCTCACGAAAGAGCCAATCGTGAGTTACTGGCCTTACTGTCTCAGGCCTCGTGCGCGAGCAACCACCGCTTGGCGTCGAGTCCCCAGCGGAACCCACCCAGCGCGCCACCGATCCGCAGCACCCGATGACACGGCACGAACAGCGCCGCGGCATTGCGCGCGCACGCGTTCGCCGCGGCCCTGGTCGCCGCCGGCCGACCGGACAGCCCGGCGAACTCGGTGTAGGTGACCGGCTCGCCCGCGGGCACCTTGCGCAGCACCTCCCACGCGTGGGTGAGGAACTCGCCGGAGCGCTGGCGCACGGTGATCGCGTCGATCGCGGTGAGCTCGCCGGCGTGGTAGGCGGTCACCGCCCGGGTGACCTCGCCGAGCGCGTCCCGCTGCCGCAGCTCGACGGGACGCAGGGTGGCGTGGATGACGCTGGTGAGCTCGGCCGGGTCGGCGGTCCAGCCCGAGGCGAGGACCGCGCCGTCGGCGTCGACGATGGCGGTGAACGGTCCGATCGGGGTGGCGACGGTGGCGATGTCGGCGCGTCGAATGCTGGTGTCGGTCATGATGCTTCGCTTCCGTTGACGGGGCGGGAAGGGCGGGGCGCGGCGATGACGCCGCGATGTTCGAGTGCCGTCTTCCACAGGTGCATGGACAGGTAGGAGCGCCACGGCGCCCAGCGGGTGGTGTGGTCGAGGTCGACGCCGGCCAGCGTCGCGCCCTGGCGGACGACCAGGTCGGTGCCGAGCAGGATGTCCGGATCGGCGAGCAGGCGCACGGTGACGTAGTCGGCCGTCCAGGGCCCGACGCCGGCCAGCGCGAGCAGGTCGCGGCGTAGTTCGGCGGCCGTGCGGCCGGAGTGCAGGACCAGCTCGCCCTCGGCGATCGCCCGTGCCGCCGCCACGACGGCCGACACCCGGCGGGCCGGTCCGGTGAGTACCTCCGCGCCGCGCTCGGCGACCACGTCGGGGGTGGGGAACAGCCGGGGTGCCGGGCCGTCGATCCGATCGCCGAGGGCGCCGACCAGGCGCGCGGTGTGGGTCGCCGCCGCCTGGACCGAGATCTGCTGACCGATCATGGTGCGCAGCAACAACTCCGGGCCGTCGAGGCAGCCGGGCACGCGAATGCCCGGTCCGAACCCGTGGCCGGGAGCCGCCGTCGCGACGACGGGAAGTCCGTTGTCCGGGACGGCGAGGCCGAGACCCTCGTCGATGCCCTGCGGATCGGCGTCCAGGTCGAGCAGGTGCCGCACGCGCGCCACTGTCGGCGCCAGGTCGCGCATGTCGCGCAGCGCCAGTTCGGCGCGCACGTGTCCCGGCTGGAACGACAACCGGACGGTGGCGTGCCCGTGCGGAGTTCGCAGCCCGCGGGTGTAGACGCCGTCCTCCCACAGCTCCATGCCGGGCACGGTGTGCGCGGACAGGAACCACGCCAGCCACCCGGTGTCGAGCGGCTCCCGGTACGGCAGGCGCAGCGTGAGCAGGCCCGGCGCGGCGGGTGCGACGGCATCGGAGCGCGGTGAGCGCCGTGACTCCGTGCGCATGGTCGTCGGGCTGACCGCGAACACCTCGCGCACGGTGTCGTTGAACTGGCGGATGCTGGCGAACCCGGCCGCGAAGGCGATGTCGGACATCGGCATCTCGGTGGTCTGGATCAGCAGCCGCGCGGTGTGCGCGCGATGCGCCCTGGCCAGGGCCAGCGGTCCGGCACCGAGTTCGGTGGTGAGTACCCGGGTGAGCTGTCGCTGGGAGTAACCGAGGGTCGAGGCGAGCGCGGGCACGCCGCCGCGTTCGATCACCCCGTCGCCGATCAGCCGCATGGCCCGCGCGGCCAGATCGGCCCGGACATTCCACAGCGGCGAGCCCGGCGCGGCGTCGGGGAGGCACCGTCGGCAGGCGCGATACCCGGCCTGCTGGGCCGCCGCGGCGGTGGGCAGGAAGGAGACATTGGCCCGCTTGGGTGTGATCGCGGGGCAGGAGGGCCTGCAGTAGATACCGGTCGTGCGCACCGCGGTGAAGAACTGCCCGTCGAAGCGGGAGTCCCGGGTCGAGACCGCACGGTAGCAGCGCTCGAAGTCCAAAGCCGTGATCGTCACGGGTTCCACAATGCCCGCGAAGCGAGCGGGTCGCTAGCGGAAATCGGCCACTATCCCCGGTGACCCGATGACGGTAATTCGTAGCTGATGAGGTCACCCGGTTGGCATTGCAGCTCCCGGCACAGCGCGGCGAGGGTGGAGAACCTGATGGCCTTCGCGTGCCCGTTCTTGAGCACCGACATATTGACCACGGTGATCCCGACCCGCTCCGCGAGTTCGGTGAGGGTCAGCCCCCGCTCGGCGAGCAGGTGGTCGAGGTGCACGCGCACGCCCGTTGCTTCTTCCGGCGGCATCAGATCAGGCCCGCGGTGTCGTCGCGCAGCGCGGTGCCGCGCCGGAACACCTCGGCCAGCGCGACGAGCACCATCCCGACGAGAAGTGCTGCGAGGGTGGGCGATCCGGCGTCGATCGTGAACCGCAGCAGCACCAGATCGTGGCCGTCGAGCGCCCGGGACTGGAGTTCGGCCCTGGTGAACGCCGCGACCGTCGGAACCAGCAGCGCGCCGCCGAGGACCGCGCCCGCGACGGTGTAGATCCGGCGGACATTCGGCGCGACGAACGGGTCGCCCTGCGCCAGGGTCCCGACGATCCGCAGGACCGCGATCAGCGCGACCAGGACGGCCGCGGCGAGCAGCAGCCCGGGCGTCGCGAGCAGCAGTCGCTCCACGGCATCGGGCTGATGGAAGGTGATCGTCAGGTTCCCGTCGACGGCGACGCCGACATCTCCCGCCGTTCTCGCGTCGACGACCGGCGCGGCGATGTCACCCGGCCGGTCCACGACGATCGCTGTCGGATGGCCGCCACCGCGCACGGGCACCAGCGCGGCGATCCACAGCAGTTGATAGGCCGCGACGAGACCGGTGATCCCGATCGCGAGGAGAAGCACGGCCCGGAGCACGGCATTGTCGGTACCGGACCAGCGGAATGCGGATGACGTAGGCATGATCGACCCCCCGTTTATCGTTTTTCGATATTAACGATAAACGATATGGAGGCCGATGTCAGCAGCAGCGGGTGGTCGGATTCCGCTCGGCTTCGGCGTAGCGGTCGCGCCAGTACTGGCGTTCGCTGGGGACGGGGCAGCCGGGGTGGGTGCGCCGCAGATGGTCGACGTAGCGCTGGTAGTCCTGGCCGCCGTTGATCGCGCTGTACCACCGGGCGACCCCGCGCACGCCCGCCCACACCCGCGACAGCAGCGCCGGCGCGGCCGGGCGCGGCGCCGTGGCCGCAGGGGCGGGGGCGGCCGATCCGGTGAACCGGCCGCTCCCGTCCCGCGACACACTCACGACACGTGCGCCGATCCGGGTGCGGTCACCTTGCCCTCGGCGATCAGCACATCCCACTCCTTCTGCACGTCCTTCTCCGCGGCGGTCGAGACGAAACCGCTGGGCGCGAAGATCTTCGACGGCTGCTCCTCGGACTCGGTGCTCGACACCGTGCCCGACCGGATCGCCCGCGCGCACACGATCGCGCCGACCACGGTGACGATCAGCACCAGCACCGCGAACACGATCGAGAGCGTGCCCTGGATGAAGGTGTTGCGGATGGCGATGTCGACCTGCTCGGGCGTCTTCGCGGTCAGGCAGCCCGTGCCCGCCTCCTTGGCGGCCTGGCACAGGCTGTGCTGCTTCCAGTAGCCCAGCTTGGGATCGGCGGAGAAGATCTTCTGCCAGGACGCGGTCATGGTGACCAGCAGATCCCAGACCAGCGGGACGCCGGGGATCCAGGCCCACTTCAGCAGGCCGCGCTTGATGATGATGGTCAGCACGATCGTCAGCGCGATCGCGGCGAGCAGCTGGTTGGCGATGCCGAACAGCGGGTAGAGCGCGTTGATACCGCCGAACGGATCGTTGACGCCCATCAGCAGCACGCCACCCCAGCCCGCGACGACCAGCAGCGAGCACAGCCACGCGCCGATCCGCCAGGACGGATCGCGGAACTTCGTGAACGCGCCGCCGAAGTTGCCCAGCGCGTCGGAGACCAGGAACCGGGCCACCCGGGTGCCCGCGTCGATCGTGGTGAGGATGAACAGCGCCTCGAACATGATCGCGAAGTGGTACCAGAACGCCTTCATCGACTCGCCGCCGAGGAACTTGTGGAAGACCTCGGAGATGCCGACCGCCAGCGTCGGCGCGCCACCGGTGCGCGAGATGATCGATTTCTCACCCACGTCGGCGGCCGCGTCGGCGAACAGTTCCGGCGTCGCGGGCGGGCCCGACAGGTCGAGCGTATTCGTGTAGGCCGCGGCCTTTTCCGGAGTGCCGCCGGTGAGCCCGAGCGGCGCGTTCATGCCGAAGTACAGGTGCTGGTCGATGATCGAGGCCGTGATGATGGCCATCACCGCGACGAACGACTCCATCAGCATGCCGCCGTAGCCGATCATCCTGGCGTTGGATTCCTTGGCCAGCAGCTTGGGCGTGGTACCCGAGGAGACCAGCGCGTGGAAACCCGACAGCGCGCCACAGGCGATGGTGATGAACAGGAACGGGAACAGGCTGCCCGCGAACGCGGGACCCGTTCCGGTGTGCGCGAATTCGGAGACCGCGGGCGCCTTCAGCACCGGCATCGTGATCAGGATGCCCGCCGCCAGCAGCACGATGGTGCCGACCTTCATGAATGTCGACAGGTAGTCGCGCGGGGCGAGCAGCAGCCACACCGGCAGCACCGAGGCGAAGAAGCCGTAGGCGATCAGGCACCAGGCGATGGTCGTGCGCGAGAGGGTGAACCAGTCGGCGCCCCACTCGGTTTCCGACACCCAGCCGCCGCCGACGATCGCCGCCAGCAGCAGCACGATGCCGATCGCGGAGACCTCGCCGACCTGGCCCGGCCGCAGGAACCGCAGGTACACGCCCATGAACAGGGCGATCGGGATGGTCATCGCGATCGAGAACACGCCCCACGGGCTCTCCCCGAGCGCGTTGACGACGACCAGTGCCAGCACCGCGAGCAGGATCGTCATGATGGCCAGGATCGCCACGATCGCGGCGACACCACCCACCGTGCCGAGCTCGTCGCGCGCCATCTGCCCGAGGCTGCGGCCGCGCCTGCGCGTCGAGGCCCACAGCACCAGGTAGTCCTGCACCGCGCCGGCGAAGACCACGCCGACGATGATCCAGATCGTGCCGGGCAGGTACCCCATCTGCGCGGCGAGCACCGGGCCGACCAGCGGCCCGGCGCCCGCGATCGCGGCGAAGTGGTGACCGTAGAGGACCCGCCGGTCCATCGGCATGAAGTCTTTGCCGTTGTCGTAGATCTCGGCGGGGGTGGCGACATCGTCGCGCGGCTTGGTGATCTTCCATTCGATGAACCGCGCGTAGAACCGGTACGCGATGATGTAGGTACAGACCGCCGCGATGACGATCCACACCGCGTTGACCGACTCACCGCGGACGAACGCGATGATCGCCCAGGCGATCGCGCCGAGCACGGCGATCCCCGCGAACACGGCCTTCTTGGCGGGCGTGATCGGGGTGCGATCGACGACACCGACCGGAGGCAAGTCCGGGTCGGTCCGCAGATATTCGATGGTCGCCATGTGCCAACTCTCCTGGTATAACGCGCAGAGCCTCGGGTGAAACATCGACAACGTAGCCGATCGGCCCAGCGCGCCGGACAGGATCACCCACCGTCGCGGCCAAGATGAAATTTTGTTCAGCGGGTCATTCGCCGCGGTAGGTGCCGAAGCTCCAGAGGTTGCCTTCGGGGTCGGCGACGGTGAACCCGCGCGAGCCGTAGTCCTCGTCGCGCAGGCCGCGGATGAGGCGGGCGCCCGCCGCGGTGGCCCGCGCGTGCAGCGCGTCGGGCTCGTCGGTGACCAGGTAGAGCGAGGCGACGCCGGCGGGGCGGGTGCCGAAGGGGCTGTCGTCGCGACCGGTGGAGCCGAACATGATGCCGCCGCCCGCGGGCCAGCGCAGTTCGCCGTGTTCGACGACCGACGCGTCGTCCTCCCTGGCGTAGACGGCGACCTCGTCGAAACCGAAGGCGGTGGTGAGGAATTCGATCATGGCGCGAGCGTCGTCGAAGGCGAGGCAGGGCCAGACCGCGGTCTGGGTGTTGGTGGAAGTGTCCATGTGCTCAGCCTCTCGCCTCGGGGGCGTTCGGGTCTTGGACGGATGGAATCTCCTCGGCCAGCCAGGTCGTCGGGGCGCAGCCGGCCAGCTCGGCGAAGTCGCGGTTCAGATGAGCCTGGTCGTAGTAGCCGCAGGCGGCGGCGACCTGGGCGATGGAGACATAGGACGGCGTGTTCGCCAGCATCCGCCGCGCCCGCTCGAACCGGATGATCCGCGCGGCCAGTTTCGGGCTCGCGCCGAACTCGGCGGTGAACTTGCGCGTCAGATGCTGGCGGCTCCAGCCGATCCGCTGCGCCAGCGGGGTGATCTCGCAGGTACCGCCGGTGCCGACGAGGGTGCGCCAGGCCCAGGACAGTTCGGGTCCGGCGAGGGTTTCGGTGCGCGCCGCCGCGGTCAGCGCCCGATCGCAGGCGGCGAAGCGGCCGGGCCAATCCGGTTGTGACTGCACGGCATCGGCGAGCTGGTCACCCAGCGGTCCACCGGCGTCGGAACATTCGATCGAGACGTCCCACAGCTCGCTCGCGGGCATCCCGAACAGGACCCGGCTGCCCAGCGGGGTCAGCTCGATCGCGATGCCCTCCTGGAAACCGGTGTGCGAGATCATCGCCGGGGTCGCCTGCAGGCCGCTGAGTACACAGCGGTAGCTGCCGGGCGCCTGGTGCGGATCGGTGTGCTCGACCACGTCGATGGTCGGGCCGATGGCGACGATGAAGGTCATGTGCCGCGAGGGCAGGCCCCGGTGCAGGCCGGGTTCGAACCCCGCGAGCCGGTAGCCGATGTAGCGGTCGATGAAGGCCGCCAGGATCGGCGCTGGGGCCGCGGTCACCACCTCCGTGGTCGACTCCATACGCGTCACGCTACGCCGGAAACAGTGGCAGCGACCAGGGTCGTGAGCGATGTGGTGTGGCGCACGCGTCCCGCGCTCCCGTGCGGGGTAACCATTCTGTGAAGGTGCTCGCCGCGCCCGGTGCGCGGCGGTGAGATTTCGCACTCACAGGTCCGTGAGCTGTGGTTACGCGCACTCAGGCGGTTACCGTTGCGCCTTCGCCCAATCTCAGGAGGTGTCATGCGGCGAGTTCGGTACGAGCGCAGCGGTGGTCCGGAGGTGCTCGAGGTCGTCGCGGCCGAGGTGCCGGTGGCCGGTCCCGGTGAGCTGCTGGTCAAGGTCGAGGCCATCGGGGTCACCCTGTCGGCGATCCGGCGGATCAGCGGCCCGCAGCAGTTGCGGGCCGAGGTGGCCGGTGAGGTCGTCGCGGTCGGTGACGGCGTCGACGGCTACGCACCCGGCTATCGCGTCGTCGGCCTGTGCGCCGACGCCTACGCCGAGTACGTCGTGCTGCCCGCCGACCAGGCCTCGGCCATTCCCGACGGCGCGTCCGCGGTCGACGCCGTCGCGTTGATGCGCAGCGGCCTGGTCGCGCTCGGCGCGCTCGACACCGCGGCCCCGCGCGAGGGCGAGACCGCCCTGATCACCGCCGCCGCCGGTGGCGTCGGCCACCTCGCCGTGCAGCTGGCCCGGGTCCGTGGCGCGGGCTGGGTCGTCGCGGCGGTGTCGGACGAGGCCAAGGCCGACTTCGTGCGCGGGCTCGGCGCGGACGAGGTCGTCACCTACGACCAGCTCCAGGCCGCCAAGCAGGCGGACTTCGCCCTCGACGGTGTCGGCGGCACCGGGCTGGGCGCCGCGATCGGCGCGCTCGCCGAGGGCGGCCGGGTCGTCACCTACGGCACCGGCGGCGGCCTCATCGACACCGAGGACCTGCTGGCCGGCGGCAAGACGCTGTCCGGTTTCCGGATCGGCCGCCTCGCCCAGCGCGACCCGGCCCGCTACGAGGACCTGCGCCAGGAGGTCTGGCAGTTCTACGCCTCCGGCCTGCTGCATCCGGTCGTGCACGCCGAGTTCGCCCTCGACGAGGCCGCCGCCGCGCACGCCGTCATCGAGCAGCGCGCCAACCTGGGCAAGGTCGTCCTGGTTCCGTGATCACCGTCGGCCCGCCCCGCCCGCGCGGGGCGGGTTCCGGTGGTTCGGTGACCGGCCGCACCGCGTAGACTCTGCTCCTCGTGAGCCTCACCCTCGGAATCGTCGGCCTGCCCAACGTCGGAAAGTCGACGCTGTTCAACGCGCTGACCAAGAACGACGTGCTGGCCGCGAACTACCCGTTCGCGACCATCGAGCCCAACGTCGGCGTGGTCCCGCTGCCGGACCCGCGGCTGGACAAGCTGGCCGAGATCTTCGGTTCCGAGAAGATCGTGCCCGCCGTGGTGTCCTTCGTCGACATCGCGGGCATCGTCAAGGGTGCCTCCGAGGGCGCGGGCCTTGGCAACAAGTTCCTGGCCAACATCCGTGAGGCCGACGCCATCTGCCAGGTGGTGCGCGTGTTCGCCGACGACGACGTGGTGCACGTCGACGGTCGCGTCGATCCCACCGCCGACATCGAGGTCATCGAGACCGAGCTGATCCTGGCCGACCTGCAGACCCTCGAGAAGGCCATCCCGCGCCTCGAGAAGGAAGCCAAGGTCAAGAAGGACCGCAAGCCGCTGCTCGACGCCGCCAAGGTCGCCCAGGAGTTCCTCAACGAGGGCACCACCCTGTTCGCCGCGGGCAAGAAGATCGACGGCGAACTGCTGCGCGAACTCTCGCTGCTCACCATCAAGCCGTTCCTCTACGTCTTCAACGCCGACGAATCGGTGCTCACCGACGAGGCCAAGGTCGCCGAACTCAAGGCCGCCGTCGCCCCCGCCGACGCCGTCTTCCTCGACGCCAAGGTCGAAGCCGAACTCCTCGAACTCGACGACGAGTCCGCCCTCGAACTCCTCGAGTCCATCGGCCAGACCGAGCCCGGCCTGCACGCCCTGGCCCGCGCCGGCTTCCACACCCTGGGCCTGCAGACCTACCTCACCGCAGGCCCCAAGGAAGCCCGAGCCTGGACCATCCACCAGGGCGACACGGCCCCCAAGGCCGCAGGCGTCATCCACACCGATTTCGAACGCGGCTTCATCAAGGCCGAACTCGTCGCCTTCACCGACCTCGTCGAGGCCGGCTCCATGTCCGCCGCCAAGGCCGCGGGCAAGGTCCGCATGGAAGGCAAGGACTACATCATGGCCGACGGCGACGTCGTCGAATTCCGCTTCAACGTCTAAAGGGCCACAGGGCTTTTCGAGGGATCCGACGTGTCCGAAGTGAGCGGGCGGCTGGACGCGGTGCTGGATGCCGCGTACATCTGCTTCGCCCGCCATGGTCTCCGGCGCGCCACGATGGACGACATCGCGGGCGAGGTCGGACTGTCGCGGCCGACGTTGTACCTGTCGGTCAAGAACAAGGACGAGGCGTTTCGCCTGGTGGCGGAGCGGATGCTGGATCGCTCGCTGGCTGCCGCCACGGCGGCGGCGCAGCGCCGGGGCACCACGGCCGATCGAGTGATCGCGGTCCTGGAGTGCAAACTCGGGCTGGCCGCTCAGCTCCACCGGGACAGTCCGGCGCACGCCGCCGACTTCCTGGTCGACGGCGCGCGCAGGCTCGGCACCATGGTCGACGATCACATCGCGGCGCTGACCGGCATCGTCGCCGAGATCCTGCGCGAGCGAACGACTCCGCGCGAGGCCGAGGAGCTCGCGGCCGCGCTGATCGCGCTGACCTATGGTCTGGAACGCGAGATCGACGATCTGCGGTCGGCGGGCCGACGGCTGCGGCGCACCGTGACCCTGGTCGTGATCGGGCTCGAACACTCCTGACCTGTGCCGCCGCGCGATATCGCGCGGCGAGTTGATCCACCGCACCGGCAATCCCGGATCTGCTCTGGGTTCGTGCTGCGACGCGTTGACATATTTGCGTAAATTTGTCAGAGTGTCAGCGCGCTGCCGACGGGGGCATGCGGACCGGCGATCCCGGTCGTGCGGCCCGGACCTGCCCGCCGCGCGATATCTCATCGCGGTGCATCGTCCGAGAAGTGCAGCCGCGCAGTCTGTTTCCCGAGAGGATCCGATGTCCGTTTCCCGTCGTTCGTTCCTGATCGGTACCGCCGCGCTCGCGCCGCTGCTGCTCGCGCCCGGAATATCGTTCGCGCAGGACGCCATTCGTGAGAACGTCACCTTCGCTTCCGGCGCGGACCGGTGTGCCGCCTGGCTGTATCGGCCGAGCGCCGATGTCTCCCGCAAACGCCCGGTCGTCGTGATGGGTCACGGGCTCGGCTGTGTGAAGGAGATGCGGCTGGACGCCTTCGCCGCGCGCTTCGCGGCCGCCGGCTACATCGTCCTCGCCTTCGACTACCGGCACTTCGGCGCCAGCACCGGCGAGCCGCGGCAGCTGCTCGATATCGGCCTGCAACACTCGGACTGGCACGCGGCCATCGCCTACGCACGGGCACTTCCCGGCGTCGATCCGGAGGCGGTGGCGCTGTTCGGGACGAGCTTCAGTGGTGGGCACGTACTCGAAATCGCCAAGGCGGACCCCCGGGTGGCCGCGGTGGTGAGCCAGTGCCCGTTCACCGACGGTGCCGTGTCGTCGATGACGCTCGGCCTGTCCGCGCCGAAGGCACTCGCGCTGGCGGCCGAGGATCTGGCGCAATCGTCCTCGGGGCAGGGGCCGGTCATGATTCCGCTGGCCGGGCGTCCGGGCGAGGTCGCGCTGATGAACGCGGCCGATGTCCTCGACGGCTACCTCGCGCTGGTGCCGCCGGGCATGGCGTTCACCAATGCCGTGCATGCGCGCGTCGCCGCCGATATCCCGCTGTACTTCCCCGGTAAGGCGGCCGCGGCGGTGAAGGCGCCCATCCTGTTCGGGGTGTGTGACAACGACACCGTGGCACCGCCGGTCCCGACGCTCGAGTACGCCCGTTCGGCACCGGCCGCGACCGTGCGTCGCTATCCGGTCGGGCATTTCGACATCTACCTCGGCGCCGCGTTCGAAGCCGCGGTGGCCGACTACGTTCCGTTCCTGCTCCAGCACGTCCCGCCGCCGAAGGACGCCTAGCGCCGCGGTCCACCCAGCGGAGGCCCGATGGGTGGCCTCCGCTGAGGGGAACCGGCTCAACGGCGGTCGCGGCGCTCCGAGGTGCCCGTGTCGTAGTTCACGGACTGGACGAGGGGCGGATTCGACTCGTCGTTGATGAACGAGTCGGTATCCCAGGTCATCTCTTCCTTGGTCTCGCTGGGTTCACGTGGTTCCGGCATATCGATCTCCTACGGTCGTAGTCCACCGAGCGGGGTCCTGGTCGAACGCTAGCCCACCGAGCACCCTTTCCACCACGGTCGAATTTCCCGACTGTCGGATGCCGGCGCTACCAGGTCGCGAAGATCCAGACGAAGAATGCTGAGGTCAGGAGGGAACTCGTCGTTGCCGCTGTCAGGGCGATTCTGATCTTCGGGTGGTTGGACCAGAGGGCGGTGATGAGGACGAGTGTCACCGCGAGGGGAATCAGCCAGATGTCGGTGAGCCACGGCAGGTTCCACCCGGTGGCGATCTGGAGGTCGAGGGTGGCGAGGAGGGTTGCCCAGTTGATCAGGTAGCCGGCGGCGCAGCCGAGTGCGACTTGTGCGGTGGCCGTGGCGATTCGGAATCCGCGTGAACGGTGACGCACGGCTGCGCGGCTGTCTTTCATGTGCCCCCCTGGCTCCTGGTGATTCCGAGGGTAGCGGCGGTCAGGTGCCAGAGGCGGGCGGTTGCTCGGTGCTCGTCGGTCGGGGGTGTGGAGCGGAGTTGCTGGGCGATGCCGTGGCGTAGGCCGCCGATGACGTAGGCGCCCGCGCTGTCGGGGTCGAGGTCGAGGGGGAGTTGGCCGAAGGATTGGCCGTGGCGGATGTTGTCGGCGGCCATGGCGCTCATGGTTTCGATGTGGACGGCTTCGAGTTCGGCGAGTTCGGGGTCGAGGGCGGCGCGGGTGAGGAGGATGGGGGCCAGGGGGTCGGCGTAGTGGTAGGCGACGAAGAGGTGGGTGCGTTCGCGTTCGCGGGTGGCCCAATCGGCGTCGGCGGGGAGGTGGGCGTCGGCGATGGCGTGGCGGAGGCCGTCGTAGAAGCCGTCGTAGATGGCGGCGAGCAGGCCGCTCTTGGAGCCGAAGTGGTGGTAGAGCGCGCCGGTGCTCAGTTTGGCGCGGCGGGTGAGCGCGCTCAGTTCCAGGACGCCGTTGCCGCGGACCAGTTCCTCGCGGGCGGCGGTGAGAAGTTGTTGACGTCCGATCGGGGCGCGTGCCATATTCGAAACATAACAGAACTCAGTTATGTTCAAGGGAGTGGCCCATGACCGGCGAAGTTTCCTCGTTGACGGACCTGGGTGGCGACCTGGCCGGGACCTATCGGCGGACCGCGAGCAGCGGGGCCGCGGTCGATCCGGCCGTCGCCGAGGCGGATCTGGCGGCGGTGCTGCGCGACGGGTACGTCATCCTGCCGGACCTGCTCACGCCGGATCAGCTCGACGAGATCCGGGCCGCGGTGGCGCCGCTGCTGGATCGGCCCGGGCGCAACCAGTTCGAGGGTCACACCACCCAGCGGGTGTACAGCGTGCTGAACAAGACGGCGAGCTGCGACCGCATCGCCGATCATCCGCGCGTGCTGGCCCTGCTCGACCGGCTGTTCCAGCCGAACTACCTGCTGTCGATGCTGCAGGTGATCAATATCCTGCCCGGCGAGCAGGCGCAGATGCTGCACACCGACGACGGCTTCTACCCGCTGCCGCGCCCCCGCGCCGCGCTCGGCGCGGCCACGATCTGGGCCATCGACGACTTCACCGCCGACAACGGCGCGACCGACATCATCCCGGGCAGCCACCGGTGGGGCGATCGGCTCCCCGCGGACGAGGCCCGCGAACCCGTGGTGATGCGCGCCGGGTCGTGCGTGTTCTTCCCCGGCACCCTGTGGCACGGCGGCGGCGCCAACCGCACCGATCGCCCGCGCCTGGCCGTCACCGCGCAGTACTGCGAGCCGTGGTTGCGGCCGCAGGAGGCGTTCACCCTGTCGATGACCCGCGACACCGTGCGCCGGGTCTCGGAGGACATCCGGCGCATGCTCGGCTACAGCATCCACCCACCGTTCGTCGGCCAGGTCGACGGCATGCACCCGAAGCGGCTGCTCGAACCGGGGGCGACGCCGCGGTAGGCACCAAGGTGGGGTTCTGCGCACCCTCGGTGGTTCGGCGCCAGCACTCGGGGACCTGATGACGGGGGCGGATTCGGCGGAGAGTTGATCCTGTCACCGTCAGCCGATCCGGAGGTCCCGATGTCGATCAGCATCACCGCCAACGCGGAGCGCCGGTTCACGGTCACCACCGGTGACGGGGTCGAGCTCGCGGTCCGCGAATACGGACAGCGCTACGCGGACCTCACCGTGGTCCTCCTGCACGGGCACTGCCTGCGCACCGAGTCCTGGACCGATGTGCGTGACACGCTGCTGCGCGAGCACCCCGGCGCGCGGGTCGTCTGCTACGACCACCGCGGCCACGGCGACTCGGCGATGGCGCCGCGCCAGACCTACACCCTCGAACAGCTCGGCCGCGACCTGCACGATGTGCTCGACGCCGTCGCCCCGACCGGACCGGTCGTGCTGGTCGGTCATTCGATGGGCGGGATGACCGTGCTGACCTACGTCAGCCAGTACCGGGAAGAGATCGGCACCCGCATCGTCGGCGTCGGGCTGGTCGCGACCGCCGCGAACGGGCTCGCCGACGCGGGCTTCGGGCGGCTGCTGCGCAACCCGATCATCGGCGTCTTCCAGGCCGCCGTCCGGCGCGCGCCGCGGCTGATGCAGCGCGCGAAGCTGCTGGCCTGCAAGGTCTTCGCGCCGGTGGTGCGGACCGCCGAGTTCGGTGATCGCCAGGTCAGCGCGCGAGTGCTGGCGCTGGCCGAGGCGATGCACAACGCCACCTCGATCGTCACGATGGCGACCTTCCTGAGCTCCTTCAAGATCTTCGATCGCACCGACGCGCTGCCGACGCTGTCGACGATCCCGACGCTGATCCTGTGCGGCTCCGCCGATCTGATGACGCCGCCGTCGCACTCGATCGCCATGGCCGCCGCCGTCGACTACGCGGACTTCGTGCAGATCGATGGCGCGGGCCACTCGGTGATCCTCGAGCAGCCCGCGCAGGTCACCGACGCCGTCGCGCGCCTGGTCGCCCGCGCGAGCGCCGACCGGTTCGACGTCGAGAGCCTGGCGCTGGCGGCCTGATCCGCCGCTACGCCGACACTCCCAGCGGCGCCCGATGCAGGACGAGCTTGGTGGTGTGGGCGCGGTAGGCCGCGGGCGCGTCGTCCCAGTCGGCCAGCAGGGTGGTGACTTCCTCGGCCGGGAACCCGGTCTCGGCGACGAAGGCGAGCAGGTCCGGCAGATGCGGGCGGACATGGGAGACACCGATTTTCAGCGTCGCGTCGGTGGCGTACATGTGCATCAGCGGCACCTTGGTGCCCGGCGCGAGGTAGTAGCCGACCGGAGTGCAGATGCCGCCCGGTCGCAGGGCGCGCAGGGCCGCGTCGACCCCGGCGGCGGTCGACGTGCCCTCGACGGCGATGTCGTACCGCCGGGGCGGGAGATCGGCCCGGCGCAGCTTGCCCTTGGCGATCGGATGCGCGCGGGCGCCGAGCTTTTCGGCGATCGCGAGGCGTTCGGGCCGGTGATCGACGTAGTCGACGACCTCGGCGCCGTGCGCGACCGCCAGTCCGGCCGCGTACAGGCCGATACTCTGCGCGGCACCGCCGAGGACGAGCACGGAACCGCCGGGTCGCTCGGCCAGCGGGCCGACGACACAGCGCCAGGCATCGGTGAGGTTGTCGCTCGCGGCGGCGACCCGCAGCGGGTCGACCCCGGCGGGCACCCGCACCAGCATGTGCTCGGCGAACGGGATGCGCAGCAGATCGGCGACCATGCCGCCCCACGGTCCGCTGGCCGGTCCGAAACCGAACGCGGCCAACGTGCCGGTGCGGGTCGTCGCGCACTTGGCGGTCAGCCCGCGCGCGCATTCCTGGCACTCCCCGCACGACACCGCCCACGGCACAATGACGAGGTCGCCGGGGGCGAGGCCGGTGACCTCGGCGCCCACCGCCACGACCTCCGCGACGCACTCGTGGCCGATGGCGAACGGACCGCGAAACGGGACGTCACCGCAGATGCTCGCGACCACCGGATCGATGAATCCGGCCCGCACGCCGACCTGCATGGCCCGGGAGACGTGGCGATGGATCGGCAGGGTGTCGCCGTCGCACCGGGCGGCGACGAACGGGCGGACGAGCGCGTCGCGTGGCCCTTCCAGGACCGGGTCGGGTCGTTCGCGCCAGGCCAGGTGGTGGGCGCGGACGAGGTGCAGTTCCCGCATCAGCCGCGGGCCTGGGCCGCGAGCGCTTTCAGTTCGGCGAAGCGGATGATGTTGCCCGCCGCGCCCCAGGTGCCTTCGGGCTGCTCGTGGATGAGGACCCAGACCCGCAGGGCGTCGGCCTCGGTGAGGCCGACGGCGGCGAGGACGTCGTCGGTCACCTGCCGCACCAGACCGGCCTTGCGGCGGTCGGAGAGGGCGCCTGCGGGGACGGTGGCGTCGACCCGGAAGCGGGGCAGGTCGTCCTCGGCGGTGCCGAAGGCGCCGGTGGGCACCTCGTGGATCAGGCACCACGCCTGCGCCCGGAAGAACGCCGTGTCGGGTGCGCCTTCCCAGGTGAGCAGGGTGGTGGCGAGCGTCTTCTGCAACCGCTGCCGGGCGGCGCCGGACAGGACGTCCACGGGCAGCGTGAGCTGGATCATCGGCATGGGAACACCTCCGTTATAACGACTGTTATAAGTCTCGGACGGTACGCTATGACGGTCGTTATGGTCAAGGAGGTGTGGGATGGCGCAGTCGGATGCGCGCGATCGCTTGGTGGCCGGTGCCGCCGACATGCTGCGGCGTCGCGGCTTGAACGCGACCAGCGTGCGCGAGCTGGCCAAGCACTCCGGCGCGCCGCTGGGCTCGACGTATCACTACTTTCCCGGCGGCAAGTCGCAGCTGGCGGCCGAGGCGGTGCGGCTGGCGGACGCGCTGACGGTGCGCAAACTGACGGCGGAATTGTCGGCCGGTCCGGTCGACGGTCTGCGCGCGTTCGTCGGCATGTGGCGAAAGATCGTGGTGGACAGCGATTTCCAGGCTGGGTGCCCGGTGCTGGCGGTGTCGGTGGAAGACCAGCCCGACGATGACGACGAACCACGCCGCGCCGCCGCAGAGGCATTCGGTCACTGGACCGTCCTGCTCGCCGACGCGCTGCGCGAGCACGGCGCGACCGCGGACGCTGCCGAGCGGACCGCCACCCTGATCGTCGCCGCCATCGAGGGCACCGTCGCGCTGTGCCGGGCGCAGCGCAGCATCCGCCCGCTCGACCAGACCGCCGAGGCGCTGGAAAGTGTGGTGCGCGGCGTCCTCGGCGCTACCGCGGACCAGCCGAACTGAACTCGGCCGAGTTCCTATTCATTTATTCGAATCAGTCGGTTCCCGGCGGACTTTTCCGGAGCCTTTTCCGGTGCCCGCCGACAATTCCGTCGTATTTCGGGCGATGCGCCCGAAGGCGTCGGCGACGGTATCGAGCGCGATGTCGGTGACGGGTTCGACGAAGTGGTCCCGAACTATTCTCTCGTGGCCGGGGAGGGCGGCTTCCACGGTCCGGCTGCCGGTCGGGGTGAGGTGGGCGACGACGCCGCGGCGGTCGTGCGGGTCGGGCTTGCGCAGGACCAGATCGCGGGCTTCCAGGGCGCGGACCAGGTGGGTGAGCTGGCCGCGGGAGACGTGGACCCGGTCGGCGAGCACACTCATGCGCAGGGCCTGCTGGGGTGCGCGGTGCAGGGCGAGCAGAATCCGGAATTCGGGAAAGCTCAGGTTGTGCCCCTGTTCCAATTGGCGGTTGACGACCTCGTCGAGATTGGACTTTCCGGCGAGGTAGGTGCGCCAGGCCAGTCGCTCCCGTGGCGTCAGCTCGTTGTCGCTCTCGTGCGCCGAGCGGGAACGCTCGTCCACCATGGAGCGGATATTACCGCCTTGATGTCGATCACACCCGACGCGCCGAAGCTATTTGTCGACACCACGAACAGCGATGTCCGCGCGCTATTTGTTGAAGATTTCACTATCGCCGCGGCGGGGATTCCGGCCGCTCGGTTGGTGTGGGTCACTGCCATCTGAAAACCTTTGGCGCAGAGGTGATCTCGAGAGAGAAACCGCCGGATAACCGTCCGAATCGCGAAATGTGTTGGGTCAGGGGGCATCTGAGATGTGCATTGGAGAGGACTGGGCACGACGGGTTTCGCAGGCCGTCGTCCCGGTCCTGGTGGAGTCCGGCGCGGAGCCGAGCTGCACGGGACGGATCGAATCACACCGGTTCCCCGGCTTCGATCTGACGATCCTGCGAGCCGGGCGGCAGACGCTGCGGCGCGCGCCGCGCGAGTCGGCGCCGCGCGGCGACGAACTGCTGGTGAGCATCCAGCTCGAGGGGACCGGGGAGCTCGCGCACGCGGGGCGGACCATCCAGGTCGGTCCCGGCGACCTGATCGTGTACCGCGCGAGCGAGCCCTTCCGGTGGGCCATGCACGGCGAGTGGGCCCAGGTCGTGCTCCGGCTGCCCGCCGAGGTGCTCGCCGAGAGCCCGGCGTTCCGCGCGGCGCTGCCGCTGCACATTCCGGCCGCGGGTGCCGGCGAGGTGATCGCCCGGTTCTTCGCCGGTGTCGTGGCGCTGCCGCAGCCCGAGCAGGCCGGGCCGCTGGCGGCCGGTGGGCTGGATCTGGTGCGCTCGATCGTCGCCGCCTCCGCGCGCCGGACGGTGGTGCGGCAGGCGCGGGTCCTCTCGCGCGGTCAGCTGCTGGTGTTCCTGCGCAGGCACTTCACCGATCCGCTGCTCACCGTCGACGGCATCGCGCGCGGCTGCCTGGTCTCGCGCCGGACCCTGCACCGCGCCTTCGCGTCGCTGGGCACCAGCCCGGCCGCCATGCTGCGCCGGATGCGGGTGCGCCACGCCCGCCAGCTGCTGCTGCGCGACCGGGCGCGGGCGGTGGCCAGGATCGCCGAGGCCAGCGGATTCTCCTCGCCGCGGCAGTTCTACCGTGCCTTCCAGCTCGAGACCGGCATGACGCCGGGACAGTTCCGGGTGGTCAGGGCGACCTCGGTGCGGCTGCCCGCCCAGCCCGAACTACCGATGAGTGCGTGAGCAGGCCAGCGCGGCCAGCGGGCGGACGTCACCCTCGGCCGAGCGCTGCCGCCGTTCCCGTTCGGTGAAACCGGCCGCGCGCAGCACCTCGGCCAGCTCGTCGACCGGCCAGCGATAGGCCGCGGTCACCTTGTGCGGGAACACCTCGACCTGCTCGGCGCTGTCGAAGAAGCCGAGCACCAGGCGCCCGCCGGGCACGAGGACCCGGGCGAATTCCGCCAGGATCGCCGGCAGTTCGGCCGGGGTGAAGTGGATCAGCGAGAACCACGCGAGCACGCCGCCGATCGAGGCGGTCGGTGCGTCGACGGTGCGCAGGGAATCGACGCGGAACGGCACATCCGGGTAGCGCGAACGGGCGTGGGCGATGAACTCGGGGACCAGATCGACGCCGGTGACGGCGATGCCCGCCGCGTGCAGGAACTGGGTGAAGTGGCCGGGACCGCATCCCAGATCGAGGACCGGGCCGGGGGCGTCGGCGAGATGGCGTAATGCCAGGTCGGCGTCGTCGGGATGCAGGTCGGCGGGGCTGCCGAACAGGTCGATGTAGAGCTCGTGGATCGCGGCGTAGGCCGTGCGAACGGTGGTGTCGGACACGGCCTCGACGCTAGCGCGGTGTGATCGGATCGTTGTGTGGATCGTTTGTGGTGCGGGGTCCCGGGTAGTCGAATGGGGAGGAGCCGTTCTCCCCAGTCGTAGACGAAGGGATCAGACGATGCCGATCAAGCCAGTCCGCCGTGTTGCCCGCACCCTGTTGGCGGCGACGTTCGTCGCCGGTGGTGTCAACGCGTTGCTGCATCCGAAACCGCGGGCCGCGGCCGCGGCCGCGCTCGCCGACCAGAGCCGGGGCAGCCTGCCCGATGCGCTGGCCGCGCGGATACCCGACGACCCGGGCCGCCTGGTCAAGGTCAATGCCGTCACCCAGATCGCGGGCGGCGTGCTGCTGGCCAGCGGCCGCGCACCGCGCCCGGCCGCGCTGGTGCTGGCCGCGACGGTGATCCCCGGCACCGTCACCGAGCAGGACTTCTGGGCCGAGCCGGACCCGGATCGCCGGGCGGCCAAGCGCGCCGGGTTCCTCAAGGATCTCGGGCTGCTCGGCGGCTTGCTGATCACCGCGTCCGATACGGCGGGCAAGCCGTCGCTGGGCTGGCGGGCCAGGCAGGCGCTGTCGAGCCGGGAATCGCGGGTGGCGGCCGAGAGCGCGGCCATCGTCGGCGCGGCCAAGGTCAGGGGCGCGCACTTCGCCGAAGTCGCCGACGAGCGGGGCACGCAACTCGCCGAGATCGCGCGCGATCGTGGCCCGCAGCTCGCCGAGGCAGCCCGGGAGCGTGGTGCGCAGCTGGCCGAGGTCGCCAAGGAGCGTGGCCCGGAGCTGGCCGAGGCCGCGCGGGAACGGGGCGTGCAGCTGGCCGAGGTGGCCAGGGAGCGTGGCCCCGAGCTGGCCGGGACCGCACGGGAGCGGGGTGCGCATTTGGCTGTGGTGGCCAAGGAGCGTGGTCCCGCGCTGGCGGAGGTGGCCAGGGCGCGGAGCGCGCATCTTGCCGAGGTGGCCAGGGAGCGTGGGCCGGTGCTGGCCGAGGCCGCGCGGGAGCGGGGCGCGCATCTGCTCGATGTCGCCTGGGCGCGGGGCGCGCAGGCGGCCGACCTCGTCCGCGAGGGGGCGGAGCGATTCGAGGAGGCGGCGCGGGAACGCCGGGCGGCCGCCCGCTGACCAGGGAGCCGACGGCATCGGCTCACCTCGGGAGGCGCTGACCCACACCGGTGTTCAGGCCTGCCCCGAGATCCGTGGTCTGTCGACGATGCCCGGCCCGGCGGAGAATGAACACGGGTCGGGCCGTATCGCCGAAAAATGCCCGCCGAGAACCGTGCGAAATGGTCAATCCACGCGAATCGGGTTTGGCGGGTGTATTCGGCGTGAATACTGCATGTTCGCAGTGCTTTTCGGAGAGTGGGATTCAGCTGATGGTGTCCGGTCGGGAAACGTCCAAGTACGCAGCGCGCGCCGCCCTGGTGGGCGTCGCCATGACGATCGGGCTGCTCGGCGCGGCCGCGCCCGCCTCGGCGCTGCCCGGCTCGGGCTCGGCGACCGGTTCGGCCACGGGCTCGGCGGACCTGGCCTCTGGCTCGGCCACCGGATCCTCGGGCGGCGCGGCCGCGGCGGGCGCCGCGGGTGCCTACCTGACCTGGCAGTCGTCGCAGTTCATCCAGAAGGCGATCCAGATGCTGCTCGCGGTGCCGCGTAATCAGCTGTAGGACAGCTACTTCCAGGCCCGTTCCCAGCGTTCCGCCGCCCAGTCCCGCACGTCGGGGCTGAGCGCGATCGCGGGCAGCAGCAGCGCGAAGCCGATGATCAGCACGGCCAGCCGGACCCAGACGCTGAGTTCGGCGACGGCGCGCAGCAGCGCGGGCAGGACACAGATCACCGCGAGCACGACGAGGACGACGGCCGCGAGATTGCGGCCGGGGCCGGCGATCAGCGCGGCGCAGGTGCCGAAGCACAGGCCGAGGACCAGTCCGCCGACGCCGACGAAGTAGTTGTCCCAGGCGAGCCAGCTCGGGCGGGTAGACCGTTGAGTGACCACGCGGCGGAGCTTAGCGCGCTCAGTCGTGCGCGCGCGGCGGTCTCGGCCACGGGTTTTCCTCGATCCGCTCGACCGAGTGGTTGAACTTCTGCATGAGCCTGCTCAATTCGGCGACATCGTCGGCGTCCCAGTCGGCGACGACCACGCCGATCCCCGCGGCCCGGTGTTTCTGATCGGCGGCCAGCGCGGCCTTGCCCTCGGCGGTCGCGCGCACCTTCCTCGCGACGCCGCCCTCCGGATCGGGCACCCGCTCGACCAGATCCTGCTTCAGCATCGCGCCGACCTGCCGGTTGATGGTGGAGATGTCCAGCTGGAACGCCTCCGACAGTTCGCGCAGGCTCAGCGGTTCGCCCAGGTCGAGGCGGGTGAGGATGAGGAACGCGGAGCGGTCCAGCGCGAAGCCGGGGCGGCGGCGCGTCGTGGTGGGGAAGTGGCGCGAGATCAGGTTCAGCTCGAACACCAGGCGGGTGAACGGGGTGTCGTCGGCGGGGCCGGAATCGGACATGTGCCAACTATGTCGCGTGGATCACCGCGAATCCAAATTGTGTACTATACACATGCTGTGTACGGTGCATAACGTGTCTGTTACCGCAGCCGACGTCTCGCCGGCCTCTCCCGAAACCCGCGGCGTCACGCCGGCCGTGCTCATCGCGGTGCTCAGTACCGTCGGTGTCGTCGTCTCGCTCATGCAGACGCTCGTCATCCCGATCATCCCGTCGCTGCCCGGCCTGCTGAACACCTCGGCGTCCAACGCCTCCTGGGTGGTCACCGCGACGCTGCTGGCGGGCGCGGTCTCCACGCCCATCGCGGGCAAGCTCGGCGACATGTTCGGCAAGCGGCTGGTGCTCGTCGTCAATCTCGGTTTCATGATCGTCGGCTCGGTGATCTGCGCGAGCTTCTCCTCGCTGCTGCCCGAGATCGTCGGCCGCTCGCTGCAGGGTGCCGCGGTGGGCGCGATCCCGCTCGGCATCAGCATCATGCGCGACGAGCTGCCCGCCGAGAAGGTCGGCGGCGCGATGGCCGTGATGAGCGCGACCCTCGGCGTGGGCGGCGCGATCGGGCTGCCGTTCGCGGCCGTCATCGCGCAGAACGCGAACTGGCACGTGCTGTTCTGGACCGCCGCCGGGCTCGGCGCGCTGTGCGCGGTGCTGGTGTTGGTCTTCGTGCCGGAGTCGCCGGTGCGCACGCCGGCGCGTTTCGACTTCGGTGGTGCGGTCGGCCTGTCGATCGCGCTGCTCACGCTGCTGATCGGCATCACCAAGGGCGCCGACTGGGGCTGGGCCAGCGCGTCCATCCTGTCGCTGTTCGCCGTCTCGCTGGCGAGCTTCCTGCTCTGGGGTCTCTACGAACTGCGTCAGTCCGCGCCGCTGGTCGATCTGCGGGTGTCCGCGCGGCCGCGGGTGCTGTTCACCAACCTGGCCTCGATCGCGGTCGGGTTCGCGCTCTACGGCATGTCGCTGACCTTCCCGCAGCTGCTGATGGCACCCGAGGCGACCGGCTACGGCTTCGGCCTGTCGATGGTCGTCGCCGGTCTGGCGATGGCGCCGACCGGGCTGGTCATGATGCTGCTCTCGCCGGTCTCGGCGCGGCTGTCGGCGAAGAAGGGCCCCAAGCTGACGCTGGCCCTCGGCTCGGCGGTGATCGGCATCGGCTACCTGTGCGCGCTGGTGATGATGGACAGCGTCTGGCAGATCGTGCTGTCGGCGGTGATCGTCGCCGGTGGCGTCGGCCTGGCCTACGCCGCGATGCCCGCGCTGATCATGGGCGCGGTGCCGATCAGCGAGACGGCCGCGGCCAACGGCCTGAACTCGCTGATGCGCTCGATCGGTACCTCCACCTCGGCGGCGGTGATGAGCGTGGTGCTCGCGCACATGACCATGCAGCTCGGCCCGCACGTGCTGCCCTCGCGCGAGGGTTTCCACACCGCCTTCTTCATCGCGATGGCGGGCGCGGCGGTCGCGATCGTGCTGACCGCCTGCATCCCGGTCCGCAAGACCGACTGACGCTCAGCCGGCCGGGATCGGCGCGTAGACGACCAGCGACCAGTCCCGGCGCGGCACCAGCGACGAGCCGAGCGAGTGCACGGTCATCGCGGTGGTCGCGCCGGTCGCCGGGTCGCGCAGGTACATGAGCGGTCCGTCGAGACTGTGCGCCCCGGCCGGGTCGGTGGTCCAGAACTTCGTCCACTCGGGCGCCTGCGCGCAGGTCTCGACGATCTCGGCGATCCGGCGCTCCGGGGCCAGGCCGGGTCCCATGAGCCGGAAACCGTAGATGCACATGTGGGTCTGCTCGTCCCAGTCCACGAGCGCGGTCTTGGCGCGCGGGTCCAGCAGCATCCACTCGAGCATCGAGGCGCCCGCCTCCAGGCCGGGGAACCACTGCCGCCACGCCGCGTTGGTGGCCACCACGTCGAATGTCGGGTGCATCTGCAGGCTGGCCGGATGGGTGATCCCGTCGAGCAACACCAGGTCGGCCGGGCGCACCAGGGGCAGCGGCACGGATTCGTAGCGGGCCGCGATCGCGAGCGAGATCAGGTGATCGCGCATGACGTCGGGGACGGTCAAGGCGTCGAACAGCGCGGTCAGCGCCTCGAGGGTCGGCGGCCGGGTGCCCTGCTCGATCTTCTGGATGAGCGCGGGCGAGATCCCGGCGACGGCGCTGAGCGCCGCGCGGGTCAGGCCCGCCGACTCGCGGCGTTCGCGCAGGTACCGGGCGATCGGCGGATGCGGATTCTCCAACGTCGCAGTTCCTCTTTCGGGCCGGTGGACTCGGGGCGGGCGGCCGGCGTGGCCATGGAAAGAGACTAGGCGGTCCCCTTCGGCACCATGACCACCAGCGACCAGGTGCGGTGTGGCAACGTGAAATCGAGGTTGTGCATCGCCATCGCGGTGGGCTCGCCGGTGTCGACGTGCCGGACCACCAGCTCCGGCGACTCGATGCCGTAGGGCGGCGGCGGCTCCGTCGACCACAGCGCCTGCCACTCCGGCGCCCGCGCGCACGACGCGATGAGCTCGTCGATCCGCGCCTGCGGCACCACGCCGGGGCCGATCACCCGGAAGCTGTAGACGCTCATGTGGATCTGCCGCTCCCAGTGCAGGACCACCGTCCGCGCCGCCGGGTGCAGCAGCATCCACTCCAGCAGGGTCGTGCCCGGCTCCAGCCCGGGGAACTGCCGGGCCCAGGCGTCGTTGACGGCGAGCACGTCGAAGGTCGGGAACCGCTGCATGCTGGCCGGATACGCGAAGCTGTCGAGCAGGAGCTGATCGGTCGCGGAGACCGCGGTCTGCACCGGCGGCTCGGGTTTGTCGAAGCGGTGCGACAGCGACAGCGACACCAGGTGGTCGCGGATCAGGTCGGGGACCTGCAGCGCGTGGCACAGCGCCGTGAGCGCCTCCAGCGTGGGCGAGCGGGTGCCCTGCTCGATCTTCTGGATGAGCGCCGGTGAGACGCCGGCGAGGGCGCCGAGCGCCGTTCTGGTCAGGCCGGCCGTCTCGCGTCGTTCGCGGAGGTACCGCGCGATCGGCGCATGCGGGTCTTCCACGCGCGACCCCTTCGGGCAATCATTGGGACAAACTGGGACAGTCGTCTAGCTTGACCGACAGTAAAGCGTTCGCAAAAATTCTCACAGCCGGACGGGACAGCGCCCGGCTGACTGTCCATCGCTTCCCGGTGATCCAGGCCGGAGTACGCGCTGGTCAAGACTGTGTGTTCCGGAGCGGTACGTGTTCGAAACCACGTCCGCGCCCCGCGCGTGGACGTCGCCGGAGGGGACGGCACGCACGCTGGATGCGCGCCGAGAGCGCGGTAGCGAGCCGATACCCGGGTGGCGCAGGGGTCCACCCGGTGATCGTCTCCCGCCCGGCCCGCTCCGGAGCACACAAATTCGCTTCCCGATCCGGGAACCGCGACCGCCTCCGGTTCGTCTTAGAGGACAGAAGACAGATCGAAAGCGGGGGGCGATGACGCAACTGCAAGCCGAACGTACCGGTCGCCTGGGGCGCTGGGCGCTCGGCATCTCGGGATTGCTCGCGGTGACGGCGGTGGTCGTCGTCGGGCTCGTGTGGTGGCAGCACGACTGGGGCGAGCAGTTCCCCGCGCTGGACAGCGAACACCTCGACGAACAGCAGATCGCCCTGGTCGACGTGCTCCGCCAGGAATACGACCGCCCCGGCGCGGGCACGAAGTACGCCGAGGGTGTCGAGGAGGCGTGGTGCGCCGACTTCGTCAGCTGGACGATGCGCGCGGCGGGCAGGCCGCTGGCCAATCCGAACTCCGGGTCCTGGCGCATCCCCGGCGTCTACACGCTGACCGAGTACTACCAGCAGGTCGGCCGGTTCACCCCCGGCAACGTCGGCTACCGGCCCCGGACCGGCGATGTGGTGCTCTACGGCCCGGACAGCCCGCTCGGCCAGCACACCAACATCGTGCTGAAGGCCGAGGGCGACACGATCACCACGATCGGCGGCAACGAACTGGGCGGGGTGCGGGTGCGGACCATCCGACCGGCCGAAACCGCTGATCTGGTCGGTTATGGGCGTTTCTGAAATCGATTGTCGCTCAAGATAACTGCCATGAACCTGGACGGCGGTACCACGCGGGTACCCGTACGATGGAAGCGGTGGCGCCCGGCAGCGCCCCGGCCGACCCCTCCGTCCTGCTTCCCCCTCATCGGCAGGACGGGGGAGTTGTGCCATTACCCGGGGGTTTCCCTCCGTCACGTACGGTGTCCGATGTGCGCGCGAAGGTGACCGAGGACGCTCGTCGAGACCCGAGGTGGATCGACTATGCCGATTTCGGCGAGCGCTTCGTCACCTACGCGGTGACCGAGGAGCGCATCGCCGCGGCGGTCGCGGGCATGACCGGACGCGGTGTCACGATCGGACCGTTCTCCCTCGGCCCCGCCGGACTGGCCGGATTCGTCGCCGAGGGCACCCTCGGCACTCCCGCCGTCACCCGCAATGCCGGTGACGCGCTGGCCTTCAATGTCCGCGTACCGCTCACCTTGGCGGTGAACCTCGTGCTCGGCGGGCGCAAATTGCGCCTGGCCGCCGTGGTCGAGATCGGGCTGAACCTGCACGCGCGCACCGCGCAACCACTGCTGGTGGTGATCGACGTGGCTCCGGTGACCGCCAGGGACGTGAGCTTCACCCTGCGCGCCGAGGCCATCGACACCGCGTGGGAGATGCTGCTCGACCCGATCGCCGGTCTCGTGCAGCGCGAGGTCGCGAACCGGGTGAACGCCATCGTCGGCGATCCGAAGGTCCGCTCCGAGCGGGTCTTCGACATCGAGGCCATCCTCGACGGCTACCGCTCGCCGCACCGCAACGACACCGTCTTCGAGTGGATCGACTTCCGCGAGTTCGGCCTGCGGTTCTTCACCCACATCGTCACCAGGGACCGCGTGCACGACGTCGTCGCGCAGATGGCGGGCAGCGAGATCGTGGTCGGGCCGCTCTCGGAGGGTCCGCGCGGCGCGGCCACGGTGACCGTGCGCGGCGCGATCGAGCAGCCGCGCGTGATCGATCGCGGGGTGGGTGCCCCGGGCGACCCGCGCGTGTTCGACATGACCCTGCCCGTCGGCCTCGACATCACCGTCGACGTGCTCAAGGCCAACCACTACCGCGCCGACCTGCAGATTCCGCTGGTCCTCACGGCCAAGGCCGCCGAGCCGTTACAGATCGTCATCGATGTGCCGCCGCCCGCGGTCGAGGACATCTCGATGGAGTTCACCGCCAAGGGGCTGCGCGCGGCCACGCTGGCCCGGCTGGCCGGGATCAAGCGGCAGGTGGTGGCGCAGGTCGTCGCCGTGGTCAGCACCGAGCTGGCCGACCCGTCGACCCGCACGATCGATGTGGGCGCGGCCATCGACAGCGCCACCTGACCCGTGTGACAGCTGGGACGAAAGTGACCTTTGGTTCTGGCGGTTCTCCTGTGGTTGTGGTGAAATGAGTGCACGTTCGAGGCTCCCGGCGCGCGGGATTCGGGGAAGGCGCGCCGGGCACGCTGCCGGTTGAGGGTCGGGTTGCGCGAAGGAGCTCTGCGATGCGTTCTGTTCCGGTGACCCGGCGGGAGTTCTTCGGATTCGCCGCCGCCGCGACCACGGTCGGGCTCGGCCTGGCCGCCACCTCCGCCGCGCCCGCGGCCGCCCAATCCTTCGGCACGCTGGTCGATTACGCCGCCGGGGTGCCCTCGGCCGAGTCGATCAGGGCCGCGGGGCACATCGGGGTGATCCGGTATGTGTCCGACCGCAGGCCCGGCGCGGAGTGGATGGAGGGCAAACCGCTGCTGGCGGCCGAGGTCGAGGACCTGTGGGCGGCCGGGCTGTCGATCGTGTCGAACTATCAGTTCGGCAAGGGCCCGACGGCCGACTGGCGCGGCGGCCTGGAAGCGGGCAAGCGGCACGCCGAGCGCGGCTGGGAATTACACACCGCCGCGGGCGGTCCCGACACCGCGCCGATCTACGCCTCCATCGACGACAACCCGTCCGAGGAGGAGTTCGACGAGATGATCGCCCCGTATATCGAGGGGTGGCAGTCGGTGCTCGGCGCTGACCTCGTCGGCATCTACGCCAATACCCCCACCATCGACCGCGCGCTCGACGCCGGGCTGGGTTCCTGGTTCTGGCAGCACAATTGGGGCACGCCGAAGGGCTATGTGCACCCCGGCGCGCAGCTGCACCAGTTCGAGATCGACAAGCGCGACATCGACGGCATCGGTGTCGACCTGAATCGGGTGCTGGCCACCGACTACGGCCAGTGGTGAGCTAGGTCTGGCAGTGGCAGGTCGGCGCGAGCCGCAGGTCCGGCTCGTCGTCGGGGATGACCCGCAGCGTCGGCCTGCCCTCCGGTTCGGCGAGCACGCCCCGCCACGCCAGCAGTGACCAGCGGGACAGGCCGGACAGCGCCGAGCCAAGGCTCAGGAACGAGCCGGAGGAGATCGCCGACCCGAACGAGCCGACCGATCCGACGGACAGCACCGAGCCGACACTGCCGATCGACAGGATCGAATACGCCGACCCGATCGACAGGATCGAGCCCTCGGACCGATAGGACAGGATGGAGCGGCTGGACCGCCGACTGCGGATCGACCGAGCGGCGCGGGGTGAACCTTGCGTGGTCGCCATGGTTCTCGGTCTACCACATCGCGGTGCTCGCGGGAACCCGCTGACAACGACAGAGCCCGGCCGGTTCCCGAGGGAACGGACCGGGCTCGGTGTGTCGCGGACCTAGACGGTGAAGAAGCCCAGGGTCGGCAGGAAGTTGCAGGTGCGCGGGGCGGCGCCCTCGGCCTGCGTGGTCAGCGAACCGGAGACGACGGCGACGACGCGGCCGTGTCCGGTGCTGGCGATGGCCGACAGGGTGGCCGGGCCGCCGGGGTTGATCTTGGCCTCGTCGGTCAGCGTCTGGATCGCGGACTGGCGGGTGTCGAGGTTGAGCCACTGCACCGTCATCGGCGGGTTCTGCTCGGCGGTCGGCGCCTTGGTGCCGAGCGCGGTGAACACGAAACCGGCCTGACCGGCGGCGACGCCGGGCGGGGGCAGCTGCGCCGGACCGGCGACCGCGAGCGCGGTGCCGACCGAGTCGGCGCCGTCGCCGATGCAGCCCTTGCCGATCGTCGGGTACAGGAACTGGGCGATGACCGGGCCGTCCTGCGGGATCTCCGGGCCACCGCCGCCGCTGCCGTCGAGGAAGGTGATGATCCGCTCGAGCGTCGACTTGATGGCGGGCGGCAGGTTCAGGGTGGCCAGCAGGGCGCGCGCCTGATCGAGCAGCGCGGTCTGCGGGCTCGCGACGTCGGCGGGGCCGGCGATCAGGCCCGCGACGGCGGGGGCGAAGGCGGCGAGCGCGTCGACCGGGACGCCCTCGGGCACCATCGGCACGCTGATCGGCGCGGCCTGCGGGGCAGGCGCCGGAGCGGCGATGGTCGACGCCGGCGCGACGAGCATGGCGCTTGCCGCAATGGCGAATGCGGTCGTTGCGATCCGCGATCCTCGGCTACGAAGCACTTGTCTAGCCGTCCTTACCTCGGTGTTGCGATGGGGCGAGGGGTGTCGAGCCCTTCGATGTCGGGGTCACTCTAAGGACATCGCTGCCGTGTTGTACAGCCGCCCGGCCGTCGGCGGCGAACCGGCAGCCGTGTTCATCGACGCTAACCCCCACCGGTGTTACACCTGGGGATGTTGATGCAAATGTTACCGATGGTGTCGCGCGCCCGCGCGAGAGGCCGTGCGCGCGGCTGTCCGTGCCCGCCCGGTTAAGGTGAGGAAAGCACCGCGACGCCGCCCACTCGACCGAAAGCCTGGCATTGAACCGACACCTCCGATGGGCTCTCGCGCTGCTCGGATTGTCCGTGCTCGCCAGGCTGGGCTGGATGCTGTTCGCGAAGAACGGCCTCAATGTCGTCGATCTGCACGTCTATGTGGACGGGTCGGCCGCGCTGCTCACCGATCGCCTCTACGACTTCACCTACGCGGAGAAGACGCCGGACTTCCCGCTGCCGTTCACCTATCCGCCGTTCGCCGCGCTGGTCTTCTTCCCGCTGCACTATCTGCCGTTCTCGGCGGTCGCGGTCGGCTGGATGCTGGCCACCGTCGCCGCGCTCTACGGCGTGATCCGGATCAGCTTCGACCTGCTGCTCGGCGCCGACCGGGCCCGGCAGCCGCGCTGGATCACCGCCGCGGTCGGCTGGACGGCGCTGGGGGTCTGGCTGGAGCCGGTGCGCACCACCATCGACTACGGCCAGGTCAATGTGTTCCTGGTGTTCGGCGCGATGCTGGCGGTGCGCAGTGCGCGCTGGTGGATCTCGGGCACGCTGGTCGGCGTGATCGCCGGCATCAAGCTGACGCCCGCGATCACCGGGCTGTACTTCGTGGCCCGCCGCCGCTGGGCGACGGTGCTGTGGTCGGCGGCGGCCTTCGGGCTGACCGTCGCTGTGAGCTTTCTCATCAACGCGCACGAGGCGAAGCGGTATTTCGGCACCCTGCTCGGTGACGCGGACCGGATCGGGCCGGTCGGCTCTGTCTGGAATCAGTCGCTGCGCGGCACGCTGAGCCGGATCCTCGGCTACGACGTGCAGTCCGGGCCGTGGTGGATCGCCGCGGTGCTGGTCACGGCGGTGCTGGCGGTCCTGGCCTGGCGCACGCTCGGCCCCGACGACCGGCTCGGCACCCTGGTGCTGGTGCAGCTGTTCGGGCTGATGATCTCGCCGATCTCCTGGTCGCACCACTGGGTCTGGCTGATCCCGACCGTGCTGTGGCTGCTCTACGGGCCGCTGCGGCGGGAGCGCGTCGCGCGGATCATCGCCGGCTTCTGGGTGCTGACGATGCTGATCGGCGTCCCCTGGGTGCTGTCGTTCGCGCAGCCGACGATCTGGACGATTCCCCGGCCGTGGCCGCTGGCCTGGCTCGGCGCGGTCGACGTGATCGGGGTGTTCGTGCTCCTCGGCTGGCTGATCTGGCACGGCCGCGACACCCTGCGCGCCCAGGCGCGCTGGCTCGGCCGCCGTGCCGAAGTCCCCGCGACCAGCTGAGGACTCAGCCGCCGACGATGTCGTCGATGGTGTGCGCCATGGCCGTGTCGTTGGCGGTGAGGCCACCGGCCGAGTGCGTACTCAGGGTGAATCGCAGTGTGCGCCATCGGATATCGATGTCGGGATGATGATCGGCCGCCTCGGCCGCGGTGGCGACCTTGCGCACCAGTTCGATGCCTGCCGGGAACGACGCGGCCTGCACCGTGCGGGTGATCGCGGCACCGTCGCGGGACCACTCCGGGAGAGTGGCCAGGGCGATGGTGATCTCGGGATCGGAGAGCAACGCCGGTTTCGGAGTACCCATACCTGCAGTTCTACGCCTGGTTCGGGCAGCACGCATCGCCCGTGGTCATCCGCCTCAGGCCGCGCGCGCCTTCTCCAGCGCCTTTTTGAGATCTTTGCCGCACACTCCGGCGGCCTCGGCCTTCTTCATGCGCATGATGACGACGGGACATTTGAAGCACCGCGTCTTCTTCCTGCAGCACTTTTTCTTCGGCTTCAGGCTCGACACCTTCTTAGCCTTCACCTTGCCCATGCGGGTTAGCGTACCCTAAGTACAAAGCCTGACACGTGCGTGCCACTCCGGTACCGGTAGGGTGTAACAGGCCGCGATGCCAGATGAATGCGCGCCAATACACCAACAGCAGGAGGATTGAGGCGTGTCGTCTACACGCGATTTTCGCAACGTCGCCATCGTGGCCCACGTCGACCACGGCAAGACGACGCTGGTCGACGCCATGCTTCGTCAGTCGGGCGCGTTCGCTGAGCGAGCCGAGCTGGTCGACCGGGTCATGGACTCCGGAGATCTGGAGCGCGAGAAGGGCATCACCATTCTCGCCAAGAACACGGCGGTCCACCGCCATCACCCCGACGGCTCCGTCACCGTCATCAACGTGATCGACACCCCCGGCCACGCCGACTTCGGTGGTGAGGTCGAGCGCGGTCTGTCCATGGTCGACGGTGTCGTGCTGCTGGTCGACGCGTCCGAGGGCCCGCTGCCGCAGACCCGGTTCGTGCTGCGCAAGGCGCTCGCGGCCAAGCTGCCGGTGATCCTGGTCGTCAACAAGACCGACCGCCCCGACGCCCGGATCGAGGAGGTCGTCGAGGAGTCGCACGACCTGCTGCTCGACCTGGCCTCCGACCTCGACGACGAGGCCGCCGAAGCCGCCGAGCTGGCGCTGGACCTGCCGGTCCTGTACGCCTCCGGCCGTGAGGGCAAGGCCTCCAAGGAGCGTCCCGAGAACGGTCAGGCGCCCGCCGCCGAGAACCTCGACGCCCTGTTCGACGTGCTCATGGAGAACATCCCGGCGCCCAAGGGCAACCCGGAGGCGCCGCTGCAGGCCCACGTCACCAACCTCGACGCCTCGGCCTTCCTCGGCCGCCTGGCGCTGGTGCGCGTGCACAACGGCGAGCTGCGCAAGGGCCAGAACGTCACCTGGATCAACGCCGACGGCGCCAAGCAGGTCAAGATCACCGAGCTGCTGCAGACCATCGGTGTCGAGCGTCAGCCCGGCGAGGTCGCCGTCGCCGGTGACATCGTCGCCATCGCCGGCATCCCGGACATCATGATCGGCGACACCCTCGCCGACATCGAGAACCCGGTCGCGCTGCCGCGCATCTCCGTCGACGAGCCCGCCATCTCGGTGGTCATCGGCACCAACACCTCGCCGCTGGTCGGCCGGGTGCAGGGCCACAAGCTGACCGCCCGCATGGTGAAGTCGCGCCTGGACCAGGAACTGATTGGCAACGTGTCGCTGCGCGTGCTCGACATCGGCCGTCCCGACGCCTGGGAGGTGCAGGGCCGTGGTGAGCTGGCGCTGGCCATCCTGGTCGAGCAGATGCGCCGCGAGGGCTTCGAGCTGACCGTCGGCAAGCCGCAGGTGGTCACCAAGCAGGTCGACGGCAAGGTGCACGAGCCGTTCGAAGAGCTGACCATCGACTGCCCCGACGAGTACCTGGGCGCGATCACCCAGCTGCTGGCCGCCCGCAAGGGCAAGATGGTGCAGATGAGCAACCACGCCGCCGGCTGGGTGCGCATGGAGTTCATCGTGCCCTCGCGTGGCCTCATCGGCTTCCGGACCGTGTTCCTCACCGAGACCCGCGGCACCGGCATCGCCAACGCCGTCTCGCACGGCTACGCGCCGTGGGCCGGTGAGATCCGCGCCCGCCACACCGGTTCGCTGGTCTCCGACCGCGCAGGCTCCGTCACCCCGTTCGCGATGATCCAGCTGGCCGACCGCGGTCAGTTCTTCGTCGAGCCGGGTGCCGACACCTACGAGGGCATGGTCGTCGGCATCAACCCGCGTGCCGAGGATCTCGACATCAACGTCACCCGCGAGAAGAAGCTGACGAACATGCGCAGCGCGACCGCCGACGTGATGGAGACCCTGGCCAAGCCGCTGACCCTGGACCTCGAGCTGGCGATGGAGTTCTGCGCAGGCGACGAGTGTGTCGAGGTCACCCCGGAGGTCGTCCGCGTGCGCAAGGTGGTGCTCGGCGCCAACGAGCGTGCTCGCGACCTGTCGCGCCGCAAGGCGCGCGACCGCGCGGTGAGCAACTCCTGATCGGGTTCTGACAGTGGGACGGTACTTCGGTACCGTCCCACTGTCGTTTCCGCAGTGACCGGTGCCGGGCTCCGGGCAGATGAGCGAGGTAGGGTGCCAGAGTGAGTTCGGGGGTCAGACGCGCGAGGTGGCGCGTGGCGGTGATGGCGATGACGGCCTCGACGGCGGTCCTCGCCGGTTGCACCGCGAATCCACCGCCGCCGATCGAGAGCACCGATTCGCCCAAGACCACCCAGGCCAAGCCGGGGAAGAACACGGTCGTGGTCGCGATCGACGACATCGGCATCGGGTTCAATCCGCATCTGCGCTCGGATCAGTCGCCGGCCACCAACGCGGTGAGTTCGATGGTGCTGCCGAGCCCGTTCCGGCCGGTGGCCGCGCAGGCGCATCCGGCCGTGGTCGACTGGGTGCCCGACGCCTCGCTGATCGAATCGGCCGAGGTGACCGCGCAGGAACCGTTCACGATCACCTATACGCTGCGCAACCAGGCCAACTGGTCCGACGGCGCCCCGATCGCGGCCGAGGACTTCCGGTTCCTGTGGCAGCAGATGACGACGCAGCCCGGGGTGGTCGATCCGGCCGGCTACCGGCTGATCTCGGACGTGGCGTCCTCCGGCGGCGGCAAGACGGTGACCGTGACGCTGTCCCAGCCGTATCCGGCCTGGCGCGAACTGTTCTCGAACCTGCTGCCCTCGCACCTGGTGAAGGATTCGCCGGGCGGCTTCACCAGCGGCCTGGTCGATCGGATTCCGGTCTCGGGCGGCAACTTCACCATCAAGTCGGTCGACCGCGGTCGCGACGAGATCCTGCTCGAGCGCAACGACCGCTTCTGGGGCACCCCGGCCGCGCCGGACCAGATCCTGTTCCGCCGCGGTGGCACCCCCTCGCAGCTGGCCGAGTCGCTGCGCACCGGCGACGCCCAGATGGCGCTGGTGCACGGTGGTGTCGCGACCCAGGCCCAGCTCGCCGCGATCCCCTCGGTGCGGACCACGATCATGCCGCAGGCCCGCGAGCTGCAACTGGCGCTCAACGGCCGCTCGGGCGATCTCACCGACCCGCGCGTGCGCAAAGCGGTGCTCGCGCTGCTCGATTCGGCGCTGCTGGCCACCGTCGGCGCGCAGACCGGCGGCTGGGTGGAACCCGCACGCGCCCAGGTCCTTCCGCCGTCGAGTCCCGGCTACGTGCCGACCGCGCCGCCGCGGCTGAGCACCGAGGAGGCGTTCGCGCTGCTGGCCGAGGCCGGTTTCGGCCGCGCGCCGGAGACGCCGCAGACCGGCTCGCCGACCTCGCCGGCGCCGCGCCCGCGCTCGGTCGCGCGCAACGGCAAGGTCCTGTCGGTGCGGATCGGCGCCGTCAACGAGGACGCGGCGACGCTGGCGGTGGCCAACACCGCCGCCGACCAATTGCGCAGCGCGGGCATCGATGCCACCGTGCGCGGCGTGCCCGCCGACGAGCTGTACGGCAAGGACCTCACCGAATCCGCGATCGACGCCATCGTCGGCTGGGAACTGGCGGGGGACGACCCGGCGACGGTGCTGGCCTCCCGCTACGGCTGCCCGCCGCCGGAACTCCCCGGTGCCGACAGCAAGGCGCTGGCCGCGGCCGAGGCCTACCGCAAGGCGCCGAGCAATATCGGCGGCGTGTGCGATCCGTCCCTGCAACCCTCGATCGACGAGGCGCTGCGCGGTGTCGAGGTGCCGCGCGTGCTGGCCGAGGCCGAGCCCAAGCTGTGGGAACTGTCGACGGTGCTGCCGATCGTGCAGGACAACGTCGTCGCCGCGGCGGGTCCGCGGGTGGACGGCGTCTCGATGGCGGGCGCGATCCAGGTCGGCATCTTCGGCGACACGGCGCAATGGCGGAGGATCCCATGACGCATTCGACCCGCGAGACCGGCGGCCTGCTGCTGGTGCACGCCCATCCCGACGACGAAACCCTCACCACCGGTGGCACGATCGCGCACTATCGCAAGCGCGGCGTCCCCGTCACCGTGGTGACCTGCACGCTCGGCGAGGAGGGTGAGGTCATCGGCGAGCGCTGGGCGGGCCTGGTCGCCGCCGAGGCCGACCAGCTCGGCGGCTACCGCATCACCGAACTCACCGCGGCGCTGGCCGCGCTGGACGCGGGCGCGCCGTGGTTCCTCGGCGGCGCGGGCCGGTGGCGCGATTCCGGCATGGCGGGCACCCCGTCTGCCGCGCATCCGCGGGCCTTCGTGAACTCCGGTGACGCGGCGGTCGAGGCCCTGGTGGAGGTGCTGCTGGAGCTGCGGCCGCGGGTCGTGGTGACCTACGATCCGCGCGGCGGGTACGGCCATCCCGACCACATCCGTGCGCACGAGATCACCACCGCCGCGGTCGAAGCCGCCGCGGCGCGGGGCTGGGACGTGCCCAAGTTCTACTGGACCGTCACCGACGGCGACCTGCTGCGCCAGCACACCGCGGCGCTCGCCCGCCGCACCGTGGACGAGTTGCCCGGCGCCTTGCCCGCGGGCTGGCGGTTGCCGGTGGAGGCCGAGCTGGCCGCGATGACGACGACCGGCGTGACCACCGTGGTCGATGTCGCCGACGCCGTCTCCGCCAAGCGCGCCGCCATGCGCGCGCACGCCACCCAGGTGACCGTCGCGCCCAGTGGCCGGGAGTTCGCCCTGTCCAACAACATCGCGCTGCCGGTGCTGCCGGAGGAACACTTCACGCTCGTGCGCGGCACGCGCGGGCAGGCAGGCGCCGACGGCTTCGAGCACGACCTGTTCGCCGGGCTCGACTGAGCCGGACACGCGTCCGCTGATGGCGGCTGCCGACGGCGGCGTGGTCTGCCCGCCCGGCCGAATAGACTCGCCCCCATGGTGACCGACTCCGATCAGCCCGCAGGCACGCCGACCGCCGTGCTGCGGTCAGTGCGCCTGCCCGCCCGGTTCGACCCGGTGATCTCGGGGCTGATCGTGGTGCTGCTGCTCGTCGACGCGCTGATCACGCTGGCGCTCGAGGTGCTGTTCCTGCCGCTCTACGTCGGTGCCGTCGCGCTGCCGGTGGCGGCGCTGCTGGCCGCGCCGATCAACGTGGCGCTGGTCTACGGCATGGAGTCGGTGACCTCGCGGCTCGGCTTCGCCTTCGCGCCGATCGTGGTGTGGGTCTTCGGATTCCTGGTGGCGGCCTCGCGCGGACCGGGCGGTGACATCCTGCTCGGCAGCGACGGTCGCACCCTGCTGCTGCTGGCCTGCGGGGTGCTCGCGCCCGCCGCCTACCTGTACTACCGCTCCAACGTGGGGCTGTTCCGGGCCTGAGGGTCAGCGGCGGGTCTCGGCGCCGTCCAGGATCAGGTCGATGGCCTGGGTGAACCGGTTGACGACCCCGCTCGCCGCCTCGGCCACGACCTCCTCGCGCTGGTCGACGTAGCGCCGGTGCAGGCGCGGGAAGTCCGCCGAGGCCGCGACGCTGGCCGCCATCACCTGGTCGACCCACTGGTCGGTGGACAGTCCGCTGCGGGCGATCGTCATCAGCATCGCGGCCTCGTTGGCGCACGAGCCGACGATGAACCGGAAGACCGTGTTGGTGGTGGCGTCGACGACCTCGTCGGAGAAACCGCCCGCCTCGACGAGCCCGAGCATCGAGTCGGTCAGCCGCATCATGTTGGGGCCGAGGTAGGTCAGCGCCGCGTTGCCGAACACGATGGTGACCCACGGGTGGGCCAGCAGTGTCGCGCGCAGTCCGTCGGCCTGGGCGTGTACCCGTTCGCGCCAGTGCGCCGGGTCCGGTTCCGGGCACGGCACCTCCCCGATGACCTGGTCGACGACCAGCTCGAGCAGCTCGTCCTTGTTCGCGACGTGCGTGTAGAGCGAGGTGGCTCCGGCGCCGAGGCGCGCGCCGAGTTTGCGCATGCTCAGCGCGTCGAAACCCTCCTCGTCGAGCAGCGCGATCGCCTCGTCGACGATCTGATCTCGGCTGAGCGCGGGTTGATCTCGGCGTTCACGGGTCGGCCTGGTCCACACCGATGCGATCTCGGTCGAATTCGTGCTGCCCGCGGCCATCGCTGCCTCCTGTGCTGGTGATGTCGGTCTCCACGTCGCGTGTCCGCACAGCATAGCCCCTTGAGAACGGTGTACGGATCACGCACGCCGTACCTATTGCGCACAGCGTTCCGCGATCGTACAGTGTTCGACATGACCGCACGCTGTGCGGCGATACTCGAGAGGAGAGCAGGATGGACCCGCTCGCAACGGCTGCCACCGATCCGGTGGCCCGCAACCCCCGCCGGTGGCTGATCCTGATCGTGCTGTGCCTGAGCTCGCTGGTGCTGATCGTGGACAACATGGTCCTCACCGTCGCCATCCCGCAGATCGCCACCGATCTGGACGCGAGCGCGCAGCAGATCCAATGGATCATCGACGCCTATCTGCTGGTGTTCGCCGGCCTGCTACTCACCTCGGGCAGCCTCTCGGACCGGTTCGGCCGCAAGCTGGTGATGGTGATCGGCCTGGTCCTCTTCGGCGGCGCGTCCCTGCTGGCCGCCTACGCCACCAGCGCCGAACTGCTGATCGCGGGCCGCGCGCTGATGGGCATCGGCGGCGTGCTGATCATGCCGAGCACGCTGTCGATCCTCATCACCGTCTTCGACGACGACGAACGACCCAAGGCGATCGGCGCGTGGAGCGCGGTGGCCACGGTCGGCATGGTCGGTGGCCCGGTCGTCGGCGGTGTGCTGCTCGACCACTTCTGGTGGGGGTCGGTATTCGTGATGAACGTGCCGATCGCGGCGGTCGCCATCGTGGCCGCGCTGGTGCTGATGCCCGAGTCCAAGGGCCCGTGGCGCAGGCCCGACCTCCCCGGCATGCTGACCTCGATCATCGGCATGACCGCGCTGGTGTGGACCATCATCTCGGTGCCGCACGCGGGCTGGACCGATCGTGACGTGCTGGCCGGCTTCGCCGTCACGGTGCTCGCCCTCGGCGCCTTCGTGGTCCGCGAACTGCGCACCGACGAGCCGATGGTCCCGCTGCAGCTGTTCCGCAATCGCACCTTCACCGGTTCCAGCTTCTCGCTGGTCCTGGTGACCTTCGCCAACGGCGGCCTGGTCCTGGTGCTCACCCAGTACCTGCAGTTCGTGCTCGACTACTCGCCGATGCGGACCGCGCTGGCCTTCACCCCGATGGCCGTCACCCTGCTGGTGGCCAACGGCATCGGCGCGGTGCTGGTCGGCAAGCTGGGCGCGCGGATCGTCACCATCGCGGGTCTGATCGTGGTCGCCGCGGGCTTCGCGGTGCTGGCCACCCTCGACGCCGGGGCGAGCTTCACCCTGCCCGCCGTCGCGATGGCGCTGCTCGGTGCCGGTGGCGGCCTGGCGATGCCCGCCGCGATCGGCGCCCTGATGAGCGCGGTGCCCGAGGACCACGCGGGTGTCGGCTCGGCGCTCAACGACACCATCCAGCAGGCCGGTGCGGCGCTGGGCGTCGCGGTGCTGGGCGCGGTGCTGGCGGGCACCTTCGCCGGTGCCATGCCGGACTCGGCGCCCGCCGCGGCCAGGGAGTCGATCGCGGGTGCGCTCGGTACCGGCGACGGCACCGTCATCGGGCTGGCGCGCGACGCCTTCTGCACCGCCATGCAGGTCACCTTCGGCGTCGGCGCGCTGGCTTCGGTCGCCGCCGCGGTGCTCGCGGTCATCCTGATGCGGGACGTGAAAACCGATGCGCCGGAGCCGGAGCTCGAGGCGGCGGCGGTCTAGGTCACCGAGCGCGGAAACGGCCGGGAAGCGTTCGCTTTCCGGCCGTTTCGCGGTCTCCGCCGGGGGCGGGCTCGATCAGGATGCCGTGGTCGCCGCGTCCTCGGGGAGCGGCCGCTGCCACGGCCATCGGCCCGTGAGCTCCAGCTCGAGTGAGTAACTGAGGAACGTCCGGACCAGCACGATCAGGGCCAGGACCCCGACGCTGGTGAAAGTCGGTGCGATGGCGACGGTTCGGATGATGTCGGCGGCGACCAGGAATTCCAGCCCGAGCAGGATGGCCCGGCCGAGGCCGCGCCGGTAGACGCGATAGGCGGCGTCGAAATCCGTGTGCCCTGCCAGCGCGCGGACGAACTTGACGGTGCCGACGAGCCCGCCGATGACGATCGCCGCGACGCCAGCGCCGTCGAGCGCCTGACCCGCGGTCTCGATGATCTCGGTGAACTCCACACCAACCAGCCTCCGTCCACAGCACAGAGCACGCTGTACGGAACGCTACGCCGCGCGCGGGCGCGGCGGCGGGCCGACACTCGGGCCGACCGGCGGGTGCGGCGTGATCGCCGACCGGTGACGGCCGGTCAGCGGCTGCCCTGCACCCCGGGCGTGACGGACTCGATGAGCGCGACGGCCTGGTCGAACGGGATGTCGTCCACCAGGTAGGCCTTCTTGCCCGCCGCCGTCGCGGCGACCACGGTGGCCAGCCCGGCCCGCCGCTGCCAGTAGGTGCGGCGGATGGTCCAGCCGATGATGCCGGGGGCTTCCAGGCAGTCGCGATTGCGGTCGAGGCTGCCGCGCCGGGTGATCAGCCAGGTGGGGCCGGTGCTGCCGGGCAGCACCCGATGGCCGAGGCTGCGATAGCGGTCCTCCGCCAGCGCGGCCATGATCACCGCGAACGCCCCGGGCAGACCCCAGAGCCACCCCGGCAGCGGGCCGCTGACCAGGGCGAGGACGAGCATCACGACGATCAGCCCACCGACCGGCCACGCGGCCTTGGTGTAGCGCCGCCGACGCGCCGCCGGACCGTGCTGGACCAGCTCGATCGTGCCCAGCGCCGCGCCGGTGATCGGTTGCGGCGCGGCCTGTTTCGTCAGCGACGCGGGCGGGACCGCGGGTTCGCCGCCACCGGCGGAGGCCGTGGCGGCACCGAGCGGCCCGTCCGGCTTGCGGCGGGTGCGCAGCAGCTCGTCGAGCGTGCGCTCGACCGCGGACCGGGGCGCCTGCGGCAGGATCTTCTGCCGCGGGTTCTCCCCGGTCATGATCATCTCCAGCTGCGCGGCCCTGGCGGCGCGCAGCAGCAGCGGATCGTTGAGCGTCGCGCCGCGGAATCGGGCCAGGTCCAGGGTGATCTGCCGGGTGGTGAACAGGCCGTGGCGCAGGTGCAGGGTGGCGCCGTTGTCGATCACCCGGAGCCCGAACCAGGTCGCGAGGTACTGGGCGCACGCGGCCACGCTCACCAGCGCCACCGAGAACAGCGACAGGCCGACGATCACGATCGCGACGATGGGCGGACTGTCGTCGTCGAGATGCTGCACGGCGGGCGACTCCGACAGGATGTCGATGAGCCCGTATTGCGCGCCGATGCCCGCGATCGGCGCGACCACGGCCAGCCCGGTCAGCGACAGCGGCGCGTAGCGCACCCACGCGGCCCGCCAGTGCCCGATCTCGACCCCGGCTTCGGTGACCGCGTCGTGGGGCGCGACGTGTGGCGCCGCTGGCGATCCCGGCCGGTCGGTGGGGAATTGCCCGGTGTGCGAGAGCAATTCGGCCCGCAGGGCCGGAATCCGGCTGGTGTCGAGCGCGTCGAGCTTGAACTCCTCGCCCTTGTCGGTCTGCTTGCCGGTGCCGATCGCCAGCACCGCCAGCCCGAGCGCGCGGTGCAGCAGCGGCGCTTCCACGTCCACCGAACGGATCCGCGGCCGCGGCACCGACAGCGTCCGCCGCTGCACGATGCCGCTGCGCAGCTGCACGTGATCGGCATCGATCCGATAGGAGGTGGTGAACCAGCGGGCGACACCGAAGCCGGCGACCAGCGTCACCGGGATCAGGCTCCACAGCGGATTGCCGCTGGTGGTGCCGACGATGATCGAACCGAGCAGCACCGGAATGTATTTCATGATCTCGTTGATCGGATACACCATCAGCATGCGTGGATCGAGTCGCTGCCACTCGGCCTGCGGTGCGGGCGGAGTGCTCACGTGGCGTCCCCGCGGTGCTGGGCGGCGATGGCGGCCAGCCGGGCCACGGTCTGCTCGGCGACCGGCAGATCCAGGGCGCTGATCTTCACCGCCCCCGCCGAGGACGCGGTGGTCACGGTGACGGTGGCCAGCCCGAGCATCCGCTCCAGCGGTCCGCGCTCGGTGTCGACGGTCTGCACCCGCGAGATCGGCGCGACCCGCGACTCCTGATCCAGCCACCCGACCCGGGTGTACACGGCCTCGTCGGTGACCTCCCACCGGTGCACCGCGTACCGCCACAGCGGCACCACGACCACGCCGAGCACCGCGAGCGCGCCCACGGCCAACGCCGCGACCAGCTGCCATCCACGATGGTCGTCGTCGAGCAGCGCCCACCCGACGAGCACCACGCACAGCACCGCGATCGCGATCGCGTTCTCCAGCGCCCACAGCAGCGTGGCCTTGGAACTCGGACGCCAGGCCGGTTCGGCCAGAATGGTGGAGCGCGGCAGCGACATGAAGCCATGGTTCCATGCGCGGCCGGGGAGTTCACCCCCTCGGGAATATGCGGGGTCGTGTGGAGGGTTGTCGTGCGACGAGGACGACAAACTCGTGCCCAGCCGGGCCCGTGACCAGCCGACCGCACGTTCCGGAAAGAAGTAGCGCATGATCGACGGGGTGACCGAGCTTCCGAACCCGAGCGTTCCCCTGCCGCCGCCGACTCCCGCCGCCATGCGCCGGGCGCTGCGCCGGGCACGCGACGGTGTCACCCTCAATGTCGACGAGGCGACCGTCCTGCTGCACGCGACCGGCGACGATCTCGCCGATCTGTGCGCCAGCGCGGCCCGGGTCCGCGACGCGGGCCTGGAATCGGCGGGCAGGCCCCGCACGATCAGCTATTCGCGCAATGTCTTCATCCCGCTCACCAAGCTGTGCCGGGACAAGTGTCACTACTGCACGTTCGTGACCGTGCCGGGCAAGCTGCGCGCCGAGGGCCACGGCATGTTCCTGGAACCGGACGAGGTGCTCGCGATCGCCCGCGAGGGCGCCGCGCTCGGCTGCAAGGAGGCCCTGTTCACCCTGGGCGACCGGCCCGAGGACCGCTGGCCCGAGGCCGCGCAGTGGCTCGACGAGCGCGGCTACGACTCCACCCTGGACTACCTGCGCGCCGTCTCCATCCTGGTGCTGGAGGAGACCGGTCTGCTGCCGCATCTGAACCCCGGCGTGATGAGCTGGGCCGAGATCGCCCGGCTCAAGCCGGTCGCGCAGTCGATGGGCATGATGCTCGAGACCACCTCGACGCGGCTGTTCACCGAGAAGGGGCAGTGCCACTACGGCAGTCCCGACAAGGACCCCGCGGTGCGGCTGCGCTCGATCACCGACGCGGGCAGGCTCTCGGTGCCCTACACCACCGGCATCCTGGTCGGCATCGGTGAGACGCTCACCGAGCGCGCGGAGTCGATCATGGCGATTCGCAAGCAGCACCGCGAGTTCGGGCACATCCAGGAAGTGATCGTGCAGAACTTCCGCGCCAAGGACGACACCGCCATGCGCGATGTCCCCGACGCCGATGTCGCCGAGTTCCTGGCCACCGTCGCGGTGACGAGACTGCTGCTCGGACCGGATGTTCCGGTGCAGGCGCCGCCGAACCTGGTCTCGCACAGCGATTGCCGCGCGCTGATCGACGCCGGCATCGACGACTGGGGCGGGGTGTCGCCGGTGACGGTCGACCACGTGAATCCCGAACGCCCGTGGCCGAACCTGGACACCCTGCGCGAGATCACCGAGGCGGCCGGCTACACCCTGGTCGAGCGCACCTCCGCGCACCCGAAGTACGTGCGCGCGGGCCACCCGTGGATCGACCCGCGCATCGGCGCGCACGTCGCCGCGCTCACCGATCCGGCGACCGGCCTGGCCAGGCCCGACGCGCTGCCGGTCGGCCTGCCGTGGCAGGAGCCCGACGAATCGTGGGACTCGGTCGGCCGCGTCGACCTGAACACCGCGATCGACACCGAGGGGCGAAACACCGAGAGCCGCAGCGATTCCGGGCTCGGTCAGGAGGTCGTCGGCGCCTTCGGCGACTGGGAGACCATCCGCGAACACGCCCGCGACCTGGCCGTCACCGCGCCGGAACGGCTCGACTCGGACGTGCTCGACGCCCTGCGCGCCGCCGAGCACGACCCGGCGGGCCTGACCGACGACCAGTACCTCGCCCTGGCCACCGCCGACGGGGTGAACCTGGACGCCATCGCGGCGCTGGCCGACTCGCTGCGCCGCACGGTCAACGGCGACGACGTCACCTACGTGGTGAACCGGAACATCAACTTCACCAACATCTGCTACACCGGCTGCCGGTTCTGCGCGTTCGCCCAGCGCAAGGGCGACGCCGACGCGTTCACGCTGAGCACCGACGAGGTCGCCGACCGCGCCTGGGAAGCCCACGTCGACGGGGCCACCGAGATCTGCATGCAGGGCGGTATCGACCCCGAGCTGCCGGTCACCGGATACGCCGATCTGGTCCGCGCGATCAAGGCCCGCGTCCCGTCGATGCACGTGCACGCGTTCAGCCCGATGGAGATCGTCAACGGCGCCTCCCGTGGCGGCCAGAGCATCCGCGATTGGCTGGCGGCGCTGAAGGAGGCCGGGCTCGACTCGATTCCCGGCACCGCGGCCGAGATCCTCGACGACGAGGTGCGCTGGGTCCTCACCAAGGGCAAGCTGCCCACCTCGGCCTGGATCGAGGTGATCACCACCGCGCACCAGCTGGGCATCCGGTCCAGCTCGACGATGATGTACGGCCACGTCGACAACCCGAAGCACTGGGTGGGTCACCTGCGGGTGCTGCGCGGCATCCAGGACCAGACCGGCGGCTTCACCGAGTTCGTCCCGCTGCCGTTCGTCCACCAGAGCGCCCCGCTCTACCTGGCGGGCGCGGCCAGGCCGGGCCCGACCAACCGCGACAACCGCGCGGTGCACGCGCTGGCCCGGATCATGCTGCACGGCCGCATCGACAACATCCAGACCAGCTGGGTCAAGCTCGGCACCGTCGGCACCCAGATGATGCTCACCGGCGGCGCCAACGACCTCGGCGGCACCCTGATGGAGGAGACCATCTCCCGGATGGCGGGCTCCCAGCACGGCTCGGCCAAGACCGTCGCCGAGCTCACCGAGATCGCCGCGGGCATCGACCGGCCGGTGCGCGAGCGCACCACCGTCTACGGCACGGTGCCGCCCAAGCCGGTGGCGCTGCCGCTGACGATCGGCTGAGCGCGGCGAATGCCGAACGGGCGGATCAGGATTCGAGCCGGGCTCGAATCCTGATCAGGCGCTCCGCCAGCTCGGTCTCGTCGATGACGCCCCGGGCCACCAGCGAGTGCGCCAGGGCGACGAGCTGGTTCTCGGGGTAGGGCAGGCCGGGGTAGACGGTCGCCGCGAGCGTGTCCTCGTCGTCGCGTCTGGCCTGGAAGTCCAGGCCGCCCGGTGCGCACGCGGCGTGATCGAGCGCGTCGCAGAGGCCGTCCAGGCTGGACTTCCACGGGGGCAGGGGATTGGTCACGCCGTACTCGGCGGCCATCCGGGGCCACACCTGGTCGCGATCGACGATCGCCCGCAACGCCGCGATCTCGCGTGGGGTACTCATCGCTGCCTTCCGCTAGGTCGCCGGGTGGATGGCTGGCCGGGTCGCGGTGATCACGTTGGTGGTCACCCCCGGTTTCGGGAGCGCGACGCCGATCAGGCAGTCCCTGGTGATGATCTCCGCGAGCTGATCCTCGGTCCAGCCGTCGGTGCCGTCGGGCCGCATCGGCAGCACCATGAACCGGTGCTTCTGATTCGAATCGTGCACCCGCACCGCGACCTCCGGCGGCAGGGTGAGCCCGAACTCCGAGAGCACCTGACGCGGCCAGCGCACCATGCGGCGCCGGTAGTTCGGCGTGCGATACCACTCGGGCGAGTTGCCCAGGATCGGGCGCGGGTAGCACGAGCACAGCGCGCACACGATCACGTTGTGCAGCGTCGGGGTGTCGGCGAGGATGGAGAACGCGGTGAAGTCGCTGGGCGTGCCGAAACCGGTCGGCTCCAGCCAGTCCACGCCCACCGCCTTGCTCGCCGTCATCGGCTCGGCCAGCGCCAGCGCCCGGAAGCCGGGATCGAGCCAGGCCCTGGCCACCAGGCGCACCGCGGGCGTCGGCCCGATCTGTTCGGCGAACTCGGTGAACCGCCGGTGCTCCTCGGCGGTGAAGATCCCCTTCTCGATGCACAGTTCGCGCAGCGCGATCTCGAGCACCTCGAAATCGGTGATCTCGTCAACCATGGGCGCCACGGTGCGCTCGTGATCGTGGTCGTGCTCGTGGTCGGTCATGACGCCACCTGGAGCCAGCGTTCGGGGATCTCGGTGCGCAGCACGTCGGCGGCGGTGCCGGTGTAGCCGTGCCACAGGCGCGCGAGCTCGAACTCGACGACGTAGAACCACTCGGGTGTCGCGTCGTGCCGGTCCCACGTCTCGTCCTCGGGGGCCGGGCTCTCGTAGGCCAGCGAGGTGATCCGGCCGACCGCGCCGCGCACGTACTCCGGCGTGCGGGTGTAGAACAGCGCGGGCAGTTCCCTGACCCGCACGGCATCGCCGACCGCGAAGGCCGCCGCGCCCGCCTGCCCGGCGAAGACCTGTGGATCACCCTTGCCGACCGCAGCGAGGTGGTGCCGGTTGCGGACGACCCCCGTGCCGTCGCCCTCGAACTTCGGCTGGGCGGTCGGCGGTTTCCCGCCCAGGCCGTCCACGTACCGCGCCTGGACCTCGAGCAGGCGTTCACTCAGTTCGGTCAGGCCGATGTGCTGCTTCTCGACCAGCACCCGGGCGACGGCCAGCAGCCAGCGGCCGTAATACGGCAGGCCCAGGTACATGGTGCGGCCCAGGTCGACATTGCCGATCCGGCGCCGCTCCTCGGACAGCCAGATCCCGCGCCAGGCGAGTACCTCGCAGATCACATAGGTGTTGTGCTCCCAGACCTCGTACTGTTTGTTCTCGTAGGTGATCGCAGCGTCGGGTTCACCGCCGACATCGTGGTCGGTCTTGAGATAGGCCCACAGCCGTGCGTGGTCGAGGAGGTCCGGCGGCGGCGCGTCGGGAAGTTCGGGATATGCGGATTTCAGCCGGGCTACCAGATCAAGCGCGGCCGCACGATCTTCCGCCGTACTCATGGCGGCTCCCTTCGTTGCGCTGACGACAACGAGATCCTGTTCTGAATCTAGGGTCCGATACGCCGGAGGTAAAGAGTGATCGGCTGATCGAGAGTGCGAGTTAGGGCAGGCTGACCTGGGACTGAGGTGCGGTCTCGGGATAGGGTTTCGGTGGCGGAGTACCACCGCAGGTGAGGACAGACTAGGAGAACGGCAGTGCCGTACATCATCGCTGAACCGTGCGTTGACGTGAAGGACAAGGCGTGCATCGAGGAATGCCCCGTGGATTGCATCTACGAGGGTGGCCGCATGCTCTACATCCAACCCGACGAGTGCGTTGACTGTGGTGCGTGTGAGCCGGTCTGCCCGGTGGAGGCGATCTTCTACGAGGACGACACCCCGGACCAGTGGAGCGGTTACATCAACGCCAACGTCGACTTCTTCGACGAGCTCGGTTCCCCCGGTGGCGCCACCAAGGTGGGCAAGGTCGACTTCGACCCGGCCTTCATCAAGGCGCTGCCGCCCATGGCTGAAGAATGAGGGTCAGCAGCCTGCTGCCGGATTTCCCCTGGGACACGATCGCCGCGGTCAAGGAGAAGGCGGCCGCCCACCCCGGTGGGCTGGTCGACCTGTCGGTCGGTACGCCGGTCGACCCGGTCGATCCGCTGATCCAGGAGGCGCTGCGATCGGTCGCCGAGGTGCCCGGGTACCCGACCACGCACGGCACCCCTGAGCTGCGCGCCGCCGCCGTCGCGGCCATGGCGCGCCGGTTCGGGATCACCGGCGTCGACCCGGCCGCCGTGCTGCCGGTGATCGGTACCAAGGAGCTCATCGCCGGGCTGCCGCGCCTGCTCGGGCTCGGCTCCGACGATCTCGTCGTGATCCCCGAGATCGCCTACCCGACCTACGAGGTCGGCGTGCTGCTGGCTGGCGCCAAGCCGTGGCGCGCGGACGGTCTGACCCAGATCGGCCCGCAGAAGCCCGCGCTGATCTTCGTGAACTCGCCGTCGAACCCGACCGGCAAGGTGCTCGGGATCGAGCACCTGCGCAAGGTGGTCGCGTTCGCGCGCGAGCGCGGGGCCGTCGTCGCCTCCGACGAGTGCTACCTGGGTCTGACCTGGGAGGGTGAGGCCGTCTCGATCCTCGACCCGCGCGTGTGCGACGGCGACCACACCGGTCTGCTGGCGATCCACTCGCTGTCGAAGACCTCGAATCTCGCCAGCTACCGCGCCGGCTTCGTCGCGGGCGACCCGGAACTGGTCGCCGAACTGCTCGAGGTGCGCAAGCACTCCGGCATGATGCTGCCGTTCCCGATCCAGGCCGCGATGACCGCCGCCCTGACCGACGACGAGCACGAGGCGCGCCAGCGCGAGCGTTACCGCGCGCGTCGCGAGATCCTGCGAAAGGCATTGCAGGAGGCAGGTTTCCGGATCGACTACTCCGACGCGGGACTGTACCTGTGGGCCACCCGCGGCGAGGCGTGCCGACGCACCCTGGACTGGCTGGCCGAGCGTGGAATCCTCGCCGCGCCCGGTGATTTCTACGGTCCGCGCTCGCCGGAGCACGTGCGGATCGCGCTCACCGCGACCGACGAACGGGTGGCCGCCGCGGCCGAACGTCTGGCCTGAAGCACCGCTTCCGCAAACCCCGGGCACCGTAGTGCCCGGGGTTTCGTTTGTTCGAAACACGTTCGTTTCAGTGCAAGTCTCGGTATAACAGGTTCTCATTGCAGTCTCGATGAGGAGCCTCTCTGTGCGTGAATTCTTGTATGAAAAGCCAGGTCAGTACCAATACACCCGGGGCATTTCGCGCCGCGGGTTCCTAGCTGCAACAGGTTTCACGCTAGGCGCGGCCGTGCTGGCGAGTCGCGCGGTCGCCGCGGCGGCGCCCGCGGCCGACGGCGACAAGGTGCCCGCCCTGGTGATCGGCAGCGGCTACGGCGGCTCGGTCGCCGCGCTGCGCCTGGCCCAGGCGGGTGTCGACGTCCTCGTCGCCGAGATGGGTATGTCCTGGACCAAGCCGGGGCCCGACGGCGACATCTTCTGTCCGGTCCTGAAGCCCGACGGCCGCTCCTACTGGCTGCGCGAGACCACCGATCAGCCGGTGGGCTACTTCATGGGCGGGTCCTACAACAAGGACATCGACCGCTACACCGGCGTGCTCGACTCCGAGGGCTTCGGCGGCATCCGGGTCTACCAGGGCCGTGGCGTCGGCGGCGGCTCGCTGGTCAACGGCGGCATGGCGGTGACGCCGAAGCGGGAGAACTTCGGCGCCATCCTGCCCTCGGTGAACGCCGACGAGATGTACGCCACCTACTACCCGCGCGCCAACAGCGCGCTCGGGGTGAACACCATCGACCAGAACTGGTTCGAATCGGCCGAGTGCTACCAGTTCGCGCGGGTCGGGCGCAAACATGCCGAAAGATCCGGATTCGGCTGGACTTTCGTGCCCAACGTCTACGACTTCGAGTACATGAAGAAGGAGCAGGCGAACACGGTGCGCCGGTCCGCGCTCGCGGGCGAGGTGATCTACGGCAACAACGCGGGCAAGCGCTCGCTGGACAAGACCTACCTGGCGGCGGCCACCGGCACCGGCAAGGTGACCATCGCCGCCCAGCACATGGTCACCTCGGTCACGCCCAGCGGCAGCGGCTACGAGGTGGAGATGGCGGTGATCGATACGCAGGGCCGGACCACCTCGACCAAGAAGGTGACCGCGGACCGGGTCTTCTTCGCGGCGGGCAGCGTCGGCACCAGCAAGCTGCTGGTCGCGATGAAAGCCAAAGGGCAGCTGCGCAATCTGTCCGACGCGGTGGGGCAGAAGTGGGGCAACAACGGCAATGTCATGGTCGGGCGGGCCAATCACATGTGGGACGCCACCGGCAGCCTGCAGTCGGCCATGCCGTGCCTGGGCATCGACAACTGGGCCGACGCGGGCGGTCCGGCCTTCGCCGAGGTCGCGCCGTTCCCGTCCGGGATCGAGACCTATGTCAGCCTGTACCTGGCGATCACGAAGAACCCGAACCGGGGCAAGTTCACCTTCAACTCCGGCACCGGCAAGGTGGATCTGAACTGGCAGACCGCCTGGAACCAGTCCTCGATCGACGCCGCCAAGCGGATCTTCGACAAGATCAACAAGAAGGAAGGCACGATCTACCGGACCGATCTGTTCGGCGTCTACAAGACCTGGGGTGACGACTTCACCTACCACCCGCTGGGCGGTTGTGTGCTCAACGAGGCCACCGACAACTACGGTCGCCTGCACGGCTACCCGGGTCTCTACGTCATCGACGGCGCGCTGATCCCCGGCAACACCAGCGTGAATCCCTTCGTCACCATCACCGCGCTGGCCGAGCGCAATATCGAGCGGATCATCGCCGACGATCTGCGCTGATCTCGCGTTCCGGCTGCCGGATCGGCTAGGGTCCGGCAGTCGGAGCGGTATGGGATCGAAAGGCTCGTCACGGATGCACGGGGTGGAATTCGGCGCGGGCTCGGTGTTCGCCGGGTATCGGATCGAACGGTTGCTCGGCCGGGGTGGGATGGGGACCGTCTACCTGGCGGCGCATCCGCGGTTGCCGCGCCAGGTGGCGCTGAAACTGCTGAATCGCGAACTGTCCTCGGACCCGGAGGTGCGCGGCCGGTTCGAACGCGAGGCCGATGTCTCGGCGCACCTGGACCATCCCGGCATCGTGTCGGTGCTCGACCGCGGTGTCGAGGCCGGGCTGATGTGGATCTCCATGCAGTACGTCGACGGCACCGACGCGTCGGTGTTCCGCGGCGCGGCACTTGACCCCGCCCGTGCGGTCGGCATCGTCGCCCAGACCGCCGAGGCGCTGGATTACGCCCACGAGCGCGGTGTGCTGCACCGGGATGTGAAGCCCGCCAACATCTTGCTGGCCGCGGCCCGTGCAGGCGACCGCGTGCTGCTCACCGACTTCGGCATCGCCCGCCTGCGCGGCGACGCCCGCCAGCTCACCCGGACCGGCGCGTTCCTGGCGACCCTGGCCTACGCCTCGCCCGAACAGCTCTCCGGTGCGGCCGTCGACCACCGCTCCGACCAGTACTCCCTCGGATGCACCCTGTTCACCCTGCTCACCGGTGAAAGCCCTTTTCCCGCAGACAATCCCGGCGCGGTGGTCGCCGCGCATCTGAGCAAGCCGGTGCCGCGCGCATCCGCGACGGTGCCGTCCTTGCCGCCGGGGGTCGACGCGGTGATCGCCCGCGCGCTGGCCAAGGACCCAGCCGAACGATTCGACAGCTGTGCGGAATTCGCCCAGGCGGTGGTGGACGCGCTCGGCGGTGGGCCGGTGCGGAACGCGCAGTCGCCGTCCGCTCCGAATCAGCAAGTGCCGACGGCATTCACGCCGTCCGGGCACGGTGAGCGGGCACCGCACCAGGGGCCGAGCGCACCCGGTTCGAGCCACCCGGCGCCGCGGCCCGGCACGCAGCCGGAGTCGAGCTCGATGGCGACGCTTGTGGCGCCGCCACCCTCGGCGCCGCAGCTGCCGATCGCGGGTGGTCCCGGCTGGCACGCGCCGCCACCCGGCTATGCCCCGCGTCCGGTACGCGGTCCGCCCCGCCGCGCAAGTCCGTGTCGTCGCGCTGGCGCGCGCTCGCGGTCACCTTGCTCGTGCTCGCCATGGTGGGCGGTGTCGGGGTGGTCGGGATCGGCGCGGTCTACTGGAAGTTCGTGCGGCCCGGCCGGATCGCGCCGCCGCCCGTCGCGTCGTGGGGTGAGCACAGTGCGCTGGTCTCCGACTTCCCCCAGATGCTGCCCAAGGATCCGACCGCCACGGGGTGGTCGGACTCGAAGTGTTTCCCCACGGGCGCGATGATCGTGCAACCCGGTGATCCGGTGCCGGTCCGGCAGATCACCTGCACGGACTCGCTGGGCGTCACCTCCTGGTACACCCAATACGCCACCGCCGCCGACGCGGACGCCTATCTCGGTCGCCACGCCACGGCGGATCCCACCACCACCCGTGGGGCCGCGCTCGGCGCGAACGCCACCGTCACGGCCTGGCGCTCGCGCGCAGGTGAGCCCTTCACCCTCGCAGTGCGGCGTGCCGTCGACGGCGTCGGCCAGCCGGTCGTCGTCGAGGTCGCCGCGGCGGGCGGCTCGTTCGAATCGACCCAGCTCGGCTGGTACCTGTGGGCGCCGCTGTAGCGGTGGGAGCTCGCCACGCGCCGGGCGACAGCTCGGTCCGGGCGATCTTGGGGCCGCGGCGATAGCCTCGGGGTATGGACGCTGTCACGGTGGTTCCGGTGCCCGCGAACGAGCCCGCGCAGTCGTACGCGCCGGGGACGGCGGGGCGGGAGCGGCTGCGAGCGCGGCTGGCCGAGATCGCGGGGGAGTGCGTCGACGTGCCGCTGCTGATCGGCGGTCAGGAGCGGAGCGGGGACGGTGAGCGGCACGGGATCGTGGCGCCGCACCGGCGGTCGCTGGTGCTGGGGACCTACACCGACACCACGCACGAGGAGGCGAGCGACGCGATCGAGGCCGCGGTGCGCGCGGCGCCGCAGTGGCGGGAGATGTCCTTCGACGAGCGGGCCGCGGTCTTCCTGCGCGCCGCCGATCTGATGTCGGGACCGTGGCGCGAGACCGTGGCCGCGGCCACCATGCTCGGGCAGTCCAAGTCGGCGGTGCAGGCCGAGATCGACGCGCCGTGCGAGCTGGTCGACTTCTGGCGGTTCAATGTCGCCTACGCGCGCCAGATCCTCGAGGGGCAGCCGCAGTCGGGTCCCGGCGTCTGGAACCGGATGGACTACCGGCCGCTGGAGGGCTTCGTCTACGCGATCACCCCGTTCAATTTCAGTGCCATCGCGGGCAATCTGCCCACCGCGCCCGCGCTCATGGGCAACACGGTGATCTGGAAGCCGTCCTCGTCGCAGACCCTGGCGGCCTGGGTCACGATGCGGATCCTGGTCGCCGCCGGGCTGCCGCCGGGCGTGATCAACCTGGTCACCGGCCACGGCCGCGACCTCTCCGAGATCGCGCTCGCGGATCCGCGCCTGGCCGGCATCCACTTCACCGGCTCGACCAAGACCTTCCGCTACCTGTGGCAGCAGGTCGGCGCGAATATCGCGGGCTACCACAGCTATCCGCGCCTGGTCGGGGAGACCGGCGGCAAGGATTTCATCCTCGCCCATCCCTCCGCGGACCCGGACGCGTTGGCCACGGCCATGATTCGCGGCGCGTTCGAATACCAGGGCCAGAAGTGCTCGGCCGCCTCGCGCGCCTACGTGCCGCGCTCGCTGTGGCGGACGATGGGGGAGAAGTTCCTGGCAACGGTCGAGGAGCTGACCTACGGTGACGTCGCCGACCTCGCGAATTTCGGTGGCGCGCTGATCGATCAGCGCGCCTACGACAAGGGCGTCGCCGCCATCGAGCGCGCCAGGGACGCGGGCCTCACCATCGCCGCGGGCGGCACCTACGACGACAGCGTCGGCTGGTTCGTCCGCCCGACGGTGCTGCTCGCCGACGACCCGCACGACGACGCCTTCCGCACCGAGTACTTCGCGCCGATCCTGTCGGTGTACGTCTACGACGACGACGCGCCCGACGCCTTCGATGTCCTGCTGGCCGAGGTCGACTCGACCTCGCCCTACGCGCTCACCGGCGCGGTCTTCGCCCGCGACCGCGCGGTGATCGAGAAGGCGAGCGCCGCACTGCGCTACGCGGCGGGCAACTTCTACGTCAACGACAAGCCCACCGGCGCGGTGGTCGGCCAGCAGCCCTTCGGCGGTGCCAGGGCCTCCGGCACCGACGACAAGGCGGGCTCCCCGCTGAACCTGCTGCGCTGGGTCGCCCCGCGCGTGCTCAAGGAGACCTTCGTCCCGCCGACCGACTACCGCTACCCGCACATGGACTAGCGCCCGCTGACCAGCTTGAGGATCACCGCGGGCAGCGCGTCGAGCACGTCGGCGGACTGCTCGGCCGGGGTGCCGTAGGTGTGCGCGGCGACCGAGAACCCGGTGCCGAAGGACGCCGACGCCACCTCGGGGGCATCCAGGTCCGACCAGCCCCACTTGCTGCCCTGCACCCCCGGCAGCTGGGCGGTGCCCCAGTTCTGGGGCGTGCCGTCGGCGGCGGTGTTGCTCGCGCCCGACATCCACCCGAAGATCGGCGAGCCGGGATCGGTGCGCTGCTTGGTGACCAGGAATTCGGTGAGATCGGCGGTGCTCGTGCTGGAGCGGCCCCAGTCGGCGGTGCCGTGGGTCGCGCGCAGCCCGTATTCGCTCGCCGTGGCCTCGATGGCCTGGGGATACTTGTTCGCCAGCTGGGTGGCGGCGCCGTCGTCGGAGTCGCGGATCATCCGTTCGGCCAGCGCGCGGTCCTCCGGCGCGCCGTCGCCGTGGCGCAGCGCGTAGTCGACGATGTAGAGCTTCGACATCGACAGCGCCGACCGCGTTTCGTGCTCGTTGGCCGTCCCCCAGGCGAATCCACCGGGGGTCCGCACCGACAGCGCTGTCCGGGACGGCACCGTCGCCGGGTCCTCGTCGGCGTTGGCGGCGGGCGCGCCGATCACCAGACCGGCGGCGGCCGCCGCCACGCACCACATCACTGTTCGCCTGCTCATGAGCGTCCTCCGGTTCTGTGCGACGGCGATCCGATCGTGGGTATGAAACCCGAACGTCGCAGGTCGGCGCGGAAGGCGCGCGGCAGGACCGGTCAGATCAGCGGCTTGCCCCGGCGCTGCCTGCGGCGCATGTCGGCCAGGGTGAGGTTGAACGGGAAGTTGCGGACCACCCGCGGCAGCCTGCCGGTCACCTTGCCGCCTGCGCGCATCAGCTGGTTGAGGGCGCGTTCGTCGCGCTCGGTCCAGGTCATGCCCATCTCGTCGCGGAGGTGGGCGGGGAGCAGGCCGGTGGTGAACCAGCGGTGGAACCGGGCGAACGGCAGCCGCAGGGCCGGGCTGACCATCTTCAGATCGAGCAGGTCGTCGAAGTAGGCCTTGATCGTGGCGTCGATGTGGGCCTGCGGCAGATGCTCGGTCCAGTAGGCGTCGAAGGCGGCGCGGTCGGCGGGCCACATCTCCTTCGGCACCTGCAGGGTGGTGCCCAGGTGGTGGGCGTATTCGTAGAAGGTGTCGGCGATGTCGTCGTCGGTGGGGCCGTAGATGCGGGCCATCACGTCGACCGCGCCCCAGTACAGACAGGCGGCCACCCACAGCTGGAGTTTCCGGTCGAAGGCGTTGTACTTCACCGGGCTGTCCGCGGTGGAGTGGACGTACTTGTGCGCGCCGTTGATCGCGGTGCGGTAGGCGGCGCGATCGGCGTCGTCGCCCATCAGCGCCACCGACAGATAGGTCAGGGTGGTGCGGGTTCTCTTCACCGGATGCTTCATGATGCTGCCGCTGTGGACCCGGGATTCCGCGACGCCGTAGCCGACGGGCGCGAGACTCAGTTGCATGATCACGTTGGCGGTCGCGCCCCAGAAGGCGGTCGAACCGTCGACGTAGTCCCGGATGTCGAATTCGGCCGGTTCGGTGCGACCCGAACGTGCGCGAGCAAGGATGGTCATCGTTGACCCCTTCATCGGTGAGAGAACTATATGACGAATGTCTCATCATGTCGTCGGGGAGTCAACGGACGGCGGCGCGCGACCGCCGAACCTCGCCGCGTTAGCGTGGACGGATGCCTTACGGTCCGCCGCTGCTGCTCGCCTCGCTCGATCCGATCGCCGTCGCCGCCGGTGCCGACATTCCCGACGCCGTCACCATCGATGATGCCACTCTGTCGCGCTCCGATCTGCTGGGTGCGGCGACCTCGGTGGCCGAGCGGATCGCCCGCGCCGACCGGGTCGCGGTGCTGGCCGAACCGACCGTGCGCACCGTGCTCGCCGTCGTCGGGTGCCTGATCGCCGGGGTGACGGTGGTGCCGGTGCCGCCCGACTCCGGCGCGGCCGAACTCGAGCACATCCTGCGCGATTCCGGTGCGCAGGCCTGGCTCGGCGCCGCGCCCGAGGGGACCGGGCTGCCGGTGGTGCCGGTGCGGCTGCACGCGCGGTCCTGGCACACCTACCCCGAGCCCGATCCCGCGTCGACGGCCTTCATCCTCTACACCTCGGGCACCACCGGCGCGCCCAAGGGCGTGATGCTCAGCCGCGCCGCCATCGCCGCCGGTCTCGACGCGCTCGCCGAGGCGTGGGGCTGGACCTGGAAAGACACCCTGGTACACGGGCTTCCGCTGTTCCACGTGCACGGACTGATCCTGGGCCTGCTCGGCCCGCTGCGGGTCGGCAGCCCGGTGATCCACACCGGCAAGCCGACGGCGCAGGCCTACGCGGCGGCGGGCGGCAGCCTGTACTTCGGCGTGCCGACCGTGTGGTCGCGGGTCGTCGAACAGCCCGAGCTGGCACGGCAATTGGGCAAGGCGCGGCTGCTGGTGTCGGGCAGCGCGCCGCTGCCGGTGCCGGTGTTCGAGCGGCTGGCCGAGCTCACCGGGCAGGCGCCGGTGGAGCGCTACGGCATGAGCGAAACCATGATCACGCTGTCCACCCGCGCCGACGGCGAACGCAGGCCGGGCTGGGTCGGCACGCCAGTGCGCGGGGTGGAAACCCGGCTGCGCGACGAGTCCGACGCCGCGGTCCCGCACGACGGCGAGAGCATCGGCGCGCTCCAGGTGCGCGGGCCGATGCTGTTCGACGGCTACCTCAACCGCCCCGACGCCACCGCCGCGGACTGGACCGAGGACGGCTGGTTCCGCACCGGTGACGTCGCGGTCATCGACGCCGACGGCTTCCACTGCATCGTCGGGCGCGAGTCCATCGACCTCATCAAGTCCGGCGGCTACCGGATCGGCGCGGGCGAGATCGAGACCGCGCTGCTCGGCCATCCGGCGGTCGCCGAGGTCGCCGTGGTCGGCCTGCCCGACGACGATCTGGGCCAGCGCGTCGTCGCCTTCGTCGTCGCGCGCGACGGCGGGTCCGCCGAGCTCGGCGCCGCGCTGATCGCCCATGTGGGCGACCAGGTCTCGGCGCACAAGCGGCCCCGCGAGGTCAGGTTCGTCGACGCGCTGCCGCGCAACGCCATGGGCAAGGTGCAGAAGAAGCTGCTCGGCTGACTCAGGCCCGCCGGGTGCTGCTGCCGCGCGCGCTCAGCGCCCGGATCGGCCCGATCAGCCGATGGTAGATCGGCCGCACCACCCGGCCGGGCAGGTAGCGGTGTCGTTCCTCCGCCCACACCCGGGCGCGACGGTGCGCCGCGATCGGCGAGAACCGTTCGGGATCGGGCGGTTCGCTGACGTGGAACTCGATGCGGCACAGGTGTTTCGTGTTCACGAAGCCGTACTGGCTCGGGCTCACCAGCCGGATCGGCGCGCCGTGGTCGCTGTCGAGCGGCTGCCCGTCGAGCCGGTCGGCGATGAGCACGTCCGCGGCCAGGGCGTCGTCGAGCAGGACGATCGACTGGTAGCCGTCCAGCCCGGCGAAGACGACGTGGCTGATGGCCGCGCCCGGCCGCAGGCGCGGCTCGACGACATCCCGGTAGAACGTGGCGAACGGGATGCCCTCCCAGCGCAGCCCGGTGGCCGACCAGCCCGCGACGCAGTGGAAGTCGGCCAGCTCGGTGCGCCGGGGGAGCCCCGCGAGATCGGTCCGCGAGAGCGAGACCGGCTCGGTGAGCTCGCCGCCGAGTTCGATCGTCGGGTGGGTGGGCACCGGCGGCGGCGGGTGATGGAGGTGGGTACCGAAGCGCGGGAATCCCTCGACCGCGCGCTGACCAGGGGGGAGTGCCATGACGATCCTCCAGATATACGGCTCCGTATACTCGATCAGCGTAGCGGGTCGCCGAGGCGGCGTCGAGGCACTCGAGTCCTACATCACCGAACGTCCCGACGCGCCCAGCCGACCCGGCCTCACCCCGGAATCCGTACCGCGCCGAGCTTTTCGGGGTTGCGCACGCAGTACACCGCGGTGATGACGCCGTCGGTGACCTCGATGGAGGTCACCTGGTCGAGGACGCCGTCGATCGTCACCGCCACGCCGGGCATCGCGTTGAAGACGCCGACCCGCACGCCCATCTCGCCCAGCCGGTCGCCCTTCTGGAGCAGGCCGATGACGAGCCGGGCCACCTTGTCCGGGCCGAGGACCGGCCTGCGCACCGCGTTGACCACGCCGCCGCCGTCGGCGATGTAGACCACGTCGGGGGCGAGCACGTCCATCAGCGCCTGGACGTCGCCGGTGGCCGCCGCGATCGAGAACCGCTCGACCACCGACTGCGCCTCGGCCGGGGTCGCGATCACGGTGTGCCGCTTGGCGTGCACGCGCGCCCTGGCCCGCTGGTTCAGCTGCCGTACCGCGGTCTCGGATTTGCCGACGGCCGCGGCGATCTCGGCGTAGCTGAACGCGAAGACCTCGCGGAGCACGAAGACCGCGCGCTGCACCGGCGTCAGCGTCTCCAGCACGAGCAGCATCGCGGTGGTCACCGCCTCGCCGGTCAGCACGTGCTCGACCCCGCCCTCGGACTCCGCCGCCAGCGGCTCGGGCAGCCAGGGCCCGACGTACTCCTCGCGCCTGCGCGCGGCCGAGCGGAGCACGCCGATCGCCTGCCTGGTGACGATCTGGGCCAGGTAGGCGCGCGGATTGTCGACGCTCGCGTGGTCGACCTCGCGCCAGCGCAGGTAGCTGTCGTGCAGCACGTCCTCGGCGTCGACGACCGAACCGAGGATCTCGTAGGCGATGGAGAACAGCAGCCTGCGGTTCTCGGCGAACTCGTCGGTCACCGCGTCGGGCCCGGCAGCCACACGCTGTTGCCGGTGCGGGCGGCGTAGGCGGCGTAGCGATTGATGCGTTCCTTGACGATCGCGGCGAGACGGCCGCTGACGTGCAGCGGCAGGGCGGTGCCGTCCAGCCGCCCGGTCTGCACGATGCCACCGCGCCTGCCGATGCTCAGTGCCTGGCCGGTGTACCCCATCGAATAGGGCCGTGGCGCACGTCCTTCGATCACCCTGGCCAGGGTATCGGCCGCGTGCGCGCCCTGCGGTGCGGCCGTGGCGCAGGCCATGCGCTGACCCGGCACGGCGGCGCAGTCGCCGACGGCGAAGATCCGGGGATCGGTGACACTGCGCAGATACGGGTCGACCAGGGCCTTCCCGTCGGTGTCGACCGCGAGTCCGCTGCGGGCCGCCAGGTCGGGCACGGTCGACACCACCGCCCACAGGGTCAGGTCCGATTCGAGCGTGTCGCCGGAGCGCAGCCACACCGTCGCGGCCTCGATCCGCTCGACCTCGTCGGTGACGATCTCCACGCCCAGCCGGGTCAGCCCCGCCCGCGCGCTGCGCTGTCCGCCGCCGGACAGGCTCGCGCCGAGCTCCGCGCCGATCAGCCGGACGCGCAGGTCCGGCCGGGCGCCGGCGATCTCGGCCGCGGTCTCGATGCCGGTCAGGCCGCCACCGATCACCGTGACGCGGCCGCCCGCGGGCAGGGTGGCGAGGGCGGTGCGCGCCTGCTCGGCGCCCTCCCAGGTGCCCATCGGGATCGAGCCGGGCAGCGGCCGCGCGGTGCTGCCGACCGCGAGGAACAGGTGGTCGAAGCCGAGGGTGGTGCCGTCGTCGAGGGTGACGGCACCGTCGCCGATCTTGTCGACCCCGGCGACGCGCGTCGCGATCCCGGCACCGAGCATCTCGGCGAGCGGGGTCGCCGCCGAGCCGGTCCCGGCGAGTTGCTCGTGCAGCCGCACCCGTTCGACGAAATCCGGTCGTGGATTGACGACCGTGATCCGCGCGTCCCCGGCCTTGCGCGCCAGCCTGTTCGCCGCGACGGTGCCCGCGTACCCTGCCCCGACCACCACGATGTTCATCTCTGTCTCCTGCCGTCGGTTTCTGCCTTCGACCATGTGATGCGACAGGGGCGCGATTTGTGATGGTGATGCGGGTCACAGCTGCTAGGCGGTGTGGGCCCGGAGACGGCAGCGGCCCCGCACTCTCGCGAGTACGGGGCCGCCGGGGAGTTCCGCTCAGTCGTTGGCGTGCAGCGCCGCGTTGAGCTCGATGCCGGTGCCCTTGCGCGGGACGACCTCGACCGCGCCGGTGGTGGAGTTGCGGCGGAACAGCAGGTTGTTCCGGCCGGACAGGGTCGCGGCCTTGACCACGGTGCCGTCGGGGCCGGTGACCTTGGTGCCCGCGGTGACGTAGAGGCCCGCCTCGATCACGCAGTCGTCGCCCAGCGAGATGCCCAGACCGGAGTTGGCGCCGAGCAGCGAGCGCTCGCCCACCGAGATCACCTGGGTGCCGCCGCCGGACAGGGTGCCCATGATCGACGCGCCACCGCCCACGTCGGTGCCGTTGCCCACGACGACGCCGGCCGAGATGCGGCCCTCGACCATCGAATTGCCCAGGGTGCCCGCGTTGAAGTTGACGAAGCCCTCGTGCATGACGGTGGTGCCCGAGGCCAGGTGCGCGCCGAGGCGGACCCGGTCGGCGTCGCCGATCCGGACGCCCGAGGGCACCACGTAGTCGACCAGGCGCGGGAACTTGTCGACGCTGAGCACGGTGACCGGGCCGCGGGCGCGCAGCTTCAGCCGGGTCTGCTCGAAGCCGTCCACCGCGCACGGGCCGTGGTTGGTCCACACCACATTGCTGAGCAGGCCGAACTGGCCGTCCAGGCTCAGGCCGTGCGGCTGCACGAGGCGGTGCGAGAGCAGGTGCAGGCGCAGGTACACGTCGTGCGCGTCGACCGGGGCGGCCGAGAGGTCCGCGATCGTGGTGCGCACCGCGATCACCTCGACGCCACGCGCCGCGTCAACGCCGAGCAGCTCCGCGAACTCGCCCGCCTCGGCGGCGTCGACGCGCTTGGAGCCGGTTTCGGTGAATTCGCCCAGCTCGGGGCTGGGGTACCAGGTGTCGAGGACGGTGCCGTCCGAGGTCACGTTCGCGATACCGACTGCAGTTGCTCCCTGAATGCTCACGGAGTTCATTTTGCCGGTTCCGCGGCGCTTTGTGTCGGCCACCCCCGGGGCGGCCGCGGAACGCGGGCGCGCGGACGTTCGACGTCCGCGCGCTCGCGCGTCATGCCGGGTCGATCAGGGCTGGCCGGTGGCGAACGCGATCACGGCGTCCAGGAACTCCTGGCCACCCATCACGTAGCCGCCGATCAGCGCGCCCGCCGGGATGGTGATCAGCCACAGGAACGGGATGAACGCGCCGATGAGCGCGCCGATGACGATGCCGGGCAGGTTCTTGTTGACCTGCTCCATCAGCCGGTCGTAGGAGCTGATGTCCTTGGCCCCCGCGACGCTCTGCAGCTTCGCGGTGTCCTCCGGCGTCATCGCCGCCGCCAGCTTCACGGTGCGGCCGTCCTCGCTGATCTGCGGGGTGACCGCGATCGGCAGCCCGGCGACCTCGGAGCGCAGCGGCGCCTGGTCGACGGTCACGCCGTCCTGGGTGCGCAGCTGCACGGCCGAGCCGTCGGCGGCGAGCTCGAACCGGCCGCTGTCGACCGCCCAGGTGATGGTCTTGTCCGCGGGCGACACCGAGGTCGTGTAGTTGATCCCGTGGGTAGTACCGGAAGTCGCGCCCCCCGCAGCCACTACCGCGGGCTGCTCGGTCGCCACGGCGGGCTGACCATTGGCGGTGGCCGCGGTAATCCCCATCGCGGTGATCGCCAGGAATGCAGCGGTAGTGATCTTTCCGAACTTCATTTCGTGTGAATCCCTCCGTATTCTCGACCGCCCGGAAAAGGCGGCGAACGAACGCTAGCGCGGTGGAATTTCACTGCCGCGCAAGGGGGTTCATCGTCAAACAATCGTAATATTTGCCATTAATTCGCTCAGGTAATGATTGTGTCGACACGGTGATTCGCCTCGCGTGGTCGGCGAACCCGCGAGTCGGATCGGCGTCCGTACTACTGTCGAGATGTGACTCTCGATTTGCATGCCGACCCCATTCAGCTGACCGCCGCCCTGGTCGACGTCCCCAGCGTGTCGCGCGACGAGGCCAAGATCGCGGATCTGGTGGAGCAGGCATTACGGGAGCAGACCACCGGGTTCGAGGTGCTGCGGCACGGCAACGTGGTGCTGGCGCGTACCCAGCGCGGGCTGCCGACCCGGGTGATCCTGGCCGGTCACCTCGACACCGTGCCGATCGCCGACAATGTGCCGAGCCGCCCCGACGAGGTCGGCGGCGAGCCGGTGCTGTTCGGTTGCGGCACCGTCGACATGAAGTCCGGCGACGCGGTGTTCCTGCATCTGGCCGCCACCATCGCCGACCCGGCCCATGATCTGACGCTGATCTTCTACGACGGCGAGGAGATCGCCGCCGAATTCAACGGCCTCGGTCATATCGAGCGCGAGCTTCCCGAGTGGCTCGACGGCGACCTGGCCATCCTGGGCGAGCCCTCCGGCGGCTGGATCGAGGCGGGCTGCCAGGGCACGCTGCGGGTCCGGCTGACCACCTCGGGGGTGCGCGCACACTCGGCCAGGGCCTGGCTGGGCGAGAACGCCATCCACGGGCTCGCGCCGGTGCTGGCGCGGCTGTCGGCCTACGCGGCGCGCGAGGTCGACATCGACGGCTGCGTGTACCGCGAGGGACTGTCGGCGGTGCGCGTCTCCGGTGGGGTCGCGGGCAATGTGGTGCCCGATGTCGCCGAGGTGGATGTGAACTTCCGTTTCGCGCCCGATCGGACCGTGGAGCAGGCCGTCGCGCATGTGCGTGAGGTCTTCGCCGGACTCGACGTCGAGTTCGTGGTGACCGACTCCTCGCCCGGCGCGCTGCCCGGCCTCACCGCGCCCGCCGCGCGCACCCTGATCGACTCGGTCAACGCCCACGGCGGCGGCGGGGTCCGCGCCAAGTACGGCTGGACCGACGTCTCCCGCTTCGCCGCGCGCGGCATCCCCGCGGTCAACTTCGGCCCCGGCGACCCCAATCTCGCGCACAAGCGCGACGAGCACGTGCCGCTGAGCCAGATCACCGCCGTCACCGCGATGCTGCGCACCTACCTGTCAGCCCGCTGACGACTGGTGTTCGACCCGACCCAGTAGCGTGGGGGTATGTCTACCGATTCCGCTGATCAGGCCGGGAAGGTCAAATCCACGGCGAAGTTCCGGGGGCCGGTGATGTTCCGGCGCAATCGCAAGCAGGGCATGCGGACCGCCGACCGGAACCTGCTCGACTCCCGGCAGGACAGCGATTGGGTGCACACCGATCCGTGGCGGGTGCTGCGGATCCAGGCCGAGTTCGTCGAGGGTTTCGGCGCGCTGGCCGAGGTGCCGCCCGCGGTGACAGTCTTCGGTTCGGCGCGCACGCACCGCGACGATCCCGAGTACATCGCGGGCCGGGAGATCGGCGCCGCGCTCTCGCACGCGGGCTTCGCGGTGATCACCGGTGGCGGTCCCGGCGCGATGGAGGCCGCCAACCGCGGATCCTCCGAGGCGGGCGGCTATTCGATCGGGCTCGGCATCGAGCTGCCGTTCGAGCAGGGGCTCAACGAGTGGGTCGACCTGGGCATCAACTTCCGGTACTTCTTCGTCCGCAAGACGATGTTCGTGAAGTACTCGCAGGCCTTCGTCTGTCTGCCCGGCGGTTTCGGCACCCTCGACGAGCTGTTCGAGGCGCTGACCCTGGTGCAGACCCGCAAGATCACCCGGTTCCCGATCATCCTGTTCGGCAGCGCCTACTGGTCCGGCCTGGTCGACTGGCTGCGGAACACGATGGCGGTCTCGGGCAAGATCTCCCCGGAGGACCTCGACCTGATCCAGATCACCGACAGCGTCGACGAGGTCGTGCGGATCATCCGTGGCGAGACCGGCGATCACGCCGACATCGAGCGCCTCGGCACCGAGGACCAGTGGTGAGCGCCCCCTACTCCGTCTGTGTCTACTGTTCCGCCAGCACCACCGATCCCGGCCTGATCAGCCTGGCCGCCCGGGTGGGCACCGAGATCGCCCGGCGCGGTTGGCAACTGGTCTCCGGCGGTGGCCACGTGTCCATGATGGGCGCGGTCGCCACCGCGGCCCGCGCCGGCGGGGCGCACACCGTCGGCGTGATCCCGAAACACCTGGTGCACAAGGAAGTCGCCGACGTCGACGCGGGTGAACTGCTCGTCACCGACACCATGCGCCAGCGCAAGCAGCTGATGGAGGCGCGCGCCGACGCGTTCCTCGCGCTGCCCGGCGGGGTCGGCACGCTCGAGGAACTGTTCGAGACCTGGACCGGCGGCTACCTCGGCGAACACGCCAAACCCGTGGTGGTGCTGGACGCCGACGACTTCTACGGCGGACTCTTCCGCTGGATCGATGAACTGTACGAACGCAGAATCGTGACGCAGCAGGCGCGCGACCGCATCACCGTGGTCACCGATCTGCCCGCCGCCTTCGCTGCGCTGGAACCGGCCGCACCGGCCGAGGGCTAGGAGATATTCGACGTGAGCAACGACGCCCGCTCGACCGTCAGCGTGTTCGACCTCGCCAAGGCGCTGCCCGCGATGGCGCTCGACGCGCCCGGCATGCTGCGCAACGCGCGCGGAATGCTGGTGGGGCCCAAGGACAAAGCCTCCATCGGCCTGTACTTCCAGCGGGTCGCGCACCGCAGGCCCGATCGGGTGTTCCTGCGGTTCGAGGGCCGCTCCTATACCTATCGCGCCGCCAACAGCGAGGTCAACCGGTACGCGTCGGTGCTGTCCGCGCGCGGGGTGCGCCGCGGTGACGTGGTCGGCGTGCTGATGACCAACCGGCCGGAGACCCTGTTCACCGTGCTGGCGGTGCTCAAGCTCGGCGGCACCGTCGGCCTGCTCAACTACAACCAGCGCGATCAGGTGCTCGCGCACAGCATCGGCCTGCTCGACAGCGTGCTCACCGTCGTCGGCGCCGAGTGCGGGGAGGCGCTGGACTCGCTGCCCGCGCCCGCCGAGAACCTGCTCGCCGCCGAGGAACTGGCCGAATCCGCCCGCACCGCACCGGATGCCGACCCGGCGGTGTGCGCCCAGGTGACCGCGGGCGAACGCGCGTTCCTGATCTTCACCTCCGGCACCACCGGCCTGCCCAAGGCCAGCGTGATGACCCACCACCGCTGGACCAAGAGCATGGCCGGGCTCGGCGGTCTCGGGGTGCGGTTGCGCGCCGAGGACGGCCTGTACTGCTGCCTGCCGCTGTATCACAACAACGCGCTGACGGTCGCGCTGTCGGCGGTGCTGGCGGGCGAGTCGACCTATGTGCTCAGCCGCAAGTTCTCGGCCTCGGGCTTCTGGGACGAGATCGCCCGCGAGCGCGCCACCGCGTTCATCTACATCGGCGAGCTGTGCCGCTACCTGCTCAATCAGCCGGTGCGCCCGGCCGAGCGGAACAACCGGGTGCGCCTGGCCGTCGGCAACGGGCTGCGGCCGGAGCTGTGGGACGAGTTCCGCCGCCGGTTCGGGATCGGCCGGGTGGTGGAGTTCTACGGGTCCAGCGAGGCGCCACTGGCGTTCGTCAACGCCTTCGGTCTGGACCGCACCGCAGGCCTGTGCCCGCTGCCCTACGCCGTCGTCGAATACGACGACGAGACCGGCAAGGCCAAGCGCGGGCGCGACGGGAAACTGCGCCGGGTGCGCTCGGGCGGTGTCGGCCTGCTGCTGGCCAAGGTGAACGACCGCCAGCCCTTCGACGGCTACACCGACAAGCGGGCCTCGGAGTCCAAGCTGGTCCGCGACGGCTTCAAGCGGGGCGACTGCTGGTTCGACACCGGCGACCTGGTCCGCGACCAGCACTTCTGGCACATCGCCTTCGTCGACCGGCTCGGCGACACCTTCCGCTGGAAGGGCGAGAACGTGGCGACCACCGAGGTGGAGGGCGCGCTCGACCACGACGAGAACATCGAGCAGGCCGTGGTCTACGGCGTCGACATCCCCGGCACCGACGGCAAGGCGGGCATGGCCGCGGTCACCCTGCACCCCGGCGCGGAATTCGACGGCAAGTCGCTGGCGGCCACCGCGTACCAGCGCCTGCCGATGTACGCGATCCCGCTGTTCGTCCGGGTGGTCGCCGAACTGGAACAGACCTCGACGTTCAAGAGCCGCAAGGTGGAGCTGCGCAAACAGGGCTACGCCCCCGACAGCGACAGTCGGCTGTACGTCCTGTCGGGCCCGTCCACCGGCTACGTCCCCGCCTACGACGGCTACGCCGCCGACGTCGCGGCCGGTCAGGCCCCGCGCTAGCAAGGTAACGTCTGATCTCGCATGAACATGGGTAACTCGTCGGGCACGCCCGAACCCCGACCACACGACCAACCGCCTGCCCGAAGCACAAGCAGTAGCGGCCCTGAGCCGTCGGCAGAAACCGCGGAGAGGCGGGCTAGCCCGACGTTTTGTGGGCGGGCGGTGGCGACCGATCGGGCCCTGGTCATGGCCATCGTGAATCGCACCCCCGATTCGTTCTACGACCGTGGCGCCACCTTCAGCGACGAGGCCGCCATGGACCGGGTGGCGCGGGCGGTCGACGAGGGCGCCGACCTGGTCGATATCGGCGGGGTGAAGGCCGGGCCTGGCGTCACCGTCGACGCGGCCGAGGAAACGCAGCGGGTGGTCCCGTTCGTCGCGGCGATTCGCGCGAAGTATCCCGACCTGTTGATCAGTGTGGACACCTGGCGCGGCGATGTAGCGCGCAGCGCGGTCGAGGCCGGGGCCGATCTCGTCAACGACACCTGGGCGGGCGCCGACCCCGAGCTGGTGCACGTGGCCGCCGAGCTGGGGGCGGGCCTCGTCTGCAGTCATACCGGCGGCGCGATTCCGCGGACGCGACCGCACCGGGTCCGCTATACCGATGTGGTGGCCGAGGTGACCGCGACGGTGGTCGCCGCGGCGGAGAACGCGGCCGCGGCCGGCGTCCGGCGCGATGGGATCGTGATCGATCCCACCCACGATTTCGGGAAAAACACCTATCACGGGCTCGAGTTGTTGCGCGGAATCGACGGTCTTGTAAAAACCGGATGGCCAGTCTTGATGGCACTGAGCAACAAGGATTTTATCGGGGAGACTTTAGGTGTCGGTCTGACCGAAAGGGTCGAGGGCACATTGGCGGCGACGGCTTGGTCGGCCGCCGCGGGCGCTCGAATCTTCCGGGTCCACGAAGTCGCCGAAACCCGGCGGGTGGTGGACATGATCGCCGCGATCCAGGGCATCCGGCCCCCCGCACGAACTCTGCGAGGTCTGGCATGAAAATCCAACACCGCGAGCCCGCCTGGGCCACTACCCACACCTGGGACACCCCTGACTGGACGGTCGGCGACCTGGTCGCCGCCAAGGCGGGTCGCACCGTCTCGGTGGTGCTGCCCGCGCTGAACGAGGAAGACACCGTCGCCACTGTGGTGGCCAGTATCCGGCCGCTGCTCGGCACACTCGTCGACGAACTGATCGTGCTCGACTCCGGCTCCACCGACGCCACCGCCGAGCGCGCTCGCGCGGCGGGCGCCGAGGTGATCACCCGCGAGGAAGCCGTGCCCGAGCTGGAGCCGGTCCCGGGCAAGGGCGAGGTGCTGTGGCGCTCGCTGGCCTGCACCACCGGCGACCTCATCGCCTTCGTCGACTCCGACCTGATCGACCCCGACCCCGCCTTCGTGCCCAAGCTGCTCGGCCCGCTGCTGACCATGCCGGGCACCCACCTGTCCAAGGCCTACTACCGCCGTCCGCTGCGCCAGGGCGAGTCCGTCGACGCCAACGGCGGCGGCCGGGTCACCGAACTCGTCGCCCGCCCGCTGCTGGCGGCGCTGCGACCCGAGCTGTCCCAGGTGCTCCAGCCCCTGGGCGGCGAGTACGCGGGCACTCGCGAACTGCTCACCGCCGTCCCGTTCGCCCCCGGCTACGGCGTCGAGATCGGCCTGCTGCTCGACACCTACGACCAGATGGGCATGGACGCCATCACCCAGGTCAACCTGGGCGTGCGCACCCACCGCAACCGCCCGCTGGCCGACCTCGGCGTGATGAGCCGCCAGATCCTCGGCACCGCGCTGGGCCGCAGCGGCGTCATCGACTCCGGCGCCGCCCTCACCCAGTTCCCGATGATCGGCGGCGAATTCATCGCCCACGCCACCGAGGTCTCCCTCGAAGACCGCCCCCCGATGAAAACCCTCCGCCCCGAACAAGTCGCGGCGTAGTCACCGACCGCACCGGGCGCCCCGTCACCTCGACGGGGCGCCCGTCTGCTGCCGGGCGACGAGCGCGGCGGCGATGGTCAGGACGGCCAGCAGGATCACCGACAGAAGGACCTGGGGGTGCAGGCCCAGGGGTGCCGGGTTGTCGAAGCCGGGGTCCTGGATGGCGGTGCCGGGGAACAGGAATGCGGCGAGCAGGCTGAGCCAGGGGATGGCGAGGAGGGCGCAGGCGGTCAGGTAGCGGGATCGGGTGGTGTCGCGCAGGAGCAGGTACAGGGCGACGGCGCCGAGCAGGATCGACATCACGATGTATTGGGCGTCGTGGAATTTCGCGTGCGGGGGCCAGGCGTCGTTGCCGAGGTGCTGGTCGGCGCTCGCCGGGATGACGAAATCCGCCAGCAGCGCGCCGAAGACGGTGACGAGGGCGACGAGGACGGCGAGCAGCCGTGGGACGGAGCGGGTGACGGGGGTGGTGGTCGTCATGTCACGAAGGTCCTTGCTGGTGTGCGGGATTCGGTGGGCGGCGCAGGAAGTCGTCGACGACCGCCTGGACGTAGTCGAGGTCGAAGGTGCGGTGGGCGACGAGCCTGCGGAAGAACAGCGGGCCGTGCAGCTGGTCGACGGCCAGGTCGACATCGAGATCGGCGGGCAGATCGCCGCCCTCGACCGCCGCGGTCAGGATCGCGCGCACCACCCGGGTGCCCGACCGGTACAGCGACTCCTTGACCGCCGCGAATGCCGGGTCGACGGCGGCTCTTTCGATCAGCACCCGCATCGCCTGCTCGCTGGCGGGCTCGTGCAGCATCGCGCGGGTGCCCGCCAGCTGGGTCAGCAGGTCGGCGCGCAGGTCACCGGTCGGCGCCGCCTGGGCCGAGGTGATGTGCCAGGTGATGGTGGCGCGCACCAGCTCGGTCGGCTCCGGCCACAGGCGGTACAGCGTGGCCCGGCTGATCCCGCTGCGCGCCGCGACCGCGCTGTGCGTCAGCCCGGCCAGGCCCTGCTCCACGAGTAGTTCCCTGGCCGAGACCAGCGCGGCCTCGCGACTGCGCACGGTCCGGGGATCGGGTGGGCGCACAGCACCTCCTGTGAGACAAACTGTTTCAAAACTATGAAACAGACTGTATCGAAGTTCGGGCGGCAAGAACAGGGGTGGGCGCGGATTCGGGTCAGGGGCGGTGGATCGGGCCGTCGAGATCGGCCAGTGGCCGGGCCGACGCGCCACCGCGCTCGGCGAGGATCTGCGCCAGCACGGAGATCGCGGTCTCCTCGGGGGTGTGCGCGGCCAGGTCGAGCCCGAGTGGGCTACGCACACGGGCGATCTCGGCCGCGCTGAGCCCCGCCTCGCGCAGGCGCGCGGTGCGGTCGGCATGGGCGCGGCGGGAACCGAGCGCGCCGACGAAGGCGACGGCGGGCAGCCGCAGCGCGCTCGCCAGCATCGGGACGTCGAACTTGGCGTCGTGGGTGAGCACGCAGACGACCGTGCGCTCGTCGACCCGGCCCGCCCGCCGCTCCGCGTCCAGATACCGGTGCGGCCAGTCGACGACCACCGCGTCGGCCGCGGGGAAACGGGCCGGGGTGGTGAAGGTTTCGCGGGCGTCGACCACGGTGACGTGATAGCCGAGCTGGGCCGCCGCCACGGTGAGCGCCCTGGTGTAGTCGTTGGCCCCGGCCAGGATCAGCCGCGCGGGGGAGCGGAAGACCTGGACGAAGGCGCGCGGCCGGGTGGCGGCGGCCGGGGTGCAGTCCTGGGCGCCGACGAGACCGCTGTGGCCCGCGGCCAGCAGCGCGGCCGCGTCCCGGTCGAGGTCGCGCCACGGCTCGACCCGGCCGGGGGACAGCAGCCTGCGGTCCGGCGCGGCCTCGAGGGTGGTGGCGTAGGCGATTGGTTCGTGGGCCGCGAGCGCGGTGACGAGTGCGCGGATCAGGGGGCGATCGGTCGCGTCGAGGAGTTCGACGAAGACCTCGATCTCACCGCCGCAGGGGAGGCCGACGGCGAACTCGTCGGCCGCGGCGAAGCGCTCGGTGCTCGCGTGGCCGTCGCGCAGGACCTGGCGCGCGGTGGTGACGACCGCGGCCTCGACGCATCCGCCCGACAGCGACCCGATCACCCGCCCGTCGGTGGCGACCGCCATCGCGGTGCCGGTGTCGCGGGGTCCGGGCCCGGTCCGATCGATGATCCTGGCCAGTGCGACGGGCTGCTCGGCCAGCAGCGCGAGGATCTCTCCGAACAACTCACGCATCGCCCACCGGCCTCTCCACGGCCACTGATTCGCCGTTGTGACCGTGCTGACCAGCCTAGCTATCGCGCAGCATCGGCGCGCGGCGAGCGGAGCTCAGTCGAGGATCTCGCGGTGCTGCAGGTCACCGGGGATCGCGGCGTCGTGGAAGAAGGCGCGGAAGACCTCCGCCGCGCGTTCGGCGGTGAAGACCTCTTCGGGGTAGACGTAGGTGTCGTCGTCGCCGTGCGGCAGGTAGACCGTCGGCAGGCCGAGCCTGCCGCCGGGGAAGCCGAGGGTGTAGCGGCGGGTGACGTGGTCGATCGTCATGCGTAGCTGGAGGGTCATCGCGTCGGCCGAGCCCGCGCAGCGCAGCGCGAGATCGCCGCGGGCGCCACTCACCGCCGTGGTGACCTCCGTGGCGGGCATCGGCTCGGGCAGCACGGTCAGATCGAGCGCGTAGCGCTGCCTGCCGTCCATCCGGCGCAACGGGCGCAGGAAGCTGTCCACGTCCTCGTGCGGGCCGATGAAGACCTTCAGGCGGTCGCTGTAGGTGAGGCGATGGGTCGCGACGATGACGTCGGCGGCGGTCGACTCGGCCTCGAAGGGCGGGACGGGTCGCGGATCCTGGGTGCCTGCCGTCCGCACGGGCAGGACCCGGCACGCGCTGGCCTCGGGAGACGAGAACATGTGACGCTCACCTACTCACATTCGGTTACTCGCTAGCAATCTAAACATCGTCGTCGTTCTGTGCTGCATAACAATAGCGTGATGCAGATCACAAAGTGAGCTTAGTTTAGATCTAACTATGGACGAACCCGGGTCGTAGCCAACCTGGGGTCGGTTTCGTGGCGATAAACCGGGGTGAGCAGGTCGGCATCTACGGGTTCGCCGGAGGTGCGGTCGTATCTGACCGCGATGAGGACCGAGAAGAGGTGGCTGCTGGCGCGTTCGTGCAGGGTGGCGAGCCGGGTGGCCAGCAATCGGATCGCACCCAGCGAGCCGGGCGGATGCAGGCCGTCGATCAGCATGACGCTGCCGCGCCGGTCGGGACGGGGCAGCCGGGCCAGGTAGGCGATGTCGTGTGGTTCGGTGCCGCCGGGCCGGTAGACGCGGCGCGCGGCCCGGTCCTCGATGCCGCGCCGGGTGTCGCCCGCGCGGGTGACGGTCCGGCGCAGCCGTGGATCGGCCACGACCAGCTGGCGCAGGCTGGGCGACAGCTCGGGGCCGCCGAGGATCACCAGGCCGTCGCGGTTGAGGTCGACCGGCCTGCCGGGCAGGAAGGTCTCCACGTTCGCCACGAAGCCCAGCTGGCGCAGCAGCTCGGCCAGCCGCTGGGCTGCGGCCGGATCGGGGGCGCCGAGTAGCCGCCCGGCGCGGACCTCGGGCGCGAGCACGGTCAGCGTGCCGTGCCCGAAGAACAGGCCCTCGGGGACCGGTCCCTGGGTGCTCACCTGATGGATGCGCGCACGCGAGAGGCCGGCGGCGGCGCCGATCCGGGCGAACGTCCAGCCCTCGGCATGGAGTTCGCGGATCACGGCGCGCCTGATCCTGGTGAGTTCGTTGATGGTCTGCTGGGCAGCCGCCACCCCGTCGGTGGCTGCTTTGAGTCTCTCGACCTTGTCCTCGATCGCGAAGACTCGTGCCACGTCATCGGCCGACATGTGCGAAGTCTAGACAGCTCGACAGCATTCCGTGTCTATATCGGTTGACATCGAACTGTATTGCGGCACAAGGGCTATCCTGCCCGACTTGTCCGCTATCACAATATTTCGAGGTGAGCGCGGCTGTGTTCGGGCTGCGCGACCCCGGGGCAAATGCCGACCGTGCGGTGTGATCCGGCGATCTAGGTGGCGTCGGGGTCGATCGGCGGGCGCTCGTTGTGCCCGAGCGGCTTGGCGAGCGAGGGCGCGGACGACCCCGATCCGCCCGGCATCCCGCTGCTCGTGCCGAACAGTTGCTGCTTGTCGGGCACCGCGGTCTCCAGCTCGCGCAGCACCGAATCGTCACCGCCCAGCAGATGCTTGGTGACGGCGGCGCGCGGGCTCATGTTGCGCAGCTCGTTCAGCTCGGCCAGCGGCTTGCGCAGCTCGTCGAACTCCGGCCCCAGCTCCTCCTTGAGCTGCGAGGTGGCGCCGCTGGCGTAGTCGCGCACCTGGCGCAGGGAACGCGTGGTCCAGCGGACCGCGCCGGGGAGGCGCTCCGGGCCGAGGATCACGAGGGCGGCGACGAGCAGGATCATCATCTCGCTCCACCCGATGTTGCTGAACACGCCGTCCAGGCTACCTGGACGGCGCGGTCGCGGCTCAGTCGGATTCGAGGGTGACCGGGACGTCCACCTGCCTGCCATCCCGGATCAACTGCACGTTCACCGTCTCCCCGATCTTGCGCGCCTGGACGGCGACGACCAGCTCGTCCGGTCCGGTGACCTCACGGTCGCCGATCTTCACGATGACATCCCCCTCGACGATGCCCGCCTTGGCGGCCGGGCTGCCGGGGGCCACGTCGGCGACGGCGGCACCGCTCATCACCTCGTTGGCGACGGTCTTGGTGCGCGCGCTCAGGCCGATCACCGGGTGGTGCATCTGGCCGTCGCGGATCAGCGTCTGGGCGACGGTCTGCATCACGTCGACCGGGATGGCGAAGCCGAGGCCCACCGAACCGCCGGTCTCGCTGCGGATGGCGGTGTTGATGCCGATCACCCGGCCCTGCATGTCGACCAGCGCGCCACCGGAGTTACCGGGGTTGATCGCGGCATCGGTCTGCACGGCGTCGATGACGGCGTTGGTGTCGCTGCCCTCGCCCGCCAGTTTCACCGGGCGGTGCTGGGCGCTGACGATGCCGGAGGTGACGGTCTTGCTCAGGCCGAGCGGCGAACCGACCGCCAGCACGTCGTCGCCGACCTGCACGTCGGAGGACTTGCCGAGATTGGCCACCGTCAGGTTCTTGGCCTCCACCTTCAGCACGGCCAGGTCGGTCTTGGGATCGCGGCCGACGATCTTGGCCGGGACCCGGGTGCCGTCGGAGAACTGCACCTGGATGGCGGCGCGGTCGGACTTGTCGGTCGCGGCCATCGAGATCACGTGGTTGTTGGTGACCACGTAGCCCGCGCCGTCGATGACCACGCCGGAGCCGGTCGCGCCGTTGTCGCCGACGGTGACCCGGATCGAGACCACCGAGGGCAGCACCGCGTTGGCCACCGCGGCGATCCGGCTGTGCGGCTCCTCGATGCCCGCGGTCTGGTCCAGGGTGACCTTGCGGGAGGTCAGCGTCGACGCGGTCTCGGCGGTGATCCGCCCGACCAGTCCGCCGAGGACGGCGATGCCGAGCGCGAGCACGGCCAGCAGGGCCAGGGCCTTGGGGGCGACCCGGGAGCCGAACAGCACCTCGCGGGCGGTCAGCTTGGGGGCGACGGGCAGACGCTCGGGCTCGGGGGTCTCCACCGCCGGTGCGCCCAGGCGCGCGGCGGCGGCGGGATCACGCCAGGGATCGACCGGCCCGGCGACGACGGTGCGCGGCTCGTCGGAGCCCGGTTCGCGCTGCAGCAGCTCGTCGGAGCCCTCGGGACGGGAGAACGCCTCGGCCAGCACGCCGTCCGGCGGGCGCTGGCTGACCAGCTGATCGGCGGCGTCGGCCGGACCCGTCCGCTGCGGGTCGTGCGGTGCGAACGAGCCGGTCTGGCCGTTCGGGCGACGGAACGCGTGCGCGGTATGACTGTCGATGTGCGGCCGGTACACCGGACGCGGGCCGAGGTTCGGCGCGTCCGACGGCCGCAGGTTCCCCCGGTCGGCCGCCGAATCCGCGTGTTCGGTCGATCCGGAATTCGTCGATTCGCCTGTCACGCCCGTGACTCTACTTGCGCCGCCAGGTTGTCCACCGGGTCGCGGTGAAGGAATCGGTGATGAATCCGAGAAATGCCTCGTTACGGCGCGGCGGCTCGGCCGTCGTGCCGGGCAGTTCGGCCAGCGGGATCCGGGTCAGGCTGTCGTGCAGGCTGCGCGGCACGGCCACCTCGGCGGCCCGGCGCAGCGCGATCCGCGCCTGCTGCTGGGCATCGACCTCGGCCGCGCATTCCGGGCACACCGAAAGATGCTGGGCGGCGCGCAGATACGCGTTCATGCGCAGCTCGCCGTCGACGTAGGCCGCGATCGCCTCGCTGGCCAGATGCTCGGTGGGCTGAAAGCGCGGGGTACGACCTGAGGCACTGGGGTCCACGCTCATACGGAGTTCTTCCTTCCGACCGACATCAACCGAGAGCCTCGGTGACGCCGACAACTGCGTCACCCTGCGTAGGCGTCAGCGGAGTACCGCTGCTCAGTTCCATTATGCGCAAGGTATTCGCGCAGTGCCTGCCGCCCGCGATGGATCCGGCTGCGCACGGTGCCCAGCTTCACGCCGAGCGTCGCGCCGATCTCCTCGTAGGACAGGCCCTCGATGTCACACAGGACCACGGCGGCGCGGAACTCCGGCGCCAGCGAATCCAGTGCTTTCTGCAGGTCGGGATCCAGCCGGGCGTCGTGGTAGGACTCCTCCGGCGTCGGGCCCTCGGCGGGCACCCGGTCGTAGTCCTCGGGCAGCGCCTCCATGCGGATGCGGTTGCGGCGGCGGACCATGTCCAGGAACAGGTTGGTGGTGATGCGGTGCAGCCAGCCCTCGAAGGTGCCCGGCTGGTAGTTCTGCAGCGAGCGGAACACCCGGATGAAGGTCTCCTGGGTGAGGTCCTCGGCGTCCTGCGCGTCGCCGGAGAGGCGATAGGCCAGGCGGTACACCCGGTCGGCGTGTTCGCGGACGAGTTCGTCCCAGGAGGGCATGACCGTGCGATCACCGGTCGCGTCGAAGGCGGCGGTGCCGGTGAGTTCGGCATCGAGCTGCTCGCCCTCGGCGGCGAAGAGATCGGCGGAGAGAGTCTGATCGGTCGGTGTGGCGTGACGCGCCGTGTCTACCATCGGGATGGGACACCTCCTACTCGGGACCGCTGGCACGAAACCACGCCGGTCCGGGTCAGCGAACCTTGCTATCGGAATCAACCAGCAACTGTGTGAGGTTGTTCCCGCGTCTCGTACCCGCCGCGATCGGCTGGCCTTGCGTAGGGCAACTATTTCCTGCCCCGATATGGGTCAGATGTGGAGATCCTGAGCGTGACCTGAGAATCCTTATCGATACCGACCCTAGTCCCCCGGAGAAGGGAAAAGCAGCAGTTCCAGCCCCTTCGTGACGTTTCCGCAAACTCGCGGCAATTGTTCGATCGGTGCGCGACACTCACCGGGATCGGCGCATTCGCTGAATACACAGAGCCGTTCGGTGCCCTAGCCTCATAGCTGTGGCATCGAACGTGGAGCGGAACCTGGCCTATGTGGAGGAGTCCGTCGTCGAGGACGAGGTCCTCCTCGACGCGCGCGAGCGGGCCACCGAGCTGGGCGCCGTGCCCGTGCCCGCCTCCGTCGGCGCCCTGCTGAGCATGTACGCCCAGATGCTGGGCGCCCGCGCGGTCGTCGAGGTGGGCACCGGCGCCGGGATCAGCGGATTGTGGCTGCTCGACGGCATGCGCGAGGACGGCACGCTCACCACGATCGACTCCGAGCCCGAGCATCAGCGCGCGGCCAAGGAGGCCTTCCGCACTGCGGAGATCCCACCCGCGCGCACCCGGCTGATCAACGGCCGCGCCCTCGACGTCCTACCCCGGCTCGCCGACGGCGCCTACGACCTCGTCTTCGTCGACGCGGCCCCCATGGAGCACCCGCACTACGTCGAGCAGGGCGTCCGGCTGCTTCGGGAGGGCGGCGCGTTCATCCTGCACAACGCGTTGCTCGGCGGTCGCGTGCCCGACCAGTCCCAGCGCGACCCGGCCACCCAGGCGGTGCGCGCGGCGACCAGGGCCATCGCGGAGAACCCCGAACTCACCAGCGTGCTGATCCCGATCGGCGACGGGCTGCTCTGCGCCTCGCGCTGCTAACCGACCCAGATTCCCTTGCCGACGGTGACCACCCCGCCGTTGCTGACCGCGAACCGCTCCCGGTCGCGATCCAGGTCGACACCGATGATCTCGCCCTCGCCGACCACCACGTTCTTGTCCAGGATCGCGTGCCGCACGACCGCGCCCTTCCCGATCCGGACCCCCGGCATCAGCACACTGCCCTCGACGGTGGCGCCGTCGTCGATCATCACATTGGAACTGAGCACCGAATTGCGGACGGTGGCCGCCGACAGGATCGAGCCGGCACCCACGATCGACTCCTGCGCCAGCCCGCCCCTGGCGAACTTGGCGGGCGGCAGGTTCTCGGCGGCGCCGCGGATCGGCCAGTGCTTGTTGTAGAGGTTGAACACCGGGTGCACCGAGACCAGGTCCATGTGCGCGTCGTAGAAGGCGTCGATGGTGCCGACGTCGCGCCAGTAGCCGCGATCGCGCTCGGTGGCGCCGGGCACCTCGTTGTCGGCGAAGTCGTAGACGGCGGCCTTGCCCGCGGCGACCAGCGACGGGATGATGTCGCCGCCCATGTCGTGGTCGGAGTCGGAGTTCTCGGCGTCGGCGCGGATCGCGTCGACCAGCACCCGGGTGGTGAACACGTAGTTGCCCATCGACGCGAACGTCATGTTCGGGTCGTCGGGGGTGCCGGGCGGGTGCGCCGGCTTCTCCAGAAACTGGGTGATCCGGCCGGACTCGTCGGAGTCGATGCAGCCGAACGCGCTCGCCTCGCTGCGCGGCACCCGGATGCCCGCGACGGTGACGCCGGCGCCGGAGGCGATGTGGCTGGCCACCATCTGCTCCGGGTCCATCCGGTACACGTGGTCGGCGCCGAAGACCACGATGTAGTCGGGGTCTTCGTCGTAGATCAGGTTGAGCGACTGCATGATCGCGTCGGCGCTGCCGGTGTACCAGCGCGGCCCGAGCCGCTGCTGCGCGGGCACCGGGGTGATGTACTCGCCGGTGAAGCCGGACAGCCGCCAGGTCTGCGAGATGTGCCGGTCCAGCGAGTGCGACTTGTACTGGGTGAGCACGCACAGCCGCAGGTAGCCCGCGTTGACGAGGTTGCTCAGGACGAAATCGATCAGCCGGTACGCGCCGCCGAACGGAACCGCGGGCTTGGCCCTGTCTGCGGTGAGCGGAAACAGTCGTTTGCCCTCGCCACCGGCGAGCACGATCCCGAGTACGTGCGGCTGGCTCCTCACCCTGCTCAAAGTACAGGCTGGGCGGCGCAACGGTGGCTCATGTCGACCCGAGGGTCTAATTTGGACCAGTGAGTTATGGCACCGACAGCGACCTGGCGCCGGCGGAACAGCTGCGGGTCGCCATGCTGACCCGGGAATACCCGCCCGAGGTGTACGGCGGTGCGGGAGTTCACGTCACCGAACTCACCGCCCGGCTACGCGCGCTGGCGGAGGTCACCGTGCACTGCATGGGCGCGCCCCGCAGCGGTGCCGTCGTGCACCGGCCCGATCCCGAGCTCTACGCCGCCAACGCCGCGCTGCAGATGATGTCGGCGCAGTTGCGGATGGCCGACGCGGTCGGCGCCGTCGACGTGGTCCACTCGCACACCTGGTACGCGGGGCTGGCCGGGCATCTCGCCGGCGCGCTCTACGGCATCCCGCACATCCTCACCGCGCATTCGCTGGAGCCGCGCAGGCCGTGGAAGGCCGAGCAGCTCGGCGGCGGGTACCGGCTCTCGTCGTGGTCGGAGCGCAACGCGATGGAGTACGCCGACGCCGTGATCGCCGTGAGCGAGGGCATGCGCCACGACGTGCTCGACGCCTATCCGGCCATCGACCCGACCCGGGTCCACGTGGTGCACAACGGCATCGACGCGACGGTCTGGCATCCCGGTCCGCCCACCGGGGACGAGACGCCGGTGCTGGCACGGCTCGGCGTGCGCGCCGATCGGCCGATCGTGTCCTTCGTCGGGCGGATCACCCGGCAGAAGGGCGTCGGCCACCTGCTCGCCGCCGCCGCGCACTTCGATCCCGACATCCAGCTGGTGCTGTGCGCCGGCGCGGCCGACACCAGGGAACTCGAACTCGAGATCGCCGCCGCCGTCGACGGCTTGCAGCGCGAGCGCGGGAATGTGTTCTGGGTCAAGGAGATGCTGCCGACCGAGCAGGTCCGCCAGATCCTGACCGCCTCCGCGGTATTCGTCTGTCCCTCGGTCTACGAGCCGCTCGGCATCGTCAACCTGGAGGCCATGGCCTGTGCCACCGCGGTTGTCGCCTCCGATGTGGGCGGCATCCCGGAGGTCGTCGACGACGGGGTCACCGGTCGGCTGGTGCACTACGACGCGGGCACGACGACCGACTACGAACAGGGCCTCGCCGCCGCCGTCAACGCCGTGGCGGGGGATCCGGCGCTGGCGCGCCGCTACGGCGACGCCGGGCGCGCGCGGGCCATCGCGCGGTTCGACTGGGCGCGGATCGCCGAACAGACCGTCGAGGTGTACCGGAGCGTGCTGAAGTAGCCGCCGCGGGCGATCAGGCGGTCGGAACGTATGTCGACACCGTGACCGAGGCGGTGACCTCGGTGGTGTCCGGCAATGCCGCGATGCGCGGGTCGTCGGCGGGGGTGCCGTGGAAGGCCGAGGGGCCCATCGCGATGACGTCGGTGACGTCGCGCCGGGTCAGCTTCATCGGGAACTCGACGCGGAGGTGGGCGGTGCGGTCGAACAGCCCCGAGAGCGAATCGGCGAGCCGTCGCTCCTTGTCGGGATCGACGCGAACCATGTCGAGCGGGCCGACGAGTTCGTTCAGGTGGTCGGCGGTGGGGGTGACGACCACGAAGCGGCCGCCGGGCGCGAGGACCCGGGCGACCTCGGTGGGATTGCGTGGCGCGAACACCGACAGCACGCCGGTGAGGGAGTGGTCGCGGATCGGGAGGCCGCGCCAGGCGTCGGCCAGTACCGAGGCCATGCGGGGGTGCGCGCGGGCCGCCCGCCGCGCGGCGGGCTTGGCGACATCGAGCGCGATGCCGAAGGACGTGGGCTCGGCGGCCAGCGCGGCGGCGAGGTAATAGCCGGTGCCCGCGCCGACCTCGAGGACCACCGCCGCCTCGGGCGGTGCGGCGGTGGGCGTCCGATCGCCCGGCGCGGCAGCCGCGTCCTCCGCGGTGAAAGCGTGGGCCGCGGCCGCGGCGATGGGCGCGAAGTGCCCTGCGCCCTGGAACGCGGCGCGGGCGTCGAGCATGTCGGCGGTATCGCCGGTCATCTTCGTCGAGGCGCCGGTCAACAGCCCGACATAGCCCTGCCGGGCGATGTCGAAGCTGTGTCCGGTACCGCAGCGCAGCGCGCGATCGCGCGGTCGCAGTTGGTCACCGCACTCCGGGCAGGCCAGGAGCGCGGCGACCTCGGTGAGTGCCGTCAGCTGGTGACGCTCTTCAGTTCGTCACCGAGCGCCGCAGCCTCGTCCGGTGTGAGTTCGACGACCAGACGCCCGCCACCCTCGAGTGGAACCCGCATGACGATTCCACGACCTTCCTTGGTTGCCTCGAGGGGACCGTCCCCGGTACGGGGCTTCATGGCCGCCATCCTCTGCTCCCTCCAGATCTGCGCGGTCTGTCTGCGCACTGATTCTCGTCTGCCGGTTGTCGCCAACCAGCGGGCTCGCCGGGTGTTCGGCGGGCCACACCGGTCCTATTCTTCCCTATTGCCGTCTCGGGCGGACACCTGAGTACGAAATGTGACTCGCGAGTCGGTTCCGTTCGCGGGCGGGCGCACCCAGCAAACCTCCAGGTGATCGTCGACCATCCCGGTCGCCTGCATGAGCGCGTACGCCGTCGTCGGGCCGACGAAAGCGAAGCCGCGGCGCTTCAATTCCTTTGCCAGAGCAATGGATTCGGGTGTGGTGGCGGGCACATCCGCGATCGTCGCCGGGCGCGGGCGTGGCGCGGGCGCGAAGGACCACAGCAGCTCGTCCAGGCTCACCGGCAGGTCCCGAGCAACCCGGGCGTTGGCAATCACCGCGTCGATCTTGGCGCGGTTGCGGACGATGCCGGCGTCGGCCAGCAGCCGCTCGCGGTCCGCGGCGCCGAACTCGGCGACCTTCGCGATCTCGAACCCGGCGAACGCGGCCCGGAACGCCGGCCGCTTGCGCAGGACGGTGATCCAGGCCAGGCCGGACTGGAAGGCCTCCAGGCACAGCCGTTCGAACAGGGCGTCGTCACCGTGCAGGGGCGTGCCCCATTCGGTGTCGTGGTAGTCGCGATACAGCGCGGAGCCGGTCGACCAGGGGCAGCGCTCGCGCCCGTCGTCGGCGAGCTCGGTCACGAGCGATCCTGACCCGCCGACACCTGCGCCTGCCATTGGCGCAGCTGCGTCACCTCGAGTTCGAGCTCGTCGATCCGCTCGGCCAGCCTGCCCAGCGCCCAGTCGACCTCACCGGCCTTGTAGCCGCGCACCACCTGCTGGAACCGCAACGCGCGCACGTCGGCACCCGTCACCCCGTGCGCGGGCAGCACCGTGGCGGTCGTGCCCTCGGGCAGCGGCCCGAGTTCCTCGGATCGCCCGAACACCGCGCTCGCCACGAGGAACAACATGGCCGCGACCAGTCCGACGATCAGCACGTAGAGCAGCAGCGTCAGCATATGAACAGCCTAGGCACCCCCACCGACAACCTCCGGCTCAGAGGTGCCGGGTGGTGTCGATGCCGAGGGACATGCCGGCCAGGCCGCGCTTGCGGACGGCCAGCTTGTCGGCGACCTCGCGCAGGGCCTTGGCGGCCGGGTTCTCCGGGTCGCCGAGGACGATCGGGGTGCCCGCGTCGCCGCCCTCGCGCAGGGCCTGCTCGATCGGGATCTGGCCGAGCAGCGGCACCGTCGAGCCGACCGCGCGGGTCAGCCGATCCGCCACGACCTGGCCACCGCCGGAGCCGTAGAGCTCCATCCGGGAACCGTCGGGCAGGTCAAGCCAGGACATGTTCTCCACCACGCCGGCGATCCGCTGACGGGTCTGCAGGGCGATCGCGCCCGCGCGCTCGGCCACCTCGGCGGCGGCGATCTGCGGGGTGGTGACGACCAGGATCTCGGCGCTCGGGATGAGCTGGGCGATGGAGATCGCGACGTCGCCGGTGCCGGGCGGCAGGTCGAGCAGCAGCACGTCCAGGTCGCCCCAGAACACGTCGGCGAGGAACTGCTGCAGCGCGCGGTGCAGCATCGGACCGCGCCACACCACGGGCGTGTTGCCCTGGGTGAACTGCGCGATCGAGATCATCTTCACGTCGTACGCCATCGGCGGCATGATCATCCGCTCGACCTGGGTCGGGCGGGCGTCGGTGCCGAGCATGCGCGGGATCGAGTGGCCGTAGATGTCGGCGTCGAGCACGCCGACCGACAGGCCGCGCTGGGCCAGCGCGACGGCCAGGTTGGCGGTGACGCTGGACTTGCCGACGCCGCCCTTCCCGGAGGCGACGGCGTAGACGCGGGTCAGCGAGCCGGGCTGGGCGAACGGGATCACCGGCTCGGCCGAGTCGCCGCGCAGCGACTTGCGCAGCTCGGTGCGCTGCTCGTCGCTCATCACGTCGAGATCCACGGTCACCGCACCGGCGCCGGGCACGTCGGCGACGGCCTTGGTCACCCGCTGGACGATCTCGGTCCGCAGCGGGCAGCCCGACGTCGTCAGGTACACCTCGACGTGCACGTCACCGCTCTCGGCGATGGCGATGCTCTTGACCATGCCCAACTCGGTGATCGGCTTGCGGATCTCCGGGTCGTCGACCTTCGCGAGCGCGGCCCGCACATCCGCTTCCGTAATCACTGGCATATGCCCGATTTTATGCTGCGCGGATTTCGGCAACAGTCCTGGGGCCGATCCGGACCACCCGGTGGACACCGGATCACCGAACCCGCCACTCGACCCGGGGACCGTGCCCGTGAAACAACGCCCTGGGCTGCTCCGACAGCGCGATCAGCGCCGCTCGGCCCGGCATTGCGCCACCGCGGCGACGAAATCCGGATGCGCGGAAACGATCAATTCGTCCGCGTCCTGATTCATCCACACATCCGCGAAGAAGCCCGATCGACTCCACGCCAGCACGGCCACCAGCAACGCGATCGGCACACACCCGGGCAGGAAGACCAACGCCAACGGCACATAGAGCTGCTGCAGCTCCAGGGACACCGCCGTGAAGATTCCGGCGATGGTCAGCACGACCGCCAGCAGCGCCAGCACCGCGATCCACCGTGACCGCCTGATACCGGCCAGACAGAATTCACAGGCCGGGCAGTCGAACCTGACCCGCGCGGCGACCGGAAGCCGCGGCCGAAACGGCGCCACCGACATCAGCATGCCCCGCAACGTCGGCCACTCCGAGTGCGGCCCGTGCGAATTCACGAAGACCGACCGGCGCTCGACCGCCGCCAACCCGTGCTCACTACACACCTCGGGCATCGCCTCGGCCAACACCAACTCCATCGGCCCCGGCGTAGTGAACACCGGCACCCACTCCGGGTCGACCTCCGTCCCGAACACCACCTGCTGCCGGGCCGTCCCGGTCATCCTCGACCTCGCAACACAGTCACTCCCGTCATCCCCGCCGGACGTGACTGTCCTACCAGGCTCAGATGCGGGGGAGGTCCGAGGGCTTGGGGGCCATGCCGTTGGAGTAGGAGGTGGACCAGGCCATGACGTTGGCTACGTAGGCCATGGAGTTGTTGTAGCGCAGGATCGCCTTGGACTGCTGGGAGAGGTCGCGCATGTTGAGGCCGCCGTCGCAGAGGTAGCGGCCCGCGGTGAGGGCGGCGTCGAACAGGTTCTGCGGGTCGGCGATGCCGTCGGCGTTGCCGTCGGCGGCGTAGCGGTGCCAGGTCTCGGGGAGGAACTGCATGGGGCCGATGGCGCGGTCGTAGCCGCCGAGGCCGTCGAGTTCGCCGCCGTCGCTGTCGTGGATGACGTTGTTGCCGTAGAGGCTGCCGTCCAGGACCGGGCCGTAGACGGCCTTGATCGGGTTGCCGTCGGCGTCGGCCTTGCCGTACGCGTGGGTGGACTCGACCCGGCCGATGCCCGCCAGCAGCGACCACGACATCCCGCAGGTCGGGTTCTCCACGGCCAGTTGCTCTTCGGCGCTCTGGTAGGCGGCGACCGCGATGCCCGGAATGCCGAGCGGGCCCGCGGGCAGGTCGGCGGCGACGCGATCATTCGGCTGCGCAACGGTTTTCACGACCGGCGCGGCCGAGGGCGACTGGCGCGCCTCCGCGTGGGCGATCTCGGCGATGTCGGCCTGCGGCGCGGCGGCCAGCTCCGGCGCGGCCTCGGCATCGGTGCCGGGCAGGTCGTGCTCGACGGCCGCGTTGCTGGCGATGGTCGCGTCGGTCGCGGCGGCGGTGACGGCCACGAGCCCGGCGGGGACCAATCCGGTCAGTGCGATGAGCGAGCTACGTCGAACCGTCGTAGCAGGCTGTTTCCGATGACGACCCACTGTGTGGTGCCCTCCTCAACCGTGTTGGATGAGAAGAGATTACCGCACCCGAGACCTTTTTGTTACCCCTCCGTGACCTGTATTTCGGTTTGATTTCTAGGGAACGGCCGGACCGGGCGGCAGCGGGATGACGATGTTGAACGGCAACGTGATCCCCGGCTGCTGGGTGGGCGCCACCGGCGCCTGCTCGACGGGCGCGGGTTCCTCGGTCGGCTCGACGCCCGGCTCCGGGGTCTTCTCCGGCGCGGGCGCCTTCGATTCGGCAGGCGCGGGCTCGGCGGTCGTGGCCGGGGTGCAGACCGGCGCCGTGGCCTGCTGCTCGGCCGCCTGCTGCTCGGGGCTCGCCTGCTCTGGCTGTGCCGGATCCTTCGGCGCCGCAGCGCCGTAGGTCTGCTCGACGGGCTTGGCCGGTTCGAGCGGGTTCGGCATCTGGGCGGGCGCCGGGTCGCTGACGCAGACCTCGGGGGCGGGCGCGACCGGGGCGGGGCAGAAGATGCCGCACGGGATCGGCGGCAGGCCGGGCAGGGTGATCATCACCTGCGTCGGCGTGGTCACCTTCGGCGTGTTCGGCGGCAGCTGGTTGGTCGTCGACGGCGGCGCCGCGGTGACGGACCCGTTCGTCGAGGCGGCCAGCACGTTGGGCGAGACCATCGGCGCGCTGCCCGGCGGCACGATGTCGGGGGAGATGGCCACCGAGCTCGGCGCGCCGCCGGTGCGGTAGGCCGCCGACCAGCTGAGCACGTTGGCCGCGTAGGACATCGAGTTGTTGTAGCGCAGCACCGCGCGCAGTTCCTGCGACGCGTCGCGCAGGTTCAGCCCGCCCGAGCACAGGTACTTGCCCGCGGCCAGCGCCGCGTCGAAGACGTTGTGCGGATCGGCGGTGCCGTCGCCGTTGCCGTCGGCGGAGTAGAGCGCCCAGGTGCTGGGCAGGAACTGCATCGGGCCGACGGCCCGGACGAACCCGCCGTCAGCCTCCTTGATGATCTCGTTGCCCGGCAGCGTGCCGTCGAGCGCGGGGCCGAAGATCGGGGTGGTCGAGGTGCCCGCGGCGTCGGTGCGGCCGCTGCTGGCGTGCCCGGACTCGATGCGCCCGATGCCGGCCAGCAGGTTCCAGGTGAGCCCGCAGCCTGGCTGGGCGGTCTCCATTGCCAGCTCCGCGTTGCGGTAGGCCGCGAGCACGATCTCGGGGATGCCGAGCGCGCCGCTGCCGGTGGGCAGCGAGATGCTCTGCAGCGGAACCGTACCGGCGAAGGGCGCCAGGCTGTTCGCGGACGGGGAGAGCGCGCGCAGCTTGCGCGGCGCCTCCTGGGCGATCGGCAACAGCCCGACGATCTCGGAGGGATCGGTCTCCGGCGTGTCCTCGGCGGTGCTCGCGGTCGCGGCCAGTAGCGCCTCGGGCGCGGTGGGGGCGGTGCTCGGGGTCGCGGTCTGCGCGGCCGACCCGGAGGCGACCAGTCCAGCGACGACAAGGGCCGACATCGTTATCGGAGCAGAGATTCGCACGGCCACACCAACCCTTTACGTCGAAGCAGCGGCACCGCAGAGTCCCCCTCCGGCCCGCCCGGAACAACGTGATCCAGGTTACCTACCGGTCAGGAAGTTGTAGAGCATTTCCGGTTACTCGTCTGAACCACCTGGCGAAACCGGGGCAGGAGAGGGCGTTTGACCGGAGGTTTTCTTGCGTGCGGCTTTTCGCTTCTTCTCCGGCTTCGGCGCGCCGTCGGGCGCGGTGACCGCGTCGATCCGGTCCAGCACGTCCTTGATCTCCTCGAGCTCGCGGCGCAGGTAGTCGCGGGTGGCGACGTCGCCGACGGCCAGCCGCAGCGCGGCCAGCTCGCGGGCGAGGAACTCGGTGTCGGCCTTGGTCTGCGCGGCCCGGCTGCGGTCCTCCTCGAGCGAGACCTTGTCCCGATTGTCCTGGCGGTTCTGCGCCAGCAGGATCAGCGGCGCCGCGTAGGCGGCCTGGGTGGAGAAGGCCAGATTGAGCAGGATGAACGGATACGGGTCCCAGCGCAGCGCGACCACGAACACGTTGAGCACGATCCAGACGATGACGATGATCGTCTGGATCGCCAGATACCGCCCGGTCCCGAGGAACCGCGCCACGCGCTCGCTGCTGCGCGCGAACGCCTCGGAGTCCCAGTCGAGGGTGAATCGCGAGCCGACCGGGGTCTCCAGTCGCTGGCGGGCCGGGTTCTTCTCACTCACGCTGGGCCCTTTCGACATGGGCGAACGGCTGCTCTTCTTCTTCGCGCCAGTCCTCGGGCAGCAGATGATCGAGGACGTCGTCGACGGTCACCGCGCCGAGCAGATGATTCTCCGCGTCGACCACCGGACCGCAGACGAGGTTGTAGGTGGCGAAGTATCGGGTGACCGCGGAGAGCGGCAGTTCCGGCGCCAGCGGCATCAGATCGGTGTCGACGATCCCGCCGACCAGGTGCGCGGGCGGTTCCCGCAGCAACTGCTGGATGTGCACGCAGCCGAGATAGCGGCCGGTGGGGGTGGCGGTCGGCGGGCGGACGACGAAGACCATCGAGGCCAGCGCCGGGGTCAGGTCGGGATCGCGGACCCGGGCCAGCGCCTCGGCGACGGTGGTCGACGGGCTGAGCACGATCGGTTTGGGCGTCATCAGACCGCCCGCGGTGTCGGGGGAGTGCGCGAGCAGCCTGCGGACCGGCTCGGATTCCTCCGGGTCCATCAGGGCCAGCAGGGATTCGGCTTCGCTCTCGGGCAGCTCGCCGAGCAGGTCGGCGGCGTCGTCGGGGTCCATCGCCTCGAGCACGTCGGCCGCACGGCGCACCTCGAGATGACCGAGCAGGTCGACCTGGTCGTCGTCGGGCAGCTCCTGGACGACGTCGGCGAGCCGTTCGTCGTCGAGCGCGATCGCCACCTCGATGCGGCGCTTCTCCGGCAGTTCGCGCAACCGGTGCGCCACGTCGGCGGCGCGCAGGCCCTCGTACTCCTCGAGCAGGGAGGTGACGTCCTGGCCCGGCCTGCCGACCTCGGCCGGGGTCAGCCCGTGGACCTGCGACCAGTCCACCACGTGCACGGTGCGCCTGCGCCCGATCCGCCGGTGCCCGCGCACCGCGACCCGCCCGATCACCCAGTCCCTGGTCCGGCTCTGCTCGATGCCCAGGTCGGCCACGTAGACGTCGACCCCGTCCAGGTCCGGCAGACCGGGATCGTCGACGCGCACCTGCGAGTCCACGATCTGCGCCAGCGCCAGCATCTCGCCGGGTCGCTGGGCGAATCGCCGCAGGCTGACGGTGCCGGTGTTGAGCGTGACGATGCCCGGCTCGATCGCGGTGACGCGCAGCATCGGGACGAAAATCCGCCGCCGGGTGACCAATTCGACGACCAGGCCGTGCACCCGTGGTTGCTGGCGCCCGTGCCGGACGGCCACGACGACGTCGCGGACCCGGCCGATAGACTCCCCGTCCGGACCCAGCACCGTCAGGCCGGCGAGCCGGGCGACGTACACCCTGGTGGTTGCCATGACCCTCAGGCTAGGCGGTCCACAACGGCCGGTCACGACACGCCACGGCCGGTGTGACGAACAAAGGAGGAGGGCCCATGAAGCCCCGCCGATCTGTGCTGGCCGTACCCGGCAGCAACCCCAAGATGATCGCCAAGGCCAAGGGCCTGCCGGTGGACGAGGTGTTCCTCGATCTCGAGGACGCCGTCGCGCCGGGCGCGAAGACCGCGGCCAGGGCGAATATCGTCGCCGCGCTGAACGAACCGGGCTGGGGCTCCCAGCTGCGGGTGGTCCGGGTCAACGACTGGTCGACCGAGTGGACCTACGCCGACGTGATCACCGTCGTCGAGGGCGCCGGCGCGGCGATCGACGCGATCCTGCTGCCCAAGGTGACCGACGCGGGCCAGGTGCACGCGCTGGACCTGCTGCTCACCCAGCTGGAGAAGGCGAGCGGCCTCGAGGTCGGCCGGATCGGCATCGAGCCGCAGCTGGAGAACGCCATCGGCCTGCGCAATATCGACGCGATCGCCACCGCGAGCCCGCGCGTGCAGGCGCTGGTGTTCGGCCCGGCCGACTTCATGGCCAGCATCAACATGCGCACGCTGGTGGTCGGCGAGCAGCCGGTGGGCTACGACGTCGGCGACGCCTACCACCACATCCTGATGACCATCCTGCTCGCCGCCCGCGCGCACGGTCTGCAGGCGATCGACGGCCCCTACCTGCAGGTCCGCGACGTCGACGGGTTCCGCCGGGCGGCCGGGCGCACCGCCGCGCTCGGTTTCGACGGCAAGTGGGTGCTGCACCCCGACCAGATCGACGCCTGCAACGAGATCTTCAGCCCGCGCCAGGCCGACTACGACCGCGCCGAACTGATCCTGGAGGCCTACGCCTTCCACACCTCCGCCGCGGGCGGCGCTCGTGGCGCCGTCATGCTGGGCGATGAGATGATCGATGAGGCCAGCGCGAAGATGGCGCAGGTCATAGCGGAGAAGGGGCGAGCTGCGGGAATGACGCGCACAACGCGTTTCACTCCGCCACAGCCGGTCCAGAACTAGCAGAATGGGACTATGACGAATCCCTTGGGCAACCCGAATCGCGGACGGCAGGCGTTGCCGACGCCGCCGTCGGGCTGGCCGGTCGGCTCGTATCCGACCTACGCCGAGGCGCAGCGCGCGGTCGACTACCTGGCCGACGGGCAGTTCCCGGTGCAGGACGTGACCATCGTCGGCGTCGACCTCATGCAGGTCGAGCGGGTGCTGTACCGGCTGACCTGGGGCAAGGTCATCGGCGGCGGCGTGGTCTCGGGCGCGTGGCTCGGCCTGTTCCTCGGTCTGTTACTGAGCCTGTTCACCACGACCGGCGGTGCCCTCGGCCCGCTGGTCGTCGGTCTGCTCGGTGGCATCGTGTTCGGCGTGATCACCACCTCGATTCCGTACGCGGCCACCAAGGGCCAGCGCGACTTCGCCTCCACCATGCAGCTGGTGGCGGGCCGCTACGACGTGCTGTGCGACCCGAAGACCGCCGAGCGCGCCCGCGACATGCTGGCCCGATTGGCCCTGTGACGCAATGGATGTGGTGGACACGGTCCGCACCGCGGTGCTGGACCACTACGGCGTGCAACGTTCCGGGGTCGACTCGGCCTCGGTGACCTTCCTCGGGCTGGAACCGATCGAGATCCTGCGCATCCCCGGCGACGGCGCGGTGCACTACGCGACGCTGGGCGGATCACGCCATCCGATGGGCGATCCCGCCGATCTGCTGGCCGACCCGGTCCGCGGTCCGCGCGCCGAACTGGTGCTGACACTGCTGCTGAGCGCGGGCCCGCAGGCGGGCGTCGTCCGATCGCTCGGCGTGCTCATCGCGACCCCCTCGGTGGAAGGCGTTGTGCTCCAGGCGGACGCACTGCTCGACCTGGGGGAACCGCTGTGGCACAACGCCGTCTTCACCGCGGTGCTGCTCGGCGAGAGCGACATCGCCGAGATCGCGCTGCCCGAACCCGCCGAGCCGGTGCGGTATCTCAGCGTCGTCCCGATCACCGCGACCGAGGCCGCCTGGGTCCGCGTCCGCGGCGCGCAGGCGCTGCGCGACGCCTGGGCCGAGGCGGGCATCGATATCCGCGACCCGGCGCGCGGCGCGGTGAACCTCTAGATCCACTTGCTGCGGCGGAAGCTGCGGAACAGGACCCCGCAGACGACGGCCATGATGATCAGCACCACCGGATAGCCCCAGGGCTGGTGCAGTTCCCACATGTGGTCGAAGTTCATGCCGTAGACGCCGGCGATCATGGTCGGCACCGCGGCCATGGCGGCGTAGGCGGCGATCTTGCGCATGTCGGTGTTCTGCTGGACGCTGATCTTGGCCAGCGCCGCGTTCACCAGGCCGCTCAGCGATTCGTCGAAGTAGGTGATGTGCTCGGTGACGCTGGTGTGGTGATCGGCCACGTCGCGCAGGTAGCGGCGGATCTCCTTGGGCACCGGCAGCTCCGGGTTGTGCACGAGCATCTGCAGCGGTTGCCCCAACGGCGAAACGGCCCTGCGTAATTCGACCACTTCCCGCTTGAGCTGGTAGATCGCCCCGATGCCGATCTTGGAGGCGGGGGTGAACACCGCCTCCTCCATCTCGTCGATATCGGACTCGACCGATTCGGAGACCTCGACATAGGAGTCGACGACGTGGTCGGCGACGGCGTGCAGGACCGAGCACGGACCCAGCCGCAGCTGGTCGGGCGTGCCCTCGAGTTCGTGGCGCACCCCGGCCAATCCGGTGTGCTCGCCGTGGCGCACGGTGATCGCGAAATGCGGTCCGGTGAAGACCATGATGTCGCCGGTCTCGACGATCTCGCTGATCGCGTGGATGTCGTGTTCGACGTAGCTGACGGTGCGCATCACCAGGAACAGCGTGTTGTCGTAGCGCTCCAGCTTGGGGCGCTGGCGGCCCTGCACCGCGTCCTCCACCGCGAGCGGGTGCAGCCCGAAGATCTGGGCGACCTCGGTCATCTGGCCCTCGTCGGGATCGTGCAGTCCGAGCCAGACGAAACCGGAATCGGTCTTGGCCGCCGCTTTCAGCGCCTGCTCGGGGGTGAAGTGGCCGGGCAGCCGTTTCCCCTCGACGTAGACGCCGCAGTCCACGATGGCGCGCGCGGTCGGCACGGGAATCCGCGGCCGCGTCGGCCCGGCCCGGCCCGGCCCGCGGAACGACGGCATCTGCGGTAGTGAAGGCACGAGGTGGATGCTACGGCCGGCGCCGTCTCGGTGGAGGACTGCGCGCCGGTCGAGACGGCACTGTAAGACTGAGGGTGTGCGCATCGATCTGCATACCCATTCGACGGCTTCCGACGGCACCGACAGCCCGGCGGAGCTGGTTCGGAACGCCGCCGCGGCCGGCCTCGACGTCGTCGCGATCACCGATCACGACACCACCGCGGGCTGGGCCGAGGCCGAGGCCGCCCGCCCGGCGGGCCTGACGCTGGTGCGCGGCATGGAGATGTCGTGCCAGGGGATGGGCGAGGACGGCTGGCCCGTCCCGGTGCATCTGCTGGCCTACCTGTTCGACCCCACCGACCCCGGCTTCGCGGAGGAACGCGAGCGGCTGCGGGCCGAGCGGGTGGCCAGGGTGCGCGCGATGGCCGACAAGATGGTCGCCGACGGGTTGCCCATCGATCCCGACGCGGTCCTCGCCGGCGCGGGCCCGGCCGCCGGGCGTCCGCATCTGGCGCGGGCGCTGGTCGAGGCCGGCGTGGTCGAGAGCGTCGACGCCGCGTTCCACGAACTGCTCGCCCCGCACGGCCCCTACTACGCCGAGAAGGCCGACACCCCGCTGACCAGGGCCGTCGGGCTGATCGCGGCCGCGGGCGGGGTCAGCGTGCTCGCGCATGTGCGGGCCCGCAAGCGCGGCAGGCTGCTTGCGCTCGACGAGATCCGCGACCTCGCCGCCCTCGGCCTCGGCGGTCTCGAGATCGACCATCCCGATCACAGCGACGCCGATCGCGCGGTGCTGACCGATCTCTCGGCCGAGCTCGGGCTGCTGCGCACCGGGTCCTCGGACTACCACGGCAGCAACAAGACCATCGAGATCGGCGCGTGCCGGACCGATCCCGAACAGTTCGAGGCGCTGATCGGCAAGGCGAGCGGGGTGCCGGTGATCGCCCCGTGACGGTGGTGCGCGGGTTCAGCGGACTGGTCGCGGGCGGGGTGGTCGTCCTGCTCTGCGTGGTGATCGGGGCCGCGGTGATGGGCTCGCGCCGGGATTTCCCCGGTCCGGGGGCCGAGTCGCTGACCTGGCATGTGCTCGCGGCGGTGGTCGTCGTCGCCGCCCAGCTCTACGCCGATCGGAACCGGGGCGTCGCCGCGTTCACCGCCTCGGCGATCGTGTTGATCACGACCGGTGCACTGCTTTGGACACAATGGTGGAGTTGACGAGCGCGTAATGGTTGCGCCCGGGTGAACTGTCCCCGAATATTTCTCTTTGTGAGCAACATCGAGACGGATGTTCTGATCCTCGGCGGCGGACCCGCCGGGTTGTGGGCCGCCGTCTCGGCGGCGGCCGCGGGCGCGCGGGTCGTCCTGGTCGACAAGAGCCGGTGCGGGTCCAGCGGCCCGACGGTCTACGGCAGCACCATGATCTGGGACGTCGCGCCCGGTCACAGCCGCGCCGACGTCGTCGACACGGCGCTGGCCCGTGGCGGCGGCCTCGGTGACGCGGACTGGCTGCACCGGGTCGTCGACGAGACCCATCGCCGCTTACAGGTCTGGTCCGGCACCCGGCACCGGGTGCCAGACACCGCGGGCGGCGATCCGCCGGTGGTGCACCTGGACGGCGCGAGCTACCTGCGCAGGCTGCGCCGGGGCGCGCTGGAGGTGGGCGTGCGCATCCTCGATCATCATCCGGCCCTGCAGCTGCTCGTCGACCCGGCGGGCACGGTGGTCGGCGCCGCGGGCATCCAGCGGCACAACCGGTTCCGGCCGTGGACGATCCGGGCGGGCGCGGTGGTCGTCGCCACCGGTGGCTGCGCGTTCCTGTCCGGCGGCGCGGGCACCGAGGTGAACACCGGCGAGGGCCTGCTGATGGCGGTCGAGGCGGGCGCCGAGCTGTCCGGGATGGAATTCTCCAGCGCCTACGGCCTGGCCCCGGTGCTGTCGCGGGTGCATCCGAATCCGGCTGTCGCCCCCGGCCTCTCGGTGCGCTTCGCCGCGCTCTACGACGAGGCGGGCGCCGAACTGCCCGGCCGGTACCCGGCGGCCCTGGCCGCGCTCGCCGACGGCGGGCGGGTCTTCGCGGCGCTGCACGAGGTGCCCGACACCGTCCGGCACTGGCTGAGCAGGCACGGCGCGGTCGACGCGGCGGGCCGGGTGCCGGTGCGCGCGGTGCTCGAGGGCACGGTCCTCGGCGCGGGCGGGGTTGCGCTGACCGGACCCGACTGCGCGACCACCGTGCGCGGGCTGTTCGTCGCGGGCGCCGTCGCCGGGCGTGAGGTCGTCACGGGGGCCGCGGGCGCGACCGGCGGCCTGAGCGGTGCCTGGGCGCTGGCCTCGGGGACCTGGGCGGGCGAGGGCGCCGCCGCCTTCGCGGTGGCCACCGAGCGCGCGACCAGCGCGCGGCCGGTCCCCGGCGCCGGTCTCGGGCTGCACGCGCACATCGATCCGCGCTCGGTGATCGGGCTGGTGCAGGAGCACACCCTGCCGCTGCGGCGCAGCTACCGGCGCAGTGCGGGTAGCCTGGCCGACAGCATCGCCGAGCTGGACGCCATGTGGCCGGGCGCGCAGTTCGAGCTGGGCGGCCTCGGCGCCGAACAGGTCAGGGCCAGGCAGGCGGCGGCGCTGCTCGCGGTCGCGCGCTGGGCCGGTTACAGCGCGCTGGTGCGCACCGAGACCCGCGGTATCCACCGCCGGATCGACCACCCGCTGGCCGCGCCGGAGTGGCAGGTGCGCCAGCGCTGTGGTGGGCTGGACGCGGTGTGGGTGCGGCGCGTCCCGGTCGACGATCAGCTCACCGCGAGCCGACCCGCCGCGGTGTGATTGTTCACCGGATGTTCCCCCTCAACTGCGAGTTTTCTCTAACGCCATGGCAATTCGCCGCGGATACCCTCGATCCATGACGCGCGGCCGGGTGACACACGGATCCGGTTTGGCAAGGAGTCGACCGGGCTGGCAGAATGTTGCGGATTCCCTGCCCTTGCCACCGCCGGGTTCGGGGACCATGGCGACCTTCCGCCCCGCGACGCACCGTCGCGGCCGAGGGCCGACCCGTATGTCCGACCGGACCACCCGTCCGGCTCCGCTCGGCGGATCAGTGTCGCGCCACGCGACCGGTTTTCTCCGGTATTCGCCCTGGCTGCGCACCCTATGAGCGTCATGCAATTCCGTAATCCCGATATACCCGGCGGTAACCGTCCCCCGGTTGAGTCCGACTCGAGCAGGAGTGAAATCGTGTCACCTGTGACTGACGCACCGAATGCCACCGCGGCGCCCCAGGCCGATGACGCAGCGAGCCTGGCTGCCATCACCCAAGACGAGATCTTCGCGGGTCACCTCGGCGGCAAGCTGTCGGTCGAGCTCAGCGCCCCGCTCGAGACCCAGCGTGATCTGTCGATCGCCTATACCCCCGGTGTGGCCCAGGTCAGCCGGGCGATCGCCGAGGACGCGGCGCTCACCAAGACCTACACCTGGACCGACCGCCTCGTGGTCGTGGTCAGCGACGGCACCGCCGTGCTCGGCCTGGGTGACATCGGCCCGCGCGCCTCGCTGCCCGTGATGGAGGGCAAGGCCGCGCTGTTCAAGAAGTTCGCCGGCCTGAACTCGATCCCGCTGGTGCTCGACACCACCGATCCGGACGAGATCGTCGAGACCCTGATCCGCCTGCGCCCGAGCTTCGGCGCGGTCAACCTCGAGGACATCTCGGCGCCGCGCTGCTTCGAGATCGAGCAGCGGGTCATCGAGGCCCTGGACTGCCCCGTCATGCACGACGACCAGCACGGCACCGCCATCGTGGTGCTGGCCGCCCTCAAGGGCGCTGCCGCGCAGCAGGGTCGCGACATGTCGGCGCTGAAGGTCGTGGTGTCCGGTGCCGGTGCGGCCGGTGTGGCCTGCGCCAACATCCTGCTCGCCGCCGGTGTGCCCGATGTGGTCGTGCTCGACTCCAAGGGCATCGTCAGCACCGGCCGGGACGGCCTCAACGGCGTGAAGGCCGATCTGGCCGCCCGCAGCAACCCGCGCGGCCTGACCGGTGGCGCCGCCGAGGCCCTGGCCGGCGCCGACGTGTTCCTCGGCCTGTCCGCGGGCACCATCCCCGAGGAGCTCATCGCCTCGATGGCGCCGGAGTCGATCGTGTTCGCCATGTCGAACCCGGACCCGGAGATCCACCCCGAGGTGGCCGCCAAGTACGCCGCGATCGTGGCGACGGGCCGCAGCGACTTCCCGAACCAGATCAACAACGTGCTCGCCTTCCCCGGCGTGTTCAAGGGTGCGCTGGACGCCGGCGCCCGCCGGATCACCGAGGGCATGAAGGTCGCCGCCGCCGACGCCATCTTCGGTGTCGTCGCCGGTGAGCTGGCCGTCGACCGGATCATCCCCAGCCCGCTGGACCCGCGCGTCGCGCCCGCGGTCGCCGAGGCCGTGGCCGAGGCCGCGCGCGCCGAGGGCGTCGCGTAGTTCCCTGATCGACCGAGAGCGCCCCGTTCCCCGGAACGGGGCGCTCTCGCGTTGTCTGGGATCATCGGGTGATGACCTCCCTCACCGTGCAGCTGCCCGACGAGGTGCACGCTCAGCTCGTCACCGCCGCCGAGGCCGATGGCCTGTCGATGAACGCGGCCGTCGTGACGGCCGTGCAGGAGTGGCTCCAGTCGCGAGCCCATCGGGCCCAGGAGCGCGCCCGGATGCAGCAGGTGCTGGCGGCCGATCCGCACCTGCGCGCGTTGCTCGGCGACGACTGACCCTCGCCACCGGCGACGGTCGACGACCCGGACTACTCCGTGACCAGCGACGCGTCGGTGTCGACGATCGTCCCGCGTGCCAGCCGTCCGGTGCCCGGCGCGCTCACCCAGACCGCCGCCGCCAGCAGCGCGTCCAGCACCACGGCGAGCGCCGCCACCAGGAGCGCGCCCACCAGGACCAGGTCGTAGCGATAGAGACCGATCCCGTCGAAGATGTAGCGGCCGAGCCCGCCGAGGTTGACGTAGGCGGCGATGGTCGCGGTGGCGACCACCTGTAGCGTCGCGGCCCGCAATCCGCCGAGGATCACCGGCAGGGCATTGGGCAGTTCGGCCCGGAACAGGATCTGCGGCTCGGTCATCCCCATCGCGCGCGAGGCGTCGACGACATCGGTGGGCACGTTCGCGATGCCCGCGTAGGCGCCCGCCAGCAGCGGCGGGACCCCGACGGTGATCAGGGCCAGCAGCGGCGGGATCAAGCCGAGCCCGAGCAGCAGCACCAGGAAGGTGAGCAGACCCAGCGTCGGCAGCGCGCGCATGGCGTTGGCGAAGCCGACCAGCAGCGCGCTGCCCCGCCGGGTGTGCCCGATGACCAACCCGAGCGGCACCGCGATCACCGCCGACAGCGCGACCGCGAGGACGCTGTACCAGAGGTGTTGCAGCAGCCGGGTGTCGATCCCGGCCGGGCCGCCCCAGTTCGCGCCGTCGCTCAGGTACTGCCAGGCATCGACGAACAGATTCATGCCGGGTCCTCTCGCGGCGTCCGCTGCCCGCGCGCGTCGGCGCGGGTCCACGGGGTGGCGAAGCGGCCGAGCAGGAACACCAGCCGGTCGAAGACCAGCGCGAGCGCGAGGGTGACGATGATGCCCGCCACGATCTGATCCGGATAGTCGCGCTGATAGCCCTGGGTGAACAGCTTGCCGAGCCCGCCGACCCCGATCAGCGCGCCCACCGACACCATCGCGATATTGGTGACCACCACGACCCGCAGCGTGGCGACGAACACCGGCAGCGCCAGCGGCAGGTCGACGGTGAGGGTGCGGCGCAACCGGCCGAACCCGATCGCGTCGGCGGCGTCGATCACCGCGGCGGGCACGGTGTCCAGCGCGGTCGGCACCGCGATCAGCAGCAGCGCCGTGGAATACACGGTGAGCGCGATGATCACATTGAGCGGGTCGATGGCCGAGATCCCGACCAGCGGCGGAATGATCACGAACAGTGCCAGCGAGGGAATCGTGTAGGCCAGGCTCGACACCGTCGTGGTGATCCGCCTGGCCCACCCGGCGCCCCGGATCACCGCGCCGACCGGGACCGCGATGACCAGCCCGAGCAGCAGCGGCACCAGCGCGAGCACCAGGTGCGTGCGGGTGATCGCCATGACCTCGGCGAAATTGTCGATCAGGTATCGCACGGCGCGTCCTGGTCGAAGAACTCCCGGTTCCGTTCCGCGTCCTCGCGGGCACGCTGCGCGGCGAGCTGGGCGAGCACGTCGGCGGCCAGCAGACCGCCGCGCACGGCGCCGGTGTCGTCGACGGCCACCCCGATGCCCGACGGCGAGGAGACCGCCGCGTCCAGCGCCTGGCGCAGGTCGCCGTCCGGCGGGTACAGCGAGCCACCCGCGGACACGCCGGCGGACAGCGGTTTTCCGGCGCGGACGGCTTCCACCCCGGTCACATCCACCCAGCCGCCGGGCTTGCCGTCGGCGTCGACCACCAGCGCCCATTCACCCCGCGCCAGCCGCAGCCCGGCGACCCCGTCGGCCTCGACGGTCCGGATCGGCGCCAACGCCAGGGTGTCGGCGGTGCGGAACGACAGCGCGCGATAGCCGCGATCCCGGCCGACGAACCCGGCGACGAAGTCGGTGGCGGGCTGGGCGAGGACCCGCTCCGGCGCGTCGAACTGCTGCAGCACCCCGCCGCGCCCGAAGACCGCGATCGTGTCGCCGAGGGTGATCGCCTCGTCGATGTCGTGGGTGACGAACACGATCGTCTTGTGCAGTTCGGCCTGCAGCCGCTGCATCTCGACCTGCAACTCCGCGCGCACCACCGGGTCGACGGCACTGAACGGTTCGTCCATCAGCAGCACCGGCGGGTCGGCCGCCAGCGCCCGCGCCACCCCGACGCGCTGCTGCTGGCCGCCGGAGAGCTGCGCCGGATACCGGTCGGCCAGACCACGATCCAGCCCGACGCGGTCCAAGACCTCCAGCGCCGCGGCCCGCGCGGACTTGCGGGAGGCGCCGAGCAGCATCGGCACGGTCGCCACATTGTCGATCACCTTGCGGTTGGGCAGCAGCCCGCCGCTCTGGATGACGTACCCGATGCCGAGGCGCAGTTTCACCGGATCGACCGTCGCGATATCGCGGCCGTCGATGTGGATGCTGCCCGCGCTCGGCGTCACCATCCGGTTGATCATCCGCATCGAGGTGGTCTTGCCGCAGCCGGACGGACCGACGAAGACGGTGAACGAGCCCGAGTCGATCCGCAGATTCAGGTCGCGCACCGCCCGCGTCCCGTCCGGATAGGTCTTGGCGATGCCGCGGAATTCGATATCGGACACGGATTCTCCTAGTGGGCGGCTGCCTAGCCGATCGGGGAGTCGAGTCCCTGCGCGGTGATCCAGGCGAGCGCGGCGGCCTTCGGTTCGATCTTGGCGTCGCCCGAGACCGCGGTATTGAGCGAGATCAGTTCGGTGGTGGTGAGTTTGGCCGACACCGCGTCGAGGACGGCCACCGCCTTGTCGGTCTTCTTCGCGGCGTTGAACAGCGGCACCACGTTCTGGGCGGCGAAATTGCTCTTCGGATCGGCCAGCACGACCAGGTTGTTCTGCGCGATCGCGGGTGAGGTGGTGAAGATATCGGCCGCGGTGACCTGGCCGTCGACCAGCGCGCGCACCGTCGCCGGACCGCCGCCGTCGGCGATCGGCACGAAATTCGCGTCGCTGATGTCGAGTCCGTAGTTCTTCTCCAAGCCGGGCAGTCCGCCGGGGCGCTGCGCGAATTCCGCGGGCGCGCCGAACTTCACCTCAGCCGAATGCGGCGCGAGGTCGGCGATGCTGCGCAGGTTCCACCGGTCGGCGGTCGCGCGGGTGACGACCACCGCGTCGGAGTCCTGGCCGGGGGCGGGCGTCGCGATGGCCAGCTCGGTGCCGAGCGCCGTGGTCAGCGCCGCGTTCACGTCGGCCTCGGAGGTGGCGGTCGCGTCCTTGTCCAGGTATTGCAGCAGGTTGCCGGTGTATTCCGGGATCAGCGAGATCGCGCACTGGCGTAAGGCGGGGATATAGGCCTCGCGGCTGCCGATGTTGAACTTCGTGTCGACCTTGAACCCGTTGATCCGCAGCACCTCGGTGTAGATATTGGCCACGGTCTCGGACTCGGGGAAATTGGCCGAGCCGATGATCAGCGCGTCGCTGGCGCAATCGCCCTTGGCGGCCAGTGGGTCGGAGTTGCCGCAGGCGGACACGATCATGGCGGCGGCCAGCGCGACCGCGGCTGCCAGCACCCGGCCCGCCCGGACCGCGAAGCGGCGTGCCGGTCGACGTTGTCCGTGCGAAGAGGAGGCGAACGCGGTTTTCACTGGTGTCCTTCCGGCAAAGGCGGGCAGTGCGCTGTGCATGCGACCCGGGGGCCGCAGGTACATTCTGGTAGTTCATACTGCCCGCGTCGCGCCGAATTGCGTGGGTTGACCGCAAATACAGGAAGTTGGTGTCGCCGGATGGTGTCGCGCGCGGTGCGCCGGAAGCTGGCTGCGCTACTGGTCGCCACCTGGGCTTTCACCACTGTTTCGTGCGCCGGCGACGAGCCGCGCGAGGTGGTCGCGGTGGGTGCGGATTCCTCGGTCGAGGCAATTGTGCTCGCGGAGATCTATGCCCAGGCGCTGGCCCGCACCGGCACCCCGACCGCCGTCGTGCGCGGTTCGGACAACCCGCGGGCCGATCTCGACGCGGGTCGCATCGCGGTCCTGCCCGCCCGCGACGGCGCCCTGCTCGATCGCTGGAACCCGGCCGCGCCCGCCCGTACCCCCGAGGACGTGGTGGCCGCCGTCAACGCCTCGCTCCCGCAGGGCCTGTCGGCCTCCGACGCCGCCGACGGCACCGACCTGCGCTCCCGCCTCCTGGTCACCGAGGAGTTCGCCGCCCGCGACGGTGTCCGCACGCTGGCCGCCCTGACCCCGCGCTGCGCCGACCTCACCGCCGGCTACACCGAGCTGCCCGGTTTCGCCCCCACCACCCCGTCCCCCGTCACGATCGCCGGCTGCGCCTTCGCCACGACCACCCACTACCCGGACCCAGTGGCGCTGCGGAAAGCCGTGCGGGACGGCGAGATCCAGGTGGGCATCGTCAACGGCCCACCCGCAGGCACCGCGGCCGACCTGGTCGTCCTCGACGACCCGAAATACGCCGTCCGCGCCCAGAACATCCTGGCCCTCTACCGCTCCGGCCGCTTCGACCGCACCCAGCTGAAGAAACTCAACTACGTAGCAGGCGAACTCACCACCGAGGGCCTCACCGACCTGATCCACCAGGTCGACACCGGCACCGACCCAGCCGCCGCCGCCCGCACCTGGCTGGACACCCACGGCCTCTAGCGGGTCGGGGTGATGCGGATGTCGAATTTGCTGCTGAAGGTGGCGTCTTCGATGGGGGTATCGGCATTGGCGGGGAGTGAGCAGAGCATGGTGACTCCGCCTCGGGCGACCTCGATGGTTCCGTCGGTGAGGTTTTCGTCGCTGCCCCGGCGTTCCTTGATGAATTTCTCGATCGTCGTCCGCTGAGTGTCGGCGTTCTGGTCCAGGTAGTCGCGGCAGGTCGTGTCGCCGCCACGATTGAGGGCCCGATCGATGTCGGCGCAGCCCGCCGCGCCCGCGATGAGCACCATCATCGCCGTGAACCGAATTCGTCGCGTCCCCACCGTGATCCCCCGATCGTCGAACTACCCGAGTGTACGGCGATCTGGTGTCGAGATGTGTTGACAGGCAAGGGCTCCCGAGAACTTTCACCCGCCCAGCTGGTCGCGGCGGCGGGTCAGGTGGGTGATCTCGGCGGGGTTGGTGGCCAGGTCGATGGCGGTGTCGTAGGCGGAGCGGGAATCTCGGCTGCGGCCGAGTCGGCGGAGCAGGTCGGCGCGGGTGGCGTGGAAGACGTGGTAGCCGTGCAGGGGGTCGGTGAGGCGGTCGACGGTGGCCAGGGCTACCTCGGGGCCGTCGAGTTCGGCGACCGCGATGGCGCGGTTGAGGGCGACGATGGGGGAGGGGTCCAGGCGGACGAGTTGGTCGTAGAGAGCGACGATCTGGGACCAGTCGGTGTCGCGGATGTCGCGGGCCGAGGTGTGGACGGCGTTGATCGCCGCGAGGATCTGGTAGCGGCCTGGCGGTTCCCGGGTGGCGAGGCGCTCGCGGACGAGCCGGTGGCCCTCGGCGATCAGCGCCCGGTCCCACGCTCCCCGATCCTGGTCGTCGAGCGCGACCAGTTCGCCGCTCGAGGACAGCCGGGCGCCGCGGCGTGCCTCGGTGAGCAGCATCAGCGCCAGGAGTCCGGCCACCTCGCCGTCGCCGGGCAGCAGCTCACGGATCAGCCGGGTGAGCCGGATCGCCTCGGCCGTCAGGTCGTTCCGGACGGGATCGGCGCCGGGCCCGGTCGACAGATAGCCCTCGTTGAACACGAGGAACAGCACCGCGAGCACCCCCGAGACCCGGGCGGGCAGGTCCGCCGCCGACGGCACCCGGTACGGAATGCCCGCCGTCTTGATCTTGGTCTTCGCGCGGGTGATCCGCCTGCCCATGGCGCTCTCCTGCACCAGGAAGGCCCGCGCGATCTCGGGCACGGTCAGCCCGCCGACCATCCGCAGTGTCAGCGCGACCCTGGCTTCCATCGCCAGCGCCGGATGGCAGCAGGTGAAGATCAGTCGCAGCCGCTCGTCCGCGATGGCGCCGGGCGGTTCGGCGTCGTGGTCGTCGAGCATCCGGGCCTCCCGCTGTTTGTCGTCGCGCTTGTGCTCCCGGCGGATCCGGTCGATGGCCTTGCGCTGGGCGGTGGTGGTCAGCCAGCCGCCGGGGTTGGGCGGCACCCCGTCGGCGGGCCAGCGCTCGACGGCGATCGCGAACGCCTCGGCCGCCGCCTCCTCGGCGATGTCGAGATCGCCGAACCGGGCGGCCAGCGCCGCGACCACCCGTGCCCACTCCGCGTGGTGGGCCCGGATGATCGCCGCGTCGACGCCGCTCACAGAAACGGCCGCACCTCGACCTTGCGATGGCAGGCCTTCGATCCCTCGGTGGCGAGCGCGAGCGCCACATCGAGATCGGCGGCCTCGACGACCCAGAAGCCGATGAGGAATTCCTTGGACTCCACGAACGGCCCGTCGGTGACGATCGGCTCGTCACCCCGGTTGTCCACGACCGTGGCGGTGCCGGGCTCGCCGAGGCCACCGGCGAAGACCCAGTAGCCCTCGGCGATCAGCTTGTCGTTGAACACGTCGATCGCGGCCTCCTCCGTGGGCGTGGCCAGGGTGGGCCGGTCGTGGATCACGGACAGCAGGTACTGCATCACGCATCATCTCCTTCGGTTCGAGAGTTGCCCACCGGGCTCGGGATCAAGCCTTGCGCACCGGGTAGCGCAGATGGGTGACCCCGACGCCCGCGGTCACCGCCGGGTCGCCGAGCCACACCGGCGCACCGGCGAGCCGATCGAACAGCCGCACCCCCGACCCGAGCAGCACCGCCGCGATATCGACGTGGATCTCGTCGATCAGCCCCGCGTTCAGGCACTGCTGGATGGTGTCGGCGCCGTGGACGCCGACCGACTTGCCCGCCGCGGCCGCGACGGCCTGCCGCACCGCGCTCTCGAGCCCGTCGGTGACGAAGTGGACGTTCGAATCCGGCCGCGGCCACCCGTCCGGGACCCGATGGGTGAGCACGAAGGCGGGTCCCCACCCGTGCCGTCCGCCCCAGCCGTGGGCGACCTCGAACGTGCGCCGTCCGGTGAGCATGGCGCCGAGTTCGGCGGTGAGCGCCCGCAGGTGCCCGGCGCTCGGCGCGGAGACCCGGAACGTCATCGGATCCGCGCCACCGGTGGGGACTTCGACGTCTCCCGAGGAGAAGTACCAGTCGAACACCTCGGCGACGCCGTCGTCCGGGTCGGCGACGAAGCCGTCGAGGGACATGGACATGAGTGCGACAACCTTGGTCATCATCTGCTCCTGATCAGTCGGTATGAAGCTCCTTCACCCCTACTACGAACACGATCGCCCCGATCGGACACCTAGGTACCGAAAAGTTCGCTTGCCAGTCACTGTTCCGCTCCGTATATTCCTACTGGAATATTTGGTGTGGAACATGGACCTGCGCCGGTCGGCGCGGGAGTGGAGGTGAGCGTTGTGGGACAGCCGGGTCGCAACGCGATGACGCCGTTGGCCATCGCGGTTCTCGCGTCGCTGGACGAGCGGCCCATGCATCCGTACGAGATGTATCAGGTGCTGATGGCCCGCCGGGAAGACCTGCTGGTCAAGGTGCGGCCGGGATCGCTGTATCACGCGGTGGCCCGGCTGGCGGCCGACGAACTGGTCCGCGCCGAAGGCACCGAACGCGAAGGCAATCGGCCCGAACGGACCACCTACCGCATCACCGACACCGGTCGCGACGCGCTGCGCGGCCGCATCACCGAACTGCTCCGCGCTCCGGTCCAGGAGTATCCGATCTTCCGGGTCGCCCTCGCCGAGGCGCACACCCTGCCCGCCGAACAGGTCGTCGCCCTGCTCCGCGAGCGGGCCGGGCGGCTGGGCGAGGCGGTGACCGATGTCGACGCCATGATCGCGTGGGCGAGCACGCACCGGATCCCGCGTCGGTACTGGTTCGTCCTCGAGTACATCCAGGCGACGATCCAGGCGGAACTGACCTGGATCGAGCGGTTCGCCGCCGACCTCGACGCCGGTGAGATCGAGTGGGAGATCTTCGATCCCGACACCGGCGAACGCATCACCGACAGCGGCGACCCCACCCACGAATGGCCGCCGGGGGACCACCCCGACGCCGCGCCGCGACCCAGGTGGGCGGCCGGCGCCGCCCGCGACTGATATCCCGAGCTCATCTTCCGATAGGAACGAATTCGATGACCACCCAACGTAATCCGTGGCTGGCGCTGTTCGCGCTGGTGGTCGGGTTCTTCATGATCCTGCTGGACATGACGATCGTCGCGGTCGCCAACCCGGCGATCATGAAGGACCTGAGCACCGACATCTCCAATGTCATCTGGGTGACCAGCGCCTACCTGCTCACCTACGCGGTGCCGCTGCTGGTCACCGGCCGGCTCGGTGACAAGTTCGGCCCCAAGAACATCTACCTGATCGGCCTGGCGATCTTCACCGCCGCGTCGCTGTGGTGCGGTCTGTCCGGGTCCATCGGCATGCTGATCGCCGCGCGCGCCGCGCAGGGCATCGGCGCCGCGCTGATGACCCCGCAGACCATGGCCGTCATCACCCGCACCTTCCCGCCGGACAAGCGCGGTGCCGCGATGGGCCTGTGGGGCGGCGTCGCCGGGCTCGCGACGCTGGTCGGCCCGATCCTGGGTGGCGTGCTCGTCGACAATCTGGGCTGGGAGTGGATCTTCTTCGTCAACGTCCCGGTCGGCATCATCGCCTTCGGCCTGGCCGTGTGGCTGGTGCCCGCGCTGCCGACCAGCGACCACCGGTTCGACCTCGTCGGCGTCGTGCTCAGCGGTATCGGCATGACGGCGCTGGTCTTCGGTATCCAGGAGGGCAACACGCAGGACTGGTCGCTGCGGATCTGGCTGCTGATCGGGTTCGGCGTGCTCATGCTGATCGCGTTCGTGATCAACCAGGCCCGCAACCGGGGCGAACCGCTGGTGCCGATGAGCCTGTTCCGCGACCGCAACTTCTCGCTGTCGAACCTGGCCATCGCCGCGATGGGCGCCGCGGTCACCTCGATGATGGTGCCCTCGTACTTCTACCTGCAGGCGGTGCGCGAGATGTCGCCGACGGTCTCGGCGCTGGTGTTCGCGCCGATGGCGATCGTCACCGGCTTCGCGGCGCCGTTCGTCGGCAAGTTCTCCGACCGGCTGCCGCCGCGGCTGGTGCCGACCATCGGCTTCACCCTGTTCGCCGGGTCGACGTTCGCCTTCGCCGCGCTGATGAAGCCGGATTCGCAGATCATCTGGTTCCTGCTCGCCGCGGCCGTCGCCGGTCTGGCCAACGCCTGCATCTGGGCGCCGCTGGCCTCCACGGCCACGCACAACCTGCCGGTCACCCAGGCCGGTGCGGGCGCCGGCGTCTACAACACCACCCGCCAGGTCGGCTCGGTGCTCGGTAGCGCCGCGATCAGTGCGTTGATCGCGGCCCGCCTCACCGCCAACGGCCTCGGCGGCGGCGGTCCGGTCGGTGAGGGCGCGGCCACCGGCCCGCTCCCGCCGCAGATCCTCGACGAGTTCAGCACCTCCCTGGCCCAGTCCATGCTGCTGCCCGCCGCCATCCTGCTCATCGGCGTGATCGCCTCGGCCCTGTTCGTCGGCCACGGCGAATCGGGCGCCACCCCGAAGCCCGAACTGGCCAAGGCCGACGCGGGCGCCTGACCCGTCCCGCCGCTGCCCGTCCCGCCGTGCGCGAGACGGGCAGCACTCGTTCCGGCGCCGCACCCGGCCCGGTCAGCGCGATGCCGGTGCCGACACCAGCACTTTCGCGGGCGCCGCGCCGGTGACCTGGGGTGTTGCCGACGCGGCGAGGTGGGTAGTCTGCCCGGAATGACAGCACGTTCTCTTTCGCGATTCGTGTCTGCAGCACTCATGGCAGCCGCGATTCCGCTGGTATCGCCCATCCACTCCGCGACAGCGGCGTCGTGTTCCGACATCGAGGTGGTGTTCGCGCGCGGCACGGCCGAGCCCGGTGGTGAGCTCGGTTTCACCGGCGCGTCGTTCGTCGAAGCGGTCCGCCTGAACTCCGGTGGCCGCTCGGTCGGCGCCTACGGAGTCGACTACCCCGCGAGCAGCGACTTCGCCGACCGGCTCGCCTTCGCCCGCACCGTGGTGCGCGGCATCAACGACGCCCAGCGGCGGGTCGAGTACATCGCCGCCAACTGCCCGAGCACGCGGATCGTGCTGGGCGGGTACTCCCAGGGCGCGGCGGTCGCCGGGTTCGCCACCGGCACCGGGGTGCCCGAGGGGGTGCCGCTGGAGTACCAGTCGCATCTGCCGGCGCCGCTGGCGCCCGAGGTGGCCGAGCACGTCGCCGCGGTCGCGCTGTTCGGGAAGCCGTCGGATCGGTTCCTGGCCGACGCCGGCGCGCCCGCCGTGGTGATCGGCGCGCCCTACGCGGGCAAGACCATCGACCTGTGCATCGATGCGGACAACATCTGCGACGGTTCCCCGCTCGGCCAGCCCAATGCCCTGCACACCCTCTACAGCGTCAACGGAATGACCCTCACCGCAGCGCAATTCGCGGCGCAGCGGTTCTGAACGACGAATAGCGGAAGGCCGGTCGCGGATGTGCGACCGGCCTTCCGGCTGTCGGATCGGTGATCGACCAGGTTGTCAGCGTCGTCGGGCTGAGTTGCCGACGACCGGGACGAACCGTTCGATCAGGCGACCTGGAGGGTGACGGTCGGGTATCCGGTCGCCCCGTCCGGGACGACATCCTGCTCGACCGCGGTCTGCGGCACTCCGGTGTTGTCGATGGCGCGGGCGCGGATGGTGTGCGGCCCGGTGGTGGCGTCCCAGTCGTAGACCCACTGGCGCCACGTGTCGATCGAGACTTCGGTCGAGAGCCGCGCGGGTCGCCAGTCGCCGTTGTCGATCTGCACCTCGACGCCGGTGATGCCGCGGTGCTGTGCCCAGGCGACGCCCGCGATCGTGGTGCGGCCCTGCGGAATCCGGCCGCGCCCGCGTGGGGTGTCGATCCGGGTGCCGGTCTTGATCGGGCCCTGCGCCGACCACCCGCGCCGCGTCCAATAGGCGGTGGCCTTGTCGAACCGCGTCACCTCGAGTTCGGTGACCCACTTGGTCGCCGAGACGTATCCGTAGAGGCCGGGCACCACCAGTCGCGCCGGATAGCCGTGCTGGACCGGCAGCGGAGCGCCGTTCATCCCGATCGCCAGCAGCGCGTCGCGGCCGTCGGTGAGCGCGGCCAGCGGACTGCCCGCCGTCCAACCGTCCTTGCTGTGCGAGAGCACCATGTCGGCGTCGGGGTGCGGGCCCGCCTCGGCGAGCAGTTCGTCGAGGCGGTAGCCGAGCCAGCGGGCATTGCCGATCAGATCGCCGTTGATCGGATTGGACACACAGGCCAGCGTCACCAGGTGTTCCACCGGCGTGCGGCGCGCGAGATCGTCCCAGGTGAGCCGGATTTCGCGGTCGACCATGCCGTGGATGCGCAGTGACCAGTCCGCGGTGGACACCTGGGGAAGGATCAGCGCGGTATCGATCCGGTAGAAATCGTCGGCCGGGGTCAGATACGACGTGAGTCCGGGCACGCGCAGGTCGGCGTCGGCGGGAAGTTCGGGTAGCGGCGTTGCGGGACTGGGCAACTCGACGGTGGACCGCTCGGCCGTCACATCTGTCCGCGCACCGCCGAGCAACCTCCCGGCGAGCCCGGCGCCGATGGCCATCACCCCGGTCGCGGCGATCCCGCCCAGCACCCGCCGTCGCCCGGCAGTCACCGCCGACTGGTCCGGTGTATTGCCCGGCGATTCGCCGCTGCCGAGCGCCGGATCTTCGGGTCCCACGCCGCGCCCCGGTCCCGGTTCCACGCCCGTCGACGCGAGCGGTGATGGCATGGCGGCGATCCGCCGGGTGAGCCCTCGCAACGCGAGAATCCCTGCCGCGGTGCCGATCAGCGCGGGCAGGGCGCCGCTGATTCCGCCGATCCGCCCGGCCCCGATCACCGCCGCGACCACCCCGAAGACCGCGAACACGATCGATCCGACCGGCCGGGTGACCCGCTCGAGCCACCCGGCCAGACCGGCGACCACCACCGCCACCACGCCCATGCATACGAACAGCACGGTCTTGTCGTTGCGGCCGAAGCTCTGGATCGCCCACTCGCGCAGGCCGTCCGGCGTGTGGTCGACGACGGTCGCGCCGAGCGCGTACGCGGGCGCGCTGCCCGCACCGGTGAACACCGCGACCAGCTCGGCCACGCCGAGGACCAGCGCGGCCGCCGCGATTCCGGCCGCTACCCGCAACAACGCCATGTCAGCGAGCCTACGTCGCCGAGACCGATCTGTGACGACGGAACAGCTGTCCTCGGCCGACGGTGAAAACTACACTCCGTAGTAGAACTGAATCCGTCCTCGGCAGGAGGCTCCCATGCCCGAGACCACAGCACCCGAGACCACCCTGCGCGCGGCCACCGCCGTGTTCGCCGTTGCCCTCGTCGTCCACGGCGCCGACCATCTCCGCCGGGGGATGGACGCCACCTCGGCCCTGGTCAACGCGCTCGGCACCCTGCAACTCCTGGCGGCCCTGCTCGTCGTCGTCCTGGTGTTCCGGCGGCACTCCGCGGCCCCGCTGGCCGCGGTGATCGTGGGCTTCGCCAGCGCGGCGGGCTTCTTCGTCGTGCACCTGCTGCCGGACTGGTTCGGCCCGCTCAGCGACAGCTTCGTCAACGCGCCGGCCGACGCGAACGTCACCGGGTTCTCCTGGTTCGCGGCCCTGTTCGAGATCTCCGCCGATCTCGCGGTGGGCCTGGCCGGACTGCGTGTCCTGCGCGAACGGTCCGCGGCCGTCGCCTGAAACGCCGGAAGGCCGGCTGCGCGAACGCAACCGGCCTTCCGGACGAGACGGGGATTACGAGTAGATCTTGTCGACCTCGCCCGCGTACTGCTTCATGACGACGGCACGCTTGAGCGACATCTTCGGGGTGAGCTCGCCACCCTCCTGGGTCCAGTCGACCGGGAGGATGCGGATCTTCTTGATCGCCTCGGCCTTGGAGACCTTCTTGTTGGTCTCGTCGACCGCGGCCTGCACCTCGGCGACCAGCGTCGGGTTCTCGATCAGGCTCTCGATCGCGGTGTCGGCGGCGACGCCGTTGCGCTCCTTCCAGCCCGGCAGTGCCTCCGGGTCGAGGGTGATGAGCGCGCCGATGAAGGGCTGGCCGTCACCGACGACCATGACCTGGCTGATCAGCGGGTGCGCGCGCAGGGAGTCCTCGAGCACGGCGGGGGAGACGTTCTTGCCGCCCGCGGTGACCAGGATTTCCTTCTTGCGGCCGGTGATGGTGATGAAGCCGTCGGCGTCGATGGCGCCCAGGTCGCCGGTCTTGAACCAGCCGTCCTCGAAGGACTCGGCGGTGGCCTCCGGGTTGCCCCAGTAGCCGTCGAACACGACCGAGCCCTTGAGCAGCAGCTCGCCGTCCTCGGCGATCTTGGCCGCGTGGCCCTGGATCGGGCGACCCACCGAACCGACCCGGATGAACTGCGGGGTGTTCACGCTGAACGCGGCGGTGGTCTCGGTCAGGCCGTAGCCCTCGTAGATGGTGACGCCGACGCCACGGAAGAAGTGGCCGAGGCGCGCGCCCAGCGGGCCGCCACCGGACACGGCGGCCAGGCACTGACCACCGAGCGCGGCGCGCAGCTTGCTGTAGACGAGCTTGTCGAAGACGAAGTGCTTCAGCTTCAGGATCAGGTCGGGGCTGCCCTTTTCGAGCGCCTCGCTGTAGGCGATGGCGGTGTCGGCGGCGGCGTCGAAGATCTTGCCCTTGCCGCCGTCGTGCGCCTTCTGCTTGGCCGAGTTGTAGACCTTCTCGAACACGCGCGGCACCGAGAGGATGAAGTCCGGCTTGAACTCGCCGAACTGCTCCACCAGGGTCGTCCAGTCCGAGCTGTGCCGGATGGTCACCTTGGAGTCGAAGGCGATCAGCGCGACCGCGCGGGCGAACACGTGCGCCAGCGGCAGGAACAGCAGGGTCTTCTGGCCCTCGGAGACGAAGGCGGCCAGCTCGATGCCGCCCGAGCGCGACTCCGCGTACAGGTTCGCGTGGGTCAGCTGGACGCCCTTGGGCTTGCCCGTGGTGCCCGAGGTGTAGATCAGGGTGGCGGGCGAGGCCGCGCCGACCTGCTTGCGGCGCTCGTGCACGACGGCGTCGTCGAGGTCGGCGCCACGCTCGGTGAGCTGCTCGATCGCACCCTTGTCGATCTGCAGGGTCTCGGCCAGCGCGGGCAGCGAACCGGCTTCGATCTCGTCGATCGTGGCGCGGTGCTTGTCGTTCTCGACGACCAGCACCTTGGTCTCGGAGTCCTGCAGGATCCACTTGGCCTGCTCGGCGGCCGAGCTGTCGTAGATCGCGACGGTGACGCCACCGGCGGCCCAGATCGCGAAGTCCAGCAGGGTCCACTCATAGCGAGTGGCTGCCATGATGGCGACGCGGTCGCCGAGTTCGATGCCGGAGGCGATCAGGCCCTTGGCGACGCCGGTGACGGCCTTCTCGAACTGCTTCGCCGTGACGTCGTTCCAGCCGCCGCTGCCGTTCGGGACGTTGAACAACACCGTGTTCGGCGTCTCCGCGGCGAAGCGGAAGACGTTGTCGGAATTGTTCGCATCGTCCGGGATGGTGTAGGAAGCCGGAACTTCGAACTCTCGCATCAGTGCCCTTCCAGTGGGTTCTACTCGCCAGTAATCTACGACACGTTCGGGCGGGCCGCGATATCGCCGTCCGAAAATCCTGTCACCAGGACTTATCGTAAATCGTCGATCGAAACTGGCTGGATTGCTTCTCGCAGGAATTCTGCGAGTTCGCTGAGTGCCAGCGCTGCCTCGGTGACCAGCGCGGCCTGCAGTTGCGCGACATGCCAGAGGCCGCGGGTTTCGGTGAAGCGGACGTGCACACCCGCGCCACGCAGGGCCGAGACGAGCTGACAGCACTGATCGTGTAACAGTTCGCTCACATCGGCCTGCACGTAGGTGGGAGGCAGTCCGATGAGGTTTCCGGTGAGCGGAGCGTAGCCCGCATCGGTTGCGGCGCCGTCGCCGAGGTAGTAGGCGGCGCACGCCTGCGACCACGCCCGGTTGATCACCAGGTCGCGGCTGCGGCTCGGCACCTGGGTGGGGTCGACCCAGGGCGCGATGAGGCCCAGCGCGGCGGGCGTCAGCTGGTGCCGCTCGCGCAGTCGCTGGGCCAGCGCGAGCGCCAGGCCGCCGCCCGCCGAGTCACCGGCCAGGCAGATCTGATCGGGCCGGTAGCCGACGTTCTCCACCAGATCCAGGAACGCCGCTTCGGCGTCGTCGAGGCCGGCGGGCAGCGGATGCTCGGGGGCGAGGCGGTAGTCCAGCGAGTACACCGCGCAGGAACTGTCCCTGGCCAGCCGCGCGACCAGCGAGCGGTGGGTGGCCAGCGACCCGACGACGTACCCGCCGCCGTGCAGGTACAGGATCGCGCCCGCGGCGCGCTCCGGTGGGACCGCCCTGGTCAGCGAACCAGGGATGGCGGTCTCGGCGATGACCCGCTCGGCCGGGCGGCCGCCGAGCTGCAGATGCTGCACGACGGAACCGTCGGGCATCGGCTGCAGCACGGAGGCCACGTCGAGCAGGGTGCGCTGCACCGCCACCGGCAGCCGCGCGTTGAGCGTGACCCGGAAGATCGGATCCAGCACCGCACGGGCGATCGGCAGCGGGATGGTGAACTCGCGCATGGCGTTTCCTAGTCGCGTCAGTGCGGCATGAAGCGGCCGTTGACGACGGCCGAGATCCGGTTGTACCCCGACGCCAGGAAGCGCACGCTCACGTCGAGCACCTTGGCCTCCCAGCCGATCAGCACGCGCGCGTGACCCTTGCGCACACCCTCGGTGATGGTCTGCGCGGCCATCTCCGGGCTGTGGATCGCCAGGTACTTGTCGAACAGCGAGGCGGTGTTGGCGCCGTCGATGCCCTCGGCGTAGGTGGCGTTGCGGGCCACGGCGGTCTTGATGCCGCCGGGGTGCACACAGGTGACCTTGACCGGCGCCTTGGAGATCTTCATCTCCTGGTACAGCGCCTCGGTGAAGCCGCGCACCGCGAACTTGGCCGAGTTGTAGGCCGCCTGGCCGGGCACGGTGACCAGGCCGAACAGGCTCGACACGTTGACGACGTGGCCGTCGCCGGACTCGATCAGCATCGGCAGGAACGCCTTGGTGCCGTTGACGACGCCCCAGAAATCGACGTCCATGATGCGTTCGATGTCTTTGAAATCGGTCTTGACCACGTCACCGTGGTAGGCGATGCCCGCGTTGTTGTAGATCTGGTGCACGACACCGAAGTGCGCCTTCACCGAGTCGGCGTAGAGCAGGAACGCCTCGCGCTCGGCGACATTGAGCCGGTCGGCCTTGACCTGCGCGCCCAGTCCCTCGACGATGCGCACGGTCTCGGCCAGGCCCTCGGCGTCGATGTCGGACAGCGCCAGCTTGGCGCCGCGCCGGGCCAGGTTCTCGGCCAGCGCCCGGCCGATGCCGGAGCCCGCGCCCGTGATCACACAGACTTTGTTCGTGAAGTAAGCATCATTGCTCACTGTGCTGCCACCACTTTCAGTTCGGTGTCGGAGTCGGTCGAAGAAGTCGTGTCGTAGGCAGCGACATCGAAATTCTTGGTCAGCCTACGGAACTGGAAGGTGAAATCGGGCCACAGCGTGGTGTTGTTGCCGTGCTTGTCCAGGTACCAGCTGGCGCAGCCGCCGTTCATCCAGACGCTGTCGGCCATCTTCGCCTGCAGCTCGGCGTTGTACTCGCGGACCGCGTCCTTGCGGACCTCGACGGTGCGCAGGCCCTGCTTGTCGATGGTGGCCAGCGCGTCGGCGACGTAGTTGATCTGCGACTCGATCATGAACACCATCGAGGTGTGGCCGAGGCCGACGTTCGGGCCGAGCAGGAAGAACATGTTCGGGAAGTTCTCGATGGTCGAGCCCTTGTAGCCGCGCTGGCCGACCTCGTCGAACTGCTCGGACAGGGTCTGCCCGGTGCGTCCGGTGATGGTCTCGAAGGCGGGGGAGTCGGTGACGTGGAAGCCGGTGGCCACGATCAGCGCGTCGATCTCGCGCTCGGTGCCGTCCTTGGTGACGATCGAGCCGGCCTTGACCTCGGTGATGCCCTCGGTGATCACCTCGACGTTGTCGCGGTCGATCGCCGGGTAGTACTCGTTCGAGATCAGCATGCGCTTGCAGCCGATGCGGTAGTTCGGGGTGACCTTGGCCCGCTTGACCGGGTCACGGACCTCGGCCAGCAGCTTGCCGCGCGAGATGGTCTCGAAGATCTTCATCAGCGCGGGGTACTTGGCCAGGCCGACGACCTGGGTCTCGCGGGCGGCGTAGATGGCCGCGCGGGACAGTCGCTGCACGCCGGGAATGTACTTGAACGCCAGGCGTTCCGGCAGGAAGTACGGGCGATCCATGCGCGGCAGCAGCCACGGCGCGGTGCGCTGGTAGAGGTCGAGGTGGGCGACCTTGCCCGCGATGGCCGGCACGATCTGGATGGCCGAGGCGCCGGTGCCGATCACCGCGACGCGCTTGCCCGCGAGCTCGACATCGTGGTCCCAGCGCGCCGAGTGGAAGATCTCGCCCTTGAACTCGTTGATGCCCTTGATGTCGGGCAGCGACGGCTCACACAGCGCGCCGACCGCGGAGACCACGGTGTCGGCGGTGAAGTCGCCCTTGCTGGTCGTGATGTCCCAGCGCGCGGTCTCGGCGTTCCAGCGCATACCGAGCACATCGCAGTCGAACAGGTGCTTGTCCAGCACGTTGTTCTTCTCGGCGACGCCCCGGATGTAGGCCTGGATCTCGCCCTGCTTGGAGAACGAGCGCGACCAGTCGGGGTTCAGTGCGAACGAGTAGGAGTACAGGTGCGACGGCACGTCGCACGCGGCGCCGGGGTAGGTGTTGTCCCGCCAGGTACCGCCGACATCGCTGCCGCGCTCCAGGACGAGGAAATCCTCGGCGCCCTGCTGGCGCAGCCGGATGGCCATTCCGAGGCCCGCGAACCCACTGCCGACGATGATCGTCTTGATGTGGCGGGCGCCGCGGTCGGCGACAACTTTGTCTGTAACCTTGCGACTCATGTAATGCAGACTACGTTCTTATTGAGCGGGAGTCAACAGCTATTGAATCAGATTCAGTAGCGTTAGGATGATCGACGTGAGTATCACGAGTGCGGGAGCGGCCAAGCGGGTTCGTCTCAGCCCCGAGGAGCGGCGGCTGCAGCTGATCACCCTCGGTGCCGAGATGCTGGCCGAGCGATCGCTCGAGGACATCTCGGTCGACGACATCGCCAAGCAGGCGGGCATCTCACGCGGGCTGCTGTTCCACTACTTCGCCTCCAAGCAGGAGTTCCACGAGGCGATCGCCCGGCACGTGAGCGCCGAGTTCTTCGCCGCCGTCACGCCCAACCGCGAGCTCTCGCTGTTCGACATGCTGCGCGACTCGATCGAGCGCTTCGTCGACTACGCCACCGAGCACTCCGCGTCCTACCGCTCCGTGCTGCGCGGACCCGCGAGCATCGCCCCCGACCTGGTCGACTACGTCAACGAAACCCGCGGCGCCATCGCCGACCTCATCGTCGGCGAACTCCCGCTACCCCCCGACGACCCCGACCTCGCCCGCCTCACCCTGGCCATCCGCGGCTGGATCGCCTTCGTCGAGGAAACAATCCTCACCTGGATGACCGAAAAACCCATCACCCGAGAACAATTGGTCGACCTACTCGTCGAATCCCTCCCCGCCCTGGCCCTGAGTCCCGCCCTCATCGCGGCACTGCAGGGCTGAGCCGCCGCCATTCGGTTCTGTCGACCGCTATCAGTCGGCTGTTGCCGCTGCGCCCTCCGTCGGACCGCGTTCAGCCGTCAGTTCCTCGCTTCATCTCCGAATGTCACTATCGTCTGGTCGTTTCGAACCTTCACCCATACGTGCATCGTGCTGCGGTCGAGCCCCCAGCCCTCTCGGCGGGTTCCGCTCCACCAGTCGAGATCCTCGACGAAGGCCAGTTGCCACTCATCCGCATTACGGAGATGTCGGACCATCATTTCTGCGACTTCGCGAGCAGGTGCATCGTCTGCGCTCCCGATCTGGAACTCCCGATCGCACGACGTCGAGGAGCTACCGTATCGGCAGCCCATGTCGGTGTCCGCAACGATCGTTAGTCCCGGTGGGAGGGAAGGGAGTACGTCGCTGGGCGGTACCGCAGAACGCTCCCCGCCCAATACGACGACCATCATAAAGGTCACCGCCAAGGCGACGAGGCAGTACGTGCATCCCAGGGTAAGGCCAACGATTCTCGATCTGGACCGCCGACCGCCGACATTCGCGTCGGCAACAAATCCAGCAATCAATACCGCGACGTGAATCACAATCAGCAGGACCAGAGTTGTGGTCGCCAATTCTGTAAACAGCCAGTCCTTCGTAACGGCGAATTCTGTCACCGCGATGAAAACAAGAATCGCGCCGACGCCGAGCCCGAGTCGGAGCGAGCGTACCACCAGTAGCCAGCACAGCGGCGCGATCAGGAAAACGAGGGCAAGAATTATCGAATTCACCGGTATGCCCCCGTTCCGCGCAGAATTGTATCCGCCAATGCGAAAGTTCCGCCAGGTTTTACCGTGCTGTAGCCGTGTTCGATCTCGGTTCCGGAAAAGGTGTCGCCCTCTGCAACCGATCGCGAACGGTCCACGACTCCCAGTGCGTTGTAGCTGGAGCTCAGGAATTGGTTCAAGGGCTGGCTCGCTCGGACATCGGCAGTTGCATGCGACGCCGCATCGTCAGTCAACAGCTTCAAGTTATAGGCCGTAGCCTTCAGTGCCAAGTCGTTGTTTCCAACAAGATCCGACCATTCCTGGCCCTCGAACTGTGATGGATACTTCTCTTTCACTTGATTGAACTGAATTTCCTTCATGTTTGTCAAGCCGATCGAGTTTCCTACTCCATCGGGGCGGCCCTCCTGCCATTCCCTGAGATCGGTAGTATCCTTTCGGAACTCGTCATACATTGTTCCTGCGCCGATGCCGCCCTCTCTTGGATGATAGGTCGACGGACCGCCTGACAAGTCCTCGTAGAACGTACTGCCGAGTCCTGACCGCAGGGGTGCACCCTCCTGTAGCGCCATCGCAAGAACCAACCGGGGATCGACACCCGCCTCGTTGCCGTACTGCACCGCGAGCATCGCCCAGGTCTTCATCTGCGGGCCGTAGGCATCCAGCGCACTGAGGTCGACAGCAGTCAAAGTCGGCGGTGGAGTGTTCCAGGTGGCCATGTTGTCCAGATCGTCGATCAGACGCGTATTCGAATCCTGATTGCCGGTCTCGATGAGTAGCGGTAGTTCGCTCAGGGCTTTCAGCCTCGTGAGGCTGTTCAAGGCATTCGGGTCGACGAATCCTTGGTTCCCGACGCCGATCGATGCCAACGTGGCGAATAATGTTGTTCCGCGTGCCGAGGTATCGAGAAGTCCCTCAGCGTCGGTTACCTCAGTCGTGGTCAATTTCGCAGCAACATCTATGTTGACCGTGGTGTTGTCCGACGTTGTGGTTATTTGGGCAACGGGATGATCGGGGAATGCGCTGGCAGCGGCGGAGGCGAGGCGAGCCCTCGCGTCGATGAGATTGTCGCAATGGGCTTGAATCGCGGTTCCGATAGCTAGTGCGACCACTCGGATCTGCTCGACACCCACACGAAGCACTGCTAGTGCCTCCTGGATATCAGGCGCCTCTGGTGCCTGCACACCAGTGAACGAATCGTGGACTGCCTGCAGGGCCGCACCCGCGCCCACCAACTCGACACTGTTGGCAAATCTATGCCACGTTGTGCCGGCTGCAGCGAGTGCGTCGGAGCGACCGTTCGGTGTGCCCCGCCGTGAGTTCACGCCCTCGCCCGCAGATGTAATCACCATGCCCGGACCGTTGTCGGCGATTGCGACGGGGATCTCCGGGAAAACTGCGGACCCGCCTGTGTCAACGCCGTTACGGACCGGATGCGACGGGGCGGTGCCTTTGTCCGGATTCAGGTTCGCGTTGTATTCGGCTACATCCCAGTTGTATCCGGCCGAATTCAGGATCACGCCGAAATGACTGACCGCGACGGAATAGGTCTGCGTGACCGTGCGCAGTTCGGTGGCATGCATGTAGTACGCGGTACACCAGGCAACCACCGCCGGGTAGTTGCCACCCATTCCGGCAGTGGACGCCAGTCCTGGAGCCAGGTCTCGCGTGACAGCGGTGCCGATCTCATCGGCCAAGATCGAGAGCTTCTTTGCCGCCTCGTAGTACACGTTGGCGTCCACCGCCAAGGCCAAGCCCGGTGGAGCCATCAGATACCCCCTCGGAGCATACGGACATTGACGTCTACCGCCGCGGTGTAGTGGCCGTGTGCGGCATTGGCCCCGGCGCTCATGTCGCGGATACCCTCAGCGAATTCGCGAGCACCGGTTACCCACTCCTCGTGTGCTACCCGGTAGGCTTCGGCGGCCACGCCCTCCCACCCTGTGCCCACCAATCCGGCTACCTTGTCGTCGATGACGTCCAAGTGGTCCGCGACAAAGCCTGCGAGACCGGCTAGCTTGCTGACGATCTGGTCGAGATGGTCGAGGTCGACCTTGAATTCCGCTGCCACGGAGACTCCTAGAGATCCAAGCTGAAGTTTCGGAGCAGCTCCGAGTTGGACTCGTCGCGCTGGGTGTAGGTCTCGGCCGTGACGCCGAGCTTCTCGGCCATCGTGGTGAGAGCGGCGATGATCGTCAGGCCGCCTTCGCGAGTCTCGGACCAGCCGGTGGCGAAAGTGCTTGCCGCGGTGCCTGCCCAACTCCCGCCCACGCAGGAGTCGACTTCACCGCTGGCCATGTCGAGGGCTTGACGCAGGGTGTCGGCGATGCCATAGACATAGTTGCCGACGTCGCGGACGCTGGCGGGAACCACTGTCATGGCCCCGTTCTCTCCCCCCGGGGTGCTCATGATCTCGATGCTATCGCGGGCGGAACGAATCTGCCGAATCGACCTCCGCCGCAACCTTCATCCCAACGAGTGACTGAATTATGCTGCGGTGCAACAGTTTTAGGATCTGAGCCCTGTGGTGGCAGGTCGAGGCCTTTCTGGTGTTTCATCCCCAGCGGTTGTTTGGGGTGAACGCGAGGTCGACTCATTCAGGGGATCAGTCGGGGGTCTTGGGGCGGGCTCGGAAGTGGGCTCGTTCGCCCTGTTTGCCGAAGAGGCTGAGGAATTCGACGGGGTGGTTGTCGGCGGCGCCGAACCAGTGGGGGATGTGGGTGTCGAATTCGGCGGCTTCGCCGGGGGTGAGGACGATGTCGTTGTCGCCGAGGATCAGGCGCAGGCGGCCGTTGAGGACGTAGAGCCATTCGTAGCCCTCGTGGACCTGGGGTTCCTCGGGGCGGTTGCGGGCGTTGGGGGCGATGATCATCTTGAAGGCCTGGATGCCGCCAGCGCGTTTGGTGAGCGGGAGCATGGTCATGCCGTGGCGGGTGACCGGGCGCAGGTGGATGCGTGGGTCGCCGGTGGGCGGGGCGTCGACGAGCTCGTCGAGGGTGACGCCGTGGGCTTTGGCCAGGGGGAGCAGCAGCTCCAGGGTGGGTTTGCGGTCGCCCGATTCCAGGCGCGACAGGGTGCTCACCGAGATGCCGGTTTCGGCCGACAGGTCGGCGAGGGTGGTCCGGCGCCGTTTGCGCAGGTCGCGCAGGCGGGGGCCGACCGAATCGAGGGTCTGTTCGAGGTCGTCCATGCTCTCCAGTTTGCCACGGCGGCAAATTTCGTTGCCAGTATCTGGGCCTGGGCGGCACTGTGGTCGGCGAAGGAGGTCGAGATGACAGAGTTGAACGACACCTACGACGTGGTGGTGATCGGTGGTGGCGCCGCCGGACTGAACGGGGCGCTGATGCTGGCCCGCTCCCGGCGATCCGTCGTCGTGATCGACGCGGGCTCGCCCCGCAACGCCCCGGCCGAGGGGGTGCACGGTTTGCTGGCGCGGGACGGGATGTCGCCCGCCGAACTGCTCGAGATCGGGCGGGCCGAGGTGCGGGGATACGGCGGACAGGTGGTGCCCGGCGCGGTCGTCGCGGTCGAGCGAGTCGACGCGGACGCGGTTCCGCTGGGGCCTCGCGACGGCGGGTCGGACGGCGCCGGACCGGAGTCGTTCCGGGTCACGCTGGACGGCGGGCGCACGGTGCTAGCGCGCCGCGTCCTCGTCGCGACCGGCCTCGCCGACGAACTCCCCGATATCCCAGGTCTGCGCGAACAGTGGGGTCACGGTGTCCTGCACTGCCCGTACTGCCACGGCTGGGAGGTGCGTGACCAGCGCATCGCCATCCTGGCGGGCGGACCGATGTCGGTGCACCAGGCGCTGCTGTTCAGTCAGCTCAGCGACGACATCGTCTTCCTGGCCCACACGGCTGCCCCGCTGAGTGACGAGGACGCGGAAAAGCTTGCCGCGCGCGACATCCGGGTCGTCGACGGCGTGGTCGCCGAGGTGCTGTCCGCCGCGGGCACGCTCACCGGCGTCCGCCTGGCCGACGGCACCGTGCTCGACCGCGACGCGCTGGTCGTCGGCCCGCGCATGAACACTCGCGCCACCTTCCTCGCCGGTCTCGGCCTGGCTCCGCAACCGCATCCGTCCGGCGCGGGCGACCACATCCCCGCCGACCCCGTCGGCCGCACCACCGTCCCGGGCGTCTGGATCGCGGGCAATGCCACTGATCCGTCCGCCCAGGTCGGCGCGGCCGCGGCGGCGGGCGCCATGGCGGGTGCGCAGATCAACGCCGAACTGGTGATGGCGGAGACCGAGGCCGCCGTCGCCGAACTCCGCGCCCGGAAAGCAGGGGCGGCCGTTTGAGGCAACGCCCTCGGCGCGCCCGCGCCGAGGGCGGACCGGCGCTGTCCATGCAGGTGGCGCGAACCCGGCGTGCTGATCATCGATCGGCGCGTGCCGATGGCCGACGTACCGTCCCGAAGATGTCGACCGCCGGAATCCACCATGACCGCAGGCGCGTCTCGGTGCCGTTCGCGATCGAGCGGGTATCACCCGCGTCGCCGATCCGATCGGTCTGAGCGTTCGCCGCGCGAGACCGTGGCGGATCAGCGGGCGGTGACGGCCGCGTCGATCGCCGAGTGCAGGACCGTGCGGGCGTGCTCGGGGGTGATCTGGCCGAGAGTGGCGTGCAGGGCCAGGCCGTCGAGGAGGGCCAGCAGCGTATCGGCGGCGGTGGTCGGATCGGGGTGGTCGGGGAGCAGGGTGGCGATGTGGTCGCGGAAGGCGCGCCCGTTGGTGGCCAGGGTGTCGGCGACCTGGGGGCGGACCGAGGCGAAGGCCAGGTAGCCGATCAGGGTGCGGGCGTCGGCGGTGGTGTCGGGGTCGGTGGGGAGTAGGGCGGTCAGGAGATGGCGCAGGTCGGGGTCGGGGCCCGCGGTGTCGATCCGGGCGGCGATTCGCTGGGCGATGGTGCCTGCCGCGAACTCCATCATCGCGTCTTTGCTGGGGAAATAGTGCTGCACCTGGCCCGGTGAGACGCCGGCCTCGGCGGCGACATGGCGCAGGCTGATCGCCTCCAGCCCGTCGCGCGCGAGCAGGCGCATGACGGCGTCGCTGATCGTCGCCCGGCGAGAGCTGTGGTCCACCCGTTTCGGCATGTGCCCATCTTTTCACGATGCAGTCGTATTGCTATCGAGGCCCCGCACTCTTTACAATGCAGTTGTATTGCGAAAGGGGGCATCATGAACCTCGCCATCCGGCTGGGACGCCGATTCGTCCAGCTCGAAATCGACATCTGGGTGAGCCTCGCGCGGGCTGTCGCGCGCAGGCCCGACCTCGCGGGTGGAACGCCGATTCGCTACGCGGGGGCGATGTCGGCCGTGCTGTGGGCGTTCATCGTGGTCAGCGCGGTGGAGGTGCCGGCGGTGCACCTGATCATCCCGTGGGCGCCGGTGCGGATCGTGGCGCTGGCGCTCGGTGTCTGGGGACTGTTCTGGATGCTCGGCATGCTGGCCGCGCACCACATGTACCCGCACGTGCTCGACGCGGATCGGCTCCGCGTGCGCTACCTGCGCCGCACCGGCTTCGACATTCCGCTGCACCTCGTCGGCGCGGTCCGCCGCGATCTCCGCGCCCACGACGACTCGAAGTCGGTGCAGCTCGTCGGTTCCGACCTGCTCGTTCTCCCGGTCGGCAGCTCGACGAATGTCCGCGTGGAACTCACCGCGCCGCAGCGCTTCTCGACACCGCAGGGCGAGGTGACGGTGCGCGCCATCGGCTTCTGGGCCGACGACCCGGCCGCCGCGGTCGCGGCGATCCGGGCGGCGGTCCCGAGCGAGCGCACCGGAGCCGCCTGAGCGCCATCAGCCGGGGATCGGCGCGTCGTCGGGGAACCGGCGGACCACCTCGATGGTGCCGACGATCTGGCGGTTGAACTCCGCGAGATCCTCGGCCGGAATCCAGTATTCGAGGATGTCGCGCCCACCCGCCTGCCGCACCTCATAGTTGTCGAGATAGTCGGTGCGGACGTCGAAGCGTGTCACGTAGCCCGCGCCGGAGGCGGGGACGTTCCAGTCGCGGGCGATCAGGATCGCGTAATCCTCGCCGAGGACCGGGTAGAAGATCGGCTGATCGGGCAACCGGGGCGGCCAGGCCAGCCACCCGGAGGCGGCGACCAGGGCCAGCTCCTCGGGACCGGTCGGCCGCCACAGGGTCGTCGTGCGCATCGTTCCTCCTTTGTCGAGGAACGCACGGTAGCCGGGTGGACGGAACGCGGGCCAGTGGTTATTCGACTGTCGGTGCGAAGGATTCGAGGCCGGTCACGCGGAGGAGTTCCAGGGCGGACGCGGTGGGGGTGCCGGGGGCGGCGGAGTAGATGAGAATGGTCTGGCCGGAGTCGGGGACGAGCATGGTGTCGCAGTCGAGGGTGAGGGTGCCCAGGTCCGGGTGGATGATGGTCTTGGTGAGGGCATGGAGCGAGCCGGATCGCCCGGTGCGCCAGAGCTGATCGAAATATTCGCTGCCGGTGCGTAGTTCGGTGATCAGCCGGGTGAGGTCCGGGTCGTCGGGGTAGTCGGCCTTGGTGGCGCGCAGCGAGCCGACGCAGGCGGCGGCCGTGTCCTCGGCGCGGTCCGGCGACAGGACGATCCGCGTCGGCGCCGTCCCGAGGAAGCGCTGCCACAAGACATTGCGCTGCGCGGGCGGATACGCGGAGAAGTCGCCGAACAGGGCGGCCGACAGCGGGTTCCAGGCCAGCACATCGGATTTGGCGGACAGCACCATCACCGGGAGATCGGTGAGGCGGTCGAGCAGACGTTGCACGCTGGGGCGGATGAGCATCGGAATGCGGCCCGCCTGCGGCGGTTCGGAACCGGCGAGCCGGAAGACGAGATCGCGGTCGGCGTCGGGCAGTCGCAGGGCTCTGGTCAGCGCGCCGAGCACCTGGCTGGACGGTTTGGGGCCGCGCCCCTGTTCGAGCCGGACGATGTAGTCGACGCTGACCCCGGCCAGACTCGCGACCTCCTCGCGCCGCAACCCGGGCACCTGCCTGCGCGATCCGGCGGGCAGGCCCGCGTCGGCCGGGGTGAGCCGGGATCGCGCGCTGCGCAGGACTGCCGCCAATTCCGCTCTGTCCACGTTCTCCATGGTGCCGCAGGTCCTCGGGCGTGGGGTGGTACCGCGAATCCCACCCGCGTCGCCGGTCCTGGCGTCGTAGGCCCTGGTATCGCCCGTCCTATGGCTCACCGGCACTGGAGCGCGGCCGGTCGCCGCGCGAATCTGGAGGCATGACGAAGACGATCGCCCTGGTCACCGGGGCCAACAAGGGACTGGGCCTGGAGGCGGTCCGCAGGCTGGCCGGGTCGGGCTGGCAGGTCTATCTGGCCGCGCGCGACACCGCCCGGGGCGAAGCGGCGGCCGCCGAACTCGTCGCGGCCGGGCTCGACGTCCGGTTCGTCGCGCTGGATGTGACCTCCGACGACTCGGTATCCGCCGCCGCGGACACGGTGGAAACCGAGGAGGGCCGGCTGGACGTCCTGATCAACAACGCGGGCATCGGCGGCCCGCGCACCGCGCCCGGCGAGACCCGTCCCGACGAACTGCGGGAAGTGTTCGAGACCAATGTGTTCGGGCCGATCCGGGTGACCCATGCCTTCCTCCCGCTGCTGCGCCGCGCGGAGAACCCGCGGATCGTGATGGTCTCCAGCGGGGTCGGCTCGATTGCCACCGTCACCGACCCGCAGTGGGCGGGTCTGCTGCCGCCCGCGCTCGGCTACCCGACCACCAAGGCCGCGCTGAACATGATCACCACCATGTACGCCGCCGACCTGACCGGCATGCGCGTCAATGCCGTGAATCCCGGCTACACCGCGACCGACCTCAACGGGCACAGTGGGTTCCAGACCCTCACCGAGGGCACCGACGCCATCGTCGAACTGGCCTCGGTGGCGCGCGACGGCGTCACCGGCGGCTTCTTCGACCGGACGGGCATCACGCCGTGGTGAGAACCGGTGCCCTGCTGGCGGCTGTGCTCGCCGGGCTGGGCATCATCGGATATCTGCTGAGAACGGAGAACGCGGTGGCGCAACACCATTCCGAAACTGTCCTGTCGATCGGCCTGCATCCCGGCGCCGTCGACTACACCCGCTACCCGGGGCTCGATCAAGCGACGCTCACCGCGCGGATCGCGGCGGGCGAGGCGGCGCTGCGGGACGCCGGATTCGACCTCGTGAGCTGCCAGGTGCCCGCCGACCCGGATGCCGCCGAGTCGGTTGTGCGCGAATGCGTGGCGGGCGGGGACTTCGGCGTGGCGATGGTCGGCGCCGGGGTGCGGATGGCGCCCGAGCACACCCTGCTGTTCGAGCGGCTGATCAATGTCGCCGCCGAGCTCGCCCCGGGAATCCGGTTCTGCTTCAACACGTCTCCGGAGACGACGATCGACGCGTTGCGTCGCTGGGTGCGGCCGAGCTGAGCGCCGACCCGCTCTACTTGTGCCCACCACCGTGGTCGTGACCACCGCAGGTGTCGGTCCGGCGGCCGTCGGTGGCGCTCGCCTGGCCCGCGCCGTGGCCCTCGAGCGCGGCGAACGGACCGCACTGGTGCGGGGCGATCCACACGTGCACCATCGGATTGCCCGCACCGGGATTGATCGAGTTGGGCGGGCAGTTGCCCGCGGCGTCGGTGACACCGGCGACGACGGGGCCGTTGTCGCCCGCCTTCCAGCACAGGTTGTCGTGCACGTGCCACTGCATCAGCGAACCGCCGAACTCGGTCAGCGCCGGGTCGTCGATCTTCTTGCCGTTGGCGATGTACATGGCCGAGACCAGGGTGCGGTTCTGGCCGTCGACCCGGTAGACCAGCGACTCCGGGTGGGCCGCGTCGAGGAAGTTGCCGTCGCGGATGTAGCCGGTGTTGATGTAGTGCTCGTAGCCGGTGGCGGAGTCGCCGATCGAGCGGTAGCCCAGCGCGCCGACGGTCGTGACGTCGGCGAAGGCGGGCAGGCCGTCGAGGGTGCTGCGGATCAGGTTGGTGGCGCGCAGCTGCTGGTCGGCGGTCACCCCGGGCACGCCGGACAGGTCGATCGGCTGGGTGGGGTCGAACGGGCGCGGCCAGGCGGTGCCGGTGTCGTGATCGCCGTGCTCCTCGCCCGCGGCGTGGGTGTGCTCGCCGCCGGTGTCGCCGTGACTGTGCACGTGGCCGACACCGTTGAGCATCGCCGCGAGCGCGAGGACACCCACCGCGCTCGCGGCGATCCCCGACCTCAGTGGGGGCAGGGTGGCGGTGGGGCGGAGCAGGCCGACGGCGCCGGCGAGCACGGCCAGCGCGCCCAGCGCCGCGCACACGGTGTCGGCCACCTGTGGCGCCTCCGCGGTCAGCCCGGTGATCCAGGGAATATCGGCGAACCGCGTGAACGCCCACACCGCCGCCGCGAAGCCGTTCACCGCCAGCATCGCCGCCACGACGGGCTTGCGCGCGCTGAGCAGCACCGCCACGCCGGTCGCGCACTGGAGCGCGGCCAGCACCACCATCAACCGCGCCAGCGTGGCGTGTTCGGTGTGCATCCCCGCGGCCAGGAAGTGCACCGCTCCCGCCCCGACCGACGCGATCCCGCCGACCAGCAGGTATCCGTTCCGTCCGCTCGTCATGCCCGCTCCTGTCCCAGTCCTTCGTGGCGGACACTACCCGGACGGCGTGATGCGGCACTGGCGTACCACTGAGAGAACTCTGTGGGCCGCCGCCGGCTGGCGTACCGCCGGATTGGCCACTGGTGGGGTTGTGTGCTTAGCTGCACGGTTCCGAATTTCGGAATCCATTCCACGAGGGGATCTTTCGATGAGTTTCATGGGTAAGGCCGGCGTCGCCGTCGCGGCGTTGGGTCTTGCGGCCGGGTCGGTACTTGGTGCCGGTTCGGCGAACGCGGCGGGCGATCTGTTCGGCGCGATCGGGTTCAGCTCGCAGAAGTGGGAGAGCTGGTCCGCGGCGAACTGGGACAGCGCGGAGGGCGCCCGGGCCGCCGTGATCGACAGTTGCGTCGCCGCGGGCGGCGAGGACTGCGGGGTGATGACCACCTGGGCCAACGGGTGCGGCGCGCTGGTGTGGAACGAAGAGGGCTGGGTCGCGGCCGCCTCGGCCCCCAACCGCAGCGAGGCCATCCGCAAGGCCATCGACCGCCTGTCCGACGGTGTCCCGATCGCCCGGCTGGCCAACTTCGGCTCCTCGGACCTCAGCGGCACCCAGGTCATCGACGTGGTCTGCACCCGCAACGCGGGCTGACCACCGGCAGCGGCGCCGTTGCCATATCGAGACCATTACGATGGGTAACGAACTATGGGCGAGTCGCGAAATCCGTTGCATGAGTCTGAAAAGCACACAAGGTCAACGGGTTTCGGTTCGGGTCGGGGTGGCCGCCGCAGCGGCCGTTGCCGCGCTCGTCGGGTTCAGTGGTCCGGCGGCGGCCCTGCCGTCGGACCAGGTCGTCCAGTTCAACCCGACCCTCGCCAGGCTTCCGGGGAACGGCTGCGCGGCCATCATCAACGCCGAGACGGTCCCGCAGCCGCAGGCCGGGCAGCTCGGCGTCCGCGTGAAAATCGTCCAGACCGGGCAGAACTGCGAGGTGTATCGCGTCTCGGTGCGGTGGAAGAACCTCGACACCGGTGTCGCGAACGCCCAATCCCACAAGGTCGACAGCAACGGCGTCCTCGAACACGCCCCCGACGGCGTGATCACCGGCATGGGCATGGGCCCCGGTGTCGGCCGCGTCGAAGCGAGCATCGTGGCGACCACCGACACCTATCCCAATCACCATGATCTGGAACAGCTCTCGGGCAAGGCCTGGATCACTCTCAACGGCTAGCCGAAACGCCGAAGGGGCGGATCCACCCGGATCCGCCCCTGTCGGCATCGATTACGGGATCGATCCCGGCCGACTGCTCAGCATCCGACCCTGATGAAGAGCTGCCTCGTCTGGCCGGAATCATGGACCACGACCCATCTGGTCGGGCTCTGGTTCAGCTCCACCAGGTGTTCGTTCCCGGCGTCATTCGCCAGCAGCTGCGCCTGGCCGATGTCGCTCCAGGTTTGGCGCCAATACTTGGGGACGCCAGGTTCGAACTTGTTCAGCTGCGACCGCTGTTTGAATTCCGGGACCTCGCTCCTGGATATCTCGACAACCGCATCCAGGAGCGTGTCACCAAAGGTCGCGTTCTCGTGGAACCAGACCACTTTCGCGTCCTCCGGGAACACGAACTCTCCGCAGGACGCCAGGCTTTTCAAGTCATCGGAGTCACCGCTGGAACAGCCGACGACCAGCCCGACCAGCAGGCAGGCCAAGCCGCCCGAGTAGCTGCGCTGATGCGCGACCCGGCTCACAGCGTTCCGCTCCAGTGTTGCAGGGCGGATTCACCCCTGGATTTGAATGCGCGCGCCCACCCCGCCTCTTCCAGCTGCCGCGCTTCGTTGTTGATGGTCTTGGCGGGATTGATGTTGATCAGGTGATCGCCTTTGAGATCGAAGTTGTAGTAGTCGTAGACATATATCCGGTAGTCCATCTCCGCCCGGAGGCTGCCGTCCTCGGCCTGGTGGACCGTGGTGTCGGTGCCCACTGCGACGTCGAAGTGCCCAAGGGCATTCGCCAGGTCGTCGTCATCGCCGATTTCGACGTTGCCGATCCAGCCGGCGGGCGTGATTTCCCTCGTCACTCCGATGCGGGGATCCGCCTTGCTCATGACTCCGGTGTCCGAACCGTAGATCGCCCGGTTGCTCGGCAGTTCCCGGTCTTCAGGCGGATGCAATGCTGTTCTCCCACCACACGTTGTTGTCGAGTCCGTATCGCCGCACACCCACGTCGGCGGCCACCTTGTCCGGGATCTCGAACTCGGCCGCATCGTAGGTCGGCCTCGCCCGACCCGGCGAGTAGTCCATCGCCTGGGAGATTCGCTCCACCGCCGTGGCTATCGCATCTCGTCTCGCGTTCGCCGATGTCTTCATCGCGTCGACGGCGGCAACGATGTCCGTTCGGAACGATTCGCGCATCGGTCCGTTGATCATCAGGGCCCAATGCGACAGCGGGAGAGTGATATCCAGAAAGGTCATCGGCTGTGTGAGGTCGTTGCTGAGCCCTATCGCCTGGTTGGAGACCAGGCGCTCCAGGTAGGCACCGCCGTTGCGGACGATCTTCGACGTCGCGTCCAGGTCGTCACTGCGCGTCGAGATCGCCTGCCCGAGGGTGGTCGCACTCGACGCGAAAGCCTCGGCCGCCGTCCCGATCCAGCATCAACGACTTCGTGTCGTCACAAAACCTCTCCGGTGAAACTGGGCATCATCGGTCGCCGTGAGCGTCGGCAGTTGCAGTCCGGCGAATCTGTTCACCGCCCCGGGGTCGCCCGAGACGCTCACCGCCTCATCTGCACTCACCGCGGAAATCGCCTGCGCCGAGGAGTTGTCCGTTGTCAGGTACTGGGTTCCGGCCGTGGCGAGAGCGGAGCCGAAGGTGCTCAGGCTCGACAGATCCTGTCCGTGGGATGACGACAAGGTGGTCTGCAATTTCTCGAACGACGGCGCCAGGGTGGACAGCAGTCCGGTGGTACCGGCGGGGATCGAGAAAGCCGACAGCAGGCGCGAGGCATTCGACGAGAAGTTGGTGCCGAGGTCTTCCAGGTCCAGCCGGAATCCGGCGAGGCTACCCAATTGGACCGAGAAGTCGTTCACCGCAGCTCCCACTGGCGGAAGGCGGAATTCGCATCGAGCATCACGAAATAACTCTCCCCCCAAGATGATTCGTCGATGGCATACTACCGGGCCGCGTGAGGAGCTGAGATCTACCCGGACCGGTGTGGAAACGGCCGACGCCGGGCGGATCGTGTGGATCCACCCGGCGTCGGCCGTTGTGTGCGAGGAACTACGCGGTCGGCTCGAAGGCCTCGGCGATGATCTCGGCCTGTTCCACGGCGTGCACCTTCGACGAGCCCGAGGACGGGGCCGACATGGCGCGGCGCGAGATGCGGCGGAGCTTGCCGAGGCGCTCGGGGAGGACCTCGGGGAGGTTGAGGCCGAAGAACGGCCAGGCGCCCTGGTTGGCCGGCTCCTCCTGGACCCAGACGATGTCGGTCGCGTTGGGGTACTTGGCCAGTGCCTCGTTGAGGCGGTACGTCGGGATCGGGTACAGCTGTTCGATCCGGACGATGGCCACGTCCTCGCGCTTCTGCTTCGCCTTCTCGGCGGCCAGCTCGTAGTAGAGCTTGCCCGAGGTCAGCAGGATGCGCTTGACCTTGGTGGTGTCGCCGACGCCCTGCTCGTAGGTGGGCTCGTCGAACACCGAGCGGAACTTCGACTCGGTGAAGTCCTTGATGTCGGAGACCACGGCCTTGTTGCGCAGCATCGACTTCGGGGTGAAGACGATCAGCGGACGACGGATGCCGTCGAGCGCGTGGCGGCGCAGCAGGTGGAAGTAGTTCGCCGGGGTGGACGGCACCGCGACGGTCATCGAGCCCTCCGCGCACAGCTGCAGGAAGCGCTCGATGCGGCCCGAGGTGTGGTCGGGACCCTGGCCCTCGTGGCCGTGCGGCAGCAGCAGCACCACGTCGGAGAGCTGGCCCCACTTGGCCTCACCGGAGGAGATGAACTCGTCGATGATCGACTGCGCGCCGTTGACGAAGTCACCGAACTGGGCTTCCCACAGCACCAGGGCGTTCGGGTTGCCCAGCGAGTAGCCGTATTCGAAGCCGACGGCGGCGTATTCGCTCAGCGCCGAGTCGTGCACCGCGAACCAGCCCGGCTTGTCCGAACCGATGTTGTGCAGCGGGGTGTACTCGTCGGCGTTGAGGCGGTCGATGATGACCGCGTGCCGCTGGGTGAAGGTGCCGCGGCGCGAGTCCTGACCGGTCAGGCGCACGTCGTGGCCCTGGTCGATCAGCGTGCCGAAGGCCAGCAGCTCGGCGAAGGCCCAGTCGACCTTGCCCTCGTAGGCCATCTCGCGGCGCTTCTCCAGCACCGGCTTGACGCGCGGGTGCACGTTGAAGCCGTCCGGCGGGGTGTTGAACGCGTCGCCGATGCGCTGCAGGACCGACTTGTCGACCGCGGTCTGCACGGTCGCGGGCACCTTCTGGTCGTCCTCGACGGACTCCGACGGCTCCGGAACGTACTTCTCCAGCTCGCGGACCTCGTTGAACACGCGCTCCAGCTGACCCTGGTAGTCACGCAGCGCGTCCTCGGCCTCCTTCATGGAGATGTCGCCACGACCGATCAGCGATTCGGTGTAGGCCTTGCGGACCGAACGCTTGGTGTCGATGACGTCGTACATCTCCGGCTGGGTCATCGAGGGGTCGTCGCCCTCGTTGTGCCCGCGGCGGCGGTAGCAGACGAGGTCGATGACGACGTCCTTGCGGAACTTCTGCCGGAAGTCGACCGCGAGGCGCGCGACCCAGTCGCAGGCCTCCGGGTCGTCACCGTTGACGTGGAAGATCGGCGCGCCGATGAACTTCGCGATGTCGGTGGAGTACTCGGTGGAGCGGCTGTTCTCCGGCGCGGTGGTGAAGCCGATCTGGTTGTTCACCACGATGTGGATGGTGCCGCCGACGCGGTAGCCGCGCAGGCCACCCAGGTTCAGCGTCTCGGCGACCACGCCCTGACCGGCGAACGCGGCGTCACCGTGCAGCATCAGCGGCATGACCGAGAAGCCCTCGGGGCCGTCGCCCTTGTTCAGCAGGTCCTGCTTGGCGCGCACGAGGCCCTCGAGGACGGGGTCGACCGCCTCCAGGTGCGAGGGGTTCGCGGTGAGCGACACCTCGATCTCGTTGTCGCCGAACATCTGCAGGTACTGGCCCTGCGCGCCGAGGTGGTACTTCACGTCGCCGGAGCCGTGGGTGGCCGCCGGGTTCATGTTGCCCTCGAACTCGGTGAAGATCTTCGAGTACGGCTTGCCGACGATGTTGGCCAGCACGTTGAGGCGGCCGCGGTGCGGCATGCCGATGACGACCTCGTCGAGCGCGTGCTCGGCGCACTGGTCGATGGTGGCGTCCATCATCGGGATGACGGCCTCGGCGCCCTCGAGCGAGAAGCGCTTCTGACCGACGTACTTGGTCTGCAGGAACGTCTCGAACGCCTCGGCGGCGTTGAGGCGGTTCAGGATGTACTTCTGCTGGGCGACCGTCGGCTTGACGTGCTTCTGCTCGACCCGCTCCTGGATCCACTTGAGCTGATCGGTCTCGAGGATGTGGGTGTATTCCACACCGACGTGGCGGCAGTAGGCGTCGCGCAGGATCGACAGCACGTCGCGCAGCTTCATCCGCTCCTGGCCGTGGAAGCCGGCGACGTTGAAGGTGCGGTCGAGGTCCCACAGGGTGAGCCCGTGCTCGGTGACATCGAGGTCGGGGTGGCTGCGGAACTTGTCCTTGACCAGGCGCAGCGGGTCGGTGTCGGCCATCAGGTGACCGCGGTTGCGGTAGGCCGCGATCATCTCGAGCACGCGGGCGCTCTTGTCGACGCCGCGCTCGCTGATGTCCTTGCGCCAGCGGACCGGCTCGTACGGCACGCCCAGGCCGTGGAAGATCTCGTCGTAGAACTCGTCGGAGATCAGCAGGTTGTGGATGGTGCGCAGGAAGTCGCCGGACTCGGCGCCCTGGATGATGCGGTGGTCGTAGGTCGAGGTCAGCGTCATCAGCTTGCCGACGCCGATATCGGCGATCCGCTCGTCGCTCATGCCCTGGAACTCGGCCGGGTACTCCATCGCGCCCGCGCCGATGATCGCGCCCTGGCCCGGCATCAGCCGCGGCACCGAGTGCACGGTGCCGATGGTGCCCGGGTTGGTCAGCGAGATGGTGACGCCGGCGAAGTCGTCGGTGGTGAGCTTGCCCTCGCGGGCCCGGCGGACGACGTCCTCGTAGGCGGTGTGGAACTGGCCGAAGCTCATGTCCTCGGTGCCCTTGATGGCCGCGACGGCCAGCGAGCGGTTGCCGTCCTTGCCGACGAGATCGATCGCCAGGCCCAGGTTGGTGTGCGCCGGGGTGACCGAGTTCGGCTTCCCGTCGATCTCGGCGAAGTGCCGGTTCAGGTTCGGGAAGGCCTTGACCGCCTGCACGATCGCGTAGCCGAGCAGGTGGGTGAAGGAGATCTTGCCGCCGCGGGTGCGGGCCAGGTGGTTGTTGATCACCAGGCGGTTGTCGATCATCAGCTTGGCCGGGATCGCGCGCACCGAGGTCGCGGTGGGGATCGTCAGCGAGGCCGACATGTTCTTCGCGATGGCGGCGGCCGGGCCGCGCAGCACCTTGGTCTCGTCGGCGACGGCGGCGGCCTTGGGCGCGGCGGTGGCCGGTGCGTTCGACACCGGGGCAGGTGTGGTCTGCGGTGCGCGCACGGTCGCGGGAGCGGGCTTGGGGGCCGGCGCCGGAGCCGGCGGCGGGGGCGCCACGGCGGGCTTGGCGGCGGCGGGCGCGGGAGCCGCGGCGGGAGCGGCGGCCGGCGGGGGTGTCGCAGCGGCGGCGGGAGCCGGAGCCTGGCTGTTACCGGATTCGGTGCCGACCTCCGGAGTGTAATCCGCGAGGAACTCGTGCCAACTGGCGTCGACCGAGGATGGGTCCTGTTTGAACTTTTGATACATCTCGTCGACTAGCCACTGGTTCTGTCCGAACTGGGAAGTTGAGCTGCTCACAGCTGGTGTTCGCCTCATTTCGTTCTTCGCGCTGCGACGTTTGTGACGTGCCCGGCAGGGGTATCAGCGGATGGCTGCCGATGCGCCCTCACCGAGCATATGCCCAGCGGCATACCCGTGTTGCGACTGACCCGATCTCCCCGGGTGCTACCGGTCACGCGCCGACAGTATTCCCTCGGCTTCGGCACCCGCCGCCCAGAGTCGCGCGTAACGTCCGCCCCGGGCCAGCAGTTCCTGCGGTGTGCCGAATTCGACGACCCGGCCGTGCTCGACCACGCCGACGAGGTCGGCCCGCGCCGCGGTGGCCAGCCGGTGCGCGACCACGACGGTGGTCCGGCCGCGCGCCAGCGATCGGCTCGCTACCAGCACCGATGCCTCGGTCGCCGGATCCAGGGTGGAGGTCGCCTCGTCGAGCAGGAGCAGGTCGGGATCGACCAGTTCGGCCCGTGCGAGGGCGATCAGCTGACGCTGTCCGGCGGACAGTCCGCGCCCTCTTTCACCGACCGGTTGGTTCATTTTCTGGGGCAATCCGTCGATCATCCGCGCCGCGCCGACGGTGGCGGCCGCGGTGCCGATGTCCACTGCCGTGGCGAAAGGTTGCCCGAATGCAATGTTGCTCGCGACGTCGCCGGTGAACAGGTGAGCTTCCTGGGGCACAATTCCCAGCCGGCCGCGGAAGTCGGTGAGCACAAATTTACGTAAATCGACCCCGTCGACGCGGATCGAGCCCGCCGCGGGGTCGGCCGGGAGGTCGTAGAGCCGGGCCAGCAGCTTCACGATCGTCGACTTGCCCGCGCCGGTCGCGCCGACGAGCGCGAGCGTCGAGCCCGCCGGGACGGTGAAGGAGACGCCGTCGAGCGCGGGGGCGGCGGCGCCGGGGTAGCGGAAGCGCACGTCGTCGAAGACGATCGCGCCGTCGAGCCGGTCGACGGGCACCGCGTCCGGCGGATCGGGCGCGATCGAGGACTCGGTGCGCAGCAGGTCGCCGATCCGGCGCAGGCCGACCCTGGCCTGCTGATAGCCGTCGAACACCTGCGACAGCTCCTGGATCGGGCCGAACAGCAGGCCCAGATACAGCACGAAGGCGACCAGCGTGCCGGTCGTGGTCCGGCCCTCGGCGACCGCGTTCGCGCCGAGGTACACCACGACGGCCAGGGCGAGGTCGGCCCAGGCCAGCCCGAAGGAGAAGTAGGCGGCGATGGCGCGCTGGGCGCGGACGCGAGCGTCGCGGTAGCGGTGCGAGTACTCGGCGAAGCGGCGCGCGGCGCCGGGCTCGCTGCGCGCGGCCTGCACCGCGCGCAGGCCCGCGATGTTCTCCTGGAAATCGGCGTTGACCACCGACACCCGCTCTCGGGAGACGGTGTAGGCCGAGGAGGACACCCGGCGGAACGCCAGCGTGGCCAGCAGCATGGGCGGCACCGTGGCCAGCACGATCAGCGCCAGCCCCGCGTCGATCAAGACCAGGCCGACGGCGACGCCGACCAGGGTGATCAGCCCGACCAGGCCGGTGGCGACGCCAGTTTGCAGGAACGTCGAGAGGGCGTCGACGTCGGTGGTCATCCTGGTCATGATCCGGCCGGACAGTTCGCGCTCGTAGTAGTCGAGGCCGAGCCGCTGTAGGTGCGCGTAGCTGCGTACCCGCAGGCCGAACAGCACGCGTTCGCCGGTGCGCGCGGTGAGCACGGTGACGGCGGCGCCGACGATCAGCCCGGTCAGCACCAGCCCGATCCCGACGACGCCCGCGATCGCGAGCGCGGTGCCGTCGCCCGCGGTGACGCCGGTGTCGATGGCGTAGCGGACCAGCGGCGGGAAGGCGACGCCGATCAGGGCGTCGACGGTGAGCAGCAGCATCACCGCGCAGACCAGGCCGCGCACCGGACGCAGCAGCGCGCGCAAGCCGAAGTCGGGTTGCGGTGCGCGCAGGTCGCCGGGCAGGCCGGGGTGCTCGGTGGCCGGGGGCAGCGCGTCGACGGCGGCGCGCAGCTCGGGTGTCTCGCTGAGGTCGGTGGCCGCCGCGGCCATCGACCGTGGGCGGCCGCCGTCGGGGCGGTTCGTGGTGGGGGCGGGTGCGGTGGGCAGGGCAGCGCCCAGCGGCGCGGGCAGCCGGATGACCCGGTCGGCCTGGGCCAGGGTGGACTCGCGGTGGGCCAGAATCAGCGTCGTCCGGCCGCCGGGATCGGGCAGCCTGCGGAAGATCTCCGCCTCGGTGACGGCGTCGACCGCGGAGGTGGCGTCGTCGAGCACCAGCACGCGGGGCCGGGTGAGCAGGGCCCTGGCCAGGGCGATGCGCTGGCGCTGCCCGCCGGACAGGGTGAGGCCGCGCTCGCCGATGACAGTGTCGTAGCCGTCGGGGAGTTCGGCGATGAACTCGTCGGCGGCGGCGGCCGTCGCGGCGGCCCTGATCTCGGCGTCGGTGGCCTCGGGGCGGCCGAGGGCGATATTGGCGGCGATGGTGTCGGAGAACAGGAACGGATCGTCGAAGACCACGCCGAGCGCGCCGCGCAGTTCGTCGGCGCGCAGCTCGGCCAGGTCGACCCGGGTGCCATCGGTGCCGACCAGGCTGATCCGGCCCGCGTCGGGCGCGTAGAAGCGGGGCAGCAGCAGCGACAGCGTCGACTTGCCCGATCCGGCCGGACCGATGACGGCGACCGTCTCGCCCGGCCGCACGGTGAGGTCCAATGCGTGGAGCACCGGTTGGTCGGCCGCGAAGCCGAAGCTCACCGCGTCGAATTCGATGCCGAGCGGGCCGGGCGGCAGGGCGACCGGCTTGTCGGGGTCGACCAGCACCGGCGCGGCGTCGATGACCTGGAAGACCCGGTCGACGGCGGCCTCGGTGAGCTGACCCATGATCACCACCGAGGTGATCGTGCGCGCCGAGGACGTCATGGTGGCCAGGTAGGCGGTGAACGCCAGGAAGGTGCCGACGCCGATCGCGCCGTGCCTGGCCAGCACACCGCCGACGATGATCACCGCGACCAGCCCCGCCTGCGGCAGCGCCGAGACCACCGGCGCGAACCCGGCATTGATCCGGGCGGCGCGCAGGCGTTCGGCGAACAGGCGGCGGCCGTGCTCCTCGAGCACGTCGACCATCCGGGCCTCCTGCCCGAAGCCCTTCACCACCCGCACCCCGGTGACGGTCTGCTCGACGTGTTCGGCGAGGTCGGCGGCGCGCTGCTGGGCCGACCAGGTCGCCGCGTACAGCCGGGGCCGCACCCGCAGCACGATCACCGCCATCGCGGGCGCGACCAGCAGCGCGGCCAGGGCCAGCGGCGGGCTCAGCCACACCATCACCACGGCCGAGAGCACGAACTGCAAGACCGCGAGACCCGACCACGGGACCATCGCCAGCAGGCCCTGCACCAGCTGGAGATCGGTGATCGAGCGCGACACCACCTGGCCGGTGCGGATCGCGTCCTGACCCGCGCCGTCGAGCCGTTGCAGCGCGGCCAGCAGCGACACCCGCAGGCTGTGCTGCACCTCGAGCGACAGCTTGCCCGCCCAGAGCCTGCGCGCGAAGGTGGCGACGAACCGGCCGACCGCGAGCAGGGCGAGCAGCGCCGCGGCACTGCCGATGACCGAGGTATCGCCCGCGACCGCCGCGTCGACGGCGCGCTTGGTCGCCAGCGGTGCGGCGATCGAGACGACCGCACCGGCCAGCACCGCGGCGGTGATGCCCGTGAGCAGCCGGGGATGATCCAGGCTCAGGCGCCAGAGTCTGCGGATCCAGCCCGGTTCGGTGGCTGCCACCGGGCCTACAGGTCGCGGGTGCGCAGGTCCCACCAGCCCGCGGCGCCGATCGCGGCCGTCCACAGCAACAGGACCACCAGGGCGGCGGGTGTCGGCGCGAAGACCTCGGCCTCGGCGAACGAGCCCGCGCTGACGCCCGCGACCGTGGCGGAGACCGGCAGCAGGGTGGCGAAGCCGCCCGCACCGAAGCCCTTGACCACCACCCAGATCAGCGGTTCCAGAATGAAAGCCCACCCCAGCACCAGCCAGACCGCGCCGCTGAACGTCCGCAGCAGCAGGCCGAGGCCCGCGCCGATCACCGCCCAGCACAGGGCGACCAGCAGACCGGCGCCGAGCACCTCCGTCAGCTGCCAGCCGAAGTCGAACTTGCCGCGACCGGCCACCAGCAGGGCCAGCAGGCTCACCACTTCGGCGGCCAGCGCCACGGCGAAGGCGAACGCCGCGGTGGCGGCGAACTTGGCGACGACCAGGCGGGTCCGGTCGGGCGCGAACAGCACGGTCAGCGCCATGGTCTTGCGCCGGTACTCCCCGCCGGTGGCGGCGATGCCGAGCAGGGCCGCCACCACGAACACCGCGGCCAGCCCGAGATACAGCCCGATAGTCGCGGCGCCGGTGGCGGGCTGACCCTTCGGATCGGCCGGCCCGGACATCAGCGCGGTGATCAGCGTGCCGACGAGCGCGAGCGCCACGGGTGCGGCGAGCAACAGCCGCGCTGGGCGCACGGCGACGACCTTGCGCGCCTCGGACTCGATGCCGGGCAGGAGATCGGCGGGCAGCACTGCGGTCATCGTGGCATCCCATACGAGGTCGGCGCCGGGGCGAACGCGGCGGGATTCGCGTGCGGCGCAGGCACGGTGTGCCGGTGGCCGCGGGGTTTGGTCAGCGAGGCGAGGACCCGGTCGGGATGGATCGGATCGGCGACGATGCTGCCGATCCGCACCTGCGCGGCCTCGGCGACCTCGCGGAGGGTGGCCTCGCTCGCCTCGGCGACGGCCAGCCTGCCGTCGGGCCGCATCACCGCGTCGGTGTAGCCCCGCGCCGCCAGCGCGGTGGCCAGCGCGATCGACGGCGAGGCGGCGACGACGAGCCGGTCCGGATGGCCGCGGCGCAGCTTGGCCGGGGTGCCCTGCCAGACGACAGCGCCCTCGCTCAGCACGACGAGCTGATCGGCCGTCGCCACCACATCGGCCAGTTTGTCGGTGCTGACCAGCGCCGTGCCGCCGCGGGCGGTGTGCCCGCGCAGCAGTTCGTGCAGCCAGCCGCGTTCCATGCCGTCGGCGCCGGTGAACGGGTCGTCGAGCACCAGCAGCGGGGGATCGGCCAGCAGCGCGGTACCCAGTGCCAGCCGGGTCTGCTGACCGGGCTGCAATCGCGCGATCGGGGTATCGGCGACCGTGGCCAGCCCGGTTTCGGCGAGCACCGCCGCGACCCGCCGCCGGGATGCCCCCGCGACCGGTGCGTAGCAGCGCAGATGATCGTGCACCGTGCGCGCCGGATGCAGGCCGCGCGGGCTCAGCACCGCGCCGACCGCGCCAGGACCGGTGCCCGGCACGTCGATCTCGACGGTGCCGGTGGTCGGCTGCTGCAAGCCGAGCACCATCCGCAGCACCGTCGACTTGCCCGCCCCGGTGGGACCGACGAGCGCGGTGACCGACCCGGCGGGCACCGCGAAGCCGACCTCGTGCACGGCGCTGACCAGCTCGAACTGCTTGCCGACACCGCGCAGTCGCACAGCGTCGCCGCGGCGCGCGCTCACTGGTTCTTCGCTATGGGGGCGTCGATCGCGGGCAGCGGATCGGCCTCGATGACCGGGTGCAGCGGGGACGGCCAGAACGCGGGCGCCGGCCCGAAAGCCTTGCGCGCGTTGTCGATCGTCACCTTGCCCAGCGCCCGGTTACCCGCGCCACCGATGGCGGCGCCGATGCCCGCGGGCAGGATCTTGCCCGCCATCAGCGCGGCGCGCTTGGTGATGAAGCGCTTGATGAACTGCTGCAGCAGCCGGTTGTTGATCGAGGCGATCCCCGGCACCTTGTTCGCCAGCGTGCCCGCCCAGTTCTTGGACGACGTGCCGAGCCCCTTCTGCACGATCGCCATGCCCGCGTCGCCGAGGACGACGGCGAGCACCAGCGCCCGGCGGGCCTCCTTGTCCTCCGGCTCGATGCCGTGGACATAGGCCCTGGCCAAGGTGAACAGGGCGGAGGCCTCCATGAAGAACGCGGTCTCCGCGCTGATCGCGCCGAGGGCGGCCAGCGTGCCGACGCCGGGCACCGCCGCGGTCGCGCCGACCGCCGCGCCGCTGCCGGTGACGGCTAGCAGATACTGCTTCTCCAGCCGCTCCACGAGCTGGGCCGGGCTCTCACCGGGATGACGCTCGCGGAGAAAGGCGACGTACTTGCGCACCGCGGGTGCCTGCAGCTTGGACCCCGTGTCGAGCACATCGACCACGGCCTTCTCGATCGCTTTGTTGAACACGGCGTTGTCCTCCTCATCGCCTGACGAAACGAACTGTAGGGCACCGCGGTCCCCGACAGCTCATCATGCCAACGAGCGCCGACACCCCGTCGGTTCCATGATGTGGGCGCGATCTCCGTGCTGGTCCTCGCGCGGGAGCTGGTTCTAGTCTGACCGGATGAGCGCAACGCAGCCGACCCGTTTGATCCGCGACTTCACCGCAGACGGTGCCGAGATCGCGACGATCACCATCGCCCACCCGCCGTTGAACCTGTTCGACCGCCGGCTCATCGACTCGCTGATCGCCGATATCGCCGCTGTGGGCAAGCAGCCGCCGCGCGCGGTGCTGATCCGGGCCGAGGGCAAGGTCGTCTCGGGTGGCGTCGACGTGAACATCTTCGACGGGCTCACCGTCGAGGAGGGCGCCCGCCTCTGGAACGACCTGTTCGCCCAGATCATCCACCCGATCGAGGCCCTGCCGTGCCCGGTGGTCTTCGCCGCGCACGGCCTCACCCTCACCGCGGCCTTCGAGATCGCGCTGGCCTGCGACTTCATCCTGGCCGCGCCCAAGGCCAAGTTCGGGCTGGTCGAGACGGTCGTCGGGCTGACGCCGTCGATGGGCGGCCCGCAGCGGCTGGCCGAACGCGCGGGCTCGGGCCGCGCCCGCGAGTTCGTGATGACCGGTGACCTCTACGACGCCGCCACGATGGCCGAGTGGGGCGTGGTCAACGCGGTGCACGACGATGTCGAGGCCGCGGCCGCGGCGCTGGTCGCGCGCCTGGCCGCCGGCCCGACCCGCGCGCACGCGGCGACCAAGCAGATCATCGAGGCGTGGCGTTCCGGCGGTGTGGCGCACGCGGATTCGGTGACGCCGGATATCTCGGGCGAGCTGTTCGCGACCGCCGACCTGCGCGGCGCGGTGCGCAGTTTCCTGGAGATCGGCCCGGGTAAGGCGACCTATCGCGGCGAATGAGCGCGCCGAGTGCCTGACAGCTGTGTGATCCACGTCATATAGTCACAGGTGCGGTGCTGCATCGACGTACGTGGAGGTCCGGATGGGTCAGAGCGAGCACGAGGGCGCGACCATCATCGAGTTCCCTGCCAACGGTGCGGCCGGGCGGCTGACCAGGGGGTCCGACGGGATCCTGCGCTACGGCGACCTCAGCCCGGCCCTCACCGAGCTGCTCGATCTGCGGGTGCACGCGTTCACCGGCCGGGAGGCGGTCGTCGAGGTGGGCGGGCCGCGGCTGACCTATCGCGAACTGTGGCACAGCGCCTCCCGGATCGCCGGCGGGCTGCAGGACCGGGGCATCGGCTACGGCGACCGCGTCGCGGTGCACATGCCGACGAGTGCCCGCTGGGTGCAGGCGTTCCTCGGTGCGCTGCTCTCCGGCGCGGTCCCGGTGCTGGTCCCCGATTCGCTGCCGGTCGCGGTGGCGCAGCGGGTGATCGCCGACAGCAGTGCCGACTTCGTGCTCGGTCCCGACGGCCCGCTGCCCGACAGCGCCGCCTATATCGATGACGGTGCGGCACTGGATGATCCGGCGCTGCTCTGTTACACCGGCACGGCCGCCCGGCGGCCGGTGCCGACCGGCGTCGAGCTGACCAACGAGAACCTGCTCTCGGCGGTGTCCTCGGTGATCGGCGCGCTCGACCTCCCCGCCGAGGGGCTGCGCAACCTGGTGCTGCTGCCGCTGGCGCACGCCAGCGGGTGTGTCGACCAGCTGCTGCCGACGTTCGCGGTCGGCGGCACGGTGGTGCTCGCGCCCGGTGCGCCCAGCCTCGCCGACGTGCTCGACACCGAGCGCATCGACACCGTCTCTGGCACCCCGCGCATCTTCGCCGGCCTGCTCCCCGAACTCGCCGCGCGCAGGGCGGGCGCGGGGGTGCGGCGGATCAGCAAGGCCTGTCACCGGTCCGAACGCGCCGCCGCGGCCGCCCCGGCCACGCTGACGGCGGCGCTGCGCGACCTGTTCCCGGCGGCCAGGCAGTGGTCGGTCTGGGGTGCGACGGAGACCAGCGGCATCGGCCTGATGGTCGACGACACCGACCTCGCCGAATCCGCGTCCACCCTCGGATTCGCTTTCGGCGGGACGGAATTGGCCCTGTCCGGGCCGCAGGCGAGCGCGGGCCGCGGCGAATTGCTGTGCCGCGGCCCGAATGTCAGCAGGCGCTACTGGAACGATCCCGACGCCTCGGTCGCCCGGTTCAGCGGAAGCTGGTTCCACACCGGCAATCTGGTGAGCATCGAGGACAACGGTCTGGTCCGCGCGGTGCTGCCGGTGCGGCAGCGCCGCGTCAGCGGGCTGTAGCTCAGCGCAGCCGGGTGCGCAGCGCCGCGCGCAGCTCGCCGGTGAGGCCGATCGCGCTCAGGTAGCCCTCGGTGTCGCCGTAGGTCTCGCGCACGGTGCGGTCGGCGGTGCGCAGGTATTCCTCGTGCACGCCGAGCAGGTCGGCCGACAGGGCCGCGCCGTCGGCGATCTTCGGCTCGAGCAGCCGCCGCAGCGGTTCGACGGCGGCGTTGCTGGCCAGGTAGTCGGTGTAGACGTCGTCCTCGGTGACGTCCACCGCGCGCAGCAGCGTGGCCACCGCCCAGCCGGTGCGGTCCTTGCCCGCCGCGCAGTGCACCAGCGCCGCGCCGTCGCCCTCGGCGACGGAGGTGGCCAGCCGGGTGATCGCGGCGTGCGCCTCCGGCATCACCGGGAACTGCCGGTAGACCTCGAGCATGTGGGTGCGCGCCGAGACGGTCTCGGCCTCGTGCGGCGGTGCCTCGCCCATCCGCGAGTCGAACGGGGTGACGTGCAGCCGGACGCCCGCGGGCAGGATGTCGTGGCCGATGTGGTCGATCTCGGCCAGGCCGCGCAGATCGTGCACATCGGTGACGCGCAGTCCGCGCAGGGTGTCGTGCCCTTTCGCGTCGAGACCGCTCAACTGGGCCGAGCGCAGCAGCACGCCGGGCCGGATCGTCGAACCGTCGGTGGTGCGCAGCCCGCCCACATCGCGGAAATTGAAGGTGCCGCTGAGGGCGAACTGATCGGCAGGAGGCGAAAGAGTCACCCGTCCAGGTTATCGACGGTTCCGCCGGACCCGCGATGGAGTTCGCGGATCCGACACGCACTGTGTTGTGTCCGTTTCGCCGGGTGCCACTGTGCCGTCGCCCACACGCACCGGGGCCTACCTGCGATGACTTGTACACTCGACCAGTACGCGGATGATGGCGTGGGGGTGGCGTCTGCGGTGAATGTGAACTATTCAAGCCGTATGGTCGGTTTTACAAAAGGTCGCATTCGGATAACAAAACAATCTTTCAGTCTGAAAAGGACGGCTGAATCAGTTCGTGAATCCAGAAAACCTTCTAAGATCGAGCTCGCTGGATAGGTTGATCCGTACCCGGTCGGTCTCTCCACTCGCTCGCATCGCCGCGGGCAGCGAAATTTGTTGCCGAGGAGTTGTCGTTGAGCGCCAGTCGTGAACTAACCGAGACATTGCTCCGGCCCGCCGTCTGCGAGGCCGTGGAGCACGCCGCCGCGAATTCGGACGCCACCGGCGTGCGGGCGCTGCGCATGTTGCTGCACGCGGGCATGAGTGCCTACTGGCCGCTGGTGAAGGCCGAGCCCGATCGTCAGATCGCCGCCTACGACGCCGCGTTGCAGACCCTGCGGCACCGGTGGTCGGACACCGGTGCCGCCATCGGTGATCCGACCGCGACCGCGCTGTTCCGGCAGATGGACGACGAGGCCATCGCCTTCCTCGGGCTGTGCGCCCGGCTCTCGGGTACGCAGTGGCTGGAGCCGCTCGACTCGGTCGCCACCTACATCGTCTCGGTGCTCTACGGCGCGGTGCTGCGCTGGCTCGCCGACGGCAACGACGAGACCACCCTGGTGGTCATCGACGACCTGGTCGGCTGCCTGACACTCAAGGCCGTCGAAGTCTGACCCCGCCGATACTGGACGACTGACCAAATAGGTGGTTCAGTAGTCGAGTGACCCAGACGACATCGCTGCACCATCTGCACGCGGCGACCGCCGAGCTCGATCCGCCGCTGGCCGCGGTCGACCTCGCCGCGCTCGACGCCAACGCCGCCGATCTGGTCCGCCGCGCGAACGGCGTCGCGGTCCGGGTCGCCAGCAAATCCGTGCGCTGCCGCGCCGTGCTCGAACGCGTGCTCGGCGACGGCCTCACCGCGCAGGGCGGCTTCGCCGGCATCATGGCCTATTCGCTGCGGGAGGCCATCTGGCTGGTTCGCCTCGGCGCCCGTGACGTCCTGCTCGGCTACCCGGTGGCCGACCGGGCCGCGCTGGCCGAACTCGCCGCGTCCCCCGAACTGCTGGCCGCGATCACCCTGATGATCGACGACGTCGCCCAGCTCGAACTCACCCGCGCCGCCCTCGGCACCGATCTGGTCCATCCCCGGATCTGCCTCGACGTCGACGCCGCCCTGCGGATCGGCCCGCTGCACCTGGGCACCCGGCGCTCCCCGGTGCGCAGCCCCGAGCAGGCCGCCGAGCTGGCCGCCGAGGCGCGCAGGCGTGGCTTCGACGTGGTCGGCGTGATGACCTACGAGGCCCAGATCGCCGGCCTGCCCGACACCAACCCCGCGGTGTGGGTGGTCAAGCGGTTGTCCGCCGCCGAGATCGGCCGCAGGCGCTCCCGGGTGCTCGACGCGGTGCGCATGGTCACCGGTCCGCTGGAGATCGTGAACAGCGGTGGCACCGGCTCGATCGAGGTCTCGATCACCGACCCTGAGGTCACCGAGGTGACCGCGGGGTCCGGGCTGTACGTGCCGACGCTGTTCGACCACTACCGCTCGTTCACCCCGCGCCCCGCGCTGTTCTTCGCGACCCCGGTGCTGCGCAAGCCCACCCCGAGCATCGCCACCGTCTTCGCGGGCGGCTACATCGCCTCCGGTCCCGCCGGCCCGAGCCGGGTGCCGCTGCCGGTGTGGCCCGCGGGCCTGAAGCTGCTCGGTGCCGAGGGCGCGGGCGAGGTGCAGACCCCGCTGGCCGGTGGCGCCGAGCTCGAGATCGGCGATCGCGTCTGGTTCCGGCACGCCAAGGCGGGCGAGCTGTGTGAGCGCTTCGACCGGATCCACCTGGTCGACGAGGCGGGCGCGCGCACCACCGTGCCGACCTACCGCGGCGAAGGTCAGTGCTTCGGCTGATCGGTGAGCAGCGCGCGGACCTCGTCGTCGGCGAGCTGGTGGAAGTCGCGATAGGCCATCCCGACCCCGCCCAGGTCGGCGGGCGTCCACAGGCAGACCAGCTCGTCGCACTCGCGGCGTACCCGCCGCGCGGCCTCGGGCGAGGACACCGGCATCGCGACGATGACCCGGTCCGGATGCCGGGCCCTGGCCACCCGGCACGCGGCCACCACGGTCGCCCCGGTCGCCATGCCGTCGTCGACGATCATCACCACCCGCCCGGCCAGGGGGACCGGGTCGCCGGTGCGCAGCTCGCGCTGCCTGCGCGCCAGTTCGATCCGCTCGGCCCGCTCGACCTCGTCGAAGGCCTCCTGCGTCACCCCGCTGCGTTCGATGACATCGCGGTTGACCACCAGCACGCCACCCTCGCCGAGCGCGCCCATCGCCAGTTCCGGCTGCCAGGGCAGGCCCAGCTTGCGGACCAGCAGGATGTCGAGTTCACCGTCGACGATCGCGCAGACCCCGGCTGCCACCGGAACACCACCGCGCGGCAGCCCGAGCACCAGTGGACGCGGGGCCCGCAGGTGCTCCAGGGCCTTGCCGAGGACGCGGCCCGCCGCTGCCCGATCGGGGTAGACCACGTCTGTTAACGCTACTCCGCGGCGGGCTCCGGCGATACGCGCTCGGTGATGGCGAACCGGCGCAGCGACAGGCTCGGATTGGCCGTGCGCACCCGGGCCAGATGCGCCGGGTCGATCGCGGCGGTGAGCACGCCGGGTTCGTCGCCGAGTTCGGCCAGCACCACGCCCGCCGGGTCGACGATCATCGACGCGCCGGCCCCGCGCGGCAGGCACTGGTCGGCGGCCGCCACGTAGATGGTGTTCTCGATCGCGCGGGCGCGCAGCAGCGTGGTCCACTGGTCGACCTTCGCCGGGCCGGGGATCCACTGCGCGGGCAGCAGCAACACCTGGGCGCCCGCCGCCGCGACACGCCGACATCCCTCCGGGAAACGCAGATCGAAACAGGTCTGCATGCCGAACATCACACCGTCGACGGTGAAGGTGGCCGGCGCGACGAGCGGACCGGCCTCGACCACGTCGGATTCCAGGTGCCCGAACGCGTCGTAGAGATGCACCTTCCGGTACACCGCAACACGCGCGCCGTCGGGCCCGTGGGCGACGAGGGTATTGCTGATCCGGGTCGCTTCCGGCGCCGTCCGCTCGACCACACCGGCGACCAGGTACACCCCGAATTCGGCTGCGAGCGCGCTCAGTCCGGTGGTGAACGGGCCGTCGAGCGGCTCGGCGATCGCCACCACCCGCTCGTCCAGCCGGGTCACCGCAAACATCGAGTATTCGGGGGCGAGGACCACCTTCGCGCCCGCCGCGGCGGCCGTGCGCAGGTGCTCGCGCAGGGCCGCGAGGTTGGCGGCCGGGTCGGTCCGGGGAGCGAATTGGACGACCGCGATCGGCACCGCGTCCGGTGCCGGTTCCTGATGCGCTGACCCGTTCTGCAGTTGCATAGGTCTCACCGTATTCACCCGGTGGCCGGGACAGCTACCGTCAGGCAGTAAACTCCTGGTCAATGAGTACCAATGAGGTCGACAGCGTTCCTGCCGACGACGACAGGCACGAAGACGGCCCGACCTTCGCCGATCTCGGGATCGATGACCGCGTCCTCGCGGCCATCGCCGATGTGGGCTACGAGTCGCCGTCCCCGATCCAGGCGGCGACCATCCCTCCGCTGCTCCAGGGCGCGGACGTGGTCGGCCTCGCGCAGACCGGTACCGGCAAGACCGCGGCCTTCGCGATCCCGATCCTGATGGGTCTGGACACCGCGCAGAAGAAGCCGAGCGCGCTGGTGCTCGCGCCGACGCGCGAGCTCGCCATCCAGGTCGCCGAGGCCTTCGGCAAGTACTCCGCGCACATCCCCGGCCTGCACGTGCTGCCCATCTACGGCGGCCAGAGCTACGGCGTGCAGCTGTCGGGTCTGCGCCGCGGCGCGCACGTGGTCGTCGGCACGCCCGGCCGCGTGATCGATCACCTGGAGAAGGGCACGCTCGACCTGTCGCAGCTGCGCTACCTGGTGCTCGACGAGGCCGACGAGATGCTCAAGATGGGCTTCCAGGAAGACGTGGAGCGCATCCTGCGCGATACGCCCAACGACAAGCAGGTCGCGCTGTTCTCGGCGACCATGCCGGGCGCGATCCGCAAGATCTCCAAGCAGTACCTGAACGACCCGGTCGAGATCACGGTCAAGTCCAAGACCCAGACCAACACCAACATCACCCAGCGCTACGTGCAGGTCTCGCACCAGCGCAAGCTCGACGCCCTCACCCGCGTGCTCGAGGTCGAGGACTTCGAGGCGATGATCATCTTCGTCCGCACCAAGCAGGCCACCGAGGAGCTCGCCGAGAAGCTGCGCTCGCGTGGTTTCTCCGCCGCGGCGATCAACGGCGACATCGCGCAGAACCAGCGTGAGCGCACCATCGGCCAGCTGAAGTCGGGCGCGCTCGACATCCTGGTCGCCACCGACGTGGCCGCCCGCGGTCTCGACGTGGAGCGCATCTCGCACGTGGTGAACTACGACATCCCGCACGACACCGAGTCCTACGTGCACCGCATCGGCCGCACCGGCCGCGCGGGCCGTTCGGGTCAGGCGCTGCTGTTCGTCGCGCCGCGCGAGCGGCATCTGCTCAAGTCGATCGAGCGCGCCACCCGGCACCCGCTGATCGAGATGCAGCTGCCCAGCGTCGACGACGTCAACGCGACCCGCGTGTCCAAGTTCGGCGACATGATCACCGAGAACCTGTCCTCGGACAATGTGGCGCTGTTCCGCAAGCTGATCGAGGACTACGAGGCCGAGCACAACACGCCGCTGGTCGACATCGCGGCGGCGCTGGCCGTCGGCGGATTCGACGGCGACAACTTCTTCATGGAGCCCGAGCCGGAGCCCGCCCCGCGCCCGCAGCGCGACCGGGACCGTGATCGGGAGCGCGCCCCGCGCCGCTTCGACGACGAGGACCGGGTCAACCGTGGCCCGTCGTTCTCCCGCGAGACCGGCCAGGAGCTGGCGACCTACCGGATCAGCGTCGGCAAGCGGCACCGCGTGGTGCCGGGCGCGATCGTCGGCGCCATCGCCAACGAGGGCGGGCTGCGTCGCAGCGACTTCGGGCACATCAGCATCCGGCCCGATTACAGCCTCGTCGAGCTGCCTGCCAACCTGCCGCACGAGACGCTGGAAGCCTTGCGCCGCACCAGGATCAGCGGCGTGCTGATCCAGCTGCAGCCCGATCAGGGCCCGCCCGCGCAGCGGCTGGCCTCGCGGGGTCCGCGCCGCGATCGCGACGCGCGGCCGCGGACCGAACGGCGCAAGCCGCGGTTCTGACGCCGGGGGCGCTCGCCGGACCGGCGAGGTCACACCCGTCGCAACTGCTCGACATGTCCGCGGGTAGCGCCCTGGTCGCCCGCGGCGCTGGTTAAGGTGTTTGCCGTCGGGTGTGCGTGAACACAGGAGGGCCGCGGTTGTTCGTGTCCGGTGATCGGGTGATCGGTGCCGTCGGCGATCTCGTGCGCGCGGCGGACTGTGAGTTCGCGCTGCTTCGCGCCCTCGACGCGGCCATCGGCAACCTCCCCGGCGCGCCGGACGCCGCGATCCCCGTCGTGCGTGCCGCCGAGGTGGCGCCGGAGTTGCTGCGGCACTTCGGCGACGCCCTGATCCGCGTCCCGTCGCCCGAACTCCCCGGCGCCACTCCCGCCGCCCGGATCGCCGCACTCACCGCCGCCGCCGAGGCGCTCCGGGCCCTCCCGGGTTCGGGATGCCCGGGGCGGACGGCTGCTGCGCGTCGGTCCATGCGGTCTGAGGGATACCCGGCGAGGACGACTGCTCCGCGCCGGGCCAGGACGGCTGCTGGATGCCGGGCGAGGACGGCTGCTGCGCGCCGGGCCATCCCGCCTGCGGAATCCCCGGAGAGGAGGACTGTTGTGCCTCAGGCCAGGTCGGCTGCGGGATGCCAGGCGAGGACGGCTGCCCGCCGCCCGGCCACGACGGATTGCCCACGCCGACAGCCGAGTTCGATCCGCCCGTCCCACTCGCGGCGATCGGCAACCCCGGCGCCGGGGTGAACGGCGAGTTCGGCGGATACGTCCTGGTCTGGGCCGAGGCCGGGAACCGCTGTCCCGAAAGGGGATCGGCCAGCGCCTGCCCGGCGGCCGCGGCGAACTCCGCGCAGGTGGCGAAACGCTCGTCCGGCCGCTTGGCCATGCCGCGGGCGATCACCGCGTCCAGTGCCGCGGGCAGCTCGGCACGCAGCGCGCTGGCGCGGGGCGGCGGCTGTTGCAGGTGGCCCTGGATCACCGTGACCGGGTTGCTCGCGTCGAACGGCGTTGTCCCGGTGAGCAGCCGGTACAGGGTGCAGGCCAGCGAGTACTGGTCGGCGCGGCCGTCCAGAGCGATGCCGGAGAGCTGTTCGGGCGAGGCGAAAGCCAGGGTGGCGGTGAAGGTGCCGGTCTGGGTGAGCTTGGCGGCGTTGTCGTCGTGCAGGCGCGCGATGCCGAAGTCGGTGAGGTAGACGCGTTCGGTGTCGTCGACCGGTTCGATCAGGATGTTCGCCGGTTTCACGTCGCGGTGTAGCACGCTGCGGCTGTGCGCGAAGTCCAGCGCCGCCGCGGTCTCGGCGACGATGCGCACCGCCCGCGCCGGATCGACCGGGGCGGGCAGCGAGGCCGCGTCGGCACCGTCGATGTAGCGCATCGAGATCCACAGCTGGTTGTTCTCGACGCCACGGTCGTAGACGGTGACGATGTTCGGATGTTCCAGCTGCGCGACCAGGTCGGCCTCGCGTTCGAACCTGGCCCGGATCTCGGTGTCGTCGAACAGTTCCCGGTTCAGCAGCTTCATCGCGGTGCGCCGGGGCAGGCGCGGATGCCGCGCCAGATACACCGAGCCCATGCCGCCGCGGCCGAGCAACCGCTCGATGGTGTATCCGGCGAAGACGTCGTCCCGGTCGAGCATCGACATCAGTTGAGCGGGGCCGAACGCCACCAGCGCAGCACCTCGTCGGCCTTGCCGTAGCCGTCGGTGAACATCAGGAACTGCGCGCGATCGGGGTCACCGGTGAACTGGGTGATGATCTTGTTCCCGTTGTCGGTGTACTTGTAGTTGGTGTACTGCTTGCCGCCGTTGGTATCCACCGACTTGGTGTTGGTCGGCAGGCCGCTGATCACCGCCTGCACGTCGGCGGCCGAGTTGTAGACATAGATCCGGTAGAACGGGTCGTTGCCGCCGCTGCCGCCGCCGTCGTAGCAGCGCCACTGCCAGGCCCAGGAGCCGAAATCGGGGTCACCGTCGTTGGGCGATGGCGTGTAGTTGGAATCGGTCTCCCAGCAGGAGGCCCCGTTGTAGCCGGTGTCGCCGTCGACGTTCGCGGGCACCATTCGGCCGAACTCGGCGCTGATCGCGTCGGCGTTCGGGGTGACGTGCTTGCCCGCCGACGCGCTGGTCGTCGTGGTGGAGCCGCCGCCCGAATCGTCGCCGCTGACCGCGATACCGATGCCGACCAGCAGCGCGAGTACAACGACCACGGCGACGACGATGCCGACGATCAGGCCGGTGTTCGACTTCGACGGCGGTCGCGGACCCTGCGGGTACTGGGCGAAGTTGTTCGTCGGCGGACGCGGCGGTCCGGGCGGCGTTGGGTACTGCGGCCGGGACTGCTGGGTGTACGGGTGCTGTGTCGCGGCACCACCGGTCAGCGGCGCGGGCGACTGGTTGGCCATCGGACCGGCCGTCATCGGACCCGCGGTCATCGGACCGGCCGTCATCGGGCCGCCGGTCATCGGGCCCGGCGCTGCGGTGCCCATCGGGCCGCCGGTCATCGGGCCCTGCCCGGCAAGCGGATACGGCGATCCGGTCTGCGGGATCGCGCCGCCGGTGGTCGGGCGCGGACCACCGGTCACCGGGATCGCGCCGCCCGTGGTCGGGCGCGGGCCGACGATCGGCAACGCGGGCGCGCTCGGGTTGTTGAGTGCGGTGATCGCGGCGTTCGCGAAGTCCGAACAGGAGTCGAAACGGTCGTCGGGCCGCTTGGCCATGGCCTTGGCCAGCACGCTGTCGAGGGCGTAGGACAGGCCGGGCCGCACGTTGCTCAGCGGCGGCGGCGGTTGCTGCAGATGGCCCTGGATGACCGCGGCCGGATTGGTTGCGGTGAACGGGCCCGACCCGGTGAACAGCCAGAACAGCGTGCAGGCCAGCGAGTACTGGTCGGAGCGATGGTCCAGCGCGGCGCCGGTCAGCTGCTCGGGCGAGGCGTAGGCCAGGGTCGCGGTGAAGGTGCCGGTCTGGGTGAGATGACCGGTGTCGTCGCGCAGCCGGGCGATGCCGAAGTCGGTGAGGTAGACCCGTTCGCCGCGGCCGGCGCCCGAGCGGGCGAGCAGGATGTTGGCCGGTTTCACGTCGCGGTGCAGCACACCCATGCCGTGCGCGTAGTCCAAGGCGTCGGCGGTCTCCTTGACGATCTGCAGCGCGCGGGCGGGCGGCAGCGTCTGTGGGTCCACCGAGGCGGCGTCGATGCCGTCGATGAACTGCATCGAGATCCACAACTGCTCGTCGTCGAGACCGCGGTCGTAGACGGTGACGATGTTCGGGTGATCCAGGCGCGAGACCAGGTCCGCCTCCCGTTCGAACCGCGCCCGCACCTCCTGATCGAAGAACATCTCGCGATTGAGCAACTTCAGTGCCGTCATCCGCGGCAGGCGCGGGTGCTTGGCCAGATAGACCGAACCCATGCCACCCCGGCCGAGCTGCCGTTCGATGACGTAGCCGGCGAAGACATCTCCGTTGGCCAGCATGTCTGCTCCACTTCCCGCCGTGCGCCGGGACCCACCAGCGCACGCGCGTACAGCAAGAAAGCCGCGGCCGGGTGGCCCGCCACGGGAAAATTCAACGAAACCTTAGCAGTCGGTGACCGCGCGGACGGTGGCCGACGAAGCGACCGACCAGGACGCCCCGATCACGGTGGTCGCCGTGGTTGTGGCGGCACGATGTAGCCGGGATGGTTACGGCCACCGGGGAAATCGATGGTGCCCGGCCGCTGGGTGCCGCGCCGCGGCGGGATGGCGGTGTTGCCGGTCGTCGGGCGCGGTGCGTGCGGATGCGGCTGCGCGGGTGTCGCCGGTCGCGGGACCTGTGTGTGCGGCTGGGCCGGCGTGGTCGGCGGCGCCTGACGATAGGGCTGCGGCGGCGTGGCCGGGCGCGAATACGGCTGCTGCGGATACGGTTCGCGGGCGCGCAGCACCACCCCGGTCGCCGTCTGCTGGTGCCGCTGGTGCTGCCACGGGCCGGGCACCGCGAACAGCGCGGCCCTGGCCGCCCCGGCGAACTCCGCGCAGCTGTCGTAGCGCGCCCCCGGCTGCTTGGCGGTGGCCCTGGCCAGCACGGTGTCCAGGGTCGACGGCAGATCGGGGCGCAGGCTGCGCAGCGGCGGCACCGGCTTGCTCATGTGCGCCTGGATCACCGCGGCCGGATTCGGGCCGGGGAACGGCACCGAACCGGTCAGCATCCAGAACAGGGTGCAGGCCAGCGAGTACTGGTCGGCGCGGTGATCCAGCGGCGCGCCGGCGAGATGCTCGGGCGCCGCGTAGGCCAGGGTGGCGGTGATACTGCCCGCCGAGGACAGCGTCGTCTCGCTGTCGCGCACGGCCGCGATGCCGAAATCGGTGAGTACCACCCGTTCCGGGCGTCCGATCGGCGGCTTGGCGAGCAGGATGTTGGCCGGTTTCACGTCCCGGTGCAGTACCCCGCTCGCGTGCGCGAAATCCAGCGCGGTCGCGGTCTCGGCGGCGATCTGCACCGCGCGGCCTGGCGTCAGCACGTTGACGTCGGCGGTCGCCACGTCGGTGCCCGCCACGAACTGCATGGAGATCCACAGCTGGTCGTCGTCGTTGCCGCGGTCGTAGACGTTGACGATGTTCGGGTGCTCGAGCTGGGCGACCAGGTCGGCCTCGCGTTCGAAACGGTGGCGGATCTCGTCGTCGGCGGACAGGTCGCGGCTGAGCAGCTTGAGCGCGGTGAGCCGGGGCAGGCGGGGGTGCCGGGCCAGGTAGACCACGCCCATCCCGCCGTAGCCGAGCACGCGCCGGATCGTGTACCCGGCGAACACGTCGCCTTTGCGCAACACCGCGAAGTCACCCCCTCCAGGGCAGAGCACCCGTCGAAATTCTACCGATGTATCTCCCGACGCCCCCGCTTCGCAACATCCGCCGATGCTGTCGGTGCCGCGGTTTAGGGTGACGTCATGCGCATTGGAGCACACGTTCGCGACGAGAGCGATCCGATCGGCTTCGGCGAGAAGCTCGGCGCCGAGGTCATCCAGCTGTTCGTGGTCGATCCGCAGAGCTGGGACAAACCGCAGCCGCACCCGAAGGCCGCCGAGATCCTGGCCAGCCCGATCGATGTGGTCGTGCACTCGTCCTATCAGATCAACGTGGCCAGCCTGAACAACCGGCTGCGGATGCCCTCGCGCAACGCGGTGGCCCAGCAGGCGAAGGCCGCCGCCGAGCTCGGCGCGTTCGGCCTGGTCGTGCACGGCGGACACGTGCGCTCCGACGCCGAGCTCGATACCGGAATCGACAACTGGCGCAAGCTGTTCGAACGCCAGCAGGACAAGGGCGGCTTCGCGGTGCCGATCCTGATCGAGAACACCGCTGGCGGCAATCACGCGATGGCCAGGCACTTCGACTCGATCGCCCGGCTCTGGGACGCGGTCGGCGACTACGGCGCCGGCTTCTGCCTCGACACCTGCCACGCCTGGGCGGGCGGTGAGGAACTGGTCGGCGTCGTCGAGCGGATCAAGGCCATCACCGGCCGCATCGACCTGGTCCACCTGAACTCCTCGCGTGACGAGTTCGACTCCGGCGCCGACCGGCACGCCAATTTCGCCGACGGCACCATCGACCCGCAGCTGCTGGCCGAGGTCTGCCGCACGGCGGGCGCCCCGGTCATCCTGGAGACCCCGGCTGAGGGAGTCGCCGATGACCTCGCCTACCTGCGGGAGAACCTGGGCTGACGGTTCCGATCACCCGGAGGGAAAACCTGTCTGCCGAACGGAATTCGCGGTGTGCTGGAGGCATACCAACCGTTCCACGACGACAGAGGTGATCTCCCATGACGGTCGACCACGCCACCCCCACCACCCTGACGGTGACCAAGCTCGGCGCCCACATCGGCGCCCAGGTGGACGGCGTCCGTCTGGGGGGTGACCTGGACGCGGCGACCGTCGCGACGATCCGGCGCGCGCTCAACGAGCACAAGGTCATCTTCTTCCGCGGTCAGCAGCATCTCACCGAGGACGGCCAGCACGAGTTCGCGCAGCTGCTCGGCAGCCCGACGACGCCGCACCCGACGGTGACCTCGCACGGCGTCAAGAGCCTGGCCATCGATTCCGAGACCGGCCGCGCCAACTCCTGGCACACCGATGTCACCTTCGTCGACCGCATCCCGAAGGCGTCCATCCTGCGCGCGGAGTACCTACCGAGCTACGGCGGCTCGACCACCTGGGCCTCCACCGTCGCGGCCTACGACTCGCTGCCCGAACCGCTGAAGGCGCTCGCCGAGAACCTGCGCGCCGTACACACCAACGTCTACGACTACGCCGCCCGCAATGTCGAGCCGCTGCGCCCGAAGACCGCGGAGTACCGCGCGGAGTTCCAGTCCACCTACTACGAGACCGAGCACCCGGTGGTGCGCGTGCACCCGGAGACCGGCGAGCGCGCCCTGCTGCTCGGCCACTTCGTGAAGAACTTCGTCGGCCTGTCCACCAGCGAGTCGCAGGCGCTGTTCCGCCTGTTCCAGGACCGCGTCACCCGCCTGGAGAACACCACCCGCTGGACCTGGTCCGACGGCGACGTCGCCATCTGGGACAACCGCGCCACCCAGCACTACGCCGTCGACGACTACGACAACCAGCCCCGCCGCCTGACCCGCATCACCCTCGCCGGCGACATCCCGGTCGGCGTCGACGGCAAGCCGAGCACCGTCCTCGAAGGCAACGCCGAGCACTACTCCATCGTCGAGGAACCGGAACTCCTCGCCAGCTGACAACGGGCAGGGAGGTGACCGGGTGATCCCGCGAGGACATGGGTAACTCCCCCGACCACCTCCCCGCCGTGGCGCACACGACGCGAGCCCGACCACCAACTGCCGAGCTCCCGGACGACACGCTAAGGTCGCGGGGTGGCGGAACAGAATATTCGGCCGTTGGACGGAGTGCGCGTCCTGGAACTCGGCAACTATGTCGCCGCTCCCACCGCCGGTCGCATTCTGGGCGACTTCGGCGCCGAGGTGATCAAGGTGGAGCGCCCGGGAACGGGCGACGAGTTACGCAACTGGCGGCTCTACGGCGGCGACACCTCCATGCTGTATCGCACGGTCAACCGCAACAAGAAGTCGATCGTGCTCGACCTGCGCACCGAGGCGGGCCGGGCGATCGTGCTCGACCTGCTGCGGCACTGCGACGTGCTGCTGGAGAACTTCCGGCCCGGCATGCTGGAGAAATGGGGCCTGGGGCCCGAGGTGCTCGAGGAGGTGAACCCGAAGCTGGTCATCACCCGGATCTCCGCCTACGGCCAGACCGGCCCGATGGCCGCGCGTCCCGGGTTCGCCGCCGTCGCCGAGGCCGTGGGCGGCCTGCGCGAACTCGTCGGCGATCCCGACCGCCCGCCGGTGCGGGTGGGGGTGTCGATCGGCGACTCGATCGCGGGCATCTACGCCGCCTTCGGCACCGTGATGGCGCTGTTCCAGCGTGAGCGGGTCAGCGGCCCGGTGCCGCAGCCCGAGCGGATCATCGACGTCGCGCTCAACGAGTCGATCCTGTCGGTGATGGAATCGCTGGTCCCCGACCACCTCGCCTACGGCATCAACCGGGAGCGGGTCGGCGGCCGGATGGAGGGCATCGCGCCCAGCAACGCCTACCCGACCAGCGACGGCTACAGCATCATCATCGGCGGCAACGGCGATGCCATCTTCCAGCGCTACATGCAGGTGATCGGGCGTCCGGACCTGGCGGCCGATCCCGAGCTGGCCGACAACGCGGGTCGCTGGCGCAATCGGGAACGCCTCGACGCCTCGATCGCGGAGTGGACGGTCGAGCACACCCGCGACGAGGCGCTGAAGATCCTCGACGAGGCGGCCATCCCGTGCGGCCCGATCTACACCGCCGCCGACATCGTGGCCGACGAGCAGTACCGCGCACGCAATATGATCCAGTCGTTCCCCGTCGACGTGGGCGAGCCCGAACCCAAGCAGGTGGGGTTCCCCGGCATCGTCCCGGTGATCGGGGGACAGTCGCTGCCGATTCGCAATGTCGGCCCCGACCTCGGCGAACACACCGCCCAGGTGCTCGGCGAGCTGCTCGGGATGACGCAAGACGAGATCGACGCGCTGGAGGCATCGTGAGCAGGCGAGTACACGGCAGACGCCGCCCACCGGTGCGCAGCAAGTGGGAACAGCGTGGCCCCGGTCACGTTCGCCCGACCGTGCATCCGACGCCGGCCAGCGTCGGTGACAAACCGTGCGGCGGGGTCATGTGCGTGCCCGCCCAGGAACCGGACCAGCGGCGATGACCGCGCCGCTGCTGCGTGATGTCACCCTGCGCGACGGATTGCAGCTGACCGGCAAGGTGCTGCCGACCGAGCAGAAGATCGACGTCGTCCGGCGGCTGCTGGCCGCGGGCGTGCCCGCGCTGGAGATCGGCTCGATGGCCCGGCCGGATCTGGTGCCGCCGATGGCCAACTCGCTCGAGCTGATCGCCGCGCTCACCCCCGACGAGCTGGCGAAATGCTGGGTCTGGGTGGCCACGCCGCGGCACATCGAGAAGGCGGCCGCGGCGGGCGCCCGCAATTTCCAGTACTGCTTCTCGGCGTCGGACGCGCACAACAGGGCCAATATCGGCCGCGACACCGAGGCGTCGGTGGCCGCGATGCCCGACGCGATCCGGCTGACGCGCGAGGCGGGCGGCGAGATCCAGCTGTGCCTGGCCACCAGCTTCACCTGCCCGTTCGACGGTCCCGTCGATCCCGAACGGGTGCTCGGCATCGCCCGCGACCCCCGCACCGAGGGCGCCGCCGACATCGTCCTGGCCGACACCCTCGGCCAGGCGCACCCCGGCCAGGTGAGCGCGCTGGTGACGGCCGTCCGCGACACCACCCCGGCGCGCCGCATCGTCTTCCACGGCCACGACACCTGGGGTATGGGCGTGGCCAACACCCTCGCCGCCGTCGCGGCGGGCGCCACCATGGTCGACGGCGCGCTCGGTGGTCTCGGCGGCTGCCCGTTCGCGCCCGGCGCGAGCGGCAACACCGCCTCCGAGGACATCCTGTTCGCCACCAGGCCGGACTGGTTCACCCCGGCGTCGCTGGCGAGCCTGGTCGGCCTCACCGAGGAGCTGCTCGCCGACCTCGGCGAACCGAATCGCTCCCGCGCCGCCGAGGGCGCGCGGTCGGAGGCGGCGGCGTTCGAGTGGGTCATCCGGTAGGTATCGGGGGGATCCCGGATGGCGCGGTTTCCGGCGGACAGACAGACTGGACACCATGACTTCGCACGCCATGGGCACCGAGGCCGTCGACGCGGCGGCCGACACCGAGATCGCGGCCGCCGCACAAGACCTGGTCAAGCTGTACGGATCGGGAGACACCCAGGTCACAGCCCTGGATGGAGTGTCGGCGAACTTCGCCAAGGGTGAGTTCACCGCGATCATGGGGCCCTCCGGTTCGGGCAAGTCCACGCTCATGCACTGCCTGGCCGGGCTCGACAGCGCCAGCGCGGGCCAGGTCCGCATCGGTGACACCGCGTTGACCGGGCTGTCGGACAAGCAGATGACCGCGCTGCGCCGCGACCGCATCGGTTTCGTGTTCCAGGCGTTCAACCTGGTGCCCACGCTGACGGCGCTGGAGAACATCACGCTGCCGCTCGACATCGCGGGCCGCAAGGCCGACCAGGAGTGGCTCGACACCGTCGTCAAGCGCCTGGGCCTCGGCGACCGGCTCGACCACCGGCCCTCGGAGCTGTCGGGCGGTCAGCAGCAGCGCGTCGCGTGCGCGCGCGCCCTGGTCGGCAAGCCGGAGATCATCTTCGGCGACGAGCCGACCGGCAACCTGGACTCGCACTCCTCCGGTGAGGTGCTCTCGATCCTGCGCGCCTCGGTCGACGAGTTCGGCCAGACCGTCGTGATCGTCACCCACGATCCGCGCGCGGCCGCCTACGCCGATCGCGTCGTGTTCCTCGCCGACGGCCGGATCGTCGACGAACTGCGCGATCCGACCCAGGATTCCATCCTCGACCGGATGAAGGCGCTGGAGACCAAGTGAGCACGAACCCGATGCGCAAGGTCGCCTTGCGCAATCTCGCCGCGCACAAGGTGCGCCTGGCCCTGACCCTGCTGTCGGTGGTGCTCGGCACCGCCTTCATCTCCGGGTCGTTCGTCTTCACCGACACCCTGCAGCGCACCTTCGACGGCATCTTCGAGGGCCAGGCCCAGGGCGTCGACGTGCGCGTCGGCCCCAAGGACCAGCAGTCGCTGGGCCTGCCGACCAATATCGTCGACGCGCTGGCCAAGACCGAGGGTGTCGACCGGGTCGCCCCGGCCGTCAACGGCCCGGTGGTGCTGCTCGAACCCGACGGCAAGAAGGCCGTGCAGACCGGTGGCGCGCCGAGTTTCGGCCTGTCCTACCTGCCGCCGGAGCAGTCGGTCGAGGAACCCAACACCTTCGTCGCCGGTGGGCCGCCCACCCAGTCGGGCGAGATCGCGCTCAACACCAGCGGTGCCGAGAAGGCCGGGCTGAAGGTCGGCGACAAGACCAAGGTGCTCGTCCCGTCCAAGGGCGACCCGTTCGAGGTGACGCTGACCGGCATCTACGAGATGCCAGGCACCGAGGGCGGCGGGGTGGTCGCGGTGATGTTCACCGAGCCGCAGGGCCGCAAGCTGTTCACCGACGGCTCGCACGTCGCCTACGCCGATATCGCGGCGTCGCCGGGTGTCTCGGCCGACGACCTGCGCGACAAGCTCGCCGCCGGCCTGCCCAACTACAAGGTGCAGAACGCCGACGAGGTCCGCGAGGACATGAAGAAGCAGGTCTCCGAGGCACTCACCTTCATCAACTACTTCCTGCTCGCCTTCGGCGCGATCGCGCTGATCGTCGGCACGTTCATCATCTACAACACCTTCTCGATGATCGTCGCCCAGCGCCTGCGTGAGCTGGCGCTGCTGCGGGCGATCGGCGCGAGCCGTCAGCAGGTGGGCCGCTCGGTGGTCGTCGAGGCCGTGGTGATCGGTGTGATCGGCAGCGTGCTCGGCCTGATCGCGGGCATCGGGCTCGCGTTCGGTCTGTCCGCCCTGCTCAACGCCTTCGACCTGGGCCTGCCCACCGGATCGCTGACGGTGCTGCCGCGCACCGCGATCGTGGCGCTGCTGGTGGGCCTCATCGTCACCGTCGCCAGTGCCTACGCGCCCGCCCGGCGGGCCGCGAAGGTGCCGCCGGTGGAGGCGATGCGGTCCGAATTCGCCAGCGCCGGTGACTCGCTGCGCATTCGCACGGTGATCGGCGCGGTCATGGCCGTCGCCGGTGGCGTGCTCGTGTACCTCGGCGCCCAGGGCACCGGCAAGAGCGCGGCGGTGACCGTCGGCATCGGCGCGCTCGGCCTGATCCTGGCCGTCCTGCTCGCCGCGCCCGCGCTGTCGCGGCCGATGGTGCTCGTGCTCGGCGTGCTCACCCGCCCGTTCGGCGCGATCGGCCAGATGGCCCGCAACAACGCCGTGCGCAACCCGCGCCGCACCGCCGCCACCGCGTTCGCGCTGACGCTGGGCCTGATGCTGGTCTCGGCGATCGGCATCCTCGGCGCCTCCGCGAAGACCAGCGTCAGCGTGCTGATCGACAAGGGCGTCGAGGCCGAATACGTGCTCGCCGGTCCGCAGATGATCGGTGTGCCGATCGGCGCGGTCGACGCCGTGCGCACCGAGGTGCCCAGTGTCAGTGATGTCACCGGCATCCGGGTGGTCGCCTTCAAGGTCGGCAAGGAACAGATCGGCGCCACCTCCCCGGACGGCCCGATCGACCCGGTGATGAACATCGACCTGCTCAGCGGCTCCACCACCATCGCCCCGAACGGGCTGCTCGTCGATGAGAAGGAAGCCACCGATCGGGGCTGGAAGGTCGGCGACAAGGTCGGCATCACCAGCCTGGACAACAAGCAGCTCGAGCTGACCGTCGGCGGCATCTTCGCCAACTCGCCGCTGCTCGGCCCGATGGTCGTCGACCCCGGTGTCTACGAACAGCTGATGCCGCAGAGCCTGCGCACCAACATCTACGTGCTGGTGAAGGCGGCGCCCGGCACCGATCTCACCGCCATGCGGGCGAATCTGGAGAAGGCCACCGAACCGTTCGTCGTCGTGCAGGTGCAGGACGCCGAGCAGTTCAAGGGCGCCCAGGGCCAGCAGATCAACACCCTGCTCGCCATCCTCTACGGCCTGCTCGCCCTGGCCGTGGTGATCGCGGTGCTCGGCATCATCAACACGCTGGCCCTGTCGGTGGTCGAACGCCGTCGCGAGATCGGCATGCTGCGCGCCGTCGGCACCCAGCGTTCCCAGGTCCGTCGCACGATCTACCTGGAATCCATGCTGATCGCCATCTTCGGCGCCATCGTCGGCCTGATCCTCGGCATCGCCCTCGGCGTCGGCTTCCTGCGCACCCTGCGCGACCTGGGCATCGACCAGATCACCATCCCGTGGTCGCAACTGGTCACCGTCCTGATCGCCTCCGGCGTCGTCGGCGTCCTTGCCGCCGTCTGGCCCGGCGTCCGCGCCGCCCGCACACCCCCACTGGCTGCCATCGCGGACCTGTAGGAGTCGTGGTCGGACCGGGCCCCGTGCGGGACCGGTCCGACTACCACGTGCGTTGCAGAACTTCCCGCGCGACCAGCGCGGTGAGAGCTTCCGCGGTGGTGAACGGGGTCGGCCGGGTCCAGAGGAAGTGCTGGTCCTCGGCGTCGATCCGGACGACGACGATCCGATTCCGGTCGAGCACGGTCAGCGCCACCTCGGTGGTGCCCGACTTGTCGACGGTCCGCTGGCAGGACGCGGGCCCGGGGAAGCCGTCGACGGAGCGAATCTCGAAAGGCGGCAGAACACTCGGCATTTCGCGATGCATCTCGAAGTACCGCAGAGCTCGGTCGGCGCTGTCGAATCGGTAGGCACGCCAGCCGATCGCTCTGCTGTCGATGCCGTCGGCCCCCGCCAGCTGGTCCCAGTCACAGGAGAAGTCGAGATCGGGTGCGTTGCGATCCGGCGAGGCGTCGAACAGCTCGAAATCCCGGAAATTGTGCGTACGAGTCTGCGCCAGAACGGATTCGGGTAGCTCACACACCGCAGGCGGGGTCTGCCCGGATGCCGGGGTGCCCTTGGGGGCCTGCCCGCTGCGATACGTCACCACACCCCACGCCAGCGCGGGTACCGCGACCGCAACGACCACGAGCCCGGCGATCACTCGGCGCCGGCCCGTCGACGCCGTCACAGCGACAGTCCGGTTCGCCGCCGATCGACGGTGCGCAGCGCGAGGACAGCCGCGACGGCGTCGAGCCAGCGGGCGAACAGATCGTCGACGGCAATGGCCGCCGGAACCGTCGCCGCGGCGTCGAGCCAGGGGCGCAGCACCGCGCTCTGCCGCGGATCCGGGAGCGGATCGGACAGCGCGGCGGCCGATGCCGTGCCGCCCGCCGCGACGACGCGGGCCAGGTAGGCCACCGCGCGAGGAGGGGTGAGCAGACGGTCCAGCCGCACCGCCGCGCCCACCGCACCGATTCCGAACAGTTCGGGGTGGCGGGCATCCGGTGTGGTCAGTCCGTCGATCAAGAGCCGGCTGATGTCGGTCGCGGTGGCCTCGACGTCGGTGTACTGGGTGTTCATCGGGGGAGGGTCACGCCTTCGAGCTGATTGGGCACCTTGCCCTTGCCGTCGGTGGGCAGGTTGTCGATTTTCCCGTTGACGAAGTCGTCGGCGCTGATCCAGCTGACCACGCCCCACGGGTTGTACACCTGAATTCGGTCACCATCGTGGCCGATCACCATCATCTGGTGGCCGCCGTCGCTGTCGCGCGCCTGGAACGGGACCGGTGATCCGTTGTCCACCGCGCTGTAGATGTCGTCGAGGATGTCGCGCCGGGATTGCGTGTCATCGAGCTCCACGTGCTGGTAGTCCTTGCCGGTGTACGCGCCGATCTGCTCGTCGGCGATGAACTCGCCCTCGTCGGTCTGCATGCCCTCCTTGCCGAAGAACTGGCCGATATCGCCGATGATGCTGCCTTCGTCGCGGCCGTGGTCGTAGAGGGTGGCTTGTTCGTCGCGGAGCCGGGAGAGGAAGGCGTCCTTACTGGTGGAGGCGGGGTCGCTCGGATTGTTCCGGTGGTCAGCATCAGGGTGTACGAGGGATCGATCATTGCCCGAGCCATCACCGTCGACGAGGCGACACAGGTGGGATATCCGCCCTGGGTCCAGCTGCCATCCTGGTAGCTGGCCGAAAATGGTGCTGTCGGAATTGGTGAACGGGGTCAGATGCTCACGTAGCCAGGTCGTATCGTCGCCGTAGGGGTGGATCGTATTCGCGAACTGAGTGAGTTCGTCGGCGCTGTGGCCGGCAGCCAGCGTCTTCATCAGGTACGCGCGTTCCTGTGGCGATTTGGCGTTCGCCAGCAGCTCGGTGACCTTCTGCCGGTCGGTGTCGCTCATCTGGTCCAGTCGAGCCGCCGCCCGGTCGGCGGCATCGGTGGTGAGAATGATGTTCTTGCCCTGCGCGCCGTCGCCGGTCGACGTCTCGGCCAGGACCATCCGGTCCGAATCGGACAGATTGCCCGAGTCCATCACCGCGGCCCTGGCTTGCGCGGTGAGCGCCCGCAGGTCCCGCGCGGCATCGGTGCCCGCGGTCTCGGCCTTGGTGATCGCGGACAGTAGTAGCTCGGCGGCGCTCGTTCCGTAACTTTTCGCCGTCATCCAGTCGCTGTCGTCGCAGGCTTCGATCGCGCGACGCAGCGGATCCTGCGCGTCGGTGTGTGATTGTTTCGCGGTGGTGATCCCCTCGGCGAGCGTGGCCAGAATCGTGCGCGCCCGGCCGAATACCGCAGCGGCCAGTTCCACGTCTTCCGCCACGGCGACCACCACGTCACCCGCGACATTGGCGGTGCGACCGACCCATACCTCGGGCAGCTCCCGCGCCGAGGCGTTGGCGACGTCGAGAGCGGCCAGATCGGTCGGCCCGGCCGCTTTCCCGTAGCCATCCGAGAGCTGGTCGATGGTCTCGGTGTTGCCTTTCGGCGCCGGGACACCGGCCAGACTCGCGACCGCGGCCGCCACCGTCATCGACGACCCGATCTGCAACTGGGCCATCGCTTTGCCGATTGTTTCGAGATCGGACATCGTTGCCTCGCTCCGCCTAGCTGTCGAGCGCCGTGCCGTGCATGAAGGACGTGAAGTCGCTCGACCAGGTCACGTCCTTCTGTGAGTAGGTCGAGGCGGCCGTATCGAACTTCGCCCCGACTTCGTCGAGGGCACCCGCGTGGATGCCGAGTTCCTTGGTCCACGCACTGTGGAAGGCGGTGTAGGCGGTGAGGGTATCGGCCGAGCCGAGCGCATCTTCGCTGGCGCACGGCAGCGTCTGGATTCCCTTGCCGATCACGCGAAGATCGGCGGCGCGATCGTAGAGAAATCGGGAAAGTGCTTGAATCCCAGCTAGATCCGCTGTGAAACCGTCGTAATTCGTCATCTGTCCCCACCCTTGGACGCGGCGTTCCGGCCGCAGGTGGCCCACTGTAGCCCGAGGCACCCGCCGTAGCCAACGGGCGATGTGACTCGGCTAGGCCGGGTAGCGGTCGAACCAGTCCGGGGTGGGCTGGCCGTGGTCGTCCTGCGGTGGGGTGAGGCCGAATTCGGTGCAGTAGTCGGTGGCGAGGCGGTCCAGGGCGGCGCGGGCGTCGACGGTGTCGGACCAGCGGTGGGGGAGGGCGGTTCGGCCGTAGCGGGCGCCGAGGAGGCTGCCCGCGATCGAGCCGGTGGCGTCGCTGTCGCCGGAGTGGTTGACCGACAGCAGGAGTCCGGCGCGGACGATGTCATGCGCGGCGCCGCCCCGGAATTCCGCGGCGAGCACGGCGAATACGGCGATGGCCAGTGCCTCGGGGCCGACCCAGCCCTGGCCGAGGGATTCGACCTCCTCGGGGGTCGGTCCGCGGCCGGTGCGCGCGGTCGCCTCGGCCAGCGCGACCGCCGCGTCCAGGGCGGCCGAGGTTTCCTCGTGCTCGGGATAGGTCGCCAGTTCGGCCCGGGCGCGGGCGAGCGCCGTCGTGGTGTCGTTTCCCCGGGCGAGCTGATAGACCAGCGCCGACAGGGTGCCCGCCGGCAGCCAGCCGCTGGGATGGCCGTGTGTCAGTGCGGCCGCGTCGCAACCCAATTCGAAGATCGCCCCGGTGGCCGCGCCGGAGCGATCTGCGGCGTACCCGAATCCACACGGTGCCGCGCGCATCACCGCACCGCTGCCCTTGGACTGGTTGATCGGCTGCCTGCGGGTGCCCAGCGGTGCGGTCGGCGCGCGTCGCGCCGCGGCCTGCCGCAATGCCGTGTACACCGAATTCGCCACGCCCCGTTGCTCGATCAGTTCGGGATGGCCGCTGAGTGAACTGTGCAGCGCGAACGGCTGGTCGGGCAGGTCGACCACCTGGCCGCGCAGCCAGACGAGCATGCCCTGCTGGAGCAGGCCCATGGTGGCCCCGCCGATGCCTTTGGCCCTGGCCCGCACCGAGCCGCGGATCAACGCCTCCACGGTGAACGCGGTCAGCTGCGTCTCCTCGGAGATCCGCAGTGGATCGGCGTCGGTGAGGCCGTCCGGACCGTACTGGTCCCGGATCTGGCGCAGGGTTCTGGTCTCGATCGGGGCCCCGAGCGCGTCACCGACCGCACCGCCGATCAGGCAACCGTGCACCGCGTTCAGCCAGACCGAACCGGCGCTCGCCACGGCGTCGCTGCTGCGGTGCGTGTGTTCGCGTCGGGGCGCCTGCTGTTCGGGGTCGTGCCGACCGGGAACCGGTGTGCGCGAGGTGGCGCCGGGGTGTCGCGCCGGGTGCCGGATGTCGATCCGCGGCCTGCCGTCCGCGGAGGTCGCGCCGCGTGCGGTCGGCTCGGACCGGCGGGCGGCCTCCGCTGCGGCGTTCCGCCGGGACTGCGGCGCATCGGTGTGGGCCACCGGTCCGGCGCCACGGCCACGGAAGTCGGTGCCGGATCGGTGGTCCGGCGCGTGACCGGTGGACAGGGCGGTCCGGGGCGTGGCCGAGGACCCGCCCGGCGCGGCAGTCCCTCGGCGCGTGAGGGATTCGGTGAGGGCGGCCGCGAAATCGGCGCAGGTGGGGAAGCGCCGCGCCGGGTCCTTGGCCATCGCCTTGGCCAGGACCGCGTCGACCGCGGGTGACAAGGTGGACCGCCGGGTGCTGGCCCGCGGGGGCACGGCATTGAGATGGCCGAGCATGACGGTCGCCGGGTTGGGGGCGTCGTAGGGGCCGCTGCCGGTGAGCAGCCGGAAGACGGTGCACGCCAGGGAGTACTGGTCGCCGCGGCCGTCCAGGGGCGCGCTGCTGAGCTGCTCGGGCGAGGCGTAGGCGATGGTGGCGGTGAACTGGCCGGTGCGGGTGAGGCCGCCGGTGTCGTCGAGGAGCTTCGCGATGCCGAAATCGGTGAGCAGGACGCGTTCGTCGAAGCCCGCGCCGACGCCGGCGGTGCGGGAGAGCAGGATGTTGGCCGGTTTCACGTCCCGGTGCAGCACGCCCTGGCGGTGCGCGTAGTCCAGTGCGCTCGCGGTCTGGGTGACGACCTGGGCGATCCGCTCGCTCCCGAACTGCGGCACCGGAACCGCCGCCGCGTCGACGCCGTCGACGAACTGCATGGCGATCCACAGCCGGTCCTCGTCCACGCCGCGGTCGTAGACGGTGATGATGTTCGGATGGTCCAGCTGCGCGACCAGGTCCGCTTCGCGCTCGAACCTGGTCCGGATCTCGAAGTCGGTGAACAGGTCACGGTGCATGAGCTTGAGCGCGGTCAGCCGGGGCAGCCGCCGGTCGCGGGCCGCGTACACCGCGCCCATCCCCCCGCGCCCCAGCTCCCGCTCGATGACGAACCCCGCGAACACCTCCCCGCGCCGCAACATCGCCTCACCCCGTTCACCGAACCCGATCGCTTCGCAGCCTAGCGAAACTCGCGGTGCTACACGGCGGGAGTGTTGGTGTCGGCCCAGTGCGTGAGGTCGCCGCGGTCCAGGGCGACCGCCAGCAGATCGGGGAATTTGTCCGGCGTGCAGGCGAAGGCGGGGATGCCGAGCGCGGCCAACGCGGCGGCGTTGTCGTGGTCGTAGGCGGGCGCGCCCTCGTCCGACAGTGCCAGCAGGACCACCACCTGGACGCCGGCCTCCTTCATCGCGTTGCACCGGCGCAGCATCTCCTCGCGCACGCCGCCCTCGTACAGATCGGAGATGAGCACGAACAGGCTGTCGGTGGGCCGGGTGATCAGCGTCTGCGCGTAGGCGATGGCGCGGTTGATGTCGGTGCCGCCGCCGAGCTGGGTGCCGAACAGGACGTCGACCGGGTCGCTGAGCTGGTCGGTGAGGTCGACGACCTCGGTGTCGAACACCACCAGCGAGGTCTTCAGCGAGCGCATCGAGGCCAGCACCGCCCCGAACACCGAGGCGTAGACGACGCTGGCCGCCATCGAGCCGGATTGGTCGATGGCCAGCACCACATCGCGCTGAATCGACTGCGCCTTGCGCCCGTAGCCGACCAGCCGCTCCGGCACCACCGTGCGGTGCTCGGGCAGATAGTTGGCGAGGTTCTTGCGGATGGTCCGGTCGAAGTCGATATCGCGCAGTTTCGGGCGGTGGGTGCGGGCCGAGCGATTGATCGCGCCGGTGACCGCGGCGACGGTCTTGGCGGCGATGCGCTGCTCGATCTCGCGCACCACCTTCTCGACCACCATCCGGGCGGTGGCCTTGGTGGTCTCCGGCATCACCCGGTTCAACCCCATCAGCGTGCCCACCAGGTGTACGTCGGGCTCCACCGATTCCAGCAGTTCGGGTTCGAGTAGCAGCTGGGTGAGGTTCAGCCGCTGCACGGCGTCGCGCTGCATCACCTCGACCACGGTCGCGGGGAAGTAGGTGCGGATGTCGCCGAGCCAGCGCGCCACGCGCGGTGCCGAACCACCGAGTCCGCCGGACCTCTTCGTCGATCCGCCTGCCTCACCGGTGTTGTAGAGGGCGCCGAGGGCCTGGTCCATGGCCTGGTCGGGGCCCGAGGACAAGCCGCCGAGCTGTTCCTCCGCGGCCTGGCCGAGGACGAGTCGCCAACGGCGCGAATGGGTTTCGTCGTTACCGGTCACGGCAGCAGCTCCAGGTGTTCGAGCGGAATTCGTCGGGATGCCGGTGATACCCGGGCCGCAGCTCGGATCTCCGGCGGTGTGCTGCACCGGATTCGGCGGGCGGCGGCGAGGACCGCACCGTGGGCCGGTGGCGCGGTCATCCGGCGGCGCCCAGGATCGCGGCGGCGGCGCGCAGGGCCGCCTGCCCTCGGGCCGGGTCGATGGGGGTCGCGCCGGTGGCCGCGGCCGGTGCGGAACCGGTATCGCGCAGGGCCTGGCCGATGGCGCGGCGCTCCCCGGATTCGAAGGAACCGAAGGTGCGGCGCAGCAGCGGCAGGGTGGCGACGAACTGGTCCTCGGTGAGTTCGCGGAGCCACTCGTCGATGCGGCGCAACAACTCCCGATCATGGACGAGGAGCAGGCCGCGCCCGCCGAGGAAGCCGTCGATCCAGGCGGCCTTGGCGGCGGGGGTGTTGCCGACGGACAGGGCGGCGGCCAGGCGGCGGGCCGAGTCGGCGTCGTCGATGCGTTCGGCGTCGCACAGCAGGCGGACCGCGCGGCCGCTGATCGCGCCGTGCACGTCGTCGCGGTCGGCGATGCGATGGAGCGTGGCCAGCCATTCGGTGGTGGTGTGGTCGTCGTCGCGGGTGCTGATCGCGGTGTGCGCGGCATCGATCTGGGCGCGCAGCGCCTCGGCCGCGTCGGTGTCGAGGCCGGTGACCGCGCCGGGCAGCCCGGCGCAGATCCGCACCAGCAGGCCGTCGGCGACATGGGCCAGCGCCTTGGTGTCGGTGCCGCGGACGTCGCCGTAGCGCAGGGTCCTGGTCAGGCCGGGTAGCGCGCCCAGCAGATGGGTGACGTCGTGGTCGAGGGCGGCGGCCGCTTCCAACCGGGTGATCAGGCCGTCGGTGGCGCCGCCCAGATCGGCCAGCAGCGCGGTCTCCAGCGCGTCGGCGAGTTCGGCGACGGTGACACCGTCGCGGCTCGCGGTGTCGAGGATCTTCGCCTCGGCGGCGGTGCGCAGCGTGGTGCCCCAGACCGCGGCCTCGACGATGCGGACCTCGAATTCCGGTTCCCAGCGCAGGGTCCAGGTCTCCCGGAAGGTGCCGGTGTTGCGGACCTCGCCGACGGTCGGCGTGCCCCAGTCGACGCCGAGCAGCCGCAGCCGGTGCAGCAGGTGCGAGCGTTCGACGTCGCGCTCCTTGCGCAGGTCCAGATCGACCGTGCGGGCGAGGGCTTCCTGCTTGAGCCGCAGGGTCTTGCTCCGCGCCCGCAGATCCGCCGCCAGCGGCACGGTCGGGGTGTCCTCGGGGACGCCGCCGAGGGTCTCGCCGACGACGAGTTCGTCGATCACCAGCCGCAGCATGGTCTCGTCGCCACCGCACATCACCGAGCGCACGGACTCGGTCACCTCGGACAATCCGGCCAGCGGGCGCCCGCGCAGCGCGGCCAGCGTGTCGGCCAGGCGCACCGACTCGATGATGTGCGCGCTCGACACCGGCAGATCGTGCGCCCGCAGCACGCCGGCGACCTTCGTCAGCCACCGCGCGACCGGTCGCTCGGTCTCGGTGAACAGATGGTGATACCAGCCCGGTGAGGTGACCCCGGCCCCGTACCCCGAACCCGCCGCCAGCCGCGAATGCGTCCACGGCACCCAGGTCAGCGCGGTCTTGATCTTCGGCAAGCCCTTGAGCAGCCGGGCGTCCGGTGCGGCCGGTCCGAGCGCCCCGTCCAGCGCGGGCGCGTGCCAGGCGCCGCACACCACGGCCAGCCGCTTCGCGCCGTCCTTGAGCGTCTGCCGCATCACCTGCCGCATGTAGGCCTCGCGCCGCAGGGTGTGCTGATCGACGACCAGCGGTGCGAACGCGGGGTCCTCGGGACCTGCGGGAAGGGGAGCGCCCGATCCGAGCGAAAGGACGTCCGGTGATTCCGCTGTGGCCGGGGCAGGCGGCGGCGAATCATCGCGCAGGGCGGACATCGCTTCGGTGATCGCGTCGAAAGCCGCACTGTCCGGCACGGATTCGACGACGGAGTCCCACCAGCGTTCGGCGTCGTCGTAGCCCGCCGCCGACGCGAGGGCGGCCAGGGGGTCGGTGCGGTCGCCGCGCGAGTCGTCGTCGGCGGCCAGCACAGTCGCGGCCGGGAGATCGCAGAAGCGCACGGGCACGGCGTGTTCGGCGCCGTAGCGCATGGCCTGCCACTCCGGGGAGAACACCGCGAACGGCCAGAAGGCCGCCCGGGCGGGGGAGTCCGGGACGTAGGCCAGCAGGGCGACCGGCGGACGCATGGTGTCGGCGGCGACGAAGCCGACGAGGGGGTCGGCGTCGGCGGGGCCTTCGATGAGAATGGCGTCGGGGCCGAATTCCTCGAGCGCCTGGCGCAGCGATCGGGCCGAACCCGGCCCGTGGTGGCGGATGCCGAAGACTCGCGTCACCGCGGCGTCCTCCGCGCCGGTGGGTGGCCGTCGGCCCGGGTCCGGGTCGGGCGTCGTGTCGGCCGAGACGCTCGTGTCGTCGGTCTGTCGATTCATCGAAAACCCCATGTGTGCGGTCTGGTCCGTCCTCCCCGTCGGTCCGGCGTCAGTGCGAGATCTCGCGGCAGGCGCGGTAGAAGTCGGCCCAGTCCGGGCGTTCGCGCACCACGGCCTCGAGGTATTCGGTCCAGATCACCGAGTCGGCGACCGGGTCCTTGATCACCGAACCGAGGACGGCACCCGCGATATCGGAGGCCCGCAGCACGCCGTCACCGAAGTGCGCGGACAGGGCGAGCCCGTTGGTGATCACCGAGATGGCTTCGGCGGTGGACAGCGTGCCCGAGGGCGACTTGAGCTTGGTGCGCCCGTCGGCGGTGATCCCGGAGCGCAGTTCGCGGAATACCCGCACCACCCGGCGGACCTCCTCGGCCGCGGCGGGCACGGTCGGCAGTTCCAGTGCGGCGCCGAGCTGTTCGACCCGCCTGCTGACGATGGCGACCTCGGAATCCTCGTCGGCGGGCAGCGGCAGCACCACGGTGTTGAAGCGGCGGCGCAGCGCCGAGGACAGGTCGTTCACGCCGCGGTCGCGATCGTTGGCCGTGGCGATCACGTTGAAACCCTTGGCCGCCTGTACTTCCGCGCCCAGCTCGGGCACCGGCAGGGTCTTCTCGGACAGGATGGTGATCAGCGCGTCCTGCACGTCGGACGGGATGCGGGTCAGCTCTTCGATGCGGGCGATGGCCCCGGTCCGCATGGCCGTCATCACCGGCGAGGCGACCAGCGCGGCGTCACTGGGCCCCTCGGCCAGCAGCCTGGCGTAGTTCCAGCCGTACCGGATCGCCTCCTCCGCGGTCCCCGAGGTGCCCTGCACCAACAGTGTCGACTCCCCGCTGATGGCGGCCGAGAGATGTTCCGACACCCAGGTTTTCGCGGTACCGGGCACCCCGAGCAGCAGCAGGGCGCGATCGGTGGCCAGGGTCGCCACGGCCACCTCCATCAGCCGTCGCGGCCCGACGTACTTGGGCGTGATGACGGTGCCGTCGTCGAGCGTGCCACCCAGGACATAGGTGACGACCGCCCACGGCGAGAGTCGCCAGGACGGCGGCCGTGGCCGATCGTCGACGCGCGCCAGCGCGGCCAACTCGTCGGCGAAGGCCTGTTCGGCGTGCGGACGCAGCAGGGTGGTTGCCGGTTCGGTGGTGGTCATCGCAGCTCCTCGAGCATGGTCGCGCGGTCGGTGAGGTGGTGGGCGAGTCGGTGGAAGGCCTGTTGCCAGGCGGGGTCGTCGGTGCTGTCGGCGAGCGCGGTGACGCGCTCGGCCAGGTCGACGGGCAGGTGCACGCCCGCCGCGGTGATCAGGGCCCGGTCGGCGTAGACGCCGGCGTTCGCGTGTGCCTGGCGGGAGGTCGTGCGGGCGCGTTCGCCGAGCAGGCGCACGACGTGGTCGGCGACCGGGCGCGGCCAGGGATGGTCGAGGCCGGGCAGGATCGCGTGCAGTTCGGTGAGCTGGTGGGCGTCGAGGTCGAGGACGTGCTCGATCCGGTCGGTGGCGTCGAGCAGGGTGAACAGTTCGCGGCGGCGCAGCACGGCCTGTTCGGTCGGGGTGGCGTTGGCGAACAGCGCACGGGCCCAGGTGGTGTCGCGCTGGGCGAGGGCGGCGTCGACCCAGCCGTCGACGATCGCCTTGGCGTAGCGCGGCGGCAGGGTCAGGGTCAGCGCGGCGGTCGCGGTGGCCGCTCCGGTGGCGCCGACGAGCGGTTCCCACGCGGTCAGCGGGGTCGCCGCGATCGCCTGGTGCAGGGTCTTCAGCGTGGAGTCCGGGGTGTCCCAGCGCAGGGTGGCCTGGTCGGTGCCGTCGGTGATGCCGTCGCGCCTGGCCTGCGCGTCGACCGTCGCTGGCACCGCGACCTCGACGGTGCCGTCGGCATCGACGCGCAGCCACGCCGACACCAGCGCCGCCATCCGCTGCCCGAGCGCCGACCCGGGCAGCCGGGCCAGCAGGCCTGCCGCGGTGCGCCGGACGTCGCCGCGGCGATCGTCTAGTGCGCGCTCGAGCAGCGGCTCGTCGGCGAGACTCGACCCGTCGACGAGGAGCGCGAGCAACTCGGCCTTGATCGGGCCCGATTCCTTGGCCCACGCGGCACGCAGCACCTCGAGCGCGGCGGCGGGATCGGTGTGGCGCAGGCGCGCCAGCCAATCCTTGCGCTCGCCGGGCGCGCCGAACAGCCAGACATCCTGCGCCCCGGGTGTTCCGGTGACCTCCTCGGGCGCGGCCCGCTCGACCCGATCCACCGGGAACGAGTCGAGCAGCGTCGACCACGCGGGGTTCCGCGCCGCCAGCCATCGGCCACGCCGACCGGCCAGCCGCAGCAGCGGACCGCGCAGCTGGACATCGGCGGCCGCGGTGAGCGCCTGCACGCACAGCACATCCGGCAGCCGGTAGTCGAACGGCGCCGCGGCGGTGAACCATTCGGGCAGGAACGCGGACTTCTCGGCGAGCAGGCGGCTGAGGCGCTCGGCGGCCTGCCGGGGCAGCAGCGGGCGCGCGTCGTCGGGCGCGGGATCCGGCTTCGGCGCGGTGCCCGGCATCCGGCCGCCGCGCAGGTAGAGGTCCTGGAGGGCGGCCGCGTCGAGCAGCCGAACCGCCGGTTCGCCGGAGCGCTGCGGCACCACCGCCGTCACGGCGTCGGCCAGCTGGACGCCGTCGGCACTGCGTCGGGCCGTGCCGAGCAGCGCGACCGAAACCAGTTCGGCCAGTTCGGGAGTCGGCGCCGACTGCGTGGGGAACTCGGTCTCCAGATCGGTGACCTCGCCCGCGCTGAACACCGAGACCGGATCGAACCCGTCGGCGCGCCACTCGCCGGTGACCGTCACCGGATGACCGCCCGCCACCGCGAACAATCGCCACGGCCGCACCCCGGCGGGCAGCGGCAACGCGGCGCCCTCGGCGTCGACGAGGTGCCAGCCGTGCTCGTCGAGCACCGGCACCACGCCGGCCAGCAGGGCGGGCCAGGCCCGCAGCCACGGGTCCTCGCCCAGGGCCGCGGCGTAGGCGTCGAGCGCGTCGCCGATGGTGACGCCGCCGATCGCGGGCACGGTGGTGAACGGCGCGGGGACGCCGTGCCGGGCGCCCCACTGCACGCGCAACGGCGCGGCGCCGGGGTAGTAGTGCAGATCGGCGTCGACCTCGTGGCCGGGCGCGGGGACCTCGCCGGTGAAATTCGGTGTGCCGAAGGAATGTTCGATCAGGACCGCCCAGCGCCCGCTGCCGCGGCCGCGCAGCCAGGTGCGCCGGGTGTGCAGGCGCTCCTCCTCGCTGACCCGCATGCCGAGGACCAGCCAGCGGTCCCGCACCGCGGGCTCGGCCAGCACGGTCTCGGCCTGGGTCGGATAGCCGACATGGGTGCGGATGCCCGCCCGCAGCGACTCCGGGACGGCATCGATGGTGCGGTGGGCCAGCACCAGCAGATGCAGCCGGGCGTACTCGCGCAGCAGCAGCTCGGGCCAGTGCTCGGTGGTCACCACAGCGGCGGGCAGGCGGCGCAGCGTCGCCGCGACGCCGGGCGCCTGGGCATCGACCATGCGGGCGGCGATCGCCTCGTACGCGGCGAACGAGCGGTCGGTCTGGGCCAGCCCGGTCCGGATCTGGTCGGTGAGCCACACCTCCAGCTCGGTCAGGCCCGCCGAGACCCTGGCCCGCCGTTGCTCGACGGTCGCCGGCGACGGTGTGGCGGCGGCCTTGGCCCTGGGCGGTGCCGCCGCCTTGGCCGCCCGGCCCGCCAGCCACTCGGCGGCGAACTCCGCGGGCGCGTCCTGCGTCGGCACCGCGCCGCCGGACCAGCTCAGCAGCAGCGACAGCGCGTGCTTGCACGGAAACTTGCGGCTCGGGCACGAGCACTTGTACGCGGGCCCGGCCAGGTCGACGATCGTCTGATAGGGCTTGGACCCGCTGCCCTGGCACAGACCCCACACCGCACTGCCCGCGCTGCCGGTCGCGCGCCAGCGACCGGCCAGCTTGCGCGCGGCAGCCAGTGAGCTCGCGTCCGGCGCGAGTGCGCGGACCTGGTCCTCGGTCCACGGCGCCTGTTGGTCGGTCATCGCCTTCCCCCGTTCTCTCCTCGCCGAAATATCTACCGCAGGGGACCGACAACTGCCGTTCACGTCGGCGAATCTCGGCGGAAGACGCTGCCGCTCCGGCAGATTCGTGCGGTTGGACTTGCTGCCTGCGGAAAAGTCTGGCATTCTGACCTGTTCGGCTCGCCCGGACCGCCCACGTCGCTCATCGCAGCGTAGCGCGGGTGTGAACACCTCATCGAGCTGCCCGCCGGGGTGGGCGAGGGGTGGACATCGAGGGGCCCGCCGTGGCACCACGATGGCCATTCCACTCCCGCGGGCAGATTCGCTGGGGCACTGCGCATCCCCTGGGCGAACGCTCCGCGATCAGGTAGCGTTTGCCGAGGAAGGATCACGTGGGCCGGGCAGATCGGCCGCCGCGGTGCGTGCGGCCGCGAAGGGGGATGTCGCAGAAGTGTGCTCGGATCGCATCGCCGAGGTGGTCGCGCGCGAGCTCGCCGCCGACCCCGCCGTGGAGGGGCGGGTCGCCGAGTGCGTGCTGGCAGCCCTCGCCGAGGCCGACGGTGATCGAGCCGCACCCGATTCCGGTGATACCGGGGTCTTCCTGCGCTCGATCACCGTGCACGGCTTCCGCGGCATCGGGCCGACGGCCACGCTGCGCCTGAACCCGGGACCTGGGCTGACCTTGGTCGTCGGGCGCAACGGCAGCGGCAAGTCCAGCTTCGCCGAGGCCGCCGAATTCGCGCTCACCGGGGGCAACCGGCGCTGGGACGGCCGCTCGACCGCGTGGCGCGAAGGCTGGCGCAACCTGCACGAACCCGATCTCGCCAGGATCGAGGTCGACCTGCTCACGGCGGGCGAGGAGGCCGAGCTCACGGTCGCCACGCACTGGGCGCCCGGCAGCGAACTGGGCGAGGCGCAGTGGACCGAGCGCCGAGGGACGGACCGGACCGTGGCCATCGACCCGCGCAGCAGGCGCGGTCGGCTGGACCTGTACCGGCCCTTCCTGTCCTACAGCGAGCTCGGCGCCCTGGTCGACGGCAAGCCCAGCGACCTGTTCGACGCGCTGCACCGCCTGCTCGGCCTGGACGAACTGGCCGCCGCCGCCGAACACATCCGCCTGCGCAAGCTGGAACTCGAGCGCGCCGTCAAGGATTCGCGGCAGTCCCGCACCGATCTGCTCGCCGAACTCGCCGACGTCGACGACGCGCGCGCCCGCCACGTCGCCGACCTGCTCCGCGTCCCGGACCCCGATCTCGACGCGGTGGCCGCCGCGGTCGCCGGTTCGGTGCTCGGTCCCGACGGACCCGACGGGTTGCGGGCCATCCTGCGCCTCACGCTGCCCGACCCGGCACAGGTGGCCGCGGCTGTCGATCGCCTCGCCGACGCTTCGGCCGCGCTGTCGCGCCACGCCACCACCGACGCCGAGTCCGACCTGCGCGTCCTCGAACTGCTCACCCGCGCACGCGAACACGTCACCGCGAGCGGCGCCTGCCCCTGCCCGCTCTGCGGCCGCGGCGACCTCGACACCGCCTGGCTGGCCGCCGCCGACGCCGAAATCGACCAGCGCGAAACGCAACTCACCGCACTCCGCTCGGCCCGCGCGGAGTTCGATGCCGCGTTGGCCGCCGCTCGCGCGCTCACGTCGCGTGTACCTCTCGAGCTCGGCGCCGCGCAGCCGACTGCGTCGAGCGTCGGGCAGACGAGCGGTGGGGCGGGTCTGATCAGGCGGCAACTGTCGGCGGTGCATGCACTCTGGACGGTGTGGGCCGGGCTCGGCGAGGCGGAACACAATGACGAGTTTTCGCAGCGTCTGGGTGACACCTACGCCGAGTTGAGCGCCGAACTCTCTGCTCTGCAACGTGATACGAGCACCGAGCTCGATCGCCTCGACTCCGTGTGGTCACCGCTCGTGCCGCGCATTCTCGCCTGGCTCGATCCCGCCCGCGCGGTGTCCGCCGACGCGGGCGAGCTGCGGGTGGTGAAGCGGGCGGCCGACTGGCTCAAATCGGCGACCGCCACGATCCGCGGCGAGCGGATGCGCCCGCTGGAGAGCACCGCGCGGTGGGTGTGGAGCACGCTGCGACAGCAGAGCAATGTGGAACTCGGCGCGATCCGGTTGCAGGGCAGCGCGGGCACCGCGCGGCGGGTGCTGCTGGATGTGACCGTCGACGAGGTGGACGGCGCCGCGCTCGGCGTGATGAGCCAGGGCGAGCTGCACGCGCTCGGGCTGTCGCTGTTCCTGCCGCGAGCGACGATGTCGCACAGTCCGTTCCGCTTCGTGATGATCGACGATCCGGTGCAGGCGATGGACCCGGCGAAGGTCGACGGTCTGGCCAGGGTGCTCGCCGAGGTGGCGACCACCCGGCAGGTGGTGGTGTTCACCCACGACGAGCGCCTGGCCGAGGCGGTGCGCCGGATGCAGCTCGACGCCACCGTGCTCGAGGTGCAGCGCCGGGAACGTTCCGTGGTCGAGGTGCGGGTGACCGGCGACCCGGTGCGCCGCTACCTCGACGACGCTCGCTCGCTGCTGCGCACCCCGCAGCTGCCGCCCGCCATCGCCGACGAACTCGTCGCCACCTGCTGCCGCTCCGCGATCGAGGCGGCGGGGCTGGCGAAGGCGCGCCAGGAACTGCTCGCCACCGGCCTCGATCACGCCGAAGTGGAGCGGCGGGTGCGCAACGCCCACACCACCCGCGCCATGATCACCCTGGCGATCATGGGTCCCGGCGCCCGCGTCGACGACCTCAACAAGCACCTGAGCGCGGTCGGCGGCCGCTGGCTGGTCGGCGTGCTGCGCGACGCCACCGCGGGCGCGCATGTGCCGATCGATCGGCCGATGCGGGAATTGATCAGCGACACCGAACGATTCATCGCCTGGCTGCGCGCCCACGAGCCCGCCGCGGTCCGCTCATGAGCCGCGATACAGGTGGTCGGCGCTCGCGGTCCCGCCGGGGCGGCGGTGCTGCGGTGGTGCGCCCGTGAACCGGCGGAGCAGGCCGCGACGGCCCAGGTACACCCCGCGCCCCTCGGTGGCCGAGCGCCTGGAGGCTGCCGAGAACCTGCTGTCCGGCGACGTCTCCGACGCGGGCGGGGTGTGGTCGCGGGCGGTCGCGTGGATTCTGCGGCTCGCGCTCGAGCAGGCCGTCGACGAACTGTGGGCACAGATCGCCCCCGAACTCATGCGCTGCCCGATGCGGGCCCAGCTCCTCGCCCTGCGCGTGTACGCGGGGCCGGAGACCGCGGGCCAGGTCGGCGCGCTGTGGGCCGCGCTGTCCCGCGCGGCCCATCACCTCGACTACGAGATGGCGCCCAGCGTGACCGACCTGCGGCGCTGGCGCGATCAGACCGGTGACCTCGCGCGGACGCTGGAACTGGTCCCGCTCGCGCACCAGCCGTTCGGCTGATCCCGCGTGGGCGCCGCCGGTCCCGACCCGGCAGGATGACCGGCATGGGTGAAGCGAAACCGTGTCCGTGCCGTCGCGGCGAACCGTTCGACGACTGCTGCGGACCGATCCTGGCGGGCACCCGGCCCGCGCCCACCGCCGAGACCCTCATGCGCTCGCGCTACACCGCCTATGTCGTCGGTGACGTCGACTACCTGCTGCGTTCCTGGCATCCGAACACCCGGCCCGCCGAGCTCGAGCTCGACCCGGCGCAGCGGTGGCTGTTCCTGGAGATCGTCGGCACGCAGCGCGGCGGGCCGTTCGACGACAACGGCACCGTCGAATTCATCGCCCACTACAAGGTGGCCGGCGTCCGCGACGTGATGCACGAGAACAGCACCTTCGTCCGGGTCGACGGCGCATGGGTCTACCTCGACGGCACGTTCAGCGCCTGAGTCACCCCTGGTGGATACTGGCCCCGTGCCCAGGATCGCGATCGAGTACTGCACCCAATGCCGCTGGCTGCTGCGCGCGAGCTGGATGGCCCAGGAACTGCTGACCACCTTCGCCACCGATCTCGGTGAGGTCGCCCTGGTGCCCGGTCAGGGCGGCATCTTCCGGATCACCCTCGACGGTGAACAGCTGTGGGAGCGCAAGGCCGACGGTGGCTTCCCCGACATCGCCGTCCTCAAGCAGCGCGTGCGCGACCGCATCGATCCCGACCGCGACCTCGGCCACGTGGACCGCCGCGACTGAATCAGGCGAACAGCACCGCGGCCGCGATCGCGAGCCCGAAGATCACCGCGGGCGGTCCGGCATGGTTCAGATCGTGGTGGGTGGCGTGCGCGAGGAGCGCCAGCGCGAAGTACGCCACCAGCCCGAGCGCGGTCGCCAGGCCCAGCGGCGTCCACCAGAGGCCGACGATCAGCCCGAGCGCGGCGGCCAGCAGCACGGCCGCGAGGATCGGCAGCCGTCGGCGTTCGACGCCGACCCTGGCGTAGGCCTCGACGACCTCGGGCCTGCCGGACAGTTTCGCGCGGGCGGAGTAGACGAGCAGAGCGGCCAGCACCAGGGCGACCGCGATACGCGCGACGGTCATGACGCGTCTTCTTCCGCGAGGGGATCGGTCACCCTCGATTCTACGAACCCGCGGCGATCAGCGGACGGCTCCGCGGGTCAGCAGCAACCGCCGCCACCACAGCACCCGCCACCGGCGGGGCGCGGCGCGGCCACCGGCGCGGGGGCGGACCCGCGGCCGACGGTGCCGAAGGTGGTGAGCAGTTTGACCGTGTCGTCGTGGCCCGCCGGGCAGGCGGCCGGGTCCGCGGCCTGCGCCATCGGCCGGTTCACCTCGAACGTGTCGCCGCAGGAGCGGCACCGGAAGCTGTAGTTCGGCATCGGCACAGTGTAGGCGGGCCCTTGCGATCACCGTGCGCCGAAGCCTTCGCCCGGCACGGGTGGCTCCGTAGCCTCATCGGTCAGCGGTGACGGCGAGGTGGCACATGACGAACAGCAGCGCGGGGGCAGTGTTGCGGGCGGTGCTCGAACTGGGGCCCGCGCCGCGCAGCGTCGTGGCGCGGCGGGCCGGGGTGTCGCCCGCGACGGTGACCTGGCAGAGCAAGGCCCTGCTCGCGGCGGGGCTCCTGGTCGAGCTGCCCGAGACGGCGGGACCGGCCGGGGTCGGTCGGCCGCACAGCCCGATCGCGCTCCACGCCGCCGGGAACGTGGTGCTGGCGCTGCATATCGCGGCCGCGCAGATCACCGTCGCCGTGGTCGACATCGCCGGGACCGTGCTGTCGAGCGAGCAGGTGCCGCACCGGACACACGCGCCCTACGACATCCTCGACACCGCGATCGACCGGGTGCGCGCCGTCGCGGCGGGCCTGCCCGACGGCCTGCGGGTCCGTGGCCTCGGGGTGGCCGTCGGCGGCCGGGTCGACACCACCACCGGTTCGGTCGTCGACCACTCCTACCTGCGCTGGCGGGATGTGCCGGTGCGCGAATACCTGGCCGCGCGAACGGGTTTGCCGACCAGCGTGGACAGCCACACCAGGGCGCTGGCGCACGTCGAGCAGCTCTACGGGCACCTGCGCGGCACGACGAGTTCGGTCGTGCTGTTCGTCGGCAATGTCATCGACGCGGCGATCGCGGTGCACGGCCGGGTGCACTACGGCCCGCACTCCGGGGCCGGTTCGATCGCCCGATTACTCGGCGCGACCGCCGGATCCGCGTTCGCCCTCGACGATTTCAGCGACCACGCCCTGCTGGCCAGGGCGGTGCGCGCCGGGCGGGTCGACAGCATGGCCGAGCTGGTGGCGGCCGCCGCGGCGGGCGGGCCGGAACGGGCGTACTTCCTCGAACGGGCAACGGCGATGGGCGAAGTGGCGGCCGCGCTCATCGATCTGCTCGATCCCGAAGCGCTGGTGCTGGTCGACCGGGGCCTCGGCACGGTGCCCGGGGTCCGCGAAGCCTACGACGACGCGGTGCGCGCCCACTCGCTCCTCGGTGCCGACCCGGCGGAGGTGGTGTGCGAATCCGCTTTCACCGGACAGGTTCTGGTGATGTCGGCGGCCGGCGTCGTGCTCCACGAATTGTTCCGTGAACCGCTGACCTCGGTGGTCGCCGACGCGGTTTGATTCGTGGTTATTTTAAGGCAGTCGAATATTGACCGGAACGGACGGCTGCGGCGACAGTTGTCGTATGAACAAAATGCAGTGTTGTCGCGCATCGAATTCGCTCGCCGACATTACTTCGATTCGATCCGGGAAATCATCTTGCGTAAGAATATTCGACGAATAGCACTGCTCGCCGCCGCCGCGTCGCTGCTGGCGGTGTCGTGCGCCACCGACGACGGCGACGGGGCCGCGCTGACCGCCGCGCTGCCGACCACGGTGCCGCCCGGGGTGGCGCTGACCGTCTCCGCCAACACCACCAAGGTGGCGCTGACCGCCTCCGGTGAACTCGGCAAGCTGCCGTTCACGGTGTCGTCCTGGCCCGCGGTCTCGGCGGGACCCGATGTCATCCAGGCCTTCCGCGGCGGTTCGCTGGACCTGGCCACCAATGCCGGGATTCCGCCGATCCACGCGCACGCCACCGGGCTCGACGCCAAGATCGTCGGCGTCAAGGTCAGGGAGACGCCGCTGTACAAGCTGGCCACCGCGCCCGGCACCGCGATCACCGGCCTGAACGACCTGCGCGGCAAGAAGATCGCCTTCTCTCCCGGTCAGGCGCAGGGCGTTGTCGTGCTGCGCACCCTCGCGGCGGCGGGTATCCGTACCGACGAGGTGCAACTGGTGGAGATCAACGGACCCCAGTTCCTCACGGCGTTGCAGGGCAAGCAGATCGACGTCGCCCCGCTGGGCGAGCCGACGCTGACCAAGTACCTCGACAAGTACGCGTCGGAAGGCGCCAGGGCGGTGGCCACGCCCGCCGTCGACGCGCTGAGCGTGCTGTGGGCGCCGACCAGCATTCTGCGGGACGACAGCAAGGCCGCCGCGATCGCCGAATTCGTGAAATTCTGGGCGCGCGGCGAAGTGTGGGCCTGGGAACATCCCGAAGAATGGATCGACGCCTACTACGTGAAGGACCAGTCGGTCACCGAGGCCGACGGCCGTCGCATTCTCTCGACCGTCGAAAAGCCGTATTTCCCGGAGAATTGGGACGCGGCGATCGCCTGGGAGCAGCAGACCATCGACCTGGTCACCGGGGGCGGCTACTTCGGGAAGCCGTTCGCGGCCGCCGACCTGTTCGACCGGCGCTTCGAGAAGCTGGCCGCCGGTGCCGTCCCCGGTCCGTATCGCACCAAGGGGGCGCAATGACCATCGCACTGACCCGCGCGGCCGTCCCCGTCGCCGCGCCGCGCGAGGACGGCTTCGTCGACCGCAGGGCGTTGCGCAGGCTGGGTCTGCGCAAGGCGATTCCGGCCGCGCGTCTGCTCGGCGTGGTCCTGCTGCTGGCCGCCTGGACGGCGGGCGCCTGGTCGGGGCTGCTCGACCAGCGCAAACTGGCGGCTCCGTGGACGGTGCTGCGGACCGGCTGGGAACTGCTCGTCGACGGTCCGCTGCTGTCGCACCTGGGTGTCTCGTTGCAGCGCGCGGTGCTCGGCCTGGTCATCGGTGTCGCCGTCGGGACCGTGCTGGCGCTGGTCTCCGGGCTCTCACGGCTCGGTGAGTCGCTGGTCGACGGACCGGTGCAGCTCAAGCGGGCGATCCCGACGCTGGGCCTGATCCCGCTGATGATCCTGTGGCTGGGCATCGGCGAGGAGTTCAAGATCGTGCTGATCACCCTCGGCGTGATCGTCACCATGTACATCCAGACCCACGCCTCGCTCACCACGATCGATCAGAAACTGGTGGAACTGTCGGAGGTGCAGGGGGTGTCGCGGGCGACGTTCATCCGGCGCGTGGTGATTCCCGGCTCGCTGCCCGGCTTCTTCCTCGGCCTGCGGCTGTCGGTGACCGGTGCCTGGCTGGCGCTGATCGTCGTCGAATCCGTCAATGCCACCGACGGTCTCGGCAAGATGATGTCCAACGCGCAGAACTACGGGCAGGCCGACGTGATCCTGGTCGGCCTCGCGGTGTACGGCGCCTTCGGCCTGCTCTCGGATTCGGCGATCCGGGTGCTCGAGCGAAAGGTGCTGTCATGGCGACGCACGATCGCGGGGTGAGCGCGGCCGCCGGGGTCACCGTGCGCGCGCTGACCCGCCGTTTCGGCGAGCGCACCGTGCTCGACGAGATCGACCTGACCATTCCGGCGGGCCAGTTTGTCGCCCTGCTCGGGCGCAGCGGTTCGGGCAAGAGCACGCTGCTGCGCGCGCTGGCCGGACTCGACTACGACGTGGCGGGCACGGGCTCGCTGCGGGTGCCGGCGAAAACCTCGGTGGTGTTCCAGGATTCGCGTCTGCTGCCGTGGCAGCGGGTGCTGCCCAACGTCCTCTACGGACAGCCCAGGTCGCGCCGGGAGGCCGGGGTCAAGGTGCTCGCCGAGGTCGGCCTGGCCGGGCGGGAGAACGCCTGGCCCGGCGAGCTGTCCGGCGGGGAGCAGCAACGGGTCTCGCTGGCCCGCTCCCTGGTCGGCGAGCCCGACCTGCTGCTCGCCGACGAACCCTTCGGCGCGCTCGACGCGCTCACCCGGATCAAGATGCACGCCCTGCTGCGCGATCTCATCCGCAGACACCGGCCCACCGTCCTGCTGGTCACCCACGACGTCGACGAAGCCGTCGCCCTGGCCGATCGGGTGATCGTGCTCGACGACGGCCGCCTCACCGTGGACATCCCGGTCGAGCTGCCCGCCGAGCGCGATCCCAGCCTGCCCGCATTCCAGCACATCCGCCGCACCCTGCTCGCCGCACTCGGCGTCGCGCCCGTCGCGGTCTGAAAGGTCTTCCCATGTCGAAACAACTGCACCTCAACGCCTTCCTGATGTCGGTCGGCCATCACGAGGCGGCCTGGCGGCTGCCCGAGAGCGATCCGCACGCGCACACCGACATCGACTACTACGTCCGGCTGGCCAAGACCGCCGAGCGCGGCAAGCTCGACTCGATCTTCTTCGCCGACAGCCCGGTCCTGATGGGCGATCCGGGGCGCAGGCCGAGCGGCAAGCTGGAGCCGACCGTCATCCTGACCGCCGTGGCCGTGCAGACCAGCCGGATCGGGCTCATCGCCACCGCCTCGACCAGCTACAACGACCCCTACAACCTGGCCCGCCGGTTCGCCTCGGTGGACTGGGCGAGCAAGGGCAGGGCGGGCTGGAACATCGTCACCACCGCGGGCGCCGACGCGGCCCGCAACTTCGGTCTCGACGACACCCCCGACCACAAGCTGCGCTACGACAAGGCCGCCGAATTCGTCGACGTCGCGACGAAGCTGTGGGACAGCTGGGACGACGACGCCGTGCTGGCCGACAAGGAACTCGGCATCCACACCGACGCGTCCAAGGTGCGCAAGATCCTGCACCACGGCGAGTTCTTCCGGGTCGACGGCCCGCTCAACGTGCCGCGCTCGCCGCAGGCGTATCCGCTGCTGGTGCAGGCGGGTTCGTCGGAGGACGGCAAGGAGTTCGCCGCCCGCTACGCCGAGGCCGTGTTCACCGCGCAGCAGACCCTCGACGACGCCAAGGCCTTCTACGCCGATCTCAAGGCACGCACCGTCGCCGCGGGCCGCGATCCGGAGACCATCAAGATCCTGCCCGGCATCGTCCCGATCATCGGCGACACCGAGGAGCAGGCCAGGGCACTCGATGACGAACTGGCCCGGCTGATCTCGCCCGAGTACGCGCGCAAGCAGCTCGCCGCGCACTTCAAGCTGCCCATCGACCAGCTCGACCTGGACAGCGAACTGCCCGATGACCTGCCCACCGAGGACGACATCCAGGGCTCCAAGAGCCGCTTCACCCTGATCGTGAATCTGGCTCGGCGCGAACGGCTCACGCTGCGCGAGCTGATCGCCCGCCTCGGCGGCGGCCGCGGGCACCGCACCTTCGCGGGCACCGCCGTGCAGGTGGCCGACGCGATCGAGGACTGGTTTCGCCAGGGCGCGGCCGACGGGTTCAACATCATGCCCGCCGTGCTCCCGTCGGGGCTGGAGCGCTTCGTCGACGAGGTGGTCCCGATCCTGCAGGAGCGCGGCCTGTTCCGCACCGAGTACACCGAGACCACCCTGCGTGGTCACTACGGCCTTGCCCGGCCCGCCAACCGATTCGACCAGCAGGCGGACGCGCTCGTGGCCGCCCGATGAGGACGGACTGGATCCGCTACCTGGTCGGTCGCTGTCTCGAGCACCGGCGGCTGGTGATCGTCAGCTACACCGGCGCGCTGGCGGCGGCGCTGCTCACCGCGGCGCTGCCGCTGGTCGTGCGGCATGTGGTCGACACGCTCAGCGCCACGGCGGCCTCGGTGGCGCCGTGGGTCGCGGTGCTGCTGGTGCTGGGGGCGGCCCGGTTCGGTTCGTCCTACGCGCGCCGGGTCGCCTCCTCGGAACTGTCGCTCGGGGTGCAGCACGACCTGCGCCGCGACCTGTTCGCCGCGCTGCTGCGGCTGAACGGGCGCGAGCAGGCGCAGCTGCGCACCGGGCAGGTGGTGAGCCGGGCGATCACCGACGTGACGCTGATCCAGATGTTCCTCCAGCTCATCCCGATGATCGCGGGCAATGTCGCGCTGCTGGTCGCGGTGCTGGTCCTGATGACGGTGATGTCGCCCGCGCTCACCGTGATCGCGCTGCTCGTGCTGCCGGGGCTGTGGATCGTCACCCGGCGCAGCCAGCGCCAGCTCTTCCCGGCCAACTGGGACGCCCAGGCCCGCGCCGCCGAGGTGGCGATGCGGGTGGAGGCCGCGGTGGCCGGGGTGCGGGTGGTCAAGGGCTTCGGTCAGGAGCGGCACGAGCTCGACCAGCTCGGTGACAGCGCGCGCGATCTGTACCGGTCGCGGTTGCGGGTCGCCCGGATCACCAGCCGGTTCACCCCGGTCGTGCAGGCGGTGCCCGCCGCCGGACAGGCGCTGATCCTGGTCGTCGGTGGGTTGCTCGCGCTGCGCCAGGCCATCACGCTCGGCACGTTTCTCGCGTTCATGACCTATCTGAGCGCGTTCGTCGGCCCGGTGCGCCAGTTCTCGATGCTGCTCACGGTGAGTCAGCAGGGCAAGGCCTCGCTGGACCGGGTGCGCGAGGTGATCGAGGCGCCGGGGTCCGAGGTGCCCGCTCCCGGCACCGCGACGGTGGTCGCCGGGCCGCCGCCGGGCGTCGAGTTCCGTTCGGTCCGTTTCGGTTTCGGGGACACCCCGATCCTCGACGGTCTGGACCTGACGATCGGCTCCGGCGAGACCGTCGCCATCGCGGGCGGGGCGGGCAGCGGCAAATCGATCCTGGTGTCGCTGTTGCCCGCGCTGCTCGAACCCGACGCGGGCGCCGTCCTGTTCGACGGTGTCGATCTGCGCGCGCTGCCCGATCCGCGGGCGCGGGTGGCGATGGTCTTCGAGGACACGCACCTGATGGCCGACACCATCCGGGCCAATGTCGCCTACGGCAGGCCGGCGGCGAGCGACGACCAGGTCCGGCACGCCCTGTACCTCGCCGCCGCCGACGAGTTCGTCGCCGCGCTGCCGCAGGGCATCGAGACCACCATCGGCGAACGCGGTCAACGACTCTCGGGCGGCCAGCGCCAGCGCATCGCGCTCGCCCGCGCCCTGCTCACCGACGCTCCCGTCCTCGTGCTCGACGACGCCACCTCGGCCATCGACGCCCAGGTGGAGGAGCTGATCTACCAGCGCATCGGCGCGGAGCTGCGGCAGCGCACGACGATCGTCGTCGCCCACCGGCTCTCGACGCTCGCGCTGGCGGACCGGGTGGCCGTGCTCGACGGCGGCCACGTCGCCGAGCTCGGGACGCTGCGCGAACTCCAGCACTCCGGCGAACTGTTCCGCGCCCTGTTCACCCCGCCCGAGGTCGTCGGCATCGGCGCCGACCCGCACCGCGACACCCCGCGCGAGGCCACCGCGGAACTGTGGGTGGCCCCCGAGGTCGACGAGGACGACGACCGCACGATGGAACACCTGGCCAAGGCGTTCGCGCGCCGGTCGGCGGGGGCGCCCGCGGGTCCGGGCGGGCCGGGCGGCGGGATGATGGCGAGCGCGCCGCCGACCGGTGACGTCGTCGCCCTGCTGCACCAGCTGCCGCCGGTCTCGGGCGAACCGGAGGTCGACCGGTCCTTCTCGCACACCCCCGACACCGCGTTCTCGCTGCCCCGGCTGCTGCGGCCGTTCACCTGGCCGCTGCTGGCCGGGCTCGGCCTGGTCGGGCTCGACGCCCTGGCCCAGGTGCTCATCCCGTTCCTGGTGCGCTACGGCATCGACCACGGCGTGCTGGCCGGGGCCCGCGACGTGGTGCTCGGCGCCGCCGCGCTGGCGATCGTCGTCGTGGTGGTGGACTGGGGGATCAGTGTCGCCCAGGTGCGGGTCACCGGGCGGGTGGGCGAGCGGCTGCTCTACGGGCTGCGCCTGAAGACCTTCGCCCACCTGCAACGCCTCGGACTGCAGTACTACGAGCGCGAGCTCGGCGGCCGGATCATGACCAGGATGACCACCGACGTGGACGGCCTGTCGGCGTTCCTGCAGACCGGCCTGGCCACCGCGCTCACCAGCACCGTCACCATCGCGGGTGTGGTCGCGGCGCTGCTGGTGATCGACGCCGGACTGGCCCTGGTGGTGCTGGCGCTGCTGCCGATCCTGGCGGTCGCCACGGTGGCCTTCCGGCGCGCCTCGGTGCCCGCCTACAACCTGGCCAGGGAGCGGGTCAGCGCGGTCAACGCCTACCTGCAGGAGAACGTCGACAACATCACCGTCACCCAGGCGTTCCGCCGGGAAGCGGTGAACCAGGCCGAGTTCGAGCGGCGCTCGTGGGCCTACCGCGACGCCCGGTTGCGCTCGCAGGTGCTGATGGCGGTGTTCTTCCCGTGTATCGAGCTCATGTCGGTGATCGCCACCGCCGCGGTGCTCGCGGTCGGGGTGCACCAGGTGCGCGACGACCTGCTCACCGCGGGCACGCTGATCGCGTTCCTGCTCTACATCGAGCTGCTGTTCGCCCCGATCCAGCAGCTGTCGCAGGTGTTCGACAGCTACCAGCAGGCGGTGGTCGGCGTCGACCGCATCGGCGACCTGCTGCGCACCCCGGTGGACACCCCCGAGGCCGAGGACCCGCTCCCGGTCACCCGGCTCGACGGCGCGATCGAGCTGCGCGCGGTGAGCTTCGGCTACGCCGCGCGCGAGCGCACCGTGCTCGACGGGCTCGACCTGCGGATCGCGCCGGGCCAGAAGGTCGCGCTGGTCGGGGAGACCGGCGCGGGGAAGTCGACGCTGGTCAAGCTGCTCGCCCGGTTCTACGACCCGACCGGCGGCGCGGTCCTCGTCGACGGCGTGGACATCCGGCGGTTCCGGCTGCGCGACTATCGCAAGCGGCTCGGCGTGGTGCCGCAGGAGCCGTTCCTGTTCGGTGACACCGTGCGCGAGGCCATCGCCTACGGCAATCCGGGGGCGGCACCGGCCGAGATCGAGTGGGCCGCACGGGCGGTCGGCGCGCACGAGATGATCGCGGCGCTCGACCACGGCTACCACCAGTCCATCGGCGCGCACGGCCGCAGCCTGTCGGCGGGCCAGCGTCAGCTGCTCGCGCTGGCCAGGGCCCAGCTGATCGACCCGGACATCCTGATCCTGGACGAGGCGACCGCCTCGCTGGATCTGGCCACCGAGGCGCGGGTGCGCGCCGCGGTGGACGTGCTGACGGCGGGCCGCACCACGATCGTCGTCGCGCACCGGCTCGCGACCGCCGCCGACGCCGATCTGATCGCGGTGGTCGGCGGGGGGAAGCTGGTGGAGGTCGGCACCCATGCCGAGTTGCTCGCCGCCGACGGTCCCTACCGGCGGCTGTGGGCCGCCTATGTCGGCGACGAAGCGCAGCGCATTTCCAGCTAACCGGACGTGGTATCGGCCGCTGCCCGGACGGGGATCTCCGGGCGGAGGCCGATATCGCTCTCGCCGGGGCCGGAGCGGGCGGCGGACGTGGCCGAATCCACATCGTGACCGCCGGGCGGCCCGCTGAGAAGCGGATTCGGCGTGTTCCGCGGGGTAACTGTTACCTGTCGGAATGGTGCGTTGGGAGGCTGACCGGGGCGGACGCACGTACTCTCGTAAGGAGTCACCAGGTGCTGCGGCCTGCGGGAGCAAATACACAGGCACCCGTCGGGTCGCGCCGGCTAGGAGGTGTGCGATGAGCATTCAGTCCGATCTCGGCCCCGACGTGCGGACGCACGAGGCCGAACCGCTGGCTCGCACGGAGTACGGAACGGTCAGCGGCGCCTGGGACGGGCCGATCGCGGTCTGGCGCAGCGTCCCCTACGCCGCCGCACCGGCCGGACCCGACCGCTTCTCGCCGCCGCGGCCGCCGCGCGCCTGGGACGGCGTGCGCGATTGCGTCGTCTTCGGTGACATCGCCCCGCAGGCGATGGGCGCGATGGTGCCCGTCGACTCCGATCTGGCGATGGGCGAGGACTGTCTCTGGGTCAACGTCTGGTCGCCGCGCCCCGAGCCGAGCGACGACGCGCCGCGACCGGTGATGGTGTGGCTGCACGGCGGCGCCTACTGCCTCGGCACCGCGGCGCAGACCATCTACGACGGGCGCAAACTGGCCGAGGCCGGTGACGTGGTCGTCGTGTCGGTGAACTACCGGATCGGCGTGCTCGGCTTCCTCGACCTGTCCTCGTTCGGCACGCCGTTCACCCCGAACCTCGGCCTACGCGATCAGCTGGCGGCGCTGGCCTGGGTGCGCGACAACATCGCCGCGTTCGGCGGCGACCCGGACAATGTCACGGTCTTCGGTGAGTCCTCGGGCGCGGGCTGCGTCACGGCGCTGCTCACCTCGCCGGCGGCGGCCGGGCTGTTCCACAAGGCGATCGCCCAGAGTCCGCCCGCCACCACGGTCTTCGGGCAGGAACGCGCCGCCGTCGTCGCGCAGCGCTACCTGGAACTGCTCGAACTCGGCCCCGGCGAGACGGATCGGCTGTTGGACCTGCCGATCGAGCGGCTCGTCGAGGTGGGCGCGGTGCTGCTCGACGAGGTGCCGATCAACGAACCGGGCAGGCTCGCGGCGGCGCCCGTCGTCGACGGTGATCTGTTGCCCGGCTACCCGATCGACCTCTTCCAGCAGGGGCGTTCGCATCGGGTGCCGCTGCTGATCGGGACCAACCGGGACGAGGCCTCGCTGTTCCGGGTGCTGCGCTCGCCGATCATGCCGGTGACACCCGACGCGGTGAACGCGATGCTGCGCGATGTCGCGGCCTCGCATCCGGAGATGTCGCCGGAGCGGATCGCCGAGATCACCTCCGCCTACCCGGATCTGACGAAAACCCGTGGGGCGCTGGCCATGTCGACCGACGCGGCCTTCCGGATGCCCGCCGCCTGGGTCGCCGAGGGCCACGCCCAGCACTCGCCGACCTGGATGTACCGCTTCGACTACGCGACCCCGATGCTGAAGGCGGCCCGGGTCGGTGCCGGGCACGCCACCGAATTGCCGTATGCCTTCGGCAATTTCGGCACGCTGAACCACGACCCGACCTTCTGGCTCGGCGGCCGCAAGGCCTCGGTCGCGGTCTCGGGCCGGATGCAGCGCCGCTGGCTGGCCTTCGCCGAACACGGTGTCCCCGCGGCCATCGACGGTTCCAAGCACTGGCCCCACTACCGCCCGTCGGCCCGCACCACCCTGCTCATCGACACCATCGACCGCGTCGTCGACAACCCCGACGCCGACCTGCACACCGCCTGGGGCGACCAGGCGGTCGGCTTCAGCTAGGCGAGCAGTCCCAGGATCGGCGCGCCGAGCGCGCCCAGCCAGTGCGCGAGGGCGGTGAGCGGGCCGGCCACGGCGGTCGCCGCGCCCGCGACCACCGTGGCGGCCTGGGCGATCCGGGTCAGCCGCGCGGAGATCTGTTCGCGGTCGGGCTGTGGCCGGGCGAGTTCGCGCTGGACCGCGGCCGCGTCGTCGGCGGCGCGGTCCATGCCGAGCCGGCGCAGGGTGGCCTCGAGTTCGACGGCGAAGTCGACGGTCTGGGTGGCGGTGAAGGTGCCGTGCTGACCGCCGTGGATGGTTTGGTCGCCGGCGACGTTGTTGATGTTGCCCTGCTGCGAGCCGATATTGAAGACCACGAGATTTTCCCCTTATCTGACGAACGGTGAGTTCCACGCGTGCCGTGGGTCCCGGTCGACCTTGCGGACGCGGGCGGCCGCGACGATCCACATGATCAGGCCGATGATCAGCAGGAACTGACCGACGAAGGCCACCGCGAAGCAGATCAGCCCGGCGGGCATGCCGAGGCTGGTATCGGGGCCGAAGAACAGCATCCCGTCGGGCGGCCCCGCGCTCGCGTCGCCGAACGTGGCGTTCAGCTCGCTGATCCCGTCGATCAGGAAATACCCGTAGCCGATGCCGCCGCCGACCAGCATGAACATGCCGATCCAGAACACCCAGCGCGCCTTGGTCCTGGATGCCGCGACCGCGCGCAGGAAACTCTCCCGCTGCTCGATATAGCTGTTGATCTGATCGCGCCCGACATTGTTGATCTGGTGCCCGGTCTGCCGCTCCACCGTGAAGGTGACCGGGTCCGGCGGTGGCCTGCGCACGGCCGAACCCGGCATCGTCACGGTGGGCGGCCCCTGCTCGAAGCGCGCGTCGACATTGCCGAAGGTGAGGATGTCGCCGTCGCGCAGCGGGCGCAGACCCGCGATCAGCTCACCGTCGACCCTGGTGCCGTTGGCGGAACCGAGGTCTTCCACGGTGGCGCGACCGGCGGTGAGATCGATGGCCGCGTGCGCGGCGCTGAGATAGCGGTCGTCGAGGCGCAGGTCCGCCCGCGCGCCACGGCCGATCAGCTGCCGACCAGCGGTGAGCGGCAGAACAGTACCCGCCAGTTCCTGCGGGTGGAGGATGACGAGCCTCTCCATACCGCGAATGTTCGCAGGGTCGAGAACCGCCACGCCCGCGTACTTCACTACCTGTTTTCGGACGACGAAGGGCCGCTACCGGATGTTCGGTAGCGGCCCTTCGCGCGATCGTTCAGACGTCGGTGGAGAAGCGGATGCCGCCGTCGGGGATCTCCACACCCGGCCACACCCTGGCACCGCGCAGCAGTTCACAGCGGGCGCCGATATTGGCGCCGTCGCCGATCACACCGTCGCGGACCAGCGCGCGCGGACCGATCCGGGCGCCGAAGCCGACGATGGAGCGTTCGACGGTCGCGCCCGCTTCGACGATCGCGCCGTCGAAGATGACCGCGCCGTCCAGGCGGGCACCGGCGCCGATCTCGGCGCCGCGGCCGACCACGGTACCGCCGATGAGCAGCGCGCCCGGCGCGACACCCGCACCGGGATGCACCAGCGACTCACCCCGCTGACCCGGCAGCGCGGGCGAGGGGGCGATGCCGCGGACCAGGTCGGCCGAGCCGCGCACGAAGTCCTCCGGGGTGCCCATGTCGCGCCAGTAGGAGGCGTCGACGTGGCCCTGCACCCGCGCGCCCTCGGCCAGCAGCGCGGGGAAGACCTCGCGCTCGACCGAGACCGGGCGACCGGTCGGGATCTTCTCGATGTACTCGCGGCGGAACACGTAGCAGCCCGCGTTGATCTGGTCGGTCGGCGGATCCTGGGTCTTCTCCAGGAACGCGGTGACCCGGCCGTCGGCGTCGGTCGGCACGCAGCCGAAGGCGCGCGGGTCGCTGACCCGGACCAGGTGCAGGGTGACGTCGGCGTTGGTCGACTCGTGGGTGTCGAGGATCGCGCCCAGATCGGTGCCGCCCAGGACGTCGCCGTTGAACACCATGACGTTGTCCGCGCGCAGCTTGGGCAGCACGTTGCGGATACCGCCGCCGGTGCCGAGCGGCTCGGTCTCGGTGACGTACTCGAGCTCGAGCCCCAGTTCGGAGCCGTCACCGAAGTGCTCTTCGAACACCTCGGCCTTGAACGAGGTACCCAGCACCACGTGGGTGATCCCGGCCTCGGCGATGCGGGCCAGCAGGTGGGTCAGGAACGGCAGCCCGGCCGTCGGCAGCATCGGCTTGGGCGCCGAGAGGGTGAGCGGACGCAGCCGCGTGCCCTGTCCGCCGACGAGGATGACCGCGTCGGTGCCTGAGTTGCCTGCCATCGAGTTTCCCCTGTTCACAGTGACGGCGCCCCTGTCAGGCGCCGGTGCGCGCTTTCTCGCGCAGCGCCGATCGAACCGCAATCCGGGAGCGAACCGCAAGTCCGGCGCGCAGTGCGCCCCGCAACGGCGCCTGCCACCAGTGCGGATGCCGGTCGGCCTGGAAGCGGTAGGCGCTGGCGTGGTGGGCGGGCAGCATCAGTTCGGGATGCTTGCCCGCGGCGTGGCCCTTGGCGTGGGTCACCTCGGCGTCGGGGACGAACACATTGTGCCAGCCCGCCTTGCCCATGCGGTCACCGAAGTCGACGTCCTCCATGTACATGAAGTAGCGCGAGTCGAAGCCGTCGATGGTGTCGAAGGCGGCCCGGCGCACCAGCAGGCAGGAGCCGGACAGCCAGCCGACCACCCGCTCGGAGATCTCCTCGTTCTCCTGCCGGTAGCGCACCGACCAGGGGTTCTTCGGCCAGATCGTGCCCAGGATGGCGTGGCCCGCGCCGTCGGCGAGGCCGGGGACCCGGCGCGCGGACGGGTAGACGCTGCCGTCGGGCTCACGGACCATCGGCCCGAACGCGCCGGCCCGTGGCCAGCGCTGGGCGGCCGCGAGCATCTTGTCGATGGAATCGACGCCCCACCGGATGTCCGGGTTGGCCAGGATCACGAACTCGATCGACGGGTCGATCTCGGCGACGGCCCGGTTGATGGCGCCGCCGTAGCCGATGTTGCCGCCGGTCCGCAGCAGCCGCACGTGCGAGTTGGCCTCGGCGACGAGCTCGGGCACGCCGTCGGTCGAGCCGTTGTCGGCCAGGATCACCTGCGGCTTCTCGCTGGTGGCGTCGGCCAGGGTGGTGATGAAGTGCTCGAGGTGCTCGCCCGGTGAATAAGTCACCGTGACGACGGCAAGGCCCGCAGGGGCCGCGGAATCGGCTGCGTTCACGACTGGGCAGCCTAGTCGGACAGACGCCGGAGTGCGTCGGCTAGTGCGGAACGCCAAGGCCGCAACGGGGTGAGACCGGCCGCGTCCCACGCCGCGGGGGACAGCACCGAATAGGACGGTCGCGGTGCGGGTCTGGGAAAGGCGCTCGAATCGCACGGCAGCACCCGCGCCGGATCCGCCCCGACCTCGGTGAAGACGGCGACGGCCAGATCGAACCAGGTGGCGGTGCCGGAATTGGTGGCGTGCAGCACCCGCGGCGCGGCGGGCCGGGTGCTCAGCTCGAGCAGCGCGGCCGCGAGATCGGCGGCGCTGGTGGGGGAGCCGAGCTGGTCGTCGACCACGGTGACGGTCTCGCGTTCGCGTTCCAGCCTGCGCATGGTCGCGACGAAATCCCCCTCGACACCGGAGTACACCCAGGCGGTGCGCACGACCTGCGCGTCGGGGCTCAGCTCCAGCACCGCCCGCTCGCCCGCCAGTTTCGACTGGCCGTAGACCGTCGCCGGTCCGGTGCGGTCGTCCGGTTCGTAGGGCGTGCTCGCGGTGCCGGGGAAGACGTAGTCGGTGGACACGTGGATCAGCCGGGCTCCCGCCGCCGCACAGGCGGCGGCCAGCACGGCGGGGCCGGTGGCATTGGCGGCGAAGGCGGCGTCGCGATCGGATTCGGCGGCGTCGACCGCGGTGTAGGCGGCGCAGTTGAGCACCACCGCGCCCGGGCTCAGGACGGCGTCGACGGCCGTGCGATCGGTGATATCGAGCTCGGCCCTGCCGTAGCCCGACGCCGCGGGCGCGAGCCGCAGGATCTCTCGCCCCAGCAGGCCACGCGCTCCGGTTACGATCAGCCGGGAGGGGACGGGGAAATCGGGGTTCACGCGGCCAGTCTGGCACGCCGGAACACCTGCGGTTCGGCGTGACTGTGGTAACTGTTGGTTAGCCTGTGATGGCCGGTTTCGGTGGACGAGCCCAGGCACACGAGATGGTGGGGTTTGCCGGGGATTCGGAGCCGAGCGCGGAGTTCGTCGAGAGGATCACGAGTGCGAGAGTCGACACGACCACCCACGGTCGCCACCCAGACCGGTGCCGGTCCGGTGCAGGTGATGGTGGCGATCGCGGCGGTGCTGGTGCTCGCCCTCACCGGATTCGCGTGGCGCAGTGTCGACAACCTGATCGCCAATATCGATCGCATCGGTGGCCTCGGGCTCGGCGGCGGCCGTGACGGCGCGGTCGACATCCTGCTCGTCGGCGTCGACAGCCGCACCGACGCGCACGGCAACCCGCTGACCTCGGCCGAACGCGCGATGCTGCACGCGGGCGACGAGGTGGGCACCAATACCGACACCATCGTGCTGGTCCGGGTGCCCAACGACGGCCGCTCGGCCACCGCGATCTCGATCCCGCGCGACTCCTACGTCGACGTGCCCGGCCAGGGCAAAGCCAAGATCAACTCCGCCTACGGCTCCACCAAGGAGGCCGAACGCGCCAAGCTGCTGGCCAAGGGCAGCTCCGAGGCCGACGCCGAACGCGAGTCGACCAAGTCGGGCAGGCAGGCGCTGATCAAGTCGGTGGCCTCGCTCACCGGCATCACTGTCGACCATTACGCCGAGGTCAGTCTGCTCGGCTTCGTGCTGCTCACCGATGCCGTCGGCGGGGTCGAGGTGTGCCTGAACAACGCGGTGGACGAATGGATGTCGGGCGCGGACTTCCCGGCCGGACAGCAGCGCCTCGACGGGCAGCAGGCGCTGAGCTTCGTGCGCCAGCGGCACGGGCTGCCGCGCGGTGACATCGATCGCATCGTGCGGCAGCAGGTGTTCATGGCCCAACTGGTCGGCCAGCTGCTCAATGCCAAGATCCTGGCGAATCCGGGCAAGCTCGGCGAGATCAGCGAGGCGGTCGGGCGCACGGTGGTGCTCGACGAGGACTGGGACGTGCTGGCCTTCCTGCAGCAGCTCAAGGACCTGTCCGGCGGCAAGGTGGAATTCGAGACCATCCCCGTCGCCGACCTCAACAGCATGACCTCGGCGGGCGAATCGGTGGTCCGGGTCGAGCCGAAGGCGGTGCAGGACTACGTCGCCGGGCTCGTCGGCGAGGAGAAGAAGGGCGGCGGCGACGCGCCGAAGCTCGACCCGTCGACGGTGACGGTGAGCGTTTTCAACGCGGGCGGCAAGGCCGGGCTGGCCGCCAAGGTGTCGAGCGCGTTGACCGGCAAGGGTTTCCGCGAGGGCCTGGTGGGCAATTACTCCGGAGGCAGCGTGAGTTCGAGCCGGGTGCTCGCCGCGGACACCGGGGATCCGAAGGCCGCGGCGGTGGCCGAGGCACTGGGCGGTCTCACCGTGGTCGCGGATCCGTCACTGTCGGCGGATACCGTGAGCGTGGTGCTGGCGAGCGACTATTCTGGTCCGGGCTCGGCCGCGGCAGGCATGTTCGATTTCGACGGAACATCCTCGGCGACCGCGACGCCAGTACCGCCAGCCCCGCCGATCGACGCAGGCCAGAACGGACCGAAATGCGTGAACTGACCCATGCGTGAGCCGAACTCGACCCTCACCGACGTCCTCCTCGACCCGATTCTCGAACGCGACCCGGCCGGTCCGCGCGTCACCTGGTACGACGACGCCACCGGCGCCCGCATCGAGCTGTCGGGCCTGACGCTGGCCAACTGGGCAGCCAAGACCGCCAATCTGCTGCGCGACGAGTTCGCGCTCAGTCCCGGCGCCAGGGTCGCCGTGCTGCTGCCCGCGCACTGGCAGACCGCGGCCGTGCTGCTCGGCTGCTGGTGGGCGGGCACCGAGGTGGTGCTCACCCCCGATCCCGACGCCGACCTAGCGCTGGTCACCCCCGACCGGCTCGACGACGACGCCGACGGCGTCGACGAGGTGGCGGTGCTGTCGCTGGACGCGATGGGCACCCCGGTGCGCGATGTCCCGGTCGGCGTCACCGATTTCGCGACCGCGGTGCGCGTGCACGGCGACCAGTTCCTGCCCGGTGGCTTCCGGGCCGCGCTCGACGGACTGTCGGTGGGCGAGGTACTCGCCGAGGCCAGGAAGTCGGCGGCGCTCCAGGGAATCTCCGCCGGTGACCGGGTGCTGTCGAGCGCGCCGTGGGAGACCGTGACCGAGCTGATCGACGGCTACATCGCGGTGCTGTACGCCGGTGCCTCCCTGGTCCAGGTCGTCAATCCCGATCCGGCCGCCGTGGAGCATCGGGCCACCACCGAGCGGGTCACCGTCCGGCGCTGACCCGGGCCGCGTCTCCTACCCAGGTATAGGTCGATCTCCGACTGGAACACGTTCCGCCGGCGTGCCGGTAGCCGTACGGTGGAGGCATCCATTCGGCAGAGCGGCAGGGGTGGCGATGAACGCGCAGTACTGGTTGCGATGGTCGGCCGAGCACGGAGCGCCACGGGCGGTCCTGCGCTGGCAGGTGCGCAAGGGTGACCCGTTCGCCATCCTGCTCAGTGGACAGCGCGGCCTGCACGACCCCTACCCGCTGATCGACGAACTGCGCGCGCCCGGCGGACTGCTGCGGACCCCGCTGTCCTACGCGGCCTTCGACCACGGCCAGGTGCGGGCCATCCTGCGCGACACCCGATTCGGCGTGCGGCAGGCACTCGGCGGCGATCTGCCGGGACCGTGGCGCAAGCTGGCCGCGCTGGTCACGTTGCCGCCCAACCCGGTCGAGCCGCCGTCGATGCTGGTCCTCGATCCGCCCGAGCACACCAGGATGCGCAAGCCGGTGGCCTCGGCGTTCACCCCGCGCGCCATCGCCCGGCTGCGGGATCGGGTGGAGGTGGTCACCGCCGAACTGCTCGACGCGATGCCCGCGCACGGATCGGTCGACCTGATCACCGATTTCGCCGCCAGGGTGCCGATCGCGATCATTGCCGACATGCTCGGCTTCCCCGCCGCCGACCGCGACCTGTTCCTGCGCTGGGGCGACCGGGTGACGCCGCTGCTCGACATCGGCACCTCGTGGCGCACCTACCGGGGCGCGATGCTCGCGATCGAATCGATGGACGACTACCTGGCCGCCCACATCGCCCAGCTGCGCCGCGACCCCGGCGAGGACATCCTCTCGACCCTGGTCCGCTCCGGCGACCTGGACCTGCGCGAACTCCAGGCGGGCGCGAGCCTGCTGATGGGCGCCGGTTTCGAGACCACCGTCAACCTGATCGGCAACGCCATCGCGGCGCTGTCGGCCAACCCCGATCAGCTCGCGCTCGCCCAGGCCGATCCCGACCGCTGGTCCGACGTGGTGGAGGAGACCCTGCGCTTCGACCCGCCGGTGCAGACCACCGCGCGCCAGGCGCTCGAGGACGTCGAGATCGACGGCGTCACGGTGCGGGAGGGCCACACGGTCATCCTGTCGCTGGCGGGTGCCAACCGCGATCCCGCCGTCTTCGCCGACCCCCACCGCTTCGACATCGACCGCCCCAACCTGCGCGAACACGTCGCCTTCAGCAGCGGCATCCACGCCTGCCTCGGCGCCAGCCTGGCCCGGATGGAAGCCGTGCACGCGTTGCGCGCGCTCTACACCCGCTACCCGAACCTGCGGCTGCGCGAGGCGCCGGTGCGGCGAAACCTGTTCACCCTGCACGGTTTCGAGCACATGCCGGTCGACCTCGGTCCGGTCGCGCGGACGCCGGCACCCGACGATCTGGCAGGCGCCGCGCACCTGTCTTGATCGGGTGCGGGCCGGGTGACCGCGGCGGGCAGGTGCTCGAGCTCCGTCGGCCGTCGACACCCGACCGGGTGAACGTGCCCGGCCTACGCGCCGGCGCGCCAGCGGTAGCGGGTCTTGGGGCGGCCGGCGCGGCCGTAATCGGCTCGGCGCTCGGCCAATCCGTCGTCGGCGAGCTTCTCCAGGTAGCGCCACGCGGTGATGCGGGAGACGCCGACGGCCGCGGCGGCATCGGTCGCGGTGATACCGGACTCGGCCGAGCGCACGGCCCGCGAGACCTCCTCGAGCGTGTGCTGCACCACGCCCTTCGGCGCGCCCGCACGCTGGTCCGCGGTGCGCAGGGCGCCGAGAGCGCGGTCGATGTCGTACTGCGACAGGGCGGCTTCGCCCGCGGGGAGCGCGGTGTCGAAATCGCGGTAGCGCTCCAGCTTCTCGCGGAACGCGGCGAAGGTGAACGGCTTGAGCAGATACAGCACCACGCCGTGCGCCACGGCATTGCGCACCATGGTCAGCTCGCGGGCGGAGGTGATCGCGATGACGTCCGGCCGCGGTTCGAGACCGTTGAGCGCGGCGGCCACCTCGAGTCCGCTGATGTCGGGCAGGCCGATGTCCATCAGCACCAGGTGGAACGGATTGCCGTCCGCGATCGCCTCGGCGGCCAGCGTGAGCGCGTCGCGACCGGTGTGCGCGACGCCGCCGGTGACGAACCCGTCGAGCCGCTCGAGATAGGCCCGGTGGGCCTGGGCGATCAACGGCTCGTCCTCGACGATCAGGACCCGGATCATGTCTTCTCCCTCAGCGGAATGCGAACGTTGACCGCGCTGTGTGGTGCGGCCGTGGTGGTGATGGCGCCGCCGTGCCGATCGACGAGGCGGTGCACGAGTGCCAGGCCGAGTCCGGCGTGGTCGGTCTTGGTGGTGTAGCCGCGTTCGGCGGCCCGCGAGAACATCTGCGCCGACATGCCGGGTCCGCTGTCGGCGACCCGGACCACCAGCTCGCCGTCGCAGTGGAACACCGACACCTCGACCCGCTTGTCGACGGTGCCCGCCGCGGCGTCGATCGCGTTGTCGACCAGGTTGCCGACCAGCGTCACCGTCTCCTGCGCCGAGAGCGGATCGGTGGAGTCCAGCGCGGTGTCCTCGCTGATCGCCAGGCTCACCCCGTGCTCGGCGGCCTGGTCGACCTTGCCCAGCAGCAGCGCGGCCAGTGCCGCGTCCCCGACGGCGGACAGCAGCCGGTCGATCAGGACCTGCGAGAGCCGCAGCTCCGCGGTGGCGAAGGCGACGGCCTCCTCCGGGCGGCCCAGCTCGACCATGGTGACGACGGTGTGCAGCTTGTTGGCCGCCTCGTGCGCCTGCGCCCGCAGCGACTCGGCGAACCCGCGCACCGAGTCGAGCTCGCCGAGCACCGCGCGCAGTTCGGTCTGATCGCGGATGGTCAGCACGGTGCCGATCGGGCGGCCCTCCCAGCTGACCACGTCCTGGTTGACCAGCAGCACCCGGTCGGTGGTCACGTGCGTCTCGTCGCGCACCACGCCCCAGCGCATCTGCTGTAGCGAGGTCGGCAGGTCGGTGCGGTGCACCGGGCCGTCGGGCAGGTCGAGCAGGGTGCGCGCCTGATCGTTGACCACCTCGGCGGGCCCCGGCGCGGTCCCGAACACCACCAGGCCCTCGTGCACCGAGTGCAGCACCGCGTCGTGGTGCTCGTAGAGCGCGCGCAGCTCGTCGGGGGCCAGGCCGTGGGTCTGGCGGCGCAGCCTGCGGCTGATCAGGAACGACGAGCACGCGGCCAGCGCGAGCCCGGCCGCGGAGACGCCGAGGATCACCGGCACCTGCGAGGCCACCTGGGTGCCGATCCTGGCCCTGGTGACCCCGGCCGAGACCAGCGCGACCACCCGGCCGCTGTCGTAGACCGGGGTGACCGCGCGGATCGACGGTCCGAGCGAACCGGTGAATGTCTCGGTGAGCGTCTGCCCGGCCAGGGCCGCGTCGATGCTGCCGGTGAACGGTTTGCCGATCATGTCGGGATTGGTGTGGGTGTAGCGGGTGCGATCCGGCGCCATCACCACGATGAAGTCCATGCCGGTGTCGACGCGGATGCGCTCGGTGGTGGGTTGCAGCAGTCCGCTGGGGTAGGGCGAGTTGACCGCGGCCAGCGTCGACGGTGCGCGCGCCACGGTCACCGCCACGTCGCGGACCTGCAGTTCGGTGGCCACGTCGTGGTCGTGGCGGGCGTCGAAGACCGCCAGGATGGTCCCGGTCCCGATCATCAGGGCCAGCACCACCAGCTGCCAGACGAAGGCCTGCCCGGCGAGCGACAGCCGCACTCGTCGCATCTTGCCCTCCGACCTCGTCTTGAACGTTATGCACCAAATGTGATGGGAGTCACAGTGGTTCCGGATGATTGTGCGCCATGAGCACAACCGCCGCACCATCGCGGAAACGCGACCATACCCATTGGCTGTACATCGCGGTGATCTTCGCGGTCCTTGCGGGCATCCTGGTCGGCCGGCTGGCGCCGGAATTCGGTCAGTCGCTGGCGCCGCTGGGCACCCTGTTCGTGAACCTGATCAAGATGATGATCGCACCCGTCATCTTCTGCACGATCGTCCTGGGCATCGGATCGGTGCGCGCGGCCGCCACCGTCGGCAAGGTCGGTGGCCTGGCCATCGCCTATTTCCTGGCGATGTCGACGGTCGCGCTCGGCATCGGGCTCGTCGTCGGGAACCTGATCGAGCCGGGCACCGGGCTGGGCGCCGGCACCGCGGGCGCGGGCGCCAAGTACGCCGAGCAGGCGCACGGCGCGGGCGGCACCTGGGACTTCATCCAGGCCATCGTGCCGACGACGCTGGTGTCGTCGCTGACCGCGGGCAGCGTGCTGCAGGCGCTGTTCGTCGCACTGCTGGTCGGGTTCGCGGTGCAGGCGATGGGGGAGGCGGGCGCGCCGATCCTGCGGGCGGTCGCGCTCGGGCAGAAGCTGGTGTTCCGGATCCTGTCGATGATCCTGTGGCTGGCCCCGATCGGCGCGTTCGGCGCGATCGCCAACGTGGTGGGCCGAACCGGCTGGTCGGCGGTCGTGCAGCTGGCGACGCTGATGATCGCGTTCTACCTGACCTGCCTGGTGTTCGTCTTCGGCGTGCTCGGGGTGGTGCTGCGACTGGTCTCGGGGGTGTCGATCCTGAAGCTGTGCCGGTACCTGGCGCGCGAGTACCTGCTGATCGTGGCGACCTCGTCCTCGGAGTCGGCGCTGCCCCGGCTGGTGGCGAAGATGGAGCACGCGGGCGTGGAGCGCACGACGGTGGGTGTCGTTGTGCCGACCGGATATTCGTTCAACCTCGACGGCACCGCGATCTACCTGACCATGGCCTCGATCTTCATCGCCGACGCGATGGGCAAGCCGCTGAGCCTGGGGGAGCAGATCGGCCTGCTGCTGTTCATGATCATCGCGTCCAAGGGCGCCGCGGGTGTCACCGGCGCCGGCCTGGCCACGCTCGCCGGTGGCCTGCAGAGTCACCGTCCGGAACTGCTCGACGGTGTCGGCCTGATCGTCGGCATCGACCGCTTCATGTCCGAAGCCCGTGCGCTGACGAACTTCTCGGGCAACGCGGTCGCCACCCTGCTCATCGGCACCTGGACCAAGACCGTCGACGCCGACCGCGCCCGCCGCGTCCTCGATCGCGAACTGCCCTTCGACGAGGAGACGATGGTCGACGATCATCCGGTCGACGTCGCGGAACCGGCGCCGAAACCCGTTCCGGTGTCGTGACCGACGCGAAAGGCCCCGCGGTGCTCGCGGGGCCTTTCGATGGGCGCGGGATCAGGCGCGCGCCCACTTGTCCGGGTTCAGGTGGTACTGCACCAGGGCGGTCGCGTGCCCGTGGCCGAGACCGTGCTCGGTCTTGAGCCAGGTCACCAGCGCCGCGTGCTTGGTCTCCGTCGCCGCGCCGAGGAGGGCCAGCCACTCGTCGACGGTGCGGCCGTACTTGGCCTCGATGGTGGGGAAGTAGGACGCGGGGCCGTGCGGTGCGTTCGCCATGGTGGTTCCTCCTCGGTGGTTGCTCGTTGTCGGTGAAGACGGTGGGGCGGCGCGGAATTCATCGCGTAGTGACCGGCGTCACGCCGCGACGGCGACCCGCTGGTCGACGGTGGCGTCGGTGCCGGCGCGGTGCTCGCGGAGCAGCAGCCCGCCGGCCAGGGCGACGAGCACGGCCGTGAAGCCGTGGATGCCGAAGGCGGCGGCCGGGGAGCCGTCCCAGCTCAGCACCGTGAGCATGTCGCCGGCCGGGATCAGGGCCAGCACCAGCATCGTGATGCCGAGCGCGAAGCGCTGGCGGGCGGCCAGCAGCGCGATGATCAGGAGGCCGCTGACGGTATCGCGCACGCCCTTGAGATTCAGGAAGGCCACCGCGTCGCCCTGGGGCCAGGTGGGCAGGCCGAAGCCGGTGGCGATGGTCTCCGGGGTGATCAGGTAGCTCAGGCCGATGTAGAGGATGAACGCCGCGCCGAGTGCGGAGAGGGCGGTGGCGGTGCGCGAGACGGTCATGGTGTGCTCCTGGTCTGTATTGCTCTGCTCTGAAATCTAGCGTTGCTAGGTGATGGGAGAACGATAGCGTGCGCCCCGCTCTCTTGTCTAGCGTTGCTAGAATTTCGAGCATGAGCACGCAAACCCGTAGGGAACGTGAACGCGCCCAGCGACATCAGCAGATCATCGACACGGCCAGGGAGCTGGCCGAGGCGGAGGGCTGGGACGCGGTCACCATCCGCAAACTGGCCGACCGCATCGAGTACAGCCAGCCGGTGCTCTACAGCCACTTCGCCAACAAGGCCGCCATCGTCGGCGCCGTCGCTCTGCAGGGCTGCGTGGAACTGGCCGAGCAGGTGCGCCTGGCCAGGGAGAGCGCGACCGACCGCACCGAGATGTTCGACAAGGTCGCCCGCGCCTACCTCGACTTCGCCGCCGCCAACCCGGCCCGCTACGACGCGATCTTCGTGCTCACCACCGATCTCACCTTCGGCCTGGACGCCCCGCAGCCGCTGCGCGACGCCTTCGCCGGCCTCGAGGCGATGTTCAGCTCGGGCGCCGAGGGCGACGAACTCGGCGCGCGCACCGAGGTGGCCTGGGCTTCCATGCACGGCATCGCCACGCTGGAACGCAGCGGCAGGCTGCGCCCGGAGCTGCGCGAGCGGCGGATCGCCCTGCTGGTCGAGAGCTGGGCCGCCTTCGCCTGAGGTGACCGACGACTCGTCGGCGGCGGTCCGCGCGCCGCGTAGGTTGGAGTCGACGGCGCAGGTCGCCCGCGGCGGCCGAGGGCGAAGGGACAGCGGATGGCTGAGGTCGTAGTAGTCGGGTCGGGGCCCAACGGCTTGGCCGCGGCGGTGATCGCGGCGCGCGCCGGGCTCTCGGTGCGGGTGCTCGAGGCTCAGGAACAGCCGGGCGGCGGGTCACGGACCGCCGAGCTCACCCTGCCGGGCTTCCACCACGACATCTGCGCCGGCGCCCATCCGATGGCGTTGGCCTCGCCCTTCTTTCGCGCCTTCGACCTCCCGGCGCACGGCGTCGACCTGCTGACCCCCACCATCTCCTACGCGCACCCGCTCGACGGCGGCAGCGCCGGGTTGGCGTGGCGCAACCTCGAATCCACGATCGCCGACCTGGGGCGCGACGGCCCGGCCTGGCGTGCGCTGTTCGGTCCGCTGGTCGAGCACTGGCCCGACGTGGTCGACCTGGCCATGTCGGATCTGCGGCATCCGCCGACCCGGATTCCCACCGCCGTCCGCTTCGGCCTGCGCCTGCTCGAACAGGGATCGCCCCTGTGGAACAACCGCTTCCACGACGAGGTCGCGCCCGCGCTGCTGACCGGCGTGGCCGCCCACGCGATCACCCCGCCGCGCGCGCTGCCCGCGGTCGGCGCCGCCCTGCTGCTCGGCACCCTGGCCCACGCGGGCGGCTGGGTGATTCCGCGCGGCGGCAGCCAGGCGATCCCGAACGCGCTGATCGCCGAGCTGGAACGGCTCGGCGGCGAGATCGTCACCGGACACCGGGTCGACGACTTCACCGAACTGGCGCGGGCGCGCGCCGTGCTGTTCGACACCTCGCCCGCCGAACTCCTGCGCATCGCCGGGGATCGCCTGCCCTCGCGGTATCGCGAGCGCCTCGGCCGGTTCCGCTACGGCGGGGCCGCCTGCAAGGTCGACTTCGCGCTGTCGGGTCCGGTGCCGTGGACCGCGCCCGGCTGCGAGCTGGCGGGCACCCTGCACCTGGTCGGTACCCGCGCCGAGGCGATGCGCGCCGAACGCCGCGTCGCCGCGGGCGAATTCGCGGAGCGACCGTATGTGCTGGCGATCCAGCCCGGCGTCGTCGACCCGACCCGGGCTCCCGAGGGCAAGCACACCTTCTACACCTACGCGCACGTCCCCAACGGCTCCGACCGCGACATCAGCGAGACCGTGATCGCCCAGGTCGAGCGGTTCGCCCCCGGCTTCCGCGAGCTGATCCTGGCGAAACACGTGACCCCGGCGGCCTTCATGCCCGCGCACAACGCCAACTATGTCGGCGGCGACATCTCCGCGGGCGCGATGACCCTGCGCCAGACCGCCTTCCGCCCACTGGCCCGCTGGAACCCCTACTCCACCCCGATCCCCGGCACCTACCTGTGCTCGTCGTCGACCCCACCCGGCCCCGGCGTACACGGCATGCCCGGCCTGCACGCCGCCCGCCAGCTGCTACGCACCCGCTTCGGCATCGTCACCGACCCCCTCGACCTCCTGCGCGGCGCGGCCCCCGCCTACCACTGAATCAGGGTGTCGCGCGGACCGATTCGGGCCGGAAGACGTCGGGTTCCAGGTAGACGGTGCAGACGTGTGGCGCTGCCACCCGGATGCGGTGGTCGGCGTCGTCGATGGCCGCGCCCACCTCGCTGATGTCGAGCCCGGGGCGCATCGCGATCTTGGCGTTCACCAGCAGATCCTCCGGACCGAGGTACTGGGTCTGGATCCGGACGACCCGCACGATGCGGGGGTCGGCGAGCAGGGCGCCGCGAATCGCGGTGTCCTCCTTGGCCGTGGCGCCCTCGCCGATGAGCAGGCTCTTCGTCTCGACGATCAGTACGATCGCGTTCACGCCGAGCAGCAGGCCGATCAACAGGGTGCCGATGCCGTCCCACACCCCGTTGCCGGTGAGCATCGTCAGGCTCACCCCGGCCAGCGCGAATACCAGACCGATCAGCGCGCCCAGGTCCTCGAGCAGCACCACCGGCAGCTCGGGATTGCGGGTGGTGCGGATGAAATGCCACCAGCCGCGCTCGCCCTTCAACGGCGCGGACTGCTTGCGCGCGGTGCGGAAGCTGAAGCCCTCGAGCACCATCGACACCAGCAGGATCACGATCGCGACCGACGGCGACTCGATCCCGTGCGGCGACATGATCTTGTGGATCGCCTCGTTCACCGCGAACAGCGAGCCCATGGTGAACAGCACCAGCGCGACGACGAACGAATAGAAGTACCGGTTGCGCGAATACCCGAACGGGTGCAGCGTGTCCGGGTCCCGGCCCGCCCGATGCTGCCCGACCAGCAGCAGCGCCTCGTTGGCGGTGTCGGCCACCGAGTGCACGGACTCGGCGAGCATCGACGACGAGCCGGTGATGAACGCGCCGATGAACTTCGCGGTCATGATGCCCGCGTTCGCCGCCAGCGCGGCGACGATCGCGATCTTGCTCTCTCCACCCGCACCGGCCATGGCACCGAACCGTACCCGCTCGACCGCGCCGGACCACCCCGGCGCGAGGACGTGTCGACCGAAGCGAATCGCCGCCGTCCCGGGCGGGACGACGGCGATTCGGTGCGCCGGACGGATCAGACGGACTGGGTCCGGTACAGATCGGGCTCCAGGTAGATCAGCCGCGCGGTGGGCACCGCGGCGCGCACCCGCACCTCGGCGGAGTCGATGGCCTCGGCGATGTCGGCGATGTCGAGGTCCGGCGCGATCGCGACCTTGGCGGCGACCAGCATCTCCTCCGGGCCCAGGTACTCGGTCTTGAGGTGGATCACCGAGGTGATCTTCGCGCCGTCGACCAGATTGGCGCGGATGGCGTCGTCCTGCTCCGGGGTCGCGCCCTCGCCGATCAGCAGGCTCTTCATCTCCACGATCAGCACGACCGCGATGACGCCGAGCAGCACACCGATGGCCAGGGTGCCGATGCCGTCGAAGATCGGATCATCGGTGACCATGGTCAGGCCGACGGCGCCGAACGCGATCACCAGACCGATGAGCGCGCCGGTGTCCTCGAGCAGCACCACCGGCAGCTCGGGGCTGCGCGAGTTGCGGATGAACCGCCACCAGCTGGCGTCGCCCTTGAGCGGCCTGGACTCGCGGACCGCGGTGATGAAACTGAAGGTCTCCAAGCCGATCGCGATGCCGAGGATGACGATCGCGACGATCGGCTGACTCAGCTCCTCGGGATGCTGGATCTTGTGGATGCCCTCGTAGATCGCGTACACCGAGCCGAGGGTGAACAGCACCAGGGCGACGACGAAGGAGTAGAAGTAGCGATTGCGCCCGTACCCGAACTGATGCAGCTCGTCGGCGTCCTTGGCCGCCGCGCGCTGACCGAACAGCAGCAGACCCTGGTTGGCCGTGTCGGCGACCGAGTGCACCGCCTCCGCCATCATCGACGCCGATCCGGTGATCGCCGCGCCGACGAACTTCGACACCGCGATTCCCGCGTTGGCCGTCAACGCGGCGATGATCGCCTTCTTGCCACCACCAGCCGACATACCCGGCCCGCCCTTCTCTCCGCTGTACACGCTTGTGCCCGCAACAGCCTAAGGGGAGGGGCGTGAAAAGTGCGCTTCGGTGTCAGTTCCCGGCGCCGACGCAGGCGCTGAACAGCTGCGCGGCCCCGCCGATCGCGCGGGCCTTGATCTCGGTGTCGGCCGCGGAGATCCACGCCGCGCTGCCGCACGCGATGGTGAGCGCACGCCCGTTCTGGGACAGCTCGACGGTGCCCTCGGTGCACAGCACGATGCCGGGCCCGGCATCGGCCAGCGCCACCGGCTCGGCGTCGGCGGACAGATCGAACCGGCACAGCGCGAACTCCGGTGCGGGCGTGCGATACCGGACGCCACCGTCGGCACCGAGCTCCGGTTCGATCACCGGCAGGTCGATCGGCTCGAAGTCGAGCACCCGCAGCAGTTCCGGCACGTCGACGTGCTTGGGGGTGAGACCGCCGCGCAACACGTTGTCGGAGTTGGCCATGATCTCCACGCCGACGCCACGCAGGTAGGCGTGCAGGTTGCCCGCGTCGAGGTAGAGGGCCTGGCCCGGCTCGAGCGTCAGCCGGTTCAGCAGCAGCGCGGCCAGCACGCCCGCGTCGCCGGGGTAGGCCTCGGCCAGCTCCAGCGCGGTGCGCACCTCGGCGGTGAAGGCGCGATCGCCCTTGCCGGACAGGTAGCGCACGCAGCCCTCGAGCACCGCGGGCAGCAGCGCCGACAGCGCCGCCGCGGGCAGCGTGATCCAGGTGGTGAACAGTGTGCGCAGCCCGGCCGAATCGGGCTGGGCGGCAAGCAGTTCGCCGTAGATGTTGAGGCCGGGCACGTCCAGGGCGCGCAGCAGGTCGACGGTGCGGTGCGGGTCGCGGAATCCGGCCAGCGCCTCGAACCGGCCCAGCGCCACCACGAGTTCGGGCTTGTGGCTGTCGTCGCGGTAGTTGCGCATGGGCGAGTCCAGCGGCACCCCGGTGCGGTTCTCCCGTTCGAAGCCGGCTCGCGCCTGCGCCGAGCTGGGGTGGGCCTGCAGCGACAGCGGTTCCTCGGCGGCGAGGATCTTCAGCAGGAACGGCAGCCGGGTGCCGAAGGTGTCGGCGACGGCGCCGAGTTCCCGCGCCGGATCGGCGGCGACGACCTCGAGTAGCGAGCGGGTGCCGTCGGCGACCTTCACGTGGGCCGGGTCGGCGGGATGGGCGCCGAACCACAGTTCGGCTTCCGGATGCGCCGACGGCACCGGCCGACCGCACAGCTGAGCGAGCGCGGTGCGCGATCCCCAGGCGTAGGAACGCAGCGCACCAACGAGTTCCTGCACTAGTAGCGTCCCCCGTCGTGGTATGGGTCCGGGCCGGGCGCGGCCGGGCCGCGCGCCCCCGTCAGCCGGAGATAGGCAGCGGCCATGTCCAGGCGCAAGGCCAGCACCGCCAGCTGCTCGATCTCGCTGCCGTGTCCGCCCCCTGCGGCGGAGGTGGCAGCGGCGCTGTCCGTGGTCGGGGCGGACCCCGGCTCGGCCAGCTGGGTCTGCAGCACGTCGACGTCGGCGTGCACCAGATCGGCGTCGACGAGCCCGCCGCCGACACCGTCGAACACCGCCAGCTTGCGCCGCGCGGCGGCCTGATCGGGATGCACGCTCAGCGCGAGCACCCGCACCCGGTCGACCGGGGCCGGACCGTCGAGTTCCTCGTCGTGGAAGAGCGGATCGAAACCCGGTGCGGCGCCACCGGCCGCCTCGGCCAGCCGCCCGACGGCGGCGACCGTGTCGGCCAGATCGGCGGCCGCGGCCAGCCTGCCCGCCGACTGCAGCAGCACCTCGGCACCGTGTCCGGCCAGCTCGACCGCGGCGGGGGAATCGCCCGCGAGGACGACGCCGACCCCGTGCATCCGCGCGGCCAGCGTCTTGGCCGGATTGTGGAAGACCTCGTTGTGCGGGCCGTCGCGCAGCGCCTCGGCGTCGAGCATGTCGGCCAGTTCGGTCAGGTCGGGGGTGGCCGGCACGCTGCGCTGGGCGTCGACCCCGCGCAGCACCGCGATGCCGACGGCGAGGAACCGCAGCAGCCGGTTGTGGTCGAGGACGGGCACGCGCGGTTCGAGCACGGTCGCGCGACCGGCGGCCACCGCGCGCAGCGGACCCTCGTTGGGCGCGGCGACGATGACCTCGGCACTGCGGCGCAGCGCGCGGTCGACGGCATCGATCAGGCGCGGGTCGCCCGCGTCGTCGCCGGCCACCAGCACCACGTCGAGCGGACCGACCCACGGCGGCAGCGCGGTGACGGGCACGATCGGCAGCCCGGCCCGGTCACCGAGGGTGGCGACCAGCAGGCCGGCGGCACGGGCCGCCCGGCCCGAACCGGAGACGAGGACCAGGCTGCGCGGACGCAGCTCGGCGAGGCGTTCGGTGAGCGAGGTCTCGGCCACCGCCGCGGCCGTGGCGCGGACCTGCGCGCCGCCCGAAGCCGCCGAACGCAAGGCGCCGCCGGTATCGGCCGCCTCCAGCGACGCGGCATCGTCGAGGTCGAATACGGGTGTGCCAGCGATCATCGCCGATCCCACCTCCCCTCATCGCGCTGTGTCGTCTGCCGGCGAGCCGTCGGCGAATACCAGGTCTGTGATTCCACTATTCCAGTCGGCACCGGTACTGGTTTCATTTTCCCAGTCAGGCGCGGACGATGCTCAGAATCTCGGTCACGAGTGCGTTTACTTCGGCCTGCGATCCGGCTTCGACGTTGAGTCGAAGCAGCGGTTCGGTATTCGAGGCGCGCAGATTGAACCAGGCGTGGTCGCCGAGGTCGACGGTGACGCCGTCGAGGCGGTCCACCGAGACGGTCCGGTCGGCGAACGCGGCGAGCACCGCGGCGGTGCGCTCGGCCGCGTCGGCCACGGTCGAGTTGATCTCGCCGGAGGCCGCGTAGACGTCGTAGGCGGCCATCAGCTCCGAGACCGGACGCGGACCCTCACCGAGGGCGGCCAGCACGTGCAGCGCGGCCAGCATGCCCGAATCGGCACCCCAGAAATCGCGGAAGTAGTAGTGCGCGGAGTGCTCGCCGCCGAAGACCGCGCCCTCCGACGCCATCTCCTGCTTGATGAACGAGTGACCCACCCGGGTGCGCACCGGCTTGCCGCCCAGCTCCTCCACCAGCTCGGGCACCGCGCGCGAGGTGATCAGGTTGTGGATGATCGTCGCGCCCGGCTCCTTGGCGAGCTCACGCTGGGCCACCAGCGCGGTGATCGCGGACGGGGAGACCGGCTCGCCGCGCTCGTCGACGACGAAGCAGCGGTCGGCGTCGCCGTCGAAGGCCAGGCCGATGTCGGCGCCGCTGCGGCGCACCAGCTCCTGCAGGTCGACCAGGTTCTTCGGGTCGAGCGGGTTGGCCTCGTGGTTGGGGAACGAGCCGTCGAGTTCGAAGTACAGCGGCACGATGGTGACCGGGCCGAGCGTGCCGAGGACGGCGGGCACGGTGTGGCCGCCCATGCCGTTGCCCGCGTCGACCGCGATGGTCAGCGGGCGGATGTCGTCGAGGTCGACCAGCTCGCGCAGGAAGCTCGCGTAGTCGGCCAGCAGGTCGGTGCTCGTCTCGGTGCCGGGCGTGCCGTCGAAGGCGGGCACGCCGGCGACGATCTCGGCCGAGATGGTGGCCAGCCCGGTGTCCTGGCCGACCGGCAGCGCGTTCGCGCGGCACAGCTTGATGCCGTTGTAGCGGGCCGGATTGTGGCTGGCGGTGAACATGGCGCCGGGGCAGCCGAGCTTGCCCGAGGCGAAGTAGAGCTGGTCGGTCGAGGCCAGGCCGATGTGCACCACATCCAGGCCCTGGGCCCGCACGCCCGCGGCGAAGGCCGCCGACAGTTCGGGGGAGGACTCGCGCATGTCGTGGCCGATCACGACCCGGGTCGCGCCTTCGGCGCGCATCAGCCGGGCGAAGGAGGCGCCGACATCTCCGACGAATCCTGCATCGATCTGTTCGCCCACTACCCCGCGGACGTCATAAGCCTTGATCACGGCGTTCACGAGTTCGCCAGAGCGCGCGACAGTCGTCATGGTTCTCACCCTAGTGGTGCGCGCCCGGCGGTTCCGCATGTACCTGGGCGCGGGGACGGTGACCAGCGGATTTCCGGTCCGGTTTCGCGAGGAGCGGACGGCCTACGGGTCGGGGAGGACGCGCAGATGGCCGCGGCGGCCGGTCCGCGTGGTGCGCGGCGGCGGGGTCGAGCTGTCGCGGTAGCCGGGCTGATCGGCGTCGGCGGGGCGGCGGCGCAGGCCCGCTTCGCGCACGGCCTCGGCCAGGGCGGTCAGATCGTCGTCGTCGGGTGTGCTCGAGGAGAATCCGCCTTCGTGGCGCACCAGTTCCCAGCCCTTGGGGGCGGTGATGCGGCAGGCGTGGGTCTCGCACAGATCCCAGGAGTGCGGTTCGGCGACGGTGGCCAGTGGTCCGACGACGGCGGTCGAGTCGGAGTACACATACGTCAGCGTCGCTACAGCCGGGTTCTTGCAGCCGGGTCGGCAGCAACGACGCATGGGGATCACGACGTCGAGATTAGCCCTCCGGCCCGCAAAAGTGGATACGGACACGCGGTGATACGTCCCGTTATCGGCGGGTCGTTATTCGGGCTCGGGATCGATCAGGTCCGGGTCGACGCCGAGATAGGTGGCGATCTGCTGGACGAGGACCTCGCGCAGCAGCTCCACGAGATCGTCCGGATCGGCGGCGCGCAGTTCCAGCGGCTTGCGGAACAGCACCACCCTGGCGCGGGTGGCCGCGCCGTGCCGGTCGACGCCCGCGGGGATCAACCGCGACAGCGGCACCGGCCCGTCGGCCACCACCTCGTCCGGCCAGGTGACCGAATCAGGGTGCAGCGGACGGATTTTCGGTACATCGTCGACGGCGATGTCGAGTTTGGTGAGGCGATCGTGCCAGCGGGTGTCCAGCGGGGCGAAGGCCTCGAGCACCAGCCGGTCGAATTTCTGCCCCCTCGTGCGCCACGCGGGAACGGTGGGCGGGAGCATGGGTCCACGGACACCACGGCCGCGGCGGGTCACCGAGCGGGCGGTGGGCGCCGGGGTATGACGCCGGGAACGTGCCATGGGAGTCGTCCACCTTTCTCGCGTGCACCTGGTCGTGCCCGTCGAGCCTGGGGACGGCGCGACTACTGGGCGTGCGCCCGAAGCACCGACGTACTGCGCCTGCGTGCTCCGGGCTGGAGCCTCAGAGTCTACTTTCGAACATTCTCTCAGCCGATTCCGCGCTTCAGCCTGCGACGCTCTCGTTCCGAGAGACCGCCCCAGATACCGAAACGTTCGTCGTGCGCCAGTGCGTATTCCAGGCACTGATCGCGCACCTCGCAGCCCAGGCAGATGCGCTTGGCCTCACGGGTCGAGCCGCCCTTCTCGGGGAAGAACGCCTCGGGGTCTGTCTGAGCGCACAGAGCGCGCTCCTGCCACTGCTCTTCGATGGACTCGAACATCTCGTCGAAGCCCGTCACGACCAGACTCAGCCGGGGGGCCGCGACTTCGCTTACCACGTCCGGTTCCGGCCAGCTCGTGTCGGCGCAGACAGCGTGAGCTGCGCCTGCTGTGGAATCGGTCGGCGAGACCATGTCTTCGGTCATCGTTCCGCCTCCTCACTATGTGTTAGCGCAGAAAGATTCTTTCCGCCGGGCCAACGCGGACCCCGACGGCCGAACACCGCGATGTAGTCTCGCGGGCTTCCCCGAACCTGTCTTCCGGCGAGCCAACACCCTCTCGCAAACGCCCCCGCGCTATGCCCTATCGCGGTGACCGGAATGACATGTCTGTGATTAGACACGCCGCACTCGCCGGTGGTCAACCCGCCGTCACCCTTCCGTTACACTCCGCACCCGCCTTTCGTTTTGATCTTGTTATGTGCTGTGGCAAATGACCAGCAACTTTGCCGGAATTCGCCGCGAAATCAATCGGCAACCCCCACCGCTTAGGCTGTGACCCTGTGACTGCACAACACGCGGTGCGCGAGCCCAAGATCGCCGTTCTGGTCGGCGGCGTCGGCGGTGCACGGTTCCTGCAAGGCGTCAGGCAGCTGCTGCCCGACGCCGACATCTCCGCCATCGTCAACGTCGGCGACGACGTCTGGATGCACGGGCTTCGCATCTGTCCCGACCTCGACACCTGCATGTACACCCTCGGTGGCGGCATCGACCCCGAGCGCGGGTGGGGCCACGCGAACGAGACCTGGCACGCGAAAGAGGAGCTGGCGAAGTACAACGCCCAGCCCGATTGGTTCGGCCTCGGCGATCGCGATATCGCCACCCATCTCATCCGCACCGAGATGCTGCGCGCCGGATATCCGCTGTCCGCGGTCACCGAGGCGCTGTGCAATCGGTGGCAGCCGGGCGTGCGCCTGATTCCGGCTACCGACGATCGCTGTGAAACCCACGTCGTCGTCAGCGATCCCGACAACGCCGGCGAACGTCGCGCGATCCACTTCCAGGAATGGTGGGTGCGCTACCGCGCGGCGCTCCCGACGCACGGATTCGCCTCGATCGGCGCCGAACAGGCCGCTCCGGCCCCTGATGTGACCGAAATCATAGCGTCCGCCGACGCGGTGTTGCTGGCCCCGTCGAACCCCGTCGTGAGCATCGGCGCGATCCTCGCCGTGCCCGGGATCAGGGGCGCGCTGCGCACCACCGAGGCGAAGGTCATCGGCCTGTCGCCGGTGATCGACGGAAAGCCGTTGCGCGGCATGGCCGATGAGTGCCTGTCGGTGATCGGCGTGGAATCCACCGCCGAGGCGATCGGGCGGCACTACGGCGCCCGCTCGGCCACCGGCATCCTCGACGGCTGGCTGGTGCACTCCACCGACACCGCCGACGTGCCCGGCGTCGAGGTGCGCAGCGTGCCGCTGCTGATGACCGACCCCGAGGCCACGGCCGAGATGGCCCGTGCCGCACTGGAATTGGCGGGAGTGAAGCCGTGAGCGTACTGCCCGACCACGCGGCCGACGAGCTGCGCATCCTGCCGGTGACCGGCCTGCCGGAGTTCCGGCCCGGCGACGACGTCGCCGAACACCTTGCCGCACAGGCGCCGTGGCTGGCCGACGGCGACGTCGTCGTGGTCACCAGCAAGATCGTCTCCAAGGCCGAGGGCCGCATCGTCGCCGCGCCGACCGATCCGGAGGAGCGCGACACCGCCCGCCGCAAGCTGGTCGACGACGAGGCGGTGCGGGTGCTCGCCCGCAAGGGCCGCACCCTCATCACCGAGAACCGGCTCGGCATCGTGCAGGCCGCGTCCGGCGTCGACGGTTCGAACGTGGCCGAGGGCGAACTGGTGCTGCTGCCGACCGATCCCGACGCCAGCGCCAAGTCGCTGCGGGCCGCGCTGGCCCAGCGGCTCGGGGTGAACGTGGCCGTGGTCATCACCGACACCATGGGCCGGGCCTGGCGCAACGGCCAGATCGACGCCGCGATCGGCGCGGCCGGGCTGCGCGTGCTGCACGACTACGCGGGCGCGGTCGACGGCCAGGGCAACGAACTGCACGTCACCCAGGTGGCCGTCGCCGACGAACTCGCCGCCGCCGCCGACCTGGTCAAGGGCAAGCTCGGCGGCGTCCCGGTCGCGGTGGTGCGCGGCCTGGCGACCGACGACGACGGCTCGAGCGCGGCGGCGCTGCTGCGCGGCGGCATCGACGACCTGTTCTGGCTCGGCACCGCCGAGGCGATCGAGATGGGCCGCAAAGAGGCTGTGCCGCTGCGGCGTTCGATCCGTGCCTTCGCCGACGAGCCGGTCGACCCGGAACGGATCAGGGCCGCCGTCGCGGTCGGGCTGACGGCGCCCGCACCGCATCACACCCGCCCGGTGCGCTTCGTCTGGCTGCGCAAGCCGAAGCTGCGCGCCCAGCTGCTCGAGGCGATGGCCGAGCAGTGGCGGGCCGATCTGGCCGCCGACGGGCTCGACCCCGAGCGGGTGGAGCGCCGGGTCGCGCGCGGGCGCATCCTGTTCGACGCCCCCGAGGTGATCATCCCGTTCTGCGTGCCCGACGGCGCGCACGACTATCCCGACGCCCGTCGCCAGGCTGCCGAGCAGACCATGTTCACGGTCGCGGTCGGCGCCGCGGTGCAGGGCCTGCTGGTGGCGCTGGCCGCCGACGGCCTCGGCAGCTGCTGGATCGGGTCGACGATCTTCGCCCCCGAGCTCGTCCGCGAGACCCTGGGCCTGGACGAGGACTGGATGCCGTTGGGCGCCATCGCGATCGGTGTGCCGCTCGACGAACCCGCGCCGCGCACGGTCGGCTCGCCGGGCGCCGGCCTGGTCGAACTGTGAGCGCGGAGTCGCTGCACGCCTCGGCCACCGAGCTGCTCACCGACTGGCAGCCGGAGTCCGGCCAGGACCGGTCGCTGCGGGAGGCGATGCTGGCGTTTCTCGGTTCGGCGCCGCGCGGGTGCCTGCGCGAGCACGCGCCGGGGCACATCACCGCCTCGGCGATCGTGCTCTCGCACGACCGCAGCGAGATCCTGCTGACCCTGCATCCGCGGGTGGGCCGCTGGATCCAGCTCGGCGGGCACTGCGAGCCAGGGGACGAGACGGTCGCCGACGCCGCGCTGCGCGAGGCGGTGGAGGAGTCGGGCATCGCGGACCTGCGTCTGACGCCGGGTCTGTACGGCGCGCAGGCGCACCCGATCACCTGCTCGCTCGGGGTGCCGACGCGGCATCTGGACCTGCTGTTCGAGATCGTCGCGCCGCCGGGCGCGGTGCCCGTTCGCAGCGCCGAGTCGACGGATCTGCGGTGGTGGCCGGTGGCCGGGCTACCGGCCGGCGCCGATGTCCTGCTGGTGGGCGTATAGGACCCTGAATAGGTCTCCGACCTGCGATGACAGCGATCGTGCCCAGGTGGGCACGGTCGCTGTTCCGTTATCCGACTGTTGCAGCTTTACAAATCTGCGAATTTGTCTAGACGCCGGACAAATCGGGACCTATCGTCTGTGACAGAGAGTTACGCACATCACAGGTGTGAGGTGTGTCGCAGGATGGAGACGACGATGTCGACAGATGCCAACGCGTCCGAACAGCGGGTGGCGCCCCCGCAGTGGCGCGATTCCAAGCGCTATCTCTGGTTGTGGGGCCTGTTCGCCCCGACCGGATTGTTCACGATCGCGATCCCCCTGATCTGGGGACTCAACCAGCTCGGCTGGCACCGCCTGGCCGAAGTGCCGTTCTGGCTCGGGCCGGTGCTGGTCTACGTCGTGATCCCGATCGCGGACCTGTTCTTCGGGCCCGACGGCGACAATCCGCCGGACGAGGTGATGGAGTACCTGGAGAACGACAAGTACTACCGCTACCTGACCTACCTGTACCTGCCGTTCCAGTACGCCTCGCTGATCTTCGCCTGCTACATCATCACCGCGCCGAACCTGCACTGGCTCGGCTTCCCCGGCGGGGCCAACGTGGTGGACAAGATCGGCATCGCGATCAGCGTCGGCATGATCGGCGGAATCGGCATCAACACCGCGCACGAACTCGGCCACAAGAAGGTCGATCTGGAGCGCTGGCTCGCGCGCATCGCGCTGGCGCAGTCGTTCTACGGGCACTTCTACATCGAGCACAACCGCGGGCACCACGTCCGCGTCGCCACCCCCGAGGATCCGGCCAGCGCCCGCATCGGCGAGACGTTCTGGTCGTTCTGGCCGCGCACGGTGTGGGGCAGCTTCCGCTCGGCCTGGCATCTGGAGAAGGAGCGCCTGCACCGGCTGGGCAAGAGCCCGTGGACACTGCGCAACGACGTGCTCAACGCCTGGGCGATGTCGGTGGTGCTGTGGCTGGGCCTGATCGCGGTCTTCGGCATCGAGGTGCTGCCGTATCTGATCCTGCAGGCCGTCGTCGGTTTCAGTCTGCTCGAGTCGGTGAACTACCTCGAGCACTACGGCCTGGTCCGGCAGAAGACGGCGACCGGACGCTACGAGCGGCCCGCGCCCGAGCACAGCTGGAACAGCGACCACATCGTCACCAACATCTTCCTGTACCACCTGCAGCGGCACAGCGACCACCACGCGTACCCCACCCGCCGCTATCAGACGCTGCGCAGCTGGGACGGTGCGCCCAACCTGCCCAGCGGCTACGCGAGCATGATCCTGATCGCCTACTTCCCGCCCATCTGGCGCAGGGTGATGGACAAGCGCGTGCTCGCGCACTACGCGGGCGACGTCACCCGCGCCAATATCGAACCGAAGCATCGCGGGCGGGTGCTCGCCCGGTACGGACAGGAGAATCCGGCATGAGTGCGTACCGCTGCCCGGTCTGTGATTATGTCTACGACGAAACGAAAGGAGCCCCGCGAGAGGGATTTCCGGCCGGCACGCCTTGGGCGTCGGTTCCCGACGACTGGTGCTGTCCGGACTGCGGGGTGCGGGAGAAGATCGACTTCGAGGCGGTAGGAGTATCGCGGTGACCGAGTACAAGCTCTACCAGTGTGTGCAGTGCGGGTTCGAATACGACGAGGCGCAGGGCTGGCCCGATGACAACATCGCCCCCGGCACCAAGTGGGAGGACATCCCGGACAACTGGACCTGCCCCGACTGCGGCGCGGCCAAGTCCGACTTCTTCATGGTCGAGATCGAACGTTCGTGAGCGTCGCGGGCACGCCGCGCACCGGATCGCGCATCCCGTATCAGGAGGCCGCGCGGGAATTGCTGCGCAGCTCCGTCCTGGACGGGATGCGCGAACTGCTCACCGAGCGTGATTGGTCCAAGATCACGCTCGGTGACGTCGCGGCGCGCGCCGGCGTCAGCAGGCAGACGCTCTACAACGAGTTCGGATCGCGTGCTGGTCTGTCGCAGGCCTACGCGCTGCGGCTGGCAGACGAACTCGTCGACCATGTGCGCGAGGCGCTCGACGACAATGTCGGCGACGCCCGCGCCGCCATCCGGGTCGGCATGACCGGGTTCTTCCTCTCGGCCGCGGCCGACCCGCTGGTGCGCTCGCTGCTGGCCGGGGAGATGAAGCCGGACCTGCTGCGGCTGATCACCCTCGACGCTGGCCCTCTGCTCGAGCACGCCACCGCGCGGTTGGGCGTGGTGTTCCAGCGCAGCTGGGTCGACGCCACCGACGCCGAGGCCGATGTGCTCGCGCACGCCCTGGTGCGGATCGCGCTGAGCTACATCCCGAACCCGCCGGTGCCGGAGCGGGACGCGCCCGCCGAGATGAGCGCGCTGCTGAGTCCGTACGTCGAAGCGATCGTGCAGGTACGCGGCATCCGGGCACCGCTCGGTGACGGCGATCACTCCGGTGTCTGATCGGCTCTGATTCGCCACCGTGTAACCGTCACCACGTTTGGCGGCGTGACTCTGTGTAACGCGCCTACGGTCTGTCAGTATTCACATCGGTCGGCGATTAGTTTTTTTACAGCGGAGCGTGCGTGCAAACGGTTGGCAAACCGGGGGGATTTCGTGATCCCAAACGGTATCTATGGGCCTTGGGGCTGATCGCTCCCGCGTCGGCACTGTTGCCCTCCCAGCTCGTATACCACACGAAGGCCGAAGTGCTCTGGTGGATCGGGCCGGTGATCGTGCTCATCGCCATTCCGGTGCTGGACTGGATCGTCGGCGAGGACGGCAACAATCCGCGCGACGAGGACTACGAAGCGCTCTCTTCGGACCGGTACTACCGGTGGTGCACCTACCTGTTCCTGCCCGTGCAGCTGATCGGTCTGGTGATCGCCTGCGCGATGTGGGCGGGCGACGATCTGGACGTCGTCGACAAGCTCGGGCTGGCCGCCACGGTCGGCTTCGTCAGCGGGATCGGCATCAACGCCGCCCACGAATTGGGGCACCGGGTCGAGAGTGCCGAAAGATTGCTGTCGAAGATCGCGCTCGCCCAGTCCGGGTACGGGCACTTCTTCGTCGAGCACAATCGCGGTCATCACGCCCGGGTCGCGACCCCCGAGGACCCGGCCAGCGCCCGGCTGGGGGAGTCGCTGTGGGAGTTCTTGCCGCGCAGCGTGATCGGCGGCTTCCGCTCCGCGATCCAGCTCGAGCGGGCCCGGCTGGCCAGGCAGGGCCGGGGCTGGTGGAGCACCAAGAACAACATCCTGCAGGCGTGGTCGATGAGCGCGGTGCTGTTCGGTTCGCTGCTGCTGGCGTTCGGGCCCGCGATCGCGCCCTGGCTGGTCCTGCAGGCCGTCATCGGCTTCGGACTGCTGGAGGCCGTGAACTACGTCGAGCACTACGGACTGCTGCGCGCCCGCAAGCCCAACGGCCGCTGGGAACGCTGCTCCCCGCGCGACAGCTGGAACAGCGACCGCCTGGTCACCAACATCTTCCTGTTCCATCTGCAGCGCCACAGCGACCATCACGCCAACCCAGGCCGCCGCTATCAGACCCTGCGTTCCACCGAGGAATCGCCGCAGCTGCCCGCCGGCTACGCCACGATGCTGCTGCTGGCGGCGGTGCCGCCGCTGTGGCGCGCGGTGATGGACCCCAAGGTGGCCGCCCATTACGGCGGCGATCTGTCGCTGGCCAATGTCGCGCCGCCCAAGGAGCGGCGTTTGCTGGCCCGATACCGCGCCGCGGCCTGACCGCCGCCCGCCGAGGACCGGGAAACGGGCGGGCGCGCACGCGGTAGCCTTGCCTCGGTACTGACTACCAGGAGAGGCTGATGACGACCTCAGAACTTCCCGCGCGCACCGAGCTGACCGCTGACGTTCGCAACGGCATCGATTACAAGGTGGCAGATCTCTCGCTGGCCGAATTCGGCCGCAAGGAGATCCGCCTCGCCGAGCACGAGATGCCCGGCCTGATGGCTCTGCGCCGCGAATACCACGATGTGCAGCCGCTGAAGGGCGCGCGCATCTCCGGATCGCTGCACATGACGGTGCAGACCGCCGTCCTGATCGAAACGCTCGTCGCTCTGGGCGCGCAGGTGCGCTGGGCTTCGTGCAACATCTTCTCCACCCAGGATCACGCGGCCGCGGCCATCGTCGTCGGGCCCAACGGCACCGTCGACGAGCCCAAGGGCACCCCCGTCTTCGCCTGGAAGGGCGAGACGCTGGAGGAGTACTGGTGGGCCGCCGAGCAGATGCTCACCTGGCCGGGCGAGCCCGCCAACATGATCCTCGACGACGGTGGCGACGCGACCATGCTCGTGCTGCGCGGCGCGCAGTTCGAGAAGGCCGGCGTGGTGCCGCCCGAGGACGCCGACCACTCGGCCGAGTACAAGGTGTTCCTCAACCTGCTGCGCGAGAGCCTCGAGGCCGACAAGACCAAGTGGAGTGTCATCGCCGACGCGGTCAAGGGCGTCACCGAGGAGACCACCACCGGCGTGCTGCGGCTGTACCAGTTCGCCGCCGCGGGTGAGCTGGTGTTCCCGGCGATCAACGTCAACGACTCGGTCACCAAGTCGAAGTTCGACAACAAGTACGGCACCCGCCACTCGCTGATCGACGGCATCAACCGCGGCACCGACGTGCTCATCGGTGGCAAGAAGGTGCTGATCTGCGGCTACGGCGACGTCGGCAAGGGCTGCGCGGAGTCGCTGGCTGGCCAGGGCGCGCGCGTGCAGGTCACCGAGATCGACCCGATCAACGCGCTGCAGGCGCTGATGGACGGCTACGACGTGGTCACCGTGGAGCAGGCGATCGGCAACGCCGACATCGTCATCACCTCGACGGGCAACAAGGACATCATCACCCTCGAGCACATGAAGGCGATGAAGGACCAGGCCATCCTCGGCAACATCGGTCACTTCGACAACGAGATCGATATGGCCGCGCTGGAGCGCTCGGGCGCCCACCGCCTCGAGATCAAGCCGCAGGTCGACCTGTGGACCTTCGACTCGGGCAAGGCGATCATCGTGCTGTCGGAGGGTCGCCTGCTGAACCTGGGCAACGCCACCGGCCACCCCTCGTTCGTCATGTCGAACAGCTTCTCCAACCAGGTCATCGCGCAGATCGAGCTGTGGACCAAGCCGGAGGAGTACGACAACGAGGTCTACCGGCTGCCCAAGCACCTGGACGAGAAGGTCGCGCGCATCCACGTCGAGGCACTCGGCGGCACGCTGACCAAGCTCACCAAGGACCAGGCCGAGTACATCGGCGTGGACGTGGAGGGCCCGTACAAGCCGGAGCACTACCGCTACTGAGCCGCTGAACGAACGATGGCCCGTCGACCTGATGGTCGGCGGGCCACCGTCGTGTTCAGGGGGATCAGACCAGCAGCAGGCAGACCGGCAGCGGGATGACAGCTTCCAGGAGGGCGCAGGCGGCGAGTTCGGCCGCGGAGCCCGCCGCGGCGGAGCCCGCCTCGGCCGAGCCGCTGAGCAGGGCGGCCGAGCCGCTGCGCGCGTGGTCGCCGCGGCCGATGGGGTCGGCCGTCGGCGCGGCGGTCGCGACGCCGGAGCCCGCGAGGGCGATGCCGAGCGCGGCGGCGGCCACGGCGGCACGGAGAACGGTTCGGTTGAGCATGATGACTCCTGGATCGAGCGGCCCGGCGCGGGCGCTGGGTTGGCGTGCGCCCCGGTAGCCCGGACGGAGCCGATCCGCCGAGGACTCTGGAATGAGACCACTTCAGACCATTGTCGGGAGGTGAAACGGGTAATCCGGTCGCCATCGGCCCGGCGCGTCGGACGACACAGTGGTTGGTCGCCCGGCTCGTCGTCGCACCGCGGCGGCCGCCGGTGATTCCGGGGTGGGGCCTGCGCGGTTCGCCGCCCCCGGCCGGGTAATCTCACCGCTCATGGGCGTGCTGATTGCGGTGGAAGGCCTCGACGGCGCCGGTAAACGGACGCTGATCGACGGGCTGATCGACGAATTGTCCGGAAAGGGGCTGCGGGCAGGCCGCCTGGCCTTTCCGCAATACGGCCGATCGATCCACGCCGATCTGGCCGCCGAGGCCCTGCGGGGCGGGCACGGCGACCTCGCCGGGTCGATCAACGCGATGGCGATCATGTTCGCCCTCGACCGCGCCGACGCGAATGCGGAGCTGTCGAACCTGTTGGACGCCAACGACATCGTCGTCCTGGACCGCTGGGTGGCCTCCAACGCCGCCTATTCCGCGGCCAGGGCCGGGCAGGACGCCGACGGTGAAATCGTGTCCTGGGTGGGCGATCTGGAGTTCGGCAGGCTCGCGCTGCCGGTGCCCGACCTCACCGTGCTGATCGACCTGCCCACCGAGGTCGCGGCCGAACGTGCCCGCCGCCGTGGTGAACTCGACACCGCCCGCGCCCTGGACGCCTACGAGCGCGACGGCGGTCTGCAGCACCGCACCGGGGAGGTCTATCGTGAGCTGGCCGACCGCGACTGGTTCGGTCGCTGGTGGACATACCGATCCGATGACGATAGGCCCGCCCTACTCACCCTCTGCTCGGAAATCTTTGCCGGATAAGGTTGGATACGCGACGGGTTCACATCATTAATGGCGTGGCAGCCCGATCCTGGCCTGGGAGATGACAACATAGGACTATGAAGCCCAAGATTCTGGTCGTCGACGACGATATGGCACTCGCTGAGATGCTGACCATCGTCTTGCGCGGGGAAGGGTTCGACCCGCACGTGGTCGGCGACGGCACGCAGGCCCTGTCGGCGGTGCGGGAGATCCGCCCCGACCTGGTGTTGCTGGACCTGATGCTGCCCGGGATGAACGGCATCGACGTATGCCGTGTGCTCCGGGCCGATTCCGGCGTTCCGATCGTGATGCTCACCGCCAAGACCGACACGGTCGACGTGGTGCTCGGTCTGGAGTCCGGTGCCGACGATTACATCGTCAAGCCGTTCAAGCCGAAGGAACTCGTCGCCCGGGTGCGCGCGCGGCTGCGCCGTACCGAGGACGAGCCCGCCGAGCTGCTCTCGATCGCCGACATCGTCATCGATGTGCCCGCGCACAAGGTGACCCGCGGCGGCGCGCAGATCTCGCTCACCCCGCTGGAGTTCGACCTGCTGGTCGCGCTCGCGCGCAAGCCGCGCCAGGTGTTCACCCGTGAGGTGCTGCTCGAACAGGTCTGGGGCTACCGGCACGCCGCCGATACCCGCCTGGTCAACGTGCACGTGCAGCGACTACGCGCCAAGGTCGAGAAGGATCCGGAGAACCCGGAGATCGTGCTGACCGTCCGCGGAGTCGGCTACAAGGCCGGACCGCCGTGATCGGTACCTGTGAGGCGCCGCTGTGACCGACGGTCGACCTGCCGGTACAGCGTCAGCGCCTCCAGCGCACGACGGACGTGCGCACACCTTCGTCACGCAGTTGCGGCGATGGGCGGCCCCGGTCATGGCCTGGTTCCAGGCTGTCGGGACCGCGCTGGGCCATCTCTGGCGCCGGTCGCTGCAGCTGCGTGTCATCGTGTCCACGCTGACCCTCTCGCTCATCGTGATCACGATCCTCGGTGTCGTGCTCACCGGTCAGATCACCGACCGGCTGCTCGAGGCCAAGATCAACGCCGCCGTCGAGGAGATGGATCGTGCCCGCAGCACGATCGAGGGCAAGCTCTCCGGCGTGCACGACGCGAACAGTCAGCAGCAACAGCTCGCCGACGCCCGCGCCGCGCTGTCCAGCCGTGGCGGCACCGGCCAGTCCAGCGGCGCCGCCGGTAGTTTCGACTCGGCGCTGGCGATGGTCGGCGGCACGCCGCCGCAGGAACTCACCACCGGCCCCATCTCGGAGGTGCCGCAGGAGCTGCGCCGCTTCGTCCAGCGCAATCAGGTCTCTTACCAGTTCACCACCGTCGCCGACCCGGACGGCTATCGCGGGCGCGCGCTGATCATCGGCAGCCCGAGCGCCGAGGTCGCGACCCTGGAGATCTACCTCATCTTCCCGCTGGCCAGCGAGGAAGCGAGCTTGTCGCTGATGCGCGGCACGATGCTCATCGGCGGCGTGGTGCTGCTGGTGCTGCTCGCCGCGATCACCGCGCTGGTGACCAGGCAGGTGGTGCTGCCGATCCGGTCGGCGGCGCGGATCGCCGGTCGCTTCGCCGACGGCAGGCTCAAGGAACGCATGCTGGTGCGCGGCGAGGACGACATGGCCCGCCTCGCGCAGGCGTTCAACGAGATGGCCGAGAGCCTGTCCAACCAGATCACCCAGCTGGAGGAATTCGGCAATCTGCAACGCCGGTTCACCTCCGACGTCAGCCACGAACTGCGCACCCCGCTGACCACGGTGCGCATGGCCGCCGACCTCATCCACGGCTCCAGTGACGATCTCGATCCGGCGCTGGCCCGCAGTTCCGAGCTGCTGGTCAACGAGCTGGACCGGTTCGAGGGCCTGCTCAACGACCTGCTCGAGATCTCCCGGCACGACGCCGGTGTGGCCGAGCTGCAGGTGGAATCGCTCGACATGCGGATGTGCGCGCGGGCGGCGATCTCCACGGTGCGGCACCTGGCCAAGGAGGCCGGGGTCGAGGTCGTCATCGATCTGCCCGAGGAGCCGGTCGTCGCCGAGGTCGACCCGCGCCGCGTCGAGCGCGTGCTGCGCAACCTGCTCGCCAACGCGATCGACCACAGCGAGGGCAAGCCGGTGCTGATCCGGATGCGCGGTGACGGCGAGGCCAACGCGGTCGCGACCGTCGTGCGCGATCAGGGTGTCGGTCTGCGGCCGGGCGAGGAGAAGCTCGTCTTCAACCGGTTCTGGCGCTCGGACCCGTCCCGGGTGCGGCGCTCCGGCGGCACCGGACTCGGCCTGTCGATCAGCGTCGAGGACGCCAATCTGCACGAAGGCAGGCTGGAGGCGTGGGGCGATCCCGGCGTCGGCGCCAGCTTCCGGCTGCTGCTGCCGATGGTGCGCGGCCGCAAACTGGGCGCGAGCCCGCTGGCCCTGGAACCGATGCTGCGCAAGGTCCCCGCGCTCCCCGAGGCCGAGCCCGAACCGGTCGAGCCCGAACCCGGCGACGGTGAGTCGACCGAGCCGGGCGACCTCCGGACCGAGCCGACGGGTCCGAGCGCGATCCAGACCGAACCCGCGGGGTCGCCCGCGATCCAGCAGGATCCGGCGGGCTCCGGCGCGATCCGGACCGAGCCCAGCGGCTCAGCGGCGAGCCCGGCCGACCCGGGCGAGACCGGTGCCACCGAGGGAATGCACACCGAGCCCGGCGGAGGGGCAGACTCGAAGGCAGCACCCGTGGACACCGACGCGCCGCCCGCGTCGAACGGGCTAGCCGGCGCCGACGACCAGCCGATGTCCACCGAGACCGGAGACCGACAGTCATGACGAACGTGCGGGGTGAGCGCTGGGGACGGCGGGCCGCCGCGCTGGTCGCGGCCGTACTGGCCGGCGTGCTGGTGCTGAGCGGGTGCGCCAGCCTGCCGGAGTCCTCGGCGCCGCAGGCCCTCGGCACGATCAATCGCGCGCCGACCTCGGAGGGCCCGCCGCCGCCGACCTCCGGCCGCGACCCCGACCTGCTGGTCGGTGACTTCCTGGCGGCCAGCGCCGACCCGGCCAACCGGCACGCCGCGGCGCGCCAGTACATGGCCGCCGACACCGCGGGCGAATGGAACGACGAGGCGGGCATCACCATCGTCGACCGGCCCGACACCCTGCGCGAATCGCGATCCGGCGACAAGGCCAGCTACGTGATCCGCGCCCGCAAGGTCGGCGAGCTGGCCGGCGACGGCAGCTACCGGGCGGTCGAGGGCACGCTCGAGAACAAGATCGAGATGAGCAAGATCGACGGCGAGTGGCGGATCACCGAGCTGCCCGACGGCGTCGTCATGGATTCCACCGCGTTCGACAAGTCCTATCGCCGCTACGTTCTGCAGTACGTCGATCCGGGCAGTTCCGTGCTGGTCCCCGACCCGCGCTGGATCTCGGTGCCGCGCGCCCAGCTGACCGAGCGGCTGATCGGCATGCTCGGCGCCGGCCCGCAGTCGGCGATCGCGCCGGTCGTGCGTAATCAGCTCGCGCAGCCGGTGACCGTGCGCGGCCCGATCACCAAGGCCAGCAACGAGCCGGGCGAGGTCGGCATCGGCATCGGCGGGGTGCGCATCGATTTCGCCGGGATCGGTCAGCTCGGGCCGAAGGACCGCGAACTGCTCGCCGCACAGGTGGTGATGACGCTGGCCGGCGCCGACATCCTCGGCCCGTACGTGCTGCTCGCCGACGGCAAACCGCTCGACGACCGGTACGCCAACGGCTGGTCCGTCGCCGACCTCGACCAGTACAGCGCGTCGGCCCCCGGTCAGAACCGGATCGGCCTGCACGCCCTGCGCAACGGCACGCTGGTGCAGGTGACCCCGGACGGCATCGTCACCCCGAGTGGTTCCTTCGGCGAGGCGACCAATCTGCAGTCGGTCGGCATCTCCGCCGACGGCCAGTTCGTCGCCGCCGTCGCCGACACCGGCAGGCCCGCGCCCGAACCCGGCCGCACCCTGCTGATCGGCAACTACGGCGCCAAGGCCTTCGCCGTCGCCGAGGGCGCCACCATCGCGCGCCCGTCGTGGACCTCCGACGGCGGCGCCGCCTGGACGGTGCTCGACGGCGACCACGTCATCCGGGCGGTCACCGATCGTGCCACCGGCAACGTCACGGTCCAGGACGTCGACACCACGGCCCTGTTCGAGGGCTCGGGATCGCCGCGTCCGCCGATCAGCGAGGTCGCGGTCTCGCGGACCGGTGTGCGGGCCGCCCTGATCGCCGACGGCCGGGTCTACGTCGCGGTGATCGAACGCAGGCCCGACGGCAAGTACGCGCTCACCTCACCGGTGCCGCTCGCGCTCGGGCTGAGCAGTCGCGCGGTCTCGCTGAGCTGGGTCACCGGCGACACGATCATGGTGGCGCGCGAGGGCAATGTCGACCCGGTCTTCACCGTCTCCATCGACGGGTCCCAGTTCTCCGCGGTGACCTCGCAGAACCTGACCCCGCCCGTGCGGGTGGTGACGGCGGCGCCCGCCACCCAGTACGTCGCCGACTCCCGCGCCGTCCTGCAGTTGCAGACCGCCGACCCGGCCCGCAACGACCGCTTCTGGCGCGAGGTGCCCGGCCTGACCGGCGAACGCGTCGTCCCGGTGCTGCCCGGCTGAGTTGTCGGTGGGTGCTGTGATACTCACCCGCTATGAGAGCCCTGCTCGATCTGGTGCTGCCCGTCCACTGCGGTGGCTGCGCGACGGTGGGCGCCGCCTGGTGCCCCGGCTGCGCGGCCGAGCTGAGCCGGACCCCGGTGCGGGTCCGGCCGCGCACCGATCCCGGCGTCCCGTGCTGGGCGCTTGGCCCCTATCGCGGTGCGGGACGCCGCGCCGTACTGGCGGCCAAGGAGCACGGCAGGCGCGACCTGGCCGCGCCGCTGGGCCTGGCCCTGGCGCTCGCCCTCGACCGCCTGCGGGCCCCTGATCGCCCGCTGGTGCTCGTCCCGGCGCCGACCCGCTCGGCGGCCGCGCGGCGCCGCGGCGGCGACCCGGTGGCGCGCGCGACGGCCGCGGCCACGCGGTGGCTGATCGATAGCCGGAGCGTGCCGCTGCTGCGGATGCGGCGCGGCGTGCGCGACTCGGTGGGGTTGACGACACGCGAGCGTGCCCACAATCTGCGCGACAAGATCATGACGGTGACCCAGCTCGCCGACCCGGCCGTCATCGCGGCGAATGCCGAGGTAGTCGTGGTCGACGACGTTCTCACCACCGGGGCGACTGTCACCGAATCGGTACGCGTTCTTAGTCGAATCGGCGTACTTCCGTGCGCGGTTTTGGTGACCTGCGCGGCTTGACTCCGCGAAATTTGCGTGAACAGTGGCGCACTTGCCCGTGGCGGACTAGCGTCGCGGACACACACCGAACGACAAGTTTGGGAGGTGGCGCCGCGGACATCTGGTGCCGAGCGATTCCCGATCGGCACAGCTCAATCCCGCCGCACTCGCTTCTCGTGTGCGGCCATATCCGGGAGGTACGCGTGACGACTTCTTCACGGGCATCAGTGCGAGACGCTGACCCCACGGCACTGGCCGACAGTGCTGCCGACTCGACCGAGAGCCCGCACGCCGAAGTGGTGGTCTCCGGTCGGAATGTCGAAGTCCCCGACCACTATCGAATCTACGTGGCGGAGAAGCTCGCTCGGCTCGAGCGCTTCGATCCGTCGATATTCCTCTTCGATGTGGAACTTTTCCACGAACGCAACCGTCGTCAACGCAAGGCCTGTCAGCGCGTGGAGATCACCGCGCGCGGCCGTGGTCCGATCGTGCGCGCGGAAGCCTGTGCAGACAGCTTCTACGCCGCGCTGGAGTCGGCCACCCAGAAGATCGAGAGCCGACTGCGCCGCACCAAAGATAAGCGGCGCGTGGTGCACTACGGCGACAAGACGCCGGTCTCGGTCGCGCAGGCCACCGCCACGCTGGTGGACGAATCCCTGTTCGCCGCGCCGAACGGCGCCGCCGCGCACGCCCATGCCGAGGAACCCGAGCATGAGGAAGGCCCCGGCCACATCGTGCGCACCAAGGTGCACACCGCCACGCCGATGTCGGTGGACGACGCGCTCTACCAGATGGAACTGGTCGGGCACGACTTCTTCCTGTTCCACGATCGCGAGACCGACCGACCTTCGGTCGTCTACCGCAGACACGCCTTCGATTACGGCCTGATCCGACTGGCCTGACACCAACGCCGATCCGGGCACCCGCCGCAGCGGGTGCCCGGATCGTGTTCAGTCACCGAAGGTTTCGTGGTGCACGGCCTCGGCGAGCGCGCGACCCGACCGCCACCCGAACCGTTCCAGGTCGGGGACCCGCTGGAATTCGCGCACCGGCCCGACGCACAGCCAGGCCACCGGCTTGATCCCGGCGGGCAGCTCGACCAGCTCGCGCAGGAACTCCGGATCGTAGAACGACACCCAGCCCACGCCGACCCGCTCCGCGGTCGCCGCCAGCCACAGGTTCTGGATCGCCAGCACCGTCGAGTACACGCCGGTCTCCGGCACCGTCGCCCGGCCCAGGATCTGCGGTCCACCGCGCCGGTCGTCGTGGGTGACCACGACGCCGGTGCCGCTCTCGACGATCCCGTCGATCTTGATCGGCTCGAAGGTCTCGGCCCGCTCGGCGGGCAGCGCGTCACGGAACTCGACCCGCTTGTCCGCGACGTGGTCGGCGAAGCGGCGCAGCGTGTCGGGCTTGCGGACCACGACGAAGTCCCACGGCTGGGAGTTGCCGACGCTGGGCGCGCGATGGGCGGCGTCCAGGATCCGCCACAGGGTGTCGTCGTCGACGAGCTCGCCGGTGAACTCGGCGCGCACATCACGGCGCAGGCGGATCGCGTCGTAGACGCTCAACTGGTCGGCACACACGCCGACCAGTCAACCGCAGCCGGTCAGGCCACCGAGCGGCGGGCCAGCTTGCGCCCGGCGGCCAGCGCGGTGCGCAGGCCACGGCGACGGCCGGTCACCGGGTCGACGGTGGTGACGGCGTTGCCGCCGAACAGCTTCTCCGACTTGGTTTCCGGCGCGTCGTCGGTGGTGTGGCGCAGGTACTTGTTGGGCAGCGACAGCTTGAGGATCGTGCGCCACGACTTGAAGTACTGCACCGGCAGCGACCCGGTGGTGTAGGGCAGGTCGTACTTCTCGGCCAGCTCGCGCACCCGCACGGCGATGGCGGCGTAGTGGTTGCTCGGCAGGTCGGGGAACAGGTGGTGCTCGATCTGGTGGCTGAGGTTGCCGGTCATGAAGTGCATGACCTTGCCGCCGGAGATGTTGGCGCTGCCCAGCATCTGGCGCAGGTACCACTCGCCCTGCGTCTCGTTCTCGATGTCGGCCTTGGTGAACTTCTCCGCGCCGTCGGGGAAGTGCCCGCAGAAGATCACCGCGTTGGTCCACACATTGCGCACCACGTTGGCCGCCATGTTGGCGGTCAGCGTGCTGAAGAACGACGGGCCGGTGAGCAGCGGGAAGATCAGGTAGTCCTTGGCGGCCTGCTTGCCGATCTTCTTGAGCACCAGCTTGCGGTCGGCGTCGAACTGCTGCCACTCGGGCGAGTCCTTGGCCCACTTCTTCTTGGCGACCTTGCCCAGTTCCAGGTGCTGGATCGCGACGCCGTACTCGAACAGCATCTGCAGCAGCAGGTTGTAGATCGGGTTGCCCAGGTAGAACGGCATCCAGCGCTGATCGCGGGTGACGCGCAGCAGGCCGTAGCCGATGTCGTCGTCCATGCCCAGGACGTTGGTGTACTTGTGGTGCAGGAAGTTGTGGGTGATCTTCCAGTGCGCCGACGGGCCCGCGTTGTCCCATTCCCACGAGGTGGAGTGGACTTCCGGATCGTTCATCCAGTCCCACTGCCCGTGCATGACGTTGTGCCCGATCTCCATGTTCTCGATGATCTTGGCGGTGCCGAGCAGGGCGACGCCGGCCAGCCAGGCCGGGGGCAGGAAGCTGGCGAACAGCACGGTACGACCGCTGATCTCCAGTGCCCGCTGTAGGCGGATGACGTTGCGGATGTAGCGCGCGTCGGCAGCCCCCCGCGAAGATTCGATTTCGCGGCGGATCGCGTCGAACTCAGCACCGAGAGCTTCGACATCCGCGGCGGTGAGGTGCGCGTATTCCTTGACATCCGAGATCGCCATGCCGGTTACACTACCGTAGGTTACGAGAGCGTAGGTTGGCGATTTCGGGCCCTGATTGTGTGAAACGTCCTATTGCGAAATCGAAACTGAGATGTTATCTCAGCCGCGGCGCGCCTTACGCTTGGCCGCGCGGTCGCGCAGCGCGCCCCGCTCGTGCTTGGCCCGCTCACCGAGCGCGCGCTTGGCCTCGCGCAACGCCAGCTTCTCCTGCCGCGCCCGCGCCTTCAGCGTCGCCTTGGCCTCGCGCAGGACTTCCTTCTCGTGCCGCGCCTTGATCTCCAGCGAGACCTTCGCGTCGTGCAGCGCCGAGCGCAGGCCGAAGCGCTTGCCGGTCTCCGGATCGACCCGCAGCGCGTCGGGCAGCGAGATGCCGGTGAACTTGCGCTCCGAGGACGTCTCGGGGGCGTCGTCGGCCGTGCGCTTCAGGAAGCGGTCCGGCAGGGCCAGCTTGTGGATGGTCCGGAATGCCAGCAGATACTGCTTGCCCAGCGAGCCGGTGGTGTAGGGCAGGTCGTACTTGTCGCACAGCTCGCGCACCCGCACCGCGACCTCGGGGTACCGGTTGCTCGGCAGGTCGGGGAACAGGTGGTGCTCGATCTGGTAGCAGAGGTTGCCGCTCATGAAGGCCATCACCGGACCGGCCTTGAAGTTGGCGCTGCCCAGCATCTGCCGCAGGTACCACTCGCCCTGGGTCTCGCCGTCGAGCTGCTCGATGGTGAACTTCTCCGCGCCGTCGGGGAAGTGCCCGCAGAAGATCACCGCGTAGGCCCACAGGTTGCGGACCAGGTTGGCGGTGGTGTTGGCCTTCAGCGTCGACTTCCAGGCCGGGCCGGTCAGCGCCGGGTACAGCACGAAGTCCTTGACGACCTGACGGCCCGCCTTGCGGGCGAAGTCCTTGTTCGGCTCGGAGAGCACCTGCTTGGCCGGAATACCCGCCAGCTCCTTCTCGATGCCGAGGTCGTGCAGCGCGATGCCCCACTCGAAGGTGGCGGCCAGCAGCAGATTCGCCGCGGGCTGCACCAGATGCTTGGGGTGCCAGGCCTCGTCGCGGGTCATCCGCAGGATGCCGAAGCCGAGGTCCTCGTCCTTGCCCAGGACGTTGGTGTAGGTGTGGTGGGAGTAGTTGTGCGCCCGGCGCCACTGCGCCGAGGTCCCGGTCATGTCCCACTCCCAGCTGGTGGAGTGGATCTCCGGATCGTTCATCCAGTCCCACTGCCCGTGGCTGACGTTGTGCCCGAGCTCCATGTTCTCGATGATCTTGGCCACCGACAGCAGCGCCGTGCCGCCGAGCCAGGCCCAGCGGTTGCGGCTGCCGAACAGCACCGCGCGACCGGCCACCTCGAGCGCGCGCTGGGCGGCGATGGTGCGACGGATGTACTTCGCGTCGCGCTCGCCGCGGGAGGTCTCCACCGAACGGCGGATCGAATCGAGTTCTTTCCCCAGGGTGTCGATGTCGGCCGCCGTGAGATGGGCGAAGGCCTGGATATCGGTGATGGCCACCGGGGTCCTCTCTGTCGGTTGGCGGCTGGTCGCTCAGATATGGAGGCGGGCCGAGAACGGCGGCTGTGCCGCGTTCCCGGCCCCGGGGTTGCGCCGGTCGGCGCGAGGTAGGCCGAGACCAGCCGCTGTCGGCCATTCATATGGCCGACGCATGACTCCGAGGGTACCTGCTGTCCGAAGTGCGCGGGACGCTCAGATGTCGAGCGTGCAGTCACCCGCCGCGGCGGAGATGCAGGTCTGCACCTTGTCGCCGGGCTGACGTTCGTCACCATTGCGCAGGTCGCGGGCGTGTCCGGCGGACAGCGTGACCACGCAGGTCTGGCAGATGCCCATGCGGCAGCCGAACGGCAGCTGCACCCCGATCGACTCGCCCGCCTCCAGCAGGCTGGTCGCGCCGTCGGCGGTGATGGTCCGGCCGGTGGTGCCGAAGGTCACGGTGCCGCCCTCGCCGATCGCCGACCGCTCCACCTCGAAGCGCTCGACGTGCAGCTTCTCCGGGATTCCCGCTGCCTTCCAATGGTGTTCGATCGCGTCGAGCATCGGGGCGGGGCCGCACGCCCAGGTCTCGCGCTCCCGCCAATCCGGGTAGAGCTCGTCCAGGCTCGCCAGCGAGAACAGGCCCTGCGCGTCGGTCAGCTGCAGGTGCGAGACGAAGCTCGGGTGCTTGTCGTGCAGCGCCCGCAGCTCGGCCCCGAACATCACGTCGGCGTCGGTCGGCGCCGAGTGCACGTGCACCACGTCGGTCACACCGTTGCGCCGGTCCATCGTCCGCAGCATCGACATCACCGGGGTGATGCCGCTGCCCGCGGTGAGGAAGAGCACCTTCGCCGGCGGCGGCTCCGGCAGCACGAACCCGCCCTGCGGCGCGGCCAGGCGCACGATCGTGCCCGCGGCCACCCCGTTGACCAGGTGGCTGGACAGCTTGCCCTCCGGCATCGCCTTCACCGCGATGGAGATGAGCCGCTTGCCGCCCTCGCCGGTCCAGTCCGGCGGGCAGGTCAGCGAGTAGGACCGCCAGTTCCAGCGGCCGTCGATCAGGATGCCGATGCCGATGTACTGACCGGGCTGGTACTTGAAGTCGAAGCCCCAGCCCGGCTTGATCACCAGGGTCGCCGAATCGGCGGTCTCCTTCTGCACCTCGACGATCCGCCCGCGCAGCTCCCTGGCCGACCACAGCGGGTTGGCCAGGTGCAGGTAGTCGTCGGGGAGCAGGGGAGTGGTCACCCGGGCCACCGCGCCACGCAGCACGTTGAGCTTGCCGCCGCGGTCGCCGACCTGCGCGGCCGGTGCTTCGAGCCATTCCCGGAACTTGTTCATGACCATGCTTGCCGTTGTCTCCCTGTCCTGCCGTCGAGCCGCGGTGGGGCAGCTCGCTCGCAGCCAGGTTACGGCATCGTAGGTTCGGCGGCAGTGGCAGCGGCGCTCGAGGCTCTGATCAGGGAGATGTCACAGCAGATCGAGCAGGAAGGGCAGTTCCTGGGTGGCGTACCAGGCGAGCTGATGGTCCTCGGCGTCACCGAGGACGAACTCGGCGTCGGTATCGCCCAGATCGGCGGCGTCGATGACGTCGACGGCCTTGGCGACCTGCGGTTCGGCCTCGGCCAGGTCGACGTGCACCGACGCCACCTGGTCGTAGGTGATCGGTCCGGCCAGCTTCACCACCGCGTCGTCCAGGTCCGGCCGCAGCTTCGCGCCGGTGACGTCGGCCGCGATCACCGCGCGCCGGTAGACCGGGCTGCCCGGGGCGGCCGCCTCGCCCGCGGCGTCCTCGTCCGCGTCGTCGAGGCCGTCGCGCTCGCCGGCGAGCAGCCGCAGCGACGCCCTGGCCGCCTCCTGCATCGCGACCTCGGCCAGCTCGTCGTCGTCGCCCGCGGCGTAGGCCTCGCGCAGCGCGGGGGTCACCGCGAACGCGGTCGCGCCGAGCGGGAACACCTCGCGCTCGTCGACGAGCCTGCGCAGCATCGGGATCGTCGCCGGGATGTAGACGCGCAGCTTGCCGTTCTCAGATACAGGCACCGAGCAACTCCTCCATCGATTCGTGCACCGACGCGGCCAGGACGTCGATGTCGGCCATGGCGTCGCGGTCGGCGTTGAGTCCGTAGAAGACCTGACCGTCGTACGAGGTGAGCCCGAAACTCAACGTCTGATTGCGCAGCAGCGGCGATACCGGATACATCTCCAGCATGCGCGCCCCGCCGATGTACATCGCGGTCTGTGGTCCCGGCGCGTTGGTGATCACCAGGTTGAACGTGTTGTCGGCGAAGGTACTCGCCGCGCGCACGCTCATCGCGTGCAGGCTGGCTGGAGCGAACCCGGCCAGGTGTACCAGCGTGCGGGCACGCACACCGCGCCGCTGCCTGCCGGTGGCTTCGGTGGCGTGCGAGATGTGCGACAACCGCATCACCGGATTCGGCTCGCCCACCGGCAGATCGATCAGGAACGAGGAGACCTCGCTGGCCGGGGTCGGCTGGTCGCCGCCGTCGACGTAGACCGACATCGGCACCACCGCGCGCAGATTGGTCGACTCGACCAGCGCCTCGTTGCGCGAGAGCAGCCAGTTGCGCAGCGCGCCGGTGACCACGGCCAGCACCGTGTCGTTGATCGAGCAGTCGAAGTGGCGCCGGATGGTCCGGTAGTCCTCCAGATCGGTGCGCACCACGTCGAACCGCCTGCTGCGCGAGGTCCTGGCGTTGAGCGGGCTGTCGGCGACCCCCGAGGTCGCCGCGCGCACCGCGTTGGCCGCCGCCTTCACCGCCATCCTGGTGCCACGGACCAGCCCGAACGCGTTCGATCCGGCGTCGCGGGCGACCTCGTAGGCCTCGCGCGGCTGCGCGGCCAGCTGGGACAGCGCGCCCGCCAGCAGCTCCACGTCGGTGGGTTCGCGCGGGGCCCGCCACGCGTCGTCGGCCAGGTCGCGCGGCAGCGGGCTGTTGTCGAGGATCACGTGCCCGATCTCGAGCGCGGTGTCACCGTCGACGAGCGCCGAATGCGATTTGGTGAACACCGCGCTGCGCCCGTCGGCCAGGCCCTCGATGAGATACATCTCCCACAGCGGCCGTCCCTGATCCAGCGGCCGCGAGGCGAGCCGGGCGACCAGGTCGTAGAGCTGTTCGTCGCTGCCCGGACCGGGTAGCGCGGAGCGGCGGATGTGATAGCTGATGTCGAAGCGGCTGTCCTCCACCCACACCGGCCTGCCGAGGGCGAGCGGGATCTCGCGGACCTTGCGGCGGTAGCGCGGCACCAGGGGCAGCCGGGATTCGACCAGGTCGATGAGGCCGTCGTAGTCGAGGACCTGGCCGGTGGCGCCGGGTTCGGTGTTCTGGAGGATCGCGAGGGAGCCGATGTGGATCGGGTTGCTGCTCGACTCGAGCCGGTAGAACGACGCGTCCTGCGGCGTCAGTCTCGTGATCACGCGCTCCGATACTCCTTCCGGTGCCGTATCGCGCAGATCTGGCACGTGCCTCATCCTACGTCACCGTAGGTGAATCGCGGTGCCGGGCAACGAGCCTCATCGGCAGGTGTGACCTGGGCCGATGGCATCGCCCGGTACACCGGGCACGGGTACTCCCGGCCGGGTACGGTGGTCTGCGGACTACGATGGCCCATAACACCGTGGCTCACTAGCCGAACACACTCCGACCAGAGGACTGACGAGACCCGTGCCTGCGCTGACACTGACGAGGTTGCTACGGATTGGTGAAGGTCGCATGGTCAAGCGCCTGTCGAACCTCGCCGACGAGGTCATCGCGTACGGCGAGGAGATCGAGCAGCTGACCGACGACGAGCTGCGCGCCAAGACCGCCGAGTTCAAGCAGCGCTTCGCCGAGGGCGAGACCCTCGACGACCTGCTGCTCGAGGCGTTCGCGGTGGCCCGCGAGGCGTCCTGGCGAGTGCTGAACCAGAAGCACTACAAGGTCCAGATCATGGGTGGCGCCTCGCTGCACCTGGGCAACATCTCGGAGATGAAGACCGGTGAGGGCAAGACCCTGACCTGTGTGCTCCCCGCGTACCTGAACGCGATCTCCGGCGAGGGCGTGCACGTCGTCACCGTCAACGACTACCTCGCCAAGCGTGACGCCGAGTGGATGGGACGCGTGCACCGCTTCCTCGGCCTCGAGGTCGGCGTCATCCTCGGCGGCATGACCCCGGCCGAGCGCCGCGTCGCCTACAGCGCCGACGTCACCTACGGCACCAACAACGAGTTCGGCTTCGACTACCTGCGCGACAACATGACCCACTCGCTGGACGATCTCGTCCAGCGCGGCCACAACTTCGCCGTGGTCGACGAGGTCGACTCGATCCTCATCGACGAGGCCCGTACCCCGCTGATCATCTCGGGCCCGGCCGACGCGTCGTCCAAGTGGTACGCCGAGTTCGCGCGCATCGCGCCGCTGCTGAAGAAGGACGTCCACTACGAGGTGGACATCAAGAAGCGCACCATCGGTGTGCACGAGGCGGGCGTGGAGTTCGTCGAGGACCAGCTCGGCATCGACAACCTCTACGAGGCCGCGAACTCCCCGCTGGTGAGTTACCTGAACAACGCCATCAAGGCCAAGGAGCTCTACACCCGCGACAAGGACTACATCGTCCGCGACGGCGAAGTGATCATCGTCGACGAGTTCACCGGCCGCATCCTGGTCGGCCGCCGCTACAACGAGGGCATGCACCAGGCGATCGAGGCCAAGGAGAAGGTCGAGATCCAGCCGGAGAACCAGACGCTGGCCACGATCACCCTGCAGAACTACTTCCGCCTCTACAACAAGCTGTCCGGCATGACCGGTACCGCCGAGACCGAGGCCGCCGAGCTGCACTCGATCTACAGCCTCGGCGTGGTCCCGATCCCCACGAACAAGCCGATGGTCCGCAAGGACCAGGCCGACCTGATCTACAAGTCGGAGGAGGCCAAGTTCGCCGCCGTCGTCGACGACGTGGTGGAGCGGCACGAGAAGGGCCAGCCGGTCCTGATCGGTACCACCAGCGTCGAGCGCTCGGAGTACCTGTCCAAGCAGTTCACCAAGCGCGGTGTGGCGCACTCGGTGCTGAACGCGAAGTTCCACGAGCAGGAAGCGCAGATCATCGCCGAGGCCGGCCGGCCCGGCGCGGTCACCGTCGCCACCAACATGGCCGGTCGTGGTACCGACATCGTGCTCGGTGGCAACGCCGACATCATCGCCGACATCCTGCTGCGCAAGCAGGGCCTCGACCCGGTGCACACCCCCGACGAGTACGAGGCCGCCTGGCACTCCGCGCTCGATCAGGTCAAGGAGCAGACCGCGGCCGACGCCGAGGCCGTGCGCGACGCCGGCGGTCTGTACGTGCTCGGCACCGAGCGCCACGAGTCGCGCCGCATCGACAACCAGCTGCGCGGCCGCTCCGGCCGTCAGGGCGACCCGGGCGAGTCCCGGTTCTACCTGTCGCTGGGTGACGAGCTGATGCGCCGCTTCAACGGCGCCGCGCTCGAGGCCATCATGACCAGGCTGAACCTGCCCGACGACGTGCCGATCGAGGCGAAGATGGTCTCCAAGGCCATCAAGAGCGCCCAGACCCAGGTCGAGCAGCAGAACTTCGAGATCCGCAAGAACGTCTTGAAGTACGACGAGGTGATGAACCAGCAGCGCACCGTCATCTACGGCGAGCGCAACCGGATCCTGCGTGGCGAGGACATGGAGGGTCAGGTGCAGAACATGATCACCGACGTGACCACCGCCTATGTCGACGGCGCCACCGCCGAGGGCTACATCGAGGACTGGGATCTGGACAAGCTGTGGGGCGCCCTCAAGACGCTCTACCCGGTCACCCTCGACCACAAGGAACTGGCGGGCGAGACCACCACCGGCGACGCGGGCGAACTCACCCGCGACGAGCTGCGCGAGGCCCTGCTCGACGACGCGCACACCGCCTACGAGAAGCGCGAGCAGGAGATCGACGGCCTCGCCGGCGAGGGCGCGATGCGCAACCTGGAGCGCCAGGTCCTGCTCTCGGTCCTGGACCGCAAGTGGCGCGAGCACCTCTACGAGATGGACTACCTCAAGGAGGGCATCGGCCTGCGCGCGATGGCCCAGCGCGACCCGCTGGTCGAGTACCAGCGCGAGGGCTTCGACATGTTCGCCGCGATGCTGGACGGTCTGAAGGAGGAGTCGGTCGGCTTCCTGTTCAACCTCCAGGTCGAGGTCCAGCAGCCCCAGCCCGAAGGCGTCTCGGTCGGCGCCGGTCTGCGATCCCCGGTCGGCGCCCGCCCCCAGGACGCCCCCGTCGAAACCCAGGCCCCGCCCGCCCTGCGCGCCAAGGGCATCACCGATCAGGCCCCCCGCGGCCTGAACTACTCGGGCCCCGCCGAAGACGGCCGCGCCGAATCCCATTCCGACGCCCAGGAATACGGCGGCCAGCAGCCCGGCACCCGCCGCGAGCGCCGCGAAGCCGCCCGCGCCGAAACCAAGGGCAAGCGCCGCCGCTGACGCGCCACTGATCGAGACGACCGAGGCCCCCGCACACCGCGGGGGCCTCGATTGTTTCCGGTTCGACGATGGCGCCGTCGGTGCCCGGTGGGGCTCAGCCGGTTGGGGCGGACGATCCGGCGGTGCCGGGGGTGCTCGGCTTGGTGACCGAGGGGACGGGCGAGCCGGTTCCGCTCTTCGGGGCGGTCGGGCCGGGTGTCTTCGTGCCGGTGCCGGTGGGGGAGCCGGTGCCGGTGACGGTGGGGGAGTCGGTGCCGGAGGCGATCCCGGTGGGGATCGGGCCGACGGTGAGGGAGCGGGCCCTGGCTCGCCAGTCGGCGGGGAGGTCGCCCTTGGCGGAGGTGGCGACGGTGTAGGTGTCGCCCTTGTTGTCGCGGGCGGCGAAGAGGGTGGCGGACTTGCCGGCGCGGTTGTAGACCGAGAGGGCGGCGCTGTCGATGTGCTGGCCGGTCAGGTCGGGGGAGCCGATCTTGAACAGCGACATCTTGCCGGTGCCCTCGCTGCCGGTGAACAGGCACAGGTAGCCGGTGGGGCAGCGGTCGTAGCCGGTGCAGCCGCCGGTCTTGTCGCACCAGTTCTGGGTGACGCTGGTGAAGGTGTTGGCGCTGACTTTCGTTGTCTCGGTGCCCTTTCCGTTGTCCAGGATCACGGGGAGCTCCTCGTCGGGGTTCTCGCCGAACCGGTCGAGCAGAAGGGTGCACGCCTGGGAGAGCGCGATGCCGGTGGCCGCGACGACGAGCGCCGCTGTCACCGTCACACCGGCCCTGAGCTTCAGCGCGACCACCTCGACGACCGGAACCACCATCTCGCACACGACTTCTTTGGCCGTCTCGGTCGCCTCGTCGCCCTTGCACCCGACGATGCCGAATCCGACCACGACCGCGAGCACTACCGCCACCAGCTTCTGCACGGCGTCAGAATGCGCGTGGATTACCCACTCGTGCAAGGAAATTCACGGTCACGTGTCCCGCGCCCGGGCGTGGCCACCCTTGCTCAGCCGAACGAAGGATCAGCGGCACACGGCCACACCGATCGCCGCACCCTGCCGGTCGAACCACTCGGCGAGTTCCGCGCCGTGCACCAGCCGGGGCGCGTCGGCGCCGATATCGATCGCGCCGTCGACCGCTCCGCTCGCGCCGGTGAGATCGGCGCCGGCCAACCGGGCCCGATCGAAGTTCGCGCGATCGAGCCGGCAGCCTCGCAGACTCGCGCCACGGAAATCGCTGTCGCCGAAGCTCGCCCGGCGCAGATCGGCGCCGCCGAGGTCGGCGTCGCGGAAATCGGAGGCGGCGAAATCGGCCTTCATCAGGCGCGCGCCGGTGAGCCGGGCCGCGCGCAGCACGCAGTCGCGGGCTTGCGCGGTGCCGAGGTCGGCGCCGGTGAGATCGGCCCCGGACAGATCGGTGGCGAGCATCCAGGCGCCGTAGAGGTCGGTGTCGACCAGCCGGGCGCCGGTCAGCCGGGCCTCACCTAGCTCGGCGCCACCGAGATCGAGCCCCGACAGATCACTGCCGGCGAGGTCGAGGCCCCACCCGTTGAACAGCATCTCGGTGGTGCGCGGCGCGGCCGGGTCGGCGGGGAGCTGGGCGAGATAGTGCGCGAGAACCGTCCGCGCGTCCGGGTCGGTGGGCCACCTGGGCACCGCGTTGAGATCGCCTTTCGGCCGGCGCCGCCAGAACATCATGAGAAGTATTTACACCCTGCGCTTCTCGCGCGGGAACCGTCCGGTCACGAACGTGAATCAGCTGGCCCGATGGATGGGGTGGACCCGCGACAGCGCCCGTTTGGCCTCAGCGAGCGAGATCAGCTGATCCTCGTCGTCGATCTCGGCGACGGCGGCCTCGGCCCACTCCCGCAGCAAGGTCGACACGCCGACACGACGCTCGTCGGCCAGGGTTTTCAGCCGGGAGTGCAGGCCCAGCGGCAACCGGATGGAGGTGGTCACCATGATGTCCTCGTTGGCGGGCAGGCGGGGTGGCGCTTCGGCGGCCGCGTCGGAGAAGCTCAGCCGATCCATGAAGTCGGCGAGCTCTTCCTTGCTCGATGGATAGTCCTGATCGCTCATGACTCGGTCCCACTTTCCCACTGCTCGAACTGCGCCAGCTCCTCGGCGCGCATCGCTCGTGCGCCGATGATCACCCACGTCCAGTCGTCGCGCTGTCGTGTGACCACGATCAGCGGGCGTCCGGCCGTGGTGCGCCCCCACACCGTCAGGACGGACACCTGGCCGTCGAAGGCCGGGCGTGGCCACCGTCGTGACGCTGCGAGGACCTGCCGAACCTCGCTGGGTTCGACGCCGATCAGGTGAGCGATCGCCCAATCAGGCCACTCGAAACCCATAGGTCCATAATACGCACGTAGTAACAGCCTGTGAAAGCACTGAGCATCCCGGCCGGATCGGTGGGTAGATTCGCTGGGTGTTGACCATCAGCCGACTGGTCGCCGATCCCGCGCTCGGCCTGCGGATCGTGACGCCGGAACTCACCGATCGCCTGGCCGCCGAGATCCGCTGGCTGCACACCACCGAGCTGCCCGACCCGTCGCCCTACGTCCGCCCCGGCGAGCTGGTGCTGACCAACGGGTTGTGGCAGCCGCACGTGTCCGCGGCGCGCTTCGTCGACGCGCTGGCCGGGGCGGGTGCGGCCGGTCTGGTCTTCGGGCTGACCGCGCAGACTCCGATGCTGCCCGCGGAGCTCGTCGACCTGTGCCGCGAGCGCGACCTGCCCCTGATCGAGCTGTGTATCGGGGTGCCGTTCGCCGCGCTCACCCGCGCCGCCGCCGGCATCCAGAACGAAGTCCTGCAGGCCGAGCTGACCGCCACGGTGCGCCGGGGCGACGCGCTGGCCACCGCCCTGTCGCGGGGCAGCGGTGCGGCGGGCGTCCTCGAAATCCTGCGTGGCGAGACGGAATTGCCGCTGCTGGTGGTCGATCGGCGGGGCCGCTGTCTGGCCGCCATCGGCTGTGAGCCGACCGCCGAGCAGATCCGCGCGGCCGCCGCCGCGCTCACCCGCACGCCGCCGCCGCTCGAGGTGAACCTGCTCGGATCGGGACCGTCGGCGCTCTACCTCGTCGAGGGCGCGATGGGGGAGATCGACGCCGGGCTCTACTGCCTGGAGCCGGCGGCGACGCTGACCGCCGCCGATCGGGAGGCCCTCGACCAGGCGGCGCGGTTCCTGAGCCTCGAGGTCGCCAAACAGCAAGCGGTGCAAGCGATCGAGGCCCGCTTCGCCGCCGAGCTGCTCGAGATGATCCTGTCCGGCCCCGGTCGCGACGACGAGGTGCGCAGGCGATTGCGGGCCTACGGCGTGCCGTCGGACGGACCGCTGGCGGTCTTCGCGCTCGCCGGCGAGGACGTGGCGCTCGACGACATCGCCGACGCGGCGGGCACCGTGTTCGCCACGCACGGCATCCCGGTGTTCACCGCCGCGGGCAGCCGCGATGTGGTGGCGGTGTGCCCGTGGCCGGGCGCCGCCGACGAACCGGCCCGCTTCGCCGTCGAGCTCTCCGGCGAGGTCGCCCGCCGCGCGGCGGCCGCCCGCGTCGTCATCGGCGTGGGCGACATCGCCGCCACCGCGGCGGGGCTGCGTGAGCCGCTGGTCCGGGCGCGGGAGGTCTGCCAGGTACTGCGCGCGCAGACCGGTCCGGACACCGCGACCTTCGCCGACATCGCCACCCACCGGATGCTGCTCGGCCTGCTCGATGCCCGGGTGCTGGAGCGTTTCGCCGGTCAGGTTCTCGGCGCTTTGCGCGCGCACGACGCCCGCGCGCGCACCGAACTGGAGCACACCCTGCGCGTTTTTCTCGTCAACGACGGCCAGTGGGGCGTCACGGCGGCGGCGCTGCACGTGCACGTCAACACCCTGCGCAACCGGATGGCCAGGATCACGGAGCTGACCGGCCGCGATGTGCACCGGCTCGCCGACACCGTCGACCTGTTCCTGGCATTCGCGGCCGACCCTCAGCCGGGATAGACCGCCGGATCCACGTCGTAGGTGGGCAGCGGGCGCACCGGCGTCGCGGCGTCGGCGCCGGCCCAGGCCGCCACGTCCCGGCAGCGCGCGAACGTCACGTCCCCGCAGTCCTGCGCGTAGCGGATCAGGGTGCGCAGGGCCAGCATCCGGCCCGGCCGCCCGGTGAGGAAGGGGTGCATGCACACGTTGAACAGGCACCGGTAGTGCCGCATCCCGTCCAGTTCGGCCCGCCACATCCGCTCGACCTTGTCCGGCGACTCGATGACCGACCCGATCCGCGGCTCCGGCAGATACGCGTACTGCTCCCAGTCGTCGAGCGACCAGTGCACCGGCAGTTCCACCACCGGCGCGGTCGCGCCCGGCACCAGGTACGGCCGGTCGTCACCCATCAGCGAGGAGTCGTAGGTCAGTCCGTATTCGGCCACCAGCGCGAGGGTTTCGCGGCTGGCGCTCCACATCGCCGCCCGGTGTCCGGCGATCTCGATGCCCTGGGCCGCGAAGACCTCCAGTGCCCGAACGAAATCCGCGCGCTCGGCGCCCGGCGGCAGCGAGGTGGGTGCCCGATGGCTGTAGGAGTGGTGGGCGACCTCGTGGCCGCGATCGACGATCGCGGCGGCCAGTCCAGGACGCCGCTCCGCCACCCAGCCGGGCACGAAGAACGTCGCGGGCACGGCCAGTTCGTCGAGCAGGTCGAGGATCCGTGGCACGCCGACATCGGGTCCGTAGGACTGGTGCGACATCACCATCGGGTGCTCGGCGTAGCGCCTGCCCTCGGCGAGGATCGGCGTTTCCGCGTCCACGTCGAAGGTCAGGGTCGCGACGGCGGCCGCGCCACGGGTCCACGACGTCATCGGCGTGCGCGCCAGGCCGCCGCGGTGTCCAGGTTCGCCATGGGGTGCAGCATCTCACGGTCGAAGGGGTCGAGCGGACGTCCGGTCTCGACCCGGCGCGGCAGGTCGGGATTGGCGAGCGCGCCCGTGCCGAGCGAGAGCAGATCGGCGTGCCCGCCGGTGAGGACGTCGGCGGCCTGGGGCAGCGCGTGCATGCCGCCGTTGGCGATCACCGGCTTGCCGGTCACCTCGCGGGCGAGCTGGGTGATCGTCGTGCCGTCGGCCAGGCGCGCGGTCTCCAGGAAGTTCCGGCCCTCACTGGCGATGTGCAGGTAGGTCGCCTCGGCCAGCGCGCCGAAGATCACCCGCGCGTCGTCGGCGCCGCCGGGCCAGCGGTAGGTGAAGTCGTTGACCTTCGTCTGCGACAGTCGTACGCCGACCGGCAGCTCGCCCACCGCCGCGCGGACCGCGTCCAGCACGCGCACGTGCAGCCGGACCCGGTCGCGCACCGGGCCGCCGTACTCGTCGGTGCGCAGATTGGTGTAGCCGGTGAGGAATTGGTCGAGCAGGTAGCCGTTGGCCCCGTGGATCTCGACGCCGTCGAACCCGGCGGCCTTCGCGTTCGCGGCCGCGGCGGCGAAACCGGCGATCACCTCGTCGATATCGCGGGCGGTCATCTCCCTCGGCGCGCTCCACGGGCCGCCGACACCGCCGTAGTCGGCCATCATCCGTCCCGGCGGCGCGACCGCCGACGGCCCGATCGTCCCGTTGCAGTAGGAGTTGCCCTGGGAGATGGCGCCGGCGTGCATCAGCTGGGCGACGATCGGCACGCCCTCTGCGTGCACCGCGTCCACCACCGTCCGCCACCCGGCGACGTGCGCGTCGGTGACCAGGCCGGGCTGACCGTGGTAGCCCTGGCTGTGCGCGGCGTCGGGGTAGATGCCCTCGGTGGTGATCAGGCCGAAGCCGCCCGCGGCGAATTCGCGGTAGTACCCGGCCATCTGCGCGGTCGGGGTGCCGTCGGCGGTGGCCGAGATCCGGGTCATCGGGGCCACGGTGAAGCGGTTGCGCAGGCGCAGGGTGCCGAGATCGAACGGGGCGAGGGCGGGATGGGCGAGGTCGGTGGTGGTCATCGGTTCTTCTCCTCGGTGGTCAGGACGGTCAGGGACAGCGGGCTCGGGCCAGCCCCGTTGATGACGTTGTGGTCCTGCGGGCAGGACGAGACGACGACGAGACACGGCATCTCGGCGCGCAGGGTGATCGCGTCGCCGGGCCGGGTCGGGGCGGCCAGCCAGGACAGCTCGCCGTCGGCGGCGACGGGGATCCGCATGAACACGTTGATCGGCTGCGGGATGTGCGACGGCGCCGGATGTCCCCGCTCGGCCAGCGCCCGGATCAGGTTCTCCGCACAGCTGGCGTGGCCCGGATCGCCGTATGCCGCATAGCGTTCCGGGTCGCAGGCGGCGATCAGCATGTCGTGGTCGCCGGGGGAGGTGTCGGCGAGGTAGGTGAGGATCGGGCGGCGCCGGTTGGTCACGAACGCCTCGCCCAGCGCCGGGAACAGGCGGCTGGTGTGGGTGCGGGTGTGCGCGGCGCTGTGCTGCTCGGTGAGGTCGTCGGCGTGGTAGGCGAAGACGTCACCGACCTGGCCACCGGCGATATCGGTGATCCGCAGGCGATCGCCGGTCCGCAGCAGCACCGACCTGGCCTGCCTGGCCGGTACCAGCACCGGCTCGGGGTAGCTCGTCGTTGTCATGCCGTTCAGTCAACCGGTGGACGGACCTCGGGTGCTATGGAGATACCACCACTGTATTGCGGCTCGAATGGATGTTTCACCATGCCCCGGGTGATCGCGGTCGCGATAGCGTGCGGTGGTCCGTTCCATCGATGCCGAGGAGTGCCGCGCATGGCCACCGCTCTCGTCACGGCCCGTGCCGTCGCCACCGGCGAAACCACCGCGACAGCGGTGATCGAAGCCGCGATCGCTCGTGTGCGACAGCCTGATTCGGCCGCGATCCTGGTGACGGTCACCGGTGAGCGCGCCCGCCTCCAGGCCGCGGCGAGTGATCGCCGGGCCGCGCGTGGGCTCCGGCGCAGTGCTCTCGACGGTGTGCCGATCGTGTGGAAGGATCTGTTCGACGTCCAGGGCACCGTCACGACCTGCGGTTCGGCCAGCCACCAGCACGACGAACCCGCCGCCGTCGACAGCCTGCTCGTGCGCCGGGCGCACGACCGCGGCCTGATCACCGTCGGCAAGACCACCCTGAGCGAGTTCGCCTTCTCCGGCCTCGGCATCAACACCCGGTTCGGTACCCCCGCCAACCCCCTGGCCCCCGACATGATCCCCGGCGGATCGTCCGCCGGATCAGCCGTCGCCGTCGCGCGCGGACTGGTCCCCCTCGCGGTCGGCACCGACACCTCCGGCTCCGTCCGCATCCCCGCCGCCCTCTGCGGGATCGTCGGATTCCGCGCCAGCCCAGGACGATACGGCCCGCACGACTTCGCCCCGCTGTCGCCGACCCTCGACAGCATCGGCCTCTTCGCCACCACCGTCACCGACATCGCGGCCCTCGACGAGCTACTGCTGCCGCCGGGCTCCCGGCCTTCGGTCCGACCCGTGCCGTCCGGCGGGCCACGGTTCGTTGTGCCGACCGGCGAATGGACCGAGGACCTCGCGACATCGATCGCCGACGACTTCGCCCGCACCGTCGCCCGGTTGCGCGCGGCGGGCGCGACCGTCGTGGTGCGCGGATTCCCTTCCCTCAGCGCGGCCCAGCGACTGCTGGACGACCACGGCACGATCGTCGGCGCCGAGGCCTATCGCCTGCACAGCCACCGGCTGCGCTCGACGATGCCGATCGAGCCCGCGACCCGCCGCCGTCTCGAAGGCAATGCCGGCACTGCGACCACCATCGCCCCGGTGTACGCCGCGCTGCCCGGCCTGCGCGCCGAGTTCGCCGCCGAGCTGGGCGATGCGACGCTGCTCTGCCCGCCGATCCGCCACCTGCCGCCACGCATCCCCGACCTGCTCGCCGACCAGGACACCTACGACGCCGCCAACGCCACGATCCTGCGCACCACGATGGTGCTCAGCTACCTCGGCGGCTGCGGGATCAGCCTGCCCACCGCACTCGGACGCCCTGGCCATGCCGCGCTGCTGTCCAAGCCCGGCGGTGCGGACAGCGCACTGCTCAGCGACGCCGCCTGGACCGAGCGAGTCCTGCACCCGTAGCTGGCCGACGAGTCGAACGCCGAGATCGGGATAGCTGTAGCGACCGCGTCTGCCCATCGAACGGCACACGCCGATCGGTCGTGGATCTCTCGACCGGCGCCATCGGCCCTGCCGGCGTATCGCGGTTGCGGCGCCGGCTCAGCGGGCCTGCTCACGGCTGGGTGCCGGGTCGCCGCACCGCACGGCACCCCAACCGGACTGTGGCGCAACGAGATCGCAGGGCAGCGGTCGCTCCGCGTAAGCAGCCGGTGGCAGCGAGGTCGATCGCAGGCCGGGCTCTCCGGCACACCGGGAACCGCGTGATTCGCGCCCCGGCCGAGCTGCGGCCGTACTCTCGAACGAGTGCGTGTGGAACGTGGCGCGCAGGTCCGGGTGAGGTGTGGAGGAGGACGGCGTGAGGGTGCGCGACGGCGAGATCGATCGTCCGCTGTCGCCGTCGGAGCGCTGGTTCTGGCTGGTTGATCAACTGTCCCCGGCCAATTGCGTGGTCCGGCTGCGGGTGCGTGGGCCGATCGGCGCGTATCGCCTGGAGGAGGCCGCGACCGCGGTGGTCGCCGAATTCCCGCTGCTGCGGGTGGTCGTCGCGCCGGGACCTCGGTTCGTGCCCGCCGCCGATCCGCATCTGCCGGTCCTGCACCGCATCGTCGACGATCCGGACGAGTGGCACGCCGTCTTCGACGAGCAGCTCGTCACCCCGGTCGACCTCGCGACCGCGCCGGGCAGACTCATCGATCTGGTCTGGCGCCCCGGCACTTCCGACGAACTGCACGACCTGATCCTGGTCTTCTCGCACGTGCTGATCGACGGCCGCTCGATGGCCGCCCTCGGCTCACGCCTGCTCGCAGTCGCCTTCGGCGCCGCCGCGCCCGACACCGTCCGGACCCCGATCCCGGCCGCCGACGACCTGATCCCGTCCGCGCACACCGGCCTGCTCCGGTGCCTGCGCACCAACCTCACCGGCCAGCTCACCGCGACCTTCCGGCGCGCCGTCGGTATCCCCGGCACCCCGCCGCCGTTGCCCGCCCGCCGCACCCGCACCGTGCTCCGCACCGTCGAGGGCGACGAGCTCGCCGCGCTCCGCGCCCGCTGTCAGCGCGCGGGCGTCACCGTCAACGCCGCGCTGGCCGCCGCCCTCGCCCAGGCGCTGGGCGCACTGAACCGGCCCCGTGGCTCCGGCATCGCCGCGATCGGCATCCCGGTCGACCTGCGCTCCCGCCTGGTGCCACCGCCCGCCGACGACGAGCCGGGCATGTTCACCGCCGTGGTCCCCACGTTCGTGCCCTTCGGCCCGGCCGACTCCCTCTGGGACGCCGCGCGTGCCGCCGGATCCCAACTGGCCCACCGCCTCGACCGGCACGCCGACCTCAGCGCCCTGGCCGCCATCCGCTACGGCTGCCCGCGCTCCCTCGAATCCGGCAGGCGCGCGGTCGAACTCGTCGACCGCCGCGCCCCCTGGAACGTCACCCTGAGCAACCTCGGCCGCCTCACCGCCCCCGAAACCCCCGAGCCCCTCCCGATCACGGCCCTCACGGTCGCGGGCACCAACTCCTGCGCCAGCGCCCTCACGGTCGCCGTCGCCACCCTGGACACGACGATGTCGATCACCTTCTGCTACGTCGACACCCTGCTCCCACGCCCCACCATCGAATCCCTCGCCGACGACACCCACACCGCCCTGACCCGCTGAGCTAGCCCAGGTGGGCGCGCAGCTGGTCGCGGAGGGTGGCGCGGTCGGGTTTGTTGGTGCGGCCGCTGACCGGGATCTTGTCGACGATGACGATGTCGTCGGGGACGGCGGTGGTGTCGATGAGGTGGGGGAGGCGGGTGCGGAGCAGGGTCGCGATATCGCCGGTGCCGGGGTCGGGGACGACGGCGAGGACGATGCGTTCGTCGCCGATCTCGTCGGGCAGGCCGACCATGATCGCCTCGCGTACCCCGGCGATCGCGGTGATCACCGGTTCGTACAGGCCGGGGTAGATATTGGTCTTGCCGCGGATCATCATGTCCTTCTTGCGGCCGGTGAGCACGAGCTGCTCGCCGTCCCAGCGGGCCAGATCACCGGTGGGGACCTCGGTCAGCGGCTCGGCGCCGAGGTAGCCGCGGCACAGGTTCGGTCCGGCCAGGACGAGTTCGCCGTCCGCGGCGATGCGCGCCCGCACCCCGGGGACGGGCGCGCCGAGCAGGTCGCCCTCGTGCGCGAGCTTGGCCACGTCGTTGGTGACGGCGACCGGCAGGATCTCGGTCATGCCGTAGATCGCCAGGAACTCGGTGCTGGGCAACGACTTCCGCGCCCGCCGCAGCAGCGCCGAGGTGACGGGCGCCCCACCGAGGGCGACCTGGCGCAGGTACGTGGGTGCGGTGATCGCACCGGCCTCGAGCGCGTCGAGCGCGGCGGCCAGGTCGGCGGGGGTGTAGAAGGCGTGGGTGGCGCTGCGCAACCCGTGGGTGAAGCGCACCGGATCGATGTGGGTGCCGAACCGCGGATACGGCGGCATCGCCCAGCGCGCGCCCGCCATCAAAGCGGGCAGCCCCATCATCAGCTGCTCGGTGTGCAGGAACGCGCCGGGGGCCAGGCTGGTCCGGCCGCCCATCGCGGCCAGCCCGGCACCGAGCGAAGCACGGGTGTGCACCACGGCTTTCGGGTCGTCGGTGGTGCCGGAGGTGAACACGATCAAGGCCGCCGCGTCGGGATCGGCGGGTACCGTCGACGACCCGGCCGCCCGACCGGTGAAGCGGCGCAGGGGAATCGAGCCTGCGGGCACGCCGGGCAGCCACGCGCCACTGTGGATGTGCCGCACCTCCAGCGCGCCGAAGCGCGGCAGGCTGAGCCCGCGCTTGCGCCCGAATCCCGCGAGCGGTCCGCTCACCGCGTACAGCAGCGATTCGGTGGCCGCCCAGGTGGGTTCGACCACCGCCACCCGCTGAGCGAACAGGTCGGGACCGATGCCGGGGTCGACGAACACGATCGTGCCACCCGCCGCGATCACCCCGAAGATCAAGGTCACCGAGGCCACACTCGGACGGATCGAGAACAGCATCCGATCGCCGGGCGCGAACCCGGCCGCCCCCAGATTGGCCGCGACCCGGTCGACGGTGTCGACGAGCTCGCGATAGGTCAGCGCGCGCTGGCCGACCGTGCCCAGCGCCGAGGCGTCGGGAATGCGATCGGCCTGCATCGCCAGGTGGGCGAGGAAGTCGGCGGTCATCGGATATCGACGATCTCGGGCCGGTAGCGGTGATCGGCGTACCAGGCCAGCGTCTTGCGGATACCCCACGCCCGCACCCGCCGGTTCGAGCCGTACACCCGGACATCACGGCGCAGGCCGTAGTCGGTGGTGATCGTGCGCACCGCGTTGACCAGGGCCCGGTCCTCGTGCAGGTCCTCGATGGCGGTGCGCGGGAATCCTCCTGCGGCCGTGTACAACTCGGCGGTGATCGCCATATTGCAGCCCGGCGTCATCACATACGGTCCGAGATATTTCGGATCGCGATTGCCCGAGCGCACCTTGCCGAAGGCCGAGGCCACCTCGAGCGCGACCCGGATGATCGTGCGGTCGCGCCAGGAGACTCCTTCGTCGGTCCGGGGGATCAGCTGCCCGCTGATCAGCCGCAACCCCGCGTCGAACCCGGCGTTGATCCGCTCGATCCAGTCCGGCGCGGGCAGGCAGTCGGCGTCGGTGCGGGCCAGCCGCGTCGCGCCCTGGGCGATCGCGTACCGCATGCCGGTGTCGGCGGCGGCCCCGGTGCCCTTCTGCGCTTCGCCGATCACCTCGATGACGGGCACCGGATGCGCGGCGGCGAAGGCCCGCACGATGCCGGCGGTCCCGTCACTGGAATCGTTGTCGACCACGACCACCCGGAAATCGGTATCGCGTTGCGCGGCAATGGCATTCAGGGTCGCGCCGATCCCGCGCGCCTCGTCGAAGGCGGGGATCACCACCCACAGGCCGCCGCTCACAGGTCGGCCACCAGCCGGTCGAGCCCGCCGATCTCGGTGACCCACGCGTGGAAGCGATCCAGCCCCTCCGCGAACGGCACGGTCGGCCGGTAACCGAGTTCGCGTTCGGCGCGGGTGAGGTCGTAGGTCGCCGACCGGGTGACCAGCGCGACCGCGTAGCGCGACAGCGGCGGCGTCCACCGCTGCGCGACCGCCGGAATCCGCCACACCGTCTCGATCGCCGCGAGCGCCCCACCGAGCACCGGCGCGGGCACGACGACACTCGGCGGTGCCAGCCCGAATCGCCGCGCCACCGCGGCCATCGTCGGCCACACCGCCACCGGCTCGGCATCGGCGACGAAATAGGCGCGCCCGCTGATCTTCTCGGCCTCGAGCGCCAGTTCCACGGCCCGCACCAGGTGGTCGATGTAGCACAGCGACGCGCGCACCTCGCGGCCGCCGGACAGGTCGGGCAGGCGGCCCGCCCGCAACTTCGCCAGGATCTGCACGATCGGACCGCGTCGGTCCCCCGGGCCCCAGACGGCCCGCGGCCGCAGCGAGCACGTCGTGAACGTCGGGGTATCGGCCGCCAGCACCAGCTGTTCGGCCACCGCCTTGGTCTCGCAGTAGCTGTTGAGGAAGCGGGCCGGATACGGGGTCGTCTCGTCGATCCCCAGCTGATCGCCGCCGTCGGGCGCCATCAGCGCGCTCGGACTGCCGATGAAGACGAACCGTTCGGCACCCGCCGCGGCGGCCTCCTGCATCAGCCGGTCCGTCCCGGCGACGTTCACCGCGAAGAACTCCGCCGGGCGTCCGAACTCGCCGAGCAGGGCCGCGGCGTGCACGACGGCCCGCACCCCGGTGACCGCGCGGGCCAGCGCCGCCGTGTCGGCGAGATCGGCCACCGCCACCTCGGCGCCCGCCGGGGCGCTCGACGGCTCGCGCACCATCGCCCTGACCGGCACGCCACGCGCCAGCAGCGCGCGCACGATCGCCCCGCCGACGAACCCGCTCGCCCCCGTCACCAGCACAGTCATCGCGTCACCCTACGGCGCGGACGCGGCGGGCCCACTGGGACGCACCGGTCCCGGTGGTCGTTCGCCGCGGCCGACGCCGGGCTCACCGAGTGGCCTCGCCCAGCGTCTTCCACCAGGTCGCGCCGAGCAGCATCGTCATCGCGGCGGCCCGGCCGGGCCCGATTCCGTGCTCGGCGGCCACCTTGCGCGCGGCCGGGATCTGGGCGAGGTGCGCGCCGACGCTGAGCGCCAGGTCGATCCAGAACGCGAGCTTCGCCAGCCGGGACCGGAACGGCCGCACGATTCCGAGGACCACGTAGGCCCAGCCGAGCACCGGGACCGTCCGCAGGGCGAGCACGGTCGCCTTGCTCGGGGCCTGCGCCGTCGTCGCGCGATGGCGCGCCTGAGTCTGCTGCGGTGCGGTCACCGTCCACCTCTCCTTGTTTCCGTTCGCTGTCGACACGGCGTGCGTGGTCATCACCGCACCCCCGGCCCACGGTAGGTCACGGCCGCGGCGGTCGGCCCGCCGTCGGCGGCGACGAACAGCAGCGGCCGGTCGACGAGCCCGGCGTCCCGCGCCGCCACGTAGGCGGCGGTGAGCGCGGAGGTGTGCGCGTCGCCGGCGAAGTCGTCGGTGATCACGGTGCCGATGCCGAGTTCGGCGGCCAGCTCGGTGGCGAACTCGGGGGTCGGCCTGCCGCACACCAGGACCACCCGCGCGGCGTCGAGATCGTCGGCCGCCAGGGCTTCGCGGGCCGCGACCGCCGCGTGCTCGACGAGTTCGGCGGTGCCGGTGCCGAGTTCGACGGTCAGAGCCGAACGCCCGGTCGCGCCCATCGCCGACAGCGTCACGTAGCCCTGCGGATCGGGCAGCGCGTCACCGGCGCTCACGTGCACACCGCCGAAACCGGCTGCGGCGGAGGAGTTCTCGAGCACGAGTGCCGCGCCGACCGGCTCGAACGGGAAGTCCGCGTCCGCCCGCATCGACGGATGCGCGTCACCGGAGACGACGACCACGTGTCCGGTGGGCAGGTCGGCCAGCAGCGAGGTGGCCACGCCGACGGCGTTGACCAGGCCGCACGCGCCGTTCATCAGGTCGAACGACAGGCAGGGCACGTCACCGGGCCGGTACTCCAGGCCGATGCCTGCCGCCTGCTGGATGAGCGCGGCCACCGCCGGTTCGACGAGGTTCGCGTCGCGGTAGACCCCGACATTGATCAGCGCGTCGACCTGTTCCGGCGGACATCCGGCGGCGGTCAGCGCGGCGCCGGCGGCGGCCGCCGCCTGACCCACCGAGCTGACGCCACCGGTCTGTGTGACGGCCGAAGAAATGATGATTCCCATACTGTCCTATACCCGCAGATCGCCGATTGTCACCGACAAGAACCCGGCGACCACTCCGGACGCGGCGGGCACCAGCAGCACCTTGGACCCCGGGGCGATCAGGCCCTGCCGCAGCGCGTCGTGCAGCACCACGAAGTGCGAGGTCGACGCGGTGTTGCCGTAGCGATCCAGCACGGCCAGCTTCGGCGGCATCGGGGAGTCGAACTCGCGCTCGGCGATCTTGTCGATCAATTCGACCGCGGGACCGCTGAATTGGTGATGGATCAGGTAGTCGTAGCCCTCGGCGGCGAAGTCGGAGCCACGGGCGGCGAGGAATTCGCGCTGCCGCGAGGTCCACAGCAGGTACCTGGACTCGTTGTGCATCGCGCGATTGTCGGTGTAGAGCGCGACGCCGGGACCCTGGTCGCTCGGCATGCCGAGGCACAGCTTCGCGAAGGCGGCGCTGGTGTTGAGTTCCACGTAGTCCAGGCCGGGGCCGTCGGTGGCGTCGAGGACCACGGCCGCGCCCGCGTCACCGACGGTGAGCGAGGCGAACTGCGGGTCGTACTTCTGCGCGATCTCGCGCACCGCGGTGTCGGAGATCGGGGTGATGCACTCGCCGGAGACCACCAGGCCCCTGCGGACCGCGCCGGAGCGAATCATCCGGTCCAGCAACAGGACTCCGGTCATCATGCCCGCGCACGCGTTGGACACGTCGAAGTGGATCGCCCGGTGCGCGCCGAGCTCGGAGCGCAGCATCAGCGCGAAGGACGGCTCGAGACAGAAGTCCTCGCCGCGGGTGCGGGTGATCGAGCAGGAGATGATCACATCCAGCTCGGCGGCCGCGTACCGGGAATTCGCCAGTGCCTCGCGCGCGGCGGCGAGGGCGATGCTGAACGAATCCTCCGGCCTGCCCTCGGCGTCGACGCCGCGCACCCGCCGCGCCGCCACCCCGCTGACCTTCTCCAGATCCAGCGGCGCGTCGATGGCCAGCTTGCTCATCAGCTCGGCCGTGGTCACCTCGCGGGCGGGCAGATACGCGCCGACGGCCTCGATTGTGGATTTCACCATGTGCTTGTTCACTTCCGAATATCGCGCGATGCACCGTCCTCCATCAACGCATCTCGCCGATCCTAGTCACAGACCTTCACTATTCGGTCACGCTCAACTAGATTGTGCCGGGGTGTGGAGTGCTGCCCGACGCCATGAACTCACCCTACTCGCCGCAGGTCAGCCCTGGTTGCCCGGCGTGCTGCTGCTGGGCCGGATCGCGCGCCCGATCCGCAAGGTCCCCAAACTCGGCTGGTTCGTTGCCGATCCGCTGGTCGCGCGCCAGATCTACAACGACAGCACGCACTTCAGCATCGTCTCCGAGGGCGCCGCCGGGCACTGGTGGGCGCAGGTCATCGGCGACTGGGTCGAGGACCTGTTCGAAGGACCAGGCCACACCGAGCTGCGGACCAAGGTGCGCGACCTGTTCACCCTCACTCACACCGATGCGCTCGTGCAGCGTGTCATCGGTCCTGACCTGCGGGATCTGCGCGATCGGCTGGCCGGGGGCGAGACCGTCGACATCGCCGCGCGCGCCCAGATCCTGGTCGGGCGCAGTGTGTCCGACCTGGTCGGGATGCGTCCGGAGGACATCGCCGCGGCGATCGGCGGCGACCCCACCGACAACCTGGACGCGCTGTTCCTGCGGCTGTTCCATCACGTCGAGGAGCTGGTCAACCTCGGTTTCGGCACCATGGCCTCGACGACGCTCGACCCCGTGGCGGTGGCCCGCGCCAAGGAGCTGGCCGGGCAGCTGGCTGTCAATGTCCCTTCCGCCTACGCGCGCGCGGACCCGGACACCACGCTGGGGCGCTGCCGCGAACTCGGTCTCGACGTCGAGCACGCGGCCGGGCTGGCCATCCTGATGGCCGTGGCGGGCACCGACACCCTGGCCAGCGCCATGACCAGGATGGTCGCGATCATGCACGACACCGGCGAGCACCGGGCCCTGCTCGCCGCGCCCGAGCGGCTGCCCGACGCGGTGCGCGAGACGCTGCGGGTGACCAGTCCGGCCTATCTGGTCGGGCGCTCGGTCACCGCCGACGTGCGCGTCGCCGACCGCGAGCTGCGGGCCGGCGAGCACGTCAAGATCCTGACCTGGACGATCAACAACGCGGTCGGCGAGTTCAGCGTGCACCGCGACTACGTCCCCGAGACCCGCCAGCTCTGGTTCGGCGGCGGGCGCCATCTGTGCCTGGGCGCCCAGCTCGTCCACTCCGAGCTGACCGCGTTGCTCTCGGCGCTCACCGCGGCGGGCAGGCCGTGGGAGATCGTCGAGCGCCGCTACCGGCGCAAGGTCTTCATCCCCACCTACGAGACGCTGCGCATCCGGCTCGCGGACTGACGACAGCACGAAGGCCCCGTCCGGTGGACGGGGCCTTCGCGGTGGGTACTACTGGTTTTCCGGGGCGTTGATCCGGTTGCTGAAGCCGATGCCGATCGCGATCGCGGCGGGCACGCCGGTGATCACCAGACCGGCGGCGGCGCCCAGCGGGATGCCGACCGCGCCACCGGCGAGGCAGCCGGCGATACCGGTCGCGCCACCGAGGGCGAGCACCGGGATGCCCAGGATCAGGCCGCCCGCGGCGCCGATCGCGCAGCCCGCGACGCCACCGACGAGGGTGCCGACCAGGGTACCGATGGCGGTGACGATGCCGAATTGGGTGGCGGCGGCGCTCACGGCGTCGTCGAAGGCGTCCTGCCGGACGACGTCCTTGAGCACGGTCGACGGCCGGGCCGAGGCCGCCTCGGTGCGCGGGGTGAGCACGGCGCGGGTGCCGTCGATGGCGGCGTCGATCGGGTACTCGAGGTCGTTGAGCGTGTACGCGAGCGGGAACCCGACCACGACGTTGCCCTGCTCGTCGCGGACCTGGAACTGGCCGTTCTCGCTGGCCAGCGAGCCGGCGTCGGTCTCGACGACGACCGAGTCGCCCTCGATGCCGGTCTTCCAGTTGATGCCGGGCAGCACCTGGTTCACGCCCTGGCTCACCCCGTCGAGGAAGGCGGGAACGGGCGCCGGGGCGGGCGCGGCGTGCGAGGTGCCGGTGGCGATACCGAGCGCGGCGATGACAAGTGCGGAGGTTGCGGCAACCTTGCGGATCTTCATGAATGCAGTCTTTCCCTCAATGGCAATGCTCCCGGAGGAGCGCAGGCCCTCGATCGAGCACCCATGAACAAGTGTCCAACTCAATGTTGCTGAGATGTAACTTAAAATGTCATAAGAACCCAAAACGGACAGTGATCTGCGTCATCGCGCGCGAATGACGTTTGCCGAGTGGAACTTTCATTCGGAATTTGTCATCGTGATCTGGAACACGTCATTGTCGGACGTGCTGCACCGCCGCCGGAACGAGCTGGAGCCGCCGCGAGAGATCGGAGGCGAAGACCTGCTCGGGATCGGCCAGGTCGCGCACCCGCCGCCATTCGGCCAGGCGGGGGTACATCGCCGCGATCGTCTCCGGCGCGGTCCGCGAGTCCTTGGCGAAGTACAGCCGCCCGCCCGCGACCAGCACCCGTTCGTCGAGCTCCCGGCAGAACCGGTCGAGACCGGCGGCGATGGGGAAGTCCAAGCTCAGCATGTATCCGGGGTGCGGCCAGGACAGCGGCGCCGGGTTGCTCGGACCCATCCGCTTGAACACGTTGAGGAACGAGTGGTGCCCCGACTCGGCGATGGCCTGCACCGCGCGGGCGAGCTGCTGCTCGGCGCCGAACGGCATCGAGAACTGGTACTGCAGGAAGCCGCGCCTGCCGTAGGCGCGATTCCATTCGCCGAGCAGATCCAGCGGGTGATAGAACTGCGTCAGATTCTGGATCCGGCCGCGCGCCCGCCGCGGGAACATGCGATGCGCCGCCTCGGCCGCGATGCGCGTCGTGACACTGTTGACCATCCCGTTCGGAAAGATATCGGGCACAGTGAACAATTGCGGTGCATCGAAATTCAACGGTTTGCTGCGGAGTTTCACCGGCAGCTGGTCCAGCGTCGCGAGCGAGCCACGGCTGAACCCGGCGCGGCCGAGTTTCGCGCCCGTGGAAATGGTGTCCGGCACCGACATCGAATAGTCGTAGCCGTCGTCGGACCCGCCGGTCAGCAGTGCCATCGTCTCGTCGAGATCGCGGGTGCGGTCGTTGTCGACGAAGAAGTACGCGGTCTCGGTGTGCTTCAACCGGATTCGCGCCCCGGTGACGATGCCGGTCAGCCCCATGCCGCCGACGGTCGCCCAGAACAGCTCGGACCCGGGGCCCGTCGGCGTCAGCGTCCGCACCGAACCGTCGGCGGTGAGCAGGTCCAGCGACACCACGTGATTGCCGAAGCTGCCCTGCGAATGATGGTTCTTGCCATGGATATCCGACCCGATGGCCCCACCGACCGTCACCTGCCGGGTGCCGGGCAGCACCGGAACCCAGAGTCCGTGCGGCAGCGCGCGCCGCATCAGGGTGTCGAGGCTGACCCCGGCGTCCACATCGACGATCCCGCTGTCGGGATCGATGCTGTGGATACGGTCCAGGGCGGTCATGTCGACGACCAGCCCGCCGCCGTTCTGCGCCGGATCGCCGTAACTGCGGCCCAGTCCGCGCGCGATCACCCCGCGCGGGCCCGCCGTGCGCACCCGCTCGGCGATCACGCCGAGATCAGGTGTGCGCAATACCTCGGCGACGGTCGGCGCGGTGCGTCCCCACCCACTCAGACTGCGCCGCTCGGTCTCGGAATTCCCCTGCGTGAAAGTCACGGGAGCACGCTAAGCCGCGTTGCTGAGGACAGCCTGAGGCTTCAGTCGAACAGTCGCCGGGCTGGGAGGCGGTTGATCGGACCATGCCTTTGGTGCAACCGCCCCGCGACACTGTCGATCGCGCCGATATTGTTCAACGCCCAGGGCGTGGTGCGCGCCGGTCATGCCGGAGTTCGGTGGGTCATGCTGGTCTGCCACGTGCGGACAGCAACTCCGGTCGAGGACTAAACTGAACGTCGTCATGGGAGAGCCACGCACACTGGACGGATCGCCGGTCGAGCTCGGTCGGCGCGCGATCGGCGACGTCGAAATCGCCGCCTGGGCCCAGCGATTCGACCTGCTCTCCGACCCGAACCGCCTGGAGATCCTGCTGTGCCTGCACCGCACCCCCGGCATCAGCGTCGGTGAACTGGCCGCCGCCATCGGCCGCACCGAGAACGCGATCTCCCAGGCCCTGCGCGTCCTGCGCCAGGAAGGCTGCGTCGCCTCCAGTCGGGAGGGCCGCACGGTCACCAACCGCCTGACCGACCCGATCATCCACGAAATCCTGCACACCATCGGCGCCAAACACGCCTGACGCCGACGGCGAGAAGTGTGGCAGCTCAGGGGAATTCGGCGACGACCTGGTAGAGGGCAGGGTTGGCGCTCGCGACTTGGCGGGCCTGGTCGACCGACGCGACGACGGTGGGGTTCAGACCGGCGGCCTCACAGGCCTCGGCGCTGTCCCAGTGCGCGACATTCACCAGCTGGAAGCGGGAGTCGGGCAGCAGGGCGCGGTGCAGTCGGACGTCACGGAAGCCGGGGGCGGTGCGCATCAGGGCGACGCGCTCGCGCCACTGGTCGACGAAGGCGTCGACGTCGGCGGCGGGGACTTCGATGACATTGATGAAGGTGACACCCTGGTCGGTCATATCGATTCTCTCTTTCAGCTCGCGGATCCGGGGCGGACGATCATGAGGACGACGACCGCCGTCCAGAGCAGGTTGTAGATGCCGGCCAGCATCGACAGCGTCTTCAGGCGCTTGCCCTCGTCGGGGGTGTCGAGGGCCTGGCGCTGGAGTGGGTGGATCTGCACCGCGAGCAGGCCGCCCGCGATGGCGGTGGTGATCATGGCGACGGTGATCCAGATTTCGTTCATCCGGCCCTGGAGGGTGGCCAGGACGATGCCGATCACCGGGACGATGATCGCGAGTTTGGCGTAGTTGCCGGTGATCCGGTGCAGGGCGACCGCCACCGAGCGGCTGCGCACCGAGTCGGGATCGGGGCCGCCCGCCGCGACCGGGGCGTAGCGGGGGAACAGGCTGGTCGCGACCGCCGAGCCCCCGACGAAGACGATGCCCGCGACCACGTGCACGGACAGCAAGAGATGTTCCACCTGTCGACTCCCTCCGACCTTCAATGTGGCTGAAGCTTAGCTCGAGTTTCAACAACATTGAAGGTCGGCTGGGTCACGTCCGGTGGGAACGCTGGTCAGGCGGGCGACGCGCCGGTGAACGCGGCGACGATGGCCGCGCCGACGCGCCGCTGAATCGGGTCGGCGTCGGGTCCGAAGAGCTGAGTGTCGACCTGGGTCACCACTTTTCGCGCCTCACCGAGCAGCCGGGTGCCCGCCTCGGTGAGCTCGATCGCCGAGGCCGATCCGGCGCGCGCGGTGCGGTCCTGCACCAGCCCGGCCGCGACCAGCGACTTCACCGCGGTGTGCACGCTCTGCACGCTCGTCCCCGACATCCGCGCCAGCTCGCTGAACGACGCCCCCGGCACGCCGTTGATGTGCCCGAGGAGCCCGAGCCTGGCGACCGTGAGGTCCAGCGGCGCCAGCCCGGCGCTCAGTTCGGCCTCGACCCGGCGCGACAGCGTGATCACCAGGATGGTCGGGCTCATCGCCGGTGGCCGGGGGCGCGGGTTCTCGGTGGTCACCCGGTCATTTTCGCGTACGCGCCCGCGCCCGGCGGGGACAGGCCGGGCGCGGGCGCGCCGGATCAGATACCGGAGCGGATCATGCCCTTGCAGCGCATGAGGAATTCGGCCAGGTAGCCGTCGTGCGGAACGCCGGGCCGCAGCCAGGTGGTGGGATTGTCGCCGAGGTAGAGATTGGTGATGGTCGGCTCGGTCAGCAGGGCGTCGACCAGATCCGCGCGGGTGGTCATCGCCGTCAGCACCAGCGTGTCGCGCAGGGGCGCGATGCCGTCCGCGGGCTGCCACGGCCCCACCCAGACGCACGGGAAGGCCAGTTCGACCCCGAGTTGCGGCGCGGTCGCGGTGTCGACCAGGTGCACGGCCGGGCGCAGCACCGCACCGCCGGAGGGGAGTTCGTCGACGATGGTGTCGCCGCCGAGCAGTGGTATCGCCGTGCCCGCGACCTCGTGCAGGTACTCGTCGATCGCCGTCACCGTCGGCAGCGGCTGCACGGTGAGGATGGCGTCGGGATGGTCGGCGGGCAGGCTCGGGATGCGCTCCAGGCGCTCGGCCAGCGCGCGGGCCACCGGTTCCGGGTCGCCTTCGACCAGCACCCCGGTGGTGCAGGTGCAGGCGGTGCCGCCCAGATGACTCACCGAATCGGCGATCACGTCGATCCGCTCCCGCCAGTCCACGTCGGCGGTGATCAGGATCTTGGACCGGCCGGGGCCCTGGGTGAGCACCCGCGAGCTCGTGCCGTACTTGTCGACCACGTCCTGACCGCCGTAGACGATCGCGTAGTCGGCCTCGGCGATGATCACGTCGGCGGCGGCGTAGTCGGTGGGCAGCAGGGTGATCGTCGCGGGCGGGAACCCCGCCATCCGCAGCGCGCTCACCAGGCGGAACGCGGTGAACGGCTCGCGTGCCGATGGCCGGACGACGACCTTGTAGCCCAGCGCCAGCGCCTCCGGCCAGAGCCCGTGCACCGCCGGGGTGTTGCCCGCCGCGTGCACCGCGAAGACGTCGCCCTTGCGCACCCACACGCCCGCGCCCTCGCGGGTGCGTTCGTCGGACCATTCCGCGACGGCGCCCTGTGGCATCGCCGAAGCCAGTGTGTCGCTTTGCGAGCGCAGGACCTCGGCGACCCACTCGGCCGACTGGCGCACCACCTGCTGGGGCACCCCGGACACGGTCGAGACGATCCGGATGTACTCCTCGGGATCGAGCCCGCCGATGGTGGCGGTGCTGAACAGCTCGGCGGCCTTCGCCATGAGCGCGAAGCGTTCGGCGGCCGGGACGGTCGGCGCCGCCCGCATGGCGGCGATCGCGCGCCGGACGAACAGGGCCGGAACCTGGCCCAGCTCACCGACTTCGGTGCCGTCCAAGGCGGTGATCGGAATGCGCTGCCTGGCGTGATACGCGCCGGCGGGCCCGAGGGCGTCGATCTCGATCATCAGTACACCCCCTCGATGACGGACTTGTCGGCGAAGGTCTGCACCGGGCGCACATCGGCGACCGCGCAGCCCAGCGTGCCCGGCGCCGGCTCGGCGCGCAGCGCGGTGTCGCGCTCCAGATTGTTCGGCAGCAGCGCGTATTTGGTGAGGTGGTTCATCACGACCTGGCCGCGCTCGCCGTCGGCGACGTCGTCACCGGTGGCCGGATCGACCACCCGGAACGCGATGTAGGGGCTCGGCGTGTCGAACACGGCCAGCCCGTCCGCGCGCTCGACATCGCGCTCGCGCGACATGCCGAGGATGGTGGTGCTGCCGTAGAGGCCCTTGAGCGGGATGCCGGGAAAGACCTCCTGCCGCAGGATGTCCCTGGTGTCGGCGTCCATGTGCGCGCCGCTCCAGCACAGGAACTTCACCTGCTTGCGGACCGCGTCGACCAGCTCCTCGCGCCGGGCCAGCCGCTCGAGCAGCGGCGGGGTCGCGATGAGGATGCCGACCGACTGGGTGGTCAGGATGGCGGCGGCCTGGTCGATCAGGTGCTCGGCGTAGAGGTCGGCGCCGTCGGTGTCACCGGAGCCGATCAGGTGCTTGATCCAGCGCGGGTCCAGGTCGACGGTGAACTTCACGCCGTGGTGCCTGCGGGCGCGCCGGGACGCGAACTCCCCGAACATGTGTGGGCCGCTGGGTGCGATGGCCAGGGTGTTCGTGGTCCCGAGGTCGGCGTAGTGGTGCTCGTCCCAGGACAGCGCGAACTCCATCCAGCGCTCGAACATCACGAACCGCTTCGGCGCGCCGGTGGTCCCGCCGCTCTCGAAGATCCCGGCGATCTCCCGATCCGCGCCGCGCAGCCCGCGCGGGATCAGATCCTCCACCGCGACGTCGCGGAACTCGTCGATCACGTTGGGGAACAGGCGCAGATCGTCGAAGGTCCGCACGTCGGTCCGTGGATCGAAGTCGAGCTCCGCGGCCCGCCGTAACCAGTACGGACTCCCGGTGTCGGCACCGAAATGCCAGCTCATCAAGGCCTGGACGTAGTCGTCGGGATCGATGTCGACAGCGTCCAGGTCGAGGATGTCGGAACACATGGCACGGCCTCCGAGGCTCGCAAAAGATGGGCGTTTTGCGAGGTTCATCGTTCCGCGCCGGAGGCCGTGCGAGCCCACGGCGGCGCCCACGTCGATCAGACGATAGGAACGTCCATGGTCCGCCGGTGGATCAGGCGGGGAGGGCGGGGATCGTGCGGGCGTGGGTGATCTCGGGGGAGACCGTGACGATGTCGCAGGCGGCGAGTAACCGGTGGGGGATGTCGGCGCCCAGGTGGGTGAGGTCGGGGGTGACCACGGCGGCGGCCTCGGTGGTGGTCACCACGTCGAGCAGGCGGCCGAGCGGATCCATGGTGCGGTCGCTGAAGACGACGGTCTTGGTGAAGCGGTAGCCGAGTCGTTCGGCTAGGGAACGGATCTGCGTTTCGTCCCAGGATTGGGCGACACCCGAGATGTCGCGGCGCAGATAACCGATCGCCGGTGGCTTCATGGGGGAGACGCTACCGGCGCCGGGTGTCCGTTGCCGGGAACGCGAACCAACGTGAGTCGAATTCGCAATCTGAATGAGACTCATTTCGGATTTCGATCCGCCGGGGTGCCGCTGCGTGATCTACTGCTCGCCAACTCGGGCGATGGAACGCCTCGACGAAGATGTCGAGGGCGCCCGGTGTACGTGGGAGACAACGATGGTGGACAGAAGAGTGCAGCGGGTAGCCGGTTCGATGGCCGCGTTCGCGGTGGCGGCCGGATTCGCGGTGGCGGCGATGCCCGCGACGGCCTCGGCCGCGCCGGGAACGATCACCTGGAACGACGGGAACAGCAAGTTCACCCGGACGGTGTCCAACACCAACCCGGTCGTCGGCGACACCGTGACCGTGACGACGAAGTTCGAGCGCACCGGCATCCCGGTCGAATACATCTACAACATCAAGGACCTGCACCCGGCGTGCCTGACCCCGGTCGCAGGCTCGGCCAAGATGGGCGGTGACCAGGTCCAGCTCGACACCTCGTCCTCGGACTGGGTGCGCGCCGAATTCGGCATCACCAAGTACCCGGTGTACCCGAACATCGAGCCGAAGTCGCAGACCTTCGAGGTGCAGTACAAGGTAGGCGTGAACTGCGCCCGCGACACCCCGCTGCCGACCTCCATGCACTACGGCGGTTCGCTCGGCGACGGCACCTACCAGGGCAAGGGCCCGAACATCACGGTGTCCAGCGACGCCGTGTCGAGCACTGTGCTCACCGACGTGACCGGCGCGCAGGTCGGCAAGGCCGTCACGCTGGAGGCCAGCGTCTCGCCCGCGGCGGCGGGCGGCACCGTCCAGTTCAAGGCGGGCGACAACGTCCTCGGTGACATCCCGGTCGCCGCGAACGGCAAGGCCACGATCGTGTGGACGCCGGGCGCCGCGGGTGCCTACACCATCGGCGCGACGTTCTCCGGCCGCAGCGGCGTGGCCAGCTCGTCGACCACCAAGGTGGTCACCGTGGCCGACGTGCCGACCGATCCCGGCCCGGGTGACGGCGGCGGTACCGGCACCGGATCCTTCGGGTTCTGAGCACCCCTCCCCGGCACGGAATCGGTTGCTACCAGGTCTCGTTCGAGATCAGCGCGGTCAGCAGCTGACGAATCGCGGCGACCCGCCGCTCCGTGCCGGGGAGCTGGTCCAGCGCGCACTCCGGATCGGCAGGCGGACCCAGGTGGGTGCAGCCGCGCGGACAGTCCTCGATGGCGTCGGCCAGGTCGGTGAACGAGGCGATGACGTCGTCGGGCGTGATGTGGGCCAGCCCGAACGACCGCACGCCGGGGGTGTCGATCACCCAGCCGCCGGCGGGCAGCGGGAGGGCCACCGACTGGGTGGAGGTGTGCTTGCCCTTGCCCACCCCGGACACCTCGCCCACGGCCCGATAGGCATCGGGCACAAGACGATTCACCATCGTCGACTTGCCGACCCCGGAATGCCCGATCAGGGCGGTGAGCCGGTCGTCGAGCAGTTCCAGCACCGGCTCGATCGGGTCATCGATCCCGGCGTAGAGGATCTTCAGGTCCAGGCCATCGAAGGCGGTCGCGAATTCGGATTCGGCGACCAGATCGCGTTTGGTGAGCACCAGGATCGGTTCCAGCCCACCGGCGTACGCGGCCACCATGGCCCGCTCGACGAACCCGGTGCGCGGCGGCGGATCGGCCAGCGCGACCACGATGAACAACTGCTCGGCGTTGGCGACGACGATCCGCTCGAACGGATCGGTGTCGTCGGCGGTGCGCCGCAGCACGGTGCTCCGCTCGGCGACCCGCACGATCCGGGCGAGGGTGTCGGGCTTGCCGGTGAGATCGCCGACGACGTCGACCTGGTCGCCGACCACGATCGGGGTGCGGCCGAGTTCCCTGGCCCGCATGGCGACGATGCGCCGGTCGGCGTCACCGTCGAGCACACAGCCCCAGCGACCGCGGTCCACCGAGACCACCATGGCGGCCTCGGCGTCGTTGTGCTGCGGACGGGTCTTGGTGCGCGGACGCGAGGCCTTGCCCGGGCGGACCCGGACATCGGATTCGTCGTAGCTGGCTGCGGTACGGCCGCGGCGGCTCAGCGCGCCGCTCCCTCACCCGATAGGGCGGGGTCGAGCATCTGCTCCCACAGGGTGACGAAGGTCGGCAGCGTCTTGGCCGTTGTCCCGATGTCCTCGATCTCCACGCCGGGCACCCGCAGGCCCAGAATCGCGCCGGCGGTGGCCATCCGGTGGTCGGCGTAGGAGTGCCACTGTCCGCCGTGCAGCGGGGCGGGCACGATCTCGAGGCCGTCCTCGGTCTCGGTGACATCGCCACCGAGGCGGTTGATCTCGGTGGACAGCGCCGCGAGCCGGTCGGTCTCGTGGCCGCGCAGGTGCGCGATGCCGCGCAGGTGCGAGGGCGAGTCGGCCAGGGCGGCCAGCGCCGCCACGGTCGGGGTGAGCTCGCCGACGTCGTGCAGGTCGATGTCGATGCCGGCCAGGCGGCCGGGGCCGCGCACGGTGAGCACGCCGTCGAAGATGCGCGCCTCGGCGCCCATCCGGACCAGGATCTCGCGGATCACGTCACCGGGCTGGGTGGTGCCGCGCGGCCACATCGGGATGCTCACCTCGCCGCCGGTGACCGCCGCCGCGGCCAGGAACGGGGTGGCGTTGGACAGATCGGGCTCGATCTCCCAGTCGACCGCGCGGATCGGGCCCGGCTCCACGGTCCAGGTCTGCGCGCTGCGCGAGTCGGCGGGGGTGTACACGGTCACGTCGGCGCGGCGCAGCATCTCCACCGTCATCTCGATGTGCGGCATGGACGGCAACTGCTTGCCGTCGTGGTGGACGGTGATGCCCTCGTCGAAGCGGGCCGCCGAGAGCAGCAGGCCGGAGACGAACTGCGAGGAGCCCGAGGCGTCGATGGTGACCGCGCCGCCGCGCAGGCTGCCGGTGCCGTGTACGACGAACGGCAGCGCGTCGCCGTCGACGTCGAGACCGAGCTTGCGCAGGGCGTCGAGGATGGTGGTCAGCGGGCGGGTCTTGGCCTGCTCGTCACCGAAGAAGGCGACGTCGCCGGTCGCCAGCGCGGCGGCGGGCGGCAGGAACCGCATGATGGTGCCTGCCAGGCCGCAGTCGACGGCGGCACTGCGCAGCGGCGCCGGGGTGACCTCGAGCGTCTCGGCGTCGCCGAGGATCTCGGTGCCCAGGCTCTGCAGCGCCTTGATCATCAGGTCGGTGTCGCGGCTGCGCAGCGCACCGGTGAGGGTGGACGGGCCATCGGCCAGTGCGGCCAGGATGAGCGCGCGATTGGTGATGGATTTCGAACCGGGCAGGGTCACGGTCGCGTGGACGGGGACCTCGATATGGGGCGCTGGCCAGAAACTCACCCGCCCATCTTCGCGCATGTGCGGTCCGGACACACGGGTGGTGTGGAATTCGGTGTGGTCGCGTCGCCGCCGGGTGTCGGTCCCCGGTGAGACGATGGCCGTATGTGCGGACGATATGCGACGACCACGAATCCGGGTCGGCTGGCGGCCGAACTCGACGCGATCGACGAGACCGATCTCGACGCGGACCAGCAGGAATCGGCGGTCAGCTACAACGTGGCCCCGACCAGTCAGGTGCTGACCGTGGTGGAGCGGCACGAGCACGGCGCCCCCGACGACGACCCGGCACTGCGGGTCCGGCGCATGCGCTGGGGCCTGATCCCGGCCTGGACGAAGGCGGGCGAGCCCGGCAAGCCGGCCAAGGGCAAGCCGCTGTTCAACGCCCGCGCCGACCGGGCGGTCACCGCGCCGTCGTTCCGCGACGCCGCCAAGCACAAGCGCTGCCTGGTGCCGATGGACGGCTGGTACGAATGGCTGGTCGAATCCGCCCCGACGGAGAAGGGCAAGGCCGTCAAGCAGCCGTACTACATGGCGCACGCGGACGGGTCGCGGCTCTACATGGCCGGGTTGTGGTCGGTGTGGCGCGATCGGGAGGTGCCCGACGCCGCGCCGCTGCTGTCGTGCACGATCCTCACCACCGACGCGGTCGGCGACCTGGCGAAGATCCACGACCGGATGCCGCTGCCGATGCCGCGCGAGCACTGGGACGCCTGGCTCGATCCCGACCATCCGGCGCCGGCCGAACTGCTCGCCGGTGCCTCGCCCGCCGAGGTGGCGGCGATCGTGGCGCGGCCGGTGTCGACCCTGGTCAACAGCGTGCGCAACAACGGGCCCGAACTGCTCGACCCCGCCGCGGACGTGCCGAGCCTGTTCTAGCCAGGAGACGGAAAACGGCGGGGCCGGGTCGGCTCGCGCCGACCCGGCCCCGCCGCGCGCGTCGTCAGAACTTGCACTTCACCGCGTCGGTGGCGATGTTCAAGCCGCACTTGACGATTCCGGTGGCCAGATCGATCAGCACGGTGGCGATCCCGCCGCCGAGCTTCTCCGCTTTCTCGGCCTTCTCGTCCTTCTCGGGCGCGGCCTGGGGGGAGTTCTTGGTGGTGCCGGGACCGTTGAGCGGGAAGTCGCTCGGGTCGGTCGGCGCGGACGGGGCCACCGGCGGGATCGCGGTGACGGGCGGGGCGAAGGCGACAGCGCCGAAGGTCAGGACAAGAGCACCGGACAGGGTGGCGATCGTCGAACGAGCGGACATTTCTCGCATCACATCCTCGGGTCGAATCGGTCGTACCGGGCGCGGACTGCGTCGCAGTGAATTCGGAACGAAACGCCGATCGGATGGCCGCGCGCCCTTCTAGGCGGTGATCGGGGCTGTGACGGCGGCCGCCGCGCGCACCAGGTCGGCCGGTGCCAGCTCGATCTCGAGGCCCCGCTTGCCCGCGCTGCACAGCACCCGGTCCCAGTTCAGCGCCGAGGCGTCGACGACGGTCGGCAGCTTCTTGCGCTGGCCCAGCGGGGAGACGCCACCGAGGACGTAGCCCGTGGTGCGCTCGGCCTTGGTCTTGTCGGCCATGCCCGCCTTCGGCGCGCCCAGCGCCGCGGCGGCCGCCTTCAGCGAGAGTTTGGCCGGTACCGGCAGCACCGCGACGGCCAGCGCGCCGGTCGACAGCTCGATCACCAGCGTCTTGAAGATCTGCTCGGCCGCGACGCCCAGTTCGCCGCCGAGCGCGTCGACGGCCTCGTCGCCGAAGGACTCCGCCCGTGGATCGTGGGCGTAGGCGTGGACCCGGTGGGCGATGCCCGCACCGGTGAGGACCTTGATCGCGGGAGTCGACGCGGCTGCCATGAGCGTCACCCTAACCACGTGGGTGCCCCGCTCGGCAAACACATTTCCGCCGGCCCGGGAACACGGATGCGGGGGTGCCTGTTGCACACAAGTGACAAGCCCACCCGCCGCCGAACTCGCGAAGGAGAGATAGTGACACTGCTGCTCGAGGAGCGTCCTGTCTCGCCGCAGGGTGCGCGATTGCCTTTCGAATCCGTGGTGCCGGTAGATTCGGCTACTACGGCGATCGAAGGGATTGGTGTGACGAGCGACGATGACGTGGTGCCTGCCGAGGCGTCCGGCTCGGAAGTCGACGAAGCCGAGCTGGCTGCGCGGTTCGAGCGCGATGCGCTCCCGATGCTGGACCAGCTCTACGGCGCCGCTCTGCGCATGACCAGGAACCCGGCCGACGCCGAGGACCTGGTGCAGGAGACGTACGTGAAGGCGTTCCAGGGGTTCAAGTCCTTCAAGGAGGGCACGAACCTGCGGGCCTGGCTCTACCGGATCCTGACCAATACCTACATCAACTCCTACCGCAAGAAACAGCGCCAGCCCGCGCAGTACCCGACCGACGAGATCACCGACTGGCAGCTCGCCGCCACCGCCGAGCACTCCTCGACGGGCCTGCGCTCGGCCGAGGTGGAGGCGCTCGACGCCCTGCCCGACGACGAGATCAAGGCCGCGTTGCAGCAGTTGCCGGAGGAGTTCCGGATGGCGGTGTATTACGCCGATGTCGAGGGTTTCCCGTATAAGGAAATCGCCGACATCATGGGCACCCCGATCGGTACCGTGATGTCCCGGCTGCACCGCGGCCGCAAGCAGCTCAAGGGTTTGCTCGCCGACGTGGCGCGCGAACGTGGATTCGACCGTGGGGAACGCCAGGAGGTTACGAAGTGAGCGACCCCGACATGGAGATGGACTGCACGGCGGTACTGGCCGACGTGTGGCTCATGCTCGACGGCGAATGCGATCAGGCCACCCGGGACCGGCTCCAGGAGCACATGGACCACTGCAGTCCGTGCATCGAGGCCTACGGCATCGAGGAGAAGATCAAGGGCCTGCTCAGCCGCAAATGTGGTGGTGAGCACGCTCCGGAGGGCCTGCGCGACCGGCTCAAGCTGGAGATCCACCGGTCGATCACGGTCACCAGGATCGAGACCACCGAGGGCTGAACGCCCGGGTCAGGACACAGAAAAGGGGCACCCGACGGGTGCCCCTTTTCCGTACTCCGAGCGCAGCTCAGGAGTTGGGCCGCTTGCCGTGGTTGGCTGCGTTGCCCTTGCGGCTGCGCTTCTTACGTCCACGCTTACCCATAGGTAGCTCCCTTCTCTGGGTCCTCCCCGCCGGAGCGCGGAGCACGATCTGATCGACAGCCATTGTTTCATGTGTGATTGGCTGTAGCTTCGGCGGATACGGCCATCGCGAATCGCGGTGGCCGAACGACTAGTGAACGGGGTGCCATGCCTGAAGAAGTGCGCGCGGAGATGGTCTCGACCGTGCTCGCTGTCGAGGTCGCGGTGGGCGAGCATGTGCGGGTCGATCAGACCCTGGTGCTGCTCGAGTCCATGAAGATGGAGATCCCGGTGCTCACCGAGGTCGAAGGTGACGTCACCTCGATCGATGTGGCGCCCGGACAGGTCCTCCAGGCGGGCGACCTGATCGCCACCATCGCCTGACCCGCACCCGGAAGCGAAGCGTAGATCCACCGTGGCAACTCTGAGCGAGTTACTGGCCGAACACACCGACCTACCCGGCATCGCCGTCGATCATCTGCAGCGGGTGGTGGGTGACTGGCAGTTGCTCGCCGACCTCTCGTTCTCGGACCTGCTGCTGTGGGTCGGCGCCGGGCCGGTCGCCGAGGGCGCCGACGTCGTGTGCGTCGCCCAGATCCGCCCGACGACGGCACCGACGGTGCACCTGGACGACAAGGTCAGCACCACGGCCTCCCGCACCGACTTCCCGCAGGTCTTCGACGCCCTGCTGACCGGCGAGACGGCGCGGACCGACAGCGAGGTCGAGGTCAGCGCGGTCTATCACCCCAGCCCGGTGCACGCGATCCGGGAGGCGATCCCGGTGCGCTGCGGCGAGGACGTGATCGCGGTGCTGAGCCGCGACTCCGATCTGCAGCGGTCCCGGGTCCGCAGCACGCTGGAGACGGCGTACGTCTCCTGCGCCGACGACCTGTGCCAGATGATCGCCGACGGCAGTTTCCCCACCCCGGAGGACCGTGCGGCGACGCACTCCAGCCCGCGCGCCGGCGACGGCTTCATCCGGCTCGACACCGAGGGCATCGTCGTCTACGCGAGTCCGAACGCGCTCTCGGCGTATCACCGGATGGGCATGCAGGCCGACCTGGTCGGCCAGGATCTCGCCGTCACCACCCGCTCGCTGATCACCGACCCGTTCGACGCGCAGGAAGTGGTGGCCGACATCCAGGCCGCGCTGGCCGGGCGCACCGGCCGCCGGATGGAGGTCGAGGCGCGCGGCGCGACCGTGCTGCTGCGCACGCTGGTGCTGCGGCCGGGCGGCGAACTGGCCGGACCCGCGGTGCTCGTGCGCGACGTCACCGAGGTGAAGCGGCGCGACCGCGCGCTGCTGAGCAAGGACGCGACGATCCGCGAGATCCACCATCGGGTGAAGAACAATCTGCAGACCGTGGCGGCGCTGCTGCGCCTGCAGGCGCGCCGCACCGAGAACCCGGAAGCCCAAGTGGCGCTGACGGAGTCGGTGCGCCGGGTGACCAGTATCGCCTCGGTGCACGAGATGCTGTCGATGTCGGTGGACGAAGAGGTCGACCTCGACGAGGTCGTGGACCGGCTGCTGCCGATCATGGCCGATGTGGCCACGGTGCACACCGCGCGGATCAAGGTCCGCCGGGCGGGCTCGCTCGGGGTGTTCTCCGCCGAGCGGGCGACCCCGCTGGTGATGGTGCTGACCGAACTCGTGCAGAACGCGATCGAGCACGCCTTCGACGCGGGGCAGAACGGTACCGTGACGATTCGGTCGGAACGGTCGGCCCGCTGGCTCGACGTGATCATCAGCGACGACGGCCGTGGCCTGCCCGCGGGGTTCAGTCTGGAGGGTTCCGACCGCCTCGGCCTGCAGATCGTGCGGACCCTGGTGACCTCGGAACTCGGTGGTTCGATCGGCCTGCATCCCGGTGCCGACGTGGGCACCGACGCGGTGCTGCGGGTCCCGCTGGGCCGCCGCTCCGGACGATAGAAGGTCCGAAAACCGCTGTAGGGCAACAATAAACCCGGCACCGCGAGGTGCCGGGTTCTCACATGCGTTACCGGGCCGGGCTGAATGGCCCGGCAACGCCTCCTTCGTCGACTAGACGGAGGTACGCGTACGGGTGCGCGCGTTGCGCCGCTTGAGCGCGCGACGCTCGTCTTCGCTCATTCCACCCCACACGCCGGCATCCTGTCCGGACTTCAGGGCCCACGACAGGCAATCGGCAGTGACGGGGCAGCGGGCGCAGACCAGCTTGGCATCGGCAATCTGCGCGAGCGCAGGACCACTGTTACCCACCGGGAAGAACAGCTCGGGGTCCTCGTCGCGACAGATGGCCTTGTGGCGCCAGTCCATTCCTCTGCTCCTTTGCGCGGGCGCCACAAAGGGCACCTCTGGTTAGTGGATCGTTCACTTGTGCGACTCGAATGTTTCCGCACGGTTGCTTGTGAATGCTTTCACGAACACCGTAGATGTCAATAGGTGTCCGGCGCACCGTGGGGGAGATCACGCTCTAAGGTGCCCGCAGGGGGAACCCGCCCGGTCCTTTGTACTCGCGTCTCCTGGTTTTCGCAGCGCAACCGGGAGATTTTTCCGCGTGTCCGGAGCTCAGGAGGGCTTGGGCGCCACCACATCGAGGATGCCGGGCACCGATGTGAAATGCACCATCTTGCGTTTTCCGATGAAGTCGCCATCGATTTGCAGGCCGATCTCCTCGGGCGTCTCGATGTGCACGGACGGCACGTCGTCGACCCGGAAAAGCGTGTCCGCCTTGGGGTTTCCATTCTCCGCCAGCAACTGCCTGGCAAGCAGCAGGGTGCGGGTCACACTCATCGAACGGACCGCGAACACCCCGAGGCCGGATTCGAAGGTCGTCCCGGGATTGGTGCGAATCGGGCGGTCCTCGAGATAGGTCCACGGACTCGAATTCGTGACGAAGGCGTAATACACCTCATCGACCGGATCGTGTCCCGGGACCTCGACGGTGACGCGCGGATCCTCGCGCCGGGCGCGGAAGAACTGGCGCACCGTGGTCCGCAGATAGCGGGCGGGCGTCGCCTTGCGGCCCTTCGCCCTGGCGACATCGATCGCCTCGCACACATCGGCGTCCAGACCGACGCCCGCGCTGAAAGTGAACCACCGATCGTCGGCCAGCCCGAGCCCGATCCGGCGGTCCGCGTCGCGGCCGAGCAGATCGATGAGCTGGTTGGTAGCGGTGACCGGATCGGGGGAGATGCCGAGGGCGCGGGCGAAGACGTTGGCCGAGCCGCCGGGGATGATGCCGAGGCGCGGTCGCCAGACCTGATCGTCGCCCACCTGGGGCACCGGCAGGAAGCCGTTGATGGTCTCGTTGACCGTCCCATCGCCACCGTGCACGACGATCAGGTCCATCTCCTGCGTGGATGCCCACTGGGCCAGTTCGGCCGCGTGGCCGCGATGCTGGGTGTGCGCAACGGTCAGCTGGGTCCGGCTCTCCAGGGCATGGGCGAGCAGATCCCGGGTCGCCGGGGTGGTCGAGGTGGCATTCGGGTTGACGATGAGCAGCGTCCGCACGATGTCGAGGGTAATGGGAGGGCGTGAACACCCGGCGCGCGCCGGGCCGCCACGACAGCTCGTCGTAGGCTGGGGGCCGTGGCGGAGCAGGACGTGACAGACAGCGGCGAACAGCGTGACGGCGAACCGGTGCCGACCGGCATTCCGGCGTCGATCCGGGTGGCGGGCGCCCTGGTGACCCTCGAGGGTCTGGCCGGCGTCGGCACCGCGGTCGTGCTGGTGGTGCGCGCGCTGACCGGCCACGACCAGTCGGTGGCCAGCGGCGTCGGCACCGCGATGTGGTTCGGCGTGCTGTTCGGTGGCGTGCTCGCCGCCGGCATCGGCCTGCTGCGCGGCAAGCGCTGGGGGCGCGCGATCGCCGTCATCGCCCAGGTGCTGCTGCTGCCGGTCGCGTGGTCGCTGCTGACCGACTCGCACCAGCCGCTGTGGGGCACCCTGCTGGCGATCATCTCGCTCGGCGGCCTGGCCGCGCTGTTCGCCCCCGCGTCGAGCCGGTTCATGGCACAGGACTACGGCGAGCTCCCCGACCCCGAGCACCGGGACGCGTAGCGCTCAGCCCGTCGCCGCGCGCAGCGCCGCCCGGCACAGGTGGTCGGCCCTGCGGGTGGTCTCCGGTTGCCGGAAGCCACGGGTGAGGGCGAGCACCTGCGCGCAGGCGGTGTCGAGGTCGATCAGATGGCCGACCGAGACGAACAGCGGCTTCACCTCGTCGCGGGTCCGCAGCGCGCGCCCGACCACCTCGCCGTCGATGGTGACGTCGGTGGCGTCGCCGCGGCGCGGGCCGGGTTCGGTGTACTCGCCCCACACCGATTTGGCGACACCGATGGTGGGAATTCCGGCCAGCAATCCGACGTGACAGGCGAGCCCGAAGCGGCGCGGATGCGCGCGGCCCTGGGCATCGCAGACGAGCAGATCCGGGGTTCCGGTGAGTTTCTCCAGTGCCGCGACGGTGGCCGGGAGTTCCCGGAACGCGAGCAGTCCCGGCACATAGGGAAATGTCGAGATTCCGTGCGCCACCGCGGATTCCACCGGTTCCAGGGTGGCGATATCGAGAATTACCGCCGCGGTCGCGACGGTGCCGTCCTCGGCGTAGGCCGAATCAATTCCCGCGGCGGTCGAGAATCGCGGCGGCGCGGGGTTTTCCGCGCGCACCAGCGGGCGCAGTTCGTCCTGGAGCGCGGTCGCCTCCTCGGGCGTGCGGGGCCAGGCGCGGGGCGCGTCGATCCGCACGGCTCAGCGCACGGTCGCGGCCAGCGCCGACAGTTCGTCGCCCGCGAGCCGGTAGCCGATCCACTCGTCCTGCGGTGCGGCGCCGAGGGCTTCGTAGAACGCGATCGACGGCGTGTTCCAGGTGAGCACCGACCACGACACCCGGCTGTACCCGTGCGCGACCGCCTCGGCCGCCAGCGCGGCGACCAGCGCGCGCCCGAGCCCGGTGCCGCGCGTCTGCGGCCGCACGTACAGGTCCTCCAGATAGATCCCGTGCACCCCGTCCCAGGTGGAGTAGTTCAGGAACCAGATCGCGCACCCGACCACCACCCCGTCGAGCTCGGCGACATGGGCGAACAGCGCGGGCGCGGGCCCGAACAGCGCGGTGTCGAGCTGGTCGACGGTCAGCGTGCACTCCGCGGGCGCCTTCTCGTACTCGGCCAGCTCGTGCACGAGCTCGACCATCGTGGCGACATCGGCGGGGGTGGCGCGACGCACGCTCATCGGGCGGCTCCTTCGATGGGTTCGGTGCGGGTGGTGAGGTTGTGGCCCCAGACGGTGTGGGCGTCGTGGTCGTAGCCGAGTTCGGTGATCGCGCCGGTCGACATAGCGAAGCGGCGGCCCTCGGTGACGGCGAATTCGGCCCAGCGGGCGATCAGGACGCGGGAGAAGTGGCCGTGGCCGACCAGGACGACATCGCGGTCGGCCAGTACCGGTTCGACCCGGGCCAGGACCCGGTCGGCCCGTGCGCCCACCTGCTCGGCGTCCTCGCCGCCGGGGACGGGGGCGGTCCACACCGTCCAGCCGGGGACGGTGTCGCGGATCTGGACGGTCGTCAGGCCCTCGTAGTCGCCGTAGTCCCATTCGGCGAGGTCGTCGTCGATCGCGGCGTGCGTGAGCCCGGCCAGTTCGGCGGTCTGCCTGGCGCGCAGGCGGGGGCTGGTGAAGACCAGCGGATCGCGCAGGTCGAGCGATTTCAGTACCAGTCCGGCCGAGCGCGCCTGGGCCTCGCCGAGCGGGGTCAGCGGCAGATCGGTGTGGCTGGTGTGCCGTCGCTGACTGGACCAGGTGGTTTCGCCGTGGCGCAGCAGGACCAGCCGGACGTCGGAAGTGGACATGGGTCCATCATGGCAGGCGCCGCCACGGCGGATTCGTCAGCCGAGGGCGTAGAGCTGTCCGCCGCGCCGTTCGAAGACCGTCGGGCCGAGGACCGCGGTGGAGATGGTGTCGCCCTGGTAGTCGGTGCGCTGGAGCGGGATGCGGGCGACCGTCTCGCCGTTGGCGGTGTCCACCGCGATCAGCCCGTCGGCGACCGGGACGAGCAGCCTGCCCGCCATCAGCGCGGGCGTGCCGAGCGCGTCGCGGACCGTCCAGACCGGCTGTAAAGTGTTCGCGCTCAAGGCGATCAGGCTGTCGCCGGTGAAGACGTAGATCGCCGAGCCGAGCCGGGTCACGGTGGTCGTGCGCGGGTTCCACGGCGCGGCCAGCTGGTGCACCGCGATCTCGTTGCCGGTGCCGTCGTGCACGGCGATCCGCGCGGGCAGGCCGAGGCCGGTCGCCGTCGCCGGGGTGGCCGGGTAGTAGACGGCGGTCTTGTTGTCCGACACCGCGATCACCCGGACCTCGGGGGAGTCCGCGCCGGGCGCGGTGAGCACCCGCGAGCCGTACTCCTCCGGGTCGGTCGATTCCTTCGGCGCCGGATTGAGCACGGTCAGCCGGGCGGTCATGTCGGCGGGGCAGCGCTCGAGCACCGACAGGCGCGAGGAACTCGACGCGGCCGAGGTCAGTGCGCAGCCGGTGCGCGGTTGGGTGTTCGGGTTCACCGGGGCGTCGACGTAGCCGAACTCGAGGGTGCGCACCAGGTCCGAGCGCCACATCTCCAGCCGGTCGGGACCGAGGGCCAGCAGGTAGGTGCCGTCGCCGGTGACCCGGATCGCGTCGTCCATGTAGCTGCTGCGCGCCACCTTGCGCGCGCCGGTGTCGGACTCGAGCATGGTGGTCTGGCTGCAACCGCGCTGATCGCGATAGGTGGCGATGACGGTGCCGAACTGGGACTCCACCGCGCACAGCGGCATGTCGCGGCGATACCACCACAGCTGCTCGCCGCTCACCGGGTCCCGGCCGCTGACGGTGCCCGCGTCGCCGGTCACCACGACATTGCCGGAGGTCAGTGCCCGGCTGCTCGCCGTGTCGGCCGCGTGCCAGCGTTCGCTGAGGGTGGCGGGGAGTTGCGTCGCCGCGGTCACCGTCGGCGCGGGCGAGGCCGCGGTGACCGAATCGGTCCCGGTGGCATCGGCCCGCGCCCACACCACGATCGCCGCCAGCACGAGGGTGACGGCGATCGCTGCTGCGGCAAAGATATCGGCGCGCGTCCGCCGCTCGGGTGCGAGCACACAGGCGAGTGTATTCGGCGTGCTGTGGCACCCGAGTCCACCACCCCTGGTGGCCTGCTCGCGTATGCGGCGCCGTCGTCCGCGCGCAGGTGCCTGACCAGGAGCCCGGCGGGCACGTCGACCGCTCCGGTCCCGAAGGGGGAGAGGGGCGCTCGGCGTGGCGTGCGCGCCGGGCAGCCAGGTCGGCGGGCTGCCAGGGGGTGAGTCCGACAGGCGAATACGCGACCGCCCCCGGCCCGTGGGGGCAGGGGGCGGTCGGGGTGTTTCCGCGTCAGGCGTCGACGGTCACCGGGCTGTCGGCCGTCGCCGGGCTGTCGGCGGCGGATTCGGCCGGCTTGCGCCGACGACGGCGCCGGGCGGGCTTGGCCTCGGCGGGCGCGTCACCGGAGGTCGCGGACTCGGCGGCAGTGTCGCCGGACGTGGCCGACTCGGTGGGTGTGTCGCCCGTGGTGGCCGGAGCCGCCTCGGTGGCGGTCGCCTCGCCCGACTCGGCGGGCTTGCGGCGACGGCGGCGACGGCGGGCGGGCTTGTCGCCCTCGGCGTCGTCGGCCGGGGCCGACTCGTCGGCGGCGGTGTCGGCCGTGGCCGACTCGGTGCCCGCGGCCGGATCGGCCTTGCCACCGCGGGTGCGGCGACGGCTCCTGGTCGACTTGGGCCGCTCGGTGCGCTCCTCGACGACGTCGCCCTCCTCGCGGACCGGCTTCGGCTTACGGATGACGCCGGTGACACCCTCCGGGATACCGAGATCGGTGTAGAGGTGCGGCGAGCGCGAGTAGGTCTCGGCCGGGTCGGGGATGCCGAGGCCCAGCGCCTTGTCGATCGACTCCCAGCGGTGCAGCTCGTCCCAGTCGATCAGGGTGATCGCGACGCCGGTGCGGCCGGCGCGGCCGGTGCGGCCGATCCGGTGCACGTAGGTCTTCTCGTCCTCGGGGCACTGGTAGTTGATGACGTGGGTGACGTCGTCGATGTCGATACCGCGCGCGGCGACGTCGGTGGCGACGAGCACGTCGATGGTGCCCTTGCGGAACTTGGCCAGCGCCTTCTCCCTGGCGATCTGGCCCAGGTCGCCGTGCACGGCGCCGACCGCGAAACCGCGCTCGGCCAGGTCGTCGGCCACCTTCTGCGCGGTCCGCTTGGTGCGGGTGAAGATCATCGTGGCGCCGCGGCTCTCGGCCTGCAGCACGCGCGCGACCAGCTCGCTCTTGTCCAGCGCGTGCGCGCGGTAGACGAACTGCGCGGTGCGATCGTGCACCGCCGAGTCGCTGGCCTCCTCGGCCCTGATGTGGGTCGGGCGGGTGAGGAAGGTGCGGGCCAGGGTGATGATCGGGCCCGGCATGGTCGCCGAGAACAGCATGGTCTGGCGGGCGTCGGGGACCATCGACAGGATGCGCTCGATGTCGGGCAGGAAGCCCAGGTCGAGCATCTCGTCGGCCTCGTCCAGGACCAGCACGCCGATCTTGCCGAGGATCAGGTGGTTCTGGTTGGCCAGATCGAGCAGGCGGCCGGGGGTGCCGACGACCACGTCGACGCCGTCGCGCAGCGCGGCGATCTGGGTGTCGTACGGGCGGCCACCGTAGATGGCGGCGACCTTCAGCGGGCCCTGGTGGTTGGTCAGGTACTTGCTCGCGTTCTCCAGGTCCTTGGTGACCTGGATGCACAGCTCGCGCGTCGGCACGATGACCAGGGCGCGCGGGGTGCCGTCGAGCGGGGTGGTGCCGGTGTCGGCGGTGGCGATGCGGTGCAGCAGCGGCACACCGAAACCGAAGGTCTTGCCCATGCCGGTGCGGGCCTGACCGATGAGATCCTCGCCGGCCAGCGCCAGCGGCAGGGTCAGTTCCTGAATCGCGAAGGTGCGTTCGATCCCGATCTCGCCGAGCGCGCGCACGATTTCTTCGCGCACGCCCAATTCGGCGAAACTCGGCGGGATGTGGGTGTTGTCCAGTTCGGCCGTCAGGAGAGTGTCGGTCAAACCGGGTTCCTGTTCGACAGTGATCTTGCTCAGGGTTCGTGCCTTCCTCGTCATTGCATCTCGCACGCACGAGGTGGGGCGGGCCGGTCGGCCCGCGACGACCACATATCCGCCTGTGATATTCACCGGGCCTGCACCGAGCGCTATCGCGTCATCGGCGCGGCACATCGGTGATGCGGATTCGGTGCGCGCACATTTTCCGTGGACATCGCCGCCGTCCGCCCGCGCTGAACGCCGGTGGAGCGCAGCGCCCGCGAGAGCGGGAGAGTCGCGCCCGCAGGGTCTGCCGGGGCGAGGAAACTAGCGTTGTCCACGGAGATTGTAGCGTGATATTCTTCGCAGCCCGAATTTCGGCTCGGCGCACAGTGCCGCGAATACCGGTGCGACGTCACATTCTCGTGGTCCCACCCTGTGTCACAGCACAATTCGACGGCCGCGATTTCGCGCGTGTCTGTCACGTGTAACAGAACTCACTTGGTACCGCCGGTACCGTGTGTGAGACATTCTTGACGTGAGCATCACCGAGACCGTCACCACCGCCGCGCGCAACGCGTGGGCGCTGAGCTTCGGCGGAGGCATCGAAGCGCCGGCCCCGGCCCCCTCGACCGTGCTGTGGGACGAACCGCATCGTCTGCTGCGCCGCTACGAATCCGAATCGCCTTCGGCCACATCGGATTCCGCGGTGCTGCTGGTGCCGCCGCTGGCCGCGCCCGCGACCTGCTTCGACCTGCGCCCGGACCAGAGCCTGGCCCGCCACCTGGTCTCGACCGGCCGGTCCACCTACCTCGTCGACTACGGCGACATCTCCTTCGCCGATCGCCGGATGGGCTTCGAGGACTGGGTCACCGACATCCTGCCCGAGGCGATCCTGCGCACCAGCGCCGATCGCGGCGGTGCTCCCGTCGACCTGGTCGGCTGGTCCATCGGCGGCGTTTTCGCCCTGCTCACCGCGGCCGCGAACCCGGAACTGCCGATCCGCTCGGTGACCGGCGTCGGTTCGCCGCTCGACTACAACAAGATGCTCGGCATGCCGCAGTTGCGCGCGGTCGCGAGCATCACCGGCGGCCAAGCCACCACCGCGCTGGTGCGCGCCGCGGGCGGCATCCCCGCGCCGCTGGTCAAGATCGGCTACCGGCTCGCCGCCTTCGACCGCGAGCTGGCGCGGCCGATGTTCCTGGCGAACAACATCACCCGCACCGAGACGCTGGCCAAGATGGAATCCATCGACCGGTTCCAGGCCGCCATGCCCGGCTACCCCGGCCGCTTCTACGGTCAGATCTGGGGCCGGTTCATCCTGGCCAACGACATCGGCCGGGGCAGGCTCCAGCTGCGGGACCGCGTCATCGAACTCGCCGATGTGCGGGTGCCGGTGCTGCTGGTCGGCGGCACGTCCGATGTCATCACGCCCAAGGCCGCCGTCGAGGCGGGCCTGCGCACCCTCTCCGGATCGCCGTCGGTCACCTACGAGGTCGCGCCGGGCAGTCATCTCGGCATCCTGGCCGGGCCGGACGCCCGCCACACCACCTGGACCTACCTCGACAAGTTCCTGGCGGAGCGCGATTGATCATCGATCGGGACTAAGGTTGATACCCATGGGAGCACAGACCTCTGCCGCGCCGGATGTTGTCTCGACCGAACCGCTCGCCGCGGACCACCCGGGGGTGACCGAGCTGTACGCGGTCGTCGCCTACGGCGAGATCTCCGCGTTCTACCGGCTGGCCGAAGAGGCCAAGCTGGCGCCGTCGCTGCGCGGCCGGGTGGCCGTCGCCAAGATGGCCGCCGCCGAGCTGGCGCACTTCGAAACCCTGGAGTCGGCGCTGGCCGCGCGGGGCGCCGATCCCGAGGCCTCGATGGCGCAGTACCAGGGCGCGCTGGACTCCTACCACGCCTCCACCGACCCCTCGACCTGGCTCGAGTCGATGGTGAAGTTCTACGTCGGTGACGGTCTGGCCGCCGACTTCTACTCCGAGATCGTCGGCGTGCTCCCCGCCGAGGTCGCCGACGTGGTGCGCGACGTGCTCGCCGAGACCGGCCACTCCCAGTTCGTCGTCGACGAGGTGCGCAGCGCGGTGGCGGCCAGCCGCTCCGAGCGCGACCGCCTCACCCTGTGGGGCCGCAGGCTCCTCGGCGAGGCGATCACCCAGGCGCAGTACGTGATGGCCCAGCGCGACGAGCTGGCCGAGCTGGTGCTGGCCGCGACCGGCGACCTCAACGGCATCGCCACCCTGTTCGACCGGATGCAGGAGCGCCACGCCGCCCGCATGGCCGAACTCGGCTTGTAGGTACTACTCGCCGACCGCGTGGCCCGGCACGAGGCGCAGTTCCGGTGCGCGGGCCGCTGCCTCGCGCGGCAGCCAGATGACGACCTGTTGATCGCGCTCGGCCGCCAGGGTCTGCACCGTGAACGTGAGGGTGCCGCGCACCGGGTGTTCGAAGCCGAGGAGCGTGGGCACGTCCTCGGCGAGGCGGTGCGGCTGCCAGCGGCGGGCGAACTCCGGCTCGGCGCACAGGTGGGCGATGATCCCGGCCACCCGCTCGTCCTCGGGCCTGCGCAGCCGGGTCCTGGCGAGCTGGTCGGCCAGGTGATCGGCGAGCTGGGCCCAGTCGGTCACCGTGACGCGGGCCTGCGCGTGCCGGAAGGTCCACACGGCCAGGTTCACCTGGTCGGGATCGTCGAGCAGGCCGATCGGGCCGACCAGATCCGCCCACGCGCTGTTCCAGGCCAGCACATTGGCGCGTGGGCCGAGCACGAACGCGGGCGTCGGCGTCATCGCGTCGACGACCCCGCGCAACGCGGCGGGCACCTGATCGAGTTCCGGGTCGAACGCGGTGCTCGGGCAGCGCGCTTCGGCACTGCTGGTCAGGGCCAGCCAGCCGAAGTGCGCGCGCTCGGTGTCGTTGAAGCGCAGCGCCGTGGCCAGCGCGTCGACGACCGCCATCGACGGGTTGCTGTCGCGTCCCTGTTCGAGCCGGGCCAGATAGTCGGCGCTGACGCCGGCCAGCACCGCCACCTCCTCGCGCCGCAGGCCGGGGGTGCGCCGTCGGCCGCCGCCGGGCAGGCCGACGTCCTCGGGCCGCAGCTCGGCCCGGCGCGCGACCAGAAGTTCCGCGAACGCCGACCGGGCATGCTGCCGATCTGTCATGTCTTCGCCTGCCATGTCTCGATAGTGCCCGGTCCCCGCTCTCGCAGCCACGCCCTGCGGGGTCCAGGATAAGCGCGGTCTGGTTAGCGGACCATGGTCCGGTCAGGGTGGAGGCATGACTTCCTCGACACAGACCCAGCAGCTCAAGACCGGATCGTGGGCGCTGGACACCCACCACTCCTCGGTCTCGTTCACCGTGCGCCACCTCGGGATCGCGAAGGTGCGCGGCGGCTTCACCAGCTTCGAGACCGAGTTCGTGGTCGACGAAGCGGGCGCGGCCACCATCGGCGCCACCATCGCCCTCGACTCCTTCGACACCGGCAACGCCGACCGTGACGCCCACATCCGCGCCGCCGACTTCCTCGACGTCGCCAACCGCCCGACCCTCACCTTCCGCGCCACGGCGCCGGTGCGCGTCGCCGAGTCCTTCACCGTCGCGGGCGAGGCCACCCTCGGCACCGTCACCCAGCCGGTCACCCTCGACGTCGAGTGGGGCGGCGTCGCCGACTTCCCCGACGGCACCCGGCACGCCGGCTTCTCCGCCACCGGCGCGATCAAGCGCACCGACTTCGGCGTCGGCGTCCCGATGCCGGGCATGCTGTCGGACACCGTGAAGATCGAATTGGAGATCGAACTGATCGAGCCCGCCTGATCCCGTTCGCTCAGAGCGCAGGCGGGCATGGCACCCGCATCGGCCGCCTGCATTAGCCTGGAGTCGACAACACAGGACTCTTACGTTCGGAGGTTTGGCCGTGGAGGTCAAGATCGGTATTTCGGATAGCCCGCGCGAGCTCGTCATCAACAGCGCGCAGAGCCCTGACGAGATCGAGGCGCTGGTCTCCGAGGCGCTGAGCGGCGCGAGCGGTGTGGTCTCGCTGACCGACGAGAAGGGCCGTAAGTTCCTGATCCAGTCGGCGAAGGTCGCCTACGTGGAGATCGGCTCGCCCGCGACCGGCCGCGTCGGCTTCGCCACGGTCTGAGCTGTCCCGCCTCCCCGCGATTTCGGCCGACGGCTGAGGGACCGGCCGATCTCCTGATCGGGCTTGCGGATGGGAGCCGCTCGAGTTCTGGGCGTGCCCGACGAGGTACCGATGTTCTCGCGAGATCAGTTGCTCAGGTCGTGAAACAGCGAAGGCCTGCCATCGAGTTCGGATGGCAGGCCTTCGCTGTTTCGTTCTCACCCGATCGGGTGCAGGGGGACGTGCTTGAGGCCGCCCCAGGCCAGGGCCACGGTGGTGTCGACCGCTTCGTCCTTGGGGATCGGGCGGTCGGCCTCGAGCCAGTAGCGGGCGGTGAACTGGCTGGCGCCGACCAGGCCGACGGCCAGGATGCGGGCCCGGTAGGGGTCGAGGCCGGAGTCGTGGGCGACGAGGTCGAAGACGGCGTCCACACACGCCTCGGTGGCCTGCTCGACCCGGCGCTGCACCTGCGGCTCGCTGGTCAGGTCGGATTCGAAGACGAGGCGGAAGCCCTGCATCTCGTTGTCGACGAAGTCGAAGTACGCGGCGACCGCGGCCCGCACGCGCTGCTTGTTGTCGGTGGTGGAGCGCAGCGCCTGGCGCACGCTCGACACCAGGATGTCGACATAGTTCTGCAGCACCGCCAGATACAGCTCCAGCTTGCTCGCGAAGTGCTGGTAGAGCACCGGCTTGCTGACGCCTGCCACCTGCGAGATCTCGTCCATGCCCGCGGCGTGGTAGCCACGCTGGACGAACACTTCGCTGGCCGCGAGCAGCAGTTGCTGGCGTCGCTCGTCACGGGGCAGCCGGGTGCCGCGCTTGGCCGGGACCGTTTCCGGCACCGATCGGCGCGAGGTCATGCGGTCCACGAGGTCTGTCATCTCGGCTCTCTTTGTCGTTTACCCCGGCCCAGGGGTGCGGTCCGGTATCCCACGAACGATACCCGCACGGTGTTCCCATCAAGTTTCGCCCTGGAAATGTAGTACCAGTCCCCGGGGTTCGCCGGGCCGTAACCGCGTGATCTCCTGCGGCCGCCGCGAAGCCGGGGTTGCGCACTGTGAGAATCTGGTGGGGTGACCGACCGACCGGAACGACCATCCGGCGGCGGGCGCGATGTCGCTCGCCCCACGCAACCCACCGAGTCCGGTTCTGTGACGTCGGCGCCAGAAGGGCGAGAACTCCAGGTCTACGACCCGCTCGGGCTGTATCAGCCCGCCGACAAGTCGCGGCAGCCACTGCGCGCCCGCTGGAACCCCACCGACACCGACAGCGGACGTCCGCGCAGCCCGCAGCGCGAAGCGAAGAAGCAGAGCGCGATCGGCCGGTTCGTGCGCCGCTACGGCTGGCGGGCCTACGCGCTGCCGGTGTTGCTGGCCGTCACCGTGCTCGTCGTCGTCGACGCCGTGCGCGCGGGCCCGATGCCCGCCGCGGTCGAACCCGGGTTCGGCGCGCTGAGCCCGAAGGTCGCCCAGTCCGGCATCATCGGCGCCCCGCCCGGTGACGGGAAGTTCCCCGCCGATCTGCCGCTGGGCGCGCTGCCAGAGGGCGGCGAGTACGTCGATCGCGCGGCGGGCACCTGGCACGTGGTGCCCGGCACCAGCCCCCAGGTCGGCACCGGCACCGAGCGGGTGTTCCGCTACACCGTCGAGGTCGAGGACGGGATCGACACCGGCCCGTTCGGTGGTGACGCCGCGGTGGCCAAGATGGTGGAGACCACCCTGGCCAACCCGAAGAGCTGGACCCACGACCCGCGCTTCGGTTTCCAGCGCGTCGACACCGGTGAACCCGACTTCCGGCTCTCGCTCACCTCCCGCGAGAGCACCCGCGCCGCGTGCGGATTCGAGATCCCGATCGACTCCTCCTGCTACAACGCCGATATCGACCGCGTGGTGCTCTCGGAGGTGCGCTGGGTGCGCGGCGCGCTGGCCTTCGACGGCGACATCGGCTCCTACCGGCAGTACCAGATCAACCACGAGGTCGGCCACGCCATCGGCTACCACGGCCACCAGCCCTGCGAGACCGACGGCGGCCTCGCGCCGATCATGATGCAGCAGACCTTCGGCACCAAGAACAACGACATCGCCCTGCTCGACCCGCACGGTGTGGTGCCCGCCGACGGCAAGACCTGCCGCTTCAACCCCTGGCCGTACCCGAGGGGGTGAGGCCCCCGGCGATGCGCGACCATAGACGGGAAGAACCCCGCGGCCGGCGATGTTGTCACCATTGCCAACCCGCACGGTTTTCGCCATAGATACAGGAGCTCTGACGTGTCATTCAACGGGTCCCTGCCGCCGCTCGTCGAGCCGGCCGCGGAACTGACCAAGGACGAGGTCGCTCGCTACAGCAGGCACCTGATCATCCCCGATCTGGGCGTCGACGGTCAGAAGCGCCTGAAGAACGCCAAGGTGCTCGTGATCGGCGCGGGTGGTCTCGGTTCGCCCGCGCTGCTGTACCTGGCCGCGGCCGGGGTCGGCACGCTCGGCATCGTCGAGTTCGACGAGGTCGACATGTCGAACCTGCAGCGCCAGATCATCCACGGCGAGTCCGATATCGGCCGGTCCAAGGCCGACAGCGCCCGCGATTCGATCCGCGAGATCAACTCCGGGATCGACGTGCGGCTGCACAAGATCCGGCTGGAGCCGGACAACGCGGTCGAGCTGTTCCGCGAGTACGACCTGATCGTCGACGGCACCGACAACTTCGCCACCCGCTACCTGGTCAACGACGCCGCCGTGCTCGCGGGCAAGCCGTACGTGTGGGGCTCGATCTACCGCTTCGAGGGCCAGGTCTCGGTGTTCTGGGAGGACGCCCCCGACGGCCGCGGCATCAACTACCGCGACCTGTACCCGGAGGCTCCGCCGCCGGGCATGGTCCCCTCCTGCGCCGAGGGCGGCGTGCTCGGCGTGCTGTGCGCGTCGATCGGTTCGGTGATGGTGACCGAGGCGATCAAGCTGATCACCGGCATCGGTGAGACGCTGCTCGGCCGCCTGATGGTCTACGACGCACTGGACATGAACTACCGCACCATCAAGCTGCGCCGCGATCCGGAGCGTCAGCCGATCACCGAGCTGATCGACTACGAGGCGTTCTGCGGCGTGGTCTCGGAAGAGGGCGTGGCCGCCGCGGCCGGGTCGACGATCACCGCCGCCGAGCTGAAGGATCTGCTCGACGCGGACAAGGTCGAGCTGATCGACGTGCGCGAGCCGGTCGAGTGGGACATCGTCCACATCGACGGCGCGACGCTGATCCCCAAGGACCGCATCCTGTCCGGTGAGGCGCTGGCCGAACTGCCGCAGAACAAGCCGATCGTGTTGCACTGCAAGACCGGTATCCGCTCGGCCGAGGCGCTGGCGGCGCTCAAGCGCGCCGGTTTCGCCGACGCCACGCACCTGCAGGGCGGCGTCGTGGCCTGGGCCAAGCAGGTCGATCCGTCACTACCGGTCTACTGATCCGGTAACTGCGCTGTTGCCGACCTCGCCGAAGATTGCGGCGAGGTCGCAAAGTGGAGTGTGCCAGCGTGCCTTCGGGCTCGGGCGGTAGCCGCGGGGTTACGGTACGGCCGTGACCTCAGTCGAACCTCCCGAGCATGTGCGGGCCACATTCGGGCTTCGCGAAGTGACACCGGTCTCCCTCGGTGACTGGGACGGTGGCTGGCGGCTGGGTGACGTGGTGCTGAGTCCGGTGGCCGATCACGCGCGGGCCGCGTGGTCGGCGAAGGTCCGCGAGACGCTGGCGGTCGACGGTCTGCGGGTGGCGCGCCCGGTGCGCGCCACCGACGGCCGGTACGTGGTCTCCGGCTGGCGCGCCGACACCTTCGTCGACGGCGCGCCGGAGCCGCGGCACGACGAGGTGGTGTCGGTGTCGCTGCGATTACACAAGGCGACAGCGCCCTTGGAGCGTCCGCGTTTCCTGGTGCAGCCGCCGGTCGCGCCGTGGGTCGACGTCGACGTCTTCGTGGCCGCCGACCGGGCCGCCTGGGAATCGGTGCCGCTGCGCAGTTTGCGCGCGGGCGGCGTCCCGATCGCGGCGACCCCCGACGGGCAGCGCAGCCTGGAACTGATCGGTCAGCTGGCCACCCTGCGCAAGCCGGTGCGCGGACCCGATCAGCTCGTGCACGGCGATCTCTTCGGCACCGTCCTGTTCGCCGGCGCGCACACGCCCGGCCTGACCGACATCACCCCGTACTGGCGTCCGGCCGCCTGGGCCGCCGGGGTGGTGGTCGTCGACGCGCTGGCCTGGGGCGGTGGCGACGACGGCCTGCTCGACCGTTGGGCCAGCCTGCCGGAATGGCCGCAGATGTTGTTGCGCGCCTTGATCTTCCGGCTGGCCGTGCACGCCTTGCACCCGCGTTCCACCCCGGAGGCGTTTCCCGGCCTGGCCCGCACGGCGGACATGGTCCGATTGGCGTTGTAAGGGCGAATTGCGCCGATAGTGACCGATGGGTCTGATGTGGTTTCAAATCCGTTGAGACCCAACGTTTCCTGGGATATCCCGTGCTATCTTCATCGAGCATCGCCGCCATGTGTCCTGCGCCGGACCGGGGGACCCGTGCGGCCCGTCACGAGCGGTGAGGATTGCTGCGGGTGAGAATCCAGCCCAGACAACAGATTCTGGATATTTGGAGCGCCATGCTCTCGGCCTGTTACCGGGACGAGAAATGGCATTGGGACGGAGTCCTCGGCGCCAATTCGATCAGTGATTCCGAACAGCTGCTGTGCCTGCTGTATCCGGCCACCGAGATCGAGAGCTTCGCGCTGGACCGCCCCGAGGCGATGTCCGACGACGTCAGGGTCGTCCTCGAGGCGTTCGGCGGCCAGGCCAGGATCGGCATCACGGTGCTCGGCCTGGTCGAGGAGTACCTGGCCCGCAACACCGATCCCGACGGCCTGCCCCGCTTCGACGCGGGCAGCTACCTGCGCGCCACCGGCGACACCGAGCCGACACCCGCCCAGCACGCGCTGGAGGTGGTGGACGGCTACTCCATGTCGGTGACGCTGTGCATCGCCGCGCTCGGCTTCGCCCGGGTCTTCGACCGCTGGGCGCGCACCGAGCGGCGCAAGGACATCAGCGCCAGGATCGCCGAGCTCAGTGGCGGATTGAGTACCCGGCTGACCGCCGCGATGACGGGCCTGGTGCGCAGTTTCGTGGTCAACACGGCCTCGCCGCGCTCACCCTCGGGCAAGGCGATGCTCGGGATGCTCAACCAGTCGGGGCAGCCGGAGAAGGTGGTCGTCGACGCCGTGGCCCGCAGCCTCGATCGCGTGCGCGCCCGGCTGCGCAACGACGTCACGCTGGGCCGGGCGCCGGAATCCGAACTCGACGACGAGGATCTGCTCTTCGAGTGCGGCTGGAGCTGGGGCGTGGTGCAGGGCGCCGACCCGGTCGACTTCGTCCCCGACGCCATCGGTTCCAGCATCGGCTACGCCGACCCGAGGCCCTACCTCTACTTCACCATCACCGCCCTCGACGGCATCAACGACGTGCTCTCCCAGCGCACCAGAGAGCTCGACCTGCTCGACGACACCCAGTACCGCCTGGCCGAGGCACTGCGCATCCGCTGGGACATCACCCAGCGCTACTGGGCGACGGTCGCCCGCTTCGGCAGCGGCACCTGGCCGCTGGAGGACATCCCGTGGCGGACCTCCGACGGCGAGGAGTCGGACTACTTCTCGCTCATCGTGTCCGCGGTGCTGATCCAGGAACTGGTGGCCCGCACCGCCTCCGACGACGACCTCACCCGCGCGATCGGCATCTTCGACGAGCTGGCCCGCCGCGGCCGGATCATCCGCCGACCCACCCAGGACGACCCGTCGCTGGCCCTGCACCACCCCGGCGTGCGGATGACACTGCGCGGCAGCGAACTCGTCGACGGCGGCGGCTCCCGGCTGGAGTGGATCGCCTCGGACTTCGCACCCGTGCTGCTCAAGCGCAGCCTGCAGGCGGCCCGCCTGTCCGGCAACATCACCGCCCGCGACCGGCTGATGGAACTGGCCAAGAAGGTGATGGACCACCTGGACCTGCGGATGATCACCGACGGTGACGCCGCGGGCCTGTGGGACGATCCCGGCGCGGCCTTCGGTGCCGCCGCCAGGGCGGGTCAGACGCTCCCGTCCTGGTACATGACCGAGCGCGTGATCGAATGCCTGGTCACCGCGGACCGCACCTACCGGGAGGCGCCGCTGCGCTCCCCGGCGATGGTGGTGCGCGCCGTCGAACTGCTCAACGAGGCCGAGCACCTGCTCAATCAGGAGATGCTCAATGTCAGCGTCGAGGACACCTCGGCCAACCGCATCGCGCTCGACGGCGTCGAGCAGCAGCTGGCCAGGGCCCGCGACGTGGTGAATCTGCAACCGGGAACGGCGTTCACGCTCGCCTCGGCGGCCCTGATCGAACTGGACCGGCTCGCCTACGCTCGTCTCGACGCGATGAGGAGCACGTGACCCCATGATCGTTTTCGCCACCTCGGACAAGGGCGGCACCGGACGGTCGGTGACCAGTTGCAACCTGGCCTACCGGCTGGGCTTGCGCGGAATCAGCACGGCCTATCTCGACTTCGACTTCGGCTCACCGACCGCGGGCGCGCTGTTCGAGATCAGCGCGGTCGAGCGGGGCACCGCCTCCGGCAGCGGCCTGCACTCGTATCTGCGCGGCCACAACAGCCTGCCGCAGCGCATCGACGTGCGGGCCAACACCAATCGGGATGCCCTGCGCAGCCAGCGATCCCGGGGCGGCAAGCTGGTTCTGCTGCCCGGCGACGAGGGCGGCGGCGAGGCCATGTCGGCCAACGACGCGCATGTGGTGCGCCGCTGCCGCGAACTGCTGCTCGATCTGGACAGCACCTACAAGGTGGTGATCGTCGACCTGAGCGCGGGGCGGTCGGTGGCCATGCAGATCGCGCTGGAAGCGACCCGCCCCCAGGACATGCCGGACAAGGAGGTGTGCTGGCTGGTCTACCACCGCTGGACCCGGCAGCACCTGATGGCCGCGCAGGGGCTGGTGCACGGGCCCAAGGGCCTGCTGAAGACCGGGGTCGAACTCGGCTACGCCCCCGACGACCTGCTGGCCCGGATCCGCTTCGTCCGCACCGCCGTTCCGCGCGTCACCGACGAGCACGCGGCCAGCGGCGGCCCCCAGGCGGCCTGGCTGCTCAAGCAGAACGACGCGTTGCGTTCGCTGGCGGCCGAGTACCGGCTCGGCGCGGGCGCGCTGCTGGGGGAGACGCCGGTCGAGCCCGTGTTGCAGTGGCGGGAGCAGATCGTGCTCGACGCGGATGTGAACGCGGGCATCGCCAATCGCGCCACCGTCGACGCCTTCGAAGAACTCGCGCGGCGGCTGTGGGATCGCGCGACCTGGGTGCGGGTGTAGCCGCGGGAAAACGCCCGCTCGGGCACAATGCGCGCAATCGCGACATAACTTGCGAAAGGAACTGGGGGAGGGGAAAATTCGATGGGCGTGTCCGATCGATGGGCGCGCCGTCGTGATGGCTAGAATCGCCACGATTCTATCCGGACGGGTTGACGAGGGGCTGTGGTTGTGGGTGGCGCCGTCTACGCCGAGTCGACGGCGTCAGTGCGTGTCGAGGATGTACCGCTGTCGCATGTGTCCATCGAGGTCGGGCACTTCTACATGTCGGACCTGCTCAACGGCGAAGCGACGATCGCGGCCCAGTTCGGGCGGGTGGCACCGCTGCTCGAGGCCTTCACCGAGATCGCCAGGCAGGACTTCGCCGAGGCCGCCGGTGGCGCCTCGCGGGTGCGGGTGAGTACCTGCTTCCTGCTCGACGACTACTTCCAGACCGACGCCGATCCACGCCGGATCGTGCCGAAACTGCTGCGCATCGCCGAGGAATGCGGCGTCCGGATCGACTACCTGGCCAGTGAGGCCGGGTGTAGCCGGTATCTGCGCCGTCAGCACGACGAGCCGCGGATTCCGCTGGCGCAGATGGTCGCCGACGCGATCGTGGCCGAACCGGCGCCGGGCAGCACCGGGCGCAGGCCACCGACCGCGGAGTCGGGCTGGCTGTGCAACGGCGAGCGGTCCAGCGATCACGAGCCGGGGCACGCCATGGAGGTCAACTACCGGCCGCCGGTGGAGTTCGCCGCGCGCAACCACAACATCTTCCTCGACGTCGAGATGTGGCGCGATCGTGGCGCGGGCCAGGACGTGCTCTGGTCGTGCCCGTTCCTGGCCTCGGTCTGGCAGCTGCTGCGCCTGGGCATGCTCCGCTACGAGGGCAAGGCCATCGTCGATGCCGAGTACTGGCCGCCGGGGCACGAATGGCCCGCGCGCTGGGCGGATTTCCCGAGCGTGATCCGGTTGCAGGAGCGGGCGGCGCCGTTCGCCGCGTTCCGCTCGCTGTCGCTGCTGCCGCAACGGTACGTCGGCATCGAGCACGCGGTGCGGATGATCCTCGACCACGTCCAGCCCGACCCCGCCGTCGTCGGGCTGCTCACCCGCCGCGCGAGCGAACAGGGGATCGCGATGACCGACGACGTCACCGACCGGCTCTCGCATTTCTTCCTCAGCAGCCTGTAGATCCGATGCCGTCACCAGCGCATACGGACTACGCTGCAGCAATGCATCTCAGCGGTGGACCGCTGGCGCTCCTGGGCGAAGTGCGCACCGGGCTGCTGCCGGAGTCGGCGGCGTTGAGCCGTGGGTCGGCGGCGGAATTGCTGACTCTCGTGCGGGGCCGCCGCGTGCAGTCGCGGGAACGTCCGGTCAGCTGGGCGCAGTCGCCGGTGATCTCCGAGGGCGTCGACTGCCGGCTCGCCACCCCGGCGCGGGGCCGGGTACGGGCGGTCGGGACGGTCGCGGCCCACGCCGTGGTGCTGGGCGGGCGGATCCTGCAGAGCTCGGCGACGGCCACCGTGACCGCCGGGGAGGGCACCCATCGGCGCAGCTGGGGTCACTACCTGGGCCGGATCGGCATCGTCGAGATCCTCACTCGGATACCGCCGGACATCAGCACCCAGCTGGTCGACGGTTTCCTCGGTGCCGGGGACGCGACGACGGCCACGCTGGACCCCGGCGCGATCGCGGCCCGGCTGCACATGCGGGTCCGCACCGATCCGATGCTGAACCAGAAGCCGCCGATCCAGACGAGCGCGTCGCGGCTGCGGTGGGCCGCGCGGGTGGAGCGCGGGCAGGCGCCGAGCATGTCGTTCGTCCTGCTCGACGACGAGACCAGGCTGGCCTCGGTGGTGGTCGGCGACGAGGCGGACCTGGCGATGGTGCAGGCCTTCTGCGAGGACCTGGCCATGCACGACTGGCTGCTGACGGTGCTCACCGAGGTCATCGACGAGGCCGAGATGGCCGAGCTCTCGCGCAGTTCGCCCGCCCAGGTGCTCACCCCGCTGCTGGAGCACCTCGTGCACCTGTGGTTGCCCGGCGCCTTCACCCCGGCGCCGTTGCGCGGCCTGTGGACGGGTCTGGAGGCCGAACCCGGCTTCACCGTGCAGTGGAATTCCCGGATCGGGCAGCTGCGCGACCGGGTCGCGGTGGCGACACTCGGCGCGCTCACCCGCAGCCAGTCGCGCTGGTGATCACAGCCGGAACAGCTGCCGCACCAGCAGCGCGAAGAACACCGAGGTCGACACGATGCCCGCGTACGACTCCACGATCAGGGTGGCCTGCGCGAACGAGCCCAGCTCCGGCAGATCGTCGGTGCCCACCGGATTCAGGAAGTTCAGCAGCCCCACCCGCACGGCGGTGTTGACGCCGATCCCGGTGCTCGACAGGTAGAAGACCCCGACGAACAGCGCGATCTCCACCGCGATCCAGGCCAGCAGCAGGAACGGCCGATAGCCGTAGCCGCACAGCAGGTCCGAGGTCATCCCGGGCAGCCGCCGCCAGCGTGGGCTGCGCGCTCTGGTCTTGGCCCGCGCCATGTTCAGCCCGCACCGGTCCTGCCCGCGCGGGTTCTCGGTGGTGGTGTGCAGGCGGTAGGCCTGCCGGTAGGCGAGCGCGGCGTGCGCGGGCAGCCTGTGCGCCGAGAGCTGTTCGCCGAGTTCCTCGTACACCTCGGCGAGCAGGATCGACTGGGTGCGGCTCAGCCGCAGCGGGCCGCGGAATTCGACCTCGGCGGCGAACAGCGCGGTGAGCACGGTCTCGCAGGACAGCTCGCGTCCGGCGTTGTCGAGCACGTCGGGATCGGCGTCGCGATAGAGGTGGGCGAAGACCAGGCTGTCGCCGACGCGGCGGGTCGAGGGCGGAACGTAGTCGGCGAGGAACTGCTCGACCCGGTGATTGAGTTCGTCGAGCAGGGCGTATTCGCCGACCGGTCCCGGCGCGCGCAGGAAATCGGCGACGACGTCGGCGAAAGCGCCCGCGTGCCTACGGATCAGGGTGGTCTTGGAGGCGACGAAGTCGCCGAGCCGATCGTGTTCGGCGTAGTCGGTCATCCCTCGTCGACCGGCCCACGGTCCTTGTACCACCGGCGATCGGTGGGATCGGCGCTCGGCCAATCGGGAACGATGCGGTGCACCAGCAGATCTCGTGGTTCCCCCGCGCCGAAGTACTGGTCCTCGTAACCCGCCCAGACGAAACCGGAATTCTTGTACAGCGTCGCCGCGGGCACGTTCGACGGGCGCACCGTGATGAAGACGGCGTCGACCTGCGACGAACGGCATTGCGCGACAGCCAGATCCAGTAGTGAGCGGCCGAGACCCCGGCCCTGATAGCGCGCCGAGACGGCCAGACCGATCAGCCAGGCCGTGCTGCGGCCGACCGCCACCATTGCGTACCCGCAAATCGAACCTGCCAGATCGGCGACCAGCCAATGCGATCCGTGGATATCGAACAATTGCCGAATGGCGAAATACGGATAGGCCAGTGGCATGAATTCGTGCGATTCGAGCTCGGCGATGGCGGCCAGATCATCGACGGTGGCGGATCGGAATCGTAGCTCTGCCTGCTCGTTCGAGATGTTCAATACCGCTCACCTCTGCCGCCCCGGTGCAAGTCTGAACTCCAGGGTAAGCGCAGATCGGTGATCGCGGCCACAACCACGGCCGAAAAGTGTTGGCACACAGCCGAAAGCCACGTTCGGTGAGGGGAGCCGAACGTGGCTTTCGGGGTCTCGCTGGGTGGATCAGACGCTGGCGTAGGCCAGCGAGGGCGCCCGGTCGGTGGCGAAGTTGGTGCGCAGGTAGCACCACCAGGTGACCGCCGCCATCACCAGGAACACCGCGGCGTAGGCCCAGAAGGCGGGGGCCATGGTCTTGAGGTGGACGTTGGACAGGCGCAGCGCCTGCTGGACGACGAAGCCACCCGCGGCGCCGACCGCGCCGATGACACCGATGGCGGCGCCGGCCTGGCGCTTGGCCGAGATGGCGGCCTCGGCGATGTCGATGCCGTGCTCGGAGGCGTACTTCTTGGCGGTCGCGTTGAAGATCGACGGGATCATCCGGTAGGTGGAACCGTTGCCGATGCCGGCCAGGACGAACAGCGCCAGGAAGGACGCCAGGTAGAGCGGGAAGCTCTTCAGGTCCACCGCGAGGACGATGAACGCGGCCGCGATCGACATGCCACCGAAGACGTAGACGGTGATCTTGGCGCCGCCGCCGATCTTGTCGGAGACCCAGCCGCCGAACGGACGGCTGAACGAACCGACCAGCGCGCCGAGGAAGGCGAGGTTACCGAGGGTGGTGATCCAGCCGATCTTGGCCAGGTCGGGGAAGGTGGCCTTGATCAGGGTCGGGAAGGCGAAGGAGAAGCCGATGAACGAACCGAAGGTGCCGATGTAGAGGAAGGCCATGATCCAGGTGTGCCGGTTGGTCAGGGCCAGCTTGTAGGACTTGCCGTCGGACTTCGCCTCGGCGATGGAGTCCATGAAGTACAGCGCGCCGATGGTGGCGACCGCGATGAACGGCAGCCAGAACAGCACCGCCAGGGTGATGCCGAAGCGGAAACCGCCCGCGTCCTTGGCCATGATGTGGGTGCCGAAGGTGATCAGCAGCGGCACGATCAGCTGGGTCTGCGCGACGCCGAGGTTTCCGCCCGCGGCGTTGAGGCCCAGCGCGGCGCCCTTCTTGCCCTCGGGGAAGAAGAACGAGATGTTGGCCATCGACGACGAGAAGTTACCGCCACCGACACCGGCCAGCGAGGCCAGCACGAGGAAGACCCACATCGGGGTGCCGGGCTGGTTGACGAAGTAGAGGATGCCCAGGGTCGGGATGAACAGCATCGCCGCGCTGAACGCGGTGAAGGCGCGACCACCGAACTTCGGGACGGCGAAGGTGTACGGGATGCGCAGTGCGGCGCCGACCAGGGTCGGGATGGAGGTCAGCAGCAGGGCGTTGCTGACCGCGGTCGGGTTGCCCTTGCCCAGTCCGGCCAGGAACTCGAAGCCGGCCGAGCCCATGGCGGTGACGATGGAGCCCCAGATCACCCAGATGCTGAAGCCCAGGTTCTCCGCGAAGACCGAGAACCAGAGGTTCTTGCGGGCGGTCTGCTTGCCGCCGGCTTCCCAGAACTCCGGATTGTCCGGGTTCCACTGGGTCAGCCAGCGGCCCTTCTTCTGATATTCGAAGGACGGGGATTCCGTCTCCTGGCCGGTGGCGGCGATTGCGGTCATCGGCTTCCTCTCGATCGGGCTCGATAGAAGCGCATCGACTTTCGTGGCGTTCGATGCGCTTCTTGCGGGGTCGAGATAAAGGTAGAAGCCGGTTGTTGCGTGACAATGGCCTCAGGTGACGTTCCAGCCAACTCACGCTCACCGCCGAAATCGCGGGTCGGTGACCGGCTGGAAACCTGGATGTAGAAGAGCCGCCGGTTCGCTTTTCTCAGCGATCCGGGTACTCGGCGATGAGCGAGCCGAGGAAGCAGCGCGTCGCCTGCATCGCCTTGTCGGCGTCGCCGTCGATCACGGCCTGCACGAGTTCGGCGTGCTCGGTGTCGTAGGCGTCGTCGGAGCGGGCGGTGCGCGCGTGGATCACGTGCTCGATGATCGGCAGCAGCGAATCGTAGAACTCCAGGTATACCGCGTTGTGGCTGGCGACGACGATCGCACGGTGTAGTTCCACGTCGGCGGCGATGGCGACCGGGTCGGGTTCGGTCCAGTTGCGGTTGCTGCGCTCGGCGAGCAGGCGGCGCAGCGTGGCGATGTCGGCGTCGTCGCGGCGGCGGGCGGCCAGGCCCGCGGCGGTGGTGTCGAGCGCCTGCCGGAGTTCGAGGATGTCGCGCTCCTCGGCGTCGGCGAAGTACTTGCCCAGGGTGCCGCCGACCTCGGAGGTGGCGATCACATAGGTGCCCGAGCCCTGGCGGCGTTCGAGCATGCCCGCGTGCACGAGGGCCTGGACGCCTTCGCGGACGGTGTTGCGCCCGGTCCCGGTGAGCTCGGTGAGTTCGGGTTCCGTGGGGATCCGTTGGCCCACTGGCCAACGGCCGGAACGGATCTCGGCCCGAAGCTGTTCGGTGACCTGAGCGATGAGGCTGGTTCGCCGGACGGGTTGCACGTCAGCCAGGGTACCGCTGCTCACAAATCATTGCACCGATCATCGGGTCATCCTATGATTTGCGAGTGACCGCGACCCTCCCCGATGCCCGCACTCTGCCCGATTCCGGTACGCGCAGTCGTACCCGCGCGCTGATCGAAGGCCGCCTGCTCGTGCTGGCGGCCATTGTCATGTCGGCCCTCACCCTGCGGGCCGCGGTGACCGCGTTCAGTCCGCTGGCGGAGGAGATCGGCGCGGATATCGGGTACGGGACGGCGATCGTCGGGGTGTTCGGCATGCTGCCGACCGCGATGTTCGGCCTCGCCGGGCTGGTCGCGCCGCTGCTGGTGCGCCGGTACGGGCTCGAGCGCACGGTGCTGCTGGCGATGCTGCTGGCCGGGGCCGGGTCGCTGGTGCGCGCGTTCGCGGGTGGCACCGGGGAACTGCTCGGGTTCTCCGCGGTGGTGCTGCTCGGCATGGGCATCGGCAATGTGGTGATCCCGCCGCTGGTGAAGCGGTACTTCGCCGATCAGCTGGCCGCGATCAGCTCCCTCTACATCGTGATGGTGCAGCTGAGCACCGTCGTGCCCGCGTTCGTCGCGGTGCCGCTGGCGCAGGACCACGGCTGGCGGATCTCGATGGGGGTGTGGGCGCTGGTCGGCTTCGCCGCCGCGGTGCCGTGGGTGTTCGTGCTGCGCGACCGCAAGGGCCGCGACCGCCACGACGTCACCGCCCTGCCCGCCGAATCGTCAACGGCCACAGGCAAAGTGTGGCGTTCGCCGGTGGCCTGGGGGATGGCCGCGATGTTCGGCATGACCTCGCTGACCACCTACGCCATGTTCGCCTGGCTGCCCAAGATCCTGTCCGACGCGGGCGCGAGCGCGGGCTTCGGCGGCAGCATGGTCGGCCTGTTCGCGCTCATGGGCCTGATCCCCGCGCTGGGCGCGCCGACCGTGGTCTCGCGGATGCGTAATCCGTTCCCCGTCGTGGTCGGCTGCATGGTGCTGTTCGTCATCGCCTTCGCCGGTCTGCTGATCGCGCCCATGGGCGCCCCGGTGCTGTGGGTGGTGCTGCTGGGGCTGGGCCCGAGCACCTTCCCGATGGCGCTGACGCTGATCAACCTGCGTACCCGCACCCCGCGGGGGTCGGCGGCGCTGTCCGGGTTCACCCAGGGCGTCGGCTACGCGGTGGCCTGCGTCGGACCGTTGCTGTTCGGGATGCTGCACACGTGGACCGGCGGCTGGGCGGCCCCGTTCGGCATGCTCCTGGTCGCCCTCGGCGTGCTGCTGGCGGGTGCCTGGCAGGCGTGCAAGCCGCGCATGCTCGAAGACACCTGGAATTGAGCCGGGAAATCTCACCGCTCGAGTTGCGCGCGTGTGCGTCGAGGGTAATGCTGTGTACGTCACACCCTCACGGGTGATTCCGACGATTTCTGGCCGCTTCCTTACCTGCGGAAATCGTTGTGTCACACGCCGGAAACAAAAGGGCCGATCTCACGCGCTCTGAGTGGCGTAGGTGAGAAACCGTTGATTCGCGCGACATTTCCCGCAGCATTCCGGCAATACCCATTTCCTACCGTTGGGCCATCGCACTTTTGGGAGGCCCAACTTGAGCACGCTGAAGCGTAACCACGACATCGAGCACTGGGATGCCGAAGATGTCGCGGCCTGGGAGGCCGGCGGCAAGGACATTGCCAAGCGCAACCTGATCTGGTCGGTCTTCGCCGAGCACATCGGGTTCTCGGTGTGGTCGATCTGGTCGGTGATGGTGCTGTTCATGCCCGCCGACAAGTTCGGCATCGACCCGGCGGGCAAGTTCTTCCTGGTCGCGTTGCCCACCCTGGTCGGCGGGTTCCTGCGGATCCCCTACACCGTGGCCACCGCCCGCTTCGGCGGCCGCAACTGGACGATCTTCAGCGCGCTGCTGCTGGTGGTCCCGCTGCTGCTGACGCTGTACTTCGTCACCCAGCCGGGTACCTCGTACACGACGTTCCTGGTCGTGGCCGCGTTCGCCGGCATCGGTGGCGGCAACTTCGCCTCGTCGATGACCAACATCAACGCCTTCTACCCGCAGCGGCTCAAGGGCTGGGCGCTGGGCATGAACGCGGGCGGCGGCAATATCGGTGTCCCGGTGATCCAGCTGCTGGGCCTGCTGGTGCTGGTCACCCTCGGCGGCGACTACGCCTACCTCATCTGCGCGATCTACCTGGTCCTCGTCGGTGTCACCGCGGTCGGCGCGGCGCTGTACATGGACAACCTGACCAACCAGCAGGCCGACCTGTCCTCCATGGGCAAGGCACTGAAGGTGCCGCAGTCCTGGGCGATCGCCTTCCTCTACATCGGCACCTTCGGTTCGTTCATCGGCTACAGCTTCGCCTTCGGCCAGATCCTGCAGATCAGCTTCAAGGCCGGTGGCGACACCGCCGCCCAGGCCGCCGTGCACGCCGCCTCGATCGCCTTCATCGGCCCGCTGCTCGGTTCGCTGGCCCGCCCCTACGGCGGCAAGATGGCCGACCGGATCGGCGGCAGCAGGGTCGCGCTCGGCACCTTCGGTGCCATGATGGCCGCCGCGCTGATCGTGATCGCCGCCTCGACGATGGCCGACCGCAACAACGGGGTCGCCTCCGGCGCCACCATGGCCCTGCTGGTCGTCGGCTTCATCGCCCTGTTCGTGCTCTCCGGTTTCGGCAACGGCGCCGTCACCAAGATCATCCCGTCGGTGTTCGAGGCCAAGTCCAAGAGCCTGCCGCTCCCGCGGGCCGAGCAGGCCGCCTGGTCGCAGAACGCCGGCGGCGCGCTGATCGGCTTCGTCGGCGCGATCGGCTCCCTCGGCGGCGTCGGCATCAACATGGTGCTGCGCAGCTCCTACGCCAGCACCTCCTCGGCCACCACCGCGTTCTGGGTGTTCCTCGCCTTCTACGTGCTCTGCGCGGCCGTCACCTGGACGGTGTTCCTGCGCCGTCCCCGTCTGTCCACCGTGCCTGCCGACTCCGATGTCGTGGTCGAGGCCGAGTCCCTGGTCCTCGAGGCCGAAAACAACGCTTCGTCGGCCACTACGTCGGCTCGCTGACTACCCGACCACAACCAAGGAGGTCACTCTCATGAACAGCACTCGCAAGACAGTGGTCGTGGTCGGCCACGGCATGGTCGGTCACCGCTTCGTCGAGGCCCTGCGCTCGCGCGACGAGGCCGGTCAGTGGCAGGTCGTCATCCTCTCCGAGGAGAAGCTGCCCGCCTACGACCGCGTCGGCCTGTCCTACTACGTCGGCAGCTGGAAGGCCGAGGAGCTCGCGCTGCCCGGTAACACCTACGACGGCGACCCCCTGGTCGACCTGCGGCTGGGCCAGCGCGGCGAGTCCATCGACACCGCGGCCAAGACCGTCACCAGCTCCAACGGCGACGTCATCGCCTACGACGCGCTGGTCATGGCCACCGGTTCCTACCCGTTCGTCCCGCCGGTGCCCGGTCACGACCTGCCCGAGTGCTTCGTCTACCGCACCATCGACGACCTCGACGGCATCCGCGCCGCCGCCGACGCGGCCGGTCCCGGCGCGCACGGCGTCGTCGTCGGTGGCGGTCTGCTCGGCCTGGAGGCCGCCAACGCCCTGCGGCTGATGGGCATGACCCCGCACGTCATCGAGTACAACGACCGCCTGATGCCCGCCCAGGTCGACGCCGGTGGTGGCGCGATCCTGGAGAAGCTGGTCACCGACATCGGCCTCAACGTGCACACCGGCGTGGGCACCGCCAAGATCGTCTCGATCGAGGAGGAGGGGGCGAACAACGTCACCCTGCACCTGTCGGACGAGTCGGAGATCCACGCCTCGCTGGTGGTGTTCTCGGCCGGTATCCGTCCGCACGACGCGCTGGCCAAGGCCGCCGGCCTGGAGATCGGCGCCCGCGGCGGCATCCTGACCGATGTCACCCTGCAGACCTCGGACCCGAGCGTCTACGCGATCGGTGAGTGCGCCGCGATCGAGGGCATCTGCTACGGCCTGGTCGCCCCCGGCTACACCACCGCCGAGATCGTCGCCGACCGGCTGCTCGGCGGCGCGGGCGAGTTCCCCGGCGCCGACATGTCCACCAAGCTGAAGCTGATGGGTGTCGACGTCGCCTCCTTCGGTGACGCGCACGGCACCACCGACGGCGCGCTCGAGGTCGTGCTGCACGACGCGGCCAAGGGCACCTACGCCAAGCTGGTCGTCTCCGACGACGCGCAGACCCTGCTCGGCGGCATCCTCGTCGGTGACGCCAGCCAGTACGCGGCCCTGCGCCCGCTGGTCGGCCGCCCGCTGCCCGCCGACGCCGCCGCGCTGATCTCGCCCGCGGGCGCCGAGCTGGGCGCCGACGCGCTGCCTGACGACGCCCAGATCTGCTCCTGCAACAACGTCAGCAAGGGCGCGATCTGCGGCGCCATCGCCGACGGCGCCTGCGACATCCCCGGCATCAAGAGCTGCACCAACGCCGGCACCTCCTGCGGTGGCTGTGTGCCGATGATCAAGAAGCTGCTCGAGCAGTCCGGCGTGGAGATGTCCAAGGCGCTGTGCGAGCACTTCAGCCAGTCGCGTGCCGAGCTGTTCCAGGTCGTGCAGGTCACCGGCATCCGCACCTTCTCCGAGCTGATCGCCAAGCACGGCAAGGGCACCGGCTGCGACATCTGCAAGCCGACCGTCGCCTCGATCCTGGCCTCGACCTCGAGCGATCACATCCTCGACGGCGAGCAGGCGGCGCTGCAGGACACCAACGACCACTTCCTGGCCAACATGCAGAAGAACGGCACCTACTCGGTGGTGCCGCGGATGCCCGGTGGTGAGGTCACCGCCGAGCAGCTGATCGTCATCGGTGAGGTCGCCAAGGAGTTCGACCTCTACGTCAAGGTCACCGGTGGCCAGCGCATCGACCTGTTCGGCGCGACCGTGGAGCAGCTGCCGCTGATCTGGAAGCGCCTGGTCGACGCCGGGATGGAGTCGGGCCACGCGTACGGCAAGTCGCTGCGCACCGTCAAGAGCTGCGTCGGTTCCACCTGGTGCCGTTACGGCCAGCAGGACTCGGTCGGCATGGCCGTGCTGCTGGAGAAGCGCTACCGCGGCCTGCGCTCGCCGCACAAGCTGAAGCTGGCCGTCTCGGGCTGCGCCCGCGAGTGCGCCGAGGCCCGCGGCAAGGACGTCGGCGTGATCGCCACCGAGCACGGCTGGAACCTCTACGTCGGCGGCAACGGTGGTCTGACCCCGAAGCACGCGGTGCTGCTGGCCGGTGACCTCGACGACGAGACGCTGATCCGCTACATCGACCGCTACCTGATGTTCTACATCCGCACCGCCGACCGCCTGCAGCGCACCGCGCCCTGGCAGGAGGCGCTCGAGGGCGGCATCGAGTACCTCAAGGCCGTCGTGTGCGAGGACAGCCTCGGCATCGCCGACGACCTGGAGGCCGCGATGGCCAAGCACGTCGACGGCTACAAGGACGAGTGGGCCGCCGTGCTCGAGGACGAGAACAAGCTCTCGCGCTTCGTCTCCTTCGTCAACGCCCCTGACGAAGCCGACCCGACCATCTCGTTCGACGACAGCGGCGAGCGCAAGGTACCAGTGCTTCTCGGCCTGCCCGGCATGCCCGCCGGTGTTGGCTCCGACACAGCAGCAGCCGGGAAATAGGCGCTTAACCCTGCGGAAACAGGGCGCCTGTACCAATAGGTAAGGCGTTCGGAGGAGGAACCGATGACCGTTATCGACACACCCACCATCACCACGGAGACGGCGACCTGGACTCAGGCGTGCCGACTCGACTTCCTGATCCCGGGCCGCGGCGTTGCTGTCCTGCTCCGGGGCGGCAGGCAGGCCGCCCTGTTCCTACTCACCGACGGCACGCTCGCCGCCGTCGGCAACATCGATCCGTTCGGCCGGGCCGCGGTGATGTCGCGCGGCATCGTCGGTGATCGCGGCGGGGTGCCCGTCGTCGCGTCGCCGCTGCTCAAGCAGGCCTTCTCGCTGATCGACGGTAACTGTCTCGACGACGCGACCAAGTCCCTGCCGGTCTACGCCGTCCAGCTCGACGGTGGCGTCGTCTCGGTATCCAACGAGCCGGTGCAGGTCTCGGCCCTCGAATCCTCGGACGGCTGATTCCATGACCTCTCCCACCGACACCGGCCCCGGTCTGGCCGGCTTCACCATCGGCGTCACCGCCGCGCGCCGCGCCGAGGAATTCGGCACCCTGCTCACCCGCAAGGGCGCGACCGTGGTGTCCGCCCCCGCGATCCGCATCATCCCGCTGGCCGACGACACCGAGCTTGAGCGCGTCACCGAGCTGTTGATCGCCGATCCGCCGCAGATCACCGTCGCGACCACCGGCATCGGCTTCCGCGGCTGGATGGAAGCGGCCGAGGGCTGGGGCCTGGCCGAGACGCTGCGCGACACGCTCGCCTCGACCCGGATGCTGGCCCGCGGCCCCAAGGCCAAGGGCGCCATCCGCGCCGCCGAACTGCGCGAGGAATGGTCGCCTGCCTCGGAGTCGTCGGCCGAGGTGCTCGATCACCTGCTCGCCGAGGGCGTCGAAGGGGTCCGCATCGCGGTGCAGCTGCACGGCGCGACCACCGAGTGGGAGCCGGTTCCCGACTTCTGCGAGGTGCTGCGCTGCGCGGGCGCCGATGTGGTTCCGGTCCCGGTGTACCGGTGGGAGCCGCCCGCCGATCGTGGCCCGATGGACGCCATGATCGAGTCGATCATCTCCGGCAGCCTCGACTGCGTCACCTTCACCAGCGCTCCGGCGGTGGCGTCGATGCTGATGCGGGCCAAGGAGACCGGCCTGCTCGAGTCCGTGCTGCACGCGCTGCGCGGGCGGGTGCTCGCGGCCTGCGTCGGCCCGATCACCGCCGCGCCGCTGGAGGAACTCGGCGTGCCGACCACCATGCCGGGCCGGGCGCGGCTCGGTGCGCTGGCCCGCCACGTCGCCGAGGAACTGCCGCGCCGGGCGAGCCGGATCTACGCGGCCGGTCATCTGATCAGCGTGCGCGGTGGCTGTGTCGTCGTCGACGGTGAGGTGCGCCAGCTGGCGCCCGCGCCGATGGCGCTGATGCGGTCGCTGGCCCGGCAGCCCGGCCGGGTGGTGTCCCGTGAGGACCTGCTCTCGGCCCTGCCCGGCGGTGGCGACGACACCCACGCGGTGGAGACCGCGATCGCCCGCCTGCGCGCCGGTCTCGGCACGCCCAAGGCGATCCAGACCGTGGTCAAGCGCGGCTACCGGCTCGCGCTCGACGCCGCGGACTGCTCCGACCCGCCCGCGAGCAGGCCGCCGGTGCAGCCGCCGCATCAGGCCGGGATCGGCACGCCCGCCCGGTCGCCGCGACCGGCGCAACCGATCGGCGTCTGGTGAGCACCGCGCGGCCGGGTGAGCCGGCCCTGGTGCTCGTCGCGCACGGCACCCGCAGCGCGCGCGGCGTGGAGATGATCGCCGCGCTCGCCGACGCGGTGGCCGCCGAACTCGGCGCCGCGGTTTCGGGGCGCGGCGCCGACGGCACCGAAGCCGAGGGCGCGGCGCCCAACGCCGCGCTGCGCACCGCCTTCGTCGACGTGCTCGGTCCGTCGCCGTCGGAGGTGCTGCGCGACCTCGACGGCCCGGCCGTCGTGGTGCCCGCGTTCCTGGCTTCGGGATACCACGTCTATCAGGACGTGCCGCGCGAGGTCGACGAGAGCGGGCACACCGAGGTCGCGGTGACCGCGGCCATGGGCCCCGATCCGGCGCTGACCCGGATCATGGCGGTGCGCCTTCGCGCCGCGGGCTGGCGTCCCGGTGACGCGGTGGTCTTCGCCGCCGCGGGATCGTCGGACGCGCGGGCCCGCCAGGATGTCCGCCGGGCGGCGGGCATGCTCGCCGAGCAGCTCGGCGTTCCGGTGCGGATCGCCTACGTCGCGACCGGTGCGCCGCGCGTGCCCGAGGTCGTCGCCGAACTGCGGGAATCCGGTGCGGGGCGGGTCTTCATCGCCTCCTACCTGCTGGCCCACGGCCTGTTCCACCAGCGTCTGCACGACGCGGGCGCCGACGGCGTCGCGGAGCCGATCGGTGTGCACCCCGCGGTGGTCCGGCTGATCGCCGACCGATACCGCACGGCCGCACGGGAACTCGTCCGCGCCCGGGTGCGCTGACCGATCCGTTCCAGCCCGCGCCGAGGTGCGCCGCCGCCGCGCGCGACGGCTCACACGGGCCGGACGCGCGTTGTCGCTGTCCGGTGAGGGCGGGTTCCGACGACTAGAGTTGGGCCCGACTTCACAGGAGGGGGCACCGTGCCAGATTCGTCGGCGGATCACGACGGTCCGCGACCAGAGCAGGACGAGCTGACGTCGTATCCCGACGCGGTTCCGCAGGCACCGGCCAACCCCGGCGCGGCGGTACCACCGCCTCCGAGCGGCGCCGGGGGACCCGTGCCCTACCCGAATCCGGCCGTGCCGCCGCCGAGTACCGGGGCGTCGTACCCGCCGCCCTATCCGGGCGCGGCGGGGGCGCCCTACCCGAATCCGGCCACACCCCCGCCCTATCCGGGAGCGGGGGAAGTGCCCTACCCGAATTCGGCTACACCCCTGCCCTATCCGGGCGTGGCGGGGGAGCCCTATCCGAATCCAGCTGCGCCCCAGCAATTTTCGAACGCCTCAGGGCAACCCGAGGCGCCCTACGCGCAGGCCGGGTCGAACGGCCCGACGCCCTACGCGCAGGCCGCCCCCGGTGGGCAAGCGCCTCATCCACAGGATGCACCCGGTGGGCAGGCGCCGTATCCGCATGCGGTGCCCGGCGGACAGGCTGCGTACCCGCTGCCTGTGCCCGGCGGACAGGCTGCGTACCCGCCGCCTGTGCCCGGTGGGCAGGCTGCCTACCCGCCGCCTGTGCCCGGTGGGCAGGTGCCGTATCCCTCGGCGACGCCCTATCCGGCGGCCGCGCCGGTTGACGCGGGGCCGAAAGTGGTTCCGCAGAATGTGCAGATCGCGTTCTATGTGATGCTGGCGGGCGCGGTGGTGACTGTGCTGAGTGCCGCCTACATGCTGACCACCATCGACAAGATCCGCTCCGACGCGCTCGACGCCTCGGGCGGGGTGTTCCGCGGCGACGATCTGGACGTCCTCGTGTACGCGGGCCTCGCGGGTGGCATCCTGACCTCGCTGGTGACGACGGGGCTGTGGGTGTGGATGGCCTTCGCCTGCCGGGCGGGCAAGAACTGGGCCCGCATTACGGGCACGGTGTTCTTCGGCCTCAATGTGCTGTCCTCGGCCGTCAGCGTGATCAGCGCGCTCGCCACCGGAACCGGCGCCGACCCGCAATCGCTGGCCTTCACCGTGGTGCTCGTGCTCATCGGTCTGGCCGCGGTGATCCTGCTCTGGAACCCCCGGTCCGCCGCCTTCTTCGCCAAGGCTCCGCCGCCGGGGTATCAGCCCTACCCGCCTACCGGGCCGTGGTGAAGTTCGCCCGGTAGGTGCTCGGGGGGACGCCGAGCTGGCGGATCATGTGCTGTCGCAACGACTCCGCCGACCCGATCCCGCTGTGCCTGGCCACCTGGTCGATCGGCAGCGACGTCGACTCCAGCAGCTCCCTGGCCCGGTGCAGACGCTGGTGCAGCAGCCATTTCTGCGGGCTGAGCCCGGTCTCCTCGTGGAAGCGCCGGGTCAGCGTGCGCACGCTCGTGGTGGCGTGCGCGGCGAGGTCGCGTAGCGACAGGGGAGTGTCGAGGCGGGTCAGCGCCCAGGCGCGGGTGGCCGAGAGCGAGAGGTCGTCGTCCGGCGGGAGCGGGGTGTCGACGAACTGGGCCTGGCCGCCGGGGCGCACCGGGGTCACCACGGCGGCGCGGGCCGCCTCGTTGGCGACGGTGGCGCCGTAGTCCCGGCGGATCAGGTGCAGGCACAGGTCGATTCCGGCGGCGGCGCCCGCCGAGGTGGTGACCGGGCCGTCCTCGACGAACAGCGCGTCGGTGCGCACCCGGACTCCCGGATGCGCACCGGCCAGTTCGTCGGCCAGACCCCAGTGCGTGGTGGCGGTGCGCCCCTCGAGTAGCCCCGCCTGGGCCAGCACGAAGGCGCCGCTACAGATCGAGGTGACCAGGGTGCCCCGCTCGGCGGCGGCGCGCAGCGCGGCCAGGATGGCCGGATCGGCGCCGGTCCGCGCGCCGGTACTGGGCACGATCACGGTGTCGGCCGATTCCAGCACCTCGAGACCGTGCGGGATCACCACATCGAACCCGCCCGAGTTCGCGAGCACCACACCGGGTTCGGCGGTGCATACGAGCACCCGATAGCCCGGTGCCCCGTCGATGGTCACCGATTCCATCAGCGATCCCGGCATGGCCAGGTCGAAGGACTTCACCGGGGGCACGGCGACGACGGCGACTGTCTTCATGGCCTGATCCTTGGGATAGCTGGCATTCCGGCCACTAGTCTAGCCCGCCCGCGCCCGGCATCGTTGACTTCGCACCCGGCGAACCGTCGCCGGATCGCGCGAAAGTACCTGCTGGGAAAGGGAATTCACATGACCGAGCATGTCGTGATCGGTCGCGGTGCCACCGCGTCCGCGGCCGCTTTGCTCCTCGCCGAGTCCGGTGACCGGGTGACGATGATCAGCCGCGGCGGCCTCGGTCCCGAGCACCCCGGGATCGACCGCGTCGCCCTCGACGCCACCGACACCACCGCGCTGATCGAGCACGCCACCGGCGCCGCGACGGTGTTCAACCTCGCCATGCCCGCTTATCACACCTGGCCGGAAACCGTTCCGCCGCTGTTCGGTTCGATCCGGGCGGCCGCCGAAGCCACCGGCGCGAACCTGGTGATGATGGGCAACCTCTACGGCTACGGCCCCGTCGACGGCGTCGTCGACGAGACGACCCCGCTGGCCGCCACCGGCAGCAAGGGCGAGGTCAGGGCCAGGATGTGGACCGAGGCGCTGGCCGCGCACGAGGCGGGCAGGCTGCGCGTCACCGAGGTGCGCGCCGGTCAGTTCCTCGGCGCCGGCGCCGTCTCGGTCTTCTCCCTGCTGGTGCAGCCCGCCGTGCTGGCGGGTGCGCGGGCCCGGGTGCCGCAGGCGCTGGACCTGGCGCATTCGTTCACCGCGATCGACGACGCCGCGGCCGCGCTGGTCGCCGTCGCCCGCGACGATCGCGCGTGGGGCCGGGCCTGGCACGCGCCGATGCTCACCACCACGGTGCGTACGGTCGCGAGCAGGCTGGCGGCGCTGGCCGGTGCGCCAGAGCCCGACCTCGCCGTGCTCACCGACGCCGAGATCACCGAGCTGGCGCAGGGCGATCCGTTCTGGGGCGAGCTGTTCGAGACAGCGCACATGTCGCACCGCGAGTTCGTTGCCGACGATTCCGCCCTGCGCGCCACCTTCGGCGTCACCGCCTCCGCGCTCGACGACGTGCTGCGCGCGGTCCTGCCCTCGGGTGCTTCGAGCACCGCGAAAGCGGAGATGCCCTAGGTTTGCCAGAGCGGTGCTAGGAGACGGACACGGGCCGGTCAATGCCGCATATCGGCTGTTCGGTAGGGCATGCTCGGAGTATGCGTCGGCTCCTGTGCTGTGTGCTCGTCCTGCTCGGCTGTGGGTTCGTGATCGCGCCGCCCGCGTCGGCCGAACCGGGAATCATCGACGTCCGGCCGCTCGGTGGCAGGCAGTACGAAGTGGTCGTGTATTCGGCGGCGATGAACCGGCCGATCACGCTGTGGCTGTCGCATCCCGGCGCTGGCGCGCCCACGCTGTACCTGCTGAACGCGGTCGACGGCGGGGAGAGCGGCGGGCCGTGGATGCGGCGCACCGACGTGGTCGATTTCTTCGCCGACAAGCCGGTCAACGTGGTCGTCCCGATCGGCGGCCGGGCCAGCATGTACACCGACTGGCAGCGCGACGACGCGATCCTTGGCCGCAACAAGTGGACCACCTTCCTCACCGGCGAACTCCCGCCGCTGCTGGCTCAGCGGTTCGGCACGACCGGCGCCAACGCGGTCGCCGGTCTGTCGATGTCGGCCACCTCGGCGCTGAACCTGGCCATCGCCGCGCCCGGCCTGTACCGCGCGGTCGGCGCGTTCAGTGGCTGCACCCAGACCGCGAGCCCCGTGGCGCAGGCGCTGGTGCGCGCCCAGCTGGCGACCTTCGCCGCGGACGCCACCAATATGTGGGGCGGCCCGATCGATCCGGCCTGGACCATCAACGATCCGGTCGTGCAGGCCGAACGCCTGCGCGGCACCGCCATCTACCTGTCCGCGGGCAACGGCATTCCCGGGCAGCACGAGGCGATCAACGATCCGAGCATCGCGGGCAATCTCGGCGTCCTGGTCGACCGGCTGCTGGTCGGCGGCACGATGGAGGCCGTGGCAGGCAGCTGCACCGGCCCGATGGCGGCCCGGCTCGCCCAGCTCGGCATCCCCGCCGACGTGCGCTTCCGCGCCGCGGGCACACACGCCTGGCCGTACTGGCAGGACGACGTGCACGACTCGTGGCCGATGTTCGCCGCCGCCCTCGGCATCTGAAAGCTGTCGGTGCCCCGGCGCACACTGGGGCCATGGCCTATGACGAGGAACTCGCCGAGCGCATCCGGGAGATCGTCTACCCCGGTCAGGATCTCGTCGAGCAACGGATGTTCGGCGGACTCGCCTTCCTGGTGGGCGGCAATATGGCCGTCGCGGCCAGCGGCAAGGGCGGGCTGATGGTGCGGGTCGATCGTGCCGAGGGGGAATCGCTGATCGACGGACAGTCGGTGGCGCCGATGGTGATGGGCGGGCGCGAGATGGTGGGCTGGCTGCGCGTCGCCACCGCCGCCGTCGAGGACGACGCGGTGCTGCGCGAGTGGGTCGAGCGCGGGGTGAACTACGCCAAGACCCTGCCGCGAAAAAAGAAATAGAAGAAACTTCGGCGGATGTGTCGAGGCGGCGTACCCGGCTCCGACCAGAGGGTGACAGCAAGCCAACGCACCCTCCCGAAGGAGCACGTCATGTCCGTCAACACCTTCCTCTGGTTCGACACCGACGCCGAAGCGGCCGGTGAGCTCTACGCCGCGACGGTGCCGAATTCGCGCGTCGTCGAGGTCACCCGGCAGGGCGACGGCTCGGCCTTCGTCGTCACCCTCGATCTCGACGGTCAGGCCGTCACGCTGATGAACGGCGGACCGGGCCATCCGCCCACCGACGCCGCCTCGCTGCAGGTCGTGGTGGACACCCAGGACGAGGTCGACCGGCTCTGGGACACCCTGTCCGACGGCGGCGAGCCCGGCCCGTGCGGCTGGCTGACCGACCGGTTCGGCCTGTCCTGGCAGATCGTGCCCTCGGTCCTGCCGAAGCTGATGAGCGGCGAACCGGACCGGGTCATCGCGGTCGGCACCGCGCTGCGGTCGATGTCCAAGCTCGACATCGCCGAGTTGCAGCGGGCCTACGACCAGGCCTGACCGGGAAACGTCGACGGCCGCCGCGGATCGGTAGTCCGCGGCGGCCGTTCGGTGCGTGCTCGGTCAGCCCGCCGAGCCGGTCAGCAGGCCGCCCAGGTCGGCCGAGCCGGTGCCGCCGCCGGGCGTCGTCGGCTTCGCCGAGACCTCGACGGTGACGGTCTTGGAGCTGATCAGTTCCTGCACGGCCTTGATCTCGTGCGAACCGGGGGTCGACGGGGTCCAGGTGATGGTGGCCTTGCCGTCGGAGACCGAGACCGGCTCACCGATCTGGGTGTCGTTGTCGGTGAAGGTCACCTTGAACAGGAACGACGTCGCGGTGACATCGGCGGTGACGGTGTAGGCGGTGCCGACGTAGTGGGTGCTGCCGCTGACCGTGACGCCCTGGACGAGGGCCGAGGCCTGCGGCGCCACCAGGACGCCGGCCGCGGCGACCGCGGTGAAAGCTGTGAGTCCGAAGCCGGCCCGCCGAGCCTGGTTGGTCTTCATGGTTGTTCTCCTGTTCGCGCTGGCCCACCGCTGTGGGTGTGGGCGACACTATCGACCGGGTGAGCGCGCTGTCCGGGAAACAGAAAAACGAGTGTTTAAAACTCTCGGCGCCGCGTCGGTGCTGGTGGCGCCGGAATCATCCCGTGCGGATGAGGCGATCGCCGCGCCGGTCGTCGAGACTGGACACATGCCGACGTCGGATGCGGTTCGCTACCAGTTCGTCATCGAGGGCGAACTCACGGAACGCGCTGTCGCCGCGTTCCCGGAACTCCGGCGCAGCGCCCATTCGCCCACCGGTACCACCACCCTCTACGGCGAGCTCGCCGACAACACCGCCATGCGCGGCGTGCTCGCCCGCATCGATGTCCTCGGGCTCACCCTGCTCGGAATGTCCCGCCTGCCCGACTGATCGTGAGGTTGCCGAACGGTAGCCGGTCGCGGCAAACCCTCACGATGACGTCGATCTCATAACGAGCGCGTCGACGCCGCAACTCCGGCGAACGCGCTGGTCGCGTTTGGCCTACCGTCGAACCTGCTGGTGGATCGACCCCGCAGGGAGTCGACGAGCTGAGGAGTGTGGTGGTGACAACCTCGTACCGCGCGTTAGCTGACAACGTCTCCGTGGCCGGTGCCCAGATTCCCGAGCTGTCCTTCGCCGCCGTGCGCTCCGGTGACCTCAGCGCCCGGCTGGACCGCGCGCAGACCGCGGGCGGGCACACCGTCCTGGTGTCCGGCCCGGCGGGCAGCGGCAAGACCGTCGCGTTGGTCGACTGGGTGACCAGGTCGCGCAAGGCCAGGGCGGCCACCGTCGGCTGGCTCACCGTCACCGCGCCGCTGGCCGAGAGCGGCGAGCTGATCCCGGCGCTCGCGCGGATCACGCACCGGCCGGCCGACGCCGTCGACACCACGTTGCGCACCCCGGCCGATCAGGCCGCCGAACTGGTCGACGCGCTGGCGGCGCGCGGCGAGCACACCGTCCTGGTGCTCGACGACGCCCACCTGATCACCGACCCGCTGCAACTGGCCGGGCTGGAATACCTGCTCGCGCACCTGCCCGGCACGGTCACCGTGCTGCTCGCGGGCCGGTTCGATCCGCCGCTGCGCTGGCACGCGCTGGAACTGGCGGGCAGGCTCACGCGGATCGGGGTCGGCGAACTCGCGCTGTCGCCGGAGCGGATCGCCCAGCTGTTCGCCCAGCACGGCTGCCGGCTCGACGACGACGAGCTCACCATGGTGCACGCGCTGACCCGTGGCTGGGCCGCGCTGGTGCGGATCGCCGCGATCTACGTGGCCGCCAACGGCGAGGACCGCGATACCGCGCTGACCACGCTGGCCCGGCCCTCGCACGCGGTCGCCGATTTCCTCGTCGCCGAGCTGATGCAGTCGCTGCCCGCGTCGACCCTCGATTTCCTGCTGGTCACCGCGGTTCCGACCCGGTTCTGCCTGCCGCTGGCCGAGGAGCTCACCGACGAGAACGCGGCGCGGATCGTCGACGAGTTGCTGCGGGCCAACTTCCCCATGCACACCGTGGCCGACGCGGGTCAGCTCTGGCACAGCTACCACCCGCTGCTGCGGGCGTATCTGCTGGCCGAGGCCGCGCACTCGCGGGCCGACCGGCTGCCGACGGTGCACCGTCGCATCGCCGAGTGGCTCGGCGCGGCCGCGCTGCCTGGCGCCGCGCTCGATCACGTGCTGGCCGAACCGGGCACCCCCGGTCTGGTGGCGTTCCTGCGGGACTGGGGGCCGCGCATGGTCCTCGACGGCGCAGGTCAGCAGTTGCTGGCCGCCATGGAGTTCCTGCCCGAGGCGACCGAGGACACCTTCGTGCGGTTGCTGCGCGCCGCGGTCGCGGTGGAGGCGGGGGAGATCGCCGCCGCCGAGGTCTATCTCGAGGCCGCGCACGTCGGGTCCGAGCAGGTCTCGCGGCTGGTCCCGGACACCTGGACGGCCTCGCTCGACCGCGCGGTGAGCGCGGGACTGGCGGTGCTGGTGGGGGATTCGGCCTCGATGGGCTGGCCGCTGCCCGCGGTGACCGGACAGCCCGATCTCGACTGCTACGCCGCGCTGCACTGCGGCACCGCCGAGGTCACCGGTGGCGCGCTCGACAGCGGGACCGCCGCGCTGCGGCACGCGATCGTGCACGCGGAGGAGGTGGGGCTCGGCAGCGTCGCGGTGCGTGCCCGGACCGCGGTCGCGGTCGCCGCCGGGTACGCGGGCCGGGTCGGTGACCTGCGGGCCCTGGCCGAGGTGGCGATCGACTGCGCCGACCGCTACGACCTGGCGCAGGCCCCCGAGGGCGTGTTCTCCCGGTTGATCGCGGCCTACGGCGCCTACCAGCAGGGCGAGGCCGTGCAGCTGCCGCCGCCGGGCCAGCCCGGTGGACCGGCGGCCGAGGCGAGTGCCCCGGCGCCCGCCCGCCAGGCCGCGGTGATCACCGGCGTGCTGATGTTCGACGCGGCCCCCGACCGCGCGGCCGCCGCGACCATGCTCTGCACCGGGACCCACCGGCTGCTCGACGACTCCCCGGCCGCCTTCGGCATCGGCACGCTGGTCACCGACGTGCTGTGGGTGCTGCTGCGCCTGCAGGCCAAGACCGACGCACAGCACCTGATCGATCACGCGACGCGGGTGTTCGGGCCGACCCCGGAGCTGGCCGTCGCCGAAGCGGGCCTGGCCGTCTACACCCATCGGCCCAGCGCGGCGCTGACGCTGCTCGAGCCGGTCCTCGGCGGCACCCCGCAGCTGACGGCGGGTGCGCTGGTGACGGCCTGGCTGCTGGAGGGGGTCGCCGCCGACCGGCTGGACCGCCCGCGCAAGGCCGAGAGCGCGTTCGAGCAGGCGCTCGCGCTCGCCTGTGGTGAACGGCTGATCCGCCCGTTCCTCGATGTGCCGGGCGCGGCCGAGACCCTCGACCGGCTGGGCGGGCGGTTCGGCCGCTTCGACGCGTTCGTCGACCTGGTCCGGTCCCATCGCGCGCCCGCCACCGACGCGCCGCAGCTCACCGAGACCGAACTCGCCGTGCTGCGCCAGCTCCCCTCCGGCATGACCGCGATCAATATCGCCGCGAACATGGGTGTCTCGGTGAACACCGTGAAGACCCACCTGCGTGGCATCTATCAGAAGCTGGGGGTCAACGCCAGAGCCGACGCGATCGGCAACGCCCGCCGTGTCGGCCTGATCTGACGACACCGGCCCGGCCGAAACTCACCCGCAACGGATGATTTCCGCGCCGCCCGGCGCGGCTACGGTCGCGGGACCGCCAGGATTCCGACGAGGCAAGGTGGACCATGAGCACGTATCCGGACTTCGGGAACACGACCGACTTCGACAACGCGAACCGCGGCCTGATCGACAAGCTCGACCCGCCGGTGATCACCGCCGCCGACGGCCGGGTGGTCTGGGACCTCGGCGCCTACGACTTCCTCGACGGCCCGTGCCCGCCCACGGCCGACCCGAGCCTGTGGCGGCAGGGTCAGCTCTGCAACATCCAGGGCCTGTTCGAGGTCACCGAGGGCATCTACCAGGTGCGCAACTTCGACCTGTCGAACATGACGATCGTCGAGGGCGAGACGGGCGTGATCGTCATCGACCCGCTCATCTCCGCCGAGACCGCCGCCGCGGGCCTGGCGATCTACCGCAAGCATCGCGGCGACCGGCCGGTGACCGGCCTGATCTACACCCATTCGCACGCCGACCATTTCGGCGGCGCGCGCGGTGTCGTGCCGGAGGGGCATCCGGAGGTCCCGGTCATCGCCCCGGAGGGTTTCCTCGAGCACGCGGTCAGCGAGAACGTCTACGCGGGCAACGCGATGACCCGGCGCGCGATCTTCATGTACGGCACCGGCCTGGACAAGGCTCCCGACGGCCAGCTCGGCTGCGGCCTCGGCATGACCACCTCCACCGGCACGGTCACGATGATCCCGCCGACCCTCGACATCACCCGCACCGGGCAGGAGGAGGTGGTCGACGGCGTCCGCATCGTCTTCCAGCTGACCCCGGGCACCGAGGCCCCCGCCGAGATGAACTTCCTGTTCCCCGACCGCCGGGCGCTGTGCATGGCCGAGAACGCCACCCACAACATGCACAATGTGCTCACCCTGCGCGGCGCGGTGGTGCGCGACTCGCGGATCTGGTCGAGCTATCTCGACGAGGCCATCGCGCTGTTCGCCGACAAGGCCGACGTCGCCTTCGCCTCGCACCACTGGCCCACCTGGGGCGCCGACAACTGGACCGCATGGCTGGCCGGTCAGCGCGACATGTACGCCTACCTGCACGACCAGACCCTGCGCCTGCTCAACCAGGGCCTCAACGGACCCGAGATCGCCGAGATCCTCACCTTCCCGCCCGGGCTCGACGGACTGTGGGCCAACCGCGGCTACTACGGCTCGCTCAGCCACAACGTCAAGGCCATCTACCAGCGCTATCTCGGCTGGTTCGACGGCAACCCGGCGCACTTGTGGGAGCACACCGAGGTGGAGCAGGCCAAGCGCTACGTCGCCGACTACGGCGGCGTCGACGCCGTCGTCGCCAAGGGGCGTACCTACGCCGCCGAGGGCGACCACCGGTTCGCGGCCACGCTGCTCAATCACGCCGTCTTCGCCGACCCGGGCAACACCGCGGCCAAGGAGGCGCTGGCCGAGGTCTATCAGACCCTCGGCTACGGCAGCGAGAACGGCACCTGGCGCAACTTCTTCCTGGTCGGCGCGACCGAGCTGCGCAACGGCCCGACCCCGGTCAGCCTGGACACCACCGACCCGCAGATGATGGCGGCGCTGACGATCGACATGATCATCGACTCGATCGCCATCCGGATCAACGGCCTGCGCGCCGCCGAATCGGACTTCGCGCTGGACCTGAACCTGACCGACAGCGGCGCGGTCACCCGGCTGACCATGTCCAACGGCGCGCTCACCCACCGCACCGCGTCCGGGCACGCGCCGTTGCGCGGCCCGGCCGACCTCACCCTGACGCTGACCAAGACGCAACTGCTGCTCGGGCTCGGTGGCCAGGGCTTCGACGGCGTCACGATGGACGGCGATCAGGCGGTGCTGAAGACCCTGGTCGGCCTGATCGAGACGCCCGACCCGAGGTTCCCGATCGTCACACCCTGAGACCCAGCTCGGGGTTCATGAACAGCGCCCCCGGCCGCCCAGGGCCGGGGGCGCTGTTGCGCGTGGTCTCAGCCGAGCAGCTGTGCCTTCGCGGCGGCGAACTCGGCGTCGGAGAGCGCACCGGCGGCGTGCAGGTCGCTCAGCTGCTTGAGCTTCGCGACCAGGTCGACCGGCGCGGCGGGCGGCGGCGCGGGCGCCGCGGGCGCGGGCTGCGGTGGCGGCGCGGCGTAGGCCTGCTGCTGGGCGTAGGCCTGCTGCTGGTCGTAGTTCTGCTGATCGGCGTAGGCCTGCTGTTCGGCCGAGCGTTTCCTGGCCCGGTTGTTCACGGCGTTGGAGGTGGCGGTCGCGGTACCCGCGACGACCGCGGTGCGGGCGATCGTGCCCAGCAGTCCCGGCCGCCCGACGCGGCCCCTTCGTAGTGGCATGACGATTCCTCCCTAGCCGGTCGTCGCCGCGGACACCGCGGCCTGGACGACATCGCGCGGCACCTGAACGTGCAGCGTCACCTCACCCCTGGCGCCGCGCACGGCGCCGGCCAGCCGCGCGGCCCAGGTCTGCTCGAAGACCAGGATCACCGACGTGCTGCCGGGTGCCATCGAGGTGCGCACCACCTCCACGTCGGCCGCGCTGACCAGGTCGATGTCGGCGGCGGTGAGCCCGGTGAGACCCACCTCGGCCAGGTCGTCGTCGATCTCCTTCTCGGTGATGGTGCCCGCGTCGTCCATCGTCAGCACGATCAGATCGAGCAGGGTCACCAGTCCGTTCTCGACGACCTCGGCGAGCGCGTCGGTGACCGACTCGTCGACCGCGGTGCCGGGGAAGGTGAGGACGAGGAAGTCGACCGGGCCCAGCGCAGGTGTTGTTCCCATGGCGTGATCGTGCGCCGATCCCGCGGCGCCCACCTCACCCGAATCGGGTGAACCGGGGCGGCGTCCGGAGTTCTAGCGTTGATCGTATGAATGGCATCGTCGTCGTCGTGGTCGGAGCGCTGCTGTGCTTCTACGGCATCCGATCGGTCCACCTGGGCATCATCGCGATCGGCTTCGGTCTCGGCTGGATGATCGCCGACCTGTTCAACGCCTCGCTGGCCTGGCTGGTACTGATCGGCCTGATCGGCGCGGTGTCCTCGTGGGTGATCACCTCGCTGGTGTTCCGCTTCGCGTCGTACTTCATCGGCGGCCTCACCGGCGCGATGATCGGCACCAAGCTGGCGACGGTGTTGCAGCCCGGCGACAAGAATGTCGCGCTGAGCATGATCGTGGCGCTGGCCATGTGTGTGGCGGGCGCCTTCCTGGCCGAGAAGTTCCGCGCTCGCGCCCTGCTGTGGCTGACCTCGATCGGCGGCGCCAGCATGGTGGTCAGCGGCCTGGGCCGGATGAGCGACTCGCTGGCGTTCCTGCGCGATCCCGAGCCCGGCTGGCAGCAGGTGACCTCCGTGCTGGCCTGGTTGGGTCTGTCGTTGCTCGGCTGGATCACCCAGCGGCACCTGTTCGCCGAGAAACTCGGCATCCAGCACCTCGCCGGCGGTGGCGACGACGAGATCGACCAGAGCAAACGCAACGGCGGCTGGCCCACCCGCTGAGGGCTACTCGGTCGGCGTCTGCAGCGCGGGGAACCAGACGTCGGTGAGCACGGTGGCGGCCTTCTCGGCCGTGACGTCGATGACGCCCTGCATGGCCCACCGGGTGAAGAACCGTTCGAGCTGGGCGACCAGCAGTTCGATCCGCAGCCTGGCCTCGTCGCGGCGGTGCTCGGGCCAGCGGGCGAGGTAGGCGGGCATGCTGTCGGCCAGCGTCATGATGCCCTCGCGCGCGACCGCGCGGAATTCCGGTTCCAGCGCGGTGGCCTCGTCCCAGGCCGGGAGCATGTCCTTGTTGGTGAGGAACCAGTAGATCGCGCGGGTCATCCACTCCTCGAACGCGGCCCGGGAACCGGTGGTGAGCACCCGGTCGAGGTCGGCGTAGAACTCCCGGACGCTGGTCAGCGTGCCCTCGTTGGCGATCGCCCGCAGCACCTCGCCCTTGCTGGTGAAGTGCAGGTAGAACGTCGCCCGGCTGCACCCGACGGCGGCCACGATGTCGTCGACCCGGACCGCGGAGTAGCCCTCGGTCTCGAACAGCGACCGCGCGGTTTCCACGATCTTGTTCCTGGTGAGGCGCTTCTGTTCCTCGCGCAGGGAGCCGCGGCGCGCAGCGGGTTCGGTCGGCATGAGCCCATCTTAGACGATCCGACCATTCACTAGACACCGTGTCTAGTGAGACGCTACGCTGTGGTTCACGTCACTCGGTGCGGTCATCGACGACCGCGCTGTTCAGGAGTTGTGCATGGATACACGCGAATTGCCCAGGGTCTGCGTCATCGGCGCCGGACCTTCGGGTATCACCGTCGCCAAGCGACTGGCCGAGAACGGAATTCCGTTCGACTGCTACGAGGCGTCCGACGAAGTCGGTGGCAACTGGTACTACAAGAACCCGAACGGGATGTCGGCCTGCTATCAGAGCCTGCACATCGACACCTCGAAGTACCGCCTGCAGTTCGAGGACTTCCCGGCGCCCGAGGAATGGCCGCACTTTCCGCACCATTCGCAGCTGCTGCAGTACTTCAAGGACTACGTCGACCATTTCGACCTGCGCGACCACATCCGGTTCAACACCCTGGTCACCGCCGCCGAACGCGACGACGCCGGGCTCTGGCGGGTGACCACCGCGGCGGGCGACACCGAGGTCTACGACGCGCTGATCGTCTGCAACGGCCACCACTGGAATCCCCGATTCCCGGACTACCCCGGCGAATTCGACGGCGTGCTGATGCACAGCCACGCCTACAACGACCCGTTCGATCCGGTCGACATGCGCGGCAAGCGGGTCGTGGTGGTCGGCATGGGCAATTCCGGCCTCGATATCGCCTCGGAACTGTCCCAGCGCTTCATCGCGTCGAAGTTGTTCGTCTCGGCCCGCCGCGGTGTCTGGGTGCTGCCCAAATACGTGAACGGCGAAGTGGGCGACCGGCGTTCGATGCCGTCCTGGATGCCGGCCAAGCTGGCGCTCAAACTCAAGCAGCGCTTCGTCCGCAAGAATCGCGGCGACATGCGCAACTACGGCCTGCCCGCGCCCGATCACGAGCCGTTCGAGGCGCATCCGTCGGCGAGCGAGGAATTCCTGCACCGGGCCGGCTGCGGTGACGTGGAATGCAAGCCCGCGATCACCCGCCTGGACGGTGACACCGTGCATTTCGCCGACGGCAGCAGCGAACAGGTCGACGTGATCGTCTGCGCCACCGGCTATCACATCAGCTTCCCGTTCCTCACCGACGCCGCGCTGGTCCCCGACGCGGCCAACCGGTTCCCGCTGTTCCAGATGATGCACAAGCCCGGGGTGGACAATCTGTTCTATCTCGGCCTGGCCCAGCCGATGCCGACGCTGGTGAACTTCGCCGAGCAGCAGAGCAAGCTGGTGGCCGCCTATCTGACCGGCCGCTACCACCTGCCGCCGCGCGCGGAGATCGAGACGGTGCTGCGCGAGCAGGAATCCCGGCGCACCGGCCGCTACTACGATTCGCCACGGCACACCATCCAGATCGAATTCGAGCCGTATGTGCGCTCGATGACGAAGGAGATCGCGCGCGGTGCGAAACGCGCTGCCGCGGCTGGCAATACACTGCCGGTTCCCGCTCGCGCGACCGCGGGGGTGCCGCGATGAGCGCCGCCGGTTTCTGTCTCGACGAATTCGCCGGTGTGCGCGCCGCTTTCGACGAGGAACTCGACGGGGGCGCCGAAGTCGGCGCGGCCCTGTGTGTCACGGTCGACGGTGAGCCGGTCCTCGACCTGTGGGGCGGCTGGGCCGACCCGGGCAAGACCCGGCGCTGGGGTGTCGACACCCTGGTCAACGTCTTCTCGGTGACCAAGACGATGACCGCCCTGTGCGCGCTGCTGCTGGTCGACCGCGGCGACCTCGACCTCGACGCGCGGGTGGCCGCCTACTGGCCCGAGTTCGCGGCCAACGGCAAGGACGCCGTCCTGGTCCGGCACCTGCTCTCGCACACCTCCGGTGTCTCCGGCTGGGAGAAGCCGATCGAACTGGCCGACATCTACGACACCGAGGCCGCCGCGGCCCGGCTGGCGACCCAGGCGCCCTGGTGGGAGCCGGGCACCGCGTCGGGCTATCACGCCATCAACTACGGGCATCTCATCGGTGAACTGGTGCGCCGCATCACCGGTCGCTCGCTCGGCCGCTTCTTCGCCGAGGAACTGGCGGGCCCGCTCGGCGCCGATTTCCACATCGGCACCGGTCCCGAGCACGCCGACCGGATCGCCACCCTGATCCCGCCGGAACTGCCCGAGTTCGACCTGTCGACCCTCGACCAGGACAGCGTGCTGATCAAGACGCTCACCAGTCCCTGGCTCGAGATCGGCGAGACCGCGACGCCGGCCTGGCGGGCGGCCGAGATCGGCGGCACCAACGGGCACGGCAACGCGCGCTCGGTGGCCCGGATCCAGTCGCTGATCGCCAACGGCGGCGAGCTCAGTGGGCGGCGATTCCTCTCGCCCGCCACCATCGAGCTGATCTTCCGCGAGCAGGCCGACGGCGTCGACCTGGCCCTGCTGACCCCGCTGCGCTTCGGCATCGGCTACGGGCTGCCCCGGCCGCAGACCTTCCCGCACATCCCCGACGGCCGGGTCTGCTGGTGGGCGGGCTACGGCGGGTCGATGGTCGTCAACGACCTGGATCGCCGGATCACCTTCGCCTACACCATGAATCGGATGGCGACCGGCCTGATCGGCTCCGACCGCTGCGACCGGTATCTGAAGGCCACCTTCGACGCGATGGGGGAGCGGCGATGACGATGCGCGCGATGCAGCTGACCGCGCCGGGCACCCTCGAACTGCGGACCGTGCCGGTGCCCGACCTCGGCCCCGACGATCTGCTGCTGCGGGTCGGCGCGGCCGGGATCTGCCATTCGGATTCGTTCGTGCTGAGCCTGCCGTTCCCGATGAGCGAGCAGCCACTCACCCTCGGCCACGAGATCGCGGGCACCATCGAGGCGGTCGGCTCGCGGGTCGCGGGCCGCCGGGTCGGCGAGCGCGGACTCGTGTACCTGTGCTGGTCCTGCGGTGAATGCCGGGAGTGCCTGCACGGCAACGAGAACGTCTGCCTGGCGGCCGGTCGCACGGCCATGCCGCCGTGCCCCGGCCTCGGCCCCGACGGCGGGATGGCCGAGTACGTGCGCATCCCGGTGCGCTCGTTCGTCCCCATCGGCGACATGGATTTCGCGCAGGCGGCCCCGCTGGCCGACGCGGCGCTCACCCCCATGCACGCCATCCGCGGCGCGCTGGACCAGCTGTGGCCGGGCGCCACCGCGGTCGCGATCGGCATCGGCGGACTCGGCCACGTCGCGGTCCAGCTGTTGAAGGCGCTCACCGACACGAGGGTCATCGCGGTCGACGTCGATCCCGACAAGCTCGCGCTGGCCACCGCCTGCGGCGCCGATGTCGCGCTGACCGCCGGTGCGGACACCGCCGCCACCATCCTCGAGCTGACCGGTGGACGCGGCGCCGAGGCGGTGTTCGACTTCGTCGGCGCCGACGCCACCGCGAAGCTGGCCGTGGAGACGGTCGCCCCCAACGGCGCCTACCGGATGGTGGGGCTGGCCGGCGGCATCCCCGGCATCGACTCCGGCCCGGCGGGCGGACCCGGCCTGCCGTGGGGCGCCACGGTGCGCAAGTCCTACGGCGGCACCCGCGGCGACCTCGTCGACGTGATCACCCTGGCCGCCGCGGGCAAGGTGCGCGCCGAGGTCGAACGCTTCGACCTCGCCGACGCCCGTACCGCCTTCGACCGACTCGACGCGGGCGCGATCCGCGGACGCGCCGTCCTCATCCCCTGATGGAGAACAAGACCATGACCGATGTCGTTGACCCGCAGGAATTCGTGGCCAAGGTCGCCGCGGGCCTGACCGCGCCCGGCGCGCCCTTCGAGCTGACCGTCGAACCCGTTCTCGGCGTGCCGATCCCGGTGCTGGCCGAGCGCCGACGCAGCCTGCGTGAGCTGCTCGAACACTCGCGGAGCTGGGGCGAGCGCGACTACCTGATCACCGAGGACCGCCGCCTGTCCTTCGCCGAGCACGCCGCGGCCGCTGGCGCGCTGGCCACCGCGCTGGCGACCCGCTACGGCGTCGGCAAGGGCGACCGGGTCGGCATCCTGGCCGCCAACGGCCCGGACTGGGTGATCACGTTCTGGGCCGCGCAGTGCCTGGGCGCCATCCCGGTCGGCTACAACGCCTGGTGGGCGCCGCCGGAGATCGCCTACGGGCTCGAGCACGCGGCGCCCACCGTGGTGATCGCCGACGCCAAACGGGCCGCGCTGCTCGCCGAGACCGGCACCGATATCCCGGTGCTCACCATGGACGGTGACCTGCCCGCCCTGATCGCCGAATTCGGCGGTGGCGAGATCCCGGACACGCCGGTCGACGAGGACGATCCGGCGGTGATCCTCTACACCAGCGGCACCAGCGGCAGGCCCAAGGGCGTGGTGCACTCGCAGCGGAACATGGTGGCCATCAGCGACTATCACCGTTTCACCGACGCGATGCTCGCCGCGTTCGCCGGTCAGCCGCCCAGCGACGCGCCGAGTGATCGCCGCTACCTGGTCACCGCCCCGCTGTTCCACATCGCCAGCCTGCACAATCTCGTCATCCCCCGGCTGGTGACGGGCGCGGCGGCGGTGTTCCCGCACGGCGCGTTCGAGGTCGGCCGGGTGCTGAGCCTGGTCGAGCGCGAGCGGGTCACCAACTGGGCCGCCGTGCCGACCATGGCCTCGCGGTTGCTGGATCACGATGTCGCCCAGCACGATCTGTCCTCGCTGGGCGCTCTCTCGCTCAACTCGGCGCCGTCCTCGCCCGCACTGCTGGCCAGCCTGCGCGAGAAGATCCCGTCCCTGCAGTTCGCGCTGACCACCAGCTACGGCCTCACCGAGAGCGGCACCGCCGCGACGGTGGCCACGCCGCTGGACCTGCTCGCCGACGACGCCTCGGTCGGCAAGCCGATCTTCGGGGTGGCGGTGGAGATCCGCGACGCCGACGGCGCGGTCGTCCCCGACGGCGAGGAGGGCGAGATCTGCATCCGCAGCCCGTACGTGATGCTCGGCTACTGGCACGACGACGCCGCCACCGCCAAGGCCATCGACGGCGAACGCTGGTTACGCTCCGGCGATTTCGGCACCGTCACCGACGGCAGGCTCACCGTCTCGGGCAGGCGCACCGACCTGATCCTGCGCGGCGGCGAGAACGTCTATCCCACCGAGATCGAGAACGTGCTGACCGAGCATCCCGCCGTCACCGAGTGCGCGGTGTTCGGCGTCGCCCATCCCGATCTCGGCCAGGAGGTGGCGGCCGTGGTGGTCGCCGAGCCCGGCACGGTCGACGCGGAGGAACTGCGCGACTTCGTCGCCGCGCGGCTCGCCTATTTCAAGGTGCCCGCCCGCTGGCGGCTCACCACCGACGCCCTGCCGCGCAACGCGACCGGCAAGGTCACCCGACGCGATCTCGCGCTCTAAGAGGAAAAAGCTATGTTCGACAGCATCATCAAGGGCGGCCGCTGGTTCGACGGCACCGGCGCCGCGTCCGCGATCCGCCACCTCGGGATCAAGGACGGCAAGGTCGCCGCGATCTCGGCGACGCCACTCGACGAGACCGGCTGCGACCGGGTCGTCGACGCCACCGGCCGGTGGGTCGTGCCCGGCATGATCGATATCCACACCCACTACGACGTCGAGGTGCTGCTCGATCCGTCGCTGTCGGAATCGGTGCGCCACGGCGTGACCACCGTGCTGCTCGGTTCGTGCTCGCTGTCGACGGTGCACGTCGACGGCGAGATCGCCGGTGACCTGTTCGGCCGGGTCGAGGCGATTCCGCGCGCCCACGTCGTGCGGGCGGTGGAGCAGACCAAGAGCTGGCACTCCGCCGCCGAGTACGCCGCCGCGCTGGACGCGCTGCCGCTCGGTCCGAACGTGGCGAGCTTCATCGGGCACTCCGACATCAGGTCAGCGGTGATGGGCCTGGACCGCGCGACCCGAAAGGACGTGCGGCCCAGCGAGACCGAACTCGCCGCCATGGCCGCGAAGCTGACCGAGGCGCTCGACGCGGGTTTCGTCGGCATGTCCTCGCAGCGGCTGCTGTTCGACAAACTCGACGGCGAACTGTGCCGCTCGCGCACCCTGCCCTCGACGTATTCGACCAGGGCCGAACGCAAGACGCTCAACACCATCCTGCGCACCCGCGGCCGCGCGCTCCAGGGCGGACCGGATGTCAACCGCTCCGACACGATGATCGCGATGGCGGCGAGCAGTATCGGCCTGTGGCGCGCGCCGCTGAAGGTCAGCCTGCTCTCGGCCGCCGACATCAAGGCGATTCCGCTGGTGGCCAAGGTGTTCCCGCTGCTGGCGCGGGCGATCAACGCGCTGCGCGGCGACTTCCGCTGGCAGCATCTGCCGGTGCCGTTCGAGGTCTACTCCGACGGCATCGACCTGCCGATCTTCGAGGAATTCGGCTCCGGCGCAGCGGCGCTGCACCTGGCCAACCATATCGACGAGCAGCGCCACCTCATGCAGGACGAGCAGTACCGGCGCAAGTTCCGCAAGGACTACGACCAGAAGTACGGGCCCCGCGTCTGGCACCGCGACTTCTTCGACGCCGACATCGTCGACTGCCCCGACCCCAGCGTGATCGGCAAGACCTTCGGCCAGGTCGGGGTCGACCGCGGCGGCGTGCACCCGGTCGACGCCTTCCTGGATCTGGTCGTCGAGCACGGCGCGAAGCTGCGCTGGCGCACCACCATCTCCAACCACCGGCCCGAGGTGCTCAATATCCTCGCCGCCGATCCCGGTATCCAGCTGGGCTTCTCCGACGCGGGCGCGCACCTGCGCAATATGGCCTTCTACAACTTCGGCCTGCGCCTGCTGCGGCGGGTCGCCGACGCCGAGCGGGCGGGCACCCCGTTCATGACGATCGAACACGCGGTGCACCGGATCACCGGCGAACTCGCCGACTGGTACGGCCTCGACGCGGGCCACCTGCGCGTCGGTGACCGCGCCGATGTCGTCGTCATCGATCCGGCGCACCTCGACGACACGCTCGACGCGTACGCCGAGCACCCGATCCCGGAGTTCGACAACCTGCCGCGCATGGTCAATCGCAACGACGAGACGGTCACCGCGGTCTTCGTCGGCGGGCGGTACGTGTTCGGCGCGGGCAGCAAGGATCCCGCGCTCGGCACCGAGCGCACCGGCCGGTTCCTGCGCGCCGGGTAGCGCGGGGCGGGGCCGGTGGGCGGTCGGCGGACCTCGATCTGGGACAGTCGAGGCAAGACCGGGCGCCCGCCGACCCCGGTACGCCGCACGTCAGCGAGAGGATCGCCCATGTCGGACGCGAAACGGATCACCTGGGGCAAGCCGCGTCGGCCCAGCGACGCCGACCGCGACGCCCTGCGCGCCGACCTGCTGACCAAGGCCCGCGCCGTGCGCGCCGACGGCTGGGCCGAGCACCGCGCGACCTGGCCCGCGGGCCAGGTCGCCGTCGTCGCCTACCTGCTCGGCGACACCGATCTGCTCACCGAACTCGACGAGACCGACACCACCGTCCTGAGCCGCTACGCCGCCGATCTCTTCGGTTTCGTCGGCGGCCGCAAGGACAACGAGAAGGGTCTCGTCGACACCCAGGCCTGGTTCGACTCCGTCCGCAAAGCCCTGGGCTGAGCCTCAGATCGGTTCGAATTCGTTGAGTTTCCAGGTCTGGTCGAACCACGGATCGAGCGGGCCGTAGAGCCGGAACAGCGGGAACCACGACTTGCCGGGCACGGTCTGCACCCAGTTGGACTCCTTGCCTGCCGGCGCCTGCGGGCCGAAATACAGGTCCCAGGAACCGTCGTCGTTGGCGACGAGGTCGCCGGAGTTCGAGGCAACGGCGGGCCACAGCGTGTCGGGGACCTGCAACAGCGACCGGGTCTGGGTGTCGTAGATGTCGACGGCCCAGAAGTTCTTCGCCGGTGGTTCGGCGTCGACGTGCAGGCGGTAGGTGCGGGCGCCGTCGAGGATGTCGCCGTTGGCGTCGTGCACGGTGTAGGTGTACGCCGAGCCCGCACCGGCCACCGCGTGCGCCATGGCAGGCGTGATGACGGTGGCGATGTAGTGGAACCGGGTGCGCGCGTCGAGCAGGCGGGCGCCGTCGCGCAGGAATTCGTAACTGCCGCCGACGAACAGATTGCGCCAGCTGCCGTAGAGCACCGTCTCCTCGTCCCGCGGCGTGAACGCGATCGCGCGCGACAGCCCGGCACCGACCCGGGCGGCCTTGTCGAGAACGGCGCGCAGGCGGTCGTCGGGGGCGAAGGGCTTGCCGTGCACGATGCCGATCGCGGCCAGCTGTCCGGCGCGTTCGGGGTCGAGCGCGGTGACCGGTTCCTCCTGGACGAGTTCGTCGACCTCGTAGAAGAACGACACGTCGTTGGCGTGCACGGTGTTGAACGGCGTCTGCGCGAAGTCGATCCACTCGTTCACCGGCGGATCCGCGGCTTCGGACAGCGGGTAGATCCGGGTGCGCTGCAACTCCGGCACCCCGCCGAGCGCGCGCAGGACCACCCAGTCGGTATAGGTCGCGGAGTGGTAGGTGAAGTAGCCGTCCGGGAGATCGCCGGTGTAGCCGGGCGGGACGAACAGATACTTGCCGCCCGCGCCCTGGTCCGGACCCGGAATACCCATGTCGGCGACATAGCGGAACCAGAAGTCGTCGATCACGCACATCGACCGGGGCGGTGCCTCGATCACCGTCGGCCCCCACGCCTTCAGATCGAGAAAGGTGGTGCCGTAGGTGGTTTCGGTATTGGGGGTCAGCGCGATGCCCCGGGAGTCCGCGCGCGGATCGGAGAAGCCGATCGCGTAGCCGCCGATGCCCAGCGACCGCAGACCCGCGCGGAAGGCGACCAGGGAGGCGCCCGGAACACAGTTGAGGAACACATCGATACCGCGCAGCAGATCGAGACCGTCATAGAGCGTGTCCAGCGACTCCGGCAACGGCACCCCGTCGAAGAACTTCAGCACGCCGAACGGACTGTCGATGACATCGGGCGTGGAGATGGACTCGATCGTCGCGCGCATCTGCTCGGGCGTTAGGCCGCGCGTCTCGGACATGACAAACCTCCCTGCGGAACCGACTACGGTCCCGCCCGAGGCTAAGCGCGGCATCGAGCCGCCCACCTCACCCGGAACGGGTGATTTCACCCCGCCGCGATCACCCGCGCCTCGCCGTCGGCATCCGGCTCCGAGCCCTAGGGTGCCGTGGCCTCTGCCAGGTCGAGGGTGATGGGGAACGGCAGGGTCAGCTCGAGGGTGTCGTGGTAGATCCCGGTCGGCGCGTACTGACCGGTGGCCGGGTCCAGTTCGAAGACGTAGACGACCGCGCGCCCGTCGACGTTCTCGACGCGCCAGAAGTGGGGGATGCCGGCGTCCGCGTAGAGCACCGGCTTGCGCTTGCGATCACGAATCACCGAGTCGGGGGAGACCACCTCGATCGCGAGAAGCACGTCCTGTGGTTCGTAGGTCGTTTGTTCGAGGCCCGTGCTCGCTGCCGCGTCGACGATCATGATGTCGGGCTCCGGTCGTTGCCGGGCGGAGAGGGTCACGGTCATCTCCCGACGCACGTGGAGATGACCCGGAGCCTGAGCTTTGAGACTGTCGCGAAGATAGTCGATGACCAGCATGTGAAACGCCATCTGCGGGCTCACGAAGACGAGGCTCCCGTCGATCAGCTCGGTGTGCGGGGGAAGGCCGGTCAGACGATCCAGGTCGTCGGCGGTGAATCCTTCCGGCGGCGGCACCAGCCAATCAGGGAATGCCTCGGGGTCGGCGGGTTCTTGCAGCGGCATCGGATCTGCAGTCATCGGTCCCCTCGCTAGTCGGTGTTCCAGCTGACCGGACCAGTATGGCACCGGCCCGGGTCAGGGGGTACGAGCGCGCGGAAACCGGGTCCTACCAGCGGTCGGGGGTGACCGGGGCGTCCCAGGCCTTGGCGAAGCGGGTCTTGTCCTTGGTGTCGACTTCGCGGCGGCGGTAGACGATGTAGGGGCGGGTCAGGTAGCCGATGGGGGCGCTGAACATGTGGACCAGGCGGGTGTACGGCCAGGCGGCGACCAGGGCCAGCACGACCAGGCCATGCAGCTGGAAGGTCCACGGGACGCCGACCATCAGGCCCGGTTCGGGGTTGATGGTGAACAGGCTGCGGAACCAGGGGGAGACGGTCTCGCGGTAGTTGTAGGTGCCCCACAGCAGGTTGGAGCCCCAGGTGTTGAGCAGGCCGGTGACCAGGGCCAGCGTCAGCAGGGTGTACATCATCACGTCGTTGCGGCTGGTCGCCTTGCGCACGGCGGGCACGACGATGCGGCGGTAGCAGAGGATGGCGACGCCGACCACCACCATCAGCCCGGCGACCGAACCGGCGCCCACCGCGACCAGGTGATAGGCGTGCTCGGAGATGCCGAGCGCGCTGGTCCACGACTCGGGGATCAGCAGACCCATCACGTGCCCGCCGAACACCCCGAGCATGCCGAAGTGGAACAGCGGGCTGCCCAGCTGCAACAGCTTGGACTCGTAGATCTGCGAGGACCGGGTGGTCCAGCCGAACTGGTCGAACCGGTAGCGCCAGACATGGCCGAGCACGAACGACGTGGCGGCGATGTAGGGCAGGATCAGCCACAGGCCTTCGGGGAGCGGGATGGTGGCGTTCATCGGCGGCCTTCCGTGGCGTCGAACAACGAGGGGTCCATGGCGAAGGGTTCCAGTCCGACTTCCTCCTCGGGCGGGCCCTGCGCGGCGAGCTCGGCGATGCGGCGCCGATCGGCGGTGGTCACCGGCGGCAGCGTGGTCAGCACCGCGGCGAGGACGCCACTGTAGGGAGAGTTGTTGTCGCCCAGCGACAGTCGCAGCAACTCCAGCACCGGCACGTGCTCACCCAGCAGGCGCTCGCCGCCGATCGGGTCGACGGTGGCGGCGAACTCCAGCAGCACCGGCAGGTGGTCGGGCAGTTCCTCGTCGCCGAGTTCCACCCCCGCCTGCCGGTAGGCGTGCTTGAACCGCAGCAGCGCCATGCCGCGCTTGCGGGTGTCGCCGTAGGCGTAGAAGGTCAGGTGCAGGCTGGCGCGGCGGCGCATGTCGAAGGTCTCGACATAGCTCTGCGCGACCTCGATCGAGGGCGTCTCGCGCAGATAGGTCAGCACCGCGTCGAAGTGCGCCCGCACCTCGGCGGGCAATTCGCCCGCCGCCGAGGACATCTGGTCGAGCAGCGCCAGCGTCGACTCACCGGGGTAGTCGAGCAGCAGCGCGGCCAGCCGCCAGACGACCCGCCGGTCGTGCTCGGGCATGGCGGTGACCGGCTGCGGCCGCCTGCGGATCGAGAGCAGACTCATTGCGCCGCACCGCTGACCGTGGAGTCGGCGACGGCAGCGCCGTTGCTGCCGTTGCCGTTGCTCCCTGCGGCGGCGCCGTTGCCGTTCGCGGTGGGCGCAAGCTTGTCGCTGCTCGGCACGAGCCCGCTGGTGCTGCGGCCGTCCCAGTTGAGCAGGTTGATCCGCCCCGACTTCTCCTCGGGCGCGGCCTGATTGGTGTCGGCCAGCGAGAACTTCTCCACCACCTGGTCGAACGCGGTCATGCCCGGTCCGCCGTCGGTGTCGAGGCTGCAGCCGGTGGCCAGCGAATCCAGTTCGTGCGCACGAGAAGTCGCGCCGGACGGGATCACATAGCGGTGCTCGTACTTGGCGATCGCGAGCAGCCGGTACATGGCCTCGATCTCCTCGGGCTCGAGCCCGATCGACGGCGCGATCCCGGGTTCGGGCTCCTCACCGAGGTTGACCGACCGCATGAACGCGCGCATGCCGGCCAGGCGTTGCAGCGAGGCGCGCACCGGCCCGATCTCGCCCGCGGTGAACAGCTCGGCCAGGTACTCGATCGGGATGCGCAGCGCGTCGATGGCGCCGAACAGGTTGCCCGCGTCCTCGCCGTCGTGACCGGTCTCGCTGAGCACGTCGACCACCGGCGACAGCGGCGGCACGTACCAGACCATCGGCATGGTGCGGTATTCCGGGTGCAGCGGCAGTGCCAGCTGGTAGTCCACGATCAGCTTGTAGACCGGCGAATCCTGCGCGGCCTGAATCCATTCCGGCGAGATGCCCGCCTTCTCGGCCTCCGCGATCACCCGCGGGTCGTGCGGGTTGAGGAACACGCCCAGCTGCGAGGGGTAGAGGTCCTTGTCATCGGTCACCGACGCCGCCTCGAGCACCGCGTCGGCGTCGTAGAGCATCACGCCGATGTAGCGCAGCCGCCCGACGCAGGTCTCCGAGCACACGGTCGGGATGCCGACCTCCACGCGCGGGTAGCAGAAGGTGCACTTCTCCGCCTTGCCCGTCTTGTGGTTGAAGTAGATCTTCTTGTACGGGCAGCCGGTGATGCACTGCCGCCAGCCGCGGCACTTGTCCTGGTCGACCAGGACGATGCCGTCCTCCTCGCGCTTGTAGATCGCGCCCGACGGGCACGACGCGGCGCACGACGGGTTCAGGCAGTGCTCGCAGATGCGCGGCAGGTAGAACATGAAGGTCTCTTCGAACTCCAGTTTCACCTTGTCCTCGAGCTTGCCGAGCAAGGGGTCCTTGCCGACCGCTTCGGGACCGGAGCCGAGGTCGTCGTCCCAGTTCGCGCCCCAGGTGACCTTGGTGTCCTCGCCGGTGATCAGCGACTTCGGCCGCGCGACCGGGGTGGTGTCGGTGGGCGGGGAGGCCAGCAGATTGTCGTAGTCGTAGCTCCACGGCTCGTAGTAGTCCTCGACCGTGGGCAGATCCGGGTTGGCGAAGATGTTCATCAGGCGCTTGAACCGCGAGCCCGACTTCAGCGACAGCTTGCCACGCTTGTTCAGCGTCCAGCCGCCCTTCCACTTCTCCTGATCCTGGTACTGGCGCGGATAACCCTGTCCTGGCCGGGTTTCCACATTGTTGAACCAGACGTATTCGGTGCCGCCGCGGTTGGTCCACGCCTGCTTACAGGTGACGCTGCAGGTGTGGCAGCCGATGCACTTGTCCAGGTTCATGACCATGGCGAGCTGAGCCATTACGCGCATGTCAGTACTCCACGTTCTGGTTGCGGCGGCGGATGGTGGTGACCTCGTCACGCTGGTTTCCGGTGGGGCCGTGGTAGTTCAGGGCGAAGGACTGCTGGGCGTAGCCGCCGATCAGGTGCGACGGCTTGATCAGCACCCGGGTGAGCGCGTTGTGGATACCACCGCGCTTGCCCTTGGACTCCTTGGTCGTGGTCTCGGTGCCCTCGATGCGCGGCACGTCCACCGCGCGGTCCTGCGCGTGGTACATGAAGACCGTGCCCTCGGGCATGCGGTGCGAGACGATGGCGCGGGCGACGACGATGCCGTTGCGGTTGACCGCCTCGATCCAATCGTTGTCGGCGACACCGATCTTGGCCGCGTCGCGGTCCGACATCCAGATCGTCTGACCGCCGCGCGAGAGCGTCAGCATGTGCAGGTTGTCCTGGTAGGCGGAGTGGATGGACCACTTCGAGTGCGGGGTCAGGTAGCGCACGGTGACGCCGCTGCCGCTCACATTGCCGATGCTCGGTTCGGCGAACAGCGCGGTCATGTCCAGCGGCGGCCGGAAGATCGGCAGCTGCTCGCCGAGTTCGATCATCCAGTCGTGGTCGAGGTAGAAGTGCTGGCGCCCGGTGAGGGTATGCCACGGTTTCTGCCGCTCGACATTGATGGTGAACGGCGAGTACCGGCGGCCACCGCTCTCACTGCCCGACCACTCCGGCGAGGTGATCACCGGCACCGGCCTGGCCTGGGTGTCGGCGAAGGTGATCTGCTTGCCCTCGGCCTCGGCCGCGAGATCGGCCAGCTTGGTGCCGGTGCGGCGCTCGAGCTGGTGGAAGCCCTCGACCGCGAGGCGGCCGTTGGTCGTGCCCGACAGCGCCAGGATGGTCTCGGCGGCGAAGGTGTCCTTGGCCAGCGACGGCCGCCCGGCCGCGACGCCGGAGACGACGGTGCCGTTCTTGCCGGCGAGGTACTCGACTTCCTTGTCCGGGTAGGTGGTGATGCCCTTGGTGGTCACGCCGAGGGTATCGACCAGCGGGCCCAGCGCAGCGAGCTTCTCCGCGATCTTGGTGTAGTCGCGCTCGATCTCCACGATCTTGGGCATGGTCTTGCCCGGAATCGGCTCGCACTCACCGGCTTTCCAGTCCAGCACCTTGCCGCCCGCCTGCGCGAGCGCGTCGGGGGAATCGTGCTGCAACGGCACCGCGACGATGTCGCGGCGGGTGCCCAGGTGCTTCTCGGCCAGCCAGGAGAACCCGCGGGCGATGCGGTGGAACGCCTCGAAGTCGGTCTTGGCCTCCCACGGCGGGGAGATGGCGGGGGAGAACGCGTGCACGAACGGGTGCATGTCGGTGGAGGACAGGTCGTGCTTCTCGTACCAGGTGGCGGCGGGCAGCACGATGTCGGCGAACAGCGTGGTGCTGGTCATGCGGAAGTCCAGCGCCAGCAGCAGATCCAGCTTGCCCTCCGCGCCTTCCTCGCGCCATTCCAGCTCCTGCGGCCGCACGCCGGTGGCGTCGGTGGTCTGCAGGTTGGAGCCGCAGCCGAGCAGGTGCTTCTGGAAGTACTCGTTGCCCTTGCCGGAGGAGCCGAGCAGGTTGGCCCGCCACACGGTGAGCACGCGCGGGAAGTTCTCCGGGGCGTCGGGGTCTTCACAGGCGAACCGCAGGTCACCGGACTTCAGCTGGGAGACGACGTGTTCGGCGGCGGTGTTGCCTGCGGCCGCGGCCTCGTCGCTGAGGTCGAGCGGGTTGCGGTTGAACGTGGGGTAGCTCGGCATCCAGCCGAGCCTGCTGGCCAGGGCGATGTTGTCGGCGGCGGTGCGCCCGGCGAACTTGCCCTTACCCAGCGGGGAGGCGAACGCGTCGGAGGTGAACGGGTCGTAGCGCCACTGGTCGTTGGTGAGGTACCAGAACACGGTGCCCTGCATCTGGCGCGGCGGGCGCTGCCAGTCCGACGCCGAAGCCAGGGTGGCCCACCCGGTCACGGGACGGCACTTCTCCTGGCCGACGTAGTGGGCCCAGCCGCCGCCGTTCTTGCCCTGGCAGCCGGTGAGCAGCGTCAGCGTGAAGAAGGCGCGGTAGATCTGATCGGAGTGGAACCAGTGGTTGGTGCCGGCGCCCATCAGGATCATCGAGCGACCGCCGGAACGCTCGGCGTTGTCGGCGAATTCGCGGCCGATGCGCGCGGCCTGCACGGCGGGGACGCCGGTGATGGCCTCCTGCCAGGCCGGGGTGTACGGCGAGTCGGCGTCGTCGTAGCCCTTCGCCCACTCGCCCGGCAGACCGTCGCGGCCGAGGCCGTACTGGGCCAGCAGCAGGTCGAACACGGTCGTGACCCGCTTGCCCGCAACGATTTTCGTCGGGACGCCACGCAGGATCGTCTCGGCGGTGTCGGTGTCGAAGCGCGGCAGGGCGATCGTGGCCGGAGCGTCCTCGGAATGGCCGAGCAGGGTGAGCAGCGGATCGACGCCCTCGAGGTCGAGGTTCCACTTGCCCGCGTCGCCCTCGCCGAAACGGTGGCCCAGCGAACCGTTGGGCACCACCGGGTTTCCGGCCTGATCCAGCAGCACCGGCTTGTGCTCGACGCCCTCACCGGTCTGACCCAGATCGGCGGCGGTGAGGAACTTCCCGGGCAGGGCGCCGTTCTGGTCCGCCGCCTCGTCGAGACAGATCAGATACGGCAGGTCGGTGTAGGACTTGATGTAGTCGAGGAACATCGGAGTCTGCTTCTCGAGGAAGAACTCCTTGAGCACCACGTGGCCCATGGCCATCGCCAGCGCCGCGTCGGTGCCGGGGCGGGCCGCCACCCACTCGTCGGCGAACTTGGTGTTGTCGGCGTAGTCGGGGGAGACGACGACGACCTTCTGGCCGCGGTAGCGCGCCTCGGTCATGTAGTGCGCGTCGGGCGTGCGGGTCACCGGGACGTTGGAGCCCCACATGATCAGGTAGCCCGCGTCGAACCAGTCGGCCGACTCCGGCACGTCGGTCTGATCGCCGAAGACCTGCGGCGATGCCACCGGAAGGTCGGCGTACCAGTCGTAGAAGGAGAGCATGTAGCCGCCGATCAGCGACACGAACCTGGCACCGGTCGCGTGGCTGACCATCGACATCGCGGGAATCGGCGAGAAGCCGGCCACGCGGTCGGGCCCGTACTGCTTGATCGTGTAGACGTGCGCGGCCGCGGCGATCTCGGCGGCCTCCCACCACTCGGCGCGGACGAAACCGCCCTTGCCGCGCGCGGCCTTGTACGCCTTGGCCTTGGCCGGGTCCTCGACGATCGACTCCCAGGCCAGCACCGGGTCCTTGAGCTCGGCCTTGGCCTTGCGGTACAGGTCCAGCAGGGTGCCACGCACGTACGGGTAGCGCACGCGGGCGGGGGAGTAGGTGTACCAGGAGAACGACGCGCCACGCGGGCAGCCGCGCGGTTCGTACTCCGGCTTGTCCGAGCCCACCGAGGGGTAGTCGGTCTGCTGCGACTCCCAGGTGATCACGCCGTCCTTGACGTAGATCTTCCAGGAACACGAGCCGGTGCAGTTCACGCCGTGGGTGGAGCGCACCACCTTGTCGTGCGACCAGCGGTCGCGGTAGAACGCGTCGGCGTCGCGACCACCGACCTTGTACACCGACCGGTTGTCCGGCGAGACCTCACCGCGCTGGAAGTATTTACCGAGGTTCAGCAACGTGTCGCCGATATCGGTGGGCGACGGACCATGAGTGCGCGAATTAACCACGACGCCCCCTTCGAGCTGTGCTTTCGGGCTGATAGGGGCAACTGTAAAGAGACCGGGTGCTCCGGCAAAACGAACTTTTCACATCCCCGTCTGCCCCTCGGTGAGCTGTGAGGTCGGCGAAATCTCGTGGTCACGGAGGCGGCCGCGGCGCCGGCGGGCGATCCGGGGCCGACCTGGGTGAACGACTCGCGAGCTGGCCGAACGGGCGGATCGCGGGGTCTGTCACCCGGCCCGCGGTGATGCTTCCGAAACGACTGGTTCTCCGGCGGTTTACATTTGTTTACACACCCGGCGGGTTCGCTGAACAGCGCTGATGTGACGGCCCGCACACTGCGGCGGGCTGGTCGGGGCTCATGGATGCTGGTGCGCGGGGTGTCGGATCGGGGTCGTGATCGTGTCGTCACCACGCGGCGGCGAAGTCTATAGCACTGCTGGACGGAAAGAATTCGAATCCTTTTAATTCGCCCTGACTCAGCGTGTTTCGTGACCGCGACCACAGTTGCCGGGCGGTAACTACCCAATAGGCAACGCGTCAATATAAAGAAACGGCAACTTTTCCGTTCGGCGATTGGTTCGAGGTTGAAACGTCATCCAGGATGGGGCGGTGCAGACAGGGAGGGTTCCGGTGCTACCGAAGTCATCGTCCGACGGGCCGGCTGGTCCGCCGAAGCCGCCGACACTCGGCGGGTTGCTGCGGCGACTGCGCGACGATCGGCGGATTTCCCGGGAAAAACTGGCTTTCGCGGCCGGTGTCAGCTCGAGCTACATCACCCATCTGGAGAGCGGCGACCGGGACCGGCCGACGCAGGCCGTCGTCGAGGCGCTGGTGCGCTACCTCGACCGGATCGCCCCGGTGACCGATATCGAGCGCAGGCATCTGTTCGACCTGGCCGGGCTCGCGCCCGTGGACAATCCGTCGGTCGAGGACCTGCGCGCCGAGATCAACGCCGAAATGCGCCGGACGCTGGTGCTGCAGGAACCGAACCTGGCGGCCTACGTCGACACGCGCTGGAATGTGCTGGCGGGCAACGATTCCTACCATCGCGCGTTCCCCGGCTTGGTCGAGGACGCCAATATCCTGCGCTGGTTCTTCGGCAACCCGCTCTCGCGCAAGGTGATGGTGGAGTGGGAACGGGAATCGACCCTGACCGTGCACTGGTTGCGCGGTCTGATCGGTCAGCAGGGTGGCGGCGACTGGGCGACCGAGCTGCTCGACGAGCTGGCGCAGTACCAGGACTTCCGCCGGATCTGGGACGACGGCGACACCGTCTACGGCCGCGAGCACACCGCCATGCGGCTGTGCGACCTGCACACCGGCGAGTACTACACCGTCGATGTCCAGCTCTTCCGCCTCGACTCGGTGGCCTACCCCGGCCGCATCCAGTACTACCTGGGCGTGCGCGGTCCCGACGGCGGCTAGATGCCGGCGACGGCGACGGGCGCCGCGGAGTGCGGTGTGCATGTCGTGACCAGCTCGATCAGGGCGGCGGCGATCTCGTCGGGATGGGTCACGGGGGCGCCGTGACCCGCGCCGGGCACCGTGCGCACACCCTGGGCGCCCGGGAGTCCCGCCGCCAGCCGCGCGCACTTGTCGGCGGTGCTGCTGTGGTCGTGTTCGCCCCGTAGGACGAGGGCGGGCGCGGTGATCTCGCCGAGCCGTTCCAGCACCGAATCGCGGTCGATCAGGCAGCGCGCCGCCGGAAACAGCGCGGTGCGGTCGTGGGTGAGCCAGCGGGTGATCCACCAGCGCCAGATATCCGGGCGGTCGCCGCCGATCAATTGGGGTGCCAGTTTTTCGGCCAGTGGCACCAATTCTCCGGTGCCGCACCATTCGTCGAAGAATTCCTCGTAGTAGGTTTCGTCGGCCCGGGTGCACGCGCCGGCCTCGGTATCGAGCAGGGCGAGTCCGCGGACGCGTTCCGGCGCGAGCAGAGCCATCCGCAGGGCGGCATATCCGCCCTGGCTCATTCCGCCGACAACCGCCGATTCGACGCCGACCGCGTCGAGCACCCGTAAGCCGTCTTCGGCGAGATCCCAATAGTCGAAGCGCGGGTCGGCCCCGTAGCCGGTCCGGCCGTGACCTCGGGCATCCCAGGCGATGACGTTGATACCGTTGTGCGCCAATATCGTTCGGATCGGGTCGAACATGGATTCGTCCATCAGGAAACCGTGCGCCAGCAGCACGGTCGGTCCGCGAACCGCGCCGGTACGGAAATGGATGTTCACCGAATCGGAGTGCACAAAGGGCATGTCCGAAACATACAAGTGTTAACGATGATTCCGCTCCGCCGCCGGGGCACATCGATGCCGCCGGTCCTGTGAATTCACTGGCGAGTGTATGTACCTCAGGGGGGCGTGCCTATTCTCGCCGGGATATGGACACAAGTGTTCGTGACCGATTGGATCAGACCAGAACAACGTACGGCTCGATCAGAGAATTTCGGGGAGTGAACTGATGAGGGTGACAGAGTACGGAAATCACGCACACATATGGCTCGCCGCCGCGGGCGACGGGCTTTCGGACACTTTCGCGGTGTGTGGCGCGGAAGGCAGGGCCATCTGGTACGGCCCCTATCTCGACGCCGATGTCGATCATCCACGCGGCGACCGGCAGGCCGCGGCCATGGGCGCCGCGGGCCGCGCGATCTGGCTGGCCGGCCGGGCCAAGGAAGACACGGGTGCCGACAAGGCGACCCTGCACCTGTCGGTCAGCGACGACGAGCTCGACGCCGTCACCCTGGCCTGCACGGCATCGATGGCCGGTCTGGCCCTCGAACTCATTGTCACCGAAGACAATCCGGCCCAGGACTGGTGCCATGCCTTCGGCAGGCTCGACTGGAACTCGGGTCCGTTGACCAGCCTGGTCGACCCCGCCGAGCCGCCGTCCGCGCCGGCCCTCCGCTCGATCGCCGGCGGTCTCGAACAGCAGCAGTCCGAACCACAGGAAGGGCCTGTCATGCAGGAGAACACCACGGATCACTGGTCGGAACTGCGCTCGGCGTTGGAGGGACTGCTGCTGCACGACGCGATCGGCATGGACGCCAAGATGCGCCACGCCGTCTCCGCCGTCGTCCACCTCACCGTCGACACGCCGAACGGCCCGCCCGAGGACGCCGAGGAATTCCTCGGCCGCTTCGACGCCTCCTGGCTGGTGGCGTCCTGGCTCGGCCACGACACCGAACTCTCCCTGATCGCGACCCTGGCCGCGGGCGAGATCCCGGCCCTGTCCTGGTGCGAACTCATGTTCACCACCACCCTGGCACCGTGGTCGACCAGCCCGGTCGCGGTGCACGCCCGCCGGGTGTTCACCACGGTGCAGCGCGGGAAGCTGGGCGCGGTCCGGGCGCACGTCAGCTGAGCCGCTGATCAGCGGACGGTGATCCGAACGCCCCGCTCACCCAGGCCGCTCCGGAGGTGCGGCGGGAACAGCCCGCTGGGCAGCATGATCGGCACGCCGCGGTAGCCGACCGTGGCCACCGGCCCACGGATCTCGATGGTGCCGAGGGCGGTGTACGGCAGGCGAACGAGATAGCTCGTGGTGGCCACCAGCACCGCGTCGGAGCCGAATCGGGCGGACAGCGTGGCCCCGGGGACGGCGGCGTGCCGGAACTTGCGCAGCGTCGATTCCGTCGGGTTCCGCGCGAAGTACCACACGAACAGCGCGTACAGGCCACCGGCGACCACCGGCACCGCCGCACCGAGGGCGCCGACATTCCGGCCCGCCACCACGGCAGCGCCGACCACGAGCAGTGCCAGCAGCACGACATTGGCTCTGGCCTTCGCCCGGCGCCACGGTTCACTCAGATGGGCGACAGCCAGGAGCCGCGCGGTGTCGTGATCTGCCGTGACGACGACGTCCGGGCTCGGCACCGCGGGCAGCGCCGGCAGGGCGTCCATGCTCGTCGGGTGTTGCGCGGCTCGCTGCCAGCGCTCGACGAGCGGCGCGGGGAACAGTGGCGCAGGCAGGGCCAGGCGCATCCTGTCGAACCGCAGTACAGCCACCTGCTCGGCGACCGACAGCGACTGGATCCGGTCCCGACCGAACCGGCTGTAGCTGTCGTGATCGGTGAGGGTGATTCCGTCGGCACCGAACCGCACCCGCCAGGTCGTCGCCGGCACGGCGTCACCGATCGCGACTTCGAAATGCCGCAGGTAGAGGCGATAGATCGCGTAGGGGAGGTACAGCGTGCCCGCGACGATCCCGCACACCACCGGCAGGGCCGGAAGCCCGGCCGCCGTAAGGCACACGGTGATCAGCGGCATCCACAGCACCACCGACCACACAGCGGGCTTCACGGCCGCCCGCCGCGCGTTGTACCGCGCCAGATTCCGCGCCGCCCCCGGCGAATTGGTGTACACCGTGTCCGGCCGCACCAGCTCCGGCAGCGGTGGCGCGGGCATCGTGAACGGTCCTGCCGCCGAGGCGGTGTCGGGCTGGTCACCGTCGGGCAAGGCCGGACGGTCGCTGTCCCCCTGGGTCCACATGTCCGGAAGACTAATCAGTCGGTGGGTGTCATGCCGTGCGACGGTGTCGCGGGGGCGGATCCAGCGTGCCGCTGCGGCGGTCCGTCGCCCTCGTCAGGCGCCCGCGCCGACCGCGACTTCGGCGAACGACCCGACCCAGCGGTGCGGTGCGCGCGGCGGGTTCGGCTCGCCGTCGCGGTGCACGCCGACGACCTGCCATCCGGCGGCCACCGCGGCATCGAGTTCGTCCGGATGGTCGGAGAGGAACAGGATCTGCGCGGCCGGGATGCCGATGCGCTCGGCGATGACGTCGTAGGACGCGGCCTCTCGCTTGGGCCCGGCGCTGACCAGGTCGAAGTGGTCGGTGATCAACCCGGACAGGTCGCCCGCCTCGGCGAAGGCGAACCAATCCCGTTGGTTGCGTTCGGAACCCGAGGAGTACACGTATAGGGGGAGCCCGGCCGCGTGCCAGGCCGACAGGGCGGGCACGACATCGGCGAAGAACCGGCCGTGCAGCGCGCCCGCGCGGAACCCCTGGGCGCAGATCGCGCCCTGCGCGGCCTTGAGCGGTTCGGCCTTGATGTCGGAATGCAGCCAGCCGGTGAGGATCTCGGCGATCCGGTCGGTGCCCGCATCGGGTTCGCCCGCCAGTTCACGGGTCGCCGCGATCACCGATTCGGCTGCGCCCGAGGCGTTCTCGGCCAGCCAGTCGGGCAGCCGCTGCTCGGTGTAGCCGTACAGATCGTTGCGCACCGAGTCGGTGGGGCTGGTGGTGCCCTCGATGTCGAGGACGACGGCGCGGGTCACGGGGCGGTGAGCAGTTCGTCCAGCGTCGGGAAGCCCGCGCTGATCTTGTCGCCGGTGAAGTCGCCGATCCAGCCGTCGGCCTCCTCGAAGAAGCGGATCGCGATGAAGTCGGGCCGGGTGCCCATGTCGAACCAGTGCAGGGTGCCCGCGGGAACGGAGAGCAGGTCACCCGCCTCGCAGACCGTCGCCAGCACGGCGTCGCCGAGGTGCAGGTAGAAGCAGCCGCGACCGGCGGCGAAGAAGCGCACCTCGTCCTCGGCGTGGCGGTGCTCGTCGAGGAATTTGGCGCGCGCGCCCGCCGCGGTGGCGGGCCACTCCGGGTTGTCGTCGTCGGGGTGGATGCGGGCGACATCGATGTGCTCGTAGCGGCCCGCGGCGTTGAGTTCGCCGATCTGCGGGGCGTAGTGGGCGAGCAGGGTCTCGGAGTCGGTGCCCGCGGCATCGGCCAGGACGTCCCAGCGCGAGAAGGCGATACCGTGCTTGGCCAGCTCGGCGGCGATCTCGGCGGTGTCGGTGGTGCGCACGCGCACGTCGGCGGCGTTGTCGGCGGCCATCACTTGCAGCAGAGTCATTGTCTATCCGATCTCGAGTGGCGTGGCGTCGGTGCGTCCGGTGCGGGTGATCAACTCGCACAGGGCTTCCAGACATTCGGCGCGATCCCGCGCCTGGGCAAGAGTGTCACCCCAGGTGGTGATGCCGTGCCCGGTGATGAACAGAATCGGTGGCGCGCCGGGGTGGTCGCGCAGGTAGGTCTCGATATCGGCGCCGATGCGGGCGACCTCGGGCCAGTTCGGGAACACCGGGACCGCCACCGTGGCCGGGTCGGCCAGGCCGAAGCCCTTGAGCAGTTCGTATCCGGTGATCCGCAGCGTGTCCACACCGGCACCGGGCCGCGCGGCGGTGGTCGCCAGCGCGGTGGCGAACGGCGAGTGCACGTGCACCACCGCGCCGGCCGGACGGGTGCGATACACCGCGGTGTGAATGCTGGTCTCCGCGGACGGTTTCCGGCTCTGGCCCGGTCGCGGCGTCGTGTCCGCCACGGCGACCAGCACCGTATCCCGTTCGGTCAGTTCGCCTTTGGACAGGCCGCTGGCGGTGATCAGGGCGTCGTCGTCGATCCGCACCGAGATATTGCCCGCGGTGCCCGGCATCCAGCCGCGCTCGTAGAGCTGACGCGCGGTGGCCGCGATCGCCGCGCCCTGCTCGGCGGCGGTGTCAGGCGTGGTGGTCGCGCGGCCCCGCTCGTCGAACCGATCCGAATTCCGGTAGACCACACCGTTTTCGGTGACCACGGCGGTCACCAGATCGGCGGGTGTCACATCGAAGGCGGGATTGAACACCGCGGTGTCCGCGGGTGCCGTTGACACCCCGCCGAACCCGGTGACCTCGGCGGCTGCCCGCTGCTCGACCACGATCTGCGCGCCGGTCGCCATCGCGGTGTCGCGGGTGGACTCCGGCGCGACCACGAGGAACGGGATGCCGTGGTGGCGGGCGGCCAGCGCCAGGGTGAAGGTGCCGATCTTGTTGGCGACGTCGCCGTTGGCGGTGATCCGGTCGGCGCCGACGAGCACGGCGTCGACCTGGCCGGTGGCCATCGCCCAGGCCGCGGCGGAGTCGATGGTCAGCCGGTGCGGGATACCCGCCTCGGCCAGCTCCCACGCGGTGAGCCGGGCGCCCTGGAGCAGCGGCCGGGTCTCGTCGACGATCACGTCCGCGACCGCGCCGCGCTCGTGCAGCACCCGCAGCGCGCCGATCGCGGTACCGACCGCGCTGGTGGCCAGCCTGCCGGTGTTGCAGTGCGTGAGCAGCCGCAGCTGCCCGTCACCGCAGAGCCGCTGCACCAGGTCGGCGGCGTGGGTGGCGGCGGCCAGGTTGACCCGGCCGTCCTCGGCGAGCAGGTCGAGGGTCTCGGCCAGCACGGCATCGGCACCGTCGGCGATCCGGCCGCGCACTCGCTCGACCGCCCAGGCCAGGTTGACCGCGGTCGGCCTGGCCGCCGCGATCCGGTCGGCCTCGGCCTGCACGGCGGCCTCGTCCACCACGCCGTCGGCGGTGTGCGCCCTGGTGGCGATGACCACGCCGAACGCCCCCGCGATCCCGATCGCCGGGGCACCACGAATGGCCAGGGTGGTGATCGCGTCGATGACCTGGTCGACGGTGCCGAGACGCAGTTCCCGCGCCTCGTGCGGCAGTCCGCGCTGGTCGATGGTGAGCAGCGCTCCGTCGTCCCAGGTGAGCGAACTGTCGTCCATCGGCGTCCTTACTTCGGGTCGGTCATCGTGCCTGATAAACGGTATCCGACCTGGTCCGGGCGGAAAGCCCGGGTCCCGGTCGGGCGGCGGCCGGTCACTCGGCGACGAATTCGGCCTCCCGCTCCACGGCATCGATCGTGGCCTGCGGTACCTGGATCGGGCCCGGCGTGTAGGTGATGGCCCGCAGAGCGCCGGTGTACCGGAACGGCCCGCGGCGTTCGCGCAGCTCCCAGTCGACCGGGCCGCGCGCGTCGACCCCCACCGAGATACCGGTCCACGGGGCCATGCCGACCAGTTGCACCTGATCGGCGAGCTCGGCGACCGCGACCCCGTCGACCTCGACGACGAAGTCCCAGCGCAGCCGCGGCCGGATCGTCGCGCGCACCACGATCTCGCGGGCCCCGGCAGGCACCGGCGCCGCCACCGACGCGAAGCGGCCGTAGCTGTTGACGCCGAGCACCACCTCGCCGTTCTCGACGTAGAGCAGATAGCCGCCGAGCGGGTCGCCGTGCGCGACGAGCACGCCTTCGTCGCCCTGCTGGTAGCCCGTGGTGCCCGCAGCGCCTGCGGTGCCCGAGGTACTCGGCGATCCGGGAGCGATGTCACCGGTGGGCAGAGCACCTCCGATCGGGGGCGCCGGTGCTGCGCCGGGCTCCTCGGTTCGGCGGCCGGTCAGGTCGGCCGTGATGGTGAAGTCGCGGTAGGCGATGAGGCGCTGCGAGCGGTAGCGCTCCAGCGTCGGCGTGCCGGGCAGCAACCGGATCGGGGCGGCGAAGCGCGCTTCCTCGGGTCGGCGGCGGAACAGGTCGGCCCGGGTCAGCAAGGGGAAAACGGTATTGGCCCAAGCGGAGTCGTCCCAGGCGGCGGCCAGCTCGGCCGCCTTCTCGGGGAACTGTTCCGAGAGATCGTGCAGCTCCGTCGGATCGGTGCGCACATCGAAGAGCTGCCAGTGCGGGGCGTCCAGATCGGCACCTGCCTCGTACAGCGACAGCAGCTTCCAGCCATCGCGATAGAACCCGCGATGCCCCGTCATCTCCGAGTACTGCTCGGTGTGCCGGGTCGGCGCGGCCGGATCGCGCAGCAGCTCGGCCGCCGAGACGCCGTCGAACTCCTTGGCGGGCAACCCGTTGCGCACCGTCGGCCGCGCCAGCCCGGCCAGCTCGAGCAGCGTCGGGGCCAGATCGGTGACGTACGCGTACTCGTGCCGGATACCGGAATCGGCCTCGGTGCGCGGCAGACCCTTGGGCCACGACACCACCAGCGGCACCCGCACTCCACCGGCGAAGGTCTGGCCCTTGTAGAAGCGGAACGGCGTATTGGACGCCTGACCCCAGCCGCGCGGGTAGTGCACGCCCAGCCGGGCGGTGCCGATCAGGTCCTCGTCGTGCGGGACGTCGCCGATCCAGTCCGGATCGTCGATGTGGGCGAACTCGGCGAAGTACGAGCGGGTGCCCTCCGGTCCACCCTCGGCGGTGCCGCCGTTGTCGGAGGTGAACACGATGATGGTGTTGTCGAGCTCGCCGAGGTCGTCGAGCAGGTCGACGATGCGGCCCAGGCTCTGGTCGATGCTGTCGACCATGCCCGCGTACACCTCCATGTACTTGGCGTAGCGGCGGCGCTCGTCCTCGGACAGCGAATCCCATTCCGCGGCTTCGTAACCGGGCTCGGTATTGCGCGGCTTCTGCTGCGTGCCCGGTGGGAACAGGCCCTGGGCCAGCTGCTCGGCGAAACGCTTGCGGCGCAGTTCGTCCCAGCCCTCGGCGTAGCGGCCGCGATACTTCGCCTGGTCCTCGGCCTTGGCCTGCAGCGGTCCGTGCATGGCCACGTGCGCGAAGTACAGGAAGAACGGTTTGGTGGCGTCGTGAGCGCGCAGGTCCTTGATGTAGGACAGCGCCTTGTCGGTGAGATCGTCGGTGAGGTAGTAGCCCTCGGGATACTCCTCGATATCGACCACCGAACTGTCGGAGACCAGCTGATTCGGGTAGTAGAACGAATTCAGCCCCTCCAGCGAGCCGTAGTAGCGGTCGAATCCCCGCTGCGTCGGCCAGGAATCGCGATGCGCCGACGGATTCATCGTGGCGTCGCGCACCAGATGCCATTTGCCCACGGCGTAGGTCGCGTATCCGTTGCCGCGCAGGATCTCCGGCAGCGTGAGCACGTCGTCGGCCAATTCCAGGCGCAGGCCGGGGTACCCGGGGTCGGCGTTGGCGACGAAGCCGAAACCGGCACGGTGGGAATTGATTCCGGTCAGCAGCGCGGCGCGCGAGGGCGAGCACAGTGGCGTCGTGTGGTAATTCGACAGCCGCACGCCCTGGGCGGCCAGCCGGTCCAGCGTCGGCGTCTCGATTTCCGAACCGAACGGGCCGATATCGCTGTACCCCATGTCGTCGACGAGGACGACGACGATATTGGGCGCGCCGGCGGGCGCGGTCGGGGGAGAGGTCCATTCCGGGGTGGAATCGGCCGAGGTGCGACCGGCCGAGCCGCCGAAGGATTCGTAACCGCGAGCGTGGGGTGGAACAGGCATTCTGCCAGTAAAGGTGACATATTCGCTGGTCACCATGGTTATGTGCATCCTGCGCGGAATCGGTGACCCCTGCGGCGCAACTTGTTAGCGTCACTGCCGTGCCCACGAATCAGCCCTCTTGCTGCTGTTCGTGTCGCGTCCTGCGTGGCTGACGTACGTCTGCTGACGTGCGCGGCCGAACGAGCCGATGTGTCCCCTTCCCCCGGTGCGCCTTTCCGCTGCGCGCTGTTCGGCCCGCGTCCGCGGGCCGACGTGTCTTCGAGGAATCCCACGATGAGCTTTACCCCCGGCGGCCTCGATCGCCGTAACTTCCTGCGCGCCGGCGGCATCGCCGCGGCCGCCATCTTCGGTGGCGCGGCGCTGGCGGCCTGCACCTCGGCCGTCTCGGAGCAGAAGGGCGGCGGTGACGACGCGACGCCGGTGCGCGGCGGCACCCTGAAGGTGGGCATCCGCGAGGACCTGGTGCCCGCGAACCTGCTGACCAACACCGCCGCGACACCGGTCGTCATCGGCCTGGTCTACGAATCGCTGATCCGCTACCCCAACGACAAGCTGGAACCCCAACCGCTGCTGGCGAAGTCGTGGCAGCTCGCCGCCGACGGCCGGTCGATCGCGCTGGACCTGCGCGACGACGTGAAGTTCCACTCGGGCAGGCCGTTCACCGCCAAGGACGTGGAGTTCTCGATCCGCACCTACGCCGACGCCAAGTGGTCGGCCCAGCTGCGCAGCACCGCTACCGCGGTCACCGGCTTCGACATCGTCTCGCCCACCCGCATCGTGCTGCAGCTGGCCCACCCGCTGAGCAATATCTACGACCTGCTCGACACCGTGCCCATCCTGGACAGCGAGACCATCGACAAGCTGGGCACCGGCGACACCTACATCGGCACGGGCCCGTTCAAATACGTCCAGCGCGTGCCGAATTCGCAGCTCGTGTTCGAGAAGAACCCGGACTACTGGGTTCCCGAGCGCCCCTACCTGGACCGCGTCGAGGTCTCGATCATCCAGGACCCGCAGGCGCTGCTGAACGCGCTCAAGTCCGGGCAGATCGCGGTGGCCAGGGAACTCGGCTACCGCGACGCCGAGAATCTCACCAAGTCGGGCGGCTATCGGGTGCTCGACCTCGAGGGCGCGGAACTGCAGTCCTACGTCGGCGTCAACGTGACCGAGCCCGCGCTGGCCGATGTGCGGGTGCGCCAGGCCATCGCCTTCGCGCTCGATCGCGAGCGGATCATCGCCGAGGTCTACCGCGGCGCCGGCTACCCGCTGAATGTGCCGTGGCCCAAGACCTCGCCCGCCTTCGACGAATCACGCAACACCAGGTACAGCCGCGATGTCGCCAAGGCCAAGGAGCTGCTCACCCAGGCCGGCAAGCCGCCGAAGCTGCCGCTCACCTTCGGCCCCGGCTACGAGGAAACGGCCCAGATCGTGCAGGCCAACCTCGCCGAGGTCGGCATCGAGGTGACCCTCGACCCGGTCGACGCCGCCACCTTCGTCAAACAGCTCACCGGCCAGCAGTTCCGTGGCCTGTGGGTCACCGACCACTCGTGGGCGCAGTTCGTGCCGTCGACGCTCACCGTGAGCGCCTACCCCTTCAACGCCCGCCGCAACGCCTCCCGCTACGAGTCGCCCGCCTACACCGCGGCGGCCGACGCGGCCTGGCAGCTGCCGCAGGGCACCGGCCCGGACGCGGTGCGCGCCTTCCACGCGGTCAGCGACCAGCTGCTGGAAGGGCTGTTCCTGATCGAGATCGGCGTCCGTTTCCAGCAGTACTCCACCGCCACCAAGGTGCACGAGTTCGCTTGGACCAAGCGCCGTGAACCGGTGCTCACCGACACCTTCCTGTCATGACCCGCTATCTGCTGCACCGGCTGCCGTCGGCACTGCTCGTGCTGTTCGGCGCCTCGGTGCTGATCTTCCTGCTGCTGCGCCTGGTGCCCGGTGATCCGGCCACCATCCTGGCCGGCAACGACGCGACGCCCCAGTCGATCGCCGCGATCCGGCAGCAGCTGGGCCTGGACCGGTCGATTCCGGTGCAGTACCTGAGCTGGCTCGGTGACCTGGTCACCCTCGACCTCGGGCGGTCCTACCTCATCGGCGGGCAGATCACCGATCTCGTCGGCCGTGGACTCACCAACACCCTGGTGCTGACGGTGACCGCGCTGCTGCTGGCCGTGGTGACCAGCCTGGTGGTCTCGGTCGCGTCGGTGCTGTGGCCGAGCCGGTGGCTGAACACCGTTGTCGCCGCGGCCAATACGGTCGCCGTCGCGCTGCCGACCTTTGTGGTCGGGCCGCTGCTCGTGCTCGTCTTCGCGGTCGCCGTCCCGGTGCTGCCCGCCGGTGGGGTGCCGCCGGACGGCTTCATCGCCCGGCCCGACATCGCCGTGCAGTACCTGCTGCTGCCCGCGATCTGCCTCGCGCTGCCGGTGGCCGCGGCGCTGACCCGGTTCCTCACCGAGTCGTTGCGCACCGAACTCACGAAACCGTATGTACTGACGGCACGTTCGCTCGGTGTCCCGCACCGCGAGATCGTCACCAGGGGCGCGCTGCGCAACGCGCTGCCGACCCTGCTCACCGTGCTCGGCCTGCAGACCGGGCAGCTGCTCGGCGGTGCCGTGCTGGTGGAGGCGGCCTTCGTCTGGCCGGGCATCGGCCAGCTCATCGAACAGGGCATCAGCCGTCGCGACTACCCGCTGGTGCAGGTGCTGTTGCTGCTGTCGGTGGCGGTGTTCGTGGTGATCCAGCTGGTGACCGACATCGCGCACGCCTGGCTGGATCCCCGCATCCGGATCGGCGGCCGGTCATGACCGCGACGATCGAGAAAGCGGCTGCGGCGCAGCAGGAGTCACCGCGTCGGGCCGGGGCACTGGCGGCGCTCGGCACGGGTCAGGGCCTCGCGGGCGTCGTGCTGATCGCGGTGATCGCGCTGGCGGGAGTGTTCGCCGGGGTCCTCAGCCCCTACGACCCGCTCGCCCAGATCCCCGGCGCCAACCTGCTCGGCCCGAGCGGCGCGCACTGGCTCGGCACCGACCATCTCAATCGGGACGTGGCGGCGCGCGTGCTCGCCGGCATCCGGATCGACCTGCTGATCGTGCTGCTCGCGGTGCCGATCGGCGCGGTGATCGGCTCGCTGGCCGGGCTCGCCGCCACCGTGAACCCCTGGGCCGACATCACCGTGCAGCGGGTCTTCGACCTGATCCTGGCGTTCCCGGCGCTGATCCTCGCGATCGCCCTCGCCGCCGTCACCGGACCCGGCTGGCACGCGGTCGTCATCGTCATCATCGCCACCGAGATCCCGATCTTCGGCCGCCAGATCCGCACCGCGGTCCTGGCGGTGCGCGAACAGCCGTTTGTCGAGGCGTCCGAGGTGATCGGCGCCGACACCTGGTGGACCCTGCGTAAGCACGTGCTGCCCAATGTGATCGAGCCGCTGGGCGTGCAGTTCGCGCTGTCGCTGTCGCTGGCGGTGTTCCTCGAGGGCGCGATGAGCTTCATCGGCATCGGAGTGCGGCCGCCGGAGCCCTCGCTCGGTTCCCTCATCGGCGAGTCCATCGCCAACCTCGACGCCAACCCGTGGATGGCGATCGGCCCGCTGACCGTCGTGGCCGGGCTGACGCTCGGCTTCCTGTTGATCGCCCAGGCACTGGGCCGGGCAAGGAGACTGGCATGACCGACGATCTGGTGCTCGACATCGACGGCTTGACCGTCGCTTTCGGCGACCGAACCGTGGTCGACCGGGTGAGCCTGCGCGTCCGGCGGGGCGAAGTGGTCGCCCTCGTCGGCGAATCCGGTTCCGGGAAATCGCTCACCGCCCGGTCGGTGCTCGGCCTGCTGCCCGGCACCGCGCACGCCACGGGCTCCATCCGGCTCGCGGGCACCGAGGTCGTCGACGCGGCCGAGCCCGCGCTGCGCGCACTGCGCGGCACCGGGGCGGCCATGGTGTTCCAGGAGCCGCAGACCGCGCTCAACCCGGTGCAGAAGATCGGCACCCAGATCCGGCAGGCGCTGCGGGCCCACGGCACCACCGACAAGGCCGCCGCCAGGGCCCGCGCGATCGAACTGCTCGCCGCCGTCGACCTCCCGGAGCCGGAGAAGCGGCTGGACTGGTATCCCCACCAGCTCTCCGGCGGGCAGAAACAGCGCGTCGTGATCGCGCTGGCCCTGTCCGGCGACCCGGATCTGCTCATCGCCGACGAGCCGACCACCGCGCTCGACGTCACCGTCCAGGCGGAGATCCTCGACCTGCTGCGGACCCTGCAGCGGGAGCGGGGCACGGCCGTCCTGTTCATCACCCACAACCTCGGGGTGGTCGCCGAGATCGCCGACCGGGTGGTGGTGATGCGGGCCGGGCAGGTGGTCGAAGAGCAGCCGGTGTTCGGGCTGTTCGGTGCGCCGGAAGCGGAGTACACGCGGACTCTGCTGGCGGCGGTGCCCCGGTTGCCCGCGGTGTCCGAGCGCGGGGCGGGGGAGGTCGTCGGTGCGGCGACCGCTGGCTCGGCGCCCGCCTCCGGAGCGGGCGATGACGAAGCTCGGGCGGACGATGCCGCCGGTGCGGTGGCCGCGGCCGAGCCGGATCTCGCCGGTGCCCCGGTGGCGGATGACGGCGCGGACGCGGAGCGTGCCGCTGACGGTGCTACGGCGGGAGCGGCCGTCGACGAGTCCGCCGAGGGTGTGGACCCCGCTGAGGGTTCGGCGGAGGAGGCGACGGACGAAGAGTCCGAGCAGCCGGAACGGGCTCGCCGGATCCTGCGGCGAGTCGTCGTCCGCGGTCCCGCCGTGATCGCGGAGAAGGGCGGTGGCACAGCCGAACCCGACTATCGCGACGTGCTGCGTATCGACGAGCTGTCGGTGACCTACCCGGGACGCCATGGCGCGGCGGACTTCCCGGCGCTCCAGGACATCTCGCTGACGCTGGGGCCACGCGAGGTACTCGGTCTGGTCGGCGAATCCGGCTCGGGCAAGAGCACACTGGGCCGCACCGCGCTCGGACTGGTCCCGGCGACGTCGGGAACCGTGGAGTTGCAGGGTGTGTCGCTGGCCGGGCTGTCGCGGCGGGAACTGCGGGGTCTGCGTAGGAATGTCGCGCTGGTGCACCAGGACGTGAGTGCCTCGCTGGACCCGCGCCGCAGTGTCGCCGACGCAATCGCGGAACCGCTCCAGGTGCATCGCGCCGCCTCGGGTGCGCTGCTGCGCGCCAAGGTCGGCGACCTGCTCGAATCGGTCCGGCTGCCACGGGATTACGCGCAGCGGCGGCCGGGCGAGCTTTCAGGCGGACAGCGTCAGCGGGTCGCGCTGGCGCGTGCCCTGGCCTTGGCGCCTCGGCTACTGGTGGCCGACGAGCCGACCAGCGCGCTGGATGTGTCCGTGCAGGCCCAGGTGCTCGACCTCTTCGCCGACCTGCGTGCCGAATACGGCTTCGCGAGCCTGTTCATCAGCCACGATCTGGCGGTAGTGCACCAGGTCGCCGACCGGGTGGTGGTGCTGCGGCAGGGCCGGATCGTCGAAACCGGCGAGGTCGGCGCCGTATTCGCCGCGCCGGCCCAGGAGTACACCCGCCGCCTGCTCGACGCGGTGCCCGCTCCCGATCCGTCGACGGCGCGCCGGGGCGGGGCCGGATCCGCGGCGAGCGCGCTCCAGCGCATCGGGGCCTGACGTGGACGAGCCGCCGGAAGGGGAACCGGCGGCTCGTCGACACACGTGGATCAGCGATGGTCGGGGCGGCGCGGTTCACGCCGATCGTCCTGACCTGCTCGCGTCATGCCTTGCGAGTTCTCGCCCATCTGCTCCTGCCGCTGTTGCTGCTGCTGCCGCGGCATCTGCTTGGGCATTTTCTTAGGCGTTTTCTTGGACTTGTCAGCCATCTCCACACGGTCCTTTCCGAGGGATAGTGTTTCGCCTAACGCGCCAACGATAACCAGCGGAAATGCACTCCGGTAGAGGTGCGCGAAAAATAATGGTCCGACCTGCCGATTTCCGGCGTGTCGATGATTCGAGACGAATTCTCGAACATTATTTGACCATGCATGAATTGTGGCTGTTCGCCGCCGAAATGTGGGATTTCAGCGCAGGAATTCGCGCAGGTGCCGCACGACATCGGCGGGTGCCTCGAGCTGCGGCCAATGGCCGATCCGGGCGAGTGAGACGATCTGTGGGTCCGGGACGAGCTCGCGGTACCGGGCCGCCATGTGCGCGCCGGAGTTCGGATCCAGCGCGCCGTTGATCATCAGCAGGGGGGTGTCGCCGGTGCGGAGCGGGCGCACCAGCCGGTCCCGCAGCCCGGCGCGTTCCTGGACGAATCGGCCGACCCGGTGGGAGACCGATTTCCCGCGGTTGTGCCGGAGCAACCGCATCAGCGTGTCGAGTTCGTCGGCGGGGATCTTCGTGTCCGGCCCGAACAGGTCGAGCACCGCCGATCTGATCAGCGCGTCCGGCAGCATCGGCCCCACCACGTTCCCCACCGGCGACGACAGAACCCGCTGGATGAGCCGGGAGCGATAGACCTCCGGGAAGAGCCCGCCGTTGAGGAATACGGCGGCGGTGATCGAGGGAGTGGCCGGGGCGTCGAGGCGCCGAGCGAGCATCTCCTGGACGACGGACACACCGAGGTCCTGGGACAGGACGGCGGCCCGTCGCACGCCGAGGTGGCGCAGCAACGCCTCGTGCATGTCCGCGTGGTCGATCAGGCTGTAGCGATGCCGGAGTGGCTTGTCCGAGAAGCCCATTCCCAGCATGTCGGGTGCGACGACATCGAACTCCGCGGTGAGTTCCGGCCAGACCTTCGACCACTCGTAGGAACTGAACGGGTAGCCGTGGACCAGCAGCAGCGTCGGCCCGGTTCCCGCCCGCCGATAGAAGATTCGATGCCCGGAATGGTCGAAGAACCGACCGCCGCGCTGCCATTCCCGAAGTTCCGTGGTGGTCGTGTCCTCGTTCACTGCCTGTCTCCGGTCTCGCGCAGCGGTGCGGGCGCTCGATCATCACACCCACTGGACCACTCGGTCCAGTCGTTATCATGGGCTCATGAAGCAATCTTCGCAACCATCTGCGTCCGCTGGGACCAGTCGGTCCAGTCTCGCTGGAAAACCGACCCGGGACCGGCTGGTCCTGGTGGCGGCGGATCTGCTGCAGTTGCGCGGCTACGCGGGTGTCGGCCTCGCGGAGATCCTCGCGCTGAGCGAGGCGACGAAGAGTTCGATGTACTTCCACTTCCCCGGCGGCAAGGAGGACCTCGCTGCCGCCGCGTTGCGATTGCGCGGTGACGAGATCGCCCGACTCATCGAGCAATTGATCGAGACCGCGCCCGATGCCGCGACGGCGGTGACGGCCTTCGCCGTCGCGCTCGGGTCCCGGCTGGAGGACTCCGAGTTCCAGCGCGGATGCGCGCTGGCGACCGCGCTCCTCGACGCCGGGCCCGACGCGGAGAAGGTCCAGGACGCAGCGCTTTCGGGATACGACCGGTGGGTGTCATTGCTGGCCGACAAGATTCGCGCGGAGGGCGTCGTCGACGATCCCGACACCGAAGCGCTGCTGGTCGTCTCGGCGCTGGAAGGCGCCCTCATCCTCGGGCGCGCGCGCCGCAGCGTCGGCCCCGTCCTCGCGGTCTCGCGTCGGATCACCGGTTCCTGGACGCGATCTCGGTGAGCCCGGTCAGTGGGGGAGCGGAAGGAACTCCACGATGGTGCCGTCGGTGGCGTCGGGCGGGACGATGACGAGGCCGTCGCGATCGATCAGGCCCGCCAGATGGGCGGTGCGGACGGAGGTGTCGGCGGTCCAGCCGCCCTCGGGCACGTAGCGGGCGGGAGTGATGCGCTGCACGGGGCCCGCGGTCTCGGTGGCGTTGTGCAGGGGGCCGTAGACGGGGCGCGGCGGGGGTGCGGCGGTGCGGGCGGCGACGATGGCGGGGGTCAGGGCCAGCAGGACGGCGATCGCGGCGAACGGGTTACCAGGAAGGCCGAGAACGGTGGGGCCCGCGGGGAGTTCGGCGACGACGGTGGAGCCGCCGGGGCGCATGGCCAGTCGCGGGACGACGACGCGGGCCTCGGTGCGGGCGATGGCGGAGCGGAGCTGGTCCGCGGCGCCGCCGCCGGTGGCGCCGACCACCACGAGGAGATCGAAACCCGCGGTGGCGGTGAGCATGTCGTCGAAGCCGTGGTCGGTGTCGCGTAGATGCACCCGGTCGATCACGGTGACGCCCAGACCGGCGAGCAGATCGGGCAGAACGGGGCCGATCGAGTCGCGGGTCTGCCCGGCTTGCAGCGGGCCGGTGCTGCGGATCTCGTCACCGGTCATGACGATCCGGGCCCGGACCGGGCCGCGGACCAGCCCGGCGGTGACCTCCACCGAGGCGGCCGCCGAGCGCAGCGCCGCGGTGACACGGGTGCCCGCGGGGGCGAGCAGGTCACCGACCATCTGGTCCTCGCCGCGGGCGCGGACATCGCCGCGGATCGGGGTGCCGGGGCGGCGGGTGAGTGCGTCGCCGGTGACGTCGGCGAACTCGTCGCGCAGCACGGAGGTGGTGCCGTCGGGGACGTGCGCGCCGGTGGCGATGCGGACCGCTTCGCCGGGCAGCAGGCCGACCGGGCGGGCACCACCCGCGAAGCCGATGTCGCGGCGGAGCTGCCAGGGGCCGTCGCCGCACACGGCGTAACCGTCCATCGCGGAGACGTCGAAGCGGGGCAGCGCGCCCGCGGCGATGATCGGGGCGGCGAGGGCGGCGCCGCTCACCTCGCCCAGCTCGGCCTCGTAGGCGACCAGCGGGGTCAGCTCGGCGGCGATGCGGGCCCTGGCCGCGGTGAGGTCGAGGCGGGTCGTGGCGCGGTCGGCGATCGTCGCGCGGGCCCGGCGGACCTCCTCCTCGGTGTCGCAGTCGCCGGTGCCGGGCAGTTCGATCAGGGTGGTCTCGGTGGGGACGATCGCCTTCATCGGCTGATTCAACAGCGCGTCCAGCCCGGCCAGGGCCGCGGCGAGGGCGGTGCGCCGCCAGACGCCGACCAGATACTGGGGGCGGCCCGACGCATCGATCGCGAAGACCGCGTCGGTGGTCGATTCGGTTGCGCGGCGCAGTAATTCGTCGACGGTGGCGGGCGTGAGGAACGGCATGTCCGCGGCGAGGACGACGATCCACGGCGCCGGGTCAGGGCCGAGCGCGCTCAGTCCGGTGCCGATCGCCGCCACCGGACCCGAACCGGGCGGCACTTCCCTGACCTGCTGGATCCGCGGATCCAGCTCCGGTCGATGCGGACCGACCACCACGATCTCGCCGCGCGCGCCCACCGCGGCCAGCGCGGCGTCGAGCATCGATCGACCGCCGATCACGATCGCCGGTTTGTCGACCCCGCCCATCCGGCTCGCGCGCCCACCCGCGAGCACGATCGCATCGGCGGCGGTCATCGGCGGATCCGGCGTAGGGTAATCGGCACGAAAGTCATGCTAGCGGGGTGTGACGTCGATGCTCGAGCGCCCGGACGTGGCGTCGCGGTTCGGCAAGGGGGTGGGGATGTCCGGTGCAGGTGGGCCGGGTCAGCCGACGATGCTCGGTGATGTGGTCCGGGGATTCCTGTTCGTGGTCGCCACGCTCGGCGGACTGTTCGGCGCGCTCGGCGTGGTGGTCGGGCTCGTCGAGCGCGATATGGAGATCCTGGTCGTCTACCTGGTGTGGTCGGTGGTGTTCGCGATCCTCGGCGCGCTGGTGTTCTGGTGGATCAAGTCCTCGCGGTCGCCCGGGAAGCGTGGTGTCGGTGCGGGTCGGCAGTTCTCGGCGTTCTCGCCGGGGCGCGGGGAACCGGGGCCGGCGCAGACGCCGGGCGCGGGATACGAGCAGCCCGGCGGCGTGCAGGTGCTCGGGCTCCACCAGTCCGGCGGAGCGCAGGCGGGGATCCACCAGCCCGGAATGGCACAGCTGGCAGGGCATCCGCAATCCGGCGGGGCGCATCCGCTCGCGCATCCGCAGTCCGGCATGGCTCAGCCGCCGGGGCACCAGCAGCCACTGGGGCCTCCTCAGTCGGGTGAGGCGCGCCCGTTCGCGCAGGACCTGCCCAACGCGGCGCAGCTACCGGGGCACCAGCAGCCCGGTGGGGTGCGGCCACTCGGACATCGCCAGTCCGGTGTGGCTCAGCTGCCAGGGCATTCGCAGTCGGGTGGGGCGCATCCGCTCGCGCAGGAACAGTCCGGCGGGGCGCAGCTGCCGGAGCAGCGGCGGTCAGTGGGTGGGTGGAATCCTGGGCATCAGCAGCGTGGTGGGGCTCCGGTCGCGGGGAATCGCCAGACCCCGGGACAGCCGCCCGGTCAGCTGGGAGGGCCGCGACCTCAGGCAGCGTCGAATGGCCCGGCGTCGCGCCCCGTCGACTCGGACACCCCGGGACAGCTGCCCGGTCAGCCGGGAGGGCCGCGACCTCAGGCAGCGTCGAATGGTCCTGCCGTACGTCCCGTCGACTCGGACACCCCGAAACTTCCTGTAGATGATCGGTATTCGGCTCCGACGCGGACATCGAGTCCGATGCGAAGCTCCGAACCTCCCATCGATGAACGACACTCGGCTCCGACGCGGGCGTCGGGGTCGGTGCCAAGCTCCGAACCTCCTGTTGATGAACGGCATTCGGCTCCGACCCGGACCTCGGGACCGGTGCGGAGCTCCGATATCGGTGGGCCGTTGACACCACCGCCGGTGCGACCGGGTTCGCGTCCGCCGCTGCACTCGCCCTCGGCGGATACCCACGCTGACGGACCGATACGCCGATCGTCGCCCATCACGCCACCATCGAGACCCGTGGCACCTTCGGATCCGACTGTCCAGCAGTCGTTTCCGGATGAGCACTGAGCTGCCCGAAGGCTGAGCGGAGCGCTAGAACTCCACGGCTCGCACCCCCGGTCGGGCCGTCGATATCCGCCGTCCATGAGCTCGACCGGGCGGATTGGTGTGCGCGGCGTCCTGGTCGACACCAGTCCGGCATAGCAGGCGAGTGAGGGTCACCCCGACCGCGGGCGGTAGCAGTGCCGGCGCTCGCACGTCGGCGAGCTCACCCTCGGTCTGGTGCCGATCGAGCACGCTGTCAGGTGCTCGAGGACCGGCGTGTACAGCGTCCTGGTCGATACCGGCGATGGGCTGCGCGACTGCTGGCGGTAGCTGGCCTGCGCTCGCGCCTCGGTGAGTTCGCGCCCTCGGTCCGGTGCCGATCGAGCTTGCTGTCGTAAGCCGGGACCGGTGGGTGCGTCGGCTCAGAGCCGGGCGGTGCGCAGGTCGACGCGGCCGTCGGTGATCGGCACCCCTTCTTCGGCGAGCAAGCGCAACTGGCGGGCGGCGAGGTGGGCGGCGGGGCGGCCGGACGCGCCGATCACCCGGTGCCACGGGAGGTCGGCGGAATCGGTGCGCATGATCCAGCCGACGGTCCGCGCCGAGGACAGGCCGGCGCCCTGGGCGATGTCGCCGTAGGTCGACACCCGGCCGGGCGGGATCGCGGCGACCAGCGCGCGGACCCGTTCGACCTGCTCCTCCGTCGTGGCCGCCATCGCCGCTACAGCGCCGCGGCGATCAGGGCGGCCGCGTCGGCGGGACGGGCCTGGGCGACCATGTGGTCGCAGTCCCACACCTCGACGGTGAGCCGGTCGCCGAGGTGGGCGGACAGCGCGGTCAGGAACTCGGCGGTGACGTACGGCGGCTGCACCTTGGCCGCCCGCACCAGCACGGTCGGCAGGTCGGCGGGCGGCAGCACGAACGGGCGCGCCAGCTGACCCCAGTACGAGGTGATCGCCGGCTGGAAGATCCGCCAGCCCACCCGGCCGCCCTCGGTGGGCACCAGGTGCTCGGCCAGCTCGCGTTCGAGCAGCGCCGGGTCGACCTCGTCGGGGCTCCACGCGCTGTGCTGCTTGTCGGACCTGGCCTCGGCGAGGTCGGTGTAGTCGGGGGAGGCCAGGTTGGCGAGGGCGACCTGTTCGATCAGCTTCGGGTCGATGCCGATCGCGGGGTCGAGCAGGATCAGCGACCGCACCAGCTCGGGGTGACGCCGGGCCAGATGGATGCCGCACGCGCCACCGAAGGAGTGGCCGACGACGACCACCGGCCCGTCGGTCTCGGCGCGGACCAGCGCGGCCAGATCGTCGACGATCGTCTCGAAGTACCACGGCGGCAGCGAGGTCGATCGGCCGTGTCCGCGCAGGTCGGGGGCGATGACCCGGGCCTGGGGCAGATGCTCGGTGGCCAGGGTTTCCCAGCGGTTGCCGTGACCGGTGAGGCCGTGCAGGGCGAGGACGACGGGGCCGTCGGCGGGACCGAAGCGGTGCACATGAAGCGGGGACACGACAGTCATTCTGGCCGGTCGCGCACGGTCGCGCAGCGTGTCCCCCCGGTGGGGGAGTGCTGGCGTGTCGTACTGGTCTGTTGCAATAGCCGACGTGGTGCGATCGGATAGCTCGGTGCGACTCGTGCGCCGGACGACGCGGGCGCCCCGGCCGCGAGCCTGGGGCGCCGCTGTTCGCGCGCTGTTCGCCGAGCAGGCCCAGCCCGCGCCACCGCGGCCGGGCTGGCGGCCGTGGCAGGTTCTCGGCGGGCCGGGCACCGGCAAGACCGCGCTGCTGGTCGACCTGGTGACGGCGCGGATCACCGACGGTGCCGACCCCTCGTCGGTGCTGGTCCTCACCCACACCAAGCAGGCCGCCGCCGCGCTGCGCGACGCGATCACCGTCCAGCTCGGGCCGCACGCGGGCGGCGTCCCCGGCGCCAGCCGGGAACCGATGGTGCGCACCCTGCACTCCTACGCGTTCTCGGTCCTGCGCCGCCACGCCGACCTGCACGGCAATCCGCCGCCGCGGCTGCTCACCGGCGCCGAGCAGGACGCCGTCCTGCGCGAGATGCTGCGCGGCGACCTCGCCGACATCGAGGCGGGCGCGCGCGGCCTGTGGCCGCCCCGGCTGCACCCCGCCCTGGCACTGGGTGGTTTCGCCGAGCAACTGCGCGACCTCATGCTGCGGGCCACCGAACGCGGGCTCGGCCCCGAGGACCTGATGGCCCTGGGCCGCGAGCACGACAACGACGCCTGGGTGGCGGCGGGCCGGTTCTTCCAGCGCTACGAAGAGGCGTCGATGCTGCGCTGGTCGGTCGGCGTCGCGGCGCCGGAGGCGACCGCGCCCGCGCTCGACGCCGCCGAGCTGGTCGGCGCTGCCCTCGACGCGCTGGCCGGTGACCGGAATCTGCTCGCCGCCGAACGCGATCGGATCCGCTACCTGCTCGTCGACGACGCCCAGCACCTCGACCCGCAGGCCGCGACCCTGGTGCGCGCCATCGGCAGCGGCAGCGCGAGCACAGTCGTCACCGGCGACCCGGACCAGGCCGTGTTCACCTTCCGCGGCGCGGACTCCCGGTTCCTCGTCGACCTCGACACGGTGCCGCAGCGGCGAATCATCCTGCGGCACAACCATCGCAGCGGCGACCCCATCCGCCTGGCCACCGCGCGGATCGCGGCGCGACTACCCGGTAGTGCGCGTCATCGCGTGCTGCCAGGACAGCACGCCGATCCGCCGATGTCGGCCGATCACGCGTCCCGGCCATCGACGTCCGGCGACGCGGGGCCGGATCGGTCCGGCCACTCCGGCGGTGGGTCGACGGCGGCCTCGACACCGGGGCAGGCCGACGAGATGCCCGACCACGAGGTCGAGTCGAGCGTGCGGGTCCGGGTGTTGTCGACCGCGGCCAAGGAGGCGGCGCTCATCGCCGATCACCTGCGCCGGGCGCATCTGACCGACGGGATCCCGTGGTCGTCGATGGCGGTGATCGTGCGCTCGGTCCCGCTGTCGCTGGCACCGCTGCGGCGGGCACTGCTGGCGGCGGGCGTGCCGGTGCGCAGACCCGCCGTGGCCGAACCGCTCGCCCGCAGGCGGGGTGCGGCGTGGATGGTGCTTGCCCTGCGAGTGCTGCTGGCGGGCGACTCGTCGCGCCCGGGCTCGCGGCGCGCGATCGATGCCATGTTCTCGCCCGAGGACGCCATGGACCTGCTGTCCGGCCCGCTCGGCGGCGCCGACCAGATCGCCCTGCGCCGACTGCGCCGTGGCGTCCGCCGCACGGTTCTCGACCTGGAACGCACCGGTGCGCTGGCCGCCGCCGACCCGTACGCCGACGCGGGCCAGTTCCTGCTGTGGGACGAGACACCGCCGCCCCCACCGGAACTGCCCGAGCCGGAGCCGGATCCGATCGACGGCGAATGGCTGCCGCCGGAGCCCGATCCGGAGGACCCGCTGCGCCCGGAACCCGAACCGGACTGGGACATCGCCGAACGCCTGCCCGACGACATCGACCTGCTCGACGCCGAAACCCCGCCCGCCGCACCGCCGGTCGCCGTCGGTCCGCCACGGCCGGAACCCGAACCACCGGCGGTGCCGCTGATCGACCAGTCCTCGGCGGAGGTCCTGCGCGACCTGATCGTCGGCATCGGCGAGGAGCGGCTGCTCGACGGGCTCACCGAGGTGGAGGCGGCGCCGCTGCAGCGGGTGCTGCGCGCGATCCGCAAGGCGCGCGAGACCCAGGCCAGGGGCCAGGGTGTCGAGGACGTGCTGTGGACCCTGTGGACCAGTTCCCGGCTGGAGCGCCGCTGGTTCCGGCAGTCCCGGCGCGGCGGCGCGGCGGGCATGCAGGCTGATCGCGACCTCGACGCCGCCGTCGAATTGTTCGACGCCGCGGCGGGATACGTCGACCGGCTGCCCAAGGCGAGCATCGATGGTTTCGTCGAATACCTGCTGCACCAGCAGATTCCGCAGCAGGGCAGGCCGCTGACCGCCGAGGGCGAGGCGGTGTCGCTGCTCAGCGCGCACGCGGCGGCGGGCCGGGAATGGGACGTGGTGGCGGTGGCCGCGGTGCAGGAGGGCATCTGGCCCAACCCGCGCGCCAGGGGCACCCTGCTGCACACCGAGGACCTCGTCGACCTGGTCGCCGGTGTCGACCTCGGCGCGACGACGAGCCGGGCCGCGCCGATCCTGGCCGAGGAACGCAGGCTGCTGCTCGTCGCGTGCAGCAGGGCCAGGCGGTCACTGCTGGTCACCGCCGTCGAATCCGCTGCGGGCGACCAGGATCTGGTGCCGTCGCGCTTCCTCACCGAACTGCTCGGCGACGACGACACCGGCGAACCCGGCGCGCTGCCGGTCGCCGATCCCGGTCGCGCGCTGGTGATGCACGCCCTGGTCGCCGAATTGCGCGGCGTGGTCTGCGATCTCACCACCGCGCCCGACCGGCGGGATCGGGCCGCCCACCAGCTGGCCCGGCTCGCCGACGCGGGCGTCCCCGGCACCGACCCCGGCGACTGGTACGGCACCGCCGAGCTCAGCTCGGACCGGGAACTGTGGGACGACGACGATTCCCCCATCGGGCTGTCCCCGTCGACGGTCGAGCTGCTGCGCACCTGCCCGCTGCGCTGGGCGCTGGAGCGCCACGGCGGCACCGACGGCGACAATCCGCACGCGGTCAAGGGCAATCTCGTGCACACGCTGGTGCAGGCGCTGGCCGGTGACGTGCCGGAGGCGCAGGTCCGCGCGGCGCTGGACCAGGCGTGGCGGACGGTCGACCCGGCCACCGGCTGGCATTCCCGGCAGGAGCTGCGCCGCACCGAGGCGATGCTGGAGACCTTCCTGTCCTGGGTCAGGACCACGCGCGGCGAACTCACCCAGGCGGGTGTGGAGGTGCCGGTGGACTGTGTGCTGCCCGCGCGGGCGGACGACGAACGCGCCGTGCGGATCCGCGGCCGCATCGACCGCCTGGAGCGGGACGCGCAGGGGCGCTTCGTGATCGTCGATGTGAAGACCGGCAAGACCCCGGTCAGCGCGAAATCCGTGGCCGACCACGCCCAGCTGGCGACCTACCAGGTGGCCGCCGCGCACGGCGCGCTCGACGAGGCGGAATCCGCGGCGCCCGCCGACCCCGGTGGCGCCCGGCTGGTCTATGTCGCCAAGCCGCACACCAAGACCGGCGCCACCGAACGCGCCCAGACCGCCCTGGACGCCGAGGGACTGGACACCTGGCGCGAGACGATCCACGACGCGGCGGCCGCCACGCGCGGGCCCGGTTACCTGGCCGTGCGCAACGACGGATGCAGGCACTGTCCGGTCGCGGGCAGCTGCCCGGTGCAGGACACCGGACGGCAGGTGACCGACGAGTGAGCGGCGTGCGCGTCACCCCGCAGCGGTTGGCCGACGCGCTCGGGCTGCCGCCACCGACCGCCGAGCAGGCGGCGGTCATCGCCGCGCCGCCCGGGCCGACCCTGGTGGTGGCCGGCGCGGGCGCGGGCAAGACCGAGACGATGGCCGCGCGGGTGGTGTGGATGGTGGCCAACCAGCTGGTCGCCCCGGACGAGGTGCTCGGCCTCACCTTCACCCGCAAGGCCGCCCAGCAGCTGACCTCCCGCATCCGCACCCGGCTGGCCCGGCTGGCCGGTGCGCCGCTGGTCCGCGAGATCGACCCGACCGGGGCGCTGCGCACCCTGATCTCCGGCGCCGAACCGGAGATCAGCACCTACCACTCGTACGCGGGCAGGCTGCTCACCGCGCACGGCCTGCTGCTGCCGGTCGAGCCGTCGGCGGCGCTGCTCACCCAGACCCAGCTGTGGCAGCTCGCGCACGAGGTGGTGCGGTCCTGGGACGGCGACCTCGACACCGATCGCACGCCGGTCTCGGTGACCGAGGCCGTGCTGGCGCTGGCCGGGCAGCTCGCCGAGCACCTCGTGGAGCCGGAGCAGCTCGCCGAGGCGCACGCCGAGCTGGAGAAACTGGTGTACACCTTGCCCGCCGGTCCGCGTCAGCGGGGCGGGCCGAGCAAGACGTTGACCGCCGTCGTCGACGCGCAACGGGAGCGCGTCGCGCTGCTGCCGCTGGTCCGGCAGCTCGCCGAGGCGCTGAACCGCCGTGGCGCCCTCGATTTCGGCTCGCAGATGTCGCTGGCCGCGCAACTGGCCGTCGACCATCCGGAGGTGGCCGCCGCCGAACGCGCCCGGTTCAAGCTGGTCCTGCTCGACGAGTACCAGGACACCGGGCACGCGCAGCGGGTGCTGCTGTCGGCGCTGTTCGGCGACGCCGACGCGGTCCGCCAGGATCGGCCGCGGCCGGTGCGGGTCCGGGGCGGCGCGCCGACAGCACCGGCACAGGAACCGGAGATGCTGTGGGACCCAGACCATCTCGGTCGCGCAGGCGACGACCCCGGCGACCCTGCGGGTCACCTGCTCGAAGCCGACAGCGATGTCGGCCGGGGTGCGGCGGATCGCGTGAATGCCGGTGCAGCGGGCCGTCGACAGGACAGCGATCCCGGCGGGCGCGCCGATCGTGGCGCTGACAGCGGGTCGGCCGACGTTCGGGCGACGAGCGAAACCGGCTCGGGTGGAAGAGCTCTCGCCGTCACCGCCGTCGGTGACCCGATGCAGTCGATCTACGGCTGGCGCGGAGCCTCGGCCGCCAACCTCCCGCGCTTCGCGACCGACTTCCCCGCGGCGCCCGGTGTGCCCGCGCCGATCCTGCCGCTGCTGACCAGCTGGCGGAACCCGCCGGAAGCCCTCGCCCTGGCGAATCTGGTCGCCGATCCGCTGCGGCTGCGGGCCAAGGCCGCGGGTGGCGCGACCGTCGACGCGCTGCGGGCCAAGCCCGAGGCACAGCCGGGAACAGTGGAGCTGGCCCTCACCGAAACCGTGGCGCAGGAACGGGACTGGATCGCCGAGCGCATCGCCGGGGAATGGTCGGCGGCCAGGGCGGCCGACCAGCCGCCCCCCACCTCGGCGGTGCTGATCCGGCGCAACGCCGACGCGGCGCCGCTCGCCGAGGCCCTGCGCGAGCAGGGCCTGCCGGTCGAGATCGTCGGCCTCGGTGGGCTGCTCGCGACGCCGGAGGTCGCCGACATCGTCGCCACCCTGCGGCTGATCGCCGAGCCGGGCACCGGCAGCGCCGCCGTCCGCGTGCTCACCGGCGCGCGCTGGCGGCTCGGCGTCGCCGATCTCGCCGCCCTGGCCCGGCGCGCGCGGATGCTGTCGATCGGCAGCCTGTCCGGCGACGCGTCCGCCGCCATCACCGACGCGGCCGGGCTGGCGAGCGCGTTGCGCGAGGTCGCGCCGGAGCCCACCGAGCAGGCGGGCCTGGCCGACGCCATCGCCGATCCCGGTGCGCCCGACCAGTATTCGGAGGCCGGATTCACCCGCATCCGCGCGCTCGGCGAGGAGCTGACCGCGCTGCGCGAGCGCAGCGGACAGCCGCTGGTCGAGCTGGTCGCCGATGTCGAACGCACCATCGGTGTCGGCGTGGAGACCCAGGCCAGGCGGGCCATCGCCGGCGGCGGCGCGGGCCGCGAGCACCTCGACGCGTTCGCCGAGGTGGTGGCCGGGTACGCGGCCGACACGCGCGCCTCACTGAGCGGGCTGCTGGCGTTCTTCACCGCGGCCGAATCCGTCGAGAACGGTCTGGAACCGGGCGAGGTGGAGGTCGCGCGCGATCGCGTGCAGGTGCTCACCGTGCACGCGGCCAAGGGCCTGGAGTGGGAGGTCGTCGCGGTGCCGCACGTGAGCGCGTCGGTGTTCCCGTCGACGACCGCGCTGAGCACCTGGCTCGGCGCGCTCACCGAACTGCCCACCACCCTGCGCGGCGACCGCGCCCAGCCCGACGCCTCCGAGGGCGTGCCGGTCCTGGACCTGAGCCGGGTCGGCGACCGCGCCGAACTCGAACGCGCCCTCGTCGATCACAAGGACGCGCTCAAGAGCCGCCGCCTCGACGAGGAACGCCGCCTGTTCTACGTGGCCCTCACCAGAACCGAACGGGTGCTGCTGGTTTCGGCCTACTACTGGCCCGAGACCGGCACCGCGCCGAAGGGTCCGTCGGATTTCCTGCTCGAACTGAAACAGGCGAACGAGGACCAGGACAGCGCGGCCTTCGGCGTCGCGACCATCGCCCGCTGGGACGAGCAGCCGCCGCCCGACGCCGTCAACCCGTTCGCCGACAACCCGCCCACCGCCCCCTGGCCGCGCGACCCGCTCGGCGGCCGCCGCGACCCGATCGAACAGGGCGCGGCCCTGGTGCGCACCGCGCTGGAGCGATTGCGCTCCCGCCCGGCCGATCCCGCGCCGACCGACGACGAGGACGACCCGGAGGGCTGGGCCACCGACGTCGACGCCCTGCTCGCCGAATTCACCGCGGCCGAACTCGCCGACCAGCAGGTGGAACTGCCCGGCCAGCTGCCCGCCACCGCGCTGGTGGAACTGCGCGCCGATCCGACCCGGCTGGCGGCCCGGCTGCGCCGCCCCCTGCCGTACCCACCGAACCCGATGGCCCGGCGCGGCACCGCCTTCCACGCCTGGGTGCAGTCCTGGTTCGGCACCGAACAGCTGCTCGGCCTCGATGAACTGCCCGGTGCCGCCGACAGCGGCACCGAGCAGGGCCGGGCCGATCGTGAACTCGCCGCCATGCAGGCCGCGTTCCGCCGCTCCCCGTGGGCGCATCGCAACCCGATCGACGTCGAGGTGCCGTTCGAGACCAGCATCGCGGGCACCGTCATCCGCGGCCGGATGGACGCCGTCTTCGCCGAACCCGGTGACCGCTGGGTAGTGGTCGACTGGAAGACCGGCGCCGAGCCCGGCCCCGCCGACGAAGCCGCCGTGGCGGTGCAGCTGGCCGTCTACCGGCTCGCCTGGGCGCGGCTGATGGCCGCGCGTACCGGCGCCGACGAGGCCCGGATGCTCGAACGGGTCGGCGCGGCATTCCATTACGTCCGGTCGGGACGCACCATCGCGCCCACCGACCTGGCCGGTCCGCGCGAACTGGAACAGCTCCTGCGCGACGCGGCTCCGGTCCCGGATGTCGAATGAGCCCGCGACGCGCGCACGCAGTAGGCTCCCGGTTTGTGCCGGAGCCGGTGGACTCGGTGCCGGGCCGAGCGAAAGGAGGGGGCGATGCTAGGGGACACACGTGGCCCGGTCGGGCTCAGCAGCAGCCCGGACTACGCGCTGGTCGGTCTCTTGCGGATCCCCGCGGTGCAGACCAGTCCGTGGGTTTCGCTCACCCGCCGCGTCCTGTTCGCGATCGCGCTGCTGTTCGCCGCGGCGACCGTGGTGTACATCGGCCGTGACGGCTACCGCGACAACTCCGGCGACGAGCTGTCGTTCCTGGACGCGATGTACTACGCGACCGTCTCGCTCTCGACCACCGGTTACGGCGACATCGCGCCGATCACTCCCTCGGCCCGGCTGATCAACACGATCGTCATCACGCCACTGCGCGTCCTGTTCCTGATCGTGCTGGTCGGCACCACCCTCAGCGTGCTCACCGAACGGTCGCGGCAGGCGTTCAAGATTCAGCGATGGAGGCACACCGTGCGCAATCACACCGTCGTCGTCGGCTACGGCACCAAGGGGCGCACCGCGATCGACGCCATGCTGGCCGACGGCGTGCAGCAGGCCGACATCGTCGTCGTCGACACCGACGCGGTCGCGCTGGAAGCGGCGGCGAGCGCGGGCCTGGTCACCGTGCACGGTTCGGCGACCAAGTCCGATGTGCTGCGGCTGACCGGCGTGCAGCGGGCCTCCTCGGTCATCGTCGCCACCAACCGGGACGACACCGCCACCCTGGTGACGCTCACCGCCCGCGAACTGAACAAGACCGCCAAGATCGTGGTCGCCATCCGCGAAGCGGAGAACACCCACCTGGTGCGCCAGTCCGGCGCCGACTCGGTCGTGGTGTCCTCGGAGACCGCGGGCCGGTTGCTCGGCATCGCCACCACCACGCCCACCGTCGTGGAGATGATGGAGGATCTGCTCACGCCCGAGCAGGGCTTCGCCGTCGCCGAACGCGAGGTCGAACCGGGTGAGATCGGTGGCTCGCCGCGGCATCTGAGCGACATCGTGCTCGGCGTGGTGCGCGACGGGAACCTGATCCGGGTGGGCGAACCCGAGGTCGACGCGCTCGAGGCCGCCGACAAGCTGCTCTACATCCGGCACACCGGCAAGTGATCCGGGACTCGTCGACCGGCTAGGCTCGGTCGTGTGTCGTTCCGGTTGAAAGACGTTCCGCTGCTGTCGCGTTCCACGATCGATCGAGCCGAGCACGTCCGGCTCGATCCCGACGCCCTGCGCGAGGGCTGGGGCAAGGCCAAGGTCCTGCGCGTCGACGCGCGCGGCCGGGTGCGGGTGGAGAACGCGGGCGTCGTGCTGGACGCGGCCGTCACGATCGCCGCGGAGCCGGGGGCTGGCGCGGTGTTCCTCGGCGTCGCCGAGGACAGTCACCTGTGGGCCGTGCGCGAGCCCGAGCTCGACGGGACGCTGAAGGATCTGCGCGCGCTCGGCGCCGTCGACGACTTCACCGCCGACCTGCTGGCCACCGCCTACGCGCTGCTCAACTGGCACGACCGGGCCGGGTTCCACGGCAGCGACGGCACCTCGACCACCTCGTCGCGAGGGGGCTGGTCCCGGCTGACCGCCAGCGGCGAGGAGGAGTTCCCCCGGATCGACCCCGCCATCATCTGCCTGGTGCACGACGGCGCCGACCGGGTGCTGCTGGCCCGGCAGCACAGCTGGCCCGAGACCATGTTCTCGCTGCTGGCCGGTTTCGTGGAGGCGGGCGAGTCGCTCGAGCACTGCGTCGAGCGGGAGATCCGCGAGGAAGTGGGCGTCGACGTGCGCGAGGTCACCTACCTCGGCAGTCAGCCGTGGCCGTTCCCGCGCTCGCTGATGGTCGGCTTCGCCGCCGTCGGCGATCCGGAGCAGGAGCTGGTGTTCTCCGACGGCGAGATCGCCGAGGCGCACTGGTTCACCCGCGACGAGGTGCGCGCGGCGTTGCGGGCGGGCGACTGGGCGGCGGCCCGCGAGCAGGGCGCTCGGCTACTGGTGCCCGGGTCCATCTCGATCGCTCGCACGATCATCGAATCCTGGGCCGAGCAGCCGGCGCGCTGAGCTCAGGCCAGCGCGGCGAGAGCCTGCTTGACCTGCGACAGCGACGGGTTGGTCGCCGTCGAACCGTCGCGGAACTTGATGGTCGGCACGACGTGGTTGCCGTTGTTCACGCTGCCGACGAATTCGGCCGAAGCGGGGTCGTCCTCGATGTCGATCACGGTGTAGGTGATGCCCGCCTCGTCGAGCTGGGTCTTGAGGCGACGGCAGTAGCCGCACCAGGTGGTCGAGTACATCGTCAGATCAGTGGTTGCTTCAGTCACGGGATGTGCAACGTCGGAGGTGGGCGTGGTGTTCCTGGCCCGGTTGCACGACAAATAGTAAGCGCGCATACTTTGTTCATGATTCTCGCCGAGGCTTCCGCCGAGACCGTTGCCGCGCCCGCCACGCTGTTCGCCATCTGGGGCGAGATGGAGAGCTGGCCCGAATGGAACGCCGACACCGCCTGGGTCCGCCTCGACGGCCCGTTCGCGCAGGGTGCGACGGGCAAGCTCAAGCCCAAGGGCGGCCCGGCTGTGCGGTTCGAGGTCGCCAAGCTCACCGCGACCGAGTTCGACGACGTCTCGCGCCTGCTCGGGGCGAGGCTGACCTTCGCGCATACCGTCACCCCGGTCGCCGACGGCCGGGTGTCGGTCGGCGTGCGGGTGGAGCTGACCGGGCCGCTGCGGCCGCTGTGGAACCTGATCATCGGCGCCGACATCGCGAAGTCGGTCCGGCCCGACCTGGCCGCGCTGATCGCGCGCGCCGAGGCCAGGGACGCCGCGACCGTGGACCGCGCGTGAGCGAGGGCCTGCGCACCGAATTCGGCGACGCGCAGGACAGCCCCGGCCTGCTGCTGTGGCAGGTGACCAACCGCTGGCAGGCGGCGCAGCGGGCCGCCCTGGCGCCGTTCGACCTCACCCACGTGCAGTTCGTGCTGCTCGCCTCGCTGACCTACCTCGGGCACCGCGGCGCGGAACCGGTGATGCAGCGTGAGCTGGCCGAACACGCCGCCACCGACCCGATGATGACCTCGCAGGTGCTGCGCGCGCTGGAACAGAAGGGCCTGCTCGAGCGGCGTGCGCACCCGCACGACCGCAGGGCCAGGGCCCTGGTGGCCACCGCCGACGGCGTCGCGCTGGCGAACCGGGCCGTCGTGGCCGTCGAGGTGTGCGACCGGACCTTCTTCGGGCCGCTGGGCGCCGGTGTCGGCGGCTTCGCCCGCGCGCTGCGCTCGCTGCGCGACGGCGCGCCGTAAGCCCAGGTCGGCGGCCGTCGGGCCCGGTTGTCGGCGGGCGCTGTCATGATGGTGCCCGTGCCAGCACTCGATCTCACCGCCCTCGACCCGGAACAGGCCGCCGCGGTGCGGGCGCCACGGGGTCCGGTGTGCGTGCTAGCCGGTGCGGGCACCGGCAAGACCAGGACGATCACCCACCGCATCGCGCACCTGATCGCGGGCGGGCACGTCAAGGCCGACCAGGTGCTGGCGGTGACCTTCACCGCCAGGGCGGCGGGGGAGATGCGCAACCGGCTGCGCTCGATGGGGCTCGGTGGCGAGGCGGGGCAGGTCCAGGCCCGCACCTTCCACGCCGCGGCGCTGCGGCAGCTGCGGTACTTCTGGCCGCAGGTCGTCGGTGACGTGCCGTGGCGACTGCTCGACAGCAAGTTCCCGGTGGTGTCGCAGGCCGCGCACCGGGCTGGCCTCGGCACCTCGACCGAACTGATCCGCGACCTGCTCAGCGAGATCGAATGGGCCAAGGCGTCACTGATCGCGCCGGAGGACTATCCCGCCGCCGCGGCCAGGCACCACCGGGACGCACCGGTCGAGGTGACCAGGGTGGCCCAGGTCTACGCGGGCTACGAATCGATGAAGACCTCCGCCGACGGCCTGCTGCTCGACTTCGACGACCTGCTGCTGCACACCGCTGCCGCGCTCGAGGACTATCCGGCCGTCGCCGACGAATTCCGTGGCCGCTACCGCAGTTTCGTGGTCGACGAATACCAGGACGTCACCCCGCTACAGCAGCGGGTGCTCGACGCCTGGCTCGGCGAACGCGACGACCTCACCGTCGTCGGCGACGCCAACCAGACCATCTACTCCTTCACCGGCGCCACCCCGAACTACCTGCTCGACTTCTCCCGCCGCTTCCCCGACGCCACCGTCATCCGGCTCGAACGCGACTACCGCTCCACCCCGCAGGTGGTGTCGCTGGCCAACCGGGTGATCGGCGCCGCGCGCGGCCGGATCGCCGGGACCAGGCTCGCGCTGATCGGCCAGCGGCCCGACGGCCCCGAACCCGAGTTCGCCGAATACCCCGACGTGCCCGCCGAAGCGGCGGCCGTGGCGGGCCGGATCAAGAAGCTGATCGCCGCGGGCACCCCCGCCGCCGAGATCGCCGTGCTGTACCGGATCAACGCCCAGTCCGAACCGTTCGAGCAGGCACTCAACGCCCGCGATATCCCCTTCCAGGTGCGCGGCGGCGAGGGCTTCTTCCAGCGGCAGGAGGTGCGCCAGGCGGTGCAGGCGCTGCGCCAGGCCGACGCGCGCGACGACCTGCCCGACGAATCGCGCAGCGGCGCCGAGCTGATCACGCTGGTGCGCGCCGTGCTGGCCCCGGTGGGGCTCACCGCCGAGGAACCGGCGGGCGCCCAGGCCAAGGAACGCTGGTCCTCGCTGCTGGCGCTAGTGCAGCTCACCGAGGAACTGGTCGGCCACGACGAGGAGATCGACCTCACCGGGCTGCTGCGCGAGCTCGCGACCAGGGCCGAGGCCAAGCACCCGCCGACCGTCGACGGCGTCACCCTGGCCTCGTTGCACGCGGCCAAGGGCCTGGAGTGGGACGCGGTGTTCCTGGTCGGCGTCGCCGACGGCACGCTGCCGATCCAGCACGTCCTCGGCGACGACGGCAGCCCGTCCGATCAGGCGGCGCTGGAAGAGGAGCGCAGGCTGCTCTACGTCGGTGTCACCCGGGCGCGCGAACATCTCGCCGTGTCCTGGGCGCTGGCGCGCACCGAGGGCGGCAGGCGGGTGCGCAGGCGCTCGCGGTTCCTCAACGGCCTGGTCCCCGACGACTCGCCCGCCTCCCGGATCGCCGCCACCGCGACCGGTCCGAAGGACACCGACGGCAAGCGCCCGCTGTGCCGGGTCTGCGCGAAACCGCTGATCGGCACCTACGCCACCATGCTCGGCCGGTGCCGTCGCTGCCCGGCCGAACTCGACCCACAGCTGCTGGACGCACTGAAGGAGTGGCGGGCGGAGAAGGCCGAGGTCCTGCGGGTGCGCGACTTCGTCGTCTTCACCGACACGACGCTCACCGCGATCGCCGAGCAGCTGCCCGCCGACGACGCGGCGCTGGGCGCGATCGCGGGCATCGGCCCGAAGAAGATCGAGCAGTACGGCGCGGACGTGCTCGCCATCGTCGCGTCCCGAATGCGGGCCACGACACAAAACCGCAGGTAGAAAATAGGTTGTTCGGTTCTCGATCATTGCCTATGGTGGAGAACACGCACCGAGAGTGATCTCGGCGCGGGTTTCTATCAGCACACGAGTTCAGGAGGGAGGCAGTCAGATGAACAGCAACACCACGTTCGACGCGATGGGCAATCGCGTCCTGGTGAACGCATCCATGGTGTCCGCCTCCCGGGGGGTCCTCGCTCTGCAGGGGACCGGTCTGTCCGGCGTCGATACCAAAGCTGTGCCGATGGCTCTCGTCCATCTGCACACCCCGATTCGTCTCCAGGACAAGCCCAGCGTGGGTTGGCAGCCGACGGCCATCGAGGCCCCGGCAGCCCCGGCCGTCGATTTCGGTTACGCACCCGAATTCGCCGGCGCAATCCGCCTCCGTGTCCACCCAGCGACCGTGATCAGGTCTCGGCAGAGATGTCGAACTAGGTAGGGAAACTCCTCCCAGACCTCCTGGCCACGGATCGCGAGAAGCGAAATCCGTGGCCATTTTCTTTCGGCTCCTCAGCCGTTGGCACCGGGTTCGCACACCGAACGAACAACCGCTGCAAACGAGCTGAAGGAGAACGACGTGTTCACCGCCCAGGAATGGCCGACGGCCACTGCTGACGTGACATGCCGAACCGTGGCGTCCCTGCCCTGCCGGGCCGGAAACCCTGATCTGTGGTTCGCCGAGAGCCCGAACGACCTCGAGCAGGCCAAGCAACTGTGCGCGTCCTGCCCGATCCGCAAGGGCTGCCTGACCGCGGCCATCGACCGCGCCGAGCCGTGGGGTGTCTGGGGTGGCGAGATCTTCGACCAGGGTGTCGTGATCGCCCGCAAGCGCCCGCGTGGCCGTCCGCGCAAGGTCGCGATCCCGGCATGAACCCCGGAAAAGGCCTGTACCGCAAACGAACCGCTCACCGAGTCCTGGTGAGCGGTTCGTTTGTCTCTGCGGTTGTTCGCGGGCGGGCCGGGGCTAGGACGCGCGTTCGGCGCGGAAACCGGGGACCCAGGTGCGGACCAGGTTCATGAAGCCGAGTTCCGCGTCGAGCTGGGCCAGGATGCCGACCGAACCGCCGAGCACCCGGAAGATCGTCAGGTACTCGGCCGGAAGCTGGAGGGCGCGTGCGGTTTTCATCTCGGGGCTGGTGAACTCCGAGGCCTTGCCCGCGACCCGCTGCATCCAGGAGCGGGTGAAGTGGAAGGTGTCGGTGCGGATCGGGTCGCTGAACGGGCGCAGGTACGCCTCGATCTCTTCGTGGGTGACCGTGCGGCCCGGGATCACCCAGCCGTGCTGGTAGAGCAGTTCGGTGAGCGCGGCGTGGTCCTCCGCGACGGCCAGGGCCAGCATCCGGCCCAGGACCACGGGGAACCCGTCCGGCATCGGCGCGCAGGCGCCGAAATCGAGCACGGCCAGCCTGCCGTCGGTGAGCACGAGGAAATTGCCCGGGTGCGGGTCGCCGTGCAGCAGGCCGACCCGCTCCGGGGAGGAGAAGTGGAAGGTGCCCATCAGTTCGGCGATCCGGTTGCGCTGCGCCCGTGTGCCTTCCGGGTCGGCCGCGCCCGCGGCGATGAGCGCCGAGACCGGGGTGCCGTCGAGCCATTCGGTGACGATCACCTTCGGGGCACCCGCGACCACCCGTGGCACCACGATCTGCGCGTGGCCGTCGAAGGCGGCGGCGAAGCGGCGCTGGTTGGCGGCCTCGATGCGATAGTCGAGCTCCTCCTCGGTGCGCTCGGTGATCTCGGCGAGCAGCGGCTTCACATCGGCGCCGGGGATCACCGAGGACAGCAGACCGGTCATCCGCGACAGCGTCTTGAGATCGGCGCGCAGCGCCTCGTCGGCGCCCGGGTACTGCACCTTCACCGCGACCGCGCGCCCGTCCGACCACACCGCCCGGTGCACCTGGCCGATGCTGGCCGAGGCGGCCGGGGTGTCGTCGAAGGACTCGAAGCGCTCGCGCCATTTGGTGCCGAGTTGCTGGTCAAGCACCCGGTGCACCGTCTCGGCGGGCATCGGCGGCGCGGCGGCCTGCAGCTTGGTGAGTGCCTCGCGGTAGTGCTCGCCGAACTCCTCCGGGACCGCGGCCTCCATCACGCTCAGCGCCTGGCCGAACTTCATCGCGCCGCCCTTGAGCTCGCCGAGCACGGTGAACAGCTGTTCGGCGGCCTTCTGGTTCAGCGTGGCGTTGATCTGCTGCTTGTCACCCCCGACCAGCTTCTTGCCGAAACCGACGGCGGCTCGTCCGGCAATACCGAGCGGAATCTTGGCCAACTTGGCATTGCGGCTGGAACTGCGGCGCACGATCTCGGACACGCTACCCATCATGGCCGAACTTGCCGCTGGTGTGCCATAAGAATGCTCACACCGTGCGGTGTGAGTCCTCACCGGCCCGCGTCCGATTCCGGTGTGGTCAGGGTGCGGCAGCCGCAGTCGGGATGCGGTGGCCAGGGGCGTCGGTGCACCTCGTGGGTGTCGAGGTTCAGCTCCATCGTGGCGTCGAGCGTGCCCGGGTCCTGGCGGGGTGAACAGGCGACGATCGTCTCCAGCTCGCCCAGCGCCAGCGCAGTGGTGGCCGCGATCCCGGCCGGTGAGGCGTGCCCGGTGCGGCCGAGCAGCTGGGCGGCCAGGTGCGGCCAGTCGGCGTCGAACCCGGTGCGGGTGAGATCGGCGCAGCGCAGGCAACTGGTCCGGCCCGGCAGGACCAGCGGGCCGACCACACCGATGCCGTCGCGGATCCGGACCTGCAGGTGCGGTACCCGGCGCAGCACCAGGTCCACCGACAGGCGCGGGTCGACCATCAGCGCGTCGGTGAGGACCACCAGGTTGCACCCCGCCCCGACCGCGGTGCCGGGCCGGTACTCCCGGGATCGGGTCGGCCGGATGCCCATGCGCCGCACACCGATCGTCACCGCGTCCGACAGCGGCCCGAGCCCGTGCACGGCGACACCGCGCACCGTGCCCTGTTTGCGCTCTGGTTGCAGCAGCAGCCCGGCCTCGTCGATCGCGCTGACCAGGGCGACGGTGCGCGCGGGCGCGATACCGAATTCGCCGGCCCGCCAGACGATCTGGGGCATCGACTGCAAGCCGTCGAGCAGGCGAAGGAAGGCCAGGACGGTGCCGGTGTCGAGTTCGGTGGTCTCGAGCAGCAGCGCTCGCTCCGGGTCCCACCCCAGCTGCACGGTCCCGGAGGGCCGAACCAGGGTGATCACCCGCGGGTGCAACATCGGTCCGCGCAGTGGCGTCGTGGTCGTCATGGCGCAAGTATCGGCTCGCGCCGACGGCCGACCGGGCGTGGAAAGCCTGGTTATCCACAGGTTTTCGGCGTGTCGCGATCGTGGAATCAGCCTGTGGACAACTCGCGTCCCGCAGGTCGTGACGGGGTTTCCCGGAGCGCGACACTCCGGAAAGCGTGTCGCGCCACCACGATTCGCAGATTTTCCGCGGTCGTGGTGGCGCGAGAGCTCAGATCAGGACTGATCGGCGTCGGGATCGGTCTTGCCGCGCTCGGCCTCGTCGCGCTCGCGGGCCTCGGTCTCGGCCAGCTGGGCCAGCGGGTCGTCGAAAGCGCCGGTGCCGCCGCCGAGTACGGAGTCGATGAACCCGGCGGGGGAGTCGAGGTCGCTGGAGTCGGGGAGCAGGTCGGGGTGCGCCCACACGCCGTCGCGGCGTTCCATGTCCGCGTCGGTGGTGAGACGCCGCCACAGCGCCGCGGCCTCGCGGACCTTGCGCGGACGCAACTCCAGGCCGACCAGGGTCGCGAAGGTCTGCTCGGCGGGCCCGCCGGTGGCGCGGCGGCGGCGCAGCGTCTCCGAGAGCGCGCCCGCGCCGGGCAGCCGCTCGCCGACGGCATCGGTGACCACCACGTCGACCCAGCCCTCGATCAGCGCGAGCAGGGTTTCCAGGCGCTCGAGCGCCTGCTTCTGCTCCGGTGTGGTCTGCGGCTCGAAGGTGCCCTGCGACAGCAGTTCCTCGAGCTTGGACGGGTCGCTCAGCGACATCGGGTCGATGTTCTGCGCGGCTTCCTCCAGCGCGGAGAAGTCCATCTTGATGCCGCGCGCGTAGTCCTCGACCGCGCCGAGCACCTGCTGGCGCAGCCACGGCACGTGCGCGAACAGCCGCTGGTGGGCGGCCTCCCTGGCCGCCAGGAAGACCATGATCTCGCTCTCGGGCTGCTCGAGCCCCTCGCTGAACGCCGAGATCGCGGTCGGCAGCAGCGCGGCGGTACCGGCCGGGCCGAGCGGCAGGCCGATGTCGGTGGAGGTCAGCACCTCCTTGGCCAGCTGACCGAGCGCCTGACCGAGCTGGGAGCCGAACGCCAGCCCGCCCATCTGCCCGAGCATGCCGACCATCGGCCCGGCGAACTGCTTGGCTTCCTCGGGCAGCTGGGCGGTCCACATGCCCGAGATCTGCTCGGCGACCGGATCGCACAGGCGCTTCCAGGTGGGCAGGGTCTCTTCGATCCAGTCGTTGGCCGTCCAGGCGACAGTCCTGGTCGCGCCGGCGGGCAGCGTGGTGGCGCCGTCGAGCCACAGCTCGGCCAGGTGCGCCGCGTCGGTCACCGCGGAGGTCGTCTTCGCCGTGATAGGCGCGACGGTGGCACCGAGCTGCTGGCGAGCCAGCCGCTTGGCCACGTCGTAGTTGACCGGCCCGGCCTGCGCGCCGCCGGGGCCCGCCTGGCCCATGCCGCTGATCATCTGCCCGAGCTGGGTCAGCATCTGCCCCAGCTGCGACGGGTCGAAACCGCCCGCGCCCGCAGCTCCGAACCCGAACGGATCGTTTCCGCCGGGGCCGTTCGCCTCGTCGCGCCGCTTACCGGACTCGTCGTCGTCGCGGTTCGAGAAGCCGAAGGGGAGATCGCTCATACCTCATACGTTACGCGGACACCAGGGGGCCACGGTGTTCGCGCATCGCGAAATCGATCCGGCCGCACAGCCGGTAAATGCGTGCCACTGCCGTCGGTGGCGGCCGGTGATCACTACTGTGGTCGGAGTGAATCGTCGGATCCTCACCCTGATCGTGGCCCTGGTACCCGTGCTCGTGCTCGGTGTGGTCGGCAGCGTGGTCACCGTGCCGTTCGTCGCGCTCGGGCCGGGGCCGACCTTCGACACTCTCGGCGAGGTGGACGGCAAGCAGGTGGTGGACGTCACGGGCGCACCCCTGGATCCGACGAGCGGGCACCTCAATATGACGACGGTCTCGGTCCGCGACGGGCTGAACCTGTTCGAGGCGTTCGGCTTCTGGGTCAGCGGCGAGCACGGCCTGGTCCCGCGCGCCGAGGTCTACCCGCCCGGTGTGTCGCGCGAGGAGGTCGACAAGTCCAACCAGCAGGACTTCAAGGACTCCGAGAGCAACGCCGAGGTCGCCGCGTTGCACTACCTGAAGCTGCCGACGGTCGTGCTGGTGCGCGGACTCGGCGAGAACGGCCCGGCCAAGGACGTGCTGCAGGTCGGCGACGAGCTGATCAGCATCGACGGCACGCCGATCACCACGCCCAAGGACGTCATCGACCTGGTCTCCACCAAGGGGCCGGGCACCACCATCACCGTCGTCTACCGCCGTGGCGACGCGCAGCAGAGCACGCCGATCACCCTCGCGCCCCGTCCCGACGACTCGACCAAGGGCTATCTCGGCATCACGCCCGGTGAGGGCGGTCGTCCGCCGCTGCAGGTCGAGTTCAACCTCGCCGATATCGGTGGGCCGTCGGCCGGGCTGATGTTCAGCCTGGCCCTGATCGACAAGCTCTCGCCCGGTGAACTCAACGGCGGCCGGTTCGTCGCCGGGACCGGCACCATCGACCAGGAGGGCAAGGTCGGTCCGATCGGCGGCATCCAGTACAAGATGATCGCCGCCCGCGAGGCGGGTGCCGAGACCTTCCTGGTCCCGGCCGACAACTGCAACGAGGCCAGGCAGCGCGCCCCGGAGGGGCTGCGCCTGGTGCGGGTCGACACGCTCGACAGCGCGGTGACCTCGCTGGCCGACATCGACGCCGGCCGCGAGGCCGTCAGCTGCGGCTGATCACTCCAGCGTGTGGTGCAGGGCCTCGACCAGGCCCGGCGCCAGATTCGGGTAGGTGCGCAGGTCGAGATCGCCGAAGCCGTCGTCGTCCTCGGGGCGGATCTGCAGCAGGCACAGCGACGTGCCCTGGCGCAGCACGCCGGCGATGAGCCGGGCGTCGCGGCGACCCGGGTGGGCGTGCGCCGCGGCGCGCCCGGCCGCGTCGGCGGCGTCGTCGTCGGCGAGCAGCGGGACGAGCGCCTCGTCGAGATCGCTCTCGGCGTCCGGCGGGAGCACCACGATCTCCTGGACGAGCACGCAGCCCTCGACGGCGGGCGGCCAGGTGGTGGTCGCGAGGAATTCGTCGAGCGCCATCGACCCGCCGGTGATGTCGTCGGGGAAGGCTTCCTGCGCGATGGGGGTGAGCTCGCTGCCGTCGTCGAGCTGATCCTCGAGATCGGGTTCGGCCGCGACCAGGTCGGCGGTCGGCACCAGGGCGAACATCTGCGGCGGGTTACCCCAGCCCTCGGCGTCGGCGAACTCGACGACCTCGCGCACACAGCGGGCGAGGACGACTTCGGCGTGCTGGTCATCGGTCACCCGCCCATCCAATCATTTTCGGCCCAGACGCTTGCACGGTGTCCGATTTCCGTAGAGTGGGCGCCAACGGTCCGGCAACGGACCATCCGCAACATCGGACTGCGGTGCTGCGCCGATCACCGGCGTGGTAGCCGCCGGACCCTTGGAGAGTGGCACCGTGGGCATGCGGCCCCCCACCGGTTTACCTTCGTTGTCCCGACGCAGCCGGGTGCTGCTGGTGACAGCAGTCGTCCTCGCGGCGCTGTTGCTGCTCGGGCCACGGCTCACCGACGCCTACACCAACTGGCTGTGGTTCGGTGAGGTCGGCTACCGCAGCGTGTACCTGGGCGTGCTGCGCACGCGGTTGATCCTGTTCGTCGTGGTCGCGGTGTTCGTCGGCCTCGTGGTGTGGGCCGCGCTGCTGCTGGCCTACCGGTCGCGGCCGGTGTTCGTGCCCGTCGCCGGGCCCAACGATCCGATCGCGCGCTACCGCACCACCGTGATGGGCAGGCTGCGGCTGTTCGGCGTCGGCATCCCGGTGCTGCTCGGTCTGCTGTCGGGCCTGGTCGCGCAGTCGAATTGGGCGACCGTGCAGCTGTTCCTGCACGGCGGTGAGTTCGGCCAGCAGGACCCGCAGTTCCATCTCGACATCGGCTTCTACACCTTCGATCTGCCGTTCTACCGGATGGTGCTGAACTGGCTGTTCGTCGCCGTGGTGATCGCCTTCTTCGCGAACCTGGTGACCCACTACGTGTTCGGCGGGCTGCGGCTGGCCGGGCGTGAGGGCACGCTGACCAGGGCCGCGCGCGTGCAGCTCGCCGTCATCGCCGGAATCTTCGTGCTGCTCAAGGCCGTCGCGTACTGGTTCGACCGCTACGACCTGCTGTCGAGCACCCGCAAGGAGCCGACGTTCGGCGGCCCGTCGTACACCGACATCAACGCGGTGCTGCCCGCGAAGCTGATCCTGCTCTCGATCGCGGTGATCTGCGCGATCGCGTTCTTCGCCGGCATCGTGCTGCGTGATCTGCGGGTGCCCGCGATGGCGGCGGCCCTGCTGGTGCTCTCCTCGATCCTGGTCGGCGCCGTGTGGCCGATGGTGGTCGAGCAGTTCTCGGTGCGCCCGAACGCCGCCGACAAGGAGAGCCCCTATATCGAGCGCAACATCCTGGCGACGCGCCAGGCGTACGGCATCACCGACGACAAGGTCGAGTATCAGGACTATCAGGGCGAGAGCAAGAAGAGCCCGCTCGAGGTGCCCGCGGACGCGGCGACCATCGGCAACGCCCGGCTGCTCGACCCGAACATCCTCTCGCCCACCTTCACCCAGCTGCAGCAGCGGAAGAACTTCTACGGGTTCCCCGAGTCGCTCGACATCGACCGCTACACCCTCGGCGGCGACACCCAGGACTACATCGTCGCCGCGCGCGAGCTGCATCCGGAAGCGCTCTCGGGCAACCAGAAGGACTGGATCAACCAGCACACCGTCTACACCCACGGCAACGGCTTCGTCGCCGCGCCGGCCAACCGGGTGAACAAGCCGCAGTCCGACGCGCCGAGCGTGGTCGGCGGCAGTGACTCCGGCTATCCGCTGTTCATGGTGAGCGACCTGTTCACCAAGGTGGACGACCAGCAGATCAAGGTCGACCAGCCGCGCATCTACTACGGCGAGCTGATCGCCCAGTCCGATCCCGACTACGCCATCGTCGGCGCCGCCGACGGCCAGGCGCCGCGCGAGTACGACTCCGACCAGGCCTCCTACACCTATGAGGGCAGCGGCGGCGTGCCGATCGGCAACTGGTTCAACCGCCTGGCCTTCGCGGCCAAGTACGCCGAGCGCAACATCCTGTTCTCCTCGGCGATCAGCGACGACTCCAAGATCCTGTTCAACCGCGGTCCGCGCGAGCGGGTGCAGAAGGTCGCGCCGTGGCTGACCACCGACGGCAACGCCTACCCGGCGGTCATCGACAAGCGCATCGTCTGGATCGTCGACGCGTACACCACGCTGGACAAGTACCCCTACGCCCAGCCGACCTCGCTCGACGGCGCGGTCGAGGACAGCATCGACAAGAAGACCGGGCGCGTCATCCCGCGCAAGGAGGTCAGCTACATCCGCAACTCGGTGAAGGCCACCGTCGACGCCTACGACGGCACCGTCACCCTGTACGAGACCGACACCACCGACCCGGTCCTCAAGGCCTGGCGCGGGGTGTTCCCGAACGCGGTGAAGCCGCAGAGCGACATCACGCCGGAGCTGCAGGCGCACTTCCGCTACCCGGAGGACCTGTTCAAGGTCCAGCGCGACATGCTCACCAAGTACCACGTGGACAACCCGCGCGAGTTCTTCACCAACAACGCGTTCTGGTCGGTCCCCAGCGATCCCACGATCGAGGGCGGCACCTTCAACCAGCCGCCGTACTACGTGCTGCTGGGTGATCCGAAGACGAACAAGCCGGTGTTCAACCTGACCTCGGCGATGGTCGGCTACAACCGGCAGTTCCTGTCGGCCTACATCTCGGTGCGCTCCGACCCCGACGGGTACGGCAAGTTCACCGTGTTGCAGCTGCCGGTGGAGACGCAGACCCAGGGTCCGCAGCAGACCCAGAACTCGATGACCACCGCCGACGCGGTGTCGCGGGAGAAGACCCTGCTGTCGAACTCCAACAAGATCCGCTACGGCAATCTGCTCACGCTGCCGGTGGCCGACGGCGGCATCCTCTACGTGGAGCCGTTCTACAACGAACGCAACACCGGGTCATCGACGTTCCCGCAGCTGCTGCGCGTGCTGGTGAGCTACCGCGACGCGGCGGGCAGCGTGAAGGTCGGCTACGCGGCGACGCTGGCCGAGGCGCTGAACCAGGTCATGCCGGGTGCCGGCGCGCTGGCGACGCCGTTCGGTGGCGATCCGGCGGTCAAGCCGAAGCCGGGCGTCACCCCGCCGGTCGACCAGGGCACCACCACCCCGCCGAACGGGAGCACGACCCCGCCCGCCGGGACCACCACCCCGCCGGGGTCGACCGCCCAGGAGGCCGCGGCCGCCGAGCTCAGCCGCAAGATCGAGGCGGTGCGCACGGCGATGCGGACGGGCAACTTCACCGATTTCGGTAGGGCGCTCGAGGAACTGGACGCCGCGGTGAAGGCGTACCAGGACGCCGGCGGCCGGTAGCCGACCGCACGACAGCACAAGAAAGGCCCCGCCGGACGGCGGGGCCTTTCTTGTGCAAGGGGAACGGTGGATCAGCCGCCGATCGAGGCGATCAGCGGGGCACTGGCGTTGAGCAGGTCCTGGTACTGACCCGCGACGCCGTACTGGTCGGCCAGGGCCTGACCCGCGGCCTTGGCCTGGTCGACAGCGGACTGGACCTCGGTCTTGGTCTGCGCGGGCAGCTCGACGGCGGGCTCCTCGACCACGGCGGGCTCGGGCTCGGAGGTGCCGGCCTGCAGGTAGCGGCCGCAGTGCGGCCACGCGCCGACACCCTGGCTGGCGAGCACGTTCTCCGCGACGCGGATCTGCTCTTCCTTGCTGGCGTTGTGCGCCGACCCCTGGCCACCGTTGGCGGCCCAGGTGCTCTGCGAGAACTGCAGGCCACCGTAGTAGCCGTTACCGGTGTTGATACCCCAGTTGCCACCGCTCTCGCACTGCGCGACACCGTCCCAGTTGTGGTTCGCGGCGGAGGCGGTGCCGGTGGCCAGGCTGAACGGAACGGCAACCAGGGCGCCGGTGATGGCGGCGACGCCAAGGGCACGGGTGCGGAATTTCCGGGTCTCAGTCATGGGGGAGACGCTAACGAAGAAATCCATGACGATCACATCTTGATAACGAGACAATTGTATGAATGAAATAGCCGTCTTACCAATGTTTACGCTGCATAGCGCGGGGGAATGCCTAGATCCCGGTCGGTCTGTTATTGGTCCGTTATGTGCGTGAGATCACGTCGAAATAGTGACCCCCGTCACGGGAATTCGGCCTGGCGCGCCGGGTGGCGGGTAGGTATGACGCCGGTCACATCTCTGGGTTTCGCGTTGCTCCGGCCGTCGCCGAAGATCGCGGGCAACTGCCCGAAAACCGGCGCTGACCTGACGATTTGGCATCCGAGCTAACCCGTGTGTAATGTTGTATTCACCGACGCGGGGTGGAGCAGCTCGGTAGCTCGCTGGGCTCATAACCCAGAGGTCGCAGGTTCAAATCCTGTCCCCGCTACAAAGAAAAGGCCCGGAACCACCAGGTTCCGGGCCTTTTGCGTTGCCTGCGGGGGCTGGTCGCGCATCGGTCGATCCCGGCCGTCAGGGCGTGCGGTCTCGGTACGGCCGGGGTGCTCTCGCGCGGCGGCGCTGGGCGGGGGCGATGCGGCGATTCGCTGACTCGGCAGGACAATTTCGCCGATTCCCCCCATGCTGGACGGGTGACCAACTAGCTTGGGCGCCAACGTTCACTGGGCAGTATCGGGGTTCCGCCATGGCAGACAGATCGACATCCCTTCGCACTCGCGCCGGCGAGCTGCTCCGCTCGCGCCGGGCAGCGGGACCGCTGCGCGTGCTCGTCGTGCTGTTCCTGGTGGTGCCGTCGCTGATCTCGGCGGTCTACATGTGGATCATGTGGGACCCGGAGCTGTATCTGAAGCAGATCCCGGTGGCCGTCGCCAGCGACGACATCGGCGGCGTCTCCGACGGCAAGGCCCAGAACATGGGTACCGAGATCCTCGATACCCTGGTGTCCGGCGGAGAGCTGAAGTTCCATCGGGTCAGCAGCGCCGAAGCTGTGCAGGGTTTGCGCGAGAGCCGCTACGCCTTCTCCGTCGTCATCCCCGCGGACTTCACCCGCAATGTACTGAGCGTGACCGACCCCGTGCCGCAGCGCGCGCGAATCGCGGTCTGGTACAACGATTTCAACGGAACCCTCGGTCCCGCTGTCGCCAACAGCGTGATCGCCGACGCCCGGCACCAGATCGCCGCCACCATCGGCCGTGGCTACGCCTCGCAGGTGCTGGTCGGCGTCAACAGCCTGGGCGCCGGCATCGGCGAGGCGTCGCAGGGCGCGACGCAGCTGGCGCAGGGCACCGCCCAGCTCGCCGACGGCTCCGGCCAACTCTCGGCCGGTCTCGACGAGGCCGCTCTCGGCGCGTCCCAGCTGGTGGCGGGCGCCCGCGAACTCCACGCGGGCACCGTGCAACTCGCCGGCGGTGCCGACGAATTGGTGAGCGGCACCGATCAGCTCGGCACCGGCGCGACCCAGATCCGCGACGGCGTCGACCAGATCATCACGCCCCTGCTCGACGCTCTCGCGCCCGCCGGACAACTCGCGACCCAGCTGAACCCGCTGCTCGACGAGCTGAGCAGGAACGCCGACCCGGCCCTGGCCGACGCCGCTGTCCAGCTGAAGGACCTGCTCGGGCAGGTCGGCCCCACCGACCCCGATTCGCTGGTCGGCCAGCTCGCCCAATTGCGCGACGGCACCGCGGAACTGGCTCGCCAGCTCACCGACCCCACGGCCGAATACCGCGCCGGTGTCCTGGCCCTCGCCGATGGCTCCGGGCAACTCCGCGACGGCGCGGGCGAACTCGGTGCCGGCGCCGCCGAACTCTCCACCGGCCTCGGTCAGCTCGCCGCCGGTGGCCGTGAACTCCGCGACGGCGCCACCCAGCTGGACGACGGTGCGGCACAGCTCGACAGCGGGCTCCGCGACGGCGCCACCGCCGCCCCGCACATCGCCGACCCCACCGCCTCCGCGGACGTGATCGCCGGGCCCGTCACCATGGATGTCCACAACCAGGAGCCGAGCCAGCTGGTGCGCGGCGGTGACCGCAGCCACAAGGAGATCGCCGGCGGCGCGGGTCCCGTCCTGGTGGTCATGGGGGCGTTCCTGGCCGCCATCGTGCTCTGGATGTTGGTGCGCCCGCGGCGTGGCGTCGCGACCGGCGCCACCCTGTGGCGGCGCACCGCCGTACCGCTGCTGCGCGGCTCCGCGGTCGGCGCGGTGGGCGTCATCGTGCTGACCGCGCTGGCCGCCGGCTACGGCAGTTCGGCGGGCTGGTCGCCCGAGCGGTGGCCGGTCATGGCGGCCGTGATCGTCCTGGTCGGCGCGGTGGCCGCGGTCACCACGCAACTGTTCATCGTGGTGTTCGGCCGTGTCACCGGCTCGATCGCCGCCTTCGCCTTCTACATGTTCCAGATCTTCGCCTTCGGCGGCGTGTTCCCCGCGGGCACGACCCCGCCCGCGTTCCGCCCCTTCACCGACATCGCCCCGATGACCTTCGCCCGCCGTGCCGTCATCCGCGCCGACATCGCCCTCTACGACACCATGTTCTGGACCTCGATCGCCGTCCTGATCGCCATGCTCGTGACGGCCTTCGCCGCGATGCTGGTCGCCCGCCACCTCGCCACCACTTCCGCACCCTCCGCGCCGGAGCCGGCCCCGGCGTGAAATCCGCGCCCGATCGGGCGATGGGATGCTTCCTCCGGCCTCGCGCGTTGCTCACGAGCGCCGGAGCACGACCTGGAAGCCCTCGGTGGTGCTCAGCGTGAACTCACCGGTGTTCGAGGTGGCGACGACATTCGCGGCGCGATCGTCGCCGGTGATGCGCTCGACGACGGCGCGCACCCCCGCGGGCATGGCGTTCCAGTCGGACTCGGGGGACTGCAGCAGGCCGTGATAGGTGCGGGGCGTCGCGGTCAGGCCCTCGGGCTGCCAGCCGAAGCGCGGGGTGCTCGCGAGGAACAGGCTCAGGTCGGTGCAGGCGTTGTCGGCCGTGCAGACGCGGACCGGCATCACATCGTCGGCGTAGTCGTAGTCGCGCAGGCTCATCGTCCAGCCCGCCGGATCGCGGTAGTCGTAGTCGACGCCGGTCGCGCCGACCATCGTCAGGGCTGACGTGTCGCCGGGACGGTTGTCGAGCACCTCGGCGGTCAGCGGACGGTCGTTGACGGTGAAGGACCAGTCGCCGGCCTCGACGGGCTTGTGCCAGAAGCCGGTCCGGCCGTCGAGGCGCCCCTCCACGCGCAGCTCCCGCTGCTCGGACCGGCCGCCGGTGGTGTGGATGCTGATCGTCGAGGTGATCTCGCCCGGGATCTTGGGCTGACGCACCCACGCCGGTGGTGGCAGATGGATGCCGGTGTACTGCGGGAAGAACGGGCGCAGGAACTCGAACTGGCCGACCCAGGCGTCGAAGTTGGTCGGCGCCTCGGCCAGATCGGGCTTGTCGCCATAGGTATAGGAGAAGAACAGGGTGTCGGCGCCGGAGATGTCGAAGTCCCAGAGCCGGGTGTACATGTCGCCGTACTCGTTGATCAGGAAGGTCGTCGAGCCCGAGGCGCTGAGATTGATCGACTGGAAACGCCCGTCGAGCGGACCGGGCAGCTCGTAGCTGTAGTCGTCGGCGAACTCGGGATCGCTGATCTTCAGCGGATCGCTGCCGGGCAGCCAGGGATCGAGGATGACGATCCGGTTGCCCTCCGGCGAGAGGACGAACACCGTCGTCACCCCGGCGCCGCCGACCGGCTGCTGCTTGCCCGTCGGATCGGTCCAGAAGCCCTGCTGCCGGAACGGGATCAGCTGCACATACTCCGGGTCGAGCCAGGACAGGCTCCACGCCCTGGACGCGGGCCGGACCCTGGTCCCGGTCGGGTCCAGCCAGATCGGGGACCCGAATCGTGCCGTCCACCACCACAGTTCGGGCGTCTGGTCGGCCGACTCCAGCGTGAACACCCGCCCGCCCGGCACCAGCGCGACCAACCTGCTGCGATCCACCGAGATCGCCGAGATCTGCCCGCGCAGGCAGTTCGGCAGTGGCGCTGTCCGCCAGCCGGATTCGCCCACCGCGGCTTTCAGGTACAGGTTGCCGTCGAGCAGCGCGAACTGCCAGGCCTCGTTGAAACCGGTCTGCGGCGTCCGCAACTCGATGCGGGCGGGGAGCCGATCGACGACACCGGCGGGCGCGAACGGCATCGTCAGCAAACCGATCCCGACGTTGGGGAAGTGCATCGGCAGCGGCCAGGCCCCCGCCCGGCCGGGCAGGGTGAGTGCCGCGCAGCTGAGCCCCTCGGGCAGGACGCCGAACGGCCACCACTCGTCGGCCACGGCGGGACTGCTCGTGGCGACGGTCGCCGCGGTCAGTGCTGCCGCGACCAGTCCGGACCAGCCTCGACGCATCAGTGATCACACCTTCCATCCATCGGGCCCGAAGCCCGGAATACCCAGGGCAATGCGACAGCGAGGGGGCGGTGGGGCCCCGGCGGAGCACGAGCGCGATCGGCGAGGTCGATGCGGGAGTGACGCGCGACCGGCGCGGAACGGTCGAACGGTACCAGCACCGGGCAACATCCCAGCCACCGAACACTGCGAAGCGGCCAGGAACGTGGGAAGCTTTGTGAGTAATCAGCACGATGAATGGGAAGAAACCGGACGGTTGACAAGCTCGAGATACCCCAAATACTGTGCAGTTCAATGAGTCCTGTTCTGCCGTTCGAACCTTTCGAGAGGGATCGCCGCGCCGGTTCGCCCGGACGAGAAGCCCTCAGACCCGCGCCTCTGGCCGCCGGAATGGCGACGTAGCGCGTCAGCTTTCCGGCCGAACGGCTGACTCCCACCGCGCCCGGCCCGCACCGACTGCGCGGCTACGGCTATCCGCGGACGCTGTTCCGCACCCCTCTGCTCGACCGCATCGAGATTCGTTCTGTCGACGCACGAATCGTCAGAGTCGTCGAACTAATTAGTTAGCACTACGAATCGATGGTGACATGACCCGCTCCGCACTCTGGTAACCCCGACATTCACTCGGTAGGGGGCTACGGGGGGAAATAACGTGCTTCGCGGAAGGATGTTCAGAGGTGACCGGTTCGACGTTCGATGTCGCGATTGTCGGTATGTCCTGCAGATTGCCGGGTGCCGTCGATCTCGAGGGTTTCTGGCAGCTGCTCAGTGCCGGGCGCGCCGCGATCGGGACCGCGCCCGCCGGGCGCGAGGGGATCACCGAGCGGGCCGGATTCCTCGACACCGTAGGTGATTTCGACGCGGAGTTCTTCGGGGTCTCGCCCATCGAAGCGCGCGCGGTCGATCCGCAGCAGCTGCTGGCGCTGGAGCTGAGCTGGGAAGCGCTCGAGGACGCCGGGCTGGCGGCCACGGGGGACGAGTCGCGGCGGTACGGCGTCTTCCTCGGCAGCACCGGTAGCGATTTCGCCGAGCTGATGGCCTCGCGCGGTGGTCCCGGCGTCAGCAGGCACTCGCTGTGGGGTGCCGGGCGCGGCATCATCGCCAACCGGATCTCCAACCACTTCGGTTTCGGCGGACCGAGTCTCGTCGTCGACAGCGCCCAGGCGTCCTCGCTCGTCGCGGTGCACCTGGCGTGCGAGAGCCTGCGCAGCGGCGAGAGCGAGGTGGCGCTGGCCGGCGGCCTGAACCTGATCCTGTCACCGTCCAGCGGCGCGCGGATCGAGCAGTTCGGCGCGCAATCGGCGCTGGGCGCCTGCTACACCTTCGACGCCAGGGCCGACGGCTTCGTGCGCGGCGAGGGCGGTGGCATGGTGGTGCTGAAACCACTGGACCGTGCGATAGCCGACGGGGACCGGATCCATGCCGTGATCCGGGGCAGCGCGGTCACCACCGGCAACGAACGCCGGGTGCTCAGTGCGCCGAGCCGGGCGGCGCAGGCGGCGGCGATCACCGCCGCGTTGCGTGCGGCGGGGGTCGAGGCGTCGTCGGTGCAGTACGTCGAGTTGCACGGCACCGGAACGCCCGCGGGTGATCCGGTGGAGGCGGCGGCGCTGGGCGACAGCTACGGCGTCGATCGGGCGCCGGACGCGCCGCTGGCCGTCGGCTCGGTCAAGACGAACATCGGGCACCTGGAGGGCGCCGCGGGGATCGCGGGCCTGATCAAGACCGCGCTCTGCCTGCGTCGCGGTGATCTGGTGCCCAGCTTGAACTTCCAGGCTCCGAACCCTCGGATTCCGCTCGACGACTTGGGTTTACGTGTCGTCACCGGCGTCGAGGAGTGGTCGGCGGAGACGGTGCGCCGGGCCGGGGTGTCTTCGTTCGGCATGGGTGGTTCGAACGCCCACGTCATCCTGGAGCAGGCGCCTGTCGGCACCGCTCCGGGTGGGGTGCCTGCCGCCGATGGTGGATCGGCCGACGCTGCCCCTGTCGTTCGGGGTGGCATGGCGGTATCGCCGCCGGCTGTCGATGGTCGATCGGCTGGTGCCCCGCCTGCCGTTCATGATGGGCAGGCCGGGGCAACGGCTGCCGATCGCGGCGAGTCTGCCGGGGCCGCGGGTGCCGCGCATGGCGGACCCATTGCCGGCCGCGCTCTGACCGGTAGAGGCGACGGGCGGCCTGCGTCTTCCGCGGGTTCTGCCTCTGCTCCCCGCACGGTGCATGACGGTGGCGGTGTGGTGCCGCTGGTGCTCTCGGCACGCAGTGAGTCCGGGGTGCGCGCGCAGGCGGCGCGGTTGCGGGAGTGGATGGTCGGGCGTCCGGAGTCGGGTGTCGTCGATGTCGCGCAGTCGCTGCTGACCACGCGAGTACCCATGGAATGGCGCGGCTATGCCGCCGGACGCGATCGGGTGGAGCTGCTGACCGCGTTGGCGGCCGTGGCCGCGCCCGGGTCGGCGGTCGGGCGGGCGGCGCCGCGTCGGGTCGCGTTCGTCTTCCCCGGGCGGGGGAGCCGGTGGGCCGGTCTGGCGCTGGGGCTGTTGGCGTCGGACGCTGCGTTCGCCGAGTCGATCGCGGAGTGCGCGCAGGCGCTGGCGCCGTACGTGGACTGGTCGCTGGACGCGGTGCTGCGTGGTGACGAGGACGCGCCGTCGGCGGATCGACAGGATGTGGCGCCACCGGTGCTGTTCGCGGTCATGGTGTCGATGGCCCGGCGGTGGCAGGCCGCCGGTGTCGCACCGGACCTGGTGATCGGTGACGGGCTGGGTGAGATCGCCGCCGCGTACATCGCCGGTGGACTGTCGCTGGCCGACGCGGCGCGGGTGGTGGTCGTCCGGTCGCGGAATGCGGCCGAGGCTGCTGGTGGATCAGGCCGTGGCGGAGAGCGTTTCGACTCCGAGCATGATCTGGCGGCGATCCGACCGCGATCGGGGTCGGTCCCGTTCTTCTCGACGGCCGCCGCCGACCGCGTCGACACCGCGCGACTCGACGCCGACTACTGGCACCGCCCGCAGCCGGAGCCCGCGCGGTTCGCCGACGTGGTGACCGCGCTGATCGACGACGGCATCACCGGATTCGTCGAGATGAGCCCGCACCCGGTGCTCACCCCGGACCTCGCCGCGGCCGCCTCGGACGGTGTCGCGGTCATCGGATCGCGACGCCTCGGCGAGGACGGCCCGGACTGGTTCGTCGCCTCGCTCGCCCAGGCCTACTGCGCCGGTTTGCCGGTCCGCCCGGACGCGCTCGTCACCGGCGGTGCGCGGGTCGACCTGCCGCCGTACGCATTCCAGCGCCGCGACTTCTGGACCGGCACGCCGACAGTCCTGGCCGAGGCCACCGTCGCCGATTCCGGCGCCGCAGCACACGAAGTCGCGACGCTCAGCGGTGCGGAGCGCGGCGCATCGCGGCACGGCAGCGACAGTCGCGATGCCATCGAGGCCGACGCAGGGCACGATGCCACACAGGTCGGCGCAGATGATCGCGACGCCGAGGAGCACGGTGACTCAGGGCAGATCGGTCTCTGGGCCGACAGCGACCTGGCTCGTTTGCTCGCGGAAGCGCCCGAATTCCAGCGCGACGCCATAGTTCTCGACCTCGTGCGGGAGCATGCGGCCGCAGTCCTCGGTCATGACTCGGCGGCGGCGGTCCATCCCGACCAGCCGTTCACCGATGGCGGGTTCGACTCGATCAGCGGTGTGGAGCTGCGGAATCGGCTGACCAAGGTCACCGGGGTGACGCTGCCCGACACCCTCGTCTTCGACTATCCGACCGCGACGGCGGTGGCGGCACTGCTGCGGGCGCGGGTGTCCGGCGGCGGACGGGAGCAGCGCCGGGTGACGCGGCGGGCGACCACCGACGAGCCGATCGCGATCGTCGGCATCGGCGCGCGGTTCCCCGGTGGCGTGGCGTCCGCCGAGGACCTGTGGGACCTGATGATCGCGGGGCGGGACGCGATCGGCGAGTTCCCCACCGATCGCGGCTGGGATCTCGCTGGGCTGTACGACCCGGACCCTGGCACCCCGGGCACGGTCTACACCCGGCACGGCGGATTCCTCGACGGCGCGGGCGATTTCGACCCCGGCTTCTTCGGCATCAGTCCGCGCGAAGCGCTGGCGATGGACCCCCAGCAGCGGGTGCTGCTCGAGACCGCGTGGGAAGCGCTGGAGGACGCGGGCATCGACCCGACCTCGTTGCGCGGCGGTGACGCCGGGGTCTTCGTTGGTGCCTGCGAGTCGGGCTACGCCCGGCGGGTGACCGGCGACCTGGAGGGATTCCGGCTCACCGGCACCTCGCACAGCGTCATCTCGGGCCGGATCGCCTACGTGTTCGGTCTGGAAGGGCCAGCGGTCACGGTGGATACGGCCTGCTCGTCCTCGCTGGTGGCGCTGCATCTGGCGTGCCAGGCGCTGCGCCAGGGAGACAGCTCGCTGGTGCTCGCGGGCGGCGTCACCGTCGCGGCCAGCCCGACCCTGCACGTCGACTTCGCCCGTCAGCGCGGCCTGGCACCGGACGGCCGGTGCAAGCCCTTCTCGGCCGCCGCCGACGGCGTGGCGTGGTCTGAGGGCTCGGGTGTGCTTGTACTGGAACGTCTTTCGGACGCACAGCGCCTCGGTCACCGCGTGCTGGCGGTCGTGCGCGGTAGCGCCGTGAACCAGGACGGCGCGAGCAACGGGCTGACCGCGCCGAACGGCCCTTCGCAGGAGCGGGTGATCGCGCAGGCGCTGGCCAACGCGGGCATCACCGCGGCCGACGTGGATGTCGTCGAAGCGCACGGAACTGGTACGGCCCTCGGTGATCCGATCGAGGCGCAGGCGCTGATCGCCGCCTACGGCCAGGGTGACCGGGAGCCGCTGCGGATCGGTGCGCTGAAGTCGAACATCGGTCATACCGTGGCCGCCGCCGGTGTGGCCGGGGTGATCAAGATGGTGCAGGCGATGCGGCACGAGCGGTTGCCGCGCACCCTGCATCTCGATTCGCCGTCACCGCATGTGGATTGGTCGGCGGGCGCCGTGCGTCTGCTGACCGAACCGGAACCGTGGACCGCCGGGGAGCGGGTCCGGCGGGCGGGAGTGTCCTCCTTCGGAATCAGCGGCACCAACGCGCACGTCGTTCTCGAGGAAGCGCCTGCCGTCCAAGGCATCGACGACGCGCCCGCGCGGCCGACGACGATGACTCCGTTGCTGGTGTCGGGCAAGGGTGAACCGGGCCTGCGCGCGCAGGCCGAGCGACTGCACGCGTGGCTGTCGGAACATCCCGAGGTCGACCTCTCCGACGTTGCCCAAGCGCTAATCTCGACACGCGCACAGCATGATTCGCGTGGCGTGGTGCTCGGACGCGATCGCGACGAGATCCTCGCCCGGCTGGCCGACCTCGCCGGATCGGGAACCGGCGCCGGCGTGACCGAGGGCGTCGCCGGTGCGGGACGAACGGCGTTCCTGTTCACCGGGCAGGGCGCGCAGCGGATCGGCATGGGCGCCGGTCTGTACGAGACGTTCCCGGTCTTCGCGACCGAGATCGACACGGTGTTGGCGCATTTCGACCCCGCGCTCCGCGACGTGATGTTCCATGGCGACCGCGCGGTGCTGGATCGGACCGAGATCACCCAGCCCGCCCTGTTCGCGTTCGAGGTGGCGCTGTACCGGCTGCTCGAATCCTTCGGTGTGACACCGGACGTGGTGATCGGCCACTCGATCGGTGAGCTCGCCGCCGCCTACGTGGCGGGAGTGTGGACGCTGCCGGACGCCTGCGCGCTGGTGGCGGCCCGCGGGCGGTTGATGGGCGCCCTGCCCACGGGCGGGGCGATGCTGGCCGTGGCGATCGACGAAGCGCGGGCGCTCGAGATCGCCGCGGAGTTCGGCGATCGTGTCGCGGTCGCGGCGGTGAACGGCCCGTCGTCGACGGTGCTGTCCGGCGACGAGGACGCGATCGAGGAGATCGAGCGGCGACTCGCGGCGGCCGAGGTCAAGACCAGCCGGTTGCGCGTCAGCCATGCCTTCCATTCGGCCCGCATGGAACCCATGCTGGACGAATTCCGTGCCGTGGCAGCGGGTATCGCCTACGCGTCGCCGCGCACGCCGATCGTGTCGAACCTGACCGGTGCGATCGCCGGCGCCGAGGTCACCGACCCGGAGTACTGGGTGCGTCAGGTCCGGGGCTGTGTGCGGTTCGCGCCGGGCGTGGACGCCCTCGCCCTGGGTGGCGTGCGCCGGTTCGTCGAGGTCGGTCCGGACGCGGTGCTGTCGGCTCTGACCCGCACCAGCCTGGCCGAGCACCCGGACATCGAACCGGAGTCGACGGTGGTCGCCACCTCCCGGCGGGCGGCCGACGAGGTGACGCAGTTCGTCACCGGGCTGGCGCAGGCGCATGTCGCCGGTGTGCGCGTGGACTGGTCGCCGTTGTTCGCTGGTCGCGTCGCGCGCCGGATTCCGCTGCCCACCTATGCCTTCCAGCATCGCCGGTTCTGGTTGCGGCCGGTCGACGATGCGCCCGGCGCCCCCTCGGATCATCCGGTCCGCACGGAGGTGGTCGGCCTGGCGGGGACCGACGAGTGGCTGGTCACCGGTCGGCTGTCCCTGCGCGCACAGCCGTGGATCGCCGATCACACCTCCTACGGCGTGGTGGTCGTGCCCAGCGCGGCCCTGGTCGAGTTCCTGCTCGCCGCCGGTGCCCGGATCGGTTGCGGGGTGGTGGAAGAACTCACCCTGCAGGCGCCGATCCTGCCATCCGGCACGGACGAGGTCGAACTGCAGGTGCTCGTGCGGGCACCCGACGCGTCGGGGTCGCGTCCGTTCGAGGTCTCCTTCCGGACCGCGCCGGACGCGGACTGGGCGCGCAACGCGACCGGCGCGTTGTCGGCGGGGTCCGGCGAGTCGGCGTTGCTGGCGCGTCTGCGTGACGAACCGTGGCCTCCGCAGGACGCGGAAGCCATTGTGGCGGAAGATATTCCGATGCGGATGTCGAACGGATCGGGCCTCGAGTACGGCCCGGCGTTCACCGGCGTGCGCGCCGCGTGGCTGCGCGAGGACGCGGTCTTCGCCGAGATCGCCCTCGTGACCGATCCGGCGGCGGAATCGGGACGCTACGTCCTGCACCCCACGCTGCTGGACATGGCCCTGCACGCCGGACTCGCCCAGCTGGTGTGGCGTGACGCCGCCGCCGACCCGGCCACCGGCAAGCTGCTGTTCCGCTGGGGCGGGGTCCGCCTCCATACCGCCGACAGCGCGCCCGAGATCACGTCGCTGCGCGTCCTCGCCGTCGCGACCGGCCCGGACGCGGTGTCCGTCGCCGCCGTCGCGCCGGACGGCACCCCGATCCTGTCGGTCGACGCGGTGGTGATGCGTCCCTACGACGTCACGGCGTTCCGGAACTCCCTGGCCGACGACGCGCAGCTGTACGAGCTGCGCTGGGAACCCACCGTGGTCCCCGACGGCGCGACCCCGTCCATGGCAGTGCTCGCCGACACCGTGGTATCGGGGATCGACGCCGCCACCTCGGTGGCCGATCTGGCTGTCGCTGAACAGGTTCCGGACGTGGTGGTGTGGCGGGCGCCTACCGGCACGAGCCCCGAGGCCGTACGCAGCGGTGTCCTGGACACCCTGGCGGTGCTGAAGTCCTGGCTCGCCCACGAACGACTGCCCCGGCTGGCGGTGCTCACGACCGGCGGTGCCGCGCTCCCGGGCGCGGCGCCCGATCTCGTCGCCGCCGCCGTGTGGGGCCTGGTGCGCAGCGCGCAGTCGGAGAACCCGGGGCGATTCGTCCTCGTCGACGAGGACCCCGCCGCGCCACTGGATGCGGACCGGATCGCGGCCGTCATCGGGACGACGGAGCCCCAGGTCGCGGTGCGCGGCCCGGAACTCCTGGTACCCCGGCTGACGCGCGCGTCCGCACCGGCGACCACGGCCACCCCGTCGTTCGGCGACGGCACTGTGCTGATCACCGGCGGCACCGGTGGCCTCGGCGCGCTGTTCGCCCGCCACCTGGTGACCGCGCACGCGGTGCGCAGCCTGGTGCTCACCTCCCGCCGTGGGCTCGCGGCGCCCGGCGCGGCCGCCCTGGCCGACGAGCTGGCCCGCGCAGGTGCCGACGTCCGCGTCGTGGCCTGCGATGTCGCCGACCGTGACGAGGTCAGGTCCCTGCTCGACACCATCGCCGCCGACGGCCCGCTGACCGCCGTCGTGCACACCGCGGGCGTCCTCGACGACGGTGTCGTCGAGTCGATGACCGACGCCCAGGTCGACCGGGTGCTGGCGCCCAAGGTCGACGGCGCGTGGCACCTGCACGAACTGACCGGCGAGCTGTCTGCCTTCATCGTCTTCTCCTCGGTGTCCGGCGTGCTCGGCACGGCCGGACAGGGCAACTACGCGGCCGCGAACGGTGTCCTGGACGCCCTGGCCGAACAGCGACGGGCGGCGGGCCTGCCCGCGACCGCGCTGGCCTGGGGTCCGTGGAACCAGGCGGGCGGGATGACCGGTGCGCTGGATCGCGTCGCCGTCGCGCGCTGGGATCGGCTGGGCCTGGGGCAGCTCGGTGACGACGAGGGCCTGCGCCTGTTCGACGCCGCGCTGGCCCGTCCGGACGCGCGACTCGTCCCGATCCGGTTCGACGCGACCGTCCTGCGCCGCGAAGCCGACGTCGACACGGTCCCCGCGGTACTGCGCGGTTACCTCCGTCGCCCGGCGCCGGTCAGCGTGCCGACCACGCAGCCTGCGGGTTCGCTGGGGGCACGACTGGCGGGCGTGCCCGAAGCGCAACGCGCCGCGGTGGTGCTGGCGGCGGTCCGCGACCAGGTGGCCGCGGTCCTCGGCCACGACTCGGGCGAGTCGGTCGACGCGGGGAAGCCGTTCCGGGAGTTGGGTTTCGATTCGCTCGGCGCGGTGGAGTTCCGCAATCGACTGGGCAAGGCCACCGGCCTGACCCTGCCGTCGACGCTGGTCTTCGACCATCCGACCCCGGCGGCCGTGGCGACACTGGTGCAGGCGCGGGTCGCGCCGACGGCGGCGGGCACGCCGTCCGCGCGGCCGGTCCGGCGCGTGCGGGCGGACGAGCCGATCGCCATCGTCGGAATGGCCTGCCGGTACCCCGGCGGTGTCGGCTCCGCCGACGAGCTGTGGGAGCTGGTGTCCGCGGGCACCGACGCCATCAGCGATTTCCCGTCCGATCGCGGGTGGGCGCTGGATCGGCTGATCGATCCCGACCCCGACCGCGTCGGCACGACCTACTCCGGCAAGGGCGGCTTCCTCACCCAGGCGGCCGACTTCGACGCGGGATTCTTCGGGATCGCGCCGCGCGAGGCGATCGCGATGGACCCGCAGCAGCGCCTGCTGCTCGAGGTGTCGTGGGAGGCGCTCGAGCACGCGGGCATCGATCCGATGTCCTTGCGCGGCACCGATACCGGCGTCTACTCGGGCGTGATGTACCAGGACTACGAGACGCTGACCCGGCAGACCCCCGAGGTCGAGGGCTATGTGGTAACCGGCGCCGTGGGCAGTGTGGCCTCGGGCCGGGTGTCCTACGCGCTGGGGCTGGAAGGCCCGGCGATGACGGTGGACACCGCGTGCTCGTCCTCGCTGGTGGCCCTGCACGTGGCGTGCCGGGCCCTGCGCCAGGGGGAGAGTTCGCTGGCGCTGGTCGGCGGCGCGACCGTGATGGCGACGCCGATGGTGTTCCTGGAGTTCTCCCGCAATCGCGGGCTGGCCTCGGACGGCCGGTGCAAGTCGTTCTCGGCGGCCGCCGACGGTGTGTCGTGGTCGGAGGGCGCGGCCGTGCTGGTCGTGGAGCGGCTCTCGGACGCCCAGCGGCTCGGGCATAACGTCCTCGCCGTCGTGCGGGGTACCGGGGTCAACCAGGACGGTGCCAGCAATGGCCTGACCGCGCCCAACGGTCCGTCGCAGGAGCGGGTGATCGCGGCGGCGCTGGCCGACGCGGGCCTGACCCCGGCCGAGGTGGATGTGGTCGAGGCGCACGGCACCGGCACCACCCTGGGCGATCCGATCGAGGCGCAGGCCCTGATCGCGGCCTACGGTCAGGAGCGGGACGAGCCGCTGCGCATCGGCTCGCTCAAGTCGAATATCGGACACTCGCAGGCCGCGTCCGGCGTGGGCGGCGTGATCAAGATGGTGCAGGCCATGCGGCACGCCACCCTGCCGAAGACCTTGCACGTGGACGCCCTGTCGCCGCATGTGGACTGGTCGGCCGGGGCGGTGCGGGTGCTGTCGGAGGCGGAACAGTGGCCCGCCGGTGCGCGGCCACGGCGCGCGGGCGTGTCCTCGTTCGGGATCAGCGGCACGAACGCGCACGTGATCCTCGAGGAGCCACCCGTCGCGGCCGTCGCCGCGCCCGCGGTGACCGCTCCTGCCGGGACCGTCCCGCTGCTGGTGTCCGCGAAGTCCGAGCAGGCGCTGCGGGCGCAGGCGGATCGGCTGCGGCAGTGGCTGATCGACCATCCGGCGGTGGACCCGCGGGACGTGGCGGCGGCGCTGCTCGAGACCAGGGCGCTGCTGGAGTGGCGCGGCGGCGCGCTGGGCGGTGACCGGGCCGAACTACTGGCGGGACTGGCCGCCCTCGCCGCCGGGACCGGCTCGTCTACGGTGGTCGAAGGCATTGTGGGACAGGGGAAGACCGCCTTCCTGTTCACCGGCCAGGGCGCGCAGCGTCCCGGCATGGGTGCCGAGCTGTACCGGGACTTCCCGGTGTTCGCGGCGGCACTGGACGAGGTCTGCGCCGAGCTGGATCGCCACCTCGGCGGATCGCTGCGCACGGTGCTGTTCGACGCCCCCGAAGCGGGGCTGAGCCGGACCGAGTTCACCCAGCCCGCGCTGTTCGCGTTCGAGGTGGCGATGTTCCGCCTGCTCGAATCGTGCGGTGTCGTCCCGGATGTCGTCGCCGGTCATTCGATCGGTGAGCTGGCGGCGGCCTACGTGTCGGGGGTCTGGTCCCTCGCGGACGCGTGTGCGCTGGTGGCGGCGCGCGGCCGGTTGATGGGCGCGCTGCCCGAGGGCGGCGCGATGCTGGCGGTCGCGGTGTCCGAGGACGAGGCGCGGGAACTGGTGGCGGGCTACGGCGATCGCCTCGCGGTGGCCGCCGTGAACGGCCCGGAGGCGGTGGTGTTCTCCGGCGACGAGGACGCCGTCGACGAGCTCGCGCGAGAGATCGCCGAGCGCGGCGGCCGTACGCATCGGTTGCGGGTCAGCCACGCGTTCCATTCGGCCCGGATGGACCCGATGCTCGACGAGTTCCGCACTGTCGCCGCGGGTTTGACGTATCGAGCGCCGCTGCTGCCGATCGTGTCGAACGTGACCGGTGCCCCGGCGGGCGACGCGGTCCTCGACCCGGAGTACTGGGTCAGGCAGGTGCGCGGGTGCGTGCGATTCGCGCCCGGGGTGACCGCGCTGATCGAAGCCGGGGTGCGCAGGTTCGTGGAGGTGGGTCCCGACGCGGTGCTCACCGCGATGACCCGGTCCTGCCTCGCCGAACACCCTGAGCTCGAGGCGAAGTCGACCGTGCTGGCGTCGTCGCGGCGCTCCGTCGCGGAGACGGCCGGGTTCGTCACGGCGCTGGCCCAGGCCCACACGGCGGGTCTGCCGGTGGACTGGACGCCGGTGTTCGCCGGGCACACCCCTCGGCGAGTGACCCTGCCTACCTACGCTTTCCAGCATCAGCGGTACTGGGTGCGGCCGGTCGAGGCCGCCGATGTCCGGCAGTCGGGCCTCGACGACGCGGCCCACCCGCTGCTGAGCGCGATGGTGCGCCTGCCGGATTCCGCGGACGTGGTGTTCACCGGCAGGCTGTCGCCGTCCGCGCACCCCTGGCTGGCCGATCACGCCGTCGCCGGGGTGACGCTGCTGCCCGGCGCCGCGCTGGTGGAGCTGGCCCTGCACGTGGGAACCGTGGTGGCGTGTCCGGTGCTGGCGGAGCTCGTGATCGAGGCGCCACTGCCGATCTCGGCGGAGTCCGCCGCCGAACTGCGCGTGGTGGCGGGCGGACCGGATGACGCGGGCGCCCGCACGATCTCGGTGTACTCGCGGTCGACCGGCGACGACGCCGACCGGTGGACCCGGCACGCGGTCGCGACGATGACCGCCGGGGACGCCACCGCCGGAGCCGATCTGGTGGCCTGGCCGCCCCCGAACACCACCCCGATCGCGCTCGCGGACGCCTACCCGGGCCTGGCCGAGCGTGGGTACGGGTACGGCCCGGCCTTCCAGGGACTCACCGCCCTCTGGGCCGGCGAGGGCGAGGTATTCGCCGAGGTCATCCTGCCGGAGCCGGTACGCCCGGACGCCGCGGCGTACGGCCTGCATCCCGCGCTGCTCGATGCCGCGCTGCACGCGATCCTGCTCGGTGGTCTGGTGCCCGACCAGTCCGTCGGGACGGTGGCCGTGCCGTTCGCCTGGGAGAACGTCGTCCTGCGCGCCGCCGGTGCGACCGCACTGCGCGTGCGGGCCACCTCGACCGGCACCGGTTCCGGTGGTACGCGAATCGCGCTGACCCTCGCCGACCGGTCCGGCGCGCCCGTGGCGGACGTGGGCGTGCTGACGCTGCGATCCCTGTCGACGGACGCGCTCGGCGCGGCCCAGCGCCGGGTCGGCCTCGGCTACGAGCTCGACTGGATCACCGCCGCCGAGCCCACCGGCGACATCACCGTCGACGACTGGCGCCCCGGCGCCGACGGTGACACCGTCACGATCGACGGCCGTACCACCACGGTGGTACGCCTCGACGACACCTCGACCGACGCCGATCTGCCCGCCGCGGTGCGTACTTCGGTGACGGCACTGGCCACCCGCGTGCGGCGGCTGCTGGCCGACGACGGGCGCGTCGTCGTCGTCACCGGCCACGCCGTCGCCACCCATCCCGGCGAGCCGGTGGATCTGTCGGCGGCGGCCGCCTGGGGACTCCTGCGCACCGCGCAGAGCGAGCACCCGGACCGGATCGTGCTGGTCGACATCGACTCCTGGGCCGACTATCGGGCCGCCGTGGCCTCGGCCCTGGCGATCGCGGGCGAATCCCAGCTGGCCGTCCGGCGCGGAACCGCCTACCTGCCCCGGCTGAACCCCAGCGCGGGCGCGCTCGTGGCACCGTCGCACGCCGTTGAGTGGGCGCTGACCCCGCTCGACAAGGGCACGCTGTCCAGCGACAATTTCGCGCTGGTCGAGCGCCCGGGCACCGCGCTCGCTCCGGGCCAGGTGCGGGTGAGCCTGCGGGCGGCCGGACTCAACTTCCGGGACGTGCTCATGGCACTGGGCACCTACCCGGACCCGAACGGCCGCATCGGCGGTGAGGGCGCGGGCATCGTCGTCGAGGTCGCGCCCGACGTCACCGCCTTCGCGCCGGGCGACCGGGTGTTCGGCTTCACCCCCGGCGTCGCCTCGGTCGCGGTGACCGATCAGCGGCTGCTCGCGCCGATGCCGCGCGGCTGGTCGTTCACCCAGGCCGCGGCCGTGCCGATCGTCTACGCGACGGCCTACTACGGCCTCGTCGACCTGGCCGCCGCACAGCCAGGGGAGACCCTGCTGCTGCACGCGGCCACCGGCGGCGTCGGCATGGCCGCGATCCAGCTCGCGCGGCACCTCGACCTGCGGCTGCTGGTCACCGCCAGCAAGCCCAAGTGGCAGGTGCTGCGGGACCTGGGATTCGACGACGAGCAGATCGGTGATTCGCGCACCCTGGACTTCGAACGGAAGTTCCACGCCGGCACCGGCGGTCGCGGCGCCGATATCGTGCTCGACTCGCTGGCGGGCGATTTCGTCGACGCGTCGCTGCGGCTGCTGCCGCGCGGCGGCCGGTTCGTCGAGATGGGCATGATCGATCGTCGCGACCCCGCCGCAGTGGCGGCCGCCCACCCGGGCGTGCGGTACGCGAGCTTCATGCTCATGGAGGCGGGACCGGACCGGCTCCAGGAGATCCTGGCCGCGCTCGTCGACCTGTTCGATCGCGGCGCGCTGACGCCGACCGCGACCACCGCGTGGGACCTGCGCCGGGCACCCGAGGCGTTCCGGTACCTCAGCCAGGCCCGGGGAATCGGCAAGAACGTCCTCACCGTGCCGACACCGCTGCGGTCCGAGGGCACCGTCCTGATCACCGGCGGCACCGGCGGACTCGGTGCGGTGGCGGCCCGCCACCTCGTCACCGCGTACGGTGCGCGCAGGCTCGTCCTCGCGGGCCGCCGTGGCCCGGACGCGCCCGGCGCGGCCGAACTCGTCGCCGAGCTCACCGAACTCGGCGCGCACGTGGACGTGGTCGCCTGTGACGCGGCCGACCGCGCCGCCTTGGACGCGGTGCTGGCGGCGATCCCGGCCGACCATCCGCTGACCGCCGTCGTCCACTCCGCCGGCGTCCTGGCCGACGGTCTCCTCGCCACCATGACCGCCGATCAGTTCGCCCAGGTGCTGCGGCCGAAGGTGGACGCGGCGTGGAACCTGCACGAGGCGACCGCCCACCTGGACCTGTCCGCGTTCGTGCTCTACTCCTCCGTCTCCGGCGTGATCGGCAACCCGGGGCAGGCCAACTACGCCGCCGCCAATGTCTTCCTCGACGCGCTGGCCCAGCACCGGCAGGTGCGCGGCCTGCCCGCGACCTCGATCGCGTGGGGGCCGTGGCAGCAGGGCAGCGGCATGACCAGCGGCCTCGGTGCGGCCGACCTCGTCCGCCTGCGGCGCGAAGGTCTGCTCCCGCTGGGCGCCGAGGACGGCATGGCGCTGTTCGACGCGGCCTTGGCAGGCGGCCGCCCCGCGTTCGTCGCGGTCCGGGTCGACCCGGCCGCGCTCGGTGAGGTCGATCCCGCCGAGGTCCGGCCGGTCATGCGGGCACTGTCCCGGCCTGCCCGGCGGCGAGCGGGCGAAGCCACCGGGGCGACGTCGTCGTCCGACGCCGCGTCCCTGGCGGCGCGCCTGCTCGGCCGCACCGTCGCCGAGCAGGACCGGCTCGTCCTCGACGTGATCCGGGCCCAGGCCGCGGCCGTTCTCGGCCATGCGAGCGCGGACGCGACGGCGCCGGACAAGCCGTTCAGTGATCTCGGGTTCGATTCGCTCGGCGTCATGGAATTCCGCAACCGGCTGAAATCCGCTGTCGGCCTGCAGTTGCCCGCGACCGCCATGTTCGACCACCCCACGCCGGAGGCGCTGGCCGGGTTCGTCCGCCGGGAGATCGCCCCGGTCGACGACCCCGCGCGGCGGATCGCCGACGAGGTCGACGCGCTCGCCCGCAGCTTCGACGCGGCCGAGCTGTCCGCCGCGGACCGGTCCGGCATCGCCGACAAGCTGGCCGCGCTGGTGCGCAAGCTCGCGGACCGAGACCCCGGCGAGATCGACCTCGCCGGTCTCGACGACGCGGACGACCGCGAGCTATTCGACTTCATCGACAACCTCAGCTGAGCTGAACGAGCAGGAGTTCCACCGATGGCCGACAACGACGAGCTACGCCGGTATCTGAAGAAGACCGCGAAAGAGCTGTACGAGACCAAGCAGCAGCTCCGTGAGCTCACCGATCGGTCGCAGGAGCCGATCGCCATCGTCGGCATGGCCTGCCGGTACCCCGGCGGCGTGCGGTCACCCGAGGACCTGTGGCGGGTGACCGCGGACGGCGTGGACGCGGTCGGGGCCTACCCGGACGATCGTGGCTGGGACCTGGAGCGCCTCTTCGACACCGACCCGGACGCGCCCGGCACCGTCTACACCCGCGACGGCGGATTCCTCGACGCCATCGGTGATTTCGACGCGGCGTTCTTCGGGATCGGGCCGCGCGAGGCGGCCGCGATGGACCCGCAGCAGCGGCTGATGCTCGAGGCGTCCTGGGAGGCGCTCGAGGACGCGGGGATCGACCCGGTGTCGTTGCGCGGCAGCGAGACCGGGGTGTTCGCGGGTGTCATCCACCAGCACTACGGTCCGCGCATCGGGTCGGCGGCCATCAGCGCCGAGACGGAAGGCCATGCCTACCTGGGTGTCTCGAACAGTGTGCTGTCCGGGCGGATCGCGTACTCGTTCGGCTTCAAGGGCCCGGCCATCTCGGTCGACACCGCCTGCTCGTCCTCGCTGGTGGCCCTGCATCTGGCCTGCCAGGCCCTGCGTCAGGGTGATGCCACCCTCGCGCTGGCCGGTGGCGTCACCGTGATGTCGGATCCCTCCCTGCTGATCGCGTTCGCGCGGCAGCGCGCCCTGTCCCCGGACGCTCGCTGCAAGGCGTTCGCGGCCGCCGCGGACGGGACGGGCTTCTCCGAGGGCCTCGGCGTGCTGGTGCTGGAGCGGCTGTCGGACGCGCGGCGGCTCGGGCATCCGGTGCTGGCCGTGGTGCGGGGCAGCGCGGTCAACCAGGACGGCGCGAGCAATGGCCTGACCGCGCCCAACGGTCCGTCGCAGGAGCGGGTCATCGCACAGGCGCTGGCGAACGCGGGGCTGGAGCCCGCCGACATCGACGCCGTCGAGGCGCACGGGACCGGCACGATGCTCGGCGATCCGATCGAGGCGCGGGCGCTGATCAGCGTCTACGGCGCGCGACGCGCGGGCGCGCCGCTGCGGCTGGGCTCGCTCAAATCGAATGTCGGGCACACCTCGGCCGCGGCCGGCGTCGGCGGCGTGATCAAGATGGTGCAGGCCCTGCGCCACGGTGTCCTGCCGAAGACCCTGCACGTGGACGCGCCCACACCGCACGTGGATTGGTCGGCGGGCACCGTCGAGCTGCTGCGGGACAACGCGCCGTGGCCCGCGGGGGAGCGGACCCGGCGGGCCGGGGTGTCGTCGTTCGGGGCCAGCGGCACCAACGCGCACCTCATCCTCGAGGAAGCACCCGCCGAGCCGGTCGACGACGAGGCCGCGCCGGTCGCGACCCCGGTCGGGCCGGAGGTCGTGCCGCTGATCCTGTCCGGCAAGTCCGGCGACGCCCTGCGCGCGCAGGCGGATCGCCTGCGGCAGTGGCTGATCGACGAACCCGACCGTGATGTCCGGGAGGTGGCGCACGCGTTGACGACCTCGCGGGCCCTGCTGGAATGGCGGGGCGCGGTCGTCGGCCGGGACCGGGACGAACTGCTCGCCGGGCTGGCCGAGCTGGCGGCGGGCGCGCCCGGCGCGCTGACGGCCACGGCGACCGCGGAGCGCACGGCGTTCCTGTGCACCGGTCAGGGCGCGCAGCGCGTCGGCATGGGCGCGGACCTGTACCGCGCGTTCCCGGTGTTCGCGGCCGCGCTCGACGAGCTGTGCGCGGCCTTCGATCCGCTGCTCGGGCGGTCGCTGCGCGAGGTGATGTTCACCGACGCCGACGGCCTGCTCGACCGCACCGAGTTCACCCAGCCCGCCCTGTTCGCCTTCGAGGTGGCGATGTGCCGGCTGGTCGAATCCTTCGGCGTGACACCGGATTTTCTGATCGGCCATTCGATCGGCGAACTGGCGGCCGCGTACGTGGCCGGGGTGTGGTCGCTGCCGGACGCGTGCGCGCTGGTGGCGGCGCGGGGCAGGCTGATGGGCGCGCTGCCGGTGGGCGGCGCGATGCTCGCGGTGGCGGTCACCGCCGAGCGCGCGGGCGAGATCGTCGCGGGTCTCGGTACGCGGGTGTCGATCGCGGCGGTGAACGGTCCGTCGTCTTCGGTGCTGTCCGGGGAGGCCGACGCCATCGAGGAGATCGAGCGGCAGCTCACCGCCGAGGGGGTGCGGACGAGCCGGTTGCGGGTCAGCCATGCCTTCCATTCGGCACGGATGGAGCCGATGCTGGCCGAATTCCGCACGGTGGCAACCGGTATCACCTACGCGGCGCCGCGGGTGCCGATCGTGTCGAACGAGTCCGGCGAGCTCGCGGACGCGACGGTGACCGATCCCGAGTACTGGGTGCGGCAGGTGCGTGGCTGCGTGCGGTTCGCGCCGGGCGTGGCCGCCCTGGTCGCGGCGGGCGCGCGGCGGTTCGTCGAGCTGGGCCCGGACGCGGTGCTCACGGCCATGACCGGGGAGTGCCTGGCCGAGACACCGGAGATCGAGTCGGTGTCGACAGTGGCGGCGCTGGCGCGGCGGTCCGTCGACGCGGTGACGCAGTTCGTCACCGCGCTGGCCCGGTTCCAGGTCGCGGGTGTGCCGGTGACATGGGCACCGCTGTTCGCGGATCGCCCCGCACCCCGTATCCCGTTGCCCACCTACGCCTTCCAGCGTCGGCGTCACTGGTTGCAGCCCGACCACAGCGGCTCGGCCGGTGCCTCGGATCATCCGATCCTGACGGGCGTGGTCGGCATGGCGGGCACCGACGAGTGGCTGCTCACCGGCAGGCTCTCGCTGCGGACCCAGCCGTGGATCGCCGATCACATGACCTACGGCGTGGTGGTCGTGCCGAGCGCGACCCTGATCGAGTTCCTGCTCGCCGCGGGCACGCGGATCGGCTGCGAGGTCGTCGACGAACTCACCCTGCAGGCGCCGATCCTGCCGGCCGACGACACCGAGATCGAACTCCAGGTCCTGGTCCAGGCCGCCGACGCGGTGGGACGTCGCCCGTTCGAGTTCTACTTCCGGACCTCGCCCGAGTCGGAGTGGGTGCACAACGCCACCGGCGCGCTCGCCGCCCGCTGGGACGGCGACGCGGCCCTGATGGAGCGGCTGCGCGACGAGGACTGGCCGCCCGCCGACGCCGAAACAGTCGACAGCGACGGACTTCCGGCGCGGATCTCCCGGGACGCCGGGCTCGAGTACGGTCCGGCGTTCCTCGGCGTGCGCGCCGTGTGGCAGCGCGACGACGCCGTCTTCTCCGAGATCGCCCTGAACCTCGACGCGGCACCCGAAGCGGGCCGCCACGAGCTGCACCCCGCCCTGCTGGACATGGTCATGCACGCGGGATTCGCCCAGTTGCTGTGGGGCGAGGGGAATCCCGATCCGGACACGGGTCGGCTGCTGTTCCGGTGGGGCGGTGCGCGCTTCCACACACCGGGGAAGGTGCCACCGGAGGTGACCTCGCTGCGGGTCGTCGCGGTCGCGTCCGGCCCGGAGACCCTCTCGGTCGCGGCGATCGATTCCGAAGGCGCGCCGATCATCTCGGTCGACGCGGTCGTGATGCGCCCCTACGACGTCAAGGAGTTCCGGAGCACGGTCGCCGGTGCCGAGGCGAGCCTCTACGAGGTGCGCTGGGAGCCGGCCACGGACACCGCCGGGCCCGCCACCGTGGCGACGACGGCCACCCTCGCGGCCACGACCGTGCCGGGGATCGACCTCGCGTTCGCCTCGGTCGCGGACCTCGCTGCGGCGGAAGCTGTTCCGGCTGTCGTGGTGTGGCGAGCCGGTGCGCGGGGCGCGGAGGGCCCGGAAGCGGTGCGCACGGCTGTCCACGACACCTCGGCCACGCTGAAGCACTGGCTCGCCGAGGAGCGGCTGGCCGCGACCCGGCTGCTCGTCGTGACCACGGACGGCGCGGGAATGCCCGGTGATACACCCGATCTCGCCGCCGCCGCGATCTGGGGTCTGGTGCGGAGCGCGCAGTCGGAGCACCCCGATCGCTTCGTCCTGATCGACGAGGACCCGGCCACACCACTCGATTCCGACCGGATCGCGGCCGCGGTACGCTCCGGCGAACCGCAGGTGGCGATCCGCGGTGACCGGCTGCTGGCACCGCGATTGGTGCGCGCGGCCACCGCCGACCCGGCACCGGTCTCCGTCGGCGACGGAACCGTGCTGATCACCGGCGGCACCGGTGGACTCGGTGCCCTGTTCGCCCGCCACCTCGTCACCGCGCACGGCGTCCGCGAGCTGGTGCTGACCTCCCGTCGCGGCCCCGAGGCACCGGGCGCCGCCGAACTGGTGGCCGAGCTCGCGCGGCTGGGCGCCGCGGCGCGCGTGGTGGCCTGCGATGTGGCCGACCGGGACGCGGTGCGCGCGCTGCTCGACGGCATCGGCACCGGGCTCACCGCCGTCGTGCACACCGCCGGGGTGCTCGCGGACGGCACCGTCGCCACGCTGACCGACGACCAGATGGACCGGGTACTGGCCCCGAAGGTCGACGGCGCCTGGCATCTGCACGAACTGACCCTGGACCGGACGCTGTCGGCGTTCGTGCTGTTCTCCTCGATCGCGACCGTGCTCGGCACGGCCGGGCAGGGCAACTACGCCGCCGCCAACGGCGTCCTCGACGCGCTCGCCCGGCGCCGCCGGACCGCCGGGCTGGCCGCCACCTCCCTGGCCTGGGGGCCGTGGAACCAGGGCAGCGGCATGACCGGCGACCTGGATCGCGCCGCCCTCGCCCGCTGGGACCGACTGGGCACGAGCCCACTCGCGAACGCCGACGGCCTGCGCCTGTTCGACGAGGCGCTCGCCCACCCAGCGGCGTGCCTGGCGCCGACCGTGTTCGACGCGGGCGCGCTGCGCCGGGAGACCGATCCCGCGGCCGTCCCCGCCGTCCTGCGCGGTTATGTGCGCCGCTCGACCCGCCCGGCGCACGCGGCGACCGCGGCGCCGGTGGGCTCCCTCGGTGCCCAGCTGGCCGAGGTCCCCGAGGCCCGTCGCGCCGAACTGATCCTGGACGTGGTGCTGGCCCAGGCCGCCGCGGTGCTCGGCCACGAGTCGGGTAGCGATATCCGGCCCGACCAGCGCTTCGACGAGATCGGCTTCGACTCCCTCGGCGGCGTGGAGTTCCGCAACCGCCTCGGCAAGGCCACCGGCCTGCAACTGCCATCGACCCTGGTGTTCGACCATCCGACCCCGGCGGCGGTGGCCACGCTGGTGCAGTCCCGCGTCACCCCGGCGACCGGTGCGCCCGTCACCAAGACCGTGCGCCGGGTCAGGGCCGACGAGCCGATCGCGATCGTCGGCATGGCCTGCCGGTTCCCCGGCGGTGTCGAATCACCGCAGCAGCTCTGGGATCTCGTCGCCGCCGGGGTCGACGCTACCGGCGAATTCCCTGCCGACCGCAGCTGGGATCTGCCCCGCCTGTTCGACGCGGACCCGGACAAGCCGGGGACCGTGTACACCAACCGCGGCGGATTCCTCTACGACGCGGGCGATTTCGATCCCGGCTTCTTCGGGATCAGCCCGCGCGAGGCGTCGGCGATGGACCCGCAGCAGCGGTTGCTGCTCGAGGTGTCGTGGGAGGCGCTGGAGGACGCGGGCATCGACCCGGTCTCGTTGCGCGGCAGTGACACCGGTGTGTTCGCAGGCGCGGGCGCCTCGGGCTACGTCGACCGCGTTGTCGGCGACCTGGAGGGCTATCGGCTCACCGGCACGACCAGCAGCGTGATCTCCGGGCGCGTGGCCTACGTCCTCGGGCTGGAAGGTCCCGCGGTCACCGTGGACACCGCGTGCTCGTCGTCGCTGGTGTCCCTGCACCTGGCCTGCCAGGCGCTGCGGCAGGGGGAGAGCTCGCTGGCGCTGGCCAGCGGTGTCACCGTCGCGGCGACTCCCTACCTCTACGTCGACTTCGCCCGGCAGCGCGGCCTCTCGCCGGACGGGCGCTGCAAGGCGTTCTCGGACGCGGCCGACGGCGTCGCCTTCGCCGAGGGCGTCGGCGTGCTGGTGCTGGAACGGCTCTCCGACGCCCGCCGCCTCGGCCACGACGTGCTGGCCCTGGTGCGCGGCACCGCCGTCAACCAGGACGGCGCGAGCAACGGGCTGACCGCGCCGAACGGCCCGTCCCAGGAGCGGGTGATCGCCCAGGCGCTGGCCAGCGCCGGACTCACCCCCGCCGACGTGGACGCGGTGGAAGCGCACGGCACCGGCACCCCGCTGGGTGACCCCATCGAGGCCAACGCGCTGATCGCCGCCTACGGCCAGGACCGGGGCGAGCGCGAACCGCTGCGCATCGGCTCGATCAAATCGAATATCGGGCACACGGTCGCGGCGGCCGGGGTCGGTGGCGTGATCAAGATGGTGCAGGCACTGCGCCACGAGACCCTGCCCGCGACCCTGCACGCCGAAGTGCCGTCCCCGCACGTGGATTGGTCGGCGGGGGCGGTGCGCCTGCTGACCGAGCCGGAACCGTGGCGCGCGGGCGGGCCGGTGCGCCGGGCGGGTGTGTCGTCGTTCGGTGTCAGCGGCACCAACGCGCACGCCATCCTCGAGGAAGCGCCCGCCGTCCGATCGGTCGTCGCGGAGCGGACCGCCGACGGTCCGCGCACGGTGCCGCTGCTGGTGTCGGCCAAGAGCCGGACCGCGCTCGCGGCCCAGGCGGCGCGCCTGCGGACCTGGCTGCTCGACCACCCCGACGCCGACCCGGCCGACGTGGCGTACTCACTCGCGACGAGCCGCGCGCAGCACGAATACCGCGCGGCGGTCCTCGGCGGCGACCGGGACGACCTGCTGGACCGGTTGGGCAAGCTGGCCGCCGGGACCCCGTCGACCGGCGTGGTGTCCGGAACGGTGGGCTCCGGCAAGACCGCGTTCCTGTTCACCGGTCAGGGCGCGCAGCGGGTCGGGATGGGTGCCGAGCTGGCGCACGCCTTCCCGGTCTTCGCGTCGGCACTCGACGAGGTGTGCGCCCGGTTCGACCCGCTGCTGGGATGTTCGCTGAAGCAGGCGATGGTCACCGGACACCTGCTCGACGATCAGGGCGTCGCGGCGGACGGGATCCTGGACCGCACCCGGCTGACCCAGCCCGCGCTGTTCGCCTTCGAGGTGGCGCTGTACCGGTTGGTGGAATCGTTCGGGCTCGTCCCGGATCTGGTGATCGGCCACTCCATCGGCGAACTGGCCGCCGCGCACATCGCGGGAGTGTGGTCCCTCGACGACGCCTGCCGACTGGTCGCGGCGCGCGGTGCGCTGATGGACGCGCTGCCCGCAGGCGGCGCGATGCTGGCTGTCGCCGCCACCGAGGCCGAAGTCGCCACGGCCGTCACGGAATTCGCCGATCGGGTGTCGGTGGCCGCGGTGAACGCGCCCACCGCCGTGGTGATCTCCGGTGACGAGGACGCCGTCGACGCGCTCGATCGGCGATTCGCCGAGCAGGGCCGCAAGACCAGCAGGCTGCGCGTCTCGCACGCGTTCCACTCGCATCGGATGGAGCCGATGCTGGCCGAGTTCGAAGCGGTGGCGGCGGGCATCACATATCACGCTCCCCGAATTCCGCTGGTGTCCAACGTCTCCGGCGAGCTCGCCGGAGACGAGATCCTCGCCCCGGCGTACTGGGTCGCGCAGGTACGCGGCGCGGTCCGGTTCGCGCCGGGTGTCGAGACCCTGGCGGCCTCGGGCGTGCGCCGATTCCTGGAGATCGGTCCCGACGCGGTGCTCGCGGCGATGACGCGCCAGACCCTGCCTGCCGAGATCGAGGAGCGATCCACGGTCGCCGCGGCCGCCCGCCGCGACCACGACGAGGTCGCCCAGTTCCTGACCATGCTCGCCACCGCGCACACCGCCGGAGCGACGCTGGACTGGACCGGGCTGTTCGCCGCGGGCCGGGTCGCGCGAGTCGGCCTGCCCACCTACGCCTTCGAGCACCGGCGGTTCTGGCTCGACGCCGCACCGGTCGGCACCGGCGCGACCTCGGCGGAACATCCGCTGCTCACCGACGTGGTGCGGGTGGCCGACCGGGACGAGTGGCTGTTCAGCGGCCGCTTGTCGCTGCGCACCCACCCCTGGATCGCCGACCACATGACCTACGGCGTCGTACTCGTCCCGAGCGCCGCGCTCATGGAGATGCTGCTGGTCGCCGGCGCGCGCATCGGGTGCGGCGCGGTCGAGGAGCTCACCCTCGAGTCGCCGATCCTCCCGCCCCCGGAGGGCGCGGTGGAACTCCAGGTCCTGGTCCGGGAACCGGATGCCGCGGGGCGCCGGTCGTTCACCTTCCACTACCGGCTCGCCGACGCGGCCGACACCGAGTGGACGCGCAATGCCAGCGGCGTGCTGAGCGGTCATCAGCTCACCGATATCGGGCTGATGGAGATGCTGCGCGCCGAGCCGTGGCCGCCGGTCGGCGCGGCACCGGTCGATCCCGCCTGGATTCCCGCCCAGGTGGGCCGGGTGGCCGGACTGGAATACGGACCGTCCTTCTACGGCATCGATGGCGCGTGGCGCACCGGCGACACCATCTTCTCCGAGGTCACGCTGAGCCAGGAGGTGCCCGCCGACCGGTTCCAGCTGCATCCGGCGCTGTTCGACATGGTGATGCACGCCGGACTCGTCTGCCTGATCTGGTCCGACGAAGCGAACAACCCGGCCGAGGGCAAGTTGCTGTTCCGCTGGGGCGCGACCCGCTTCCACACCACCGCGAAGGTGACGTCGCTGCGGGTGATGGCCATCCAGCGCGACAGCGAGACCATCACGGTCGTGGCCGTCGACCAGGACGGCAACCCGGTCGTCTCCATCGACGAAGTGGTCATGCGCTCCTACGACGTCCAGCAGTTCCGCGCCAATCTGGCCGGTGGCCGCGCGGCCCGCTACGGGGTGCGCTGGACGGCGGTCGGCACGCCGGACGGACTCGCGCAGGCGGGCAGCGCCGCCGTCCTCGGCGCCGCCCCGGTCCTCGGGATCGACGAGCACCACCCGGATCTGGCGGCGCTGGCGGCGGGCTCGGTGCCCGACCTCGTCGTCTGGTCCGAAGCCGCGGCAGCGCACCAGGAGTCGGCGCCAGGGGATCGGGTGAAGGACGCGCTGGCGACGGTGCGCGGCTGGCTGGCCGACGACCGGTTCGCCCGGTCGCGACTGGTCGTGGTCACCCGGCGCGCGGCCGGACTGCCCGAGGAGACACCGGATGTCGCGGCGGCGGCGGTCACCGGTCTGATCCGCAGCGCACAGACCGAGTACCCCGGACGGATCGTGCTGGTCGACGCCGACGCGACGCCCGTGTCGGCGGAAGCGATCCGGGCCGCCATCGCGACCGGCGAGCCGCAGGTGGCGGTGCGCGGCGACCGCGTCCTGTCCCCGCGTCTCGAGCCGGTGACCACAGCGGCCACCGACCCGGTCGCCTTCGGCCGGGGCACGGTGCTGATCACCGGCGGCACCGGCGGATTGGGTGCCCTGCTGGCCCGGCATCTGGTGACCACCCACGGCGTGCGGCAGCTCCTGCTGGTGTCGCGGCGCGGCGCGAGCGCCGACGGCGCGACGGAACTCGCCGAGGCGCTGACCGGGCTCGGCGCCGAGGTGCGGATCGCCGCGTGCGATGTCACCGACCGGGACGCCGTCCGCGACCTGCTGCTCGACGTCCCGGCGGAGCATCCGCTGACCGGCGTCGTGCACACCGCGGGTCTGCTGGCGGACAGCACCTTCCACGCCCTCACCGCCGAGCAGGTCGATCGGGTGTTCGCGCCGAAGGCCGAGGCGGCCTGGCACCTGCACGAGCTCACCCGCGATCTCGACCTGTCCGCGTTCGTCCTGTTCTCCTCGGTCGCCGGCGTGCTCGGCTCGGCCGGACAGGCGAACTACGCCGCCGCGAACAGCTTCCTGGACGCGCTGGCGATCCGGCGCCGGGCCGAAGGACTGCCCGCGCTGTCGCTGGCCTGGGGTCCGTGGCAGCAAGACATCGGCATGACCGGCACCCTGGACCGGCTCGCCCTGAGCCGGATGGAGCGACTCGGCCTCGCGCCGCTGGACCGCGCCGACGGTCTGCGCCTGTTCGACGACGCGCTGACCACCGCCGACCCGGTGCAGGCCCTGGTCCACCTGGACACCGACAAGCTCCGCCTCGAAGCGCACACCGGCCCGGTGCCCGGCGCCCTGCGCGGCTTCGTCCGCACCAGGGACCGGGCGGCCGCGACCCCGAGCAACGAACCCTCGCTCGGCGAGCGCCTGCACGGCGTGGCCGAGCCGAAGCGCCGCGGTCTGGTCCTGGACCTGGTGCGCGACACCGTCGCCGCGGTGCTCGGCTACGGCTCGGCCGACGACATCGCCCCCGATCGCGGCTTCGACGAACTCGGCTTCGACTCGCTCGGTGCCGTCGAGTTCCGCAACCGGCTGTCGGCCCTGACGGGCCTGTCGCTGCCGTCGACCCTGGCGTTCGACTACCCGACCGCCGGTGACCTCGCCGACTACCTGCTGGCGCGGACCACCGTCGTCGCACCGGCCACCGCGGCGGTGACGCCCGACGACATCGCCCGGCTCGAGTCGCTGCTCGACCGCATCATCGCCACCGCGGGCGATGACGACGACACCGTCGCCGGCCTGCGCGGCGTCAACAACCGCCTGCGCACCTACCTGTCCGGCCGCTGGCCCGACAGCGAGTACGACGATCTCGACCTGCCCTCCGGCAGTGAGCTCTTGGATTTGATCGACGAGGAGTTTGGCCCAGCATGAGCAACCCCGGCACCAGCAACGAGGAACGACTCAGCCGGTATCTGCGCAAGCTCACCGGAGACCTCCGCGCCGCCAAGAAGCACATCGACCAGCTCGAGGAGCGGGCCGCCGAACCGATCGCGATCGTCGGCATGAGCTGCCGGTATCCCGGTGGCGTCGAGACCCCGGCCCAGCTGTGGGATCTGGTCGCGACCGGCACCGACGCGGTCGGCCCGTTCCCGGCCGACCGCGGCTGGGACCTCGAGCGCCTGTTCGACCCCGACCCCGACGCGGCGGGCGCGATCTACACCCGCGAGGGCGGGTTCCTGCATGCCGCAGGCGATTTCGACGCGGGGTTCTTCGGGATCGGGCCGCGCGCCGCCGAGGCGATGGACCCGCAGCAGCGGTTGTTCCTGGAAGCCGCCTGGGAGGCACTGGAGGACGCGTGCATCGACCCGGTGTCGTTGCGCGGCAGCGACACCGGGGTGTTCGCGGGCGTGATCCATCAGGACTACGGGCCGCGCGTCGGCTCGCCCGGACTGACGGCCGAGGCGGAAGGCCATGCCTACCCGGGTGTTTCGGCCAGTGTGCTGTCCGGGCGGGTGTCGTTCACCTTCGGCCTCAAGGGTCCGGCGCTGTCGGTGGACACCGCCTGCTCGTCCTCGCTGGTCGCCCTGCACCTCGCCTGCCAGGCGTTGCGCCAGGGTGACACCTCGCTCGCCCTGGTCGGCGGCGTGACCGTGATGTCGGATCCCACCCTGCTGATCGCCTTCGGCCGCCAGCGCGCGCTGTCGCCGGATGCCCGGTGCAAGGCCTTCGCGGCCGGGGCGAACGGCACCGGCTTCTCCGAGGGTCTCGGCATGCTGGTGGTCGAGCGTCTCTCGGACGCGCGCCGCAACGGCCACCCGATCCTCGCGGTGGTGCGCGGTACGGCCGTCAACCAGGACGGGGCCAGCAGCAGGCTGACCGCGCCCAACGGTCCCTCGCAGGAGATGGTGATCGCGCAGGCGCTGGCCAATGCCGGTCTGACGCCCGCCGATATCGACGCCGTCGAGGCGCACGGCACCGGCACCACCCTCGGCGACCCGATCGAGGCCCAGGCCCTGATCGCCGCGTATGGCCGGGACCGCACCGGTGCCCCGCTGCGCATCGGCTCGCTCAAGTCGAACATCGGTCACACCTCCGCCGCGGCGGGCGTCGGCGGTGTGATCAAGATGGTGCAGGCGATGCGCCACGAAACACTGCCCGCGACACTGCATGTCGACGCCCCGACCCCGCATGTGGACTGGTCGGCGGGCACCGTGCGGGTGCTCACCGAGGCGGAGCCGTGGCCCGCGGGCGAGCGGGTGCGCCGGGCCGGTGTGTCCTCGTTCGGCGCCAGCGGCACCAACACCCACGTCATTCTCGAGGAAGCCCCGGCCGCGGTCGAGGCCGCCGCACCGGAGGACGACGACGCGCCACCGGCCGTTGCGCTCGGCGTCACCCCGGTGCTGGTCTCCGCGAAAACCGAAGCGGGCCTGCGAGATCAGGCCGCCAAGGTGCTGCGGTGGGTGACCGACCACCCCGAACTGGGCGTCGACGACATCGGCTATTCGTTGTCGACCACGCGTGCCCGGCTGGAGTGGCGCGGTGCGTTCGTGGCCGCCGACCGGGACGGACTGCTCGCCGGGCTGACCGCCCTGGCGGAGTCGTCGCCCGCCGGTGGGGTGACCACGGGCCAGGCGGTGCTGCGCAAGACCGCGTTCCTGTGCACCGGCCAGGGCGCGCAGCAGCACGGCATGGGACGCGCGCTGTCCGCGGCGTTCCCGGTGTTCGCGGCCGCGCTGGACGAAGTCTGCGCGCAGTTCGACCCGCTGCTGGGAATCTCGCTGCGGCAGCTGATGGTCGACGGCGCCGACGCCGCGCTGCATCGCACGGAGTACACCCAGCCCGCCCTGTTCGCCTACGAGGTCGCGCAGTACCGGCTGTGGGAATCGTTCGGTGTGACAGCGGATGTCCTGCTCGGTCATTCGATCGGTGAGCTGGCCGCCGCCTATCTGGCCGGCGTGTGGTCGCTGCCGGACGCGTGCCGACTGGTGGCCGCGCGTGGCCGCCTCATGGGGCGGCTGCCCGAAGGCGGCGCGATGCTGGCGGTCGCGGCGAGCGAGGCCGAGGTCACCGAGGCGCTCGCGGCGCACTCAGGCTCGGTGTCTATCGCCGCGGTGAATTCGCCGACCTCCGTGGTGGTTTCCGGTGACGAGGACGCGGTCACGGCGCTGGAGCGGCTGTTCGCCGAACGTGGCCGCAAGACCTCGCGGTTGACGGTGTCGCACGCGTTCCACTCGCACCGGATGGACGCGATGCTGGCCGAGTTCGATTCCGTCGCCAGGGAAGTGACCTACCAGCGACCCCAGCTCCCGCTGGTCTCGAACCTGTCCGGTGAACTCGCGGGCGACGAGCTGCTCGACCCCGCCTACTGGGTGCGGCAGGTCCGGGAGGCCGTGCGGTTCGCCCGTGGCGTGGACACGCTCGTGGCCTCGGGTGTGCGCCGGTTCGTCGAGATCGGCCCGGACGCGGTGTTGTCCGCGATGACGCGGCAGTGCCTGCCGGACGAGATCGAGGCGCAGTCGCTGGTGGTCGCGGGCGCGCGGCGCGGGCAGGCCGAGGTCGAGCAGTTCGTGCGGTGCGTTGTCGCCGCCGAGGTAGTCGGCGTGGAGGTCGACTGGGCGGCGTTCTTCGCGTCGCGGCCGGTCGCCCGGGTGTCGCTGCCCACCTACGCCTTCCAGCGCCGTCGCTACTGGCTCGAGACCTCCGTCGGCGCCGCCGATGTCGAGTGGGCCGGGCTGGGCGCGGCGCGGCATCCGCTGCTGGGTGCGGTGGTGTCGGAACCGGAGTCCGGCGGTGTCCTGCTGACGGGACGGCTGTCGGTCGCGACCCAGCCCTGGCTGGCCGACCACATGGTCGCGGGTGCGGTCCTGCTGCCGGGCACCGGGTTCGTCGAGCTGGCGTTGCGCGCGGGTGCCGAGGCCGGGTATCCGGTGGTCGAGGAATTGACCTTGCAGGCACCGCTGCTCCTGCCCGCCGCGGGTGGGACGCAGATCCAGGTGGTGGTCGGCGGGACCGACGACGACGCGCTGCGCCGGTCGGTCGCGATCTACTCGCGCGGCGAACACGACCGCGACGGACAGTGGCTGCTGCACGCGCGCGGTCTGCTCGCCGGGGAGTCCGCGGCGCTCGACGCCGCCCCGCAGACCTGGCCGCCCGCCGCGCCCGGCATCGATGTCGCGGCCGCCTACACGGCGCTGCTGGCCCGCGGCTACGACTACGGACCCGCCTTCCAGGGTGTCCGAGCGCTGTGGCGACGCGGCGCCGAGGTGTTCGCCGAGGTCGCGCTCGACACCGAAACCGGTGTCCGGGCCGAAGGATTCGGTATCCACCCGGCCCTGCTGGACGCGGCCATGCAGGCCGGTCTGCTCGCCGGTGTGCTGGACGGCGCGCCGGAGTCACCGTTCACCATCCCGGCCGGACAGGTGGTGCTGCCCTTCTCCTGGGAGTCAGTCGCGCTGCACGCCGCCGGAGCGTCCGTCCTGCGCGTGCGGCTGGTGTCGACGGGGTCATCGGTCGCCTGCACCGCGACCGACGACCAGGGCCGACCGGTGCTGTCGGGCACGCTGACGACCCGGCGGACGCCACTCGACCAGCTCACCGCCGGCGTGGCGAAGCCTGCCGCGCCGCTGTTCGCGCTGACCTGGTCGCCGGTGACGACCGAGCCCGCCACGGCGCTCCCGGCTCTCGGCCGATGGGACGACCTGGACGCGGAGTCCTCGGTACCGCCGGTGGTCGTCGTCGAGGCCGGGTCCGGCTGGTCCGCGACCACCGACCCGGACGTGGTGGCCACCACCCATGCCGAGGTCACCCGCGTTCTCTCCGTGATCCAGCAGTGGCTGGCGCGGGAGCGTTTCGCCACCAGCACCCTGCTCATCGCCACCCGGGGCGCGGTCGCGCTCCCCGGCGACGACCTCCCCGGTGCCGCCGTCTGGGGCCTGGTGCGTTCCGCCCAATCCGAGGACCCGGGCCGCATCGTCCTGGTCGACACCGACACCGCCGTCGACCCGAGCCTGGCGGCCATCGTTCTGGCCGTCGGCGAACCGCAGGTCCTCGTCCGCGACGGTGTCATTCACACCGCCCGCCTTACTCGCCCGGACAGCCGCACGGGGGCTACGGCAGGCCTCGCGGAGGTTGCCACTTCGGGTGCGGGCGCTGCGGGTACTGGTGCGGATGCTGCCGCTGCCAGCACGGGTGCTGCGGCTCCCGGAGCTGACGCAGCGGTCACCGAATCGACCGCAGTCGCGGGCTTCGGGGACGGGACTGTCCTGATCACGGGTGGCACCGGTGGTCTGGGTGGGGTGATCGCTCGGCACCTCGTGGCCGGGTACGGGGTGCGGTCGCTGCTGCTGGTGAGTCGCCGGGGTCCGCGGGCCGAAGGCGTGGACGCGCTGGTCGCCGAACTGGCCGAGTCCGGTGCGCGGGTGCGGGTGGTCGCGGCTGACGTCACCGATGCCGCCGCGGTGACCGCGCTGCTGGCCGAGGTGCCCGAGCAATCGCCGTTGACCGGGGTGATCCATGCCGCCGGTGTGCTCGACGACGGGGTCATCGGCTCGTTGACCCCCGAGCGGATCGACAACGTCCTGGCGCCGAAGGCCGATGCCGCCTGGTATCTGCACCAGGCGACCGCCCACCTGGATCTGTCGGCATTCGTGGTGTTCTCCTCGGCGTCGGGCACCGTCGGTGGCCCCGGGCAGGGCAACTACGCCGCCGCCAACACCTTCCTCGACGCGCTCGTGGCGCATCGCCGAGCCACCGGGCTGGCGGGTCAGTCGCTCGCGTGGGGTCTGTGGGCTCGCTCCAGCGGGATGTCCGGACAACTCGGTGATACCGATGTGGCCAGGATGAGCCGCACCGGATTCACCGCCATGCCGGACGACCAGGCGCTCGCCGGATGGGACGCGGCCCTCGCCCACGGCACCCCGCACGCCGTGATCGCCGTCCTCGACACCGCCGCGATCCGGGCCCAGGCCGAGGCCGGACTACTGCCGCCACTGCTGCGTGACCTGGCGCCCGCGACCCGCCGGACCGCCGCCTCGACAGTGGTGTCGGACTTGCGGATTCGGCTCGCTGGCGCGGACGCCGACCGCAGGCGGCAGTTGGTGCTCGACACCGTGCGCACCCACATCGCGGATGTGCTCGGGCACGACAGCGTGTCCGCGATCGATCCCGCTCGCGCCTTCCAGGATCTCGGCTTCGATTCGCTGAGCGCGGTCGAGCTGCGCAACCGGCTCAAGACCGTCACCGGTCTCGCCCTGCCCGCCACGGTCGTCTTCGACTATCCGACACCGCAGGCGCTGGCCGAGCACCTGGCCGACGAGTTCCTCGGCACGACAACCGATATCGATGTCACGGCGGGCCGGGCGGTCGACGGCGATCCGATCGCGATCGTCGGCATGGCCTGCCGGTATCCGGGCGGGGTCGGCACGCCCGAGGACCTGTGGCGGCTGGTCGCCGACGGTGTCGACGCGGCCTCGGAGTTCCCGGTGAACCGCGGCTGGGATACCGCGCGGATCTACGACCCCACCGGCGAGAAACCGAACACCACCTACACGCGCGAGGGCGGATTCCTGCACGACGCGGGCGCTTTCGACCCCGCGTTCTTCGGCATCAGCCCCAACGAGGCGGCCGCGATGGACCCGCAGCAGTTCCTGCTGCTGGAGAGCTCGTGGGAGGCCTTCGAGCGGGCCGGTGTCGATCCGGCGACCCTGCGCGGCACCGCGACCGGCGTCTTCACCGGCATGATGTATCACGACTATCCGGTGAACGCGAACTCCGGTTCCATCGCCTCCGGCCGGGTGTCCTATGTATTCGGGCTGGAGGGGCCGTCGGTCACCGTCGACACCGCGTGCTCGTCGTCGCTGGTCGCCCTGCACCTGGCCGCGCAGTCGCTGCGGTCGGGGGAGAGCGATCTGGCGCTGGCCGGTGGTGTGGCCGTGATGGCGACCCCGGAGACCTTCGTGGAGTTCAGCCGTCAGCGTGGGCTGGCGCCGGACGGGCGCAGCAAGTCCTTCGCCGATGCCGCCGACGGTGTCGCCTGGTCCGAGGGCGTCGGCGTGCTCGTGCTGGAACGGTTGTCCGACGCCCAGCGCAACGGTCATCGGGTGCTGGCGGTCGTCGCCGGTTCGGCGGTCAACCAGGACGGCGCGTCGAACGGTCTGACCGCGCCGAACGGTCCGTCGCAGCGCCGGGTGATCCGTCAGGCGCTGGCCAATGCCGGGGTTTCACCGGTCGAGGTCGACGCGGTCGAAGCGCACGGTACCGGAACGACTTTGGGTGATCCGATCGAGGCGCAGGCCCTGCTGGCGACCTATGGCCAGGACCGTGCCGAGGATCGTCCGCTGTGGCTGGGTTCGCTGAAATCCAATATCGGGCACGCGCAAGCCGCCGCCGGTGTGGGTGGCGTGATCAAGATGGTCATGGCCATGCACCACGGCGTGCTGCCCCGCACCCTGCACGTGGATCAGCCCAGTACCAAGGTGGATTGGTCCGCGGGACACCTCCGCTTGCTGACCGAGGCCGTCGCGTGGCCGGAGGCCGATCGGCCGCGTCGCGCCGGGGTGTCCTCGTTCGGGATCAGTGGTACGAACGCGCACGTCATCGTGGAACAGGCGCCCCCGGTAGCGGATTCGACGCCGACGGATGGCGACACGGGACTGCTTCCGTGGGTGTTGTCGGCGCGCAGTGACGATGCCCTCGCCGCCCAAGCGGCCCGGCTGGGCACGCACCTCGGCGAATTCGCTCTCGAGTCACGGGATGTCGGATTCTCGCTGGTATCTACGCGCGGTGTCTTCGAGCACCGCGCCGTGGTCCTGGCCGACGACCCGGATCGCCTGCGCGCGGGAATCGCGGCGCTGGCCGCTGGTTCGGCGGTACCCGGGGTGGTGACCGGCCGGGCGGTGGCGGGCACGACCGGCTTGGTGTTCTCCGGTCAGGGCGCGCAGTGGGCGGGTATGGCGGCCGAGCTGCGCGCCACCTATCCGCTGTTCGCCGGGGCCTTCGACGAGATCGTGGCCGGGCTGGAGCCGCTTCTGGCGCAGCCGGTGTCGCTGGGCGAGGCGCTCTCGGCCCCGGACTCGATCAACCGGACGGTGTTCGCGCAGGCGGGCCTGTTCGCCTTCGAGGTGGCGCTGTTCCGGCTGCTCGAATCCTGGGGTCTGCGTCCGGACGTGGTGGCCGGTCATTCGATCGGTGAGGTGGCCGCCGCTCATGTCGCGGGGGTGCTGTCGCTGGGTGACGCGTGTGCCCTGGTGGCGGCGCGCGGCCGGTTGATGCAGGCGCTGCCCGCGGGTGGCGCGATGGTCGCGGTGGGTGCGCCGGAAGCCGAGGTGCTGCCGCTGCTGGGCGACGCGGTGTCGATCGCCGCGGTCAACGCCCCTGCGGCGGTGGTGCTGTCCGGTCCCGAGGACGCCGTCACGGCCGTCGCCGAGGCGTGTGCCGAGAACGGCTGGCGGACACATCGTTTGCGGGTTTCGCACGCCTTCCATTCGGCGCTGATGGAACCGATGCTGGCCGAATTCGCCACGGTGGTGGCCGAATTGACCTTCGCGCGGCCGAGTATCGACCTCGTGTCGACGGTCACCGGACGCCGGGTCGAGGACGAGCTGTCGGACCCGGCCTACTGGGTCGAGCAGGTCAGGGCGACGGTGCGGTTCGCCGACGCGGTCGCCACCATGGCCGAGCTGGGCGTGACCAGGTTCGCCGAGGTGGGACCCGACGCTGTCCTCACTCCGATGATCACCCAGGTCATCGACGATCCCGCCGCGACCGTGGTGGCGCTGGCTCGTCGCGACCGGGCCGACGCGTCGTCGGTGCTGACCGGCGTCGCGGGCCTGTTCGTCGCGGGCGCGGCCGTGGCCTGGACCGGGCTGTTCCCCGGCGCGCGGCGCGTCGACCTGCCCACCTACGCCTTCCAGCACGAGCGGTTCTGGCTCGACGCCAAGCAGGCGCTGGCGAAGTCGTGGCTCGGTGCCGAGCTGGGCGGCGTCACCGCGGTCGGCCTCGACGCGGTCGACCATCCGCTGCTCGGCGCCGTTGTCCCGCACCCGGAGTCGGGTGGGGTCAGCTTCACCGGCCGCTGGTCCGTGGACACCGTGCCGTGGTTGGCCGATCACAGCGTGCTCGGTGTGGTGCTGCTGCCGGGCACCGGATTCGTGGAACTGGCCGGGTATGTCGGCGGTCTGCTCGGCTGCCCGATGGTGGACGAGCTCGTCCTGCACACGCCGCTGACGGTGCCGTCCGAAGGCAGCGTCGCGGTGCAGGTCGTGGTGGCCGCCCCCGATGACGCCGGACGCCGGCGGCTCGGCGTGCACTCCCAGCAGACCGCCGACGGTCCCTGGGCCCTGCACGCCGAAGGCGTGCTGGCGCCGACCGCGACCACCGCCGACTTCGAGCTGACCGCCTGGCCACCGGCCGGAGCCGAGCCGATCGACGTCGACAGCGCCTACGACGAATTGCTCGATATCGGGTACGGATACGGCCCGTTCTTCCAGGGTCTGCAGGCGGCCTGGCAGCGTGGCGACGAACTGTTCGCCGAAGTGGCGCTGCCCGATCCGCGCGACGCCGAGGGCTTCGGCATCCATCCCGCGCTGTTCGATTCGGCCCTGCACGCCGGGATCGTCCACGGGCTGCGTGGTGGCGTCGACGGCTTCCCGGCGCTGCCGTTCACCTGGAACCAGGTCGTCGTGCACGCGGCGGGCGCCGCCGCCGTGCGCGTCCGGATCGTGCTGGACGGCACCAGGTATGCCCTCCAGCTCGCCGATGACCAGGGGCAGCCGGTCATGTCGGTGGGCGCGCTGGTCTCGCGGCCCGTCTCGGCCGAACGGCTGGGCGCGGACCGGATCTCGGAGTCGCTGTTCGCGGTCGACTGGGTGCCCGTGGCAGCGGTGGGCGAGCCGGTCCGCCTCGCGCTGGTGGGTGCCCCGGGTGAGGTGCCAGGCTACGCGGATCTCGCGGCCCTGGTCGCCGACCTCGACGCGACCCCGGAACCGGTGATCCCCGAGGTCGTCGTGCTCGTCGCGCCGGATCATCCGGGCACGGCGCCGGAGGCGGCCCGCGACGTACTCGCCGACGTCCTCGGCTCGGTGCAGCGATGGCTGGCCGATCCACGGTGGGACGGCGCGCGTTTGGTCGTGCTCACCTCGCGCGCGGTGCACGCCGACGAGATCAACCTGGCACAGGCGCCGATTTGGGGGCTGCTGCGTGCCGCGCAGGCCGAGCACCCGGGCCGCCTCCAGCTCCTCGATCTGGACACCGAGCCCGATCCGGTTCGGATCGCGTCGGCCGTGGCCGCCGGGGAACCCGAGGCGGCGCTGCGCGACGACACCCTGCTCGTCCCGCGTCTGACCAGGGCCACTCCCGGCACGGTCGCGCGGTCGATCGACACCGGTACGGTCCTGATCACCGGTGGCACCGGCGGTTTGGGCGCGGTGTTCGCGCGGCACCTGGTGACCGCGCACGGCGTCCGTCGGCTGCTGCTGACCTCCCGTAGCGGTGCGGCCGCGACCGGTGCGGCCGAATTGCGTTCCGAGCTGGCCGAACTCGGCGCCGAGGTGACCATCGCCGCGTGCGATGTGTCCGATCGCGCCGCGCTGGCCGCCCTGCTCGCCACCGTGCCCGCCGAGCATCCGCTGGTCGGTGTGGTGCACGCGGCGGGCACCGCCGACAACGGGCTGATCGAGGCGCTCACCCCGGAGCGGATCGAGCGGGTCTTGCGGCCGAAGGCCGACGCCGCCTGGCATCTGCACGAACTCACCGCGGCGTCCGCGCTGTCGCTGTTCGTCCTGGTGTCCTCGGCGGGTGGCCTGGTCCTGCCCGCCGGGCAGGCGAACTACGCGGCGGCCAATGTCTTCCTCGACGCCCTCGCCGCGCACCGGCACCGGCTCGGACTGCCGGCGACCGCGCTCGACTACGGCATGTGGGCGCGGGCCACCGGCCTGGGCACCGACCTGTCCGAAGCCGACTTCGACCGGATGCGCAGGCAGGGCTTCCCGCCGCTGACCGAGGCGGAGGGGCTGGCGCTGTTCGACGCGGCCATCGCCACCGACGCGGCCCAGCTGGTGCCGCTGCGGGTCGACCCGGCCGTGCTGCGGACCCGCGGCGAGCAGATCCCCGCGCTGCTGCTCGCGATCGCCCCCGCACCGGCGCGTCGTCCCACTCGGACAGCCGCGGGCCAGGCGTTCCTGCGCAAGCTGGCCGGGCTGTCCGACACCGATCGCGGCGGCGCGCTGCTCGAACTGGTCCGGACGGTGGCCGCCGACATCCTCGGCCATGCCTCGGCCGACGCCGTCGTCGCCGATCGGCCGTTCCAGCAGCTCGGCTTCGACTCGCTCGGCGCCGTGGAGTTCCGCAACAAGCTCAACACCGCGACCGGCCTGCACCTGCCCGCCACCCTCATCTTCGACTACCCCACCCCGGGGATCGTCGCGGAGTTCCTCGATTCCCAGCTCACCGGCACGGTGACGACCGAGCAGCGGGTGGTCGGCCGGGTCCGCGCCGACGACGATCCGATCGCGGTGGTGGCCATGAGCTGCCGCTACCCGGGCGGTGTCGCCTCGCCGGAGGACCTGTGGCAGCTGGTGACCTCGGGTGGGGACACCACGGGGGACATGCCGCGCGATCGCGGCTGGGACCTGGACGGCATCTACGATCCCGAACCCGGCAGGGCGGGCAAGACCTACACCCGGCGCGGCGGATTCCTCTACGAGGCCGCCGAGTTCGACGCGGACTTCTTCGGGATCAGCCCGAACGAGGCGACCGTCATGGACCCGCAGCAGCGCGTGCTGCTCGAGGTCTCCTGGGAGGCGCTCGAACGGGCCGGTCTGGATCCGGCGGTGCTGCGCGGAAGTTCGACCGGTGTGTTCACCGGCGTGATGTACCACGACTACGCGCAGGGCTCCGGGACCGGCAGCAGCGCCGCGGGCAGCCTGGTCTCCGGCCGGGTGTCGTATGTGTTCGGGCTCGAGGGTCCGTCGGTCACGGTGGACACGGCGTGCTCGTCGTCGCTGGTGGCGCTGCATCTGGCCGCGCAATCGCTGCGCTCGGGGGAGTGCGAACTCGCCCTGGCCGGTGGTGTGGCCGTGATGGCGACGCCGGACATGTTCCTCGAATTCGGTCGTCAGCGCGGGCTCTCGCCCGACGGACGGTGTAAATCGTTCTCCGACAGTGCCGATGGCGTCGGCTGGTCCGAGGGCGCGGGTGTGCTGGTGCTGGAACGGCTCTCCGATGCCCGCCGCAACGGTCATCAGGTGCTGGCGGTGCTGGCGGGGTCGGCGGTGAATCAGGACGGTGCGTCCAACGGGTTCACGGCACCCAATGGTCCGTCGCAGCAACGAGTGATTCGCCAGGCGCTCGCCAATGCGGGGGTGCCTGCGGTGGAGGTCGACGCGGTCGAAGCGCACGGCACCGGAACGACTTTGGGTGATCCGATCGAAGCGCAGGCCCTGCTGGCGACCTATGGCCAGGATCGCGCCGACGATCGTCCGCTGTGGCTGGGTTCGCTGAAATCCAATATCGGTCATGCGCAGGCGGCGGCCGGTGTGGGTGGCGTGATCAAGATGATCATGGCGATGCGGCACGGGGTGCTGCCGCGCACCCTGCACGCGGATCAGCCCAGTACGAAGGTGGATTGGTCCGAGGGTCATGTCCGTCTGCTGACGGAATCGGTCGCGTGGCCGGAGGTGGATCGGCCGCGGCGTGCGGGTGTTTCCTCGTTCGGCATCAGTGGGACGAACGCCCACGTCATCGTGGAACAGGGACCGCCGGTGGCGGATTCGCCCACCCCGGTCGCACCGCTCGGCGAGTCGACTCCGTGGGTGCTGTCCGCCCGCAGCGGCGCGGCGCTGGCCGATCAGGCCGCACTGCTGGCGGCCCGGGTCGGCGACCTCGACCCGATCGATCTCGGCTTCTCGCTGGCCTCGACGCGGAGCGTCTTCGAGCACCGGGCTGTCGTCCTGACCGGCGACCGGTCGGAGCTACAGGCACTGGCCGACGGCACCGAGACGCCGAACATGGTGCACGGCAAGGTGATAAATGGTTCGACGGGCTTCGTCTTCTCCGGCCAAGGCGCGCAGTGGGCGGACATGGCCACCGGGCTGCGCGCGGCCTACCCGGTCTTCGCGGAGCACTTCGACGGCATCGTCGACCGGCTGGAACCGAGACTGGGACAGCCTGATTCGCTGGCGACCGCCCTCGGTGACGGAGATCTGCTCGCCAGGACGGTGTTCACCCAGGCGGGCGTGTTCGCCTTCGAGGTGGCGCTGTTCCGGCTGCTCGAATCGTGGGGCGTGCGGGCCGAGGTGGTGGCCGGGCACTCGATCGGTGAGATCGCGGCCGCCCATGTGGCAGGCGTGCTGTCGCTCGACGACGCGTGTGTGCTGGTCGCGGCGCGGGGCCGGTTGATGCAGGCGCTGCCCGCCGGTGGCGCCATGGTGGCTGTCGGCGCGGCGGAGGCCGAGGTGCTGGACGTGGCCGCGCGGCTCGATGCGAAGGTGTCGATCGCGGCGGTCAACGGACCGGCCTCGGTGGTGCTGTCCGGCGGTGACGCCGAGGTCGCCGCCGTGGTCGAACGCTGCGTCGAGCAGGGGTGGCGCACCCACCGGCTCACGGTGTCGCACGCCTTCCACTCGGCGCTGATGGAACCGATGCTGGACGAATTCGGCGCTGTCGTCGCGGGGTTGAGCTTCGGCAAGCCCGCGCTGACGCTGGTCTCCACGGTGACCGGCGCCAGGGTCACCGACGAGATGACCGATCCCGCCTACTGGGTGCGTCAGGTGCGCGACACCGTGCGCTTCGCCGACGCGGTGACCACCATGGCCACGCTCGGGGTGAGCCGCTTCGCCGAGGTCGGGCCCGACGCCGCCCTCACACCGATGGTCGCCCAGACCCTCGACACCGCGACGGCGGTCGCGCTGACCGTGCGCGGCGACGGGACGCCCGCGACCCTGCTGACCGGCCTCGCCCGGCTGTTCGTGACGGGCACGACGGTGGACTGGGCCCGCCTGTACACCGGGACCGGCGCGCGCCGGGTCGAGCTGCCCACCTACGCCTTCCAGCGCCATCGGTACTGGCTGACCGAAGGGTCGACCGGCGGTGGTGACGCACGATCGATGGGCCTGGTGTCCACCGGGCATCCGCTGATCTCGGCGGTGATCGCCCAGCCGGACTCCGACACGGTGCTGCTCACCGGCCGCCTGTCGACCGCCACCCAGCCGTGGCTGGCCGATCACCGGGTGCACGACGCCGTGCTGTTCCCCGGGACCGGCCTGGTCGAACTCGCCCTGCACGCCGCCGACCGGGTCGGCGGCACGACCCTGGACGAGCTGGTGCTGCGGGCACCGCTGGTGCTGCCGGAATCCGGTGGCGCGGCGCTGCGCGTCGTCGTCGGCGACCGGGACGACACCGGCCGTCGCCCGATCCGGATCTACTCCAGCCCGGACGACGGCGACACGGTGTGGACCCTGAACGCCGAAGGCACCGTCGGCACGGACCCGGCCACGCCCGGTGCCGACCTCGCCGCGTGGCCGCCCGCGGGCGCGCGGCCGCTGCCGATCGACGACGGCTACGACGGACTGCGCGCGGCAGGCTACGGCTACGGCCCGGTCTTCCAGGGCCTGCGGGCGGCGTGGCTCCGTGGCGACGAGGTGTTCGCCGAGGTCGCCCTGCCCGAACCCCGGCTCGCCGACGGGTTCGGCCTCCACCCCGCCCTGTTCGACTCGGCGCTGCACGCGCTGCTGCTCGCCGGGGAATTGCCTACGGCGGGAGCGGCTCTCGCGTTGCCGTTCGACTGGTCCGGTGTCACCGTGCACGCCGCGGGTGCCACCGCGCTGCGGGTGCGGATGACCCGGGTCGGCGACCACAGTGTGGTGCTCGACCTCGCCGACCCGTCGGGTGCGCCCGTCGCCACGGTGCGCAGGCTCGCGTCCCGGCCGATGGACCCGGCGCAACTCGTCGCCGGTGCCTCCGTCGTCGGGTCCGCGCTGTTCGATGTCGGCTGGACGCCGATCACGGTGGCGGAGAACACGATCGAGACGGTGTCGTGGGAACGGCTCGGCGCGACCGTCCCGCCCGCCGTGATCCTGGACTGCCCGGCGGGCGACGATCCCGCCACGGTGCGGGCCGCGACCCATCGGGTGCTGCGCGCGGTGCAGTCCTGGCTGGCCGACGCGCGATTCGCCGACTCGGTCCTCGTCGTGCGCACCACCGGTGCCGCCGCCGTCGCCGACACCGACCGCGTCGACCTGGCGGGCGCCGCCGTCGGCGGCCTGGTGCGGGCCGCGCAGTCCGAGAGCCAGGGCCGGATCGTCCTGGTCGACAGCGACACCGACCCCGGCCCGCTGCTCGGCGGCATCCTCGCAACCGGTGAACCGCAGGTCGCCGTGCGCGGCGCGACGGTGCATGCCGCGCGACTGCGCCGGATCGCCACCACCGCCCTCGGTTCCGTGCAGGCCCCGGCCTACGACCCGGCGGCGACCGTGCTGATCACCGGCGCCGGTGGTCTGCTCGGCGGAATGTTCGCCCGGCACCTGGTCGCCACGCACGGCGTCCGGCGGCTGCTGCTGCTGAGCAGGCGGGGCGAAACCGCGCCCGGCGCCGCCGAATTGCGGGCGGAGCTGGCCGAATCCGGTGCCGAGGTGCACTTCGCCGCCTGCGATGTCGCCGATCGGGACGCGCTGTCCCGCGTGCTCGCCGACATCCCGGCCGGGCATCCGCTGGCCGGGGTGTACCACCTGGCCGGCGTGCTCGACGACGGCGCCATCGCCTCGCTGACCCCGGACCGGCTGGACACGGTCCTCGGCCCCAAGGTCGATGCGGCCCTGCACCTGGACGAGCTGACCGCGGGCCTGCCGCTGCGGGCGTTCGTGCTGTTCAGTTCGGCAGCGGGCGCTTTCGGTAATACCGGCCAGGGCAACTACGCGGCCGCCAATGCCTGCCTGGACGCGCTCGCCGCCCGGCGCAGGGCGGCGGGGCTGCCGGGGCAGTCGCTGGCCTGGGGTCTGTGGGACGGCGGCATGGCCGGGGAACTCGGCGACGTAGACCGGCTCCGGATGACCCGCACCGGCATGCTGCCGCTGTCGCGGGCCCACGGTCTCGCGCTCTTCGACGCCGCGGCCCAGCTCGACATCGCGGCGCCGATCCTGGCCAGGATGAACCTCGACGTCATGCGCGACGCGGGCTTCGCGCCCGCGCTGCTGGCCGGGCTCACCACGCCACGCCGCAAGGCGGCCGACGGCACGGCCGCCGCGCTGCGCGCCCGCCTGGCGGGCACTCCGGCCGGGGAACGGCTCGGGGTGCTGGTCGAGCTCGTGCGTGATCGGGGCGCGGCGACCCTCGGGCACCGGAACGGGACCGTGATCGATCCCGACAAGGCGTTCAGCGATCTGGGTTTCGATTCGATCACCGCGCTCGAATTCCGCAACAGCGTGCAAGCCGCGACCGGTCTGGCGCTGCCCGCCACGCTGGTCTTCGACTATCCGACTCCGGCCGCGCTGGCCGAGTATCTGCACGCGGAACTCACCGACCACCCGGCCGCTGACCCCGGGGCCGACCAGCCGGACGACGAGATCCGCCGCGCCCTGCAGACCATCCCGCTCGCGCGGCTGCGCGAGGCGGGCCTGCTCGACGCCCTGCTCCAGCTGACGCAGGGACCGGACGACCCCGGCGGCGACGACCCGGCCGACCCGGCCGACGCGATCGACGATCTCGACCTCGACGATCTGATCGAGCTGGCCTTCCACTCGGAGGACTGACCGAGATGTAACCGCATCGAAAGACAGCCTCCCGATAGACATTTCGCCGGAGTGTTCCGGCGACCGCAGGAAGCGATAGACGCATGACCCAGCCCGACGCCAAAATCCAGAAGCTCACCGAGGCGCTCCGCAGCTCGCTCAAGGAGACCGAGCGGCTGCGCACCCGCAACCGTCAGCTCGACGCCGCCCAGCGGGAGCCGATCGCGATCGTCGGGATGGCGTGCCGGTATCCGGGCGGGGTCGGCTCGCCCGAGGATCTGTGGCGGCTGGTCGCCGAGGGCGTCGACGCGGTGTCGGAGCTGCCGGTCAACCGTGGCTGGGACGCCGATCGCCTCTACGACCCGACCGGGGAGGCGCCCAACAGCATCTACACCCGCGAGGGCGGATTCCTGCACTCGGCGGGCGAATTCGACCCCGGCTTCTTCGGGATCAGCCCGAACGAGGCCTCGACGATGGACCCGCAGCAGTTCCTGCTGCTCGAAACCTCGTGGGAGGCACTGGAACGCGCCGGGGTGGCACCCGCCTCGCTGCGCGGCAGCCGGACCGGCGTCTACGTCGGCATGATGTACCACGACTATCCGGCCAACGCGAACTCCGGCGCGGTCGCCTCCGGGCGCATCTCCTATGTGCTGGGCCTGGAGGGGCCGTCGGTCACCGTCGACACCGCCTGCTCCTCGTCGCTGGTCGCGCTGCACGCCGCCGCGCAGTCGCTGCGGGCGGGCGAATCGGACCTGGCGCTGGCCGGTGGTGTCGCGGTGATGGGGTCGCCGGAGACCCTGGTGGAATTCAGCAAGCAGCGCGGCATGGCGCGCGACGGGCGCAGCAAGGCGTTCGCCGATGCCGCCGACGGTCTCGGCTGGGCCGAGGGCGCCGGTGTGCTGGTGCTGGAGCGGCTGTCCGACGCCCGCCGCAACGGGCACCCGGTGCTGGCGGTGATCACGGGCTCCGCGGTGAATCAGGACGGCGCGTCCAACGGCCTGACCGCGCCCAACGGGCCCTCGCAGCGGCGGGTCATCCAGCAGGCGCTGAGCAACGCGGGCATCACCGCGGCCGACGTGGACGCCGTCGAGGCGCACGGCACCGGCACCACCCTGGGCGACCCCATCGAAGCCCAGGCCCTGCTGGCCACCTACGGCCGGGAACACGACGCCGACCGGCCCCTCTGGCTCGGCTCGCTGAAGTCCAATATCGGGCACTCGCAGGCCGCCGCCGGTGTGGGCGGCGTGATCAAGATGGTGCTGGCGATCCGCCACGGCCTGCTGCCGAAGACGCTGCACGTGGACGCCCCGACCACCAAGGTCGACTGGTCGGCGGGCCATGTGCGGCTGCTGACCGAACCGACGCCGTGGCCCGCGGTGGATCGGCCGCGTCGCGTCGGGGTGTCCTCGTTCGGTGTCGCCGGCACCAATGTGCACCTCATCGTGGAACAGGCGCCCGCCGACCCCGAACCGGAACCGGACGCGGCCCCGGTGGACGGCGTGCTGCCGTGGGTGGTGTCGGCGCGCGGCGCCGAGGCACTCGCCGAGCAGGCCGACCGGCTCGCCGCCCACGTCACTGAGAACGATACGGACGCACGGGATGTCGGGTTCTCCCTGGCGACGACCCGCACCCTGTTCGATCAGCGCGCCGTGCTCCTCGGCACCGACGGTGCCGCCCTGCTGGCCGGCGCGCGCGCCCTCGCCGCCGACACCGCCGCGCCCGGGGTGGTGACCGGCCGGGTGGTGCCCGGTTCGACCGGCTTCGTCTTCACCGGCCAGGGCTCGCAGTGGGCGGGCATGGCCGACGAACTGCGCGCGTACCCGGTCTTCGCCGAACACTTCGACGCCATCGTCGCCGAGCTGGAACCGCTGCTGGGACAGCCGGTCTCGTTCACCGAGGCACTGACCGACGACGAGGTGCTGGCCCGGACCGTGTTCACCCAGGCCGGGGTGTTCGCCTTCGAGGTGGCGCTGTACCGCCTGCTCGAATCCTGGGGTGTGCGAGCCGATGTGGTGACCGGCCACTCCATCGGCGAGGTCGGCGCCGCGCATGTCGCGGGCGTGCTGAACCTGGCCGACGCCTGCGCGCTGGTGGCCGCCCGCGGCCGCCTGATGGAGGCGCTGCCGCCGGGCGGGGCGATGGTCGCAGTCGGCACGACCGAGGCCGACGCGCGCTCCGTGATCGACGCGCTCGACAGCGCGGGGCAGGTCGCGATCGCGGCGGTCAACGGCCCGGCGTCGGTGGTGCTGTCCGGGGTCGAGGACGCGGTGCTCGCCGTGGTCGAGGCGTGCCGCGAGCGCGGTCTGCGCACCCACCGGCTGCGGATTTCCATCGCGTCGCACTCGGCGCTGATGGACCCGATGCTCGCCGAATTTGCCTCGGTGGTCGGGGGTTTGATGCTGCACCGGCCGAGCCTGCCGCTGGTGTCGTCGGTGACCGGCGCCCGCGTCACCGACGAGATGACCGATCCGGCCTACTGGCCGGGCCAGGTGCGCGGCACCGTCCGCTTCGCCGACACCATCGCCACCATGGCCGAGCTGGGCGTCACCCGCTTCGCCGAGATCGGCCCCGACGCCGTCCTCACCCCGATGATCGCCCAGATCGTCGACGCGACCGCCGACCCGCAGGGCCCCGCGCCGGCGATCGTGCCGATGGCGCGCAAGGACCAGGCGAGCCCGGCCGCGCTGCTGGCCGCGGTGGCCGGGTTGTTCGTGGCGGGCACGCCCGTGGACTGGGCGGCCGTCGGGGGCGGTGGCCGCCGCGTCGACCTGCCCACCTACGCCTTCCAGCATGTGCGCTACTGGCTCGACGCCAAGGAGGTGCTGGCCCGGTCGTGGCTGGGTGCCGAACTCGGTGGCGTGACCTCGGTCGGGCTCGACAGCGTCGACCATCCGCTGCTCGGTGCCGTGGTGCCGCACCCGGAATCGGACGCGGTGAGTTTCACCGGCCGCTGGTCGGTGGACACCGTGCCGTGGATGGCCGACCACAGCGTCTTCGGCGTCATGCTGCTGCCCGGCACCGGGTACGTGGAACTGGCCTGCCGGGTCGGTGCCCTGGTCGGCTGCCCGATGGTCGACGAGCTGATCCTGCACACCCCGCTGACCCTGCCCGCCGAGGGCAGCGTCTCGGTCCAGGTGATGATCGGCGCGGTCGACCAGACCGGCCGCCGCAGGCTCAGCGTGCACTCCCGCCAGATCGCGGGCGGCCCGTGGGCCATCCACGCCGAGGGCCTGCTCGCACCCGCCGAACCGGCCGCCCCGATGGAGCTCGCCGCGTGGCCGCCGCGCGGCGCCGTCGCCCTGTCCATCGACAGCGCCTACGACGAATTGCTCGACGCCGGTTACGAATACGGTCCCTTCTTCCAGGGCATGCAGGCGGCCTGGCAGCGCGGTGACGAGCTGTTCGCCGAGGTGGCCCTGCCGGAGCGGCGCGACGCGCAGGGCTTCGGCATCCACCCCGCCCTGTTCGACTCGGCCCTGCACGTCGGCATCCTCCAGGCCCGCAGGCAGGGCGAAATCGACGCGCCGGAACTGCCGTTCAGCTGGAACCAGGTGCAGATCCACGCGCCCGGCGCCGCCGAGGTGCGGGTCAGGATCGCCAGGCAGCAGGGTCGGCACGTGGTGCAGATCGCCGACACCGACGGCAACCCGGTGCTGTCGGTGGGCGCCCTGGTGTCCCGGCCCGTCTCGGCGGACCGGCTCGGTGCGGACGGCATCGCCGACGCGCTGTTCGGCATCGAGTGGAACGCCACCGCGCCGGTCACGACCGACCCCGGCTCCGTCGTCGTACTCGGAACCTCCGAAAACGCCGGTGACACACCTGTCTTCGCCGACATCGACGCGCTGCTCGCCGATCTGGGCGACGGCCCGGCCCCCGAGCTGGTCCTGTTCGACTGCGTCGCCCCCGAGGCCGCGCCGCCCGTCGCCGCCCGCCACGTGCTCGCCGAGGTGCTCGCCACCGTCCAGCGCTGGTCGGCCGAACCGCGCCTCACCGCCGCCCGGCTGGTGGTCCTCACCCACTCGGCCGTGCGGACCGGCGACACCGACCAGGTCGACACCGCGCAGGCGCCCGTGTGGGGTCTGCTGCGTGCCGCCCAAGCCGAGCATCCCGGCCGGTTCCAGCTGCTCGACGTCGACACCGCGCGCGAGCCGCGCGCCCTGGCCGCTTTCGCCGCCGCGGCGGAACCCGAGGCGGCGCTGCGGGGGGAGGCCCTGCTCGTGCCGCGGCTGACCCGGCACGCGCCCGGCGCGCTGGTGCGCTCGATCGCGGCGGGCACGGTCCTGGTGACCGGTGGCACCGCAGGCATCGGCGCGGTCGTCGCGCGGCATCTGGTCACCGCGCACGGCGCGCGGCACCTGCTGCTGACCTCCCGGCGCGGCGCGGCCGCCCCCGGCGCCACCGAGCTGGCCGAGCAACTGCGTGACCTCGGCGCCGAGGTCACCGTCGCCGCCTGCGACGTGTCCGACCGGGCCGCGCTCGCGGCCCTGCTGGACGGCGTCCCGGCCGACCGGCCGCTCGTCGGCGTGGTGCATTCGGCGGCCGTCGCCGATCACGGTGTGCTCGAGTCGATGACCCCGGAGCGATTCGACCGGGTGTTCCGGCCGAAGGTCGACGCGGGCTGGCATCTGCACGAACTCACCAGGGACCGGCCGCTGTCGCTGTTCGTCCTGCTCGGCTCGGTCGGTGGTCTGGTACTCACCGCGGGCCAGGCGAACTACGCCGCCGCCAATGTCTTCCTCGACGGTCTGGCCGCCTACCGCCACAGCGTCGGCCTGCCCGCGACCTCGCTCGACTACGGCCTGTGGGAGCGGGCCAGCGGACTCGGCGCCGACCTGTCCGCCGAGGACTTCGAGCGGATGGCCAAGCAGGGCTTCCCGCCGCTGTCCGAGTCCGACGCGCTGGCCCTGTTCGACGCGGCGATCGCCACCGACACCCCGCAGCTGGTCCTGGCGCGGGTCGACCCGGCGGTGCTGCGCGCGCGGGGTGACCAGGTGCCCGCCCTGCTGCGCGGCATCGCCCCGATCCCGGTGCGCCGCACCGGCAGGACGCCCGCGGGCCGGGCGTTCGCGCAGAAGCTGGCCGGGCTGTCCGAGGCCGATCGCCGCGCGGCCCTGCTCACGCTGGCGCAGACCGTCGCCGCCGAGGTGCTCGGGCACGCGACGATCGAGACGATCCCGCCGCAGCAGGCCTTCCAGCAGCTCGGTTTCGATTCGCTCGGCGCGGTCGAGTTCCGCAACAAACTCACCGCGGCGACCGGTCTGCGGCTGCCCGCCACCCTCGTCTTCGATCACCCCAACCCGCAGGCGGTCGCCGAGTTCGTCGACTCCCAGCTCACCGGTGACGTGCAGGAGGTCGCGGTCACCGCGACCAGGACGGTCGACGCCGAGCCGATCGCGGTGGTCGCCATGGGTTGCCGCTACCCGGGTGACGTCACCTCGCCGGAAGACCTGTGGCGACTGGTCGTCTCGGGCGGCCACGCCACCGGCGGACTGCCCGCCGATCGCGGCTGGGACCTCGACGACATCTACGATCCCGAGCCGGGCAAGGCGGGCAAGACCTACACCCGGCAAGGCGGATTCCTCTATTCCGCAGGCGAATTCGACGCCGAGTTCTTCGGGATCAGCCCGAACGAGGCATTGACGATGGACCCGCAGCAGCGCGTGCTGCTCGAGGTCTCCTGGGAGGCGCTCGAGCGCGCTGGGCTGGACCCGGCCGCCCTGCGCGGCAGCGCCACCGGTGTGTTCACCGGCGTGATGTACCACGACTACGCGCAGGGCGCCGGGACCGGCAACAGCGCGGGCGGCAGCCTGGTCTCCGGCCGGGTGTCGTATGTGTTCGGCCTGGAAGGGCCCGCGGTCACGGTGGATACGGCGTGCTCGTCGTCGCTGGTGGCGCTGCATCTGGCCGCGCAGTCGCTGCGCTCGGGGGAGTGCGATCTGGCACTGGCCGGTGGTGTGGCGGTGATGTCGACCCCGGACATGTTCCTCGAGTTCAGCCGTCAGCGTGGGCTGTCGCCGGACGGCCGGTGCCGGTCCTTCGCCGACGGGGCCGACGGCGTCGCCTGGGCCGAGGGCGCCGGTGTGCTGGTGCTGGAGCGGCTGTCCGACGCGCAGCGCAACGGTCACCAGGTGCTCGGCGTGATCACCGGGTCGGCGGTCAACCAGGACGGCGCCTCGAACGGCTGGACGGCACCCAACGGTCCGTCACAGCGCCGGGTGATCCGGCAGGCGCTGGCCAATGCCAGGGTTTCACCGGTCGAGGTCGACGCGGTCGAAGCGCACGGTACCGGAACGACTTTGGGTGATCCGATCGAGGCGCAGGCCCTGCTGGCGACTTACGGCCAGGACCGTGCCGAGGACCGCCCACTGTGGCTGGGTTCGCTGAAGTCCAATATCGGACACGCGCAGGCGGCGGCCGGTGTGGCCGGTGTGATCAAGATGATCATGGCGATGCAGCACGGGGTGCTGCCGCAGACGCTGCACATCGACCGGCCGAGTACGAAGGTCGACTGGTCCGAGGGTCATCTCCGGCTGCTGACCGAAGCCACGCCGTGGCCTGCGGTGGACCGGCCGCGGCGCGCGGGTGTGTCCTCGTTCGGGCTCAGCGGCACCAACGCGCACCTCATCGTCGAGCAGGCGCCCGTGGTGGACTCGGCGCCGGTGCGGCCCGCCGCCCCGGCGGGTGGCGTGCTGCCCTGGGTGCTGTCCGCGCGGACGGTGACGGCACTCGCCGACCAGGCCACGAACCTCGTCTCGCATGTGGCAGAACATGATTCGGATGCGGTCGACGTCGGCTCGTCGCTGGTGACGGCCCGGGTCGCGTTCGACCATCGGGCCGTGCTGCTCGCGGCCGATCGGGCCGATCTGCTCGCCGGTGCGCGGGCGCTGGGCCGGGCCGAGTCCGCGCCGGGCGTGGTGACCGGCCGGGTGGTGGCGGGCCGGACGGGCATGGTGTTCTCCGGCCAGGGTGCGCAGTGGGCGGGCATGGCCGCCGGACTGCGCGCGTTCCCGGTGTTCGCCGAACACTTCGACGGCATCGTCGCCCAGCTGGAACCGCTGCTCGGACAGCCGGTATCGCTGAGCGACGCGTTGGCCGACGAGACCCGAATCGACGACACCGTGTTCGCGCAGGCGGGGTTGTTCGCCTTCGAGGTGGCGCTGTTCCGGCTGCTGGAATCCTGGGGTGGGCGGGCCGAGATGGTGGCCGGGCACTCGATCGGTGAGATCGGGGCCGCGCATGTGGCAGGTGTGCTGTCGCTCGCCGACGCGTGTGTGCTGGTCGCCGCCCGTGGCCGGTTGATGCAGGCGTTGCCTGCGGGCGGGGCGATGGTCGCCGTGGGCGCGCCGGAAGCCGAGGTGCTGCCGTTGCTGATCGAGGGGGTGTCGATCGCGGCGGTGAACGGTCCGTCCGCGGTGGTGCTCTCCGGCCTCGGTGAGGCCGTGGCGACCGTGGCCGAGGTGTGTGCCGAGCGTGGTTGGCGCACACACCGTTTGCGGGTCTCGCACGCCTTCCACTCGGCGCTGATGGAGCCGATGCTGGCCGAATTCGCCACGGTGGTCGAGGGTCTGACCTTCGCGACACCGAGCATCGCGCTGGTGTCGACGGTCACCGGTGCCCGGGTCGGCGACGAGATGTCCGATCCGGCCTACTGGGTCGGCCAGGTGCGCGACACCGTGCGCCTCGCGGACGCCGTCGCCACGATGGCCGCCGCGGGAGTCACCCGGTTCGCCGAGGTGGGACCCGACGCCGTGCTCGTGCCGATGATCACCCAGAGCGTCGAGGACGGCGCCGTCGTGGCGACCGCCCGCCGCGACGCCGCCGATGCCGCCGCCGTGCTGCGCGCGGTCGCCGGGCTGTATGTCGTTGGCGCCGAAGTCGACTGGGCCGCGCTGTACGCCGGAACCGGTGCCCGTCGCGTCGACCTGCCCACCTACGCGTTCCAGCGCCGCCGCTACTGGCTGACCGAAGGCACCACCGGGACCGGCGCCAGAGCTCTCGGCCTCGTCGCCACCGGCCACCCCCTGGCGTCGGTGGTCGTCGCGCAGCCGGACTCCGACGCGGTGACACTCACGGGCCGCCTCTCGACCGAGTCGCAGCCGTGGATCGCCGACCACCGGGTGATGGACACGGTGCTGTTCCCCGGCACCGGATTCGTCGAACTCGCCCTGCACGCGGGCGATCAGGTCGGCTGCGCGACCCTGGAGGAGCTGGCACTGCGGGCGCCCCTGGTACTGACGGAGTCCGGTGGGCTCGCGGTCCGCGTCGTGGTCGACGCGCAGGACGCGGCGGGCCGGCGGGCGGTGCGGATCTTCTCCCGCCCCGAGGACGACGATGCCGTCGCCTGGACCCTCAATGCCGACGGCGTGCTGGCACCGGACGGCGACAGCGCCCCGGCGGAGGTCACCCAGTGGCCACCCACCGACGCGACCGCCCTCCCGATCGAGGGCGTCTACGACGACCTCGACGAGCAGGGCTACCACTACGGCCCGATGTTCCAGGCGCTGCGCTCGGCCTGGCGCGGCGCCGACGGTCTGCTCTACGCCGAGGTCGAACTGCCCGAGGAGGCCAGGACCGAGGCCCAGCGGTTCGGCCTGCACCCGGCCCTGCTCGACGCGGCCCTGCACGCCCTGCGCCTGGCCGGTGACGCCACGGTGGCGGGCGGCCTGGCCCTGCCGTTCGAGTGGTCAGGGGTGACCGTGCATGCGAGCGGGGCCGACGCGCTGCGCGTGCGGCTCACCCGGGTCGGCGATCACGGGGTCGCGCTGGAGCTGACGGACCCGACCGGCGCCCCCGTCGCGACGGTGCGGCACCTGGCCTCACGGCCGATCGATCCCGCGCAGCTCACGGCCGGTTCGGCCACCGTTCCGCAGGCGCTGTTCGAGGTCACCTGGTCGCCGATCGCGGTGTCCGACACCGAGATCGGTGTGGTGACGTGGACCGACCTCGGCGACCAGGTGCCCCCCGCGGTGATTCTGGACTGCCCGAGCGGTAACGATGCCGCCGCCGTGCGCGCCGCCACCCACGGTGTGCTCGAGGTGCTGCAAGCCTGGGCCGCCGAGGCGCGTTTCGCCGACTCCGTGCTGATCGTGCGGACCGGCGGCGCGGTGTCGGTCGCGGGCGAGGACATCACGAACCTGGCCGGTGCCGCCGTCGGTGGCCTGGTGCGCGCCGCCCAGGCCGAGAGCCCGGGCCGGATCGTCCTGCTCGACACCGATTCCGCGGACGTCCCCGTCGGTGGAATCCTGGCGGCGGCCGAACCGCAGGTGGCGGTTCGTGCCGGGGTCGCGCACGCCGCACGGCTCACCCGAATCCCCACTCCGGCGTCCACCGTGGACGAGCTGTTCGGGCCGGAAGAGACGGTCCTGCTCACCGGTGCGAGCGGTGCGCTGGGTGGCTTGTTCGCCCGGCACCTGGTCGACACGCACGGTGTCCGTCGCCTGCTGTTGCTGAGCAGGCGTGGCGAATCCGGTCCTGGTGCCGCCGAATTGCGGGCGGCGCTGGAGGATTCGGGTGCCGAGGTCTCGTTCGTCGCGTGTGATGTCGCCGATCGTGCGGCGTTGGCCGCCGTCCTCGCCGATATCCCCGCGGCACGACCACTGTCGGGTGTGTTCCACCTCGCCGGTGTTCTCGACGACGGCGCCGTCGCCGCACTGACCCCCGACCGCGTGGACGCCGTCCTGCGGCCCAAGGTCGATGCCGCCCTGCACCTGCACGAGCTGACCGCCGATCTCCCGTTGACGGCGTTCGTGCTGTTCAGCTCGGTGGCCGGGGCCTTCGGCAATGCCGGTCAGGGCAACTACGGCGCGGCCAACGCCGTCCTCGACGCGCTCGCCACCCACCGCCGGTCCGTCGGTCTGGTCGGCACCTCGGTGGCGTGGGGCATGTGGGAAGGCGGCATGGCGGGCGAGCTCGGCGAGGCCGAGCGGCAGCGGATGCTCCGCTCGGGCATGCTGCCGATGACGGATGCCCAAGGGCTCGCGCTGTTCGACGCGGTGACCGGCCTCGATATCGCCGCACCGCTGGTCGCCCGGCTCGACCTGGAGGTGCTGCGCGGCTACGGCATCGCCCTGCCCGCCCTGTTCTCCGGTCTGATCTCCCAGCGCCGCAGGGCCGTCACCGGGACAGCGACCGCGCTGCGCACCCGGCTGGCGAACACGCCCGACAGCGAACGGCTGGGCGTGCTGGAGGAGATCGTGCGCGGACAGGTCGCCGCGATCCTCGGACACGCGGACCTGACCGCGATCGCGGCCGACAAGGCGTTCAGCGAACTCGGTTTCGACTCGATCACCGCCATCGAGTTCCGCAACGGACTCAAAGCCGCGACGGGGCTGCCGCTGCCCGCCACGCTCGTCTTCGACTACCCGACGCCGCAGGCCCTCGCCCGGTACCTGGCCGAGGAGTTCACCGGGACCGGCCGCGACATCGTGGTCACCGCCAGCCGGTCCGCCGGCGACGATCCGATCGCCGTGGTCGCGATGAGCTGCCGCTACCCCGGTGGTGTCGCCTCGCCCGAGGACCTCTGGGACCTGGTCACCTCGGGCACCGACACCAGTGGCGAGCTGCCGGACGATCGCGGCTGGGACATCGACGGCATCTACGATCCCGTCCCCGGCACGCCGGGCAAGACCTACACCCGCCGCGGCGGATTCCTCTACGAGGCCGCCGAGTTCGACGCCGAGTTCTTCGGGATCAGCCCGAACGAGGCCACCGCCATGGATCCGCAGCAGCGTCTGCTGCTGGAGGTGTCGTGGGAGGCCCTCGAGCGCGCCGGAGTGAATCCGCCGGTGCTGCGCGGGAGTTCGACCGGTGTGTTCACCGGCGTGATGTACCACGACTACGCGCAGGGCAACGGCGGTAATGTCACCGGCAGTCTGGTCTCCGGCCGGATCGCCTACACCCTGGGACTGGAAGGTCCCGCGGTGTCGGTGGATACGGCGTGCTCGTCGTCGCTGGTGGCGATGCATCTCGCGGCGCAGTCGCTGCGGTCCGGCGAGTGCGATCTCGCGCTGGCCGGTGGTGTCGCGGTGATGGCGACGCCGGAGACGCTGATCGAGTTCAGCCGTCAGCGCGGACTGTCGCCGGACGGGCGGTGCAAGTCGTTCGCGGAGGCGGCCGACGGGGTGGCCTGGTCCGAGGGCGCGGGTGTGCTCGTGCTGGAACGGCTTTCCGACGCCCGCCGCAACGGTCATCAGGTGCTGGCGGTACTCGCCGGGTCGGCGGTCAACCAGGACGGCGCGTCCAACGGTTTGATGGCACCGAACGGTCCGTCGCAGCGCCGGGTGATCCGCCAGGCGCTGGCCAATGCCGGAGTGTCCCCGGCCGAGGTCGACGCCGTCGAAGCGCACGGCACCGGAACGACTTTGGGTGATCCGATCGAGGCGCAGGCTCTGCTGGCCACCTACGGTCAGGACCGCGCCGAGGACCGGCCGCTGTGGCTGGGCTCGCTGAAATCCAATATCGGCCATGCCCAGGCGGCGGCCGGTGTGGGTGGCGTGATCAAGATGATCATGGCCATGCGGCACGGCGTGCTGCCCCGGACACTGCACGTGGATGAGCCCTCCACGAAGGTGGATTGGGCCGAGGGCGATGTGCGTCTGCTGACCGAGGCGGTCGCGTGGCCGGAGGTCGATCGGCCGCGTCGCGCCGGCGTGTCGTCGTTCGGTATCAGCGGGACCAATGCCCACGTCATCGTGGAGGCCGCGCCGGTGCCGCCCGCGTCGACGGAGCCGGTGGCGCCCGTCGGTGGTGTGCTGCCCTGGGTGCTGTCGGCGCGGAGCGAAACGGCGCTCGCGGATCAGGCGAGCCGCCTGGCATCGCAGGTGACAGCGCGTGATTCGGCTGCGGTCGACGTCGGCTATTCGCTGGTGACCTCGCGCACCGGATTCGACCATCGGGCCGTGCTGCTGGCCGCCGATCGGGACGATCTGCTGGCCGATGCCGCGGCGCTGGGCCGTGGCGAGGCCCGCGCGGGCGTCGTCACCGGTCGCGTGGTGGCCGGGTCGACGGGCGCGGTGTTCTCCGGTCAGGGTGCGCAGTGGGCCGGGATGGCCGCCGGGCTGCGCACGTATCCGGTCTTCGCCGAGCACTTCGATGCGATTGTCGCGCAACTGGATCCGCTGCTGGAGCAGCCGGTGTCGCTGACCGACGCGCTCGCCGATCCCGCTCGGGTCGACGACACCGTGTTCGCGCAGGCGGGGTTGTTCGCCTTCGAGGTGGCGTTGTTCCGGCTGCTCGAGTCGTGGGGTGTGCGGGTCGAGGTGGTGGCCGGTCATTCGATCGGTGAGATCGCGGCCGCGCATGTCGCGGGTGTGCTGTCGCTCGACGACGCGTGTGTGCTGGTCGCCGCCCGTGGCCGGTTGATGCAGGCGCTGCCCGCCGGTGGCGCGATGGTCGCCGTGGGTGCGCCGGAAGCCGAGGTGCTGCCGTTGCTCGTCGACGGGGTGTCGATCGCGGCGGTGAACGGTCCGTCGTCGGTGGTGCTCGCCGGTGTCGAGGCAGCGGTCCAGGCAACGGCCGAGACGTGTGCCGAGAAGGGCTGGCGGACACATCGTTTGCGGGTCTCGCACGCTTTCCATTCCGAGCTGATGGAGCCGATGCTGGCCGAATTCGCCTCGGTCGTAGCGGGTCTGACGTTCGAGCGTCCGACCCTCGCGCTGGTGTCGACGGTGACCGGTGCCCGGGTCGTCGACGAGATGTCCGATCCGGCCTACTGGGTCGGTCAGGTGCGCGGCACCGTGCGCTTCGCCGACGCGGTCGCCACCATGACCGAGGCGGGCGTGAGCCGGTTCGCCGAGGTCGGGCCGGACGCCGTGCTCGTCCCGATGATCAGCCAGATCACCGAGGCGGCCGGAGACACGACCACCACGATGGTGGCGCTGGCCCGCCGGGACAACGCCGACGCGCCGACCCTGAAGGCCGGACTGGCCGGGCTGTCCGTGTCCGGCGCCGACGTGAACTGGGCGGCACTGTTCGCCGGCACCGGCGCGCGCCGCGTCGACCTGCCCACCTACGCCTTCCAGCGGCAGCGCTACTGGCTGACGGACAGCACGGCCGGTGGCGACGCCCGCGCCCTCGGCTTCGTCGCCAGCGACCACCCGCTGGTCTCGGCGGTGGTCGCCCAGCCCGAGTCCGATGCCGTCGCGCTGAGCGGCAGGCTCTCGGCGCGGACGCACCCCTGGCTGACCGATCACGCCGTGCTGGACACGGTGCTGTTCCCCGGCACCGGGTTCGTCGAACTCGCCCTGCAGGCGGGCACCGAGGTCGGCTGCCCGACCCTGGCCGAGCTGATCCTGCGCGCCCCGCTGACGCTGCCGGACCCGGCGGGCGTCGCGGTGCAGGTCGTCGTCGGCGCCGAGGACGAGCCGGGCCGCCGCGACGTGCGGATCTTCTCGCGGCCCGACAGCGCCGCGGCATCGTGGACCCTGAACGCCGAGGGTGTGCTCGCGGCCGACAGCGACACGGTGCCGGTGGACCTCACCCAGTGGCCCCCGACCGGTGCCACCGTGGTCGACCTCGACGGCGTCTACGACACCCTCGACGAGCAGGGCTACCACTACGGACCGGTGTTCCGCGGGCTCACCGCCGCCTGGCGGGACGACGCGGGCATCTACGCCGAACTCGCCCTGCCCGACCAGGCCCGCGCGGAGGCACCGCGCTTCGGGCTGCACCCGGCACTGCTCGACGCCGCCCTGCACGCCCTGCGCGTCGCGGGCGAACCGGCCTCGCCGGGCACCGGCCTCGCGCTGCCGTTCGAGTGGTCGGGGGTCACCGTGCACGCGCACGGGGCCGACACCCTGCGTGTCCGGCTCGTCCGGGTCGGGGCGAGCGGGGTGTCGATCGACCTCGCGGACGCGACCGGCGCGCCCGTCGCGACAGTGCGGCACCTGGCCTCCCGGCCGATCGACCCCGCCCAGCTCACCACCGGCACCGACATCGCCCGGTCGGCGCTGTTCCGGGTCGAATGGACGCCGATCACACTGCCGGACAACGGGATCGCCACGGTCACCTGGCCGGAACTGGGGGAGCAGGTGCCCCCGGCGGTGATCCTGGACTGCCCGGTGGGCATCGACCCCGCCGTCATCCACACCGCCGCCCGGGACGTCCTCGGGGTACTCCAGTCCTGGATCGCCGAGCCCGCCTACGCGGAATCGGTGTTGATCGTGCGGACCAGCGGCGCGATCTCGGTGGCGGGCGAGAACATCACGAACCTGGCCGGCGCCGCGATCGGTGGTCTGGTGCGGTCCGCGCAGTCGGAGAACCCGGGCCGGATCATCCTGGTCGACACCGCCGCCCTCGATGCGCTGCCGGACAGTCTGATCGGCGGGCTCCTGGTCGCGGGTGAACCGCAGGTCGCGGTGCGTGACGGTGCCGTGTACGCCGCGCGTCTCGCCCGATCTGCCCCTCCGGCAGGAACTTCCACCGTGGGCGAGCTGTTCGGGCCGGACGAGACGGTCCTGCTCACCGGTGCGAGCGGGGCGCTGGGCGGACTGTTCGCCCGACACCTGGTCGACAGACACGGTGCCCGCCGTCTGCTGTTGCTGAGCAGGCGTGGCGAATCCGGTCCGGGAGCCGCCGAATTGCGCACGGCACTGGAGGAATCGGGTGCCGAGGTCTCGTTCGTCGCGTGCGATGTCGCCGACCGTGCGGCGCTGGCCGCCGTCCTCGCCGATATCCCCGCGGCGCAACCCTTGTCCGGCGTGTTCCACCTGGCGGGCGTTCTCGACGACGGCGCCATCGGCTCGTTGACCCCCGACCGCATGGACACTGTCCTGCGGCCCAAGGTCGATGCCGCCCTGCACCTGCACGAGCTGACCGCCGATCTCCCACTGACGGCGTTCGTGCTGTTCAGCTCGGTGGCCGGAGTCTTCGGCAACCCCGGCCAGGGCAACTACGCCGCCGCCAATGCGGTCCTCGACGCGCTGGCCGCGCGTCGGCGCGGCGCCGGACTGGCGGGGACGTCGCTGGCCTGGGGCATGTGGGACGGCGGCATGGCGGGGGAACTCAGCCAGGTCGACCGGCAGCGCATCGCCCGCTCGGGCCTGCTGCCGCTCGCGGCGGAGCAGGGCCTGACCCTCTTCGACGCCGCCCTCCGGATCGACACGGCCGCACCGGTGCTCGCACGGGTAGATCTGGATGCCCTGCGCGGCGCCGGATTCGCCACGCCCGCCCTGTTCACCGGCCTGGTCCCGCACCGCCGCAAGGCGGCCTCCGGTGCCGCGACCGCCCTGCGCACCCGGTTGGCGAGCACACCCGAAGGCGAACGTGCGAGTGTGCTCGCGGAGATCGTGCGCGGTCAGGTCGCCACGGTGCTGGGACATCAGGACCTGAACGCGGTCGCGGCCGACAAGGCGTTCGGTGACCTGGGTTTCGACTCGATCACCGCGATCGAGTTCCGCAACGCCCTGAAGGCGGTGACGGGTCTGCCGTTGCCCGCCACCTTGGTGTTCGACTATCCGACGCCGCAGGCGCTGGCTGACTACCTGGCTGCGGAGTTCGCCGGGACCGGTCAGGATGTGGCGGTCACCGCGAGCCGGTCCGCCGACGGTGACCCGATCGCCGTCGTCGGCATGGCGTGCCGCTACCCCGGCGGCGTCGGCTCGCCCGAGGACCTCTGGGAACTGGTCCGGCTCGGCGGGGACGCGGTCACGCCGCTGCCCACCGACCGTGGCTGGGACCTCGCCGGGCTCTACGATCCCGAACCCGGCCGGGCGGGCAAGTCCTACACCCGCGAGGGTGGCTTCCTGCACACCGCCGCCGACTTCGACGCCGACTTCTTCGGCATCGGGCCCAACGAGGCGACGATGATGGACCCGCAACAGCGGCAGCTCCTGGAGACGACCTGGGAGGCACTCGAACGCGCCGGGGTCGATCCCGCTGTGCTGCGCGGAAGTTCGACCGGGGTGTTCACCGGCGTGATGTACCACGACTACGCGCAGGGCAACGGCGGCAATGCCACCGGCAGCCTCGTCTCGGGCCGGATCTCCTACACGCTCGGCTTGGAAGGTCCTGCCGTGTCGGTGGATACGGCGTGCTCGTCGTCGCTGGTGGCGATGCACCTGGCCGCGCAGTCGCTGCGGTCGGGCGAATGTGATCTGGCGCTGGCCGGAGGTGTCGCCGTCATGGCGACCCCGGAGACGTTCGTGGAGTTCAGCAGGCAGCGCGGCTTGTCGCCGGACGGGCGATGCAAGTCGTTCTCCGACAGCGCCGATGGGGTCGGCTGGTCCGAGGGCGCGGGTGTGCTCGTGCTGGAACGGCTCTCCGATGCCCGCCGCAACGGTCATCAGGTGCTGGCGGTGCTGGCGGGTTCGGCGGTGAATCAAGACGGCGCGTCCAACGGGTTCACCGCGCCCAATGGTCCGTCGCAGCGCCGGGTGATCCGCCAGGCCCTCGCCAATGCCGGGGTCGCTCCGGCGGAGGTGGATGTCGTCGAAGCGCACGGCACCGGAACGACTTTGGGTGATCCGATCGAGGCGCAGGCCCTGCTGGCGACCTACGGCCAGGATCGTGCCGAGGACCGTCCGCTCTGGTTGGGCTCGTTGAAGTCGAACATCGGTCACGCGCAGGCGGCGGCCGGTGTGGGTGGCGTGATCAAGATGATCATGGCGATGCGGCACGGCGTGCTGCCCCGCACCCTGCACGTGGATCAGCCCAGCACCAAGGTGGATTGGACGCAGGGGAACGTGCGGCTGCTGTCCGAGGCCGTGGCGTGGCCGGAGGTGGATCGGCCGCGGCGTGCGGGTGTGTCCTCGTTCGGCATCAGTGGGACGAACGCGCACGTCATCGTGGAACAGGCGCCGCCGGTTGCGGATTCGGCGCCTGCGGTGAAGACCGCGCCGGTCGGCGGCGTCGTGCCGTGGGTGGTGTCGGCGCGCAGTGGTGCGGCGCTCACCGGTCAGGCCGCCCGGCTGGCCGACCATGTGGCCGACTACGGCCAGGACCCGCTCGATGTCGCCTTCTCCCTGGTCGCCACCCGGGGGGTGTTCGACCATCGCGCGGTGGTCCTCGCCGAGGACCGCGACGGGCTCCTCGCTGGCACGCGGGCGGTGGCCGACGGCGCTCCCGGTGTGGTGAGCGGCCGGGTGGTCGCGGGATCGACCGGTCTCGTGTTCTCCGGTCAGGGCGCGCAATGGGCGGACATGGCCGCCGGGCTCCGGGGGTACCCGGTATTCGCCGACTCGTTCGACGACATCATCACGCGGCTGGAACCGCCGCTCGGACAGCCTGTTCCGCTCACGGCGGCCTTGGCCGACGAAGCGCTGATCGACCGGACGGTCTACGCGCAGGCCGGGCTGTTCGCCTACGAGGTGGCCCTGTTCCGGCTGCTCGAATCGTGGGGCGTGACGGCCGACGTGGTGGCCGGCCATTCGATCGGAGAGGTCGCGGCCGCGCATGTCGCGGGTGTGCTGTCGCTCGATGACGCGTGTGTGCTGGTGGCGGCGCGGGGCCGGTTGATGCAGGCGCTGCCTGCGGGTGGGGCGATGATCGCGGTGGGTGCGCCGGAAGCGGACGTGCTGCCGTTGCTGGGCGAGGGGGTGTCGATCGCGGCGGTGAACGGTCCGTCGTCGGTGGTGCTCTCCGGTGTCGAGGGGGCGGTCCAGGCCGCGGCCGAGGTGTGTGCCGAGAACGGTTGGCGCACACACCGACTGCGGGTCTCGCACGCGTTCCATTCCGTGCTGATGGACCCGATGCTGGCCGAATTCGGCTCGGTGGTCGAAGGTTTGGCCTTCGAGCGTCCGACCCTCGCGCTGGTGTCGACGGTGACCGGTGCCCGGGTCGTCGACGAGATGTCCGATCCGGCGTACTGGGTGCGACAGGTCGCGGCGACCGTACGGTTCGCCGCTGCCGTCACCACGATGTCGGAGCTGGGTGTGGCCCGGTTCGCTGAGGTCGGCCCCGACGCCGTCCTGACACCGATGGTCGCGCAGACCCTGGATACCACGACCGCCCTCGCGCTGACCAGGCGCGACAAGGCCGACCCCACGACCCTGGTGACCGGCCTCGCCCGGCTCCACGTCGCGGGCGGAACCGTCGACTGGATGCGCTACCTCGCCGGAACCGGGGCCACCCGGACGGAGCTACCGACCTACGACTTCCAGCACCGCCGGTTCTGGGCCACCAGCCCGCTGGGGACCGGCGAGGCCAACACCCTCGGCCTGCGCGGCACCGAACACGCCATGGTGGGCGCGCTGGTGGCGCAGCCCGAGAGCGGCGGTCTCCGGCTCACCGGCAGGCTGTCCACGGCCACCCATCCGTGGCTGGCCGACCACGATGTGCTCGGTGTGGTGCTGCTGCCCGGCACCGGCTTCGTCGAATTGGCCACCTACGCGGCCGATCTCGTCGACTGCCCGGAACTGGCGGAACTCACGCTGCTGTCCCCGCTGGTCTTCGACGGGCACGCGGGCGCGCACATCCAGGTCATCGTGGGTGACGGCGACGAGAACGGGCACCGCCGAATCGACGTCTACTCGCGCGGCGACGACGATCCGACGGTCCCGTGGACCCACCACGCGGAGGGCACCGTGCGCCCCGCCGTCGAGACCGGCGAGCAGCCGGACTGGACGGACTTCGCCCAGTGGCCACCCGCCGACGTCACCGAGGTCCGGTTGGACGGCGCCTATGCCGAACTCGCCGACCACGGCTACCACTACGGCCCCGCCTTCCAAGGGCTGGAGTCGCTGTGGCGGCGCGGTGCGGATCTGTTCGCCGAGGTCGCCCTGCCCGAGCAGACCTCGGCGCAGGGCTACGGCGTGCACCCGGCGCTGCTCGACGCGGCCATGCACGCGCTGTCCTTCGGGCTGCCCGAGGGTGTGGACGAGACCGCCGAACGCCCGACACTGGTGCCGTTCGCGTGGTCATCGGTGCGGGTGCACGCCGACGGCGCACGGCGGGTCCGGGTTCGGCTGAGCTGGCTGAACCAGGGCACCGTCACCCTGACCATGGCCGATGCCGGCGGCGCTCCGCTGCTGTCGGTGGGGTCGCTGGCCCTGCGCCCGATGTCGGCCGAACTGCTCTCCGCGCCGTCCCGCGCACGCGACGCGCGGTACGAGCTGAGCTGGCGACCCGGTCCGGCGCTGGGCGCCGCGGACACGTCTTGGGCCGAATGGGAAGCGCAGCAGCCGGCTCCCGTGGTCGTCCACCGGGTCGCGGTCGACCGGGCGGAGGTGCCGGAGCGGCTGCGGTTCGCGCTGCACGGCACGCTCGGTGTCGTCCAGGAGTTCCTGAGCGACGAGCGGTACGCCGCGAGCACGCTGGCGCTGGTCACCGACAGCGCCGACGATCCGGTCGCGGCCGCGGTCTGGGGTCTGGCGCGGGCGGCACAGGCCGAGCACCCGGGTCGGATCGTGCTCGTCGAAGCCGCCGTCGACCAGCCGATCGAACAGCTGGTTGCCGCCGTCGCGACCGGCGAACCCGAATTGGCCGTGCGCGCGGACGGGACGTGGGTACCGCGGCTCGTCCGCGCGGTCGCCCTCACCGGCGACCGGACGGCACCGTGGGATCACGACCGCACCGTCCTGATCACCGGCGGCACCGGCGGGATCGGCCGTCTCCTGGCCGAACACCTGGTGGTGGTACACGGTGTGCGGCACCTGCTGCTGGTCGGCAGGCGCGGACCGGACGCCGCGCCGGGACTCGTCGACGAGCTCGCGGCCCTGGGCGCCCAGGCCCAGGTCGTCGCCTGCGATGTCACCGATCGGGCGGCCCTGCGCGAGCTGCTCGCCGCGATCCCGGCCGAGCGTCCGCTCGGGGCGATCGTGCACGCGGCGGGCGCGGCCTACAACGGCCTCGTCGACGCCATGACCCCCGCGCAGATCGACGTCTCCCTCGGCGCCAAGGCCGACGCCGCCTGGCATCTGCACGAGCTGACCCGCGACACCGAACTGTCGGCCTTCGTGCTGATCTCCTCGGTGGCCGGGTCGATCCTGCCCGCGGGCCAGGGCGGCTACGCGGCGGCCAATGTGTTCCTCGACGCGCTCGCCGCGCACCGCCACGGCGTCGGCCTGCCCGCCACCTCCCTCGCCTACGGGCTGTGGGGCATCGACACCGGCATGGCGCAGTGGCTCGGCGAGGCCGACCGGCAGCGGATGCGTCGCCAGGGCCTGCCGCCGCTGGCGGCGGACAAGGCGCTGGCCCTGTTCGACGCCGCGGTGGCGGCCGATCGTCCGGCGCAGGTGCTCGTCGAGATCGACGCGGCCGTCCTGCGGACCAGGGAGTCGGTGCCACCGGTGCTCGGTGACCTGGTCCGGCGCGCCGGACGCAGGCAGAGCAGCGGTGCGCCCGACGCGGGCGCGGTGCGCAGGCAGCTGGCACACCTGTCCGAGGCCGAGCAGGAGCAGTGGCTCCAGACGCACATCCTCGAGACCGCCGCCCGGCTGCTCGGGCACGAGAGCGTCGACGCGCTCGACGCCGAGCGGGACTTCCTCGAATCCGGCTTCGATTCGCTGGCCGCGATGGAGTTGCGCACCACGCTCAACGCCTCCACCGGACTGACCCTGCCGACCGCCGCGATCTTCGACCAGAAGACACCGGCCGGGCTGGCCCGCTACCTGCGCGCGGAACTCGCCGCGGTCGCGCAGCCGGGGCAGCGATCGGGCACCGACGAGTCGCTGTACGGGATGTTCCGCGGTGCGGTGCAGGGCGGCCGCGCCCGCACCGGCTTCGACCTGTTGCGGGTCGCGGCGCAGCTGCGGGAGCAGTTCGCCTCGGCGGCGGACCTGGACGAGCTGCCGGTGCCGACCCGGCTCGCGTCGGGGTCCGACCTCCCGCGGATCATCTGCGTCAACCCGCCACTGGCCACCGGCGGCGCGCACCAGTACGCCAGGGTCACCGCGCACCTGCGGACCGGCCGCGAGGTCGTGGTGCTGCCGCCGATCGGCTTCGCGGCCGACGAGCCACTGCCCGCCACGCCCGAGGCGGCACTGGAAACGCTGGCGTGCGGCGTGCTCGAGGCCGCGCAGGGCGAACCGTTCGTCCTGCTGGGGTACTCCTCGGGTGGCCTGCTGGCCTACCTCGTCACCGAGTACCTCGAAGCGGCCCAGGGTCCGGTGCCCGAGGGTGTCGCCATGATCGACACCTACCGGGTGCACGACGGTGGCGAATGGCTGCTGCGGGAGATGGCCGAGCACATGGTGTCGCGGGAGGCCGAGTTCGGCCGCTTCGACGCCGCCCGGCTGTCCGGCATGGGCTGGTACGTCCAGCTGATGCAGGAGATGGTGCCCGGTTCCGTCACCACCCCGGCGCTGCTCGTCCAGTGCGCGCAGTCGTTCCTGGCGGATCCGGCGCAGCGGCCGGACTGGCAGGCCAGGGGCTGGGACCCGGCGCACACGGTGGTGCCGGTCGAGGCCGACCACTTCACCGTCCTGGAGAGCGGTTCGGCCGACGCGGCCGCCGCCATCGAGGACTGGCTGGAGTCCTGATCCGGGTGGCCGGGTGAGCGCTCACCCGGCCACCCGGCTAGCGGGCCAGGGCCCGTGCGCTGTGCTCGCGGATCAGGCCGCCGATGCCGTCGAGGTTCGCGTCGAGGTAGAAGTGGCCACCGGGGAACGTGGTCGCGGTGAAGTCGCCGGTGGTGTGCGTGCCCCAGGCCTGGATGTCGGCGAGCTGCGCGTCGGCGTCGTCCGCGCCGGCCAGCGCGACGATCGGGCTGGCCACGGTGGTCTCCGGGGCACACGTGTAGGTCTCGATGGCGCGGTAGTCGTTGCGCGTGATCGAGAGGATGAGCTGACGGAACTCGGGATCGGCGAGCAGCGCCGGTGGGGTGCCGCCGAACTCGAGCAGCTGCGCGGCCAGTTCCCGATCGCCCAGCAGATGCACGGTTCCCGGCTGCGGGGCCGACGGGGCGCGACGGCCGGAGGCGAACAGCACGCGCGCCGTCGAGCCCGCCTGCTCCAGCCGCCGGCAGGTCTCGAAGGCGACCACCGAGCCCATGCTGTGGCCGAAGGCGAAGAAGTTCTCGTCGCCGTCGAGCGCCTCGATCAGCTCGGGCAGCAGCCCGTCGACGAGGCCGGAGATGCTGTCCACCAGCGGTTCCTGCCGCCGGTCCTGCCGCCCGGGGTACTGCACGGCGAGCACGTCGAAGTCGGCGCCGATCGACTTGGCCAGCGGCCCGTACGCGAGGGCCGAACCGCCTGCGTGCGGGAAGCAGACCAGCTTCCGGGATTCCGCGCCGGGGGCGGGGGAAAGGCGACGTAGCCAGCGAGTACCCATAGGGCGGAGGGCCTTTCGAGAGAACTGAAGTACGAGCTCCTCGAATGTACCCGGGGGTTCCGCGATCACGCCTGTCGGCGAAGGCGGGCGCACGCCGCGCGGCCACCCGACGCACGGGTGGCCGCGCGGGCTCAGGCGTCGAGGTCGCTGGCGACCAGTTCGGTGATCTTGTCCAGGGTCGGCTGGTCGTCGCTGGTGATCACCACTTCGGCGCCCTGACCGGCGCCGAGGGTCATGATCATCAGCGCCGAGCCCGCGTCGACCGGGTCGCCGCCGACCAGCGCGATGGTGACCGGAACCCCGGCCGCGCCGACCGCCTCGGCGATCAGGGCGGCGGGACGGGCGTGCAGGCCGACCGAGGAGCCGACGGTGACGGTGGTGCTGGCCATGGGATATCTCCTTGTGTGTGAACGGGTTACGCGGTCGTTAGGACGGGGGACGCGGACTGCGTGCGGGTGAACTCCTTGGCGAGGGTGACGCTCAGCGCGGCGACCACGGTGCCCGCCAGCAGCGCCAGCACGAACCAGCCGAGGTGGCCGATCGCGAAGAACACGAAGATGCCGCCGTGCGGTGCGCTCAGCGTCACGCCGGTGGCCATCACCAGGCCGCCGGTGACCGCGCCGCCGAGCATCATCGAGGGCAGCACGCGCAGCGGGTCGGCCGCGGCGAACGGGATCGCGCCCTCGGAGATGAACGAGGCGCCCAGCAGCCAGGCGGCCTTGCCGTTCTCCCGCTCGGCCTCGGTGTAGAGGCGCGGGCGCACGGTGGTCGAGAGCGCCATCGCCAGCGGCGGCACCATGCCCGCGGCCATCACCGCGGCCATGATCCGCAGCGTCGCGGGATCGGTCACCGACAGGCCGGCCGCGGCGAAGGAGTACGCGGCCTTGTTGACGGGCCCGCCCAGGTCGAAGCACATCATCACGCCCAGGATGACACCGAGCGCGACCGCCGAGGTGCCGGACAGGCCGTTGAGCCAGTCGGTGAGTCCGCTGGTCACGGCCGCGAGCGGCTTGCCGAGCAGCACGAACATGGCCACGCCGACGATCAGCGAGGCGAGCAGCGGAATCACGACCACCGGCATCAGGCCGCGTGCCCACGTCGGCACCGGCAGCCTGCCGACCCACAGCGCCGCGAACCCGGCGACCAGCCCGCCGACCAGACCGCCCAGAAATCCCGCCCCGACGAACACCGCGATGGCGCCCGCCGTGAAACCCGGTGCGAGACCGGGCCGGTCGGCGATCGCGAAGGCGATGTACCCGGCCAGCGCGGGCACCAGGAACCCGAACGCCAGCGCGCCGATCTGGAACAGGACCGCGCCGAAGTAGGTGCCGAGGCCACCGTCGGGCAGGTCGGTGATCGAGTTGTTCAGCACGATGTCCTTCGCGCTGTCGGAGATCTCATACCCGCCGAGCAGGAAGCTCAGCGCGATCAGCAGACCGCCCGCCGCGACGAACGGGATCATGTAGCTGACCCCGGTGAGCAGGATCTGCCGCAGCCGGGTGCCCCAGCCGATCCCCTTGGCCGCTGAGGCCGCCGGTGCCGGTGCCGTGCCGCCCACCGTCGCCGCACCCGGGGCCGCGCTCGCCGCGACGGCCTCCGCGATCATCGTGTCCGGCTCGTTGATGGCTCTCTTGACGCCCGACTCGACGACCGGCTTGCCCGCGAACCTGCCCCGATCCTTCACCCCCACATCGGTCGCGAAGATGACCGCGTCGGCCGCTGCGATCGTGGCGGGGTCCAACTTGTCGCCGCCACTCGAGCCCTGGGTCTCGACGGCCACGTCGACCCCGGCGCGCTCACCGGCGGCGACAAGAGAGTCGGCGGCCATATAGGTGTGCGCGATGCCGGTCGGACAGGCGGTCACCGCGACGATCCGCAGCCGTCGTCCTCCGGTCACGCTTCCGACGGAAGTCTCTGCGGCACTGCCTGTTCCGACAGTTGTAGCTGTTTCTGCCTGCGCCACACCTCCGGCTACGGAGCTCGGAGCGCTCGACCCACCGCGCGCATCGGCGTCTGCTCCGGATTCACCAGCGGCTGCGGTGTCGGTTGTTGCTGTGCCCTCGGCGGCTCCGGCGTAACCGCTTCCCGCGTCGGCGCTCTTCGCTGCGGAGTCAGCGGCTGTTGCGTTGCCACCGGGCGCGACACCGGCTGTGGCCGCTGGGCGTTGCTGTCCTGCGGCGGGCGGTGGGTTGATGACGCCGTCGACCAGGGCGACGACGTCGGCGGGTGTCGCGGCCGATCGCAGGTCGGCGACGAAGGCCGGGCGGACGAGCGCGCGGGCCAGGGACGACAGCAGTTTCATGTGTTCGGCGCCCGCTCCTTCGGGGGCGGCGATCAGGAACACCAGGTCGGCGGGGCCGTCGGGGGCACCGAAGTCGACGCCGGGGGAGAGGCGGGCGAAGGCGAGGGACGCGCTGGTGACGGCCGCCGATCGGCAGTGCGGGATGGCGATGCCGCCGGGGAGTCCGGTGGCCGACTGCGCTTCCCGGTCCAGCGCCGCCCGGCGCACGGCAGCGGCGTCACTCGCGCGGCCCGCCGCGGCGAGCTCGCCAGCGAGCGCGGTGATCACCGCGTCCTTGTCGGCGCCGAGCTCGGCGTCGAGCGTGATCAGGTCGGTGGTGATGATCGAATCGGCCATCGTGGTGTCTTTCGCGAGTGGGGGTGGATCGGGTCAGCTGGTCGGCAGGGGGTGGGCGGTGACGGCGTCGAGCGCGATGTCGGCCGGGCCGGGCAGTTCGGTGCCCGGCAGCGCGGTGGCCGCACTGCCGTAGGCGACGGCGGCGCGCAGCCGGTCGGCCGGGTCCGCGCCGGCCAGGTCGGCGAGCAGATAGCCCGCCAGGGCGGAGTCGCCCGCGCCGACGGTGCTGCGCGGCACGATCGGCGGGGCAGCGGCGAACCAGGCGTCCTCGGCGGTGATCAGCACCGCCCCGGCCGCGCCGAGGGTCGCCAGCACCGCGCCGACCCCGCGATCGATCAGGCGGGCAGCGGCAGCGGCGGCGGCCGCCGGGTCGTCGAGATCGACGGGATCGAGCCCGGTCAGCTGGGCGAGCTCGTCGGAGTTCGGCTTGATGAGATCGGGTGCGGCGCCCACTGATTCGGCGAACAGGGCCAGCAGCGGCGCGTCGGAGGTGTCGACCGCGATCCGGGTGCGGGCCGCCCCGTTCGCCGACGCGCCCAGCGTGGTGACGAGTTCCGCGTACCAGTCGACCGGCACCCCGGGCGGCAGCGAACCGGACAGCACGATCCACGCCGCCTCAGCGGCCAGCTCGACCAGCACCGACGTCAGCTCGGCCAGCTCGCGATCGGTCAGTGGTCGGCCGGGTGCGTTGATCTTGGTGGTGGTGCCGTCGGTTTCGGCGATCGTCAGATTCACCCGCGGCTCGCCCGGCACCGGCACCGCGCGGAAACCGATTCCCGCCGTGCGCAATCCGTGCACCACCGGATCGTCCTCGGCGCCGGGCAGCACGGCCACCACCGGCGCGCCACCGGCGGCGACCACCCGCGCGACATTGACGCCCTTCCCACCGGGCTGCGCGGTGACCCCGGCGGCCCGATGCACCTGTCCGCGCCGCAACGGCTCGGTGAGTGTGACCGTCCGGTCCACACTCGGGTTCGCGGTCAGGGTGACGATCATGCGAGCACCACCTCGATACCCGCCGCGACCAGGTCCGCGTGCGCGGTGGCCGGGATCTCGGTATCGGTGACCAGTACGTCGATGTCGTCGGTGCCGCCGAAGCGCACGAAGTCCTCCCGGCCGACCTTGCCCGCGCCGGCGACCACCACGACCCGGTCGGCGGCGGCGATCATCGCGCGCTTCACCGCGGCCTCCTCGGGGTCGGGCGTGGACAGCCCGTGCCGGACGGTGAGCGCGTTGGTGCCGACGAAGGCGACATCAATCCGCAGCTCACCGAGCAGGCGCAGCGTCTCGGCGCCGACGGCCGCCTGGGTGACCCCGCGCACCCGCCCACCGAGCAGATGCACCCGCACCCCGGCGAAGCCGGTGAGCCGGGTGGCGATCGGCAGCGAGTTGGTGACCGCGACGAGGTCGAGATCGGTGGGCAGCTCGGCGGCCACCCTGGCCGTCGTCGTGCCGGCGTCGAACAGCACGCTGCCGCCGGACGCGGGCAGGAAGCGCTGGGCCAGCACGGCGATGCGGTCCTTCTCGGCGGCGCGGGTGCTGTCGCGTTCGGCGGTGCCCAGCTCGATGGTGGTCAGCGCGCCCGCGCCGACCGCGCCGCCATGCACGCGCCGGATCAGGCCGAGCCGGTCCAGCACGGCGAGGTCGCGCCGCACGGTCTCGGTGGTGACCCCGTACTGGTCGGCCAGTTCGGCGACGGAGACCCGCCCGCGATGCCCGATCAGGGCCGCGATCGCCTGCTGCCGTTCCTCGGCGTACATGGGTTCCTCCGCTTCGGTGAATGTGTACTCATGTTGTTTTATGCCCGATTGTGTGGCTTTGTCAACTACTTTTAGTGAGGCGAGTCACAATCGTTGCCGCCGTCTATCGCGGGTCACGGCCGGACCGAAGGTGCCCGCGGTCACATCCGCGCGCTGCCCGTGGCGGGTATCACCGTGGAAGGCGTTGCAGGTCAAGCGGTTTCGGAATGGCTGTCACGCCCCGTTTACGTGTCACGTCGAAGATCGACATGTGCGCGGGTGACGCTGACCCGCATGTGGCGAATCGCAGTGCGACCCCGTGTCACGGCCCTGGCCTGCGAGGTGTGCGGGCGGCTGCCGCACCCGCGCCGCACCCGGCTGGCGCTGGCCAAATTGGCGGCGGTGTTCCCGGTGGAGCTGGCGCTGCACGCGCTGGTGATCCACCTGCACCCGCCCTACCTGCTCACCGTCGCCCTGCTGACGATCACCACCACGATCCTGGTCATCTGGGTGGTCGAACCGGGCGCGATGCGCATGCTGGGCGGCTGGCTGCACGGCCCGGAACTCCGGCACCGGGACCGGATCGACGAGGCGCAGGCATTGTGGCGGATCCGGGTCAGGCTGGCGGATCGGCCGGGCGCGCTGGAGACGCTGGCCAAACACCTGGCCCATCGCGAGGCCAACATCCTGACCGTGCACGTGCATCAGCTCGAGGACGCGGTGCTCGACGAACTCGTCGTCGCCGCGCCCGAGGGGGTCACCGTGCACAGCCTCACCTCGGCGGTGGTGCAGGCGGGTGGTTCGGGCGTGCGGGTCTGGCCCGCCACGGTGCTGTCGCTGATCGACGGCCAGACCAAGGCGCTGGCCATCGCGGCCCGCATAGTGGGCGATCCGGACGAATTACCCTTGGCTGTCGCCGAATTGCTCGGTGCGCGCTATCTCGCGCCGGGCACGCCCGACGCGGGCGATGCGGGTGCGGGCACCGTGCTCGAACTCGAACGCGACGACGGTCGCTGGGGCTTCGTGCGTCCCGACGAACCGTTCACGCCCGCCGAGATCGCGCGTGCGCACCGGCTGGCGGACCTGGCCGCGCTCACCGCGCGCCTGCGGTGATCAGTCGAAGCCGAGATCGGCGGTGAGGGGATCGCGTAAAGCACCCTCGGCAGCCCGTAGTCGGTCGGTGACCGAGGTGAGCAGGTCCATCGAGTCCTGGGAGAGTCCACAGGCGAGGAGGGTCAGGTAGCGGATGGCACCGTTGGTGATGCGCTGAGCGAGGAGAACGTCCGGGTCGGCGGGTGCGGCCGAGTGTTCGACGAGGGTCACGACAGGGGCACTCACAATCTCGGAACGTGCTGCTGGGTACGCTGCTGTCTACTTACGAGTATGACGCACCTTACATCCCCCCTGGGGTCTGTGAACCACGGCTCGCATGCGAAAGTTCAGCGATGAGTCAGTTCGCCGACTATCAGAACGAGATCTACCTGGCCGCGCTCGGTGGGAACCTGCCCGAATTTCCCATGGACTACGCGACGCTCGAGCGCAAGGCGACCGCCGCGTTGCCGGATACCCTGCTGAACTACATCGCCGGTGGCGCGGGCGACGAGCTCACCCAGCGCCGCAATGCCGAGGCCTTCGCGGACTGGGGCCTGGTGCCCCGGATGCTGGTCGGGGCGACCGAGCGCGACCTCACCGTCACCGCCTTCGGGCACACCTTCGCCAGTCCGCTGTTCCTGGCGCCGGTCGGTGTGATCGGGCTGGTCGGAGAGAACGGCCACGGTGACATCGCGGTGGCGCAGGCGTCGGCGAAAACCGGTGTGCCCGCGATGTTCTCGACCCTGATGGAGGACCCGCTCGAGGACGTGCGGCCGCACGCGGGCGACACACCGTCGTTCTTCCAGCTGTACACGCCGAAGAACCGGGAGCTGGCCGAGAGCCTGGTGCGTCGCGCCGAGGCCGCCGGGTACGCGGGCATCACCGTCACCCTCGACACCTGGGTGCCCGGCTGGCGGCCGCGCGACCTGTCCAGCGGCAACTTCCCGCAGCTGCGCGGGCACGTGCTGAAGAACTACACCAGCGACCCGGTGTTCCAGGCGATGGTCGGCTCCGACGACCCGAAGCTGATTGTCCTGCACTGGATCGCGACCTTCGGCAATTCCCTGACCTGGGACGACCTGACCTGGCTGCGCTCGCTGACCGAGCTGCCGATCATCCTCAAGGGCATCTCGCACCCCGAGGACGCGCGCAAGGCGATCGACTTCGGCGCCGACGGCATCTACTGCTCCAATCATGGTGGGCGCCAGGCCAACGGCGGGCTCAGCGCGCTGGAGACGCTGCCCGGCGTCGTCGCGGCGTGCGAGGACCGGGTGCCGGTGCTGTTCGACTCCGGCGTGCGTTCCGGCGCCGACGTGGTCAAGGCGCTCGGCCTCGGCGCGACCATGGTCGGGCTCGGCAGGCCGTACGTGTACGGGCTGGCGCTGGGCGGGGTCCGCGGGCTGGTGCACCTGCTGCGCAGCTACGCGGCCGAGGCGGATCTGCTGATGGCGGTCAACGGGTATCCCGATGTCGCCGCGGTGCGCGCGAACATCCGCCCGACGACCGCGGGCAACGCCGCGCGCGGCTGATCGCGGACGGTCCGGAAGCCCGTCATCGGACGGGTTTTCGGACCGCGACGGTGGGCTCGCCCGGAACATGTCGGTGGCGTGCGGCATCATCTCCAGCACACCACGCTGTAGAACGCACCAACCTTCCGGAGTCCACGATGTCCTCGCCGAGCACCAAGTCCGCATCCCGCCGATCCGCCCCGCAGGTACTGTCCGAGGCCGAGCTCGCGCGCATCGCGGGTGAGCTGGCCGACGGGAAACCGCCGATGGTGTGGTTCACCGCCGCCGCCGTCGGTGTCGCGGAGGGCAAGTCGGGCAAGGTCGTCGCCCTCGGCGACCCGGCCGACGGCGACTTCCTGCAGGTGAAGCCCACCGGTTCCAAAGATGTGCTGTCGTTCGGACCGAGCGAGGTGACGCTGACCAAGCCGGCCCGCGCGACTACCGTAGCGCCGGGCGGATCCTCGCGGACCCGCCCGGAGAGTGTCCCCGAGCCGAGCAATCGAAAGGACCACACTGTGACCCAGCCGTCGACCCTGCCGAGCGCCGCACCGACGCCGCCCGCTCCTCGGTCGCTCGCGCCCGTCCCCGACGAGTCCGCCGCGCCCAAGCCGGCGACACCGCGTCCGGCGGCGGCGAAGACCCCGGCCGCGCGCAAGCCCAAGGCGCCCGAGGTGACCGTCACCCTCACCGGCTCCGCCGACGGCGAGTGGACCGTCGACGTGGTCAACGGCAAGAAGCGCAGCGTGAAGGGGCTGGCGGTGAGCAGTGGCGCCGTCGCCCAGGCCGCCAAGATCCTGCACCCGGAGGTCGAGGAAGTCGTGGCGGGCATCCTGGAGGCCGCGCGCGGCGCGCAGCAGGCCAAGGTCGCCCAGCTGCAGGCCGAACTGGAGGCGGCCAAAAGGCTCCTCGCCGAACTAGGAGACTGAGCATCGCCCCCGCCCGCACAGCTCTATACCGCTGTGCTGGTGGGGTTTCCGGTACTGCGCAGGACCCGGGGCCCGGTGCTCTGGCGCAGGCCGTCGTGGAAGGCGAGGCCGAGGCGGTACTCCTTGGCGTGGTACATGGCGGCGTCCGCGGCGCGGATGAGGTCGTAGACCGTGGAGTCGGTCGGCCGGGTGCTCACGCAGGCGACGCCGATACTGGCGGTGATGGGGATCTCGCCGCAGCTCAGGTCGAACGGGCGGACGAACGCGCCGAGCAACTGCTGGGCGAGCACGGCCGCCTCGGCCCGCCCACGGGCGGCGAGCACGACGAACTCGTCGCCGCCGTAGCGGGCCGCCACATCGCTGCGCCGGGCCGTGCGGCGGATGCGGGCGGCGGCCTCGGCGATCAGCTCGTCGCCGACCGCGTGCCCGTAGCTGTCGTTGACCATCTTGAAGCCGTCGAGGTCGATGAACAACAGGCACAACGGTTTTCCGGCCCACTCCCGGCGGTGCCGGTGCGGTGCCCGCAGCAGCGCGGCCCGGTTGAACAGCCCGGTGAGCAGATCGTGGTCGGCCTGGTACTGGGCGCGGCGCTCGCTGCGCAGGCTGCGGGCGATCGCGCGTTCACTGCGCACCAGCACCCCGACCAGCAGGGAGGTGAGCAGCAGGCAGATCACCACCCGGTCACCCGGACCGAGATCGGCGCCGACCACGCTCACCAGCGACGCGGCGACCAGGGCCACCGCGATCACCCCGGCGCGCCTGCGGGACCGGTGCGGGTGCGCGTCGTCGGCCACGTGGGTCACGCCCATGGTCGGGTGCAGCGCGGCCAGCCCGGCCAGCAGGTACGCCCACTGCTGGGGCACCAGCGCGAACCCGCTGTCGACCAGGACCGTGCCCGCGGCGGTGAGACTTTCCAGCAGGCCGCCGACGAGGACCGCGATCAGCGCCGCCTGTAGGAGCCGCAGCGCGGTCTCGCTGCGGACCACGGTGGCCAGCGAATGCGCGAGCACGGTGAGCAGCAGCGCGTCGATCACCGGAAAGCTCGCGGCCAGCACGGTGTCGAAACCGTTGGGGTCGGCCAGGATCGGGGAGATCAGGAACGTCCACGAGGCCAGCAGCGCGCTGAGCCCGATCAGCATCGAGTCCAGCCACAGATCCCGGGCGCCCGCGACCCGGCGCGGTTGCAGCCAGCCCACCGCCGCCAGGCCGAGGCACAGGTAGGCGGCGGCGGTACACAGATCGTCGATCGGATGCCACGTATCGTGCAGACCGAGTTCGCGTATCGCGGTGCCCGAGGCGAACAGCGGGACGGACGCGGCCAGCAGATACCAGGGCACCCGGTGCGCGGGCCGGTGGCTGTACAGGCCGACGCCGATCATGGCCAGACTGCCCGCGACGATCACGACCAGCAGCAGGAACGACAGCGACCGCGGGCCGAGCAGCGGTGCGAGCAGCGCGGCCCCCGCCGCGCCGAGCACGAGCGCGTACCAGCGTGGGCTCCGCTGGCGTGTCTCGCTGATGGTCATCGGCCCCCCTCGATCCTGCTGCGCACGCGACGAGCGCCGATCGAACGTGAGAGACGCTCAAAACCTTTACAACTCAGTCGATCATGACACGTCCGGTCCCCGGTTGTCGTGCCCTTGACGGCATTGCCGGATACCGATTCGGTACCCGATGTCCGGCGCCGCGCCGGCGCGGTGTGTGGTGGGATCGCCGCAGCGTCGACGAGTACGGAGGAGCCGAAGGATGGACAGGTGGATCGCCCCGGGCCGGGTCAACCTCATCGGTGAGCACACCGACTACAACGACGGGTTCGTGCTGCCCATCGCCCTGTCGCTCGGCGTCGTCTGCGCGGCCGGGCCCACCGCCGACGGCCGGGTCCGGCTCACCTCGGCGCAGCGCCCCGGCGAGGTCGTCGCGGTCGCCGTGGACGAGCTTGCCGCGCAGCGTGATCGGGTGCCCGGCTGGGCGCGGTATCCGCTCGGCGTCGTGGTCGAGTTCGCGCGCCGTGGGCATCCGATCGCGGGGGTGCGCCTCGACGTCGACGGCGCCGTGCCGATCGGGGCGGGCCTGTCGTCCTCGGCGGCGCTGTGCTGCGCGGTGACGGTGGCGCTGCGGGATCTGTTCGCGCCGGGTCTCACCGATCGCGCCGTGATCGAGATCGCCCGCGCGGCGGAGAACGAGTTCGCCGGGGTGCCGACCGGGGTGCTCGACCAGTCCGCCGCCATCCTGTGCACGGCGGGTCACGCGCTGTTCCTCGACGTCCGCGCCTACACCGCGCCCGACGGCCCGGAACCGGATGCGGTGGAACAGATTCCGTTCGATCTCGCGGCCGCGGACCTGGCCCTGCTCGTCGCCGACACCGGCCACCCGCACGACCTCGCCGACGGCGCGTACGCCGAACGCCGGGCGCAGTGCGAGGCGGCCGCCGCCGCGCTGGGGGTGCCCGCCCTGCGCGATGCCACCACCGCCGCGCTGTCCGGGCTCGCCGATCCGGTGCTGCGGCGCCGGGCGACCCATGTGGTCACCGAGAACGCGCGCGTGCTCGCCGTCGTCGACCGGCTGCGCTCCGGTGCCGACCCCAGGGCCATCGGTGCGCTGCTCACCGCCTCGCACCGGTCGCTGCGCGACGATTTCGCGGTGTCCGCGCCCGCCCTCGATCTCGCGGTCGACGCCGCGCTGGCGGCGGGCGCGCACGGCGCGCGCCTGGTCGGCGGCGGTTTCGGCGGCAGCGTGCTGGCGCTGGTCGACCGCGCGGCGACCGACCGGGTCACCGCGCGAATCGAATCGGATTTCGCCGCGGCGGATCTCGCCGCACCGCGCATCTTCACCGTCGAACCGGCCGCCGGGGCACACAGACTGGACTGAACAAAAGTTCACTCATCGGCGAATCGGCGGGTGACGTGGCGCGCGAGCGCGCACAGTGGATCCATCCGAGAATGTTCGGCGGGCGACGCAGCCCGCGCCGTCGTCATCGACGCCCGTGCGCCGCCCGGCTCCAGGCCAGGAGGGACACGCTGTGCCACTTGCCGTTTCCACCACCACGCTCGACGCGTCGTCGACCTTGCGGCTCGACGCCGCGCCCGTCGACTACGCGCTCGTCGCCCTGTATTTCGTCTTCGTGCTCGGCATCGGGTTGATCGCCCGGCGCCGGGTGTCCTCCAGCGTCGACTTCTTCCTCTCCGGCCGCTCCCTGCCCGCCTGGGTCACCGGGCTGGCGTTCATCTCCGCCAACCTCGGCGCGGTGGAGATCATGGGGATGTCGGCCAACGGCGCCCAATACGGCTTCCCGACGTTCAACTACTTCTGGATCGGCGCCGTGCCCGCCATGCTGTTCCTCGGCGTGGTGATGATGCCGTTCTACTACGGCTCCAAGGTCCGGTCGGTGCCGGAGTTCATGCGCAGGCGCTTCGGCACCGGCGCGCACCTGGTCAACGCGCTGAGCTTCGCGCTGGCCCAGGTGCTGATCGCCGGGGTGAACCTGTATCTGCTCGGCACCATCGTCAACGTGCTGCTGGGCTGGCCGCTGTGGATCTCGGTGATCGTGGCGGCGGCGATCGTGCTGTCCTATGTCACCTTGGGCGGGCTCTCGGCCGCGATCTACAACGAGGTGCTGCAGTTCTTCGTGATCGTGGCGGCCCTGCTGCCGCTCACCCTGGTCGGCCTGCACCGGGTCGGCGGCTGGGAAGGCCTGCAGGACAGGGTGACCGCCTCGCCGGGCGGGGCCGATCAGCTGAGCACCTGGCCGGGCAACGCGATGAGCGGGTTCACCGACAACTTCGCCTCGATCATGGGCATCGTGTTCGGCCTCGGCTTCGTGCTCTCCTTCGGCTATTGGACGACGAACTTCGTCGAGGTGCAGCGAGCGCTGGCCACCCACTCGATCTCGGCCGCGCAGCGCACGCCCATCATCGGCGCCTACCCGAAGATGTTCATCCCGTTGATCGTGGTCATCCCCGGCATGATCAGCGCGGTGCTGGTGCCGCAGATGATCGAGTACAAGCAGCAGGTCACCGCGAATCCCGACTACGAGAGCGACGTCACCTACAACCAGGCGCTGCTGTTCCTGATGAAGGAGGTCCTGCCGAACGGGCTGCTCGGGGTGGGCCTGGCCGGTCTGCTCGCGGCGTTCATGGCGGGCATGGCGGCCAACGTCTCCGCGTTCAACACCGTGTTCAGCTTCGATCTGTGGCAACAGTACGTCCGTAAGGGCAGGCCCGACGGCTACTACCTGCGGATCGGCAGGCTGGCGACGGTCGGCGCGACGATCGCGGCGATCTTCACCGCGTTCATCGCGGGCGGGTTCAGCAACATGATGGACTACCTGCAGACGCTGTTCAGCTTCTTCAACGCGCCGCTGTTCGCGACCTTCATCCTCGGCATGCTGTGGAAACGGATGACACCGACCGCGGGCTGGGTCGGCCTGGTCAGCGGCACGCTGGCCGCGGTGTTCGTGTTCGTGCTCAACGAGACCGGGGTGACGAGCCTGTCCGGGCAGGGCACGAGCTTCGTCGCGGCGGGCGTCGCCTTCGTCGTCGACATCGCCGTCAGCGTGGCGGTCACCCTGGTCACCCGGCCCAAGCCGGCCGCGGAACTGGTCGGCCTGGTCTACTCCGAGACCCCGAAGGCGCTGCGCACCGATCCCGACGCGGACTCGCTGCCCTGGTACCAGCGCCCGGTGCTGCTCGCGGGGATCGCGCTCGTGCTGGTGATCGCGCTCAACATCATCGTCGGATAGGGAGACAGGGCCATGCTTTTCGATATCCGCACCATCATCGGCGCGCTGCTCGGCTGCTACGGCGTCGTCCTGGTGATCACCTCGCTGGTGCAGGACCCCGCCGCCCAGGAGGCCAAGACCGGGGGCATCGACGTGAATCTGTGGGCGGGCCTCGGCATGCTCGGGGTCACGGTCGTGTTCGTCGGCTGGGCGTTCCTGCGTCCGGTCCAGGTGCCCGAGACGCCCGAATTGACCCTGGAGGATTTCACCCCCGACCGCTAGCTCGCCGAATCCGCCGCATATTGGACAATCGACCAGTAGAGTCCGGGCTGCTGACTTCACAGCCGCTCGAGCACCCGGGGAGATTCTGCCGATATGAGACGCACGCGCATCCTGTGCACGATTCTGTCGACGATCGCGCTCGTGTTCGGCGGGGGCGGCCTGGTGGCCGCGGCGCCCAGCGGCTCCGGCACCGGCAGCGCGGCGGCCGCCCCGGCGCGGGTGCCCGCGCTCGGCGCCGACTTCCAGTGGGGCGTCTCCATGTCCGGGTTCCAGTCCGAAGGCCATGCGCCGGACAGCAACTGGAGCCGGTACGCAGCCTCCGGGGAGGCGCGCGACCGGTACGGGAACTCGGTCGACTTCTACACCCGCTACGCCGAGGACATCGACCTCGCGGCCGGGCTGGGAGTAGGGGTCTTCCGGCTCAGCATCGAGTGGGCGCGGGTGCAGCCGCGCGCGGGGACCTGGGACGACAACGACTTCCGGTTCTACGACGCGGTCCTGGCGAAGATCCGGGCGGCCGGGATGCGGCCCATGCTCACCCTCGATCACTGGGTGATCCCGGGCTGGGCGGCGGACAAGGGCGGCTGGAAGAACCAGGGGATGGTCGCCGACTGGCTGGCCAATATGCGCCGCGTGGTCGATCGATACGCGGGGTTCGATCCGCTGTGGGTGACGATCAACGAACCGATGGGATACGTGGCGCAGTCGATCAAGATCGGCGACATCGGGCCGCTCGACGCGCTGCCGATGTTCGACCGGCTGGTGCGGGCGCACCGGGAGATCTACGACCACATCCACCAGCGCCAGCCGGGCGCGCGGGTGACCAGCAATGTGGCGCAGTATCCGATCGTGCAGAACCTGACCGACCTGCTGTTCGTCGACCGGGTCCGGGACAAGCTCGACTACCTCGGGATCGACTTCTATTACGGTGTCTCGCTCCAGCATCCGCCGACCACCGCGCTGCTCGGCGACGAGCTGTGGAAGAACGCGATCGAGCCCGAGGGCATCTACTACGACCTGCGCACCTACGCCGAGAAGTTCCCCGGCCTGCCGATCTACGTGGTGGAGAACGGGTTGCCGACCGAGAACGGCGCGCCGCGCCACGACGGCTACACCCGCGCCGACCATCTGCGCGACACCGTGTACTGGATCCAGCGCGCCGAGCTCGACGGTATCGACGTCATCGGCTACAACTACTGGAGCCTCACCGACAACTACGAGTGGGGCAGCTACGCACCGCGTTTCGGCCTGTACACGGTGGACGCGACCACCGATCCGAGCCTGACCCGACGGCCCACCGACGCGGTGGCGGCCCTGCGGGCCGTCACGGCGGCGAACGGCGTCCCGGCGGACTACCGCCCGACGCGCAAGCCCGCGCTGTGCTCGATCGTCACTCCGCTGCAGAGCTGCCTGCGCCCGGTCGCCGTGCCGTGAGCCTCACGCCTGCTCGGCTCCCGGAACACCTTCCTGGACAACGAAACTCGCCCGGGTGGTGATCGGCGCACCCGGGCGGGTGACATACGGGAGCACCCGGAAGTCGGTGCGCCACACCCGATGATCGAGGTCGACCCGGGTGTAACCACGCTGCCGGTTGTAGAACTTCATGTCCGGATTGGCGGCGAGCAGCGCCCGGCCCCCGTCGGTGAGGTCGGCGCCGTCACCGCCGGTGGTGATCGAGGTGCCGGTGAATTCGGTGGCCACCACCGGTGATTCGGGATCGGCGTAGTCCCCGCGCAGATCGGCGACGTAGTTCTCGTGGCGATCGCCGGTGATCACGACGAGATTGCCCGCCGCGCGCGCGGACGCCGCGCCGAGCACCGTATTGCGATCGGCGATATAGCCGTCCCAGGCGTCGGTGCCGAGCAGCAGCTCCGGTCCCGGGTCGTAGTCGGATTGCGCCATCGCGACCTGATTGCCCAGCACCTGCCAGCGCGTCGGCGAGCTGGACAGGCCGTCGACGAGCCAATCCCGTTGCGCCGCGCCGAGGATCGTGCGGTCGGTGGCGAAGCGTTCCGCGCAGCCGGTGACCGCGGTGCCGTCGCCGCAGGCCTGCGGGTCGCGGTACTGCCTGGTGTCGATCATGGTGAACTCGGCCAGATCGCCGAAGCGGTACCGCCGGTGCAAGTGCACGGTCGGTCCGGCGGGCAGCTGGGCCAGGCGCATCGGCTGGTGCTCGTACATCGCCTGGAACGCGGCGGCCTTGCGGCGCCGGTACAGCGGGGCCAGCCGGTACACATCGAGGCCGAGGCCAGGCTGCGCGCCCGCCCAGTTGTTGTCGAGTTCGTGGTCGTCGAAGGTGACCAGCCAGGGGAACGCCGCGTGCGCACCCTGCAGCGGCAGCTCGGCCTTGGCCTGCGCGTACTTGAGCCGATACCCCGTCAGGTTCACCGCCTCACCCTCGAGCTGGGGCAGCAGGGTCGCGCCGCGCCGGGCGACCACCCAGGACGACTCGTAGATGTAGTCGCCCAGATGCACGACCAGGTCCAGGTCCTCCTCGCGCAGATGCTCGTAGGCGGTGTAGTACCCGGAGCTCCAGGACTGGCACGAGGCGAAGGCGAAGCGCATCCGGTTGGTCGGAGCGCCCACCGCCGGTGCGGTGCGGGTACGGCCGACGGGCGAGATCGCCGATCCGGCCCGGAAGCGGTAGTAGTACCACCGATCCGGCGCCAGCCCGGCGATCTCGGGATGCACGCTGTGGCCGAGCTCGCGGCTCGCCACGGCGGCACCCCTGGTCACCACCCTGGTGAACCGCTCGTCCTCGGCGACCTCGTAGTCGACGGTCACCGGGTCGACCGGCATTCCGCCGTAGCCGTCGGGCGCCAGGGGATCGGGCGCGAGCCGGGTCCACAGCACCACGCCGTCGGCGGTGGGCTCCCCGGAGGCGACGCCGAGCGAGAACGGTTCGCCGAGCGTGCGCGGCGCGGCGAAGCGGGCGCTGCTCACCGCCGACACGCCCACCGCGGCCGCGACCGAGCCGGCCACGCCGAAGCGCAGGAGTTGCCGACGGGACAGCGTCATCGCCTGTCGTCCTTTCACCGCCACCGAATGCCGAGTTCACCTCGATTCTGTCCGTTTCCCCGCCGGCGCGCGACGGGGGGTGTGGATCGACGGGCCTACCGGCCGCCGCACGCGGTCTGCTCTAACCTCAGCGCATTGCCCGGCCGAAGGAGGCACTCTGCTGTGTTGCATCTACGCGTCATCTCCCCGAGTGAGCGGAGTGGCGAAGTCCTGCGCATCCTGGGCGGGGAACCCGGTGCGACCCATGTGACGCTCGGACTCGCCGCCGCCGTCGACCCGCCCGGCGATGTGATCCAGGCGGAGGTGGCGCGTGGCTCGCTGAACGATGTGCTCGCCGCGCTGACCGCGCTGGATCTGTCGCGGACGGGCGGCATTTCGTTCGTGCCGTCGGGCACCGTGATCTCCGATGCCAAGGAGCGGGCGGACACCGCGGCCCCGAAGCGGCGCGACCGAACTGTGGTGTGGGCGCAGTTGCTCGACCAGATGCGCGAAGGTGCCCGGCTCACGCCGACGTTCCTGACGTTCTTGGCGATCGCGATTCTGCTGTCCGCGGTGGGCGTGACGACGGCCTCACCGCTGACGCTGGTCGGCGCCATGGTGGTCGGGCCCGAGTTCCTCCCGTTGGCGGCGCTGTCGGTGGGCCTGGTACGCCGGGACACCCGGCTCATCCGCACGTCGGTGCGCACCCTGGCGATCTCGTTTCCGGTCGCGATGGTCGTCACCTGGCTGGCCACGCTGCTGTGGGTGCGCCTCGGGTGGATCGGCGTCGCGAATGTCGAGGATGCCCGCGCCTTCGACTTCATCTATCAGGTCGGGCCGTTCTCGCTGGTGGTGGCGTTGCTGGCCGGTGCCGCGGGCATGCTCGCGGTGGTCAGCTCCACCTCCGCGGTCCTAGTGGGCGTGTTCATTTCGGTGACGACCGTGCCTGCGGCCGGTCTGGCCGTCGTCGCGGCCTTCGCGGGCAAGTGGCACATCGCGCTGGGCTCGCTCGCTCAGCTCAGCGTCAATCTGATGGGCATCGTGCTCGCGGGCGTCGCTGTGCTGCTCTTGTTCCAGCGCGCCGATCGCTAGCTGCGGTGGCTGGTCGGCCGGGGAAGCCCCGGCGGTGGCCACTACGGTGAGCCACCGCCGGGGTCGGCGCGACCTCGATCACGCCGCCGGCCTGCACGGGACCTCGCCTACTTGGCGGGCGGGGTGAACGGCTGGTTGATCGTGGTGAAGTACTGGATCGCCGCGCCGAGCGCGACCGGTGCGGTCACGAAGATCTGTCCGGCGACGGTGCCGAGGGCGCCGATGGCCAGTACACCGCCGATGCAGCCGACGGCGGCGGCGGGCAGGAACGGGCCGAAGAGTCCGACGATGGTGGCCGAGGCGACGGTGGCGCCGATGATGCCGCCGAGGACGCAGCCGACTGCGGCGCCGCCGAGTCCGCCGACGAGGGTGCCGATGGAGGCGCCCAGGGAGATGGTGCTGGTCATGCGCGACCAGGCGGCCTGTTCGCGGTCGTATTCGGACTTCCAGGGTGCCTTGTCCTCGAACGGCAGGGCGACCGGCTTGTAGACGGCTTTGTCCATGCTCAGCTGGGGGGTGAGGGTGGCGGTGCGGCCGGTGATCTCGGCGGCGATCGGGAACTCGAAATCGTCGAGCTGGAAGCGCAGGGGAGTGGCGGCGACGGTGGTGCCGTCGGCGGCCTTGACCTCGAACACACCGTCCTCGACGACCAGCGAACCCGCGTCGGTGGTGATGCGCGAGGTGCTGTCGACGGTTTCGGCGGTGAAGGTGATCGGCGCCGGTGCGGCCGGTGCCGCGTGCACGGTGCCCGCGCTGACGGTGCCCACGGTGAGCAGGGCGGCAGCGGCGAGCGCGATCTTGGTGGTCTTCATGGGGTAGCTGAGTCCTTCGTCGAATGGAGCGGCTGCGGGCATGCGTCATCGCGACGGCACCCGAGCACGGGAAATGAGGTGTGGGCGAGGCGGTTTCGCCTCGTGGGGGCTGTGCGGTCAGGCCGTGGGCTGGGCGCGGGCGGCGAGCCCGAGCGCGACGTCCACGAGCAGGAAGCCGAGCAGGCTCAGCCCGATCAGCGGCACGAACCAGCCGATCAGAACCGCCGCGGCGACCAGCGGAACGGTGATCCACAGCGAGGTCTTGCGCAGCACGCCCCGGCGCGGGGGCGCGCCGACCGCGAACCGGCTCGTCGCCCTGGTCGGGCGGCGCCGCCACCACATCAGGTAGCCGAGCACGATCATCGCGCACAGGCCCAGGGCCACCGCGAGCAGCAGCAGCTGGTTGGCGACGCCGAACAGCAGGCCCATGTGGAAGGCGATGCCCCAGTTGGTGAGCTTGGCCATCAGCGGCCAGTCGGCGAAGGCCAGCTGATCGGTGACCGTGCCGCTCGCACCATCGATCGCGACGGAGTCGATGGTGTAGGTACCGGACATGCGCCGTTCCTTGACGCCGAACGCCTTCTCCGGCGTCGCGGGGATCGTGATCTCGGCGGCCTGGGTGATCCCGTTGGCCTTGGCGATCGCCCACACGCTGTCGAGCTGGGCGATGCGGGCGGCCGGGTCGACCGGGGCGGGCGCGGTGTGACCGGCACTGTGGTGGTCGCCGCCCGTGGACTGGGCCGGACCGGCCGTGCCCGGTAGCTTCACGTTCACCGCGGGGGTGGTCCAGCTCAGTTCCTCGCGCAGCTTGGTGACATTGTCACCGGCGTAGGTCGACCAGGTCATACCGGTCGCCGACAGCAGCAGCACTACCGGCAGGATCCAGAAACCGATCGCGCCGTGCCAGTTGAGCTTGCGCCGCTTCGGCTCGGACAGATCCGGCGCCAGCAGCCACCGCGCCGAGCGCTTGGACCGGCGCTTGCGCACCCGATGTACCCACAGCACGAGGCCGAACAGGGCGATCACCCACAGCCACGACGCCGCCAGCTCGCTGTAGAGCCTGCCGGGCTCGCCCAGGTGCAGGCTGCGGTGGAACTCGCTGAGCCAGGTCCGCAAGGGCAGCGCGCCCGCGCTGCCGTAGACCACGGCCTCGCCGACCGGCTGGGCGGTGTGCGGGTCGACGAACACCGAGAGCCGCTCGGAATCACCGAGCGTCGGGTCGTTGAACAGCACCCGGGTGGTCTCGCCCTCGCCCGCCGCGGGCGCCACGGCGACGAGAGTCAGGTCCGGCCGGGCCGCGACGGCCGCGCCGACCTGCGCCGAGAGCGCCTGATCGGGACCGGTGGTGTCGACCTGGAGCAGATCGCGGGAGACGATCCCCTCGATGGTCGGGGCGATCGCGTACAGCGCGCCGGTGAGGGCGGCGATCAGGATGAACGGGGCGACGAAGATCCCCGCGTAGAAGTGCAGGCGCATGGCCAGGGGGTAGAGGCGAAAGCCCCGGCGTGTGCCGGAGCGCTGTCGGTCCGCGGACGCGGACGTCGCCGAGGTCGGCTCCTCGGCCGGACGGGTGTCCGTGATGCTCATGGTGATTCGTTTCTGGAGTGTGGAAACCCGGTGCGCGGCCATGACGAAGCGGCGACCGTCGACCGGCAGCACCGTGGTGCGTACCGCTCTGGTCGGAGCGTTCCTGGCGTCGACGCGCGAACAGCGCACGGCGAAATCGCTCGTGCACCGGGTGAAGGAAGAGTCAGAAAGGAATCGCGAGCGGCGGACCGCGGGTGCGCAGCGACTGCGCGGCGAAGATCCGCAGGATGACGCGGTCACGGTGGACCAGGCGCAGCGGCGCCGGATCGGGAATGCGGGGAGCGCGGTAGCGCTGCGGCAGGATGCGCGCCAGCACGGCGCTGCCGATCCGGTAGGCGGCCTCGGCGCCGAGGATGATCACGGCGGCGAGGACCGCGGCGACGGCGTGCGCGGTGAGCATGCCGAGGCCGAGCGAATCGTCACCGTGATGGGCGTGCCCCGACCAGCTCATGGTCGTGTGGCCGAGCAGCTGACCGCCCAGCAGGACGGCGGCCAGCCCGACCGCACCATCGCGCAGCGGGCCGATGCCGGCGACCAGCGCGCCGACCACGGCCGAGACCGCGGCCAGCAGCACGACCGTGGTGCTACCCGGCAGCGCGCCGCCGGAAGCCAGCCCGTGCGCGGCCAGCGACAGCGCGCCCGACATCGAGCCCGCGCAGGCGCCGCGCAGCCGCGCGCCGACGGCACGCGACGGCGCGGACGGCCGCGCGAACTCGATGATCACCCGCTGATGATAGTCGACCGGTATGGGCCGCCCGACCGGGAACGAACGGCCGGGCTCACGCCTGCTCGGCGTCCATCTCGATCAGCGGCTTGCGCAGCAGCTTGCCGGTGGCGTTGCGAGGCAGCTCGTCGACGAAGATGACCTCGCGCGGGACCTTGTAGCGGGCCAGGTTCTCGCGGACGTAGTCCTTGATCTCCTGCGCGTCGCGCGCCGACTCCGGACCGGGGACGACGATCGCGCGCAGCCGCTTGCCGTAGTCGCGGTCGTCGACGCCGACCACGGCCGCCTCGAACACGTCCGCCCGGCCCGCGATGAGGTTCTCCACCTCGAGCGGGAAGACGTTCTCGCCGCCGGAGACGATCATGTCGTCGTCGCGGCCGTCGATGTAGAGCAGCCCGTCGGCGTCGAAATGGCCGACGTCACCGCTGGACATCATCCCGTCGACGATCTCCTTGGTCCGGCCGTCGGTGTAGCCGGTGAACGCGAAACCGTTGTCCACGAAGATGGTTCCGGTGACGTTCGGCGCGGTGACCGGCTTGCGGTTCTCGTCGAGCAGCACGATCCGGATGCCGACCGGGGCCTTGCCCGCGGTGGTCGGCGCCTTGCGCAGGTCGGCGGGGGTGGCCACGGTCATCACGGCGCACTCGGTGGAGCCGTACAGGTTGTAGAGGCTGTCGTTGAAGTAGTCCAGCGTGCGGGTCACCACGTCGGGCGCGATGGCCGAGCCGGCCGCGAAGATCACCTTGATCGTCTTCGGGTCGTACTTCGCCAGGATCTGCTCGTCCAGATCGAGGATGCGCTGCAGCATGGTCGGCACCACGATCAGCGAATCCGCCTGGTACTGCACGATATTGGCCAGCGTCTTCTCCGGGTCGAACCGGCGCTGCTGGAAGATCACCCGGTTGCCCAGCGCCAGGCCGAGGGTGAACTGCGACAGGCCGGTGCCGTGGAAGATCGGTGCCGCCATGATCATGGTGCCGTTGTTGGGCAGCGGCACCCGGTCGATGAACTGCGCGGAGGCGAACGGGCTCACCTTGTCGCGCGGGGCGCCCTTCGGCGTTCCGGTGGTGCCGCTGGTCAGGATGACCATGCCGCCCGGCTTGCTCGGCGGGGTCAGCGGCGTCACCGACCGACCGGCCGAGACCGACTCGACGGTCGGGATCGCCGGGTCGACCCCGTGCGCCTCGTCGACCCAGGTGAGCACGCGCGGGATGTCGGCGGGGATGGCGCTCATCAGGTCGACGAACTCGCTGTCGTGCAGCACCGCCTTGACCTTCTCGCGCGCGGCCACGTCGGCGAACTGCGGCTTGGCGAAGCCGGTGTTCATCAGGACCGCGCGGACGCCGAGCTTGCCAGCGGCGAGCAGGCTCAGCACCATGCCGCGGTGATCGCGGGCCAGCACGGCGATCACGTCGCCCTCGGCGATTCCGCTCGCCCGCAGGCCGCGGGCCAGCGCGTTGGACTGCTCGTCGAGCATCCCGAAGGTGAGCTCGCCGCGCTCGTCGACGATGGCGCCCGCGTCCGGCCTGGTCTGCGCGGCGTGCATGACCACACCGGCGAACGGGCCGAACTTGGAGACGTTGAAGAACGAGCGAGCGGCGTGATCCAGACGCAGCGGATTGAACAGCTTGCGATCCATCATCACTTTGACGCCGAGCGCGAAATCACCGGCACGCCGGGCGGTACCGCCGAGCGCGGGCAGAGACAGAGACATCGAACAGCCTTCCGGCAGACCGATCCCACGACGAACCCCCGTGGGGCCGGACCGCGTCATCGAGATCCAGTGCTGGTGCTAACAATAGCAAGCATCTCGGGCCGGTTGTGCTCTGTCTCTCAGCCCGCCGACCTCACTGTGACACCTCATAATCGATGAGGACGCGGCGCAGGATCTTGCCGGTCGCGTTACGGGGGAGTTCGTCGACGAAGACCACTTCGCGGGGCACCTTGTAGCGCGCCAGGTTCTCCTTGACGTGCGCCTGGATCTCCGCGGCGCCGGTGCTGTGGCCCTCCTCGAGTACCACGAAGGCGCGCAGGCGCTTGCCGAATTCCACGTCGTCCACGCCGACCACCGCGACGTCGTTCACGTCGGGCCGCTCCACCAGGAGGTTCTCCACCTCCTGCGGGAAGACGTTCTCGCCGCCGGAGACGATCATGTCGTCGTCGCGGCCGTCGACCATGAGCAGGCCGCTGGCGGTGAAGTGCCCGAGGTCGCCGCTGGACATGAAGCCGTCGATGATCTGCTTGTTGCGGCCGTCGGTGTAGCCCTCGAACGGCGCGCCGCTGCGCACGAAGATCCGGCCCGAGGTCTCCGGCGTCTCGACCCGCTGGTCGTTCTCGTCGTAGAGGCGGACCTCGCAGGTGATCGGCGACCGGCCGCAGGTGCCCGGCGCCTCGGCGAGCTCGGCCGGGTTGGCGATGGTCGCGATGGCCACCTCGGTCGAGCCGTAGAGGTTGTAGAGCACCGGTCCGAACGCCTCGGTGGCCTTGATGCACAGCTCGGGCGAGAGCGCGGACCCGGCGAACAGGATCACCTTCAGCGAGGACAGATCGTACTTCGCCCTGACCTCGGCGGGCAGTTCGGTCAGCCGGTGCAGCATGGTCGGCACCGCGACCAGCATCTCCACCTTGTGCTCGGCGATCGCGGCCAGGGTGGCCTCGGCGTCGAAGCGGCGGCGCACCACGATCTTGTTCGACAGGATCGTGCCGACCAGCCAGGTGCCCAGACCCGTGCTGTGGAAGATCGGCGAGACGATCATCATGGTGCCGCGCTTGGGGAAGGGCACCCGGTCGACGAACTGCGCGGTCGCCATCGGGGTCACCTTGGTGCGCGGCGCGCCCTTGGGCAGGCCGGTCGTGCCGCTGGTGAGGATGATGAAGCCGCCCGGCTTGCTCGGCGGGGGCAGCGGCTCGGTGGAGTTGCCCGCGATGAGGTCGTCGAATGTGGTTGCGCCCTCGGGTAGTTCGGCGCCCTCGTCCACCCAGGTGAGGAACCGCGGCAGCTCGGCGGGCAGCGCGTCGAGCAGGCCGATGAACTCGCTGTCGTGCAGCACGGCGCGGACCTGCTCGCGCTCGCACACCTCGGCGAACTGCGGCTTGGCGAAGCCGGTGTTCATCAGCGCGATCCGTGCGCCCAGCTTGCCCGCGGCGATCATCGACATGAGCAGCCCGCGGTGATCGCGCGCGAGCACCGCGATGACCATGCCCTGGGTGATGCCCGCGTCGTGCAGACCACGGGCGATCGCCGTGGACTGGTCGTCGAGCTCGCGGTAGGTGAGCTCACCGCGCTCGTCGGCCAGCGCGACCTGCTCGGGCGCGACGCGGGCGGAGTGCCGGACCAAGGTGGCCTGGGGGCCGTAGATCTTGGATTCCTTCATGGTCCGCAAGGTCTCGAGCGGCTTGGTCGGGTCGGAGACGCCGCGCGAGCGCAGCACTCCGAGCGCCTTGACGCTTTCGAGCAGATGGGTCACGTTCACTCGGCTACCTCCACAGCATCGATCCCTGGATGCTCACGGTAGCAGTCGATGTGCCCTGGATCACAGCATTCTAAACGGACAATTAGGACAATTCTCAATCAGCGTTGCGCGCTGGCCAACGCCGCGAGCAACGGGACGAGCCTGCCCTCCGGTACTTCGAACCGGCCGCGCCCCGCGGTCTGCAGCCAGCCGACCGCGGCCAGCTGGCGCAGATGCTGGTAGATCTCGGCCGAGGTGCCCAGTTCCTCGATGGCGGCCAGGTCGGCGGCGGTGCGGCGACCGTAGACGATCTCGCGCAGCAGCCGCAGCCGTACCGGATTGGCCAGGACCGCAAGGCAATTGGCGGTCTCGATGGTCCACACGTCGTCCACGATGGCGTCGGTGGCGAACTGCGCCTGCCAGTCCAGCCGCTCGCCGGTGGGCAGTTGCAGCGCCCCGGCCAGCAGCACGCCGCCATTGCGCACCCCCGCGGCGTCGAACTCCTGCCGCAGGCGCGCGACCGCCCACGGCAGTTGCGCGTCACCGCTTCCGGAGTGCTCCAGGGCGGCAACCCGCCGTTCCAGTTCTTCGAGACGGTCGACCAGATCCACGCGGCAAACCTACGCCACCCCGGACCCGTTGCGCGGCAATGCTCCCGCCGAACGCGGACGCACCCCGGAATCCTGGCGATTCCGGGGTGCGGGACCGGGCGGGATTACCGGGTGACGGCGCCGAAGGTCGGCTGCTGGATGGTGCCCAGCTGGTAGGCGTACCCGTCCGGGTGCGCCTCGTCGACCGGCACCGACCAGCGGTGCCACAGGTTGCCGTACACCGCCGCGACGACCAGGCCCGCGCCGGTGTTCAGCGCGGCGGTGCGGATGGTGGTGTCGACCGGCACGTCCTGGTGCTCGGAGAGCACGGCGGTGCCGCTCTGGCCGCTGGTCAGGTTCAGCCACATGACCTCGAGCTTGGCGCCGCCCTGGTTGGGCGAGATGGTGCCGGGGCCGCCGAAGAAGCCGAGCCGGAAGCCGTCGATGTCGAGTGCGATGCCCGAGCCGTAGACGCCGGCGCCCGCGCCGTTCTGGCCGATATCGGAGGTCGCGGGGATCTGGAAGGGCTGTGCGGGCAGTGCCACGTCGACCGTGCCCTTGTCCACCAGCTGGTCCAGCGCGGCGAGCGCGCCCGGGTTGTCCGCGACCGTGGTGCGCAGCTTCGCGACGGCCGCGGCCACGTCGACGGTGCTCTGTGGCGCGGGATCGGCGGCCGCGGGGGCGGCGAAGACGACGGCGACGGCGGCCGAGGTGGCGGCGACGGCGGTGGTGAAGCGACGCATGAAACTCAGTTGATGCATATCCAGCTCTCCTCGAGTGTTCCTGGTACTGCTTTCCCTGGTGAATCGTTCGCTCGTGCACCGTAACGGACCCGGACTGTGGCCGCCGTCACTGGCCCGGCCTCACGGCATCGGCGCGACCTGCACCTTGTAGCCGCGATACAGCTCCGGCTTGGCGGTGAGCACCGGCATGTCGAGGTGCTGCGCGGTGAAGACGACGGGCGCGACGAGCGGCCACTCGGTGTGGTCGTCGGCCATCGGGACGGTGGTGCCGGTGCGGATCGCGGTGGCCGCGTCCAGTTCGGCCCAGCGCACGGCGACGCGATTGTCGAGCAGGCGGCCGAGTTCGTCGATGTTGTCGACGGCCCGCATCGCGGCCATCAGGCTCACCGTCGGCACCACCATGATCCGGCGCTGCTGGGTGAACTGCCGCATGATCACCTGCCCGAACAGCGGGGACAGGGCGAGCGAGGTCAGCGCGGTGTGGTCGGCGACGCTCACCGGCGGCCCGCGTCGGTGCCGTCCAGGGCGCTCATGAGTTTGTCGAGTTTCGCCTCCGCGTCGGCGATCTCGGCGGGGGAGTGCTGCTGGATGCGGTCGTCGAGGCCGCCCAGGATCTGCTCGCGCAGGTCGTCGTTGAAGTACGCGGGGGGCAGGGCCCCGTGGCGCAGGATTTCGGCGGGAACCACCGCGACCAACTCCTTCCCCTCCCTGGTGACGATCACCGGTCGCCCGCTGGCGGACACCCCGTCGAAGACGCTCCCGAGCTGCCCCCGCAACTCGGTCAACGGCACAGTTTCGTAATCGGCCATAGTCAACTGTACATCGGTGTGTACAGCTGCGGCGCCCGTTGCGGCGTCCGCTGTCGGCCCGCCGGATTCCGGCGGGCCGATCCCTGCTCAGGCGACCTTGCGGGCGGGCTCGCTGCGGTACCGGGTGACCGGGCCGTCGATGCCGAGCAGGCGCCAGGTGAGCTTGGCGACCGGGTTCATCAGGCCGCTGTTGGTGGCCAGCGCGCGCACGTCACCGAAGATGTTGCGCATCGTGACCTGCGATTCCTCGCCGCCCCAGTACGCCTCGCGCATGACCTCGGCCGGGATGCCGAACTTGTCGACGAACTCCTTCGGCGGCGTCATGATCATGTCGAGCATGATCCGCATCGCGATCGGGAACAGCACCGACAGCGCGGTTTTGGTGATCGGGTGCATGCCCGGCACATTGCGGCGCAGGTACTCGTGCGCGAACGAGATGTGCCGCGCCTCCTCGGCCACGTGGATCTGCATGACCCGCTGCACCATCGGATGCAGGTCGACCCCGGCGCGCAGCAGCGACTTCTGCAAGTGGTCGATCGGTTCCTCGCCACCGAGGATCATCGTGAAGAACAGCTCGGGGAAGTACTTCACCGCGGGCCAGATGATCATGGTCAGCTTGCGGTCGATGGTGCCCATGCCGACCACATCGCGGTAGCCGATGCGGTTGATCATCTCCTGGAACATCATCGTGTGGTTGCACTCTTCGGCCGCCTCGTGGGTGACGTAGCGGAACTCCGGGTCACCGTTGGGCACCGAGATCAGGTACTGCATCAGCCCGCGGATCAGCAGCTGCTCGAAATCCAGGCCGACCTTGGCGATCCCGGCCTGGCGCCACATCCCCATCGCGATCTGCTTGTCGACGGGCTGGGCCTTGTACCAGGGATGGCGGCCCAGCGGGTCCTCGTCGGGCATGATCCAGCGCGGATCGTCGGAGTGTACGGCGAACTCCGGTGACTCCCAGTCGATATCGACATAGGGGTCGAAGTGCCGGTTCACCGAACCATCGGACAGGTTGCGCAGGATCTCGTGGTACTCGGGATCGGTCGCGGTGTTCTTGAGCGTGGTGGACAGCATCGGCGGTGTCTCCTTCGGGGGTGGCGCAGCTCTCACTTTATATGGGACTCGGAGTCTCAGGCAACTGTGCGGGTCCGTGATTCCCGCTTTTCATGGCTGTTACCTGCGCCGACGTACCATGGGGCATCGCAGAAAGTGTCGGACGGTTGACCAGTCAGCCAGCTCCCTGGCTGCCAGTGAACGGTGCGCCCGCGCCGGTCGTGCACCGAGAGAGCGAGGACCGACGATGACCCTGACTCCCGCGAAAGCCGTGTGGCCGACCCTGCGGGTCGACTCCTGGAGCGACACCCGCGACACCCTGCACATGTGGACCCAGATCATCGGCAAGCTGAAGATGGCGGGCACACCGCTGGTGAACCACTGGTGGAACGTCACCTTCGCGGTCTCCGCGCGCGGGCTGGCGACCGGGGCGATCCCCGTCGACGGCCGCCTGCTCGACATCGAATTCGACTTCGTCGACCACGAACTCGTGCTGCGCACCAGCGACGGCCGCCGCGCCATGGTCGCCCTGCGCCCGCGCACGGTCGCCGACTTCTACGCCGAGCTGGGCCACGTCCTGGGCCGCCTCGACATCGTCGTCGACATCGAGGCCTCACCCAACGAGGTCGACCCGGCGATCCCGTTCGCCGAGGACACCACGCACCACTCCTACGACGGTGACGCCGTCACCCTGTTCTGGCAGCAGCTGGTCCAGGCCGAACGCGTCTTCCAGTTCTGGCGCGCCGGTTTCGCCGGGAAGACCAGTCCGGTACACGTCTTCTGGGGCTCGCTCGACCTGGCCTGCACCCGTTTCTCCGGCCGCACCGCGCCCCTGCACCCCGGCGGCGCGCCCAACTGCGCCGACTGGGTCATGGAGGAGGCCTACTCCCGCGAGTGCGCCAGCGCCGGCTTCTGGCCGGGCGGCGCCGAGGGCACCTTCTACGCCTACGCCTACCCGGCCCCCGAGGGCTACAGCGGCCGTCCCGCGGGCCCCGACGGCGCCGAATGGGATTCCACCCTGGGCGAATTCGTCCTCCCGTACGACGTCGTCCGCAAGTCGCCCGACCCCGACGCCACCCTCCTGCACTTCCTCGACGCCACCTACGCGGCCGCCGCCGACCTCGCCCACTGGGACCGCAAACTCCTCGACGTCGACCCGCACCGCCTCGACCGCCGCCTGCACCTCGACGACACCGCGAGCCTCTGAATCAGGCGGCCAGTTCCCGTTCGATGGCGTGGGTGAGGATGGCGCGGGCGCGGTCGAGGGTGATCGAGCCGGTGTGCCAGCGTTCGCTGAGCCCTTCCACCAGGGCGGTGAGGTGCTCGGCGGCGAGGGCGGGCGCGGTGGCGCCCGCCTCGGTGAGCAGGGTTTCGACGTCGGCGTTCCAGGCGCGGGTCGTCGCGGTGAGCGGGGTCCGCAGGTCGGGGTCGAAGACCGCGCTGGCGCGCAGCTCACCCCAGGCGATGCTGTTCATCCTGACTTCGTCGACGTCCTGGAGCTCGAGCAGCAGCAGGTGCTCGAGCTGGGCGCGGGGATCCTCGGCCGCCGCCAGCGCCTGGTCGGTGTAGTCCTGCGCGCGATGGTTGATGTGCTCGAGCGCCGCGCGCAGGACGCCGCCGCGGTCCTTGAAGTGGTAGTAGATCAGGGCCGTGGACACACCGGCCTCGGCGGCGAGTTGTTCGACCCGCAGTCCGCGCACCCCGTGCGCTGCGATGACGCGGACTGCGGCTTCCAGGATCTGAGTTCGACGCGGTGACACAGGTCCTCACACTAGGGGTCGGGCGGATCAGCGCGCGGGCTGCTGCTGGGTGGTGCAGTGGATACCGCCGCCACCCGCGGCGATGCCGTCGATGGCGATCTGCACGATCTCGCGGTCCGGGAACAGACGCCCCAGGGTGGCCGCGGTCGCCGGATCGGTGACGGGGTCGCCGAACTCGGGGGCGATGACCGCGCCGTTGCAGACATAGAAATTGATGTAGCCCGCCGCGAAATCATCGTCGGCGTAGGTCTCGCGCACCGTCGACGGGCCTTCGAGGACCTCGACCCGCAGCGGCCTGCCCTGCACGTCGGTGGCCGAGTGCAAGATGTCGAGGTGACGGCGGGTGACGTCGTAGTCGAAGGAATCCGGGTCGTTGTCCAGCCCGGCGACGACCACGCCCGGCGTGGCGAACCGGGCGTAGAAATCGGTGTGCCCGTCGGTGATGTCCTCGCCGGCGATGCCGGGCAGCCAGATCACCTTCTCGATGCCGAGCAGGTAGGCGAGTTCCTCCTCGACGTCGCCCTTGCTCCAGCCGCGGTTGCGGTTGTTGTTGAGCACGCAGCTCTCGGTGATGATCGCGGTGCCCTCGCCGTCGACCTCGATGCCGCCGCCCTCGAGCACGAGGTCGGTGTGCAGGGTCTCCACGCCGGCGCGGCCGGTGACGAACTCGGCGACCTCGGCGTCGCGGCGATGCTCCTGCTTGTTGCCCCAGCCGTTGAAGTTGAAGTCGACGCCGGCCAGCGTGCCGCCGCTGCGCACGAACACCGGGCCGGTGTCGCGCATCCACAGGTCGTCGATCTCGGTGGCGATGAGCTCGACGTTCGCGCCACCGACCAGGCTCCTGGCCAGCTCCATCTCACCCGGCCGGACCAGCATCGACACCGGTTCGAAGCGGGCGATGGTGGTCGCGATCGTGGCCAGGTTGCGCTGCACCTCGGGTAGCAGCTCCCGGCCCCAGATCCGGGCACTGGCACCGAACGCCATCCAGGTGCGCTCGTGCGGGTGCCCCTCGTCGGGCATCATCCACTCTCTCCCATCGTGCTGATTGCTCCCGGTGGGCGTGGTCGGGGCGGGGTCATCACACGCCGCCACCAGCAGACCGCCGATGGCGGCCAGGCTCGACTGTACGAAAGTGCGACGTCGCATCGCGGGGACCAGCTTCCTCGTTCGGGGTCGGGACGACGGTCGCCGTCCCGCGATCGGCGGCCCTGCGGCCATCCGATGCCCCGAGTGTAGATCCTGACTGAAATTTCAGTCAAAGATTTTCCGCCGGGTGTGTCGCGCGCCGCACCGGCATTCGGCGAAGACGAAAATGCCGGCCAGGGCGGAACTGGGCGATGATCCCGACGGCGCGCTCGCCTTGCAGCGCGAGTTCACCGCCACGCCGCTGGGCGACATCACCGTGGCCCCCCGCCGCGGATCCCCGACTTCGACAACGCGACCCTGCTCGGCGCCGAGATCTTCGACGATCTCGACACGGTGCCGGCCAGCGCGCTCGACGTCTCACCCGCGGCGTCCCGGATGCAGGTGCTGGCCCGCTCGATCGCGACCTACCTGGCCTCGGACCCGGCCGTGCGCGACCAGGTCGACACGTTTCTGCGTGAGACAGTCGTCCCGGAACTCAAGGAGTACGCGCTCACCGAGAGCCCGACTTCCGGGTGATCCCGAACCCGTTGCATCGCTACAACTTCAACGACCACTCCCCGCTGACCCCGGAAACGAAAGAACCGGTGCGCGTCGTGACGACCCGCACCGGTTCTCCCGTTGTCTACCAGCTCACTTGAGCTCGGCGCTGGTCTTGCCGAGGACGCGGCGAGCCACGATCAGCTGCTGGATCTGCTGGGTGCCTTCGAAGATGTCGAGGATCTTCGAGTCGCGGCCCCACTTCTCCAGGAGCAGGCGCTGGGAGTAGCCCAGGGTGCCTGCCAGTTCGACGGCCTTGAGGGTGACGTCGGTGCCGGTGCGGCCCGCCTTGGCCTTGGACATGGAAGCCTCGAGCGAGTTCGGCTTCTTGTTGTCGGCCATCCACGCCGCGCGCAGCGAGAGCAGGTAGGCCGACTCGTAATCGGCTTCCAGGCGCAGGAATTCGGCGGCGGCGGCGTGCTGGTTCATCGCGGGGGTGTCGTAGGAGATCTCGACACCGGCCTCGGTGAGGATGGTGCGCAGTTCCTCCAGCGCGGCACGGGCGACACCGACGGCCATCGCGGCCACCAGCGGGCGGGTGTTGTCGAAGGTCTGCATGACCCCCGCGAAACCCTTCTCCACGTTGACTTCCGGCGAGCCGAGGATGTTGTCGGCCGGGATGCGGCAGTCCTGCAGCAGCAGCACCGCGGTGTCGGAGGCCTTGATGCCGAGCTTGTGCTCGAGCCGGGCCACCGACAGGCCGGGCGCGTCGCGCGGGACGACGAAGGACTTGATCGCCGCGCGGCCCAGGCTCTTGTCGACCGAGGCCCACACCACGATGTGGGTGGCGCGCTGACCGCAGGTGACGAAGATCTTCTCGCCGTTGAGCACCCACTCGTCGCCGTCGAGCACGGCGGTGGTGGTGACGGCGGCGGAGTCGGAACCGAAGGACGGCTCGGTGATGGCCATCGCGGCCCACACCTTGCCGAAGCGCTCCAGCTGTTCGTCGGTGGCGACCGCGGCGATCGCGGCGTTGCCCAGACCCTGATAGGGGATGGTCAGCATCAGGCCGACATCACCCCACGAGGTCTCCAGCGCGTTGAGCAGCGCGGACATGTTGCCGCCGTTGGCATTGGCGACCAGGTCGCCGTCCGCCTCGTCACCGCGACCGCCGGCGGCGCCACCGATCTTCTGGGTGCCGGAGTCCGACAGGCCCTCGATCATGGCGGCCATGGTGTCGAGCTCGACCGGGTACTCGTGCTCACCGAGGTCGTACTTGCGGGAGATGGGACGGAAGATCTGGGAGGCGACCTGGTGGGCCTGGTTGGCGCTCGCCTTCAGCTTCTTGGGGAGTTCGAGATTGATCATGGAATTCTCCTGGGTATCGAAGACGGACCGACTAGACCAGCACCACGCCCTCGGCAACGCCGACGGCTCGCAGGTCGCGGTACCACCGCTCGACCGGGTGTTCCTTGGTGAAGCCGTGGCCGCCGAGCAGCTGCACGCCGTCCAGGCCGATCTGCATGCCCTTGTCGGTGGCCAGCTTGCGCGCCAGCGCCGCCTCGCGGGCGAACGACAGACCCTGCTCCGCGCGTGACGCACCCCGCAGGGTCACGAGCCGGAGACCGTCGAGCTCGATCGCCATGTTGGCGACCATGAACGCGACCGCCTGGCGGTGCGAGATCGGCTCGCCGAACGCTTCGCGCTCGTTCACGTAGGGGATCACGTAGTCCAGCACGGCCTGGCCGGTGCCGATCGCCAGCGACGACCAGCCCAGGCGCGCCAGCTGCACCGCGTCGGCGTACTCCTCGGCGCGCGCCTTGGCGTCGCCGTCACCGAGCACGGCGTCGGCGCCGACGGCCACGTTGTCCAGGACCAGCCGGCCGAGGCCCGCGGCGCGCAGACCCATGCTCGGGTCGGCCTCGACGGACAGGCCCGCGGTGTCGGACTCGACGATGAACAGCGCCGGGCGCCCGTCGAGTTCGGCGGCCACGATGAACAGCTCGGCATCGGCGGCGGCCGGGACCAGGCTCTTCACGCCGCTGAGGCGGAAGCCGCTGGGGGAGCGGGTGGCCTTGGTCTGCAGGGCGAACGGGTCGAACAGCGCGCGCGGCTCGTTGATCACCACGGACGCCTGCGGCACGTTCTCGCCGGTGAAGGCGGGCAGGTAGGTCTGCTGCTGCGCGTCGGTGCCCCACTGGGACAGCGCCACGGCCACGCCGCTGGGCGCCAGGATCGGCAGCGCCAGGCCCATGTCACCGTGCGCGAGGGCCTCGGCCACCAGGGCGTTGGTGACGGCGCCGCGCTCGCTGGCCGCGCCTTCCAGCTCCTCGGGCACGTTGATCAGGGTGATGCCGAGCTCGGCGGCGCGCTCGAGCAGATCGCGCGGCGCCTTGGCCGCGTTGTCGGCGTCGTAGGCGGCCGGGCGCAGGATCTCGCCGGCGAAGTCCTTCACCGTCTCGACGATCATCTGCTGCTCGTCGGAGGGGGTGAGGTCGAAGTAGTCCTTCGTCTTGGCCTCGTTGTCGGGCAGCCGCTTGGGCTGGCCGCCGCCGGTGACCTTGGCGAAGGTCCGGGTCGCCGCGCCCAGGGTGCGGAAGCCGGTCTTGGTGCCCTCGTAGGTGACGCGTTCGATGGGCTTGCGCAGGTTGTACTTCTCGGCGAGCTCCGACCCGGTAATGGTCGTCAAAGCGCGCATGGCGGCGCCCATCCAGTCCCGCTTGGGCTGGCTGAGGCCGACCGCGGACGTGTCGTTCGGACGTCGCTTCGTCGCGCTGTCTCGAGTGCTCATCATCACCTGATTTCCTCGGCTGTCGGGGCGCTGTGGACCCCAGCTATCTTACTCCTCGGTAAGACTATCTTACTCTGGAGTAAGAAGCTCGTCGATGTCCGCGAAATCGGGGATTTCGTGTCAGTCTGGACGAGTGACCGTGATCGCGTCGGTTTTCGCGCTGGTTCTGTTGATCACCACGACGCGCTACGGCTACCACCGTGACGAGATGTACTTCCTGGCGGCGGGTCGCCGCCTGGACTGGGGATATCCCGACCAGCCCCCGCTGACACCCGCGCTGGCCCGGCTGCTGAGCACGATCGACCCCGATGCCCTGTGGGTATTGCGGCTGCCCGCGATCGCGGCCGCGACCTTCGTCGTGGTGTGCGCCGGACTGCTGGCGAAAGAGCTGGGCGGCGGGCGTGGCGCGCGGGCGCTGGCCGCCGCCGCGGTGGCGAGCGCGGCCATGGTGCAGGCGGCGGGGCACCTGTTCGGGACCACGGTCTTCGACCTGGCGGCCTGGTCACTGATCTGCCTGCTGGTGCTGAAGCTGCTGCGCGGCGCCGATCCGCGATGGTGGCTCGCGGTCGGCGCGGTGGTGGGCCTCGGAGTGCAGAACAAGGTGCTGATCGTCGTGCCGGTCGGCGCGCTCGTCCTCGCGGTGCTGCTGACCGGCCGGCGAGAAGTGTTCGCCACCAAGTATTTCGCGGCCGCGCTCGGGATCTCGGCGGTGCTCGCGGCGCCGTATCTGTGGTGGCAGGCGGACAACGGCTGGCCGCAGTGGACATTGAGCCGGGCGATCGCCGGCGGGTCGTCGGGGACCTCGGATTCGCCGATCATGTTCGTGCTCTTGCAATTCGGGCTGTTCGGCCCGCTGCTGGTGCCGCTGTGGGGCTACGGGATGTGGCGATTGTGGCGCTCGCGGTATCGGGCGTTCCCCCTCGCCTACGGGCTGCTGTTCGCGCTGTTCCTGGTGGGCGGCGGCAAGGCGTACTACCTCGGCGGGATGTATCCGGTGCTGCTCGCCGCCGGTGCGGTCGGGCTGGCCTCGGCACTCGGTGATCACCGGAAGCGCTGGGCGGCAGTGGGTTCGGTGGTCGCGCTGAACGCGGCGATGTCGGCGGTGCTGTTCCTGCCGGTGCTCCCGGTCGCGCAGCTGCCGGACTCGCCGGTGCTCGCGGTGAACTACGACGCGGGCGAGACCATCGGCTGGCCCCGCTATGTCGCGCAGATCGCGGCGGCCCGGCCACCGGAGGCCGCCGTGCTCACCGCGAACTACGGCGAAGCGGGCGCCATCGAACGCTACGGCCCCGAATACGGCCTGCCGACACCGTATTCGGGCCACAACGCCTACTGGTGGTGGGGCCCGCCGCCCGACACCGCGACCACCGTCCTCACCGTCGGCATCGAGCGCGACCGGCTCACCGAGCTGTGCGCGGTCGTCGAGCCGGTGGGTGTGCTCGACAACGGGCTCGGGATCGACAACGACGAGCAGGGCGAGCCGCTATTCGTCTGCCGGGCGCCGCTGCGGCCCTGGTCGCAGGTGTGGCCGCAGCTGCGCGCCCTCGGCTGAGCGCTACAGACCGCGCCGGGCCAGGAACTCGAGCAGGACCTTGCGCCACTCGTCGGGTTGTTCGGCCATGACCACATGGCCCGCGTCGATCTCGGTGTACTCGGCGCCGGGGATCGCCGCCGCCAGTGCCCGGGAATTGGCCGGATCGACGAGCAGATCGGCGGTGGTGTTCACGATCAGCGTCGGCACCGTGATGCCGGCCAGGTCGGCGGTGGTGTCGACCGTCTCGATGAGCGCGGCCTGCTGCCCGGTGCCACCGGGGATCCCGGCGACGGTCTGGGCGACCAGCTCGTCGATCGCGGCGGCGGGCAGCGCGTTGACGAACTCCGGCGCGAACCCGGTCAGCAGGACCAGCCGGGCGAAGCTCTCGGTCGCGCCCCGCGCGAGCAGGTCCTGCCAGGCTTGCACGGCCAGCCGGGCGCGATTGTCCGGTGCCGCCAGTCCGGCGGTGAGCACCAGGCCGGTGACCCGCTCCGGATGCCGGGCGGCGGCGCGCACGGCGACCGCGGTGCCGAGGGAGAAACCGAGGATGGTGAAGGTCGGCACGCCCGCGTCGACCGCGGCCGCCACCAGGGCGTCGGCGAGGGCGTCGAGGTCGAGCGGGGTGTCGTCGCCGGGGTAGTCGGAGGCGACCACCGTGTGCGCGGCGGCCAGGTCGGCGAGCACGATGCCGAAATTGCTTTCGATCGCACCGCCGGCGCCGTGGGCGAGGACGAGGCCGGGGCCGGAGCCGTGGACGGTCGTGCGCAGGGGAATCGTTGTCATACGGCGGAGGTTAGGGATTCACATGGGTGTGAAGGTCAAGGCGAACGTGCGGGCGATCACATGCTGATCGGCGAACTCGCGCACCGGACCGGCGTCAGCACGCGCTTGCTGCGCTACTACGAGGAACAGGGCCTGCTGCGGCCACACCGTGACCCGAACGGCTATCGCAGCTATCCCGAGGCGGCGGTCGGCGAGGTGACCAAGATCCGCGAGCTGCTCGCGGCGGGCCTGACCACCGACGACATCGCCCAGCTGATGCCCTGCACCGACCCGGACGGGCCGGTGCAGGCGTGTGAGATGTCGGTGCGGATCATGTCCGAGCGCAGCGCCGAGCTGACCCGGCGGATCACCGACCTGGACCGGCAGCGCGTCGAGCTCACCGCGCAACTCGGCGCGACCCTGGACGCGCAGTCGGCGGGGACCGGGGAGCGGGTCCCCGCCCACGGCGCCTCGACTACTCCCTGACGTAGAACCGCAGGGTGAGGTAGGCCGTCACGGCGGCGAACACGATGCCGATCGGGGCGATGGTCAGCGCGACCACCGCGATGTCGTCCCCGGTGATGCGCGGGAAGACATTGCTGTCGAACAGCGGGCCCAGCGCCCGGTCGATGACCAGCGGCCGCGCGATCACCAGCCCGAGGATCGCCAGCACCGAGCCGACGAACGCCGCCGCGACCGCCTCCAGCAGGAACGGCAGCTGGGTATACCAGCGGGTCGCGCCGACCAGGCGCATGATGCCGACTTCCGTGCGCCGCGTGTACGCGGCGATCTGCACCATGTTCAGGACCAGCAGCATCGCCGCCAGCGCCATCACCAGCGCCAGCCCGAACGCGGCATTGCGCAACCCGTCGAACAGGCTGACCAGCCGGTCGACGAACTCCTTGTCGTTGGCGACGATCCGCACGCCGGGCCTGGTCGCGAAGCTGTCGTAGATGTGCTGGTACTGATCGGCGTCGGTCATCTTCACCCGCAGCGAGGCGGGCAGCGGGGAGTCGGCGATGTACTGCACCATCTCCGGCTGATCGGCGAACAGCTTCTTGGCCTCCTCGAGCGCGTCGGCGCGATTGAGGAACTGCACGCTCTCCACCCCGGAGGTGCCCTTCAGGTCCGCCAGCAGCGACTTGCACGGGTCGGCGGCGCAGTCGGGATCGGTGTCGGAGACGGCGTCGTCGAGGTAGAACCGCACCTCGAGCCTGCCGATGAAGAAGTTCTCGGTCTTGTCGGCCATCCGCACCGACAGCATGCCGCCGCCGAGCATCATCAGCGAGACCGCGGTGGTCAGGATCATCGCGATGGTCATCGTCAGGTTGCGGCGCAGGCCGTCGACGACCTCGGTGAACAGGAAACTCAGTCGCATTATCGCCCCACCCCGTAGACACCGGTCGCTTCGTCACGCACGAGTCTGCCGTGGTCGAGCTCCACCACCCGCCTGCGCATCGCGTCGACGATGTGGTTGTCGTGGGTGGCCATCAGCACGGTGGTGCCGGTGCGGTTGATCCGTTCCAGCAGCGCCATGATGTCGGCGCTGGTGTCGGGGTCGAGATTGCCGGTGGGCTCGTCGGCGAGCAGCACCAGCGGCCGGTTGACGAACGCGCGCGCGATCGCCACGCGCTGCTGCTCACCACCGGACAGTTCCGAGGGCAGGCGGTTGCCCTTGCCGCCGAGCCCGACCATGTCGAGCACCTCGGGCACGGTGCGTTCGATGAACTGGCGCCGCTTGCCGATCACCTCGAGCGCGAAGGCCACGTTCTGCTCCACGGTCTTCTGCTGGAGCAGCCGGAAGTCCTGGAAGACGCACCCGATCCGCTGCCGCAACTTCGGCACCTTCCGGCCCGGCAGCCGGTCGACCCGGAAATCGGCCACCCGTATCTCGCCCGCCGTCGGCGACTCCTCCTTGAGTAGCAGCCGCATGAAGGTCGACTTCCCCGAACCGGACGGGCCGATGATGAAGACGAATTCGCCCTTGTCCACCTCGACGGAGACGTTGTCCAGCGCCGGCCGCGTCGAGGTCTTGTACGACTTGGTGACGTTGCGCATGGTGATCACGGGGAGCCAGTGTAGCCAGCGACCGGCCCCGGCGACCGGCCCCGACCGGCGTCGGCGAGGCGGCGAGCAACCCTACGGCGTCGGATCGACCCAGGCGGGCACGGCGTTGAGCAGCGACACCGGGCCGGTGTTGGCGGTTTCGGCGGGCTTGACGAACAGGTAGACGACGAACGTGGACACCCAGGTGGCCATGAGGATCGCCGTCGACTTACGTGGTTTCACTGATTCCTTCCTTACGCAGGGCGGCCGCGACGCGCACGCGCAGCTCACGCCCCACCTCGAATTGTTTGCCCGGCAATGTGCGGGCAACCATCCGGATGTTCATCTCGTCGAGCGAGAGATCTTCCACACCCATCACGGACGGCTCGTCGAGCAGCAGTGGCTTGAGGCGGCGGTCCTGGTAGGCCTTGGTGCACACCTCGTGCAGGATTTCGTTGATCTTGGTGATGTCGGCCTGGGCCGACACCGGCACGTCGATCGCGGCACGTGCCCAGTCCTTGGACAGGTTGGTCACCTTCACGATCTGCCCGTTCGGGACGGTGATGACCTCGCCGTCGGAGTTGCGCAGCGTGGTGATGCGCAACGTCACGTCCTCCACGGTGCCCTCGGCCGCGTCGGCCGATCCGGTGACCGCGATCCGCACCACGTCACCGAAGCCGTACTGACGCTCGGTGATCAGGAAGAACCCGGCCAGGATGTCCTGCACGATCCGCTGCGCGCCGAAACCGAGCGCCGCGCCGAGCACCGCCGCCGGGGCGACCAGACCGGTCACCGCGAAGCCGAGCCTGCGCAGCACCTCCATGCCGACCAGCACGTAGACGATGGTCAGCACCACCCAGGTGATGACCTGGGCCAGGGCGTGCCGGTGCTTGGCGGCCTCGGTGCGGACCAAGGCGTCGCTCGAGTGGAAGCCCGCGTCGATCTTGGTGGTCACCCGGTCGCGCACGAAGGCGGCGAACCGGCCGAACAGCATCGCGCCGACCACCAGCAGGACGATCTCGAGCCCGCTGGACCGCAGCCACGCGGTGATCTCCGGTGCCGTGTTGATCGCGAGGACGCCGCTCATCGCCTCGCCCCGGCCGAGAGTCGACGGGGCTTGCGCTGGCACAGTTCCGGTTCGCTCGAACACACACCCGAAAGGTTACAGCGGGGTCACGGTGCGCGGTCAAACGCGAACAGCGTCACACCGGCCGAGCGAACAGGTGGCTACGCGTCGGCCTGTTCCCGCATGCGCCAACGGATTCCGGACTCGATGAAGCCGTCGATATCGCCGTCGAGCACCGCCGAGGGATTGTTCACCTCATAGTTGGTGCGCAGGTCCTTGACCATCTGGTACGGGTGCAGCACGTAGGAACGCATCTGGTTGCCCCACGAGGCGCCCTCGTTGGTCTTGAGCGCGTCCATCTGCGCGCGCTCCTCCTGGCGCTTGCGCTCGAGCAGCTTGGCCTGCAGCACGCGCATGGCCGAGATCTTGTTCTGCAGCTGCGACTTCTCGTTCTGACAGGTCACCACGATGCCGGTGGGAATGTGGGTCAGGCGCACCGCGGAGTCGGTGGTGTTGACGCTCTGACCACCGGGGCCCGAGGAGCGGTACACGTCCACCCGGACCTCGCCCTCGGGGATCTCGATGTGGTCGGTGGTCTCGACCACAGGCAGCACCTCGACCTCGGCGAAGGAGGTCTGGCGGCGGCCCTGGTTGTCGAACGGGCTGATCCGGACGAGCCGGTGCGTGCCCATCTCCACCGAGAGTGTGCCGTAGGCGTAGGGCGACTTCACCGCGAAGGTGGCGCTCTTGATGCCCGCCTCTTCGGCGTAGGAGGTGTCGTAGACCTCGACGACGTACTTGTGCCGCTCGGCCCAGCGGATGTACATGCGCATCAGCATCTGCGCCCAGTCGGCGGCGTCGACGCCACCGGCGCCGGAACGGATGTTGACCAGCGCGTCACGCTTGTCGTACTCGCCGGAGAGCAGGGTGCGCACCTCCATCGCCTCGATGTCGACCCGCAGCGCGGCGCGCTCGGTGTCGGCGTCGGCGGTGGCCTCCGCGGCGGCCGCGCCCTCTTCGGACTCGGCCAATTCGTAGAGCACCGGCAGGTCTTCGAGGCGCTGGCGCAGTTCCTCCACGCGGCGCAGCTCGCTCTGCGCGTGCGACAGCTCGCTGGTCACCTGCTGGGCGTGGTCCTGGTTGTTCCACAGCTCGGGATCGGCCGCCTGGTGCTCGAGCTCATCGATGCGACGGCGTAGCTCCTCGACATCGAGGACCGACTCGACCGTCTTGAGCGTGGTGTCGAGTTCGGCGAGATCGGCGATAACGTCAGGATGCACGATTCCCAAGGTTACCGGTCGGCTCCGACACGGTGAAACACGCGCACCCGCGACGGCGCGCTGCGGTCAGCTCGCGATGGCGCGCAGGCCGCCGGGGCGCCGTCCGAGCAGCCGGTCCAGGGCCGTCGCACTGGCCTCGTCGGCGGGCAGCAGGACATAGAGCGACTGGTCGTCGTCGAGGGACAGATCCAGTGATTCGTAGGCCAGCCGCAGTGTGCCCGCCTCGGGATGGCTGATCCGGTTGATCCCGCCCGAGGGCGGCAGTCCCGGCAGCGTGGCCAGCCGATCGGTGAACGGCGCGCCCGCGGTGACCGTCAGCTCGTCGACCAGCGCGGCCACCATCGGGTCGGCGCGGTACGGGCCCTGCTTGAGCGAGGCCACCAGCTTGTCGGCGGCGGCGTCCCAGTCCGGGTACAGCTCGCGCGCGCCCGGATGGGTGAAGACGAACCGCGCCACATTGGCCGGTTCGCCCTGCTCGAACAGGCCGCTGGGGGACATCAGCGTGCGGTAGCCCGCGGTGCAGGCCAGCACCTCGGTGAACCGGTTGGTGATCGCGGCGGGCGCGGGTTCGAGCTGGTCGAGGATGGCGCGGATGGTCGGCCGGACGGTGCGGTTCGGGCCGTGCTCGGCGGCACCGCAGCTGAAACCGGACATGCCCTTGGTGAGCTGGTGCAGATGCACCCGTTCGCGCGGGCTCAGCCGCAGCGTGTCGGCCAGCGCCGACAGCACCGGCGGCGACGGATGCCGGTCGCGGCCCTGTTCGAGCCGGATCAGGTACTCCACGCTGACCCCGGCCAGCATCGCCACCTCGGCCCGGCGCAGCCCCGGCGTGCGCCTGCGCGTGCCCGCGGGCAGGCCGACCTCGGCGGGCGTCACCGCCTCGCGGCGGGTACGCAGGAACAGCCCGAGTTCGTTGTCGCTCACCCGATCGACGGTACCCACTCGCGCGGGCCGGAGAGTGGCCGTGCCACTACCACTCTCAGCGTGGTCTCCCTGACAGTTCCGCGACCGGCGACGGTAGTGACACCGGCCGATCGGGCCGGGCTCACGACAGAGGAGAACACGGTGTCCGCACAGCCACTGAAGCTCGCGATCATCATCGGCAGCGTCCGCGAGGGCCGGTTCGGTCCGGTGGTCGCGAACTGGTTCGCACAGCAGGTCGACGACCGTTTCGACGTCGACATCATCGATCTGGCCGAGGCCGACGTGTCCGCCGCGCTGCCCGCGGTGCCGCCCGCCCTCGACCCCGCGCCCGCCCGCCCGGCCGCGATGGGCGATCTGACCGAGCGCCTTGCCGCCGCCGACGCCTATGTCGTCGTCACGCCCGACTACAACCGCAGCTACCCGGCCGCGCTCAAGGCCGCCATCGACTGGCACTTCACCCAATGGGACGCCAAGGCGATCGGCTTCGTCGGCTACAGCGGCGGCTCCGGCGGACTGCTGGCCATCGAGCACCTGCGGCAGGTGTTCAACGAGCTCAATGCCCACACCGTGCGCAACTATGTGTCCTTCCCGCGCTACTACCTGCTCTTCGACGAGAACGGGCAGCTGCGGGAGCCCGCGGAGCCGGCGGCGGCGGCCCAGGCCCTGCTCGATCAGTTGCACTGGTGGGCAAGCGCTCTCGTCGCCGCCCGGTCGGCACAGGTCGCGGTCTGACGAGCGAGGCAGGCGGGCCGACCGCGTGCTCGGCCCGGGGCGAAGGCCGCCGTGCGCGGCCGCGGGCACACCTGCCGCCGCGCCGAGCGGCACGCCGTGGGCCGCGACGTCGCCGCGTCCGCGCGGCCAAATACACTGGCCCGCGTGGCTGCCTACTCCGCTGACCTGGACCTTGCCCTCCGACTGGCCGACGAGGCCGACGCGATCTCGCGGGTGCGTTTCGGCGCCGTCGACCTGAAGGTCGACGCGAAGCCGGACCTGACCCCGGTCTCGGATGCCGATCTGGCGGTCGAGCAGGTCATCCGGCGCGTGCTCGCCGCCGAACGCCCCGGCGACGCCGTGCTCGGCGAGGAATTCGGCGGCGACGCCGAGTTCACCGGCAGGCAGTGGGTGGTCGACCCGATCGACGGCACCAAGAACTTCGTCCGTGGCGTGCCGGTGTGGGCGAGCCTGATCGCGCTGCTCGTCGACGGGGTGCCGGTGGTCGGTGTGGTCAGCGCGCCCGCGCTGGGCAGGCGCTGGTGGGCGGCCGCGGGCTCGGGCGCGTGGGCCCAGGTGCACCCCGGCGCGCCGAAGCCGATCACGGTGTCGGCGGTGGGCGACCTCGACTCGGCCAGTCTGGCCTTCTCCAGCCTGTCCGGCTGGCACGAGCGCGGGCTGCGGGAGAAGTTCATCGACCTCACCGACGAGGTCTGGCGGGTCCGCGGCTACGGCGACTTCTTCAACTACTGCCTGGTCGCGGAGGGTGCGGTCGACATCGCCGCCGAGCCCGAGGTCTCGCTGTGGGACCTGGCCGCACTCGACATCCTGGTCCGCGAGGCCGGTGGCGCGTTCACCTCCCTGGACGGTCGATCCGGCCCGCACGGTGGCGACGCGGTGGCGAGCAACGGCCTGCTCCAGGACGAGGTCCTCGCCCGTTTGCGCGGCTGATCCGGGTTATCCACATGTGTGCGGAGGCCGGTGAACGCCGTCGTCGGGTCCGGTGGACGGACTGCGCGCCCGGCCCACGCTCGTAGGATGGCCCGGTGAGCAATTCCGGCGCCACAGCCCCCGATGTCGACGACTTCCCGCCCGAAGACTTCCCGCCCGACGACGCGTACCCGTCCGATGGTGGCTACCTCTCCGAGCACGATGTCGACGACACCGGCGGCTTCCACTTCGACGACCTCGCCCCGGCCACCCCTGGCCGCGCGGCGGCGCCCGCCCGCGCGGAGACCGCCGAGGAGGTGCTGCGCCGGGTCTTCGGCTACGACGCCTTCCGCGGCGACCAGGCCGACATCGTCGCGCAGGTCGTCGGCGGCGGTGACGCGCTGGTCCTGATGCCGACCGGTGGCGGCAAATCGCTGTGCTACCAGGTGCCCTCGCTGGTGCGGCCCGGTGTCGGCGTGGTCGTCTCGCCACTGATCGCGCTCATGCAGGACCAGGTCGACGCGCTCAGCGCGCTCGGCGTGCGGGCCGGGTTCCTCAACTCCACCCAGTCGCCGGATCAGCGGCGCACGGTGGAAGCGCAGTTCGTCGCCGGTGAACTCGACCTGCTCTATCTCGCGCCGGAGCGCCTGCGCCTGGAGTCCACGCTGCGGCTGCTCGACCGCGGCACCGTGGCGCTGTTCGCGATCGACGAGGCGCACTGTGTGTCGCAGTGGGGCCACGACTTCCGGCCCGACTATCTCGCGCTGTCGCTGCTGCACGAGCGCTGGCCCGATGTCCCGCGCATCGCGCTCACCGCGACCGCCACCGAGAAGACCCGCGCCGAGATCGTCGAGCGGCTCGACCTGGGGTCGGCGAAGCAGTTCGTCTCCAGCTTCGACCGGCCCAATATCCAGTACCGGATCGAGTCGAAGAACCGGGCCGACCGCCAACTGCTCGATTTCATCCGCGCCGAGCACCCCGGCGACGCGGGCATCGTCTACTGCCTCTCGCGCAATTCGGTGGAGAAGACCGCCGCGATGCTCAACGAGAACGGCGTGCGCGCGGTGCCGTACCACGCGGGCCTGGACAACCGGACCCGCGCCGAGAACCAGGCCAGGTTCCTGCGGGAGGACGGCCTGATCGTGGTGGCCACCATCGCCTTCGGCATGGGCATCGACAAACCCGACGTGCGGTTCGTCGCCCATCTCGATCTGCCCAAATCGGTGGAGGGCTACTACCAGGAGACCGGTCGGGCAGGCCGCGACGGGCAGCCGTCGACGGCGTGGATGGTCTACGGCCTCGCCGATGTCGTCCAGCAGCGCAAGATGATCGACTCCAGCGAGGGCGACGCCGCGCACCGCAGGCAGTTGCAGCTGCACCTGGACGCCATGCTCGCCCTGTGCGAGACGGTGGGCTGCCGCCGCGTCCAGCTGCTGAACTACTTCGGTCAGCCCGGCCAGGCCTGCGGCAACTGCGATGTGTGCCTGAATCCGCCGGAGACCTGGGACGGCACCGTCCCGGCGCAGAAGCTGCTCTCGACCGTGCTGCGGCTCAAACGCGAACGGGGACAAGCGTTCGGCGCGGGCCATCTGGTCGATATCCTGCTGGGCAAGTCGAACCCGAAGATCACCCAGCACCGGCACAACGAGCTGTCGGTGTTCGGCATCGGCACCGATCTGCGCGATACCGAATGGCGCGGCGTGACGCGTCAGCTGCTCGCCGGCGGACTGCTCGCGGTGCAGGGGGAGTACGGCGTGCTCGCGCTCACCGAGGCCAGCAACGAGGTGCTGTTCGAGGGCAAGAAGGTGCTGATGCGCCGGGAGCCCGAACGCGCCGCCCGGCCCGCGCGCGGCGCGAAATCGGCCAAGGCGGCGGTGGATCTGCCCGCGACCGACCTGCCGCTGTTCGAACGCCTGCGCGCGTGGCGGGCGGCGACCGCCAAGGAGCAGGGCGTGCCCGCCTACGTGGTGTTCCACGACGCGACCCTGCGCGAAATCGTTGCGCGCAAACCGGGTTCGCTCGCCGAACTCGGGACCGTCGGCGGCGTCGGCGAGAACAAACTGGCCCGCTACGGCGAGGGCGTACTGGCCGCGCTGACCGAGGAGTAACCGGCGAAGGAACCCGCGACGAACCGGGGCGGGGCGCGATACTGTCGAGGCATGGCGAACGGTGAAGGCTCCGAGAGCGAGTCGTCGGGCGGCACGAGCCAGGGCGGCGGCGATACTCCGCTGCCGCCGATCCCGCACCGGCACACCGACCCGGTCGTCGCGCCCAGCCTGCTCAGCGGCCACCACCCGGTGGTCCACCGGGGCAGGCCACGCTGGTCGACCGTCGCCCTGATCCTCGTCTTCGCCTCGGCGCTCGCCCTCTATCTGGCCCTGCGTCCGGGCGGCTGACGGCCGGGCCCTCGCGATCCGGTACCCGCGCGGTTCCGGAATCTTTGCGATGCTGCGGACCAGGAGACGACGCCGAGCACTGTGACCTGTGGTAGCCGCAGGTCATAGCCCCGCCGACCGCTCCGCCCGCGGCGCACTGTAGGCCTCCTCGACCGATCGAGCCGATCGGTCCCGGCCCGAGGAGGCGACGGGAATGCTGTGGGTGACCTGGGTGACGCGAGGGGTGTGCACTGCCCTGATCGCGACCGGATTCGTCTGTGCGACAGCACCGGAGGGCGCCGCCGAGCCCGCGACACCGATCGGCGTCGCGGACCTGCATCGGATGCTGACGCCGACGCTGCCCGGCACCTACGGCGACGACACCGCCGTGGTGATCCTCGGCTACGGCCTGACGCCCGAGGGCGACCTGCGCCCGGAACTGGTCCGGCGGTTACGGGCGGGCCTGGTGCAGGCGGTGTTCGCGCCGTGGTCGCCGATCATCGTCACCGGCGGGAACCCGCGGGCCGGGCTGAGCGAGGCCGACGCGATGGCCGACTGGCTCCTCGCGGCCGGTGTCGACCCGGCGCGGATCCTGCGGGAGCCGCAGGCCGATTCCACGGTGGCCAACGCCCGCTTCACCGCCGCGCTGATGGCCGAACACCACCTGCGCGCGGCCGTGCTGGTGACCTCCGGCGACCACGTCGACCGGGCCAGGGCGGCCTTCGACGACGCGGGCGTGCTCGTCGTCGGCGAGCTCACTCCCGACCGCACGCTCTGGCCGGTGCTGCCGCTGCGGATCGACCGCTTCGGTCCCGCGCTACCGCGCGGTTAGCCGTTCGCTGTGACCGGACACAGTGTTTCGTCATGTGACCGCCGCCGCGCCGTCGGCCCGCCATCGTTGGGCCCAGGGGGTCCGCCGTTCCCGTCCGTCAACTCCGAGGTGACATCCAATGACGCTCCAGCTGTCCGACCGCGACATCCTGGCCGAACTCGAACCGACCGCCGAAGCGAACCTGAACGACCACCTGGCCAAGGCCAAGGACTGGCACCCGCACGACTACGTGCCGTGGGACGAGGGCCGCAACTTCGCCGCGATGGGCGGCATCGACTGGGACCCGGAGCAGTCCCGGCTCAGCGAGGTGGCCAAGGCGGCGATGATCACCAACCTGCTCACCGAGGACAACCTGCCCTCCTACCACCGCGAGCTGGCCGACACCTTCGGCTTCGACAACGCCTGGGGCACCTGGGTCGGGCGCTGGACCGCCGAGGAGAACCGGCACGGCATCGTCATGCGCGACTACCTGGTGGTGACGCGCGCGGTCGACCCGGTCGCGCTCGAGGAAGCCAGGATGGCGCACATGACCGCGGGCATCGCCAAGCCGGAGAAGGGCTCGCAGTTCCTCAAGGGCGTCGCCTACGTCACGTTCCAGGAGCTGGCCACCAGGATCAGCCACCGCAACACCGGCAGGCTGTGCGACGACCCGATCGCCGACCGCATGCTGGCGCGCATCGCGACCGACGAGAACCTGCACATGGTCTTCTACCGCAAGCTCTGCGCGGCCGCCCTCGACCTCACTCCCGACGCGACCATGCGCGCCATCGCCGATGTCGTCCTGCGCTTCCAGATGCCCGGCCTGAACCAGCCGAACTTCCGCCGCAACGCGGTCCTGCTCGCCAAGCACGGCGTCTACGACCTGCGCCAGCACCTCGATGTCGTGCTCGAGCCCGTGCTGCGCACCTGGAAGGTCTTCGACCGCACCGACCTCGGCGAGGAGGGCGAACGCGCCCGCGACGAACTGCACGCCTACCTGCTCGACCTCGAGGCCAAGGCGACCCGCTTCGAGGAACAGCGCGACCGGGCACTGGCCCGCGCCCTCGAACGCGCGGCGAGCTGAGGGCGGGGCGGACCTTGGAATAAACGGCTGGCGCGGTCACTTAGAGTTGACCGTTATGAAGGAAAAGGGCAGGAAGGTCATCGCGACCAACCGCCGGGCGCGGCACAACTACACGATCCTCGACACCTATGAGGCGGGGATCGCGCTGGTCGGCACCGAAGTGAAGAGCCTGCGCGAAGGTAAGGCGTCCCTCGTCGACGCCTTCGCGACCGTCGACAACGGCGAGGTCTGGCTGCGCGGCCTGCACATTCCGGAGTTCAGCCACGGCACCTGGACCAACCATTCGCCGCGGCGCACCCGCAAGCTGCTGCTGCACAAGCGCGAGATCGAGCACCTGGTCGGCAAGTCCAGGGAGGGCAACCAGACGCTGGTGCCGCTGTCGATGTACTTCTCCGACGGCAAGGTGAAGGTCGAGCTCGCGCTCGCCAAGGGTAAGCAGGACTACGACAAGCGCCAGGACCTCGCCCGCAGGCAGGCCGAGCGGGAGGTCACGCGCGAGATCGGTCGACGGGTCAAAGGCATGCGTTGATCTCCGTCCTGCTCGCCCTCGTGGCGGCGGCGGGCTACGGAGTCAGCGATTTCTTCGGCGGGATCGCCGCCCGGCGGGTCACTGCCCTGCGGGTGGTCGTCGTGTCCTACCCGTTCTCGGTGCTGCTGGTCCTGCTGATCGCGCCGCTGGTCGGCGGGCACGCGGACGCGGCATCGATGCTGTGGGGCCTGGCCGCGGGCGTGGCCAGCGGGCTGGCGGTGTGGTGGTTCTACGCCGCGCTCGCCGACGGGCCGATGTCGGTGGTGTCGCCGGTGACCGCGGTGCTGGTCGCCGGGATCCCGGTGGTCGCCGGGTTCTTCCTCGGCGAGCGGCCGGGCCCGGCGGCCATCGCGGGGATCGCGCTCGCGCTGGTCGCGGTCGTGCTGGTCAGCCGGGAAGCGCCCGACGAGACGACCGAGGAGATCATCGGCGGCCGCGAACTGCGCTTCACCCGCCAGGTCGCGCTGTTGACCGTCGGTTCCGGTGCCGCGTTCGGATTCGCCTTCTTCTTCCTGCACGAGACCAGCGCGAGCGCCGGGCTGTGGCCGCTGCTCGGCCAGCGCGCCGCCGCGACGGCCGTCGTCTGGACCTCCGCACTGGCCGCGGGCCAGTTCCGCGGCCTGCACGGGGAACCGCTGCGGCTGGCGCTGGCGGTCGGCGTCCTCGATGTGATCGCCAACGCGGCGCTGCTGTACGCCTTCCACGGATCGTTGCTGTCGGTGGTCAGCGTGATCGGCTCGCTGTATCCGGCCGCGACCGTGCTGCTGGCGATGGTGCTGCTCGGCGAACGGATCAGCACGACGCAGAAGGTGGGCATGGTGCTCGCGCTCGCGGCGGTCGCCATGATCGCCGCGAGCTGACGCCGACTACAGCCGGGTGCAGGGTTCGTGCAGGTTCAGCTTTTCCAGCGTGCTGCCCTGGTAGCCGACCTCGATCGCCCGCGCGCCCATCGGCGCCGCCTTGTCCGGCTCGAACACCGAGGTCCACTCGCCACTCAGATCGGGTTCGTTCGCGCCCGCCGGATGGATGACGACCATGCCTTCACCGTCGGGGCGCAGATCCGTGATCGTGCGGCGCAACCCGGCCCGGGTGAGCTCCCGCTCCTCGGCCGCCGCGATGAGCAGGGCCTTGAGCGGATAGGAGATCGCCCAGCCGAGCGAATAGCCGAAGTTGGCCGGTTCGCGATCGATGGCGGCGCGGGCGTGCCGGGCGCCGACGCTGTCGCCGTTCCAGCTGTCGACCGGGGTCGTGTAGTTGTAGAGCGCCGTCAGCGCGGGGGCCGCGGCGGTCTGCAGCAGCGCCGCGTTCCAGGTCGGCAGCGAGCCGAGGAAGCGGCCGGTGTAGCCCGACTTCACCAGTTTGCCCACGATCTCGGCGGTCTCGGCCGGACCGGTGGCCAGCATGACCAGGTCGGGGTCGGCGGCCAGGATCTCCTCGACCGGCCCGTCCTGATTGCCGACCTCACCGTTGGGGCCGGTGTCGATCCGGTCGGCGATGGTGGCGCCGTTGGCGATCGCCCACTTCAGCGCGCCGCTGGCGTAGTCGCCGCCGTAGTTGCCGCGGTAGGCGACGACGGCGATGTTGTGCGGCGCGTAGTGGGTGCGGGTGAACCAGTCCAGGCCGGTCACCGCCTCGGTGCAATAGGAATAGCCCGCGCTGAGCACCAGGTTGCGGTCGGCGCTGCGGTAGTTCCAGCCCGACCACTGGGTGGCCGCCACGCTGACCATGTCGTCGGCGTCCATCTGATTGAGCATCGCGATGGTCTGGGCGGTGCCGAAGCTCATCGCCAGCGCGAGCACGTTCGGCTCGATCTCGGCGTAGGCGGTGCGGTGCGTGCGCGGGTCGAGGGAGGTGTTGCGGGTGTTGGTGGTGATGTCGATGTCGTAGCCGCCGATGCCGCCCGCCTGGTTCACCTGGTTCCAGAACGCCAGCTGGCCCTCGTTCATCGACGCGCCGAGCGCGGTGAACGGGCCGTTCGCCAGGTCGGACAGCACGCCGAGGTAGATGCACCCCCGGTCCCTGTGCGGTGATCCGGGACACGGTGCGCTGGTCACACCCGGACCGGCGGTCGATTCGCCGGCGGAGCAAGCGGCAGCGAGGACGAGACCGGCCACGACGGGCACAGCCGCCGACCGACGCAGCCGACTGGTGAATGCCATGAGGTAACTCCTTGTTCCAGCCGCACACGGGATCTCGCGCGTCCCGGCCCGGCCGATCGAGAACAGTACCCCGGTCGACCGGCGCGTCTACCCGGATCGGCGGTGCGAATCAGTGTGGTTCGCTGACGAGTCACATCGGCGACACCCCGCGCTGGCAGAAATATCGGGAAGATTCGCGGCGACGGCAGTGTTAACATGACTAGCCCGCACGGTGCGGGCACGTACGGGGCTGAACGGTTTCGACTGCGTACGTTGATTCAGGGGAAGCGTGTCGGTGCAGGCAAGAGACCACCGTAAGCGTCGTTGCAACCAATTAAGCGCCGATTCCAATCAGCGCGAGTACGCCCTCGCTGCCTAAGTAGCAGGTCGTCTCTGTCAGACCGGGTTCGTCCCTCGATCCGGACCCTGGCATCAGCTAGAGGGAATTACCGTTCGGCTCGGTCGCGGAGTCGGACGGGACATCTAACAGCGACTGGGATCGTCATCCGGGCTTGTTCGCGAGACCTGGAGGTCCGAGTAGAGACAGAGCGAACTGCACACGGAGAAGCCCTGATGGCACGACGGAGGACCCGGGTTCGATTCCCGGCAGCTCCACTCGAAGCCCCTCACCTGGAATCCAGGTGAGGGGCTTTTCGCTTCGGTCTACCCGCCGGCCCTGCGGCGGAAGGTGCGCTTGCCCCCTGCCCCGGACTGGGTGCCGCGCACCTTGGCGGCGTTCTGCCCGGCGCCGCCGAGCCCGGCCTTCCCGTTCTTGCGCTCGAGTGCTTCGCGGAACTTCCGCTTGGTCGCTTCTTCCTGCGTTTCGGTTGCGTCGCCACCGGTGAGTTCGGTGGCGGGTTCTAGTTCGTCGGCCATCACCACAGCCTGCCACCTTTCGGCCGATCGTCGAATCCGCAGGCGGGCAACCGCTGTCAGGTCAGGCTCGCCACCCAGGAACCGTTGCACCCCAGTTCCGTGTTGAGCCCGGCGTCGAATACCCAGACGACCTCGGCGGGCGGATTCATGGTGAAGTTCCAAGCATGTCTCTCCCCACCACCCCGGCGGAACCATCGCCACCGGCCGTTGTCACGTTGCGGCGCAACGCTTTCGGTAGACGCTAGGGGAGGTCGGGCTGTGTGACTCTTGCGTAATTCGTAAAGCCACAGGTCAGCGGAGCGGAGGTCGTGTCCGGTCCGGACGGATTCCGTCGATCATTCCCCCGGAACGGCGGGTGGGCGGTCGGGGACGAGGTGGGTGGCCAGGGCGGTGCCGATGGGGATGGCGTTGTTGGTGGCGGGGGAGGTGGGGCCGTGGGTGGTGTAGACGATGATGGTGGTCTGGGTTTTGGTGTCGTAGAGGGCGACGCCGTTGTAGCCGCCGTAGGCGGGGTTCATGTAAAGCCAGTCGGCCAGGTGGACGACGCCGAAGGCGAAGTACTTCTCGGTGGTGAACGGGCCGAGGCCCGCGGTGGAGGGGCCCATCATCTGCTGGAACTGGTCGGGGGTGAGGCGTTCGCCGGTGGCGAGGGCGCGGACCCAGCGGCCGAGGTCGGCGACGGGGGCGTTCATGTTGCCGCTGTGCAGGAAGGCGGTGGGGTTCCAGAAGGTGGAGTCCTCGAAGCCGTTGCGCTCGTTGGTGTAGCCGTGCAGGTAGGGCTCGTCGATCGCCGGGTTCAGGACGACCTTGCTGTCGTGCATGCCGAGCGGGATCAGGATGTGCTGGGCGATCAACTCGCCCAGTGGCTTCCCGGTGGCGTTCTGCAGCACCTCGCCGAGGACGACGAGATCGCTGTGCGCGTAGCCGAAGTCGGTGCCGGGTTCGAAGAGCGGTGGACGGGCGTTGGCGCGTTCGAACAGCTGGGGCGCGGTCCACTCGCGGATCGGGTTCTCGGCGAAGATCTTCAGGAACTCCGGGTCGGTGACGTAGTCGGCGATGCCGGAGGTGCTGTCGGCGAGCATGCGCGGGGTGATCTTGTCCGCGCGCGGGAAGTCGGGCAGCCAGCGGGCGATGGGTTCGTCCATCTTCAGCACGCCGTCGCCGTCGAGCCGCCACAGCACGGTCGACAGCATCGGTTCCATCGGCTGGCCGACGCGCACCTTCATCTCGGGGGTCGCGGGGACGCCCAGCGGGGATCCGCCGAACGCGCCGAGCGCGATCTGCTCCTCGCCCCGCCAGACGCCGTAGACGGCCGAGCTGACCCCGAGCCCGGTCACCTTGCCGCGCACGATGTCGGTGATCGCGGTGGCCTCGGGACTGTCCGGCGGCGCGGTCGACGACCCGGTGTCGCTGCCGGACCCGCAGGCCGCGGTGCCGAGGACGAGCAGGAACGCGAGCACCGCGGACGCGCTACGGTGCCCCCGGTACCGGGGCGACACGCTCATGACGGCGATCCCTTCGTGGAAGAAAACTCACCCGAGCAGCGCAGTCGAATCTACGCCGCCCCCTTCCGCCGGAACAGCCCATCGGTAGGATCCTGCGAGGCGGGGCGGGCCAGGAGGGATGTGGCTGTGATCGAGGTGTGGGGTGCGCGCGTCGCCGTGCGGTACGCGGACGGCAGGCTGGTGACGACGCCGCTGCGGGCCGACAACGAGACCGCGCTCGATGTCGCCGTGGCCGAGCTGGCCCGGATCGCGCTCGCGACCACCGACGACGACCAGCTGGCGATGCTGCTGTTCTTCCGGTCGTCGGAGTTCCGCGTCAACGGCTCGGCGACCGACCGGCATCCGGTCCCGGTGTTCCTCGAGCTCGGGGTGCGCGAGCAGGCGCAGGTGCTGGTCCGGGCGGTCGAACGCGATCTGGTCAGCCTGCGTCGGGTGTTCCCGCCGCGGCCGAATCTCGTGCCGCCGCGCCCGGTGCCGGGCCCGAACGGTCCGCGCAGGCCCGATGTCGCGGCCGCGGCGGACCGAATGCGCTTCGCGGGCAACTCGGTCCGCGAGATCGACATCCTGCACGGCTGCGCCCGGCCGGACGAATACGTGCTGGAGCTGGCTCAGGCGGGACACGAGGGTGCGCCGGGACTGGTCGCGATCACCACGCTGCGGCTGCTGTTCGTCTCGGCGTGGGCGATCTACGAGTTCCCGGTCGCCGTGCTCACCGGCGCCGAGGTGCGCACCCCGCCGGGGCAGGTGGTGACGCTGCGCGTGTCGGGCGCGGGCAGCGACCTGGACTTCCTCGACTGGGAGCCCGAGGATTTCGGCCGGGTCGCCGAGGCGCTGCGGCTGGCCTGCGAGATCGAGCACGTCGACGGGTCGATCTCGCCGTCGCTGCCGTCCTCGGCCGACCTGTTCGGCGAATGGCAGCTGCTGGTGGAGCGGCGCAAGCTGGGGATGGTCGCCGACGATCCGTTCCGGCGTCAGGCCGTCGGCATCATGCTGGCGATGCCGGGCTGAACACCGGCGCGCCCCGGTGCAGGGCCACCCGCCGCCACGGGCTCGACGGTCGCAGGTGCAGTCCGGCGATCATCCGCCTGCGTTCGGCGATCTGGGTCCTGGCGGCCGAGAGATCCTGCGCGGCGGCCCAGAAGATGGCGCCGGTGAGGAAGCCGTCGCCGAACTGGCGCCAGTTGCGGTAGTGCTGCCGGGCCCGGTCGAGGCCGGTCAGCATGTGCTCCCACGCCTCGTCCTCGGTGAGATACCCGGCGGTGCAGGCGGCGCGGGCGATGAAGACCAGCCGGGCCAGGTCCCAGGCGGTGGCGTCGGTCTGCAACGGGGTCGGCAGGCTCTCGGTGATGCCGAGTTTGATCGCCTGCAGCCAGGCGTCGTAGTCGCGGTCGATGCCGGCGGGCCCACGGTAGCCACGGAAACCCGAGAGGGTGTGCAGGAACTCGCGATGCTCGTCGGCCAGGCCGGTGCGGTCGACCCGCCCGGTCTCGGTGGCCGCGGCCACGGCCAGCGGGTGGACGAGCTCGAACAGCGGCGCGTGCATGCCGGCGAGCAGCCTGCGGATGGTGTCGCGCGCGTCCTCGGCGTTGTCGACGCCCCACGATTCGTGCAGGCCCTCGATGGCGGTCTCGCGCCGGGTCGCGGTGCTGTCGTCCTCCTCGGGCAGGAACGCGACCGCGTCGCAGTAGGCGCCCCAGCTGCGCCCGTAGTAGGCGCCGACGGCGAGCGCCCTGATCCGGTCGTCGTCGACCGCCGCGCCCGACCAGACATCGGGTTCGTCATCGATGTCGGAGCCGGGAAATCCCGCGACCCGCGGTCGCCGCACTGATCCTGCCGGTTGCATGGAGCGCACCCCTCCGCCGAGCCGAAACGTTGTGCCGCCAGATCTTACGACCGATCCCGCGCCGGGTGGCAGTCAGGCCTCGTCGGCCGCGCGGGCGGGCAGTCGCGCGAAGCCGGGGTGCACGCCGGGATCGAGGCCCTGCTGGTCGGCGACGCGGGCGAGCAGATCGGCGAGCTGGTCGTGTTCGGCGGGTGACAGGGCGGCGGTGAGGTCGGCTTCGTGGGCTTGCAGTACCGGCCAGAGGTCGCCCATCAACGCGAACGCGGCCTGGGTCGGGTGCAATTCGTGGTTGCGCCGGTCGGTCGCGCTGCGCCTGCGTTCGACCAGGCCGAGCCGGTCGAGATTGTCGAGCAGGGCGACGACCCGGCTCGGGACGACGCCCAGGTCCGCCGCGAGCGCGCGCTGACTGCGCCCCGGCGCCGCGAGCACCATCCGCAGCACGCCGATATCGGGCGGGGTGAGGCCGAACGCGGCGATCCGTTCGGCGAATCGCTGGGCCGCGTGCGCTCCGAGCTGGGCGAGCAGGAACGCGACCTGCCTGCCCGGCGGCCGCGGCAGCGCATCCTCTTGCTCCGACTCCGTCACGGGGTTATCGTACACACGCCGCAATCGTTCACCATGATGAATGATTCACTAAAGAGAACGGATTACCGTCGTGGCAACCCACTCCCTTCCCGTCCGCACCGCCCCGCTCGCCGCCGGTCCACCGCCCGGCGCCTTCGCTGTCGCGGCGGCCGCGCTGTTCGTCGGTGGCCTGATCGGCGGCACCATCGCCGCCGGTGGCGCCGTCTTTCCCTCGCCGTTCGCCGACCCGGCCGACGCACTGTCCTACTTCACCGACCACCGCTCCGCCGTCCGGCTCGGCGCCACCCTGCAGTTCGCGGCGGCCATCCCGGGCGCACTGTTCGTCGCGGCGATCGCGGCACGGCTGCGCGCCGCGAGCCTCGCGCTCACCGGCGGCGCCATGGCGATGGCGTTCCTGATGCTGTCCGGGGTCTCGACCTGGGTGCTGAGCGTGCCCGAGGTCCTCGCCGAACCCGCGCTGGTGCGGGCGCTGCACACCTTCGCCTTCGTCGTCGGCGGCCCGGCGAACGTCGTCGGCACCGGGCTGCTCGTCGCGGGGATCGCCCTGCCCGTGCTGTCGACGCGCCCGCTGCTCGCCCGGATCGGACTGGCCATCGCCGCGGTGTCCTGCGCGACGACCGCGGCCCTGATGCGGACCGAGGCGGCCTTGCTGCTGCCGCTGGCCCGGTTCAGCGGGCTGGCCTGGCTGATCACGGCGGGCTTTCTCGTCCCGAAATCCCTTGTCGCCGAAACGGAGTGACCTCATGAGCGATCAGACCGAAAAACTCGTCCGCTTCCAGCGCCCCGAGCGGTCGCTGCCCTATCTGCCCGGCCTCGACCCCGCCCGTATCGCGCCGCTGTTCGGCCTCACCGCCGACGACTACGCCGCGCTGTGCCGGGCCTTCGACGACGAAGCCCGCTGGGCCGCCGCCGCGCTGCTCGACGACACCGAGGTCGCCGCCGCCGTCGACCGGCTGCCGCTGCGGCCGGGGCAGCACGTCGTCGCGCTGGGTGAGAGCTCCACCGCCGACCGGATGTCCTGGTTCGAGATCCTGCGCCACCTGCTCGACCTGCGCCGCCCCCGCGACGAGATCACGCTCACCAATCTCGCGGTCTCCGGCGCGACGACGACCCAGACGCTGAACCTGTTGCCCGCCCTGCATTTCCAACGGCCCGACCTGGTGGTGTGTCAGCTCGGCGCCAACGACGCGCAGCGCATCGGCGGCCTCGACGGGCCCCGGCTGGTCGGCCTCGCCGAGGCCGAACGCAACCTGCGCATCCTGCGCGCGAACAGCGCGGCGGAGTGGATCTGGCTGACGCCCACCGCCATCGACGAATCCCGGGTCGCTGCCTTCGCGCCGTTCCGTCGCGTCGACATCGCCTGGGCGGCGGCCGACATCGCCGCCACGGCCGAGATCCTGCGCGAACTCCCGGATCTCACCGTCGACGTCGAGCACGAGACCATGCCGCCGGGCGAGGAGCCACTGCTGCTCGACGACGGCGTGCACGCCTCGGCGGCGGGGCAGCAGGCCGTGGCCGCGTCGTTCGTCGCCGCGCTGTCCTGACCGGTGGTGTCCCGAACCGGACGACGGCACGCGGCACGGTCCTGCCGCGACCCGACGAGTCAGCGGCCGAAGGCCCGCAGCTGGTAGAGCCCGCGCGAGGTCGCGACCGTGGTGCCCGCGGCGTCGGTGACGACGGCCTCGAGCACGAAATCGGCCTTGCCCGCGGCCGCGGCCTCGGCGGCGACCCGGGTGATGTCGTCCTCGCTCAGCGTGGCCTCGGCGCGCAGGTCGGTGCGGGCCATCGCCCGGAACGCGATGTCGAAGGACTTCACCAGCGGATAGAAGGCCGAGGTGTCGAAGCTGCCCGCGGTGATCGCACCGCCGAGCACCTCGGCGACGGTGAACTGCACGCCCGCGTAGATGGCTCCGAAGTGATTGCCGTTGCCCTCGATCGGCACGGTGGTGACGGCGTGGCCGCGCCCCACCTCGAGCACCCGGACCCCCATTTTCGCGGCCACCGGCATGGCCACCTCGATGACGCTGTTGACGGTGTCGACCAAGTCGTCTGCGGGCATGGGCCGCGTCCTTTCGCGAAACGGGACCTCACTGTCCCGACGCCAGCCAGGGTATCGATTGCGGGCCGGTGGCGGAGCGATTCGTCGGTGGTCGGGGTTACCGTCGAAGGCGTGGCGGAATACCGGGAACGCGCGGCGCGGCTGGATCGCGCCGTCGTGTGGACGCGCGCGGTGCCTGAACCGGCCGGCCCGGTCACGGTGTTCCCCGACGGCTGCATGGACCTGATCTGGACCGAGGGCACGCTGATGGTGGCCGGTCCGGACAGTCGCGCCGTCCAGGTACCCACCGCCAGGGCCGCGGAGTTCGTCGGCATCCGGTTCGCGCCGGGCACCGCGCCCGCGCTGCTGGGTATACCCGCTGTCGAACTGCTCGATCAGCGGGTCGACCTGGCCGATCTCTTCCCCGATCGCCGGGTCCGCGCGCTGGTCGACCGGGTGGACAACGCGCCCGACCGCGTTGCGGCCTTGGAATCGATCGTGTTGCGATTCGCTTCCGACGCGGCACCACCCGACCCGGCGCTCGCCGGGATCGTCGACGCCATCGCCGCGGGCACCACCGTGGCGCGCACGGCGGCCGCGGCGGGGATGTCCGCGCGTTTGCTGCACCGGCGCTCCCTGGCCGCTTTCGGCTACGGACCCAAGATGTTGGCCCGGATTCTGCGCTTCCAGCGCGCGCTCGCGGCGGTGCGCGCGGGCCTTCCGGCGGCGGAAACCGCCGCGGTCACCGGCTTCGCGGACCAGGCGCATCTGTCCAGGGAAGTCCGTGACCTGGCCGGATGCTCGGTGCGCGCGTTACAAGCGGGCTGAGCCTCGCGCCCGTGCCCGGAAAGTCTCATTCGGCAAGGTCGTACCGGCGAGTTACGCTCACAAGGCACGCCCCGTCGTATGTGCCAGGCAAGTCCGAACCACCGACGAGAGGATGTGAACCCGATGATCGACGTATCCGTGTACTCCACGCTCCGTATCGAGGCCGAAAGAGACGAAGTCCGTCGACTTGTCGTCGGAGCGGTCGTCGTCCGCCACAACCGGGTGCTCATCCTCCGCCGCCGACGATCGGATTCGCTGAGTGGTCGCTGGGAGCTACCGAGTGGGGTCGTGCAGCCGGGGGAGTCGCTCGACGACGCGGTGGCGCGCGATGTCTTCGAGGCGACCGGCCTGCGGGTCACCGAGGTCAGCGACTACCTGGGCGAATTCGACTACCTTTCCGGGCGCGGTGCCCGCACGCGGCAGTTCACCTTCGTCGTCGACGTCGCCGCCACCGGACCGGTGACGCTCACCGATCACGACACCCACCTGTGGACCAGGCTGACCGGCGAACCGCCGGTCAGCGACGAGGTCGGCGAGCTGCTGGGCCGCTATCAGCGGCGTCAGCGCGATCCCGGTGGCTGGTCGGCCTATTCGCTGGGCAGCGGGGCGTAGAGGTCGATGCCCTGGCCGTCGGGGTCGGCGAGCGTGGCGTAGCGCTGGCCCCAGACGGCGTCCCACGGCGCGAGTTCTCCGTGATAGCCGGCGTCGACGAGCTCGGCCCAGAGCTTGTCGACCTCGGCCGGGTCGGCGCAGCGGAACGCGATCCCGCTGCGTCCGTGCCCGGTCGGCGGCTGCCAACCGGGGGTGAACGAGGCGATCACCTGTTCGGTGTCCAGGGCCAGGCGCAGGCCACCGCCGACCTGTGCTTCGGCGTGGCCCTCGGATTCGGCGCCCTCGGGGAACACGAGCCCCAGTTTGCGGTAGAAGGCCACCGAGGCGGCCATATCGGAGACGACGATCGAGACGACATCGAGCTGAGGAGTCATATCCGCAGCGTAGACACGGGCGTGTGGTGTCGTCTTGAACGAATCGGACGTCCGGGCCGCCGGTCTCAGCGGGCCGGGACCGGCACCAGTTCGGCGATCAGATTGCCGATCAGGATCTGCAGGTGGTCGCGAATGCTGCGGACCACCTCGATCGGCTGCCCGGCCGGATCGGCGAGAACCCAGTCCCGGTAGCTGATCCCAGGGAAGTACGGACACACCTCGCCGCAGCCCATGGTGACCACCACATCGGATACTCCGACGGCGTCGTCGGTGAGCGGCTTGGGCCGTTCCCCGGCGATGTCGATGCCGATCTCGGCCATCACCGCGACGGCGGCGGGGTTCAGCTCGGCCGCCGGGTCGCTGCCCGCGGTCCGCACGTCGATCCGGTCGCCCGCCATCGCCCGTAGGAAACCCGCCGCCATCTGCGATCTACCCGCATTGTGGACGCAGACGAACAACACGCTGGGAGTGTGGGCCATGGTCGCCCTTTCGGCGCAGGGGCGAAGTGCTTGTGGCGCTTCGGGTATCACCGACCATCATTCCATCCGCACCGGTGGGTGTGGGGGCGACCGGCGACACTGTTGTCCGGCGGATGTCCGCCGTCAGCTCAGCGGCCCGAGCACCCGGTTCACATAGTCGTTGGCGAAGACGCCGGTGGGATCGAAGCGGCGGCGCACCTCGGTGAACCGGTCCCATTCGGGGTAGCGGGGGCGCAGCGTCTCGGCGGTCTGGAAATGCCGCTTACCCCAGTGCGGCCTGCCCTGGTAGCGGTCGAACACCGCCTCGCAGGCGCGGAAGTACGGCTCCCACACCATGCCCTCGTACTGGTGCACGGCGATGTAGCAGGTCTCGCGCCCGCCCGCGGGGGACAGCAGCGCGTCGTCGGGGGCGACCCAGCGCACCTCGATCGGCATCGGGGTGCCGAATCGCTTGGTGACATCGAGGATCTCGCCGATCGCGGCGCGCGCGTGCTCGCGCGGGATGGCGTATTCCATCTCGTTGAACTTCACCAGGCGCGGGGTCGCGAAGACGCGGTAGGACCGGTCGATCTTGCGATTGTTGCTGCCCGCCTTGGTCGCGAGCCGGTGGATCGCCGGGACCGTGGCGGGCACCCGCCTGCCCAGCTTGCACATGGTGTCGTACAGATGATTCGACAGCAGGACGTCGTTGAGCCAGGCGCCCGCCTTGCCGCGCGGCTGCTCGGGTTCGGTGCTGCGGTTGCTCGACTTGGTCATCGCCACATCGGCGTGCGCGAAGGCGAAGAACTCGAAATGGTCACTGCCGTCGGCGAGTTCGTCCAGATTCGCGAGCACGTCGGCGATCGGGACCGGCCGCTCGACGAGGTCGAGCACGAACGAGGGCTCGAGCTGCAGGGTCACCGCGGTGACGATGCCCAGCGCGCCGATGCTGACCCGCGCCGCGCGCCAGCCGTCCGGATCGGTCTCCTCATTGAGCTCGACCGTGGTGCCGTCGGCGCGCAGGATCTCCACCGAGTGCAGCGCGGCGGAGATGTTGCACAGCTTGGCGCCGGTGCCGTGGGTGCCGGTGGCGGTCGCGCCCGCGATGGTCTGGGTGTCGATATCGCCCAGGTTGGGGAAGGCCAGGCCGTGCGAGTGCAGCAGCGGGCTCGCCGCGTGCAGGGTCAGTCCGGCTTCGACCCGGACGCGGCCGGTCGCGGTGTCGACGTCGAGCACCCGGTCCAGGCCGCCGAGATCGATCAGGGTGCCGTCGGTGAGGACGGCGTCGGTGAACGAATGGCCCGATCCCGCGACGCGCACGGTCCGGCCCGCGGCGGCGGACGCGGTGACGATCTCGGCCAGTTCTTCGACGCCGCGCGGTGCGGCGACGACGGCGGGTGAGCAGCGCTGCTCGCCCGCCCAGTTCACCCAGGAGCTGTTGGTCATGTGTCCAACTGTAGAGGATGGACTGTGACGCGCGCTACTGGTGCTGGGAAGAAGTACTGCTCAGCGGCGTCGGCCGAGGCAGCCCGCCGCCTTGGCGCGCTCGACCTCGTCATCGGTCAGCGGGGCGACGAGCAGGGGCCTGCGCGGCACGGCGTCGGTGCGGACGCCGTTGAGGGTGATGGCCATATAGCGCTGCCACACTTCGGAATTCACCGGTCCGGCGAACTCGGCGAAGGAGTTCACCATGTGGATCAGGGCGAAGAAATCGGTGGTGGTGACATCGGGGTGCACGGCCCCCGCGTCGCGCGCGCGATCGATGATCGCGGTCACCGAGGGGCGGATCCGATCGCGCAGTTCGGCGAAGCGGGCCGGGTCTTCCTCGAGCTCGAGCATCACCTCGCCGAAACCGCGATTGGTCGCCAGGTGCTTGCACGCGTCTTCGAAGAACTCCACCAGGCCCAGCCAGGGATCGGGGTTGTTCATGGCGGCGTCGGCGGCGTCGGCGAAGTCGACCATGTGCTGGTCGAAGACCTCGGCGATCAATTCCTTCTTGTTCGCGAAGCGGCGATAGACGGTGCCGACACCGACGCCGGCGCGCTCGGCGACGTCGTCGAGGGTGATCTCCAGGCCGTGATCGGCGAACAGTTCACGCGCGGCGGCGACGATGCGGGCCTGATTGCGCGCGGCGTCGGCGCGCAGTCGGCGGGGTGGTGCGGCAGTCGTCGTGGCGTGATTCACAGGTACATCCTACCAATCGAGGGATTAAGTGGAGGTGGTTTCTCCGTTACTCTGGTAGCTTCGAATGAAGCGGAGGCGGTATCTCCGATTATGCCACCCGAAATCGACCCAGCCGACCTACAAGGGGAGTTATGACCACCACACTCGACACCGGGACGAAGCGTCCCGCGGCCGCGGATACCGGCCGCCGCGGGTCGCACGCCCTGCGCTGGTGGGTGCTTGCCGTCCTCGGCATCGCCCAGCTGATGGTCGTGCTGGACGCGACGATCGTGAACATCGCCCTGCCGGCGGCCCAGGCCGACCTCGGCTTCGGCGACGGTGACCGGCAGTGGGTCATCACCGGCTACGCCCTGGCCTTCGGCAGCCTCCTGCTGCTCGGCGGCAGGCTCAGCGACCTGTTCGGCAGGCGCAACACCTTCATCATCGGCCTGATCGGCTTCGCGGTGGCCTCGGCCATCGGTGGCGCGGCCACCAGCTTCGAGATGCTGGTCGCGGCCCGCGTCGGCCAGGGTGTCTTCGGCGCGCTGCTCGCGCCCGCCGCGCTCTCGCTGCTGACGGTCACCTTCACCGAACCCGGCGAGCGGGCCAAGGCCTTCGGCATCTTCGGCGCGGTCGCCGGTGCCGGTGGCGCCATCGGCCTGCTGCTCGGCGGCGCGCTCACCGAGTGGGCGTCGTGGCGCTGGGCGATGTACGTCAACCTGATCTTCGCCGCCGTCGCCCTGGTCGGCGCCGTGCTGCTGCTGGCCAAGCACACCGCGACCACCCGGCCCAAGCTGGACTGGCCGGGCACGATCGCCGTCACCGCCGCGCTGTTCGGCATCGTCTACGGCTTCTCGCAGGCCGAGTCCGAGGGCTGGACCGCGCCGTCCACGCTGGCCTTCCTGATCGGTGGCACGGTGTTGCTGGCCGCGTTCGCCTGGATCGAGACCCGGGTCGCGCATCCGCTGCTGCCGCTGCGCATCGTGGCCGACCGCACCCGTGGCGCGTCCTACCTGACCGTGTTCATCATGGGCATCGGGATGTTCGCGATCTTCCTGTTCCTGACCTATTACATGCAGCTGACCCTGGGCTACTCGCCGATCATGACCGGCGTCGCGTTCCTGCCGATGGTCGCGGGCATGGTGGCCTCCTCGACCACCGCGCCCTCGCTGCTGCTGCCGAAGGTCGGGCCGAAGGTCGTCATCAGCGGTGGCTTCCTGGTCGCCGCGGCGGGCATGCTGTGGCTGACCCGGATCGGTCTCGACACCGGCTACGCCACCCACATCCTGCCCGCGCTGATCCTGCTCGGCCTCGGCCTCGGTGGCGCGATGTCGGTGGCGTTCCAGGGCGCGACCGCCGGTGTGCACCACGACGACGCCGGTGTCGCCTCGGCGATGGTCAACACCAGCCAGCAGGTCGGCGGTTCCATCGGTACCGCGCTGCTGAGCACCATCGCGGCCTCGGCGATGACCGACTACGTGTCCTCGCACCAGCCCGGCCCGCTCACCATGGCGCAGGGCGCGATCGAGAGCTACACCACCAGCTTCTGGTGGGCGACAGCCACATTCGTGCTCGGTGCGATCGTGATCGGCCTGCTCATGCCGAACACGGTGCCCGCGCCGGCCGAAGGTGAGCCGGTGCTCGCGCACTGACCTGCCGGAAACGCCACGACGGCCCGGACCGAGATCGGTCCGGGCCGTCGTGTTTTCCGTGCCACGGCGGGCTCCGCCGCGTGGGTGCTGGGAGTTTGCCCGCGGCCGTGCTCCCACCGTCGTTGCGGGCCACCGCCCGTCCGGCTGTCGGTGCGTCTCGATACCATGAGCAACGACCACCATCGGATCGGCAGGGGAGGGCAGCGCATGGCATCGCGGCCCCCGGCGCTCGATCCGGCCGTCCTGGCGGCGATCTCGGTGGGTGGTGGCCTCGGGGCGACGGCGCGTTTCGGCGTCGCGCAATCGTGGCCGGTGCGGCCGGGCGAGTTCCCGTGGTCGACGCTCACTGTCAACGTCGTCGGCTGCTTCGCGATCGGGGTGCTGATGGTGACGGTCACCGAACTGTGGGCGGCGCCGAAACTGGTGCGCCCATTCCTGGGAATCGGTGTGCTGGGCGGGTTCACGACTTTCTCCACCTTCGGCCTCGAGCTTCGTAGACTGATCGACACCGGTGCGGTGGCCACGGCGGTGGCCTATCTCGGGCTGTCGATGCTCGCCGGGCTCGGTGCTGTCGTCGTGGCCATGGCCGCGACGAGGTGGGTGGCGGGGCGGACCACATGAATCCGACGACGGAAGGTGCCATCCGATGATCGAGATGTGGGCGCTGGCACGGGGAGGACGGGCATGACGACGGCACTCGTACTGGCGGGCGGGATGCTCGGCGCACCGGCGCGTTACCTGGTCGATCGCTCGGTCTCCGCGCGCTTTCCCACCGGGCTGCCGTGGGGCACGCTAGCCGTTAACATTGTCGGTTCGGCGCTGCTCGGTGGTCTGATCGGCGCGAGTGCGGGCAGTACGCTGCTGGCCTTCGCGGGGACCGGCTTCTGTGGTGCGCTGACCACGTTCAGCACGTTCGGTTACGAGACGATCCGTCTGGTGACCGAGGGCGCCTACGTGTACGCCGTGGGCAATGTCGTGATCAGCGTCGCGGCGAGCCTGGCCGCGGTGTACGCCGCCGCGTCCCTCACCCAGTGGTTGTGCGCATGATCCTCATGACCAGCCGCGCGCAGCCGACACGGAAGGGAACACCCACCATGGCCCACGATCGCGCCGGACGGCCAGCCCGCCCGACCGACCTGGTGGACATCGCCCACCTGGTCACCGCGTACTACAGCCGCGTGCCCGATCCGGCCGAACCGAGTCAGCAGGTCGTGTTCGGTACCTCGGGACACCGCGGCTCGAGCGAGGATTGCGCGTTCAACGAGGCGCACATCATGGCGATCACCCAGGCGATCGTCGAATACCGCGCCACCCGCGGCATCACCGGCCCGGTCTACCTCGCGCGCGACACCCACGCGCTGAGCGAGCCCGCCTGGACCACCGCGCTCGAGGTGCTCGCCGGCAACGACGTCACCGCGGTGGTCGACGCGCGCGACCGCTACACCCCGACCCCGGCGCTGAGTCACGCTGTGCTGCGGCACAACCGGGGCGGTACCAAGCATCAGGCCGACGGCATCGTGGTCACCCCGTCGCACAACCCGCCGCGCGACGGCGGCTTCAAGTACAACCCGCCGCACGGCGGCCCGGCCGACACCAAGGCCACCGACGCCATCGCCGCGCGCGCCAACGAGTTGCTGCGCGGCGGCCTGGCCGGGGTCAAGCGGGTGTCGCTGACCCAGGCGCTGAGCACCCACGTCGAGCGCTACGACTACCTCGACCACTACGTCGCCGACCTCCCGAACGCGCTGAACCTGGACGCGATCCGGGGCGCGGGCATCCGGATGGGCGCCGACCCGATGGGCGGCGCGAGCGTCGACTACTGGGAGGAGATCGGGCAGCGGTTCGATCTCGAGCTCGAGGTCGTCAACCCGTTCGTCGACCCGACCTGGCGCTTCATGACCCTCGACAGCGACGGGCAGATCCGGATGGACCCGTCCTCCCGGCACGCCATGGCGGCCCTGGTCGGCATCAAGGACGACTACGACATCTCCACCGGCAACGACGCCGACGCCGACCGGCACGGCATCGTCACCCCCGACGGTGGCCTGATGAACCCCAACCACTTCCTGGCGGTGGCGATCGAATACCTGGTCGCCAACCGGATGTGGTGGGACGCGCTGACCAAGATCGGCAAGACGGTGGTGAGCTCGTCGATGATCGACCGGGTCGTCAACGTGCTCGGCCGCGACGTCTACGAGGTCCCGGTCGGGTTCAAGTGGTTCGTGCCCGGATTGTTCAGCGGCAGCCTGGCATTCGGCGGCGAGGAGAGCGCGGGCGCGTCCTTCCTGCGGATGGACGGCACCGTGTGGACCACCGACAAGGACGGCATCCTGCTGGCGCTGCTGGCCGCCGAGATCGCCGCCGTCACCGGGCAGACCCCGTCGGCCCGCTACGGCGAGCTCGAACGCCAGTACGGCAGCCCCGCCTACGCGCGCATCGACGCCGCGGCCACCGGCCCGCAGAAGGCCAAGCTCGCCGCGCTGACCCCGGACGCCATCACCGGCACCGAGATCGCGGGCGAGGAGATCACCGGCATCCTCACCACCGCGCGCGGCAACGGCGCGTCGCTGGGCGGGCTCAAGGTCACCACCGAGAACGCCTGGTTCGCGGCCCGCCCCTCCGGCACCGAGGACAAATACAAGATCTACGCCGAGTCGTTCCTCGGCGCCGAGCACCTGACCCAGGTGCAGGCCGCCGCCGAGGAGATGGTGACCCAGGCGCTGAGCGAGTGAGCGCACCCGCCAAGGTCCGGCTACCCGCCGAGATCTGGGTCCTGATCGCGGCGGCGTTCGTCATCGCGCTCGGTTTCGGGCTGGTCGCCCCGGTGCTGCCGCAGTACGCGCGCGAGTTCGGCGTCGGCATCGCGGCGGCTTCGGCGATCGTCAGCGCGTTCGCGTTGATGCGGTTGCTGTTCGCGCCCGCCAGCGGGCGGCTGGTGCAGAAGCTGGGCGAGCGGCGGGTGTATCTGGCCGGCATCGTGATCGTCGCGCTGTCGACCGGCGCGTGCGCGCTGGCGCAGACGTATTGGCAACTGCTGGTGCTGCGTTCGCTCGGCGGCGTCGGGTCGACGATGTTCACGGTGTCGTCGATGGCGCTGATCATCCGGGTCTCGCCGCCCGCCGCGCGCGGCCGGGTCTCGGGGGTGTACTCCACCAGCTTCCTGATCGGCTCGCTGCTCGGTCCGCTGGTCGGCGGCGGGCTGGCCGGGCTCGGGCTGCGCGCGCCGTTCCTGATCTACGCCGCCGCGCTGCTGATCGTGTGCCTCATCGTGTTCCTCGGCCTGCGCGAGTCGCCGGTGCTGGCGGCCGAGGAGGGCGCGGCCGGTCCGGCGTTCACCTTCCGGCACGCGTGGTCCGAGCCCGCCTACCGGGCGATCCTGCTGTCGAGTTTCGCCGGTGGCTGTGCCGTGTTCGGCGTGCGGATGGCCTTCGTGCCGCTGCTGGTCGTGGAGATCCTGCACCAGGAATCGGGCATGGCGGGCGTGGCGCTGACGGTCTTCGCGGCGGGCAACGCCGCCGTGCTGTTCGTCTCGGGCCGGCTGTCGGACCGATTCGGGCGCAAACCCTTCCTCATCGCCGGGTCGGCGATCTGCGCGCTCGGCACCGGCGTGCTCGGCTACGCCCCCTCGCTGCCCTGGTTCCTGGCCGCGTCGTTCGTGGCCGGCGTCGGGTCCGGCATGTTCAGCCCCGCCCAGCAGGCGGCACTGGCCGATGTGATCGGCAACCGCGCCCGCGGCGGTCCGGTGCTGGCGGCGTTCCAGATGGCCGCCGACCTGGGCACGGTGCTCGGGCCGATCGGGATCGGCTGGATCGCCGAGCACACCTCGTTCGGGGTCGGCATGGCGGTCACCGGCGGTGTGCTCGCGGTCTCGGCCACGGTCTGGCTGCTGACGCCCGAACCGTCGCGCATCCGGCACACCGAGGACCCGGAGCATCCCGATCACGCCGGCGACGGCATCGACCCGCAGTGCACCTGCGACGGCTGTCCCGACGGCGTTCCGGTCGTGCGCGCGGGTCTCGTCCCGTCGCGCAAGCCGCTCGACGCCGACACGCCGACTCGATAGATCCCCAGGTCAGCGGCGCAATCGACCGCCCAGGCGCCGCGTCTTCTGGCACTCGAGGCATTGTGGACGGGTGAGCAGCACCGGTTCTCAGCACAATCCACGTCCCGTTTCCAGCAACACCACCTACGCCCTGGCCGCGGTGGCGGTCGTGGTGATCGGGTTCCTCGTGTTCGCCGCGTTCAAGTGGACCAAGCAGGCGCCCACCGAGGTGCGCAACGACGGCTACGGCGCGGTGCGCGACGCCGCCGTGCAGGTCACGACCACGCCGGAGGGCGTCATCCGCCTGGGCAAGCCCGACGCGACGAAGACCGTCGACATCTTCGAAGACCCCATCTGCCCCGCCTGCGGCGCGATGGAGACGACCTTCGGTCAGGAACTCGCCCAGAAGATCGACGAGGGCAAGCTGGCGGTGAACTACCACTTCGTGACGTTCCTGGACACCCAGTCCAAGAGCAAGGACTACTCCACCCGCGCGTTCGCCGCGAATCTCTGCGTCGCCCAGACCGGTTCGGGCCCCACCTACAGCAAGTTCCACGAGGCGCTGTTCACCACCAAGCAGCCGGAGGAGGGCGGCGACGACCTGAGCAACCCGGCCCTGGCCACCCTGGCCATCGAATCCGGCGCCCCCGAGTCGGTCGGCCCCTGCATCACCAACGGCACCCAGCTCGACGCCGCCCGCGCCGCCGCCAAGAAGAACCTCGACGACCTCGACGCCCGCACCGGCAACAAGGCCGCCACCCCCGCCATCTACGACGGCACCACCAAGATCGACTGGACCGACCCGAACTGGGTCGTGAACCTCGCCCCCTGACACCCCCGCGTGAGGTTCGGCACATTCTACTCCGCCCCCACCCTCCCCGCCCCCCACGTAAGCCACACCCGCCCCGCCCGAAACCCCACTTTTTCGCCCTCTACCAGCCGATTTGTTGTCGCCGAGATGCATGGTGTAACTTCATTCAGGCAGCAGCGAGAGCGGCTGAAACAAAAGAACAAGGGGCTATGGCGCAGCTGGTAGCGCACCACACTGGCAGTGTGGGGGTCAGGGGTTCGAGTCCCCTTAGCTCCACCCAAATACAGGTCAGGCCCGGACTCAGTCCGGGCCTGACCTGTTTTGTGTTTGGCCCCGCGTTACCTCCCCGTTCTGGTCCTGCTTCCCGTCGATACGGCTTGGGCCGTCGGCGGGTCGGGTTCTACGCTGGCGGCATACGACCCGGCTGCTCCGGACGTGCGGCCACGTGGCGGTTGCCACGGCATCTTGAATCGACGCCGAAGGCTCAATCGGCTTGTTGGTTCAGATCCGGCCGACCTCGGGCTCGAATGCTGTCTACACCGTCGTACGGCCGTTCGTCGATGACGGCAAGGATGGCGGTGCGGCGCCGAGTTCTGTGGCGAGCTCTTGGGGAGGCTGAGCCCGATCGCCAAGTCGGCCTCGAGGTCTACGACCCGCAGGTCGACGCGAGGCCCGAACCTCGAGTTGGCCGAGTGTCACTGCTTCGGCACGGATTAGGCGACGCGTTGGTCAGACATCCCGCATCGCGGCCAGAGCTGCACGTGCGGCTGTAACCACCAGCGGCCACTCTGAATCGCCGAGGTATGTGGCATCCGGTGCGTTTCCCAGTCGGCCAATCATGGGACCGAGCACCCGGTCCAACTCGATCAGTCGGTCGACCTCTGGTCCGTCGACGAGCACGGTGCCGATCCTGCTGCGAGGGTCGGGGACGACTACGCAGTCGTCGTACAAGATACTGACGTTCACGTCCAGGTCGTCGTAAAAATTCTCTTGCGGGAATTCGTGATTTATCCAGACTCGCCTTTGATAGTCCGGATCGGCGAATGCTTCGAGTGCGTCGATCACGGAATCGCGCATCTCGGGATATTGAACATCGGTCATGGTTGATTCCAACTCCTCCAAGTCAGCCATTCACTCAACGGAATATGTGCCATCTCCGGGTTGGTCTTGATGCTTCCGTCGATGGGCTTTCCATCCCGACCTATCACCTTGCCCCCGGATCGGACTATGACGTGGTCCACCTGTTGTGTCGGATACTGACTGGTGGGGTCGCCCTGGTCGATCCGTATACCGTTGCCCTGGTCCTTGGGGTCCTCCCAACGCTGCCCGACCTTCTTGCTGTTCGGTTTCCCTTCTCCCCACTCGGTCGGGACTTTATCGGTGGCGGACTTCGGGGGAAATCGTACGGGATCATCGGGCTTTCCGTCATTATCCAAATCCATTTCAGTGAGCAATATCGGCAGGTCGGCAACGGCGGTCAGTCCACCTTTTGTCAGTACTGCCATGGTGAAGGTGAATCCGCTCAGCGCGGTGAGGAACGTGTTGGCGGGACCAGCTAGCGCTCCGGCGGCCTGGTTCAGGAAGTCGATCTCTTCTTGGCGTTCGCTGGGTGTCTTTTGCTCATTCGGCTTCTTTTGCTTCGCTGGTGGCTCTTTGACCCGCACCATCGAAGTCCCGATCTGAATGGCGGTGGCGACCACCACCATGGCGAACTGAGTGTTCATGTCCGAGCGCATCGTGGTCAAAGCAGTCTTGTGGGCGTCGACTCCGGCCGCGATGTCACGGGCGGCGGCTTCGATCTCGCCTACGCTGGCAGCGAGCGTACGAAGGTGGCCTGCGAGGTTTGGGATGTCTTCCGGGACATCGGAGCCGTAGCCACGCTCCAGTCCAGAGGCGACCGTCAACAGGCGTCCCTTGCCGCCGTACACCGGGTCCGACTGAGCGAAGGTCTTCCACGCGGTTGCGGCACGCGCGAGCTTGTCGGTGTCGCCATCAGGGACCTCGCCACCAGCGACAAGGCCGGTGACTTTTTCTTGCAGTTCGGTCCAGTCTGTCTCGAGTCCGCGACTGTTGGTCCCCGACGACGCGACGCCGGTGACTACGCCCGCGCCATAGGGTAATTCCGAGGGGAAGCCACTGGGTAAAGCCGGTGGGTCACCCTTTTTGGCGTCGCGGTTGGCTTTGTACTCCCCGCACTTCCAGTTGTAGCCGGCCGCGGTCAATATGTCCCCGAAGTGTTGCAGGGCCGACGCGAAGCTGGTCGCCACCAGCGTCACTGCGGCGGCGCGGTCGTCGTAGGCTTTCGACCACGTCTTGACCGCTTGGTAGCCACCGGCCATCGCGCTGGTTTCCAACAGGACGGTTTGCAGCGAATTGTAGACGGTTTGGAATTTCTCCGACAGGTCGTAGCATTCCCTGGCCGCGCTCTCATAGGACTGCGGGGAGATCGAGCCCACTGAGTTCAGCCACCGCTCATTCTCAAATTGATCTCCGCGGCCGCACTGTAGGCGTCGCGGGCGGTGACGACGGCGTTGTACATGTCAGTGATTCCTTCGACCACCGCGGCTGCCCCGGTTGCCCATTCCCGATAAGCTTCCTCCTGGGCGGTGGCGGCGGCTCCCTGCCAGTTTTGTTGAATGGTGGCGATCCGGTGGTTGATTCCGTCGAGACTTTCGGTGAGGAATCCGATGAATCCATTGGCGCGGGTGACGAGCTGGTCCAGATCGTCGATGTCGAACGTGAAGTCGCGTGCGTCGTCGGCCATCACATGTTCAGTTCCGGTAGGTCGACCGAACTCAGGTCGACGGAATTCGAGATGTCTTGGTTGGCAACGGTTTTGCTTGCGACACCTAAGAGTCCACCCATGGTGTTGAGGGCGTTCAACACGTCGGCGGCGCCCTCCTTGGTTGTAGTCCAGCCGTCCCCGAATGCGTCTGCCGCCGCGCCGCTCCACTTGTCCAGGACACTCGATACGTCGCGGTCGAGCGAACTCAGTCCGTTGATCAGAGAATCCGCGACCTGCTGGATGTAGACACCGGCATCGGTTACCTCGCTGGGAACCATCGCGAAATCTGTTCCGGGCGTACCTGACTCAGTCGACACGTGAGCCCCCTCCTCAATGTATCGAGACCAACGTAGCGACACTCCGGCGCGGAACGCAACAGCAAGAGTGGCGGCGCTCGTGGCCCTTATGGCAGCGCCGCCCATCTCAGTCGTAGCGGGTGGGGACGCTGCGATGCTCGCTGTAATGCCCTGTTGCTGAACATGATTCGCTGGATCGGCCGCCAGTCGATCCGGTCATCCGGTGCGTCTCGGGGCCGGGTTGGCACGACAGCGGGATCGCGGCCGGTTTCGGCGCGATCCCGCTGCTGTTCGCCGGACTGTCGTCGGCGGGGGTCTCCGGGTCAGGAGACGGAATGGCCGTCCCAGGAGACGAGCTTCCAGCCCTTCGCGGGGCTGCCCTTCACGACCACCCGGCCGGTGTTGTGCAGGGGGTCGGTCTGCAGCTTGCTCGGGTCCGGGTTCTCGACGGACATGAGCGCCCAGAACATGATGGCGCCACCGTGGGAGAAGATCACGGCCCGCTTGTCGCCGCGGTTCTGGACGTCGCGGATGGAGTCGTCCATGCGCTTCTTGAACTCGTGGCCGTTCAGGGAACCCGGGATACGGGCGTCGAGATTGCCCTGGATCCACTGGATCGGGGCGGCGAGGTAGCCCTCGCGCGCTTCCGCCTCCGGGGTGCCCTCGTAGATGCCGGCCTCGATCTCGTGGAAGCCTTCCTCCACGACGGTGGGCTGATTGCATCGCTGTGCGGTCGGCGCTGCGGTCTGCTGGGTGCGCACCATCGTCGACGCGTAGATGCCGTCGAACTTGCAGTCGCTCAGGAACTCGGCCACCGCGACGGCCTGGTCCCGTCCCTTGGCGGTCAGGTCGGGCCCCGGCACCGACGTGTCGATCAGGCCGGAGGTGTTGCCCGCGGATTGCCCGTGGCGGACGAAGGTGAGGAACATTTCACCGGTGTCGCCGAACGAGCTGCCGGTGTTCGGCGCGGCGACGGCGCTGCCGCTGCCGGCGGCGATGAGGGCCCCTACCGCGATGATCGATCCGAGGATCGCGGACGGACGGGATTTCAGCAGACGCATTGAGACTCCTTCGTGGCTATGCGTGTGAGCCAGGACACTAGGGTCAGCTCGGCACCCCTCCTCGACGCTCTCCCGATCACCGGGACACCTCTCCCACGTCCCTTGTCAACGCTCGTTCCGTGTGTCCCCGCGCCGAGACCTCGCCGACCGACACGGTTCGGTCGAGGGCGCTCGATCTGTCCGGTCGGGCCCCCTGCCGGGCCGGACGCGCCCTCCTTCGCACCGTCGTTTGTGACTTGAATACGCGGATGGTCATTGGAAATCGTCCGGTCTCACGTCGGTCGCTGTTCGCCGGAACAGCCGCCGCCACCGCCGCCGCGGTGGGATCGACCCTGCTCGGCACCGCGAGGGCCGATCCGGGATCCGGGGACGGCCAGGCGTATCTGATCGGGTGCGGGATCGCGGACACGACCGGCGCGATCGCGGGGCAGGGCACCATGGGGTACTCCGATGTCGAGATCGTCGCCGAGGGGCTGCGGATGCGGACGTGGGCGCGGGCGTTCGTCGTCGTCGACCGGGCCAACGGTGACCGGGTGGCCTTCGTGACCGTCGATATCGCGTGCGTGTTCCAGTCCGTGCATCTGGAGGTGATGCGCCGGCTGGCGCAGCGGTTCGGTGATCTGTACACCGAGCGCACCGTGAACATCAACGCGACCCACAATCACAGCTCGTGCGGTGGCACCGCGCGGGAGTACGCGTATTCCCTTGCCGCCTACGGCTTTCAGCGGAATTCGCACGAGGCGGAGGTGAACGGCATCGTCGCCGCGATCGTCGCCGCCCACGAACGGCTGGCGCCCGGCGAGCTGTGGCTGGGGCGCGGCGAATTGCACGACGCGAGCGCCAATCGCGCGCGCGTCGCCTTCGAACTCAACCCGGACGAGGACAAAGCGCAGTTCCCGAACGCGATCGATCCGGCGATCACCGTGCTGCGGCTGCGGCAGGGCGGACACGATGTGGGCGCGATCGCCTGGTTCGCCACCCACGGCACCTCGCTGTCCGACCGCTATCGCCTGATCGCGGGCGAGCACAAGGGCTACGCCAGCTACCGGTGGGAGCACGACGAGAACGGTGTGCGCTACCAGGACGGGCAGCCCCGGTTCCTGGCCGCGTTCCCGCAGACCAACGCGGGCGACATGTCGCCGAACCTGAATCTCACGCCTTGGCGCCCGTCCGGGCCGACCGACGACAACCAGCTCAACTGCGCGCTCATCGGGGAACGCCAATATCAGGCCGCGCGTGCGGCTTTCGACACCGCGCGGCCGATGACGAGCACCGGCGTGGACGCGGTGACCCGCTACGTCGACATGGGTGCGGTCGCCATCGACGGTGCCTACACCCCCGACGGCAGACCGGCCAGGACCGCACCGGCGATGATCGGCATCACCCTGGTGGCCAACAAGTCGACCGACAACTACCACCACATCATCCCGATCCTCGAGGAAGGCATGACCAACCCCGTCGTGGCGGCGCTCGGTGGCCTGGACGGGCCGATCGAAGGGTGGATGCGCGATATCCAGGCACCCAAGATCGTGCTGGCGCCGCTGGGGACGATGCCGCCGCGCCCCTGGGTGCCGAATGTGGTGCCGATCCAGATCCTGCGGCTGGGCGAGCTGGTGCTGGCCGCCGGTCCGGCCGAGTACAGCATCGTGGCGGGACTGCGGGTCCGGCGCGTGGTGGCCCGGGCATTGGGTGTGGCCGTCGACACCGTGCTGATGCAGGGTTACGCGAACGGCTACACCGGATATTCGGTCACCCCGGAGGAGTACGTCTCCCAGCAGTACGAGGGCGGGCACACCGTGTTCGGGCGATGGACGCTGTCCGCCTACATGCAGGAATTCGACACACTGGCACGGGCGCTGGCGGCCCGGATCGATCCCGGCCGTGGCCCGGCCCCGCTGGACTGGACCTCGGGCCCGCAACCGAATCTGCTGCCTGCGGTCCCGCCGGACGTGCCCGTCGACGGGTGTGGCTTCGGTGATGTCCTGAGCCCGCCCGCGGCGACCACCCGGCGTGGCGAGACGGTGTCGGTCGAGTTCGTCGGTGCCCATCCGGTCAACGACTTCCGCACCGGTGGAACCTATTTCGAGGTGCAGTGCGGCGATGGGCGGCAGTGGCGACGGGTCTTCGACGACAACGATTGGTGTACCGAGCTGCATTGGTCGCGCCCGGACGGACAGCCCGCCGCCTCACGCGTCCGGGTGAGCTGGACGATTCCCGGCGACACCGCGCCGGGCCGTTACCGCATCGTCTATCACGGCGATAGCCGGGACCCGAACGCCACGGTCACCGCCTTCACCGGCACTTCACCGGACTTCGTCGTCGCCTGACGCGGAGGCGGCCCGGCCCTCCGGCCGGGCCGCCTCGCGGTGTCTCAAGCTCCGTCCCGCGCGGCCCCGCGCCCGGTCTGCCTGCCGGAGAACAGGCAGCCACCGAGGAAGGTGCCTTCCAGCGCGCGATAGCCGTGCACGCCGCCGCCACCGAACCCGGCGACCTCGCCCGCGGCGTAGAGCCCACGGATCGGTTCCCCACGGACGTCGAGGACGCGACCGTCGAGATCGGTCTGCAAGCCGCCGAGAGTCTTGCGGGTGACGATGTTCATCCGGATGGCGATGAGCGGCCCGGCCGCCGGGTCCAGGATCCGGTGCGGCTCGGTGGTGCGGGCCAGGCTGTCGCCGACGTAGTCGCGGGAACGGCGGATGGCCAGGACCCGGGGATCGGTGCTCCCGGGATCACCGATCTCGTTGTCGCGCTGGATGATCTGATCGCGCAGCGGGTCGAGCCGGATGAGGTCGCGGCCGGTCAGGCGGTTCATCCCCGCGACGAGCCCGGCCAGATCGTCGGCGACGACGAAATCCTCGCCCCGGTCCAGGAACGCGCGCACCGGCGGCGGTGTGTCGGTCAGCGCCTGCATCGCGAGGTAGCCGGCGAGGTCCTTGCGGGTGATCTCGGGATTCTGCTCGGAGCCCGACAGGATGAACTCCTTGTCGGCGATGCGCTGATTCAGCACGAACCAGGAGTAGTCGTAGCCGGTCCGCTGGATCAGTTCGAGGGTGCCGAGGGTGTCCACACTGGGGATGCCGGGTGCGGGGAAGGCGTTGCCCTCGGCGTCGAACCACAGCGAGGACGGGGCGGCGAGCACCCGGATGCCGTGACCGGGCCAGATCGGCGAGTGATTGCTCAGCCCTTCCGTGTAGTGCCACATGCGATCCCGGTTGACCAGGCGGGCGCCCGCGGCTTCGGAGATGCCGATCATGCGGCCGTCGACGTGGGCCGGGACTCCGGTGATCATTCGCGCCGGCGGCGTCCCGAGCCGGGCGGGCCAATTGCGGCGCACCAGTTCGTGATTGCCGCCGATACCGCCCGCGGTCACGATCACCTGCGCGGCGGTGAACGCGAACTCGCCGACCGGCACCCGGGAGCTGGGGGTGCCGCGGGCGGCGCCGCTGGGCTCCAGGACGGTGCCGCGCACCCCGGTGACCGCGCCGTCGGTGAGCACCAGGCCGTCGACCTGATGGCGGAACCCGACGGTGAGCTGTCGGCCCATGGCCGCGCGCGCCTGCCGCTCGAACGGCTCGACCACCCCGGGGCCGGTGCCGAGGGTCACGTGGAAGCGGGGGACGGAGTTGCCGACGCCGTTGTCGGCCTGGCCGCGTTCGGCCCAGCCCACGATCGGCACCCAGTTCATGCCGAGGCCGCGCAGCCAGGACTGCTTCTCGCCGGCGGCGAAATTCAGGTAGGCCTCGGCCCACCGCTTTCCCCAATAGTCCTCGCCGAGTGCGTCATCGGGTCCGCGGTCCCAGCCCGCGGTGCGGAACCAGTCGCCGCGGGCCAGGTCGAGGGAATCCCGGATCCCGGCCAGCCGCTGCTCGACGGAATCGATCAGGAACAGCCCGCCCAGCGACCAGTGCGCCTGGCCGCCGAAACTCGCCTCCGGTTCCTGGTCGAGCAGCAGCACGCGCCGCCCGGCGGCGACCAGTTCCGCGGTGGCGACCAGCCCGGCCAGGCCTGCGCCGATGACGATGACATCGGCGTCGGCACCGGGTCCGGCCAGGGCGGGGCGAGCGTTGTGCAGCGCCAGGGCAGCGGCGGCGGTGACCCCGCCGAGTGCGAACAGGCCGCGACGGGTCAGGGTGTTTTCAGGAGACATGCAGGGGTCCTCGCGGGAAGGGGGCAGGATCCCCGGTATTCCAGTCGCGCGATGTCGGCGGCGCGAGGGGCGTTCCAGTCCGGGAGAGGGCAGAACCGGACAGCGATCGAGGCTGTCCGGTTCTGCCCCCTGCTTTGCCGTCTTCCCCCTTATCGAATCCGGGCGCGCGCCTGTTCGATTCCCCAATGTCAGAAAACGAAGCGCAGGCAGCACCGCAGCGGGTTTGTATTATCGGGGCCGGACCGGCGGGATTGTCCGCGGCCAGGGCGTTGAAGCGGCTCGGGATCGCCTACGACCAGTTCGAGCGGCATTCCGATGTCGGCGGGATCTGGGATCTCGACAACCCCGGCACGCCGATGTACGAGTCCGCGCATTTCATCTCCTCGCGCAAGACCTCGGGATTCTTCGACTTCCCCATGCCCGAGACCTATCCGGACTACCCGGGCAACCGGCAGATCCTGGACTACACGCGCTCGTTCGCCGCGGCGTACGGGCTGCGCGCGGCCATCAGGTTCGACTGCGCCGTCACCGACGTGCGGCGCGACGGTGACGCGTGGGAGGTCACCCTGGCCGACGGCACCGTGCGCCATTACCGCGCGGTCATCTGCGCGACCGGGGTGACCTGGTCACCGCGCGTGCCACGGCACCAGGGCGAGTTCGCGGGGGAGGTGCGGCATTCGTCGACCTATCGCAGCGCCCTGGAATTCCGTGGGCGCCGGGTGCTGATCGTCGGCCTCGGCAATTCCGGCGCCGATATCGCGTGTGACGCGGCCGCGAATGCCGACGCCGCGTTCGTCAGCATCCGGCGCGGCTATCACCTGATCCCCAAACACATTCTCGGCATCCCGAGCGACGAACTCGCCAACGGCGGGCCGCAGCTACCGCTGTGGCTGGAGCGCCCGTTCTTCCGGGCCGTCCTGCGCGTGCTCCAGGGCGATCTGACGAAATACGGGCTGCCGAAGCCGGATCACAAACTGTTCGAATCGCATCCGCTGCTCAACAGTCAGCTGGTCCATTACCTGCAACACGGGGATGTCGCGATCCGGCCCGATGTCGCGGCGCTGGACGGGTCGCGGGTGCGGTTCGTCGACGGCAGCAGCGAGGAGGTGGATCTGGTGCTGTACGCGACGGGGTACGACTGGTCGATTCCCTACGCCGAGAAGTACTTCCAGTGGAACGAGGGCAGGCCCGACCTGTACATGTCGGTGTTCAGCCGCGACCACCACAATCTGTTCGGGCTGGGCTACCTCGAGATCAACTCCAGCGCGTACACCCTGTTCGACCACATCAGCAATGTCGTCGCGCAGTATCTGCACGATCAGGATCACCGCCCCGACCGGGCGGCCGAATTCGATCAGCTCATCGCCGCCGATCGGCCGAAACTCGACGGCGGCATCAACTTTCTCGCCTCCGCGCGCCACCGCTCCTATGTCGACGCCCGCGCCTACCACCGCTATCTGGCGGGACTGCGTCGGCGCATGGGGTGGGACGACCTCCTGGCAGGCCGCTTCGAGGCGATCCGGTCCGCGTCATGAGGTGCCTGGTCACCGGCGCGACCGGTTTCGTCGGCGCCAATCTGGTGCGTGAGCTGCTCGACGCGGGGCACGAGGTGACGGCGTCGGGCATGCCGGGGTCGCCGACCCGGTGGCTCGAGGAGTTGCCGATCACCGTCCGGCTCGCCGACCTCACCGAAGCGGGGGTCGCCCGCGAGCTGGTCGACGGGCACGACTGGGTCTTCCACGTCGCGGGGGACACCTCGACCTGGTCGGGGCTGGCCGAGCGGCGCCGCAAGGTCAACGCCGTGGTCCCGGCGCTGCTCGCCGACGCCGCGCTGGATACCGGGGTGCGGCGGTTCCTGCACACCAGCACCACCGATGTCCTCGGCTACTTCCCGGACGGGCGCCCGGTCGACGAGAACGGCGGAGATCATCTGTTCACCGGGATCGGCTATCACTACGCCGACACCAAACTCGCCGGTGAGCTCGCGGTCCGGCACCGGATCGAACGCGGTCTGGACGCCGTGGTCGTCTACCCCGGGTTCATGATCGGCCCGTACGACTACACCCTCCAGATCGGCCGGGTGATCCGTGCGTTGCAGCAGGGCCGGCGCTACCCGGCTCCGCCCGGCACCACCTCCTGGTGCGACGTGCGCGCGGTGGCCCGCGGGATGATCGCCGCGCTCGACCACGGAAGTACCGGCGGCAGTTACATTCTCGCCGGACCGAATCACAGCTACCACGACGTGTTCACCCGGATGGCCGAACTCGTCGGCGCCGCCAAGCGGCCGCTACGCGTCCCGCGCCCGCTGCTGGCCGCCGCGGGCGCGCTCGGCGAACTCACCGCCCTGGTCACCGGGACCGCGCCGGACCTCGACCCCGGTCTGGCGCGGTATCTCTCGCTGCCGCAGGCGACGAGCAGCGCGCGGGCCGTCGCCGAGCTCGGCTACCACCCGGGTGACCTCGAGACCGCGATCCTCGACGCCGCGCGCTGGTACGACCAGCACCTGCCGGGGTGAGGATCGCGTGGGCCGGGCGGCATCACCGACGCTGCCGCCTCGGCCCGCCTACCGCCGTTCCGCGCTCGGAGGCTGCCCGGTCCAGCGGATATAGGCGCGCCGGAACTCCCGGATATCGCTGTAGCCGACCTGGTGGGCGACGGCCGCGATCGGGAGCGCCGTCTCGCGCAGCAGCGCGGTGGCGCGCTGCCTGCGCACGCGATCGCGCACCGCGCTGAAGCTCTCGCCTGCCTCGGTGAGCCGACGCCGCAGGGTGCGCTCGGTGATGTGCAGCCGTGCGGCCACACCGCCCATGGTCAGCGGGTACCGAAGATGCTGGGCCAGTAGCGTTTCGACGATCGCCACCACATCGGGGTCCGCCGCGCCGACATCGAGCATCCTGCGGCACGCGTCCACCGCGATCGCGCGGGTGGGCTCGCTGCGGGTCGGAAAGCGCAGTGCCAGAGTCGCGGTGGGGAAGACGGCGCGATTGGCCTCGGCGCCGAACACGACCGGGCACCGGAAGAACCGCTCGTAGCGCCGCGCGTACACAGGTGCGGGATAGGTGAGTTCCACCCGCTCCGGCGCCCAGTCCGCCCCGACCACCGAACGAACGAAAAGAATGGTGCTGCACAGGATCTCCTCGCAGAGGAAGCGCAGGATCAGCGGCTCCGGCCACCGTTCGTGCAGGCGTAGTGCCGCGGCCTCGGTGGCGCATTCGAGTTCGAGGTCCATCAGGCTTCCCGACGCCTGATGCAATTCGAGTCCGATCGACAGTGCCTCGCCCACGGTGGCGGCCGAGCGCATGGCCACGCCGAGCATGCCCATCGACAGCAGGATGTCGCGGCCGCCCACCTGCATGCCCAGCGGCGCCTCCGGCATGTCCTCGACCGCGCGCCGCACGACCGAGACCGCTTGCCGGAAGGACACTTTGATCGAGTCCGAGGACAGTGCCGCCTGCCCGGCGATGCCGGTTCCGGCGAACCACCGGTCGACGTCGCAGCCTTCCCCGACGCCGATCTCCACGATGCCGCTCAGGACCGAGGGCGGGATCGTCGGCAGGTCCAGTTTCGTGGCGGATGCGCGCATGCTGTCTTCTCAGTTCGGTGCCGGGGCGCCGACGGGCCGCGTGGACAGGAGTCCGGATCCGAGCCTGCGCATCATCGCGCGGAGTCGTTCACGGGTGGCCGACTCGGGGTCGGTGAGACGCAGCTGGAGCAGTTCCCTGGCAGCCGCGTTGAGCACCCGGGCGGTGTATTCCGGGTCGGCCAGGTCGGGGTCGGCGCGCCGCATCTGCGCGGCGAGGTACTCGCGGACCACGGCCTGTGAGCGGGCGAGGCGTGCGTAGAGCTCCGGTGGCGCGCCCTGGGGCGGGAACAGGAACAGCCGCCAGGTCGCCGGGTGCTCGTCGATGGCGGTCAGGACGCTGTCGAAGGCGCGCAGGGCGGGGTGGTCGTCGGTATCGCCGCTCGTGGCGACCGCCTCGGCGAACTGCGCCGCGGCCCGGCCCCCTTCGCGGTCGATGAGGGCGACGAACAGGCCGCCGAGATCGCCGAACTGCTGATAGAGCAGTGAGCGGTTTATCCCCGCCTCCTCCGCGATGCGGTTCGGCGTCGCGGCATGGAAGCTCTCGGCGGTGACGATCGCGTGCGCGATGTCGAGGATCTGCTCGCGTCTGGCTTCGGCGGTCATCCGTCGCCGCGGCTGCGGGGTCATGCTTGACAGTCTAACTAACAATCCGTGAGTATTACTCACAACTTGTTAGTTATCGGAGGATGGCATGACGACCTACTACCCAGATCTGGCCCGGCTCGTCCGGGGTCAGCGTGAGCGGCAGCCGGATCTCTACGGGAACGTCGACTTCGACCGGCCGCCGTTCCGGCTGGCCGTCGCGCCCGGTGATGCGTCCGCGCTGCCGGAGTGGGTCGCCCCGCGCGAGCCGATCCTGGCCGACCCGCGGGTCACCGAGCTGATCGCCACCGCGACGATGCTGGGCGACACGGTCGGGGACCCGCTCGCCGCGCTGAGCACCGAGTATGGCGTGCGCGAGCTGGTCGCGATGGTGCGGCGAGCCTGCCGCGAGGGCATCGACGCCGTCGCCGACGCACCGCCGGAACTGGTCGACCTGATCGCCGCGATGGAAGCCGCTCCCGACTGGCTCGACATGGACCTGGTCCGTGCGGGGGCCGGGGAAGCGCGGGTCAGCGCGGCGCTGCTGGCGCCGTTCCTGACCAGGGGCGCGTTCATCGCGACCTTCACCAATACCTATGCGGCACTGCCGATGGCGCTGACCGGCGCGCTGTCGGGACGGCGAGCCGCCCGCCGGGTCAACGAGACGGCGAATTTCTTCGCGGTGACCACCCTGCCGGACGCGCTGGATCGCCACGGCCCCGGCTTCGAGGCCGCGGCCATGGTCCGGTTGATGCACTCGATGGTCCGCCACAACGCGCTGGCCCGATCCGGGCGCTGGGATCCGGCCGTCTACGGGGTGCCGGTTCCACAGGTCGACCAGATGCCCGCCGGGATGATCAACCTCTACCTCGTCGCCACCCTGGCGCTGCGTGCCGGGCGCACCGAATTCACCGCTCGCGAACGCGCGCTCGTGGAATTCGGCCGCTACCGCTGCTTCCTGCTCGGCCTGCCGGAGGACCTGCTGCCCACCATGCCCGCGGCGATCGCGCACGTCATCCACGCCCGCGCCGCCCTGCTGCGCGCGGATTTCGACGACGCCACCTGCGGTGAACTGATCCGCTCGACCATGGCCGCCTACCTGCGTCCCACCGAATCCCGCGTCGACCGCATCGCCGACGCGGTCGAGAGAAGCTACAGCAAGGCCGGTTTCATCGCCGCCTTCTGCCACGGCGACCGCCGCGCCGCCCGCACCATGGGCGTCTCGATCGGCCTCGCCGACCTGACCCGCATCGCCCTGACCGCCCCCTTCCTCCTCGGCCGCTTCCTCCTGATCCGCCGCGCCACCCGCATCCCCCGCCTCCGCCCCACCATCGACCGCTACCTCACCACCCTCATCCACCACCGCCTGGCCACCTACGGCAACCCCGAATTCACCACCGACCCCCACACCTACACCCCACCCCCGGCGCCCTGACTCCGTCGGCTCGGCGGCAACGTGTTGCTCGTCGACCTCCAGGTCGTCGCAGGTCGGTCCGTCCTGCTTCGTTGCCTGCGATGATGGGCGGTATGAGCCCGCCCGATCAGCAGCGTGAGCAGCGACTGACCGCTGAGGCCTTCCTGGACGGAGCCGCGGACGAGTGGGGCGACATCGAGATCGTCGACGGCCGGGTTGTGCGGATGATGGCGCAGAGTCCGCTGCACAGCCGGGTCGTGCGGCGGCTCGCGGGATTGCTGGAGGCGGGTCGACGTGCCGGCGGGCCGTGCATGGTCGTGGATTCCGACGTCGCGGCACGGTTCGCCGATGCCGATTCGTCGGCAGCCGACCGGCGGTTGAACATTCGCTATCCCGATGTTTGGATCCGCGATTGCGAGCCCTACGACGTCAACTCTGTGCGGGATCACCTTCTGCTCGTCGTCGAGGTGACGTCGGAATCGACCATCGACGCAGACATCACCGACAAACGGATCCAGTACGCGGCTGCGGGGATCCCGCGCTACCTCATCGTCAGGCTCGATCAGAAGGAGGAGCGGATCGAGGAGATCGAGGAGTATCGCCTCGATTGGTCCGGACGATGCTACCGCGCACACACCGTCCATCGCAGAGTTCTCCTGCTCGACGAACCGGTCGAGGTGACGATTCCGTTCGACATGCTCGAGCAGGCCTGACCGGGATCTCGGCGGGGTCGGGGGATACTCGGGGATCAGGCGGGTGACGACGACGAGAGCGACCGGTGATGACTGTGACGGGTGATCAGGGTTCGGCTGGGCGGCGGATCGATGAGCGGATCGCGGAGTTGGGGGATTGGCGGGGGGAGGTGCTGGCGCGGATTCGGGAGTTGGTGCACGAGGCGGATCCGGGGATCGTCGAGGAATGGAAGTGGCGTGGGGTGCCGGTGTGGTACCACGACGGGATGGTGTGTACGGGGGAGACGTACAAGGAGATCGTGAAGGTCACCTTCGCCAAGGGGGCTCGGTTGCCTGATCCGCGTGGGGTTTTCAACTCCGGGCTGGAGGGGAACACGCGGCGGGTGATCGATCTGCGGGAGGGGGACGAGCTCGATGAGGCGGGGTTCAAGGAGCTCGTGCGGGCGGCGGTCGAGCTGAACGAGGGGTAGGCGGGAAACGGCAGAATGGTGGGGTGACCACGGAATCCGTACCCCGCCTGCTCGATGACGCCGCGCTGGAACTGTCGTCGGTGGTGGCGAACAACGCGATGAATCGCGGGCGCGGGCTGTCGGGGGTCAACAGCTATGCCAGGGAACTCGGCTTCGATCCGTACCGGTGGTTGGCGCAGCGGCTGCGCGCCGACCCCGACGCCACGGTCACCTGGATCGATGTGTGCTGCGGGGAGGGGCGGGCGCTGCTCGAGGCGGAAGAGCGGTTCGTGCACGAGTTTCCGTCGGCCGATGTCACGCTGATAGGGATCGACCTGGTCGGCTTCTTCCGCGCCCGGCCGCGCACCGATCGCCTGCGGCTGATCACCGCCTCGGCCACCGGCTGGGCTCCGGACCGCCCCGCCGACCTGGTCACCTGCGTCCACGGCCTGCACTACATCGGCGACAAACTCGCCGTGCTCACCGCGATGGCGGGCTGGGTCGCACCCGGTGGCCGGTGTGCCGCCGACTTCGACCCCGGGGAGATCCGCCGCGCCGACGGATCCGCGGCCGGGCCCGCCGTCCTCGCGGCCCTGCGCGCGAGCGGGATGACCTTCGACCGGCGCACGCACCGGCTGCGCGGTGAGGGGCCGCGCTCGCCTCGCTTCCCGGCGGCCTACCTGGGCGCCGACGACACCGCGGGACCGGGATACACCGGGCAGCCGTCGGTCCGGTCGTACTACGCCTGGTGACGGCGAGACGTCGGCTCGCCCAACGGGAACCGTCGAAGCCCGGTGTGTCCGCGCCGGCATCGAGGTTGGGTCGGCGTCCGGGGGAACTCGCCAGTAACCTGTGCCCGTGAGACCGATGGACACAGCGCCGGGGACACCGGCGCGGCCGGGAGTCGCTCTGGCAGCAGTCGTGGCAGTGGTGTTCGTGACCTTCTTGGACACCACCGTGGTCAGCGTTGCGCTCGGCGATATCCGACGTGAGTTGAGTACCGATGTGACCCTGCTGCAGTGGGTGGTCAACGCCTACACGGTGGTCTTCGCCGGGCTGATGTTGGCGGGCGGGTCGCTCGGTGACCGGTGGGGGCGCAAGAAGGTGATGATCGTCGGCCTGGTGATCTTCTGCGCCGGATCGGTGGTCTCCGCGCTCGCCAGCACCGTCGCGCTGCTCATCGCGGGCCGCGCGATCATGGGCCTCGGCGCCGCGGCCTCGGAGCCGGGCACCCTGTCGGTGCTGCGCCACATCTTCCCCGGTGAACGCTCGCGGGCCAAGGCGGTCGGCGTGTGGGCGGCGGTGTCCGGCCTGGCGCTGGCGGCGGGACCGGTGCTCGGCGGTGTGCTGGTCGACCTGTACGGATGGCGGTCGATCTTCTGGTTCAACCTGGTGATCGGCGCGGTGGCGATGATCGTCGCGCTGTGGGCGGTCCCGGAGAGTTCCGATCCGCGGCAGGAACCCGTCGATTGGGCCGGTGCCGTGCTCAGCGCGACGGCGTTCGGCGCGCTGGTCTACGCCGCGACCGTCGGCCAGGACCGGGGCTACACCTCGCCGTCGGTGCTGGGCCTGTTCGCGCTCGGCGGTGCCGCGCTGATCGCGTTCGTGGTCGTCGAGAAACGGGTGCGCGCACCGCTGCTCGACTTCCGGTACCTGAAGGTGCCCGCGGTGCGCAGCGCGCTGGTGGTCGCCTTCGCCGTCTACTTCGGCATCTTCTCGATCTTCTTCTTCACCGCGCTGTATCTGCAGGTGATGCAGTCGTATTCGGCCGCGCGCACGGCGGCGGTCTTCGTGCCGATGGCCGTGACGATCGTGATCGGCTCGCTGGTGGCGGGCTACTGGGTGTCGCGGCGCGGGGCCCGCGTCCCGATGATCCTCGGGTGCGTGCTGGGCGCGGGCGGCATCCTGCTGACCCGCCAGGCGCTGTCGGGGACGTTGCACGATCCGTGGATCGCCGCGGCGATGGGCGTGGCCGGGCTCGGCTTCGGCATCGCGGTGGTGCCGCTGACCTCGGCGGTGATGTCGGGTGTCCCGGCGGAGCATTCGGGCATGGCGGCCGCGGTGACCAATACGATGCGCCAGGTCGGCTCGGCGTTCGGCGTCGCCGTGCTCGGTGTGCTGGTGAGCTCGTTCCTCACCGCGGATCTGAAGAAGAAGATGGACGCGCTGGGCCTGCCCACCTCGTTGCAGCCCGACGCCATCCAGGCGGTGGAGCGCGGTCGCATTCCCGAAGGCGTCGACATCGGGCCGTACCTGAAGTACCTGTCGAAGGTGTCGGAGGTGCTCAACGAGGGCAAGGTGGCGTTCCATCACGGGCTGGACGTGGCCCTGGTGGTGTCGGCGGTGCTGATCCTGGCCGCGGCGGCGTTCACGGCGCTGGATACCGGCCGTTCCCGCTCCGACGTGACCTAGTCCATCTCGGCAGATGCGCCGAGTTCACCTGGCGGTGGCCTGGATCCGTCATGCTGGTGCGGTGGTAGCTGTTTCTGATGTCGCCCCGGTGCGCGGCAGCGAGTATTCGATCTTGTTGCGCCGGATCAGGGCGGCCGGCCTGCTGGACCGTGACCTGCGGTACTACGGGTGGAAGAGCGCGCTCACCGCGGCGGCGTTCGTCGGCGGGTGGGCGGCGCTCGTGGCCGTCGGAGATTCCTGGTGGGCGTTGGGGATCGGGGTGTTCCTGGCCGCGGTGTTCGCGCAGATCGCGTTCCTCGGGCACGACGCGGGACACAAGCAGATCTTCGCGGGCCGCCGCGCCAACTACCTGTACGGCCTGATCGCGGGCAACCTCGCCATCGGGCTGAGCATCGGCTGGTGGACCAGCAATCACAATCGCCACCACGCCCACCCCAACACCGAGGGCGCCGATCCCGACACCATGGGTGTCCTGGCGTTCTCCGCGGATCGGGCCAGGGCCGGAAAAGGCTGGCGGCGCTTCGTCTTCCGGTATCAGGCCTGGCTGTTCTTCCCGATGCTGCTGCTCGAGGGCGGCAGTCTGCACTTCGCCAGCGTGCGGGCGGTCTTCCGCTGGCCGATCCCGAACCGGGTGACCGAGGGCCTGCTGCTGGCCGCGCACGCCGGCGCGTATCTCGGCACGGTCTTCCTGGTGCTCTCGCCGGGGAAGGCGCTGGCGTTCATCGCCGTTCAGCAGGGCCTGTTCGGCCTCTACATGGGCTGCACCTTCGCCCCCAACCACAAGGGGATGGAGGTCCTGCCCGAGGGCGACAACACCGACTTCCTCCGGCGCCAGGTCCTCACCTCCCGCAATGTCCGCGGCGGCTTCGTCGTCGACACGGCCCTGGGCGGCCTGAACTACCAGATCGAACACCATCTGTTCCCGTCCATGCCGCGCTCCCACCTGCACCGAGCCCAGCCCGTCGTCGCGGACTTCTGCGCCGAGATCGGTGTCCCGTACTGCGAGGCCTCCCTGCTCGAGTCCTACGCCCAGGCCCTGGGCCACCTCGACGAGGTCGGCCGCCAGGTCGACCTCGTCGGCTAGCCGCCCGCACCCGATCGGCGCGGGCGGCCGCGCCGATCAGAGCCGGGGATCGGTGGGCTCGGACTCCACCGCCAGGATCGCGAACACCAGTTCGTGCACGCGCCACAGCGGCTCGCCGGCGGCCACGGCGTCGAGCGCCGCGAGCCCGAGTCCGTGTTCGCGCATCGCCAGACCACGCTTGCGGCTCAGGGTCCGGTCGCGCAGGCGCTCGAGGTGTTCGGGCACGGTGTAGTCGGGACCGTAGATGATCCGAAGGTATTCGCGGCCACGGCATTTGATCCCGGGCTGGACGAGCTTGCCCTTGGCCCGGTGCCCCGGCCCGGCGTACGGCTTGATGACCATGCCCTCGCCGCCCGCCTCGGTCAGCGCCAGCCACCAGGCCGTGGCCTCGGCCTCGGCGACCGGATCGGACAGGTCGACGACCCGGCGTTCGGTGTGCCGGAACGTCTCCGGGTCGGCGGCCACCAGTCGATCGCAGACATCGAGGTGCCAGCCGTGGTCGCGCCCGGCGAAACTCGCGCCCTCGGCCGCGAGCAGCGCGAAGGGCGCGATCCGGAGGCCGTCGAGATCGGTGGTCGGCCAGCAGTATCGCCGGTAGGCGGCGGTGAAGTCGGCCGCGGTGTCCGCGCGCGCGGCGGTGCGGGCCCGCAGCTCACCGAGGTCGAGTCCGCGGGCCAGACCGGCGTCCAGGGCGTCGACCGCCGCGGGCAGGGCCGCCCGCGCGGCCGCGCCCATCGCCGCGTACTGGGTGCGGATCAGCCCGCCCGCCTTGGCCGACCACGGCAGGAGCTCGCAGTCCAGGAGCAGCCAGCCTGTGTCCAGTTCGTCGAAAAGCGGTGTGGCGGCAGCCCGGACGCGCTCTAGCAGCGCTTCGGTCAGCGCCGCGTCGGTGAAGAACGACCGGCCGGTGCGGGTGTAGATCGCGCCGGAGCAGCCGTCGGTGACGCCGAAACGGTCGGCCGCCGTCGCCTGATCCCGGCAGACGAGCACGACCGCGCGCGAGCCCATGTGCTTCTCCTCGCACACCACCCGGTCGACGCCCGCCGCGCGATAGTCGGCGAACGCCTCGGTGGGGTATTCGAGGTAGCCCTCGACCGTCGAGGTCGACGGCGGCGACATGGTCGGCGGCAGCCACAGCAGCAGCCGCGGATCGATGGCGAAGCGGCTCATCACCTCCAGTGCGGCGGCGGCGTTCTCGGCCTCGACCAGCACGGTGCCGTAGTCGGTGCGCAGGTGCTTGCGACCGGTGACATCGGCGAGATCGAGGGTGTCGCCGGCGCGGGCGGTAGCGGCGTCGCCCAGCGGCTTCACCGGTGCGTAGTGCACCCGCTCGGCGGGCACGGCCACGAACGTCTTCTCCGGGTAGCGCAGCGCGGTGAGCTCGCCGCCGAACACCGCGCCGGTGTCCAGGCAGACGGTGTTGTTGATCCACTCCACCTTCGGGGTCGGCACGTGGCCGTAGACGACCATGGCCGAGCCGCGATAGTCGCGCGCCCACGGATACCGCACCGGCAGCCCGTATTCGTCCGTCTCGCCGGTGGATTCGCCGTAGAGGCAGAAGTCGCGGACGCGGCTCGAGGCCCGGCCGTGGTACTCCTGCTTGAGTCCGGCGTGCGCCACCACCAGCCGCCCGCCGTCGAGGCGCAGGTGACTGACCAGCTTGTCGATCCACCGCGCGGCGGACTCGACGAACTCCGGCGGCTCGGCCGCCAGCTGCTCCAGCGTCTCGGCCAGCCCGTGCGACACCGTGACATCGCGCCCGCGCAGCTTCCTGAGCAGCTTCTGCTCGTGATTGCCCGGAACGCACAGCGCGGCACCGCTCGCGGTCATCCCCATCACCAGCCGCAGCACACCGGGGGAGTCGGGACCGCGATCGACGAGGTCACCGACGAACACCGCCCGGCGGCCCGCCGGGTGGGTGGCGTCGACGGCCCGGCCCGCCTCGTCCCGGATCAGTTGCCAGCCGAGTTCGCCCAGCAGGCTTTCCAATTCGGACCGGCAGCCGTGCACGTCGCCGATGATGTCGAACGGCCCGGTGAGCTCGCGGCGGTCGTTCCAGGCCCGCTCGTAGGTGATGGTGACGTCGGCCGGATCGGTGACGACGTGCACCTTGCGGAAGCCCTCGCGACCGAGGTGCCGCAGAGATCGGCGCAGGTCCTGGCTCTGCCGCCGCAGCACTTGGCGGCCGAAGTCGCGGTCGTCGCGATCCTTGGTGCGCTCCCACGCGACGGCCTCGGGCGTATCGATCACGATCGCGACCGGCAGCACATCGAAAGACCGTGCGAGCGCGACCAAGGCGGCCCGCGCGTGCTTCTGCACATTCGTCGCGTCGACGACGACCCGTCGCCCGGCACGCAACCGGATCCCGGCGATGTGGCCGAGCGCGTCGAAGGCGTCCGCGGTCGCGGACTGGTCGTTCTCGTCGTCGGCGACCATGCCGCGGAAGAAGTCCGACGACAGCACCTCGGTGGGCGCGAAGTGCTCGCGGGCGAAGGTGGACTTGCCGGAACCGGAGATGCCGATCAGCGCCACCAGGGACAGTTCGGGAAGGTCGATGTGCATGGGTCAGGCCTTCCGGAAGAGCGCGAGCTGGGTGGGGGCGCCGAGGTCGGCGTCGAGGTCGCCGACGGGACGGAGCTCGGCCGTGTAGCCGAACGCGGCGGCGACGCGGGCGGTCCAGGCGGCGAATTCCGCACGGGTCCACTCGAATCGGTGATCGTCGTGGCGGTGCCCGTCGAGCGTCTCGTAGCGCGCGTTGTACTCGACGTTCGGCGTCGTCACGATGACGGCGCCGGGTGCGGCGTGCCCGAAGACGGCGCGTTCGAGCGCGGGCAGGCGCGCCTCGTCGACGTGCTCGATCACCTCCATGAGGACGGCGGCGTCGAAGCCGCGCAGCCGGTCGTCGTGGTAGGTCAGCGCCGACTGGAGTACCGAGATCCGGGCGCGCTGCCGATCCGACATCCGGTCGAAGCGCAGGCGGCGTTCGGCGATGCTCAGCGCGGCGCTGGAGACATCGGCGCCGACGATCTCGGTGTAGCGGTGGTCGGCCTCCAGCGCCAGCAGCAACGCGCCGGGGCCGCAGCCGAGATCGAGGACGCGGGTGGCACCGGTCTCGGCGAGGGCGGCCAGGACGGCCTCCTTGCGCAGCTGGACCAGCGGCGCTCGGCGCTCGGCGGCGTCGGTGTCGGGCACCGCGTCGTCGACCTGGTCGTCCACCGAGCGCAGGCGTTCCAGTGCGGTCTGGGTGAGCGAGCGGCGCCCGGCCAGGTACCGGCGGGCGATCAGCTCCCGCTCCGGGTGCTCGCCGAGCCAGCCGTCGCCCGCGCGCAGCAGCTTGTCGACCTCGTCTTCGGACACCCAGTAGTGCTTGGCGTCGTCGAGGACGGGCAGCAGGACGTAGAGGTGGTTCAGCGCGGCGGACAGGCGCAGCGTGCCGGTCAGCCGGAGGTGGACATACGGTGACTCGCCCCAGTCCGGGAACTCCGGGTCCAGCGGCGCGGTCGCCGTGGCGACGGTCCAGCCCAGCGGCGCGAACAGGCGCTCGACGAGGTCGGCGCCGCCCCGGCACGGGACGGCGGGCACGTCGATCTCCAACGGGATGGCCGTCGCCGCCAATTCGGCGCGGTCCCGGCTCGTCCCGTTGAGCGCCGACCGGAACACCTTGCCCAGCGCCACCGCCAGCAGGCTCGATGCCACGTAGGGCCGGTCGTTGACATAGCGGCCGAGGGCGAAGCCGTGGTGGCCCTTGGCCGGCCGCGCCAGCTCCACCGGGTCCACCTCGAGCAGCAGCGCCACCGTGCAGCGGTCGGGGTCGGACTGCGGGTAGAAGACATGTGCCGTGCCACCGGTCGTCGCGAAGGACTGCACCCGGTCGGGGTGTTTGACCAGCAGGTACCCGAGATCGGTCGCCGGTGTGTGGGTGGTGGAGATCGTCAACAGCACATACCGATCCTGTCATGGCGGGCCAGTGGTTTTCCGGGGCGAGAACCGGCCCGGCGACCCGGTCGGCGGTGCGGTGATGGGTGATAATCGCGGCGAGCTCGGTGTGGGCCGGGCCGGTCGGAAGGTGGCGCGATGACGGCGGTGGCGTTGGTGTTCGTCGGGGTCGCTGTGCTGTTGCACGGGTACATCTTCGTGATGGAGTCGCTGCAATGGACCCGGCCGCGGACCAGGGCGACGTTCGGGATCACGGCGGAGCAGGCCGAGGCGACCAGGGAGATGGCGTTCAATCAGGGGTTCTACAACCTGTTTCTCGCGATCGTCGCCGCGGTCGGCATGGGGTTCACCGCATTCGGCGACGCCGGGATCGGGCTGGCGCTGGTGCTGGCCGGCGCCGGGTCGATGGTGGCGGCGGGGGTGGTGCTGCTGGTGTCGTCGCCGGACAAGGCGCGGGCCGCGCTGATCCAGCTGGTGCCGCCGCTGATCGGTTGTGCCGCGCTGGTGCTCGCCCGGCTCTGAGCCGGGCGCGCGCGGTCACCGGCCGGGACCGCGCAGGATGCCGAGCTGCTGTTCGAGCCGTTCCAGCGCGGCCCTGGCCGCCTCGAGTTCGGCTTCGATGCGGGCGATGGCTTCCTCGTCCAGCGGCGCTTCGGTGGCCGACGGTGGCGGCGGGGCCTGCGCCGGTGGACGTCGGCCAGGGGGCGGCGGGGCGCCGGGGCCGCCGCCGGGCGCGGTGGCGAGATCGCCGGTGGCCGGGCCGTAGACCTGGTCGAGGGCCTCGGCCAGGGTCGGCGCGTAGCCGACCCGGACGCCGCCGGTGCCGGGCTCGCGGTAGCTCACCAGCACGCGGGCCAGCTGCGGGAACGTCGACCCGTTGGGCGCCGTCGAGATCCGTTCGGTGAACAGCGGTTCCACGTACAGCACGCCGCCGTCGGCGATCGGCAGGGTGAGCAGGTTGCCGTACTGGATGCGGTTGGAGCGTTCCAGCAGGGTGCGTTCGGAGGCCACCCTGGTATCGGAGATCATCGAGTTCTGGATCTGCTGCGGGCCCTGGGTGAGGGTGTCGGTGGGCAGCTGGAGAATGCTGAACTCGCCGTAGTTCTCCGGGTCGGAATGCACGGAGATGTAGGCGGAGAGGAACTCTCGCCGGAAGCCGACCATCGCACCGGCCAGCCGGAACGAGGCGTCGGCGGTGCCGGGGTCGCCGACCAGCACGTAGAACGGGGCCTGGTGCGGGTTGCTCTCGACGGTCGGGTCGCTGGGCACCGACCAGAACGCGTTGTTGGTGAAGAACTCTCGCGGTTCGTCCACGTGGTAGCGGGCGAGCATGTCGCGCTGGATGACGAAAAGGTCCTCGGGATAACGGAAGTGGGCGCGCAGCTCGTCGCCGATCGCCGATGGTGGCTGGACGGTGCCAGGGAAGACCCGCATCCAGGCGGCCAGAATCGGGTCCTGCTCGTCGACCTGGTACAGCGTCACCGTGCCGTCGTAGGCGTCGACGGTGGCCTTGACCGAGTTGCGGATGTAGGAGATCTCCCCGGGCTCCCGCAGCCCCTGGTCCTCGCCGACGGACAGGGCCTCGAGCGAGCTGCGCGCGGCGTAGGGGTAGCCGTCGATCGTGGTGTAGGCGTCCACGATCCAGACGATGCGGCCGCCGACGACGGCGGGATAGGGATTGTTGTCGATGGTCAGCCAGGGCGCGACCCGCTCGACCCGCTCGCCCGGATCGCGGTGGAAGATGATCTTGGAGTCGGCGCCGATCGCCGTCGAGAACACGATGTTGCGCTCGGTGTAGACGGTGGCGAAGGCTAGCCGGTTCAGCCAGTTCCCGATCGGGACACCGCCCTTGCCCGCGTAGGTGTATTTGGTGCTGTCGGTGTCGTATTCGCGCGGTTCGGTGCCGCCGCCGACGATGGCGTAGTCCGGATCGCCCCTGGCGATCACCTCGCCGTAGTAGATCCGGGGCTGCTCGACCGGGATCACCTGGTGGCCGGTGTGCTGGGTGGCGATATCGCTGACCGCGTAGATCGGGTAGCCGCTGTTGCCCGCGGCGCTGTCGCTCGCCGCGTCGACGACCGCCGCGTTGACCCGGTTCGCCGGGGCGGCGACGAACCCGTCGCCGTGGGTGTAGACGGTGTGCCGGTTGACCCAGTGCCCCTGGTTGCCGCTGAGCGCGGCGGGGGTGAGTTCCCTGGCGGTGACCACGTAGTCGCGCAGCTGTCCGTCGATGCGATAGCGGTCCAGGTCCAGGTTGTCGGGGAAGCTGTAGAAGTTCTTGAGCTGCTGCTGCTGGGTGAAGGTGCGCGAGAGCACGTGCGGGTCGAGCAGGCGCAGGTTGGCGATCGTGGTGGCGTCGGCGGGGACCTCCGGCGGCGGCGCGGTGCCGACGCCGGGATAGGGCTGGTAGTGCACCCGATCCTCGCCGATGCCGTAGGCCTGCCTGGTCGCGGCGATATTGCGCTCGATGTAGGGGCTCTCCAGGTCGGCGGCGTTGGGGCGCACCGAGAACTGCTCGACGACCAGCGGCCACACCCCGCCCGCCACGATCGACGACAGCAGCAGCAGGGTGGCGGCCATCGCGGGCACCCGCAGATCGCGCACCACCACCGCGGAGAACACCGCGGCGGCGCAGATCAGCGCGATGGCGAACATGATGAAGCGGGCGGGCAGCACGGCGTTGATGTCGGTGTAGCCCGCGCCGGCGAAGGTCGGCTCCCGTCGCCCGCTCGACAGCAGGGCGTAGCGGTCCAGCCAGTACGCGCCCGCCTTCAGCACGAAGAACAACCCGGCCAGCACCGCGAGCTGGCAGCGGGCCGCGACCGTGATCCCGATCGACTTCCCGGACAGCCGCACCCCGCCGAACAGATAGTGGGTCGCCAGGCAGGCCAGGAACGCGACGAACACGATGACGAACAGCCAGCTGAGCACGAGCCGGTAGAACGGCAGGTCGAAGACGTAGAACCCCACGTCGAGATCGAACTGGGGGTCTCGCTCGCCGAAGGATCCGCCGCGCAGGAACAGCTGCACCGTCTGCCATCGTGACTGTCCGGCCAGTCCGCAGATGAGGCCGAAGACCGCGGCGATGCCGAGCCCGAACCGCAGCGGATAGCGGCCCACCACCGTGCGGTACGGCGTGATCGGGTCGTCGTCGCGCCCGCCGGGGAAGAAGGCCGGGCGGGACCGGTAGGCCAGCCACAGGGCCGTGAACAGGGCGCCGCCGAGGATCGTCGCGATCACGACGAACAGCGTGAGCCGGGTGAGCAGCACCGTCGACCACACGCTGCGATAGCCGACCTCGCCGAACCACAGCCAGTTGACGTAGACGCCGATCAGCCGGGGCACGAGCAACAGGGACAGAAAGGCCACCGCGACTGCCGTCAGCAGCAGTCGCCACTTCCTCGGTATCCGCTCGGACCCGTCACCAGCGCTCATCCGCCACTCCCGTGGACCGCGGCGCCGGGCACGCCGGCGCCGCGTGCATTCCCCGAGTCTACTCGCGGGGGCGCGGCCTCAGACGAAGTCGAAGACGGGGGGAACGGTGACCACGACGAAGGCGGCCCAGACTCCGTACACGGGGAGATAGCGGGTCTGCCAGCGTTCCAGGTCGGCGAATCCCGCTCGGCCGCGCAGGAATCCGAGGCCGAGCCGGACCGACCACGCCAGGTTCACCAGCAGCACGACATTCAGCCCGAGGGCGACGACCTTGTTCGGCGATGACCCGAACTCGGCGATGCGGGTGAGCATGGCGGTCAGCATCACCACGTCGACGGCGAGGGCGCACAGCACCAGCACCAACTGCACCCGGTCGAAGAAGCCGGGCGGGGCCAGCGGGTCGCGCGCCGAGATCGAGTACAGCAGCAGGCCGAGGACCAGCACCAGGATCAGGTCCATCAGGATGAGCAGGGTGCGGTCGACGTCGATCACGCTGCGGGTCGTCGCGAACGCGGCGAGCAGGGCCACCAGCATGAGGATGGTCAGCGGGGTGAACACCCGGGTGAGCACGGGCGCGATGTTCTCCACGACGTTCTGCTTGGCCTCGACCAGCCAGGCCGCGACGATCACGGCGCCCGCGACGCCGAACGGCAGCACCCAGTCCTCGATGACCGGTTCGATATCCAGATCCAGCGTGCCGAACGCGCCGACCGTCAACCCGATCAGGACGCCGCCGCCCAGGGCCAGCAGGGTCAGGTAGACGAACCATTCGCCGGTGAACCGGATGAAATCCATGCGGCGCCGGTCCGATCGCCAGTCACCGCCGACATACGCCAGGCCGATCACGAACCACAGCGCGATCGGCGCGTGGATCGCCGCGATCACCTCCGTCGCGCCCTCGGGCTCGAAGGGATACAGGTTCAGCACCAGCGCGACGAGCACGAACGGGACGGCCAGCGCGATCGCGACCCGTGCCGTCACCTGCCGCTTCCACGCGAAATACGCGGCGAGGAAGGGGAGTACGAGCAGCGCGGCGTTGACGCCGACCGCCGACCCGTGCAGCCAGGCGAAGCCGGCCTTCAGCGACAGGGCCGCGCCGACCGCGAGCGCCAGGACGACCACCAGCTCCCGATTGCGCTGCCGTCCGGTCGTGTCGGCCTCGGCGGGCACCAGGACCAGCTGCTTCCACAGTCTTTCGGAATGCTCGAGCGCGAACTCGCGGGACAGGGCATCGAGGCTGCCCATCCGCTTCACCGCTACCAGGAACGCCTCGTCGGCGTCCAGTCCGGCGTCCTGGAGGGACGAGACCTGTTCGCGCAGATGGTCTTCCATCTCGTCGACGTCGGCGATCGAGATCGCGCGGTGGCGCTGGACGTAGCCGCGCCACTGCTCGATATTGGCCTGGAGCTGGGTCTCGGCGTCCATCACGCCCATCCTTTCGCCACGCTGGGGCGGGTCGTGGCGTCGCGCCAGACCTGGTCGAGCGCCTCGGCGACGACGGCCCACTGCGCGCGTCGCTCGGCGAGGGCGGCCCGGCCCGACTCGGTGATCAGGTAGTGCTTGCGCCGTCGCCCGCTGTCGGCGGTACGCCAGGCCGAGGTCACGTGGCCCTGCCGCTCCAGGCGGTGCAGCAGGGGGTAGAGCATGCCGTCGGTCCACTGCATGCGGCCCCGGGACAGGTGGTTCACCTGCTCCAGAATCGCGTACCCGTACGACTCGCCCTCGGCGAGAATCCCGAGTACCAGTGGGGTCGCCGAGGCTGCCACCAGGTCTTTGTCGATCCGCATCGGACTCCTATACCTAGAACCGCTAGGTCATAACCTAGCAGACCTAGGTATGCCGCGTGTCGGACCTCGAAGGATGCTTTCATTCAGTAACAATGTGGCGTCCCGGTCGGATACGGGGGTGATACGACACGAGTGGAAGGATCTGTATGACTATGCGAGTGAGGTCCACGATCGCCGGTCTCGCGGCGGGCGTAGCGGTGGTGGCGGGGACGATGGTCGCGGGCGCCGGGGCGGCGAACGCGCTGCCGAGCAGCCTGGTCGGCATCAACTGCCTCGGGCTGAGTCCGAATATCGTCGATGTGCCCTACAGCAACCAGGTGATCGTCTCCTACCTGTACGACCAGTCGGGGCTGCCGTCGTTCACGGTGCATTCCGGTGCCAGCATCTGGGGCTACCAGACCCATCCCACGCTCACCTGGACCAATCTGGCCACCGGGGCATCGGGCTCACTGACCGGGCACACGAACATCTCGTCGTTCTTCGGCACCGGCGGCACGGTGTACTTCACCGACGTGCCGACCGGGACCGGGCCGGTGCGGATCGACCTGTCGGTCGTCAACACCGGACCCGTGCCGGTGCCGGTCGTGACCTGCTCGGGGACCACCGACATCGTCTGAACCGGCATCTGATCGACCCGACTCCGGCCGGGGGCGCACTGCGCCTCCGGCCGGAGCTGTGCGTGGCGCCGCCCCGCTCGGTCACGGTCCGCCGCACGGCATTTCGGGGTCGGTCCGGGATTTCCTTAGCAAGGGTGATGATTTCGCACCCTAGGGTGATGATCGCCGTTTTTCGCCTAACAGGGCTGTTCAGGGTCCCGATGGAGTCAGCAGAACGCGCGACCGGCGCGACGGACGAGGAGTCGAGAACCATGAAGAACGCAGTTCGGATGAGCGCGCTGATCGCCATCGCCGCGGCGGCGGTGGCGGGTTGCAACGCGGAGAACGGTTCGGCCGCTTCGCCGTCGACGAGCCGGGCGACGACCACGGTCGCCGCGAGCGCGCCGCAGACGCCGGGCGAGCAGCCGCGGGCGACCGAGGCGCCGGGTGGGAACGGGTCGTCCGGCGGCACCCAGGCACCGGTGGTGACCGAAGCGCCTCCCGTCACCGCGGCCCCCGGCACCACGAAACCGAAACCGGCCGACGACCTCAGCGGACCGGGCCGCTGCATCGATCCCCAGTCGACCGGCGTACGGAACGCGCTGGCGCGCCTCGACGGCAACTGGGTCGCCCAGCAGGCGTCGGCGGACCTACCGGGTCAGTGCGCCCAGCTGCTGTGGGTGCGCGCGGTCGGCGGCAACTCCGCGGGCGCGCCGATCCACGTGCTGTTCTTCCATGACGGAAAGTGGCTGGGCACAGCAACTTCCGAGGCGTACGCGTTCACCTCGGTGGTCGGCTACACCGACACCACCGTGACGGTCGAGTACAAGTGGCTCGCGGGCGACGAGCCCTTCGCCGCGCCGCAGGGCGGTCCGGTGGCGATCCACTACACCTGGAACGGCTCGAATGTCGTCATGAGCGGGCCGCTGCCGACGGAAGTGACCCAGCCGCACCGCTAAGCCGGTTCGGGGTGCAGCACCAGCACGGTGATCTCGCTGGGCGCGAACACCCGCAGCTGCGGACCCCAGAAACCGGTGCCGCGGCTGGTGTAGAGCTGGGTGTTGTTCGCGTGCCTGCTCAGGCCGGCGACCACCGGCTGATCCAGCCGGACCAGGTAGTGGAACGGCCAGATCTGCCCGCCGTGGGTGTGCCCGGAGATCTGCAGCGCCACGCCCGCCGCGGCGCTGTCGGTGATCTGCTTGGGCTGATGGGCCAGCAGCATCACCGGCAGCGCGGGGTCGGCGCCTGCCAGCGCGGCGGGCAGGTCGGGACCGTGGCCGGGCAGACCGGCGCCGGTGGGGTCGTCGATCCCGGCGACGACCAGGCGAGCACCGTCGCGCTCGACGGTCCGGTGGGCGTTGTGCAGCGGCTGCCAGCCGAGCGAGGCCATGTGGTCGATCCAGCCCTGCGCGTCACCGAAGTACTCGTGGTTGCCGGTGATGTAGAAGCGGCCGAGCGGGGCCTCGACGCGGGCCAGCGGGTCGACCTGGGCGCGCCGCTTCACCACCGAACCGTCCGCGAGATCACCGGCGTGGCAGGCGATATCGGGGCGCTGGGCATTGACCACGTCGACCACCCGCTCGGACCAGCGCTGCCGGTCGAGCGCCGCGTAGTGGGTGTCGGTGACGACCACGACGCGCAGCCCGTCCAGGCCGGCGGCCAGGCCGCGGATGGCGACGTCGACGGTGCGGACCCGCGGCACCCGGCGCGCCTCGTAGACGCCCCAGGCGACCAGCGCGACCGAGACCGCCAGCACCCCGAGCGCCACGATCCGCGCGGCGAGCGGGCCCTCCACCCCGGCGACGGCCAGCCCGCCCCGCACGAAGACGCCGAGCACCGACCACGAGAACACCACCCACAGCACCCCGAGCAGGGTGTCGCCGACGATCACCGCCGGATCGGACTGGGCCGGTCCGTGGCCGAGGAACATCGCGGCGGGCAGACACAGGTAGCCGAGGACACACACCGCGGTCCCGGCCCAGAACAGCGGGCCGGTGCCGCCGGTGGGCGCCGCGACCAGCGTCCACCAGGGCAGCGCGAACAGCAGCGCCGGAATCAGCAGCATCAACATCAGGCGTACAGCGAATCTCACTCCGGTCCCGTCCTGCGCAGGGCCGCCGGGTGCGGTCGCGGCCACGAATAGATCATCCACACTAGCGCCGCCCCGTTGCCCGGCGGCGCGTCGACCGGTTCACTGGTGCCATGCGGATCGCCACGCTCGCCGCAGCGGCTGTCACGGTGGTGCTGCTCGTCGCGGGCATCGTGCTGCTCCGCGACGATCCGGGGGTCGCGACGACCGCGGGCACCTCGCTGCACGAACTCGGGCACGACGGCAATACCCGCAGCTACCGCGTCTACCGGCCCGCCACACTGTCCGAGCCCGCGCCGCTGGTGGTGATGCTGCACGGCGGACTCGGCACCGGCGAGCTGGCGCAGCGCGGCGTCGGCTGGGACGCGGTGGCCGAGGCCGCCGGGTTCGTCGTCGCCTATCCCGACGGTGTCGGCCGAGCCTGGAACGCCGGTGGCGGCTGCTGTGGGAACCCCGGCCGCACCGGCGTCGACGACGTGGGCTTCCTGACCGCGATGGTCGACGAGATCGCCCGCGCCCTGCCGATCGACCGCGCGCGGATCTACTTCACCGGGATGAGCAACGGCGCCATGATGGCCTACGCGATGGCGTGCCGCACCACGCTCGCCGCCGCCGTCGGCGCGGTCGCGGGCACCCAGCTCGGCGACTGCGCGCAGCCCGACCCGGTCTCGGTGATCCATGTGCACGGCACCGACGACGAGAACATCCGCTACGACGGTGCGCCGGGCAGCGGCGTCGCGCGGATCGACGGGCCGTCGGTGCCGGAGCTGAACGGGTTCTGGCGGACGGTCGACGAGTGCGCGGCACCGGTGTCCACGTCGAGCGATCGGGTGACGACCCTGCGCGCCACCTGCCGCGACGGACGCGCGGTCGACCTCGTCACCGTGGCGGGCGCCGGGCACCGGTGGCCCGGCGCCGACGAGCACGGAGCGATCGACGCGACCCGGGTGATCTGGGACTTCTTCGCCGCGCACCACCGATGAACCGGCGCAGCGTGATCCGACCGGCGGCGGCGCCGGGGCCCAGCCGATAGCCTGACCGGGTGATGGAGTTCGGGCCGGGGGCGAGCCTCGCGGGGTATCGCATCGAACGCAGGCTCGGCGGTGGGGGCATGGGCGCGGTCTATCTGGCGCGACATCCCCGGCTGCCGCGCCACGACGCGCTGAAGGTGCTCGACGCGCGGCTCGCGGTGGAACCGACCTTCCGTGCCCGCTTCGAGCGGGAAGCCGATCTGGCCGCGCGCCTGCGGCATCCGAATGTGGTGCAGATCTTCGATCGCGGCGTCGACGGCGACCGGTTGTGGATCGCGATGCAGTTCGTCGACGGACTCGACGCGGCCCAGCTGCTGCGCCACGGCCTGGCGATCCTCACGCCCGCGCGCGCGGTGCGAATCGTCGTCGAGGCGGCCAAGGGCCTGGACTACGCGCATCGGCAGGGACTGCTGCATCGCGACATCAAACCGGCCAACCTGCTGATCGCCCGCGCCGACGACGGTGCCGACGAGGTGCTGGTCACCGATTTCGGGATCGCCCGCAGCATGGGCGAGACGACCAGCCTCACCTCGGCGGGCTCGGTGCTCGGCACCCTGGCCTACGCGGCGCCCGAGCAGCTCGAAGGCGATCCGCTCGACGTCCGCACCGATGTGTACGCGCTCGGCGGCACCCTCTACGAGCTGCTCACCGGCTTCGTCCCGTTCCAGCGCGACAGTCCGGCCGCGATGATCAGCGCGCACCTGATCGAGGCGCCGCCGCGCCCGTCGGCGGGCAACCCGGCGCTGCCGCCCGCCATGGACGCGGTGATCGCGCGCGCCATGGCGAAGAATCCGCGCGACCGGTTCGCCTCCTGCGGCGAGCTCGCCGACGCGGCGGTGGCGGCGCTTGCCGGGACCATGCCCGACACCCCGCTGTCGGCGGAGACGCTGGTGTCGCGGTCGGCCGAACTGCCCGCGCCGCCGGGCAAGCCGCGGTCGCGGGCGCGGGCGATCCTGGTCGGCGTCGGTGCGGCCGCCGCCGTCGCCGGGCTGACTGCGATCGCCGTGCTCACCGCCAAAGACCGTGTCTCGTCGGGTGATTCGAACGCGCCGGGCCCGACACCGGCGGCACAGATCGGCGCGGTCCCCGACAGCCCGACCGCGGCGACGGTGCTGCGCCCCTGGCTCGACGACGTGCGGGCAGGCGATACCGACGCGCTGATCCGCAAGTGCTGGACCCAATCACCCGTCGAGATCCCGCGCATGTACGGCGACGTGAACCAGATCACCGACGCGGTGCGCCGCCCCGGCATCCTCGGCCAGTTCGGTCCGTACTGGCAGAACGACGTGCTGAAGGTGAGCCTGCGGCCCAGCGAGCTGCGCTCCGGCTACGGCTGCCCGATCGTCAGCGACCGGGCGGCGACGCGGCTCACCGACGAACAGGCCCGCTATACCGTCGAGCGCTACCTGAGCCGGGTGGTCGGCTACCCGGTGAACCCGGCCGACGTCGAGCCCGACTATCCGCTGCTGTGCGCCGGCGCCCAGCCGGGCACCGCGCTGTCGGGGGTGCGGCGCTTCGACGACAAGGCGCTCACCGTGCGTGGTTCGACCGGTTCGGTCGTCATCGTCAGCGCGCCGGTGACCAGCGCCGATGGTGCCGCGAAGGAGGCGTATCTGACGCTCGACCACGGCACCGACGGATTCTGTATCTCCCGCATCGCCACGACCGGGTAAGCGCGCGAGCCGAAGAGAACTGCGTCACATCGGTTTTCGATGTGCCCCTCGGATCGGGGGCGCGCTATGCTGCCCGGCAGGATCCGTCCGCAGGCTGTCGCGCCGCGGCCGGGTGGAGTGGGGAGCGGCGTGGCCGCACAACGGAAAGGTCCGAACACGATCATGCGTGGCGTAACTGTGGGAGGGGCGCCGGGGCGCCGACACCGCACGAGCAGACTCCTGGCGGGTGCCGCGGTGGCCGCCATGCTGCCGTTCGGCGCGTCGGTGGCCGCGGTCGGGCCGGCGGCGGCCGACGCCGATCCGTCGGCGATCGATTTCCCGGTCGATTCCTCGATGGGCACCATCAACACCCGCATCGTGCGGGCGGCCGACGGCAACACCGACCGGGTGGTCTACCTGCTCGACGGTGAACGTGCCGAGGACGACCTGAACGGCTGGGAGAAGCACACCGCCATCCCCGCCCAGATCGCCAAGTTCAACATCAATGTCGTGATGCCGGTCGGCGGCCAGTCCAGCTTCTACGCCGACTGGGACCAGCCGAGCAGCTTCAACGGCGTCAACCCCGACGGTTCCCTGCTGCCCAGCGCCGACTCCGGATCGGCCATCGGCGGCTGGGAGGACACCCAGGGCAAGACCAACACCTATCAGTGGGAAACCTTCATCACCGAGACCCTGCCGGACGCGCTGAAGTCCCGGCTGGGTTTCAGCGACACCCGCAACGGCGTGGTCGGGCTGTCCAGCGGCGGTAGCGCGGCCCTGCTGATGGCGGCCTACCACCCCGAGCAGTTCGTCTACGCCGGATCGCTGTCGGGCTATCTGCACATGTCGATGCCGGGCATGCGCGAGGCGCTGGCCGGGGCGATGATCGCCAGCGGTGGCTACAACATCGAGGCGATGGCGCCCGCGGGCAGTGAGAAGTGGAAGCGGATGGACCCCTACGGGTTCGCCGAGAAGCTGATCGCCAACAACACCCGCCTCTACATCTCCGCGGGCAGTGCCAAGCCCGCCGATCAGGACCTGTCCTCGATCGACGCGATCACCCAGGGCATGCCGCTCGAGGCGATCGCGTTGGCCAACACCCGCTCGTTCGAAAAGCGGATCACCGCACTGGGTTACACGAACGTCAGCTACGACTTCCCCGATATCGGCATCCACAACTGGGGCACCTGGGAGCAGGTCGCCATCCGGTTGATGCCGGATATGGCGCGCAATATCGGCAAGCCGCTGCCCGCGGGCGCGCCGCCCGCCGGTGGGGAACCGCCGGCCGGTGCGCCGGGTGGTCAGCCGCCCGCCGGTGGCCAGCCGCCCGCGGGCGAGCCGCCGAAGTAGTCTCTTCCCTGCGCGAAACCGCCGTTGCCTCCATGGAGGCAACGGCGGTTTCATTTGTGCCGGGTCAGCGTGTCCTGATGGGGCTTTCGTTCGTCCAGCCCCAGGTGTCGCCGACGCGGACGGTGATCTCCGCCGGTGGTGCGGCGACCAGGCGGGTGAGGCGCTGGAGTTCGCCCCAGTCCCTGGTCCAGTCCTCGGCGAGGTAGGCGGGGATGGTGCGCGACCGCATGAGCAGACCGGTCCAGCCCAGCGGCCCGCCGCCGGTATCGCCCTGCCAGGTCTCGGAGACCTGCGCGTTGAGCTTGTCCGGCTGGATCCGCCAGATCGGCAGCTCCGCGACCCCGGCCTCGTGGTCGAACGGTCGCTGGCACGGGAAGGCCAGTCCCACATGGAAATCCCCGAGCACCGGATCCGCGGTGCCGACCACGGTGTTCAGCGACGAGAGTTTCGGCAGGCGCGGGGGCGTGACCGCCAGCCACTGCATCGGATCCGGTTCGCCCGCCGCGGCGACGAGCCGGACCGCCGTGGTTCCGGCGGGGATCTCGTCCAGGTCGATCGGCAGGTTCCGCCAGCCCGGTGCGCCACCGACCGTGGGTGGGGTGAGTTCACCGGTGGGGGTGAAGGTTCCGTTCGCCGCGTGGGCGAACTCGACCCGCAGTCGCTGCCCGGGCAGCGGACTGCCGTCGGGAGCCACGGATTCGATCCGGCCCGCCACGGTGAGGATCAGCACCCGGTACGCCGAATCCTGCTGAGCGGCAGCGAGATCCAGGCGGTACCACTGGGTGGTCAGCTGGGTGCGTTGCGGTGCGCCGGTGGAGTAGCTGCCCAGGACCGGGGTGCGTTCGGGGACGAGACCGAAGGGGAGGGCGACGGTGCTGCCGTTCACGCCGGGGGTGGAGCCGGGTCCGCCGGAAATAGGTCCGCCGGGACCGCCAGGTGCCGTGCCGCCGGGCGTTGATCCACCTGTACCACCGGGACCTGTCTGGGTAGAACCGCCAGGAGTGCTCTGGCCGGGTCCGCCGGTGGTGGAGCCCGAACCGCCTGTGGTGTTGCCGGGACCGTTGGGAGCCGATCCGCTGGGGCCTGCGCCGCCGCCTGGACCTGCGCCGCCGCCTGGGCCCGAGCCGCCGCCCGGACCTGCGCCACCAGGGCCGCCGGGGGCGGGGCCGGAGCCTGATGGGGGTGCCGAGGATTGGCCGGGGCCCGGGTCGGGGGCGAGGCTGCCGAGGCCGTTCGGGGTGAAGCCGGTGTTCTCGGCGGCCAGGCCGTCGGCGACGGTGCCGGTGTAGGGGGTCAGCAGTGAGTCGGCCGTGTTGGTTTCGACCAGGACGGCGTCGGCCATCGCGCAGGAGTTCCCGGTCATCGTCCGAAGGTTCGACAGCGCGACCGAATAGGCGGGGTACTGCGCGACGGCAGCGGTGGCCAGCGATCCCACGTCGAACAGCACCATCGCCGCCGCGGCGACCGTGAGGGGCGCGACCACCGGCAACCGGAATCGTCCGGCGCCCCTGGGAGTGCCTGCGGCTGTGCGCTGCGGGCTGCCAACGTTGGATGTTGTGCTGGGCGAGGTGGTTTCGGGGGTCGCGCGGTAGTACTGCCAGAGGGCGAGCAGCAGGGTCAGGGCGGTGGCGGCGAGGAAGAGGGTGGAGACCTCGATGCCGGCGAGGGTTGGGGCGCGGTCCGGCCACGGGACGCCGTAGCCGGAGACGTACCAGTAGCCGTTGGAGCCGGTGCAACAGATCGCGAGCAGGAACAGGACCGCCGCCGCGAACAGGGTGCGGAGGTAGGGCGCTCGAATGACGCTGCGGCTCAGCGCGACAGCGGCGACCGCGGCCAGCGCACCCGCGAGACCGGCGTAGACGCCGAAGTGGTGGGTCCACTTGGTGGGGGTGAACATCATAAGCAGCAGTGCGAGGAAGGTCACCGCGAGAATGCGGGTGACCGGGCCGCGGGCGGTCGACGGGATGCGACCGCCGCGACGCAGGGTCACCAGGATGCCGACGGCCAGGGACAGCAGCATGGCCAGTACGCCGAAGCGCCGGGCCAGGGAACCGTCGGGGTTCACCGACAGCAGGGAATCCCAGCGGGTGCGCTCCTCGAACCAGGACATGTCGGGGCCGACCAGCTGGCGGACGCGGGTGGCTTCCAGCACCGTCGCGAGGGTCTGGTCGGCGAAGACCACGACGAGCACGAGGACGCCGGCGGCGGCGATCGGCGCCAGCACGGCGGCGTAGCGCAGCAGCGCGGGGCCCGAATCCGTGGTGGCGCGCGCGATGACCGTGCGGAGCACCGGCCGCGAACCGGCCAGCAGGGCGGCCAGGCAGATGAGGCCGGTCGGGCCCGCGGCGAGAGAGAACGCCGCGATCGCCACCGCGACGGCGGCGGGCAGCAGCCTGCGGGTGGCGATGGCTCGCTCCATCGAGCACCAGGTGAGCAGCGCGCCGACCGCGATCAGCGGTTCCGGGCGCAAGCCGTTGTTGTAGGGCAGCCACAGCGACAGGAACACCAGGGCCGCGGTCCAGCGGGCCGCGGTGCTCGCGGCGACGCGGGAACCCAGGCGCGGCAGCACTTCCCGGCTGAGCACCAGCCAGCACACCAGGCCGGCCAGCAGCGCGGGCAGGCGCATCCACAGCCCGGCTTCGCTGATCCGGGTCAGCTGCGCGAGCACCTCGTAGGGCCAGCCGAACGGTGCCTCGGCGACCTGGAACCACCGGTAGTAGTTGGCGGTGTACCCGGCCTCCCTGGAGGCGCGCGCCATGGTCAGGATGTAGCCGTCGTCGGAGCTGTTCGCGCCGATCACATGCCAGACCACCAGCGTGCCCGCGACCGTCGCGTCCAGACCGGTGCAGCGCCACCAGCGCGCGGGCAGCACGCGCCGCGCCCGCCGCCCGTCGCGAATGTCACCGCGATGCAGGCAGATCAGTGCGATGAGCGTGCACAGCACCGCCCCGAGGATGGCCGCGAGCTTCCACCCGCTCGGACTCGACGAGAACCGCGCATCGATCTCGGCATGCAGGCGCGCGTCCCCCGCCCGCCCCCGATCCAGCTCGGTGTAGACCCCGACCAACTGCGGACGCACATCGCCATCGATGGTGGTCCGCAGCGGCGACCCGTCGGCCTTGGTCAACCCGGTGAGCTCGGCGGTCGTCCCCGACGCCGTCGAGACGACAGTCAGCGCACCGCATCCCACCGAATGCCCGTTCTGCGTTGCGCCCCCGGGGTTTCCACCACCCTGCTCCCTCGTGGACGGTGATGCGCCGGGTGATCCGGTCGGCTGGTTCGTCCCGCCGGGCCCGGCGGGAGCCGATCCGGCGGGAGCGCCCGAGGGTGCGCCCGGGCCTGGTGCTGATCCAGCGGGCGTGCCGGACGGCGGAGCGGCGGGCGCGGGTGTCGCCCCGGCAGAGGCACCGGAAGGCGCGCCCGGACCGGCGAGGCCTGATCCGGCCGGAGCGCCTGATGGCGGTGTGCCAGGACCTGGCGCTGATCCAGCGGGTGCGCCGGACGGCGGCGCCTCGGGTGCGGGGGCCGTCCCGGCGGATCCGCCTGGGGCCGGGGGTGCTGATCCGGCTGGCGCGGTCGGGCCGGTGGGAGCCGATCCGGCCGGAGCGTTCGACGGAGGCGCGGCGGGACCTGGCGGCGTTGCGCCGGGTGGGGGCGTGGCACCGGCGGGTGGTGTTCCCGGAGGCTGCCGACCATCGCCAGGCGCGGCAGTGCCGGGCGCGGGGGTGCCGGAAGGCGGCGTGGCACCGGGCGCGGGTGCGCCGGGAGGTGGGGTGCTGCCTGCGGGTTCGCCGCCGGGCGGTCGACTGCCGGATGATTCGGATTCGGTGGCGGGCGCACCGCCGGGCGTCCCGGCGATCTCCGCCAGCGACGCGCTCAGCAGCAGGCGATCGCGGAGGACGACCGCCAGGGTCCGCCCGGTCTCCGGTCGGTCCTCGATCCGCGCGACCAGTCCCTTCGATCCGGCGCGCGGCGCCTCTGGCGGCACCGTCGTCAGCACCGTCGCGCCGGTCAGGTCCCGCAATGCCGTGCACGGCACGCTGAGCTCCAGCGACAGCGGCACGTAGTCCACCAGCGGCGCGCTCAGCTGCATCGACTGGGGCTGCGGCCAGTCCAGGCTCGCGTGTTCCTGTCGCACCGGCAGCAGCGGAGCCGCCACCGCCAGCGCCACCCCGACGACCCCCGCCACGATCCCGACCATCCGCACCCGGCCGAAACCGGAAGAATCTCCACCCACAGCCGACGATGCTAGCCATATCCGGCCGGGCCGGGGTGGGTCAGTGCGGGCGGCGGAGTTCGGTGACGGCCAGGCGGGCGGCTTCGCCGATGGCGGCGTCGACGACGGGCAGGGTCGGGTCGGCGCGGGCGGCGCGGGTGAAAACCGCTACCGCGACCGGGGTTTCGCCGGGGAACTCCACCACCGCGACCTCGTTGCGGATGACGCCGATGGTGCCGGTCTTGCCCGCGACGACCACACCGCGGTGCGGGAAGGCGGCCGCGATCCGGTGTGGCCAGATCTGCCTGCTCATCACGGCGCGCGCGAATTCGGTACTCGCCGTGGACAACACGTCACCGCGCCAGAGCAGGGACAGGAACCGGGTCATCTCCTCGGGGGTGGTCGCGCTGGTGTAGGCGGGGTCGTAGGCCGAGACGGTCCAGGCCTCGTCGTTGTCGGCGAGCGCGGCGAAGGCCTCGGCGGTGGTGTGGGTGTCGGTGTCGCGCACCAGGCTGCGGTGCTGATCGGCGGTGCCGCCGACGACGCGGGTCTCGGTGAGGCCGAGCGCGTCGAGGAGATCGGTGACCGCGGCCAGGCCGAGTTCGCCGAGCAGCACGTCGGCGGCGGCGTTGTCGGACACCGTCATCATGGAGGTGGCCAGGTCGCGGCGGCTCAGGGTGACCGGATCGTGCAGCGCCGCGAGGCCGGTGGGTCCGGGCGTGCAGTCGGCGGGGTCGACGGTGATCCGCGCGGCCGGGTCGAGCAGCCCGTCGTCGACCCGGCGGCAGAACGCCACGAACAGCAACAGCTTGTACACCGACGCGATGACCACCCGCTCGCCGCCGCCAACGGACAGCTCGGCGGAGGAGCCGTCGCAGCGCCGGGCGTGCAGCCACCCGCTGCACCCGGCGTCGGCGAACACGGCGCGGATCCGGTCGGTCACGCTCATCGCAGGCGCTCGCGGTAGAGCACCCGGTCCAGGGCGTCGGCGTGGTCGCCCGCGTCGGGACGGCGGATGATCCGGACCCGCAGGGCGACCGACTGCGGCGCGAGCGTCAGCCAGACCACGCCCGGAGTCGGTGTCGGCGGGGTGGCCGTGAGGCCGAAACACGTGCCCGCGGCGACGGCGGCAAGCACCGCCCGGTCGTCGGCCGCGGTGAGGGTCGCGGTGTCGAGGCCGCGCTCACGCAGCAGGTCGAGCACGGTGTCGAAGGCGGGCGGATTGGCGGCGCGGGCCGGATGCGCGAAGTGCAGGTCGGCGAGCATCGGGAAGGTCGGCCGTTCGGCGGTGGTGGTGCGATGCTCGGCCGGAACCACCAGCCAGCGTGGCAGTTTCACGACCGGCCCGGCGTCGAGCCCGTCGACCAGGGCCGGATGCTCGATCACCGCGACATCGCAGATCCCGGCCCGCACCTCGGCGGCGAGGTCGGCGGTCGTGCCGAGCGCGGTCGAGACGGTGCCGCCCGCGACCCGCAGCGCGGTGACACAGGCGGTGACCAGCCGGTCCGGCAACGCGGTCGTGGCCGCGAACCGCACGGTGCCGCTGCGCTGGGCGATCCGTTCGGATTCCGCGAGCAGCCGATCGGCGTCGTCGACGAGCAGCCGGGCCCGCGGGAGCAACTGCCTGCCCGCGGCGGTGAGCATCGCGCCCTGACTGGTGCGGTGGATCAGCTCGAGGTCGAGGTGCTGTTCGAGGCGGCGCAGACCCTGCGACAGCGGCGGCTGCGTCATCTCCAGCGCGGCGGCCGCCCGCCCGAAGTGGCCCTCGTCCGCGACCGCGACGAAGAACCGGAGGTGACGGAGCAGATCCATGTCGGCCATTGAACCAGCGCCCGGCACACGGCCACCCCGGATCGGCCACGGGTGCTCGACCGTTCACCCGATCCGGCCGGGAACGACCTGCGCCGATATCGATGCCGACTCGGCGGCGGCCGTGTCGGGTATTGGCTCGCGCACCGGCGGCGGTGATGGGGTGCGGTGGTGACTTCCTTCGTGACCACCACCCTCCGCTGGCGGCTCGCCGCCGCCGCGCTGGCGCTCGCCGCCGTCGCCGTCCCGGCCTGCTCGAACGCCTCCGAGGCGACCACCCCCGCCACCTCGTCGACCGCGTCGGTGGCGCTCTCGTTCGCCGCGCTGGAGACGGAATACGGCGCGCGCCTCGGCTTGTCGGTGGTCGACACCGGCACCGGCCGCACCGTCGCGTACCGGGCCGACGAGCGTTTCCCGATGGCCTCGACCTTCAAGGGCTTGGCCTGCGGCGCCCTGCTCCAGGCGCACCCGCTCGCGAGCGGCTACTTCGACCAGGTCATCCGGTACACCGCCGCCGATATCGTCGTGAACTCCCCGGAGACCGAGCGGCACATCGACACCGGCATGACAGTCGCCGCGCTCTGCGCTGCCGCGATCACCCAGTCCGACAACACCGCGGGCAACCTGCTGCTCCGGTTACTCGGTGGCCCGGAAGGTTTCACCGCCTTCCTGCGCACCCTCGGCGACTCGGTGTCGCGCCTGGATCGCTGGGAACCCGAGCTGAACACCGCGATCCCGGGCGACGAACGCGACACCACCACGGCCGCCGCGCTGGCGGCCGACTATCGGGCCCTCGTCGTCGGGACCGCGCTGGCCGAGCCCGAGCGCGCCCAGCTCGCCGCCTGGCTGAAGGCCAGTACCACCGGCGCCAAGCGGATCAAGGCGGGGTTGCCCACGGACTGGATCGTCGGCGACAAGACCGGCACCCCGGCCTACGGGTCCGCGCTCGATGTCGCCGTCGCGTGGCCGCCGGGACGCGCGCCGCTCGTGCTCGCCGTGCTCACCACCAAGCCGCAGCAGGACGCCGAGCCCGCCAACGCCCTGGTCGCCGCGGCGGCCAAACAGGCGGTCACCGAACTGGAGTGACGTGCCAGCCCGCCGCCACCGATGCCGCGCAGCGCGCCGGTTCATCGCCCGCCGCGACGAAAAGCGCGGTGAGGACCGGGATTCCGGAGTCCAGCGTGGCCGGTGGCAGCGGGCCGGTGGCGACGAGCCCGGCCAGTCCGTGGCCGAAAGTCCAGCTCTGGGTGGCCAGTTCGAGCGGGTCGACCTCGGCGTGGAAGCGGCCGGCGGCGCGGGCCGCGGCGGCCGCCGTCACCAGGCGGTCCAGGGTGGCGTCGGCGGCCGTGGCGTCCTCGAGGGCGAACCCGGCGTCGAACATCACCCGGTAGAGGTCGGGACTCGCGAGCGCGTTGGCCAGGTACGCGCTGCCGAGAGCGGCCAGATCGCGCTCCGGATCGTCGGTGACGGGCGTTATGTTGTCGGCAGTCGACCCTCGGATGGTGGGAGAGAACATGGCAGTGGAACTGGTGAATCCCGACGGGCTGCCCAAGCCCGAGGTCTATCGGCAGCTCTCGATCGCGACCGGGTCGCGGCTGGTCTTCCTGGCCGGGCAGGTGGCGCGCGACGCCGACGGAAACCCGGTCGGTACAGGCGATTTCGCGGCGCAGGTCGAACAGGCGTACCTCAATATCGGCACCGCGCTGGCCGCGATCGGCGGCTCGTTCGACGATGTCGCCAAGCTGACCATCTATGTCGTGGACTGGGGCCCGGACAAGTACCCGCTGCTGGGTGAGGGGGTCGCCCGCGCCGCGGCGAAACTAGGCGTCGACCCGGTCAAGCCGATCACCCTGCTCGGCGTCGCGGCGTTGGGTGAGCCCGATCTGCTCGTCGAGGTCGAGGCCACCGCCGTCCTCGCCTGACCGATCAGCTCGCGCCCGCGACGAGCACCGGCGTCCCGGCCGCGCGATAACGGCCGGGGGCGGTGCCGAACGCCCGCTTGAACGCCTTGCCGAAGGCGTATTCGGAGCCGTAGCCGCTGCGCCGGGCCACCGTCGCCAGCGGATGATCGGTGTCGCGGAGGAGCCGGGCGGCGGTGAGCATCCGCCAGCGGGTGAGGTAGGTCAGCGGCGGTTCGCCGACGAGCTCGGCGAACCGGCGGGCGAAGGCGGCGCGGCTCAGACCCGCGGTGGCGCCGAGGGATTCGACGGTCCAGCCGTGCGCCGGGTCGTCGTGGATGGCGCGCAGGGATCGGGAGATGTCGGCGTCGGCGACCGCGGCAGCCCAGCCCGAGGACGTCGCGGCCTCGGCGAGATGAGCCCGCAGCAGATAGAGCAGCAGCAGATCCAGCAGTGGGGGAATCGCCGCGTCGGAGCCGGGTCCGGCGTCGGTGAGTTCGGCGGCGAGCAGTTCGACGGCGGCGCGCAGCGCCGGATGGGTGCCCAGCCGGGCCGGGGCGTGCACCACCTCGGGCAGCTCGGTCAGCAGGGGATGGGTGCGGTCGACGGCGAGGTGATACGACCCGCACAGCAGCGTCGCGGGCGCGCCCGGTCCCTCGATGAGCCGGATGTCGCCCGGTCCGGCGGTTTCGGTGATGGGACTGTCGAGCTGGTCGAGCAGATCGTGGGCGATGCCGCGCGGCAGGAACACCGCGTCGCCCGCGCCGAGCGCGAGCGGTTCCACCCCGGGCCGGGTCAGCCAGCACGACCCCTGGAGGACGACGTGGAAGCCCGCGCCGTCGATGTGCGGATATCGCCTGCCCCACGTGCCGTGCCGCACGAACATCCCGGAGGCGGGGGTGCCGGTCCGCGCGGTGGCGAGAACGTCGCTGAGCAGGTCCATGTCGGAAAGCCTACGTCACGAGACGATGGGATATCTGCGAAAGATTCTGGATGATTTTCTGTCTCGATCACGGCGCATAACCTGAGTTCATCATCCCGATGAACAAGGAGAACGACATGAAGATCGCCGTCTACGGAGCCACCGGACACGTCGGCCGATTCGCGGTGGCCGAGCTGCGCGGGCGTGGCATCGACCCGGTGGTGGTCGGCCGCGACGCGGAGCGGCTCGCCGAGGTCGGCGGGGTGGCCCGGGTGGCCGCCGCCGACGATCACACCGCCCTGGTCGACGCCTTCACCGGGATCGACGTCGTGATCAGCACCCTGCCCGACTACACCGGCAACGGGGCCGGGGTGCTGCGCGCCGCCATCGCGGCGGGTGCCCACTACGTCGACGTCGCGGGCGAACAGCTCTTCGTCCAGCGGGTGTTCACCGAGTACGGTCCGCTCGCGGCCGCGGCGGGGGTCACCCTGGCCACCGCCACCACCGAGGCGGGCATCTTCGGTGATCTGCTCGCCCACCTCGGGGCGCAGCGGCTCGGCGGTGCCGACGAGATCGTGCTGAGTCATGTCGCCTTGCCGGGCGGGGAGGGGTCGCGCGGCAGCATGCACACGGTCCTGAAGAACCTGGACGTCTTCACCAGTGGTGGGTTGTCCTGGTCGGACGGCGAGTTCCGCACCGGTCCCCAGCCTCGTCGCGACACCTTCCTGGTTCCCGGCACCACCGAACCCATTGCCGTGCGCAAGTTCCCGCAGCCGTCGGTGGTGACGATCCCGCGGCACACGCAGGCGGGCTCGGTCGAAGGTGTGCTGGCGACGTCGATCTTCGAGATCATCGGCACCGTCACCGAGGCCGATCTGGCGGCCGCGCCGGAGACGCCGTCGGCGCCCGCCGCGTACTCGGTGGTCGTCGACGTCCGCCACGAGGGACGCACCCTGCGCGGCATCGGCAGCGGACCCGACGCCTACCGCAACAGCGCCCAGCTCGCGGTCGAGGTCGCCACCCGGATCGCCGCCGGCGCGGGCACGCCGGGCGCGCAGGCTCCCGCCGAACTGTTCGAGCCCGCCGAATTCCTCGACGCGCTGGCCGCGTTCGGCATGACGTGGACCCTCGACTGACCGGTGGTGCCCGGCCGGGCAACTGTCTCAGTGGGTTTCGGCCGTCACGCCCCGCGCGTGACGGTCGCCACGGTCGGCACCGCCCGGAACCGGTATCTCCGCAGGTCGACGGATCGAGGACATCCCGATTCGGTAACGAATCGCAGACGAACTCGTGATGAACCCTCCTCGCTCGGGTGGCAGGCGGGGCGAGGGCTCGATATGCTCGCCTGCGTTATCGAAACGGGCTGTCGTGCTGCGCGTTCGGTGTGCCGATTGGTGGTTGGGGGCCTGTGAGTACTGCGGAAGTCGGGCCGATGGCACAGTCGACGACTGTGTCGCCGGGGGAGGGCACCGCCCGCGGGGCGACCGCGGGGGCTGCCGGTTACGTGGTGCTCGGCGCCGGGGTGGTGCTGGCCGCGATCGGCGCCGTGGTCGCGGTGTTCACGCCGACCGCCATCGGGATTCCGGTGCTCGCCGCGTCGCTCGCCGTCGCCCTGATCGCCTGCCCCGCGGTGTTCGTCGCCCTGCGTCAGCACGCGCGGGCGCGCGCCGCAACGGCCGCCGCCGAGCGGGCCGAACAGCAGCTGGCCGCGGCCGTCGCCGAGGCGACCCAGCGGATCACCACCGCCGAGGACCACGCCACCCACTACGCCTGGGAGGCACAGGAGAACGGCCGCCGTGGCGCGGCCGCGCTGGCCGCCTTCGCCGGCGCCGCGGGCCGCATCCAGGCCATGACCACCTCGATGCTGGCCGAACTGCGCGAGATGGAACACCGGCACGCCGACCCGCGCGTGCTCACCGACCTGCTCCACATCGACCACCGCACCGCGCAGACCGGTCGGCTCGCCGACAGCATCGCGGTGCTCAGCGGTGCTCGCACCGGCCGCCGCTGGGCGAAACCGATTGCGATGGAATCGATCCTGCGCGGCGCGATGGGCCGGGTCGCCGGGTACCAGCGCGTGCGGCTGCGCGCCGTCGCCGACGTCGGCATCGCCGGGCACGCCGCCGAGGGCGTGATGCACACCCTGGCCGAACTGCTCGACAACGCCTGCAACTTCTCCCCGCCCACCACCGAGGTGCACGTCTACGCCGCGGAAGTGCCCGCGGGCGTGGTGATCACGATCGAGGACAGCGGCCTGGTGATGAGCGATTCGGCGCTGCGCCGGGCCGAGGCCGCGGTGAGCGGGCGCGATCACAAGGGCGCCGACCTGGCCTCGCTCTCGGGCACCCGGCTCGGTCTGGCCGTCGTCGGCCACCTGGCCCGCAAACACGAACTCACCGTGTCGTATCGGCCGTCGGCGATCGGCGGCACGGCGGTGGTCGTTGTCGTGCCGCGCGAGCTCACCGCCCGCGCGGAACGCCGCAGCCGCCCCGCCGCCCAGCTCGCCGCGCCCACCCCGCGGCGCACCGAACCCCAGCTCACCACCCTCGGCCAGTTCGACGCTCCCACCCCGCGGGCCCAGCACGCCAGGACCACCGACGAACTGGGCTGGGCCGAGACCGTCGGGCAGCCCGCCCACCGGATTCCGGCCGAGCCGCCGACTCCCACGGTGTCCACCTCGCCCGCGCTGCCTAAGCGGCGCCGCGGCGACACCCTGGCCAAAGTCCATCCCGACGGCCTGACCGGCTCGCCGGTCGCCGACACCGCACCGGCCAAGCCGGCCGCGCTCGGCGCGTTCCAGCGGTCCGCGCCCGGTCGGGCGGCGGATCGGTCCGGCCACCACCCAGGCAGCGCCGCCACTGCTCCCGACCCCATGGAGGACCGATGACCACCACCGCCCCGACGAATCTCGGCTGGCTGCTCGAGAAACTGCTCGCCCGCACCCCACGCACCCGGCACGCGCTGCTGCTGTCCGGGGACGGCCTGAAGATCTGCCACACACCGGAACTCGACGTCGACCGCGCCGATCAGCTGGCCGCGATCGCCGCCGGGTTCCAGAGCCTGTCGCACGGGGCTTCCGTCGAGTTCGGTGACGGGCGTGGCGGTGTCCGCCAGTCGATGACCGAGTTCTACGGCGGCATCCTGTTCGTGGTCGAGGCGGGACGCGGCGCGCATTTAGCGGTGGTGGCCGCCGAGGACGCCGACGCGGGGCTGGTCGGGCACACCATGCACGAGCTGGTCGAACAGCTCGGTGAGCATATGGCCGCCCAGCCCAGACGCGGAGCGCCGAATTGAGCAGATCGGTCCGCGACGAGGATCCGGACCGGTTCTACACGCTCACCGGCGGACGGGCCCCGGCCACCGAGGATTTCGACCTGGTGACCCTGGTGGTCAGCGAATCGGCGCCGTCGGCGGGGATGACCTCCGAGCAGGTCGCGATCCTGGACATGTGCCGGGCGCCGACCGCGGTCGTGGAGATCGCGGCGGAACTGCGGTTGCCGGTCGGCGTCGCCACGGTCCTGCTGGGGGACCTGCTGCACGCGGGGAAGATCACCGTTCGGCCGCCGCTCTCGGCGGCGATGTCGCTGGATGCCTCCACCCTCGAGAAGGTGCTCGTTGGACTTCGCAAGCTCTGAATCCGCGCCCGAGCGGTCGCTGGCACCGCTGCACAGCACGGCCAAGCACGGGCTGAAGATCGTCGTCATCGGCGGATTCGGCGTCGGCAAGACGACCCTGGTGCGCTCGGTGAGCGAGATCAGGCCGCTCGACACCGAGGCGACGATGACCGACGTCGGCGTCGGGATCGACGACGCCACCGGCGTTCCCGGCAAGTCGACCACCACGGTGGCCTTCGACTTCGGCCGGATCACCCTCGACGCCGAGCACGTGCTGTACCTGTTCGGCGCGCCGGGCCAGCAACGGTTCTGGTTCCTGTGGGACCGGCTGTTCACCGGCGCGCTCGGCGCGATCGTGCTGGTCGATCAGCGCCGGATCGAGGACTCCTGGTACGCGATCGACCGGCTCGAACACCAGGGCACCCCGTTCGTGGTGGCCTGCAACGACTTCGGTGGCTCGCACCAGCCGCAGGCGGTGCGCGACGCGCTGGACCTCGATCCCGCGGTACCGCTGGTGATGTGTGACGCGCGCTCGCGCGAATCGAGCAAACAGGTGCTGATCGCCCTGGTCGAGCACTTGTATTCCGCTGTCCCGCAGGGGGAGACCGTCTGATGAGCACACCCACCGGCACCGGTGCCTGCCCGATCACCGGCGCGGTGCCGCTGAGCGGTCCCGAATTCCACATCGAGCCGCACGAGGTCTACCGCAGGATGCGGCGCGACCACGGCCCGGTGGTCGCGGTCGAGCTGCCCGGCGGGTTCCCCGCGTGGCTGGTCATCGGCTACCGCGAACTGCACCAGGTGACCAGCGATCCGCTGCTGTTCCCGCGCGATGTGTCGCTGTGGAACCAGTGGGGCCGGGTCCCCGAGGACTGGCCGCTGCTGCCGATGGTCGGCAGGCCGATGCCCTCGATCTACTTCACCGCCGGTGCCGAGCACCGCAGGCATCTGGCGATGGTGGAGCCCGCGCTCGACGCCGTCGACCACTTCGAATTGCGCCGGGCCTGTGAGGAACTCGCCGATCGCCTGGTCGACGGATTCTGCGGCCGCGGCAGCGCGGACCTGGTGGCCGAGTTCGCCGAACCGCTGCCGGTGCTGGCGCTGGGCCGCATCCTCGGCCTGCCCGACAGCGACGCCGCCGACCTGGCCCTCACCATGAAGCTGCTCGCCGACGGCGGCGCCGACGCCCAGGCCGGGCACGCCCGCTTCGGTGAGCACATGGCCCGGCTGCTCGCGGCCAAGAAGGCAAGGCCCGCAGGCGATCTGGTGTCGCTGATGCTGGCCGACCCGCAACCGTTCACCGACGAGGAATACATCAACGACCTGATGGCGATCACCGCCGCGGGCCACCTCACCACGGCCGACTGGCTGGGCAGCTCCATGCGGCTGATGCTCGTCGACGACCGGTTCGCGGCCGCGCTCGGTGGCGGCAGGCGCAGCGTCGGCCAGGCCATGAACGAGGTGCTCTGGGAAGAGGGCCCGACCTCGATCCTGGCCGGGCGCTGGGCCGCCCGCGACACCCGCCTGGCCGATCAGACCATCCGGGCGGGCGACATGCTGCTGCTCGGCTTGGCCGCGGCCAATCTCGACCCGCACATCCGCCAGTCGTTCACCGACGGTGACACGGTGCCGACCGGCAACAACGCGCACTTCGCGTTCAGCTACGGCGAATACCGCTGCCCCTTCCCGGCGCAGCAGATCGCCGAGATCATCGCCAGGACCGGGATCGAGGTGCTGCTCGACCGGCTCCCCGATGTCGACCTGGCCGTGCCCGCCGAGCAACTCACCCGGCGGCCTTCGGCTTTCCTTCGGGGCATGACCGCACTGCCCGTTCGTTTCACACCAGTCAGACCCGTCGGAGGTTCGTCGTGAGTTCCCAGTGCCCTTTCGCCATCGATCCCATGGTCGGTGACCTCAACGGAGAGACCGCCCGACTGCGCGCCGAAGGTCCGCTCACCCGGATCGACCTGCTCGGTGTGCCCGCCTGGACCGTCACCGATCACGCCGTCGCCCGGCAGCTGACCACCGACTCCCGCCTGGTCAAGGACATCCACGCGTGGAAGCTGTGGACCGACGGCGTGGTGACCAACCAGTGGCCGCTGATCGGCATGGTGGATGTCGACCGGTCGATGTTCAACGTCGACGGCGCCGAGCACCGCAGGCTGCGGCTCAAGACCGCGCAGGCGCTGGCGCCGCGCCGGCTCGAGGAACTGCGGCCGGTGATCGAGCGGCTCACCCTCGAACTGCTCGACGACCTCGCCGCGGCGGGCGCCGACGGCACGCCGGTCGACCTCAAGGCCGTCTTCGCCTACCCGCTGCCGATGCGGGTGGTCGGCGACCTGATGGGCGTCGCGCGCGAGGACCACGCGCAGCTGCTCGACTGGTACAAGAAGTTCTTCTCGGTGATGACCCCGCAGGACGAGCGCCTGCGCGTGATCGGCGAGCTCGACGTGTACTTCACCGACCAGGTGCGCCAGAAGATCGCGAACCCCGGCGACGATCTGACCTCGGCGTTCGTCGTCGCCGACGAGGAGGGCGGCGAGCCGCTCACCGAGGAGGAGGCGATCGGCAACATCAAGGCGCTCGTCGCCGCCGGGCACGAGACCACCGTCAGCCTGATCGTCAACACGGTGCGCGCGCTGCTCAACGAGCCCGAGCAGCTGGCGAAGGTGCTGGCGGGCGACGTGGACTGGAAGCAGGTCATCGAGGAGTCGCTGCGCTGGGACGGGCCGGTCTCGCACCTGCTGATGCGCTTCGCCACCGAGGACATCACCGTCGGCGACACCGTGATCGCCAAGGGCGAGGGCGTGGTGATGTCCTACCGTGCCATCGGCCGCGACACCGCGGTGCACGGCGAGACCGCCGACGAGTTCGACGTGACCCGCCCGACCGCGAACCGTCACCTCGCCTTCGGCTACGGCCCGCACATCTGCCCCGGCGCCGCGCTGTCCCGGCTGGAGGCCGCGATCGCGCTGCCCGCGCTGTTCGCCCGCTTCCCCGAGCTGCGGCTGGCCGTGCCCGACAGTGAACTCGGCAACCTGCCGGTGCTCACGCAGAACGATCTGGCCGCGCTGCCGATCATCCTGAACTGACCGGCGTCGCGGGGGGGGGGGGGGGGGGGGGGCCCCGCCCCCCCCCCCCCCCCCCCCCCCGACGCTCTACCTCTCGGCGCCCTACAGGCCCAGATCGCGGCCGATGAGCTCCTTCATGATCTCGTTGGAGCCCGCCCAGATCTTGGTGACCCTGGCGTCCATCCAGGCCCGCGCGACCCGGTACTCGCGCATGTAGCCGTAGCCGCCGTGCAGCTGCACGCAGGCGTCGAGCACCTCGTTCTGCACCTGCGCCGACCACCACTTCGCCTTCGCGGCGTCGACCGCGGACAGCGTGCCCGCGGCGTGCGCGGCGATGCCCTGGTCGACGAACGCCTGCGTCACTTCGACTTTGGTGACCAGCTCGGCGAAGAGGAACTTGTTGTACTGGAAGCTGCCGATCTGCTGCCCGAACGCCTTGCGCTCCTTGGCGTAGGTCAGCGTCTCGTCCAGGATGGCCGCGGCGTGGGCGATATTGGAGATCGCGGCGCCGATGCGCTCCTGCGGCAGCCGCTCCATCATGGCGATGAAGCCGCGGTCGACCTCGCCGATCCGGTTGGCGTCGGGCACTCGGACGTTGTCGAAGAACAGTTCGGCGGTGTCGGATTCGGGCTGGCCCACCTTGTCGAGCTTGCGGCCGCGGGTGAAGCCCTCCATGCCGTTCTCGACCGCGAACAGCGTGATGCCCTTGGCCTTCTTCTCCGGGCTGGTGCGGGCGGCGACGATGACCAGGTCGGCGTTGAAACCGTTGGTGATGAAGGTCTTCGAGCCGTTGATGATCCAGTCGTCGCCGTCGCGCACCGCGGTGGTCTTGAGCGCGGCCAGGTCCGAACCGCCCGAGGGCTCGGTCATGCCGATGGCGGTGACGATCTCGCCGGTGCAGAACTTGGGCAGCCAGCGCCGCTTCTGCTCGTCGGTGGTCAGTTCCACCAGGTAGGGCGCGCACACGTCGTAGTGGATGCCGAACGAGGACGACAGCGCCGCACCGGCTTTGGCGAGCTCCTCGCCGAGGACCGCGGCGAACCGGTAGTCGCCCGCGTCGCTGCCGCCGAACTCCTCCGGCACGCCGAGGCCGAGGTAGCCGAGTTCACCGGCGGTCAGCCAGGTCGCGCGGTCGATCGCGCGCTCCTCGGCGAAGCGCTCGGCGTTGGGCTCGATCGAGCGCTTGACGAACTCGGCGACGGACGCGCGGAACGCCTCGTGGTCCTCGGAGTAGATGGTGCGCTGCATGGTTTTCCTTTCGCTTCCTACTGTTCGGGCCGTACGCCCAGCAGAACCAGCGACGCCTGGACCACCTTGGCCGCGTCGGGTTCCTCGCCGCTGATCACGTCGGCGTAGATGAAGGTCTCGGTGATCCGCGCGAGCAGCAGCGCCAGTTCCGGCACCGGCAGCGGCGGATCGAGGGTGCCGGCCGAGATCTCCTCGGTGAGCAGGCCGGCGATGACGTCGACGAAGCGTCGCTGCACGGAACCGGCGCGGGTGGTGAGCAGGCGCAGCGCGCGTTCGGGTTCGCGGCGCAGGAACTGGCGGAAGGCGTCGGAGGTGTTGACCGCTTCGGCGAAATCGCCCAGCACGCGGGCGATCCGGCGGGCACCCCGCGCGGTATTGGCGGTGGCGGCGCGGCGCAGCGTGGGTTCGGCCACCGACCAGATCACCTCGGCGAGCAATTCGTCGCGGCCGCCGACCCAGCGGAACAGGGTGGCCCGGTTGACGCCGAGCTCGACGGCGAGCTCCTTCATCTCCAGCCTGCGGCCCGCCAGGAACCCGGATCTGGCCGCCTTGAAGGCGGTGAGGGCGTCGGGCCGGGCGGCGAGATCGTCGAGTCGCTTGCTCAGCGCGGTCTGCTCGGTCACGTCACCTCCGGGTGCAACATCTCCCTCAGTGTATGGACTGTGCAACGTCTGTCAATCTGTTGCACGGATCGGGGCATGAAAAAACTCCCCGGTCGCGATGACCGGGGAGTTCGCTGTAGCCCCGACGGGATTTGAACCCGCGCTACCGCCTTGAGAGGGCGGCGTCCTAGGCCGCTAGACGACGGGGCCAGAACTACGATTCACCGGGGTGAACCGCGCGGAACATACGATAGCCGACGACCGGGCAATCAACCAAAACGGCTGGTCGGCTGCCCGGCCGGGCCGACAGGGCGGGCCCTGTCCGGACGGTCGGCGACTAGCTGGTGGGCTTCGGCGCGGCGCTGGAGCCGGTCGCGAGGGCCTCGAGGCCCTTGAGCAGCACGGCCGAGCCGGAGATCGGCGGGTCGGCGATCGGCTGCGGGGCGACGCCCAGCTGGCCGAAGGCGGACGGCAGGGCCGAGCCCGAGGTGAGCGCCTCGAGGCCCTTGAGCAGCACGGCCGAGCCCGAGATGGGCGGGTCGGCGACGATCTTCGGAGCGGTGGCCGAGCCGGAACCCAGCGCCTCGAGGCCCTTGACCAGGACGGCCGAGCCCGAGACGGGCGGGTCGGCGATGGGCTCGGGGGCGGCGGCCGACGCGAATCCGGTGCCGCTCAGGACGATTCCCGCCGCGACAGCGGCGACGCCGAGGATACGCAGGGTGCGCATAGTTGATCTCCTGAAGTTTCTCTCACCCGCCCGAATCGGCCGGCGAGAGCTAATTGATAGCAGACCGGACGAGGCGGTCGCAGTCGCAATGTTGAACAATGCGGAAACGGCGCTCCGATAAATGGGGTGGATTCCTTTCGGTGACCTGGGGATCTGGATTGCCGAATGATTTGGGTCACAGCGGGGTTTTGTTCCGGGGTCACGGTTCACGCGCGCGAATCGGCGTATTCGGCCTATCGCGGGGGCGTTCGGGGGGTCTTGGAGATGCCTGTCTGTGAAGTTCCTGTGTGATCTGTGTCACCGATTCTGTGGCCGTCTCGAGTGCCGGTCATGCGCGATGTCGATCGCCGATAGGCGAGTGGACCTGGGGAATCCCGGACGATTCGGCGGTGTGACGCTGTTCGTTGATGCGTGCTGGTGGTGCTCCAGTCTTGTCGATCGACGGTCCGGCCGTGAAAAGTCCGCGACCGGATAAGAATCACCCCGCTGTGAAACCTTGTCGATTTCCTTCGTTTCCATTCGCGCTATGCAGGTGAACGAAAGGTGAATCGGCAGAGGTTTCGACACTGTTGTGTCGCGCATCACACTCGGTCCTTCCGGGCGGGAAAAGACGGGTTCGATGCGCGGATTGTTTCTGTGTAGGATTCGCTTGCCGATAATTGTGCGCGGTCGACAATTCGAGTAATTGATCGGCTCTTGTTCCGGTGGATGTTCCCTTTCCGGGCGAATCCTCGGCGACGCGGCTGGTTGACCACCCCGGCGGGACGGGGGAGGGTGGGGCGATGGCCAGCAAGGAAGTGCGGGGCGGGGTCGAGATGTCCAACCTCGACCAGCCGTTGTTCGACGGTGCCGAGGCGACCAAGCGAGACCTGGTGGACTACCTGGAGTTCGCCGGGGAGCGGCTGGTGCGCGTGCTGCGGGACCGCCCGCTGTCGGTGGTGCGGGTGCGGCCGGGGCAGGAACCGTTCATGCAGAAGAACCTGCCGAAGTACACGCCGGAGTGGGTGCCGCGGGTGACGGTGTGGGCCGAGAGCTCGCACCGGGAGGTCACCTACGCCCTCGGCAACGACGAGCGGACACTCCTGTGGTTCGGCAATCAGCGGGCCGTGGAGTACCACCCCACCCTGCTGCCGGTGGACCACAGCGCCGGGCCGACCCATCTGGTGCTCGACCTCGACCCGTCGCCGGGGCAGACCTTCCGCGACGCCGCGGCGGGCGCCCACCTGATCCGGGCCGCGCTCACCGCGGACGGGCTCGACGGCGCCGTGAAAACCAGCGGCGCCAAGGGTTTACACGTGTTCGTCCCGGTCGTGCCCGGCATCGCGATCGAGGACGCGGCCGCCGCGACCCGGGCGATCGCCGCCCGCGCCGAGCGCATCGACCCGGCCGTCGGCACCACCGCGTTCATCCGGGAAGACCGGCACGGCAAGGTCTTCCTCGATTCGACCAGGGCGGGCGGCGCCACCGTCATCGCGGCCTACAGCCCGCGCATCCGCCCCGGCGTCCCGGTCTCGTTTCCCCTGCGCTGGAACGATATCGACGATGTCGTCCCCGCCGACTTCACCCTCCGCAGCGCGCCGAACCTGCTCGGCGACACCGATCCGTGGGCCACGGAAATGCCAGCGCCACAGGCACTTCCGGCCGACCTGATCGCCGAGGGGCACACCATCCCGATCGCCAGGGTGCAGGCCATGCACGAGGGCAAGCGCCGGGCCAAGGCTCGACGGGAGGGCTGAAACGACGCGGCGGCCCGATGACCTGGGGAGGTCATCGGGCCGCCGGGTGGTCGAGGGGATTACTTGCCGATCGCGGCGACGCCGGCCTGGGCGAACTTCTCGTCCAGGTCGCCGCTGGGGGCGCCGGCCACGCCGATGCCGGCGATCGGGGCGCCGTTGGCCTTCACCGGCGCGCCGCCGCCGAGGAACAGGGTGCCGTCGATGTCGGCCAGGTGCGGGGCGGACTCGAGGCGCTTGCTCAGCTCGGTGGTGGGGGCGTTCCAGGAGACGGCGGTGAACGCCTTCTGCTGGGCGGCGTCGTAGGACTGCGGGCCCGCGCCGTCGCCGCGCAGGGTGACGATGACATTGCCGTTGCGGTCGACGACCGCGACGCTGACCCGCTGGTTCTCCTTGGCCGCTGCGTCGAGCGCGGTCTGCGCGGCCTTGGTGGCGGCGGCGATCGAGAGGTGGGTGCTCTGGGTCAGGTTGGCGTCGGCGGCGTCGGCGACGACGGGGGTGCGGGTCGCGGCGTCGGGGTTCTGGGCCTGCACCGTCACCACGCCAACCACGCCAGCGGCGACGACGGCGGCCGAGGCGCCGGCGACGATGAGGCGGTTGCGGGTGCTGAACTTGGTGCTCATGGCTGCTCCTGATCGGATTCTCGGCCGTCCGGCGGTGGTGCCGTGGCCTGTTGATATCCATCCTGTGCGCTGGGCGGCCCGCGCGGATCGGCGAACCGGCTGCACTTGCGCGGCCGGATCGGGCGACACCGGGGTCAACCGATCGGATGACCCGGGCACGGCGTCCCGCGGGGGAGAATGGGGGAGTTTGCCCAGCTGATGCGGACGGGAGGTACCGATGCGGAGCACACTCGGCGACCGGAACGACGATACGCGGCTGCTCACGGTCATCGTGTACAGCGCGTTCTACGTGCTGCTGGCCGCCTCGCTCATGCGCTGGCTGATCCGGCACGCCGACACCCGCTCGACCCCGCTCGTCGTCGCGCTGGCGCTGCTGCTCGCGGTGCTCTACGCGATGAGCGAGCTGCGGCATTCGAATCGGGTGATGTGGTTCGCGGCGCTCGTCGCGACCTGGGCGGTGCTGGTGGTGCTGGCACCGAGCTTCGCGTGGTGCGCGGTTCCCTTGGTGTACACCGGTTTACGGATTCTGTCGGTGCGCGTCGCGGTGACGCTGGTCTGCGCGCTGACCGCGCTGGTGGTGTTCAGTCAGGTGCGGATCGCGGGCTGGCTGGATCCGAATCTGGTGCTCGCGCCGCCCGCGGTCGCGGCGGTGACCACCGTGTTGTTCGTCGGCATGCGCCGCCAGACCGAACACCAGGCGGCGCTCATCGACGACCTCGTCCGCACCCGGCAGGAGCTGGCCGAGACCGAGCGCCGCGAGGGCACCCTCGCCGAACGGGAACGGCTCGCCATGGAGATCCACGACACCCTCGCGCAGGGTCTGTCGAGCCAGCGGATGCTGTTGCAGGCGGCGGATCTGGTGTGGGACAGCGATCCCGGGCTGGCGCGCGATCACCTGCGCTCGGCCGCCGAGATCGCCGACCGCGACCTCGCCGAGGCTCGGCGCTTCGTCCACGACCTGGCGCCCGCCGACCTGGCCGCCGGCGGTTCGCTCGCCGCCGCGCTCACCGCGCTCGCCGCGCGCGAGTCCGGCGACACCCTCACGGTGCGCTGTCATCTGGAAGGCACCCCTGGCCCGCTGCCGCAGCGGGTGGAGGCGACGCTGCTGCGGGTGGCGCAGGGCGCGCTCGCCAATGTGCGCGAACACGCCGCGGCGACGACCGCGACCATCACCCTCACCAGTCTCGACGACCAGATCCTCCTCGATGTGGCCGACGACGGGCGCGGGTTCGATCCCGACGAGCGGGCCGATCCGGCCGAGCATCGCGGGCACGGCCTGCCCGCGATCCGGGCGCGGGTGCGTCAGCTGGGTGGGACCTGCGCGATCGAATCGGCTCCCGGCGACGGCACCGTGCTCTCGGTCGCGATTCCGCTCGCCGTGGGCTGAGAGCTACGCGGCGGCGGGCAGCCAGTGCCGGTGCGGTCGGGGCGCGGGGAGAACCAGCCGGGTCGTGCTCGGGCGCATCCGGTGCCGGGTCCCCGCTGGGCCGCCAGCCGACCCCGCAGCGGTGACCTCGGCCGGTCCACCAGGCCATTCGGTGCGGGTGACCTCGGCCGGTATGCCGCCGGTGTTCGCGATCGGTTCGCGGGTCGCCGCGCGGCTGATCCGCATGGTCGGGCGCTGATCGGCGAAGACGACCATGCGCAGCACCAGGAACCGGCCGATCCCGGCGAGGCCCGACGCCGACAGGTACACGACCTGCTCGGTGAGCACCCCCGGCGCCGCCTGCACGGCGAACAGCGCGAACATCGCCGCGCTCGTCACCGCGTAGGCCGCCGCGGCCGACCCCGCCGACTGCCAGTGCTCCCGCCACCCCGGCAGCGTGCGCCCGCCGAAGGTGATCAGCGCGTGCAGCACCGTGCCGAGCAGCGTCGAGACGATCGTGACCACCGCGTTCGCGACGGCCCAGGGCAGCACGCAGGCCAGCTGCGCCACCGCCGCGCTCGACGCCAGGCCCAGCCCGCCGCCGCAGGCGACGAACCGCGCGAAGGCCGCGACCGGGCCGGTCGAGGTGGCCCGAGCCGACGGTGTGCGCACGATGTTCGTCATGTCGAACACTGTACGGATGCCGTACGGTGTGCGCAACGGGGAACGATGTTCCGGTGCGGAGTGCGCGCTAGCATCGGCACTTGTGAAACCCGCCGTCCGCCTGTTGATCTGCGACGATCACGCCGTCGTCCGCGCCGGACTGCACGCGCTGCTGTCGAGCGCGCCCGATATCGAGGTCATCGGCGAGGCCGCCGACGGCCCGGCCGCGGTCGCGCTGGCGGCGAGCCTGCGCCCCGACGTGGTGCTGATGGACCTGCAACTCGGCAGCGACATGGACGGTGTCGAAGCCACCCGGCGGATCACCGCGCAGCCGGCGCCGACCCCGCACGTGCTGGTCCTCACCACCTACGACACCGACGCCGACATCACCCGCGCGATCGAGGCGGGCGCCACCGGCTACCTGCTCAAAGCCGAACGGCCCGAGGAGCTGTTCGCCGCGATCCACGCCGCCGCGAGCGGGCAGACCGCGCTGTCCGCGCCGGTCGCGGCGAAGGTGATGGCCAAGATGCGCAATCCCGGCCCCACCCTCACCGCGCGCGAGCGCGACATCCTCGGCCAGCTCGCCCAGGGCCTCGGCAATCGCGAGATCGCCCGCGCGCTGCACATCAGCGAGGCGACGGTGAAGACGCACCTGGGCCGCATCTACGACAAGCTCGGCGTCGACACCAGGGCGGCGGCCGTCGCGGTGGCGACGGAGAAGCGCCTGCTCGCCTGAACCGCCGACGGCTGTAACGCCGGGGCCGCCGCGGGCTCTGAAGGGTGCGGCGATGGCTATGCTTGGCCGAGCGAGAGGAGCCGGTGCGAATGGACTGCGACGAATTCGTCGAGCTGGTCACCAGCTTCCTCGACGGCGCCCTCGACAGCGCGACCGAACTGCGCTTCCTCGCCCATCTCGCCGAGTGCGACGGCTGCGAGGTCTACCTCGAACAGATCCGCCGCACCACCCGCGACCTCGGCGGGCTCGCGCCCGAGCAGCTCTCCGGCCCGGCGCGCACCACTTTGCTCGCGGCGTTCCGCGACTGGCACCGCCCCGCCTGACCGGCTCAGGCCGGCGTCAGCGTGGCCGCCCCGAACGACACATGGAAGCGGGCGCACCAGATGCTCACCGACTCGATGGCCGACAGGTCCGTGCCGGCGGGCAGCGTGTAGTTCTGATTGCCCTCGTTGCCCTTGAGCGCGCCCAGGTCGACGTGCGTGCCGTCGTCGAAGTTGTGCCAGTCGTCGCCGATCACCGGCTGATCGGTGAGCCACACGTGCAGCGCGGGTCCGTCGGAGGTGCGCAGGTCGGTGATCCGCAGGACCAGCGTGCCGTCGGGCAGGCGCTGGAGCTGCGCCGAGCCGGTCGTGTCGTGTTCGTGGGAGAGGAATTCGCCGGACGCGATCACCGACACCGGCGCGTCGCCCATGACGGTGATCGGCGCTTCGTCGACGGTCGTCGTGGTGAACAGCCGCCACGGCTGGAACAGGTAGAGGCCCACGACCAGCGCGGCGACGAACCCCACCGCCAGCACGCTGAGGACGGTACGGCGGATACGGCGGTGTGGCATGGTCTTCTCCTTCTCTCGCATGCGTTCTCCGTTCCCGGACCGGTCCCGCGCGTTACACCGCCGCGCGGCGGTACTGTGCTGCCAGCGACGCGAGTGGTGACAGCGAGGAGACCCGGTGGGACACGACGGCGCCCTGCCCGCCGACGACGTGCTCGTCGCCGAGCTGCGAGCGGGCGTCGACGCGACGTTCGCGCTGGTCGTCGATGCCTGGTCCGGCTCGATGCTGCGCCTGGCGCGCTCGTTCGTCTCCACCGACGCCTCGGCCGAGGAAGTGGTCCAGGAGGCGTGGCTGGCCGTGGTGCGCGGTGTCGACCGGTTCGAAGGCCGGTCCTCGCTCAAGACCTGGGTGTATCGGATCCTGGTGAACACCGCCAAGAAGCGCGGGATCAAGGAGCATCGCACCGTCCCGTTCGCCACGCTGATGCCCGAGGACGAGGGGCCCGCTGTCGATCCGGGCCGGTTCCGCCCGCCCGGTGACCAGTACCCGGGCCACTGGGCGATCGGCGCCAAGCCGCGTCCGTGGTCCGAACCCGAGGACGCCGTCGAACGCGCCGAGGTGGCCCACCTGCTCGCCGCCGCGGTGTCCGCCCTGCCCGCCCGTCACCGCACCGTCCTCACCCTGCGCGATATCGAGGGCTACTCCGCCGACGAGGTCTGCGCGCTGCTCGACATCTCGGCGGGCAATCAGCGCGTGCTGCTGCACCGCGCCAGGTCGACCGTGCGGGCGCGGCTCGAGCAGTACTTCCAGCGCTAGGCGAGCAGCGATTCGACGAGGTCGGCGGCGCGGTGCGTGCCGCCCTCGGCCCTGGCCTCGGTGCGAAGCGCGGCCGAGCGACGCGCGACCTCGGGATCGCCAACGAGCTCGAACAGGGCCGACCGCAGGTTCTCGGCGGTGGCGTCGGCGGTGTCGATCCGGCGGGCCACACCCAGTTCGACCAGGCGGTCCGCGTTCATGAACTGCTCGGCGCCCTGCGGCACGGCGATCATCGGGATACCCGAGAGCAGTCCCTCGCCGCACCCGCCCATCCCGGCATGGGTGACGAAAGCGTCGGCCTGTTCCAGGATCGCGCGCTGCGGGATCCATGAGTGCACTTCGATGTTCGCGGGAATGGCACCGAGTTCGCTCGCCTCGGTGTGCTTGCCGATCTGCAGGACGACATGCCAGCCCGGCAGGTCGCCGAAGGCCGCCAGGCACCGGCGATAGAACTCCGGTCGGCGGGTGTAGGCCGAACCCAGCGAGATCAGCAGGACCTTGTCCGCCGTCGGCCGGGTCCAGGTGGTCGCGTCGGCGGCGAAGCACGGGCCGACGAAAGTGACGATGTCGCTGTCGACCCGGTCGGCCTGCGGTTGCATGGCCCGGGGAATCAGGGCCAGCGCGCGGTCGGGTGGACCGGCGAACGCGTCCACATCGGTGGTCGTCGCACCGCACCCACGCAGCCACCCGGCGAACTTCTCGCGGTAGGCGGCGGCGCCCGGCAGGCCACGCAGGTGCACCGCGACGTCCTGCTCATAGCCCTGCCAGGCCACGAAGGTCGGCGACAGCTGGAGCAGGGGCCGCTGCTGGGCTTCGGCGAGTGCGCGGGCGGCGTAGGCGCCGATGTCGTACAGGTAGTGGTCGGCGGGGTTGTGGTCATAGGCGGCGCGAAGTTGGGGGAGTGCGTGGATCGCGTTGTCCAGGAACAGGTTCTGCGCGGCGATGGGGTCGTCCGGCCAGGCGTTGTCGGCGACCGGGAGCAGCGAGGCGCACGGCACGAAGTCGGCGCCGGTGCCGGTGATGAGGTCGGCGACAGCCGGGTCGTTGGCGTAGGTCACCCGGTGGCCGCGAGCCACCAGTTCCCGGATGACCGCCAGGCTCGGCAGGACGTGGCTGACGATCGGGATGCCGATCATCGCGAGGTGGTGGGGCATCGCTCACTTTCCGGTCGGGGCGGCGGCTTCCAGGTCGGCGACGGTGCCGCTCATGATCGTGCGCACGTGCTCGGTGAGGTGGGTGGTCGGCCAGTCCCACCAGGCGAGGGCTAGGAGCCGGGCGATGTCGTTGTCGTCGTAGCGGGTGCGCAGGAGCCGGGCCGGATTGCCGCCGACGATGCCGTAGTCGGGGACGTCCCGGGTGACCACGGATCCGGCGGCGACGATCGCGCCGTGCCCGATGCGGACGCCGGGCATGATCGTCGCGCCGTTGCCGATCCACACGTCGTTGCCGACGACCGTGTCGCCCCGGTTCGGCAGGTCGGTGAGCAGGTCGAGATGCGCCGACCAGGCGCCGCCCATGGTGGGGAACGGGAAGGTCGACGGTCCGTCCATGCGGTGGTTGGCGCCGTTCATGAGGAACCGGACGCCGGTGGCCAGGGCGCAGAACTTCCCGATGATCAGCTTCTCCGGCCCGTAGTGATAGAGCACGTTGCGGGTCTCGAACGCGGTCGCGTCGTCGGGGTCGTCGTAGTAGGTGAATTCGCCGACCTCGATCAGCGGCGAGGTGACCAGCGGTTTCAGCAGCACCACCCGCGGCTGGCCCGCCATGGGATGCAGCGTGGCCGGATCCGGAGGTTCGAGCGTCGATGTCTCGGGCACAGTGAACTCCTCCGGTATTAGTGCGACAACTATCGCGTTAGGATGGTGCCAGACCCCGTCCCACCGAGCAACCGGATAACCGATATGAGTTCCCCCTCGCCGACACCCCGGACCCGCCCCGGCGGCCGGACCGCCCGGATCCGCACCCAGGTCCTCGACGCGGTCCGCGCCGAACTGGCCGAGAACGGCTACGACGCGGTCACCGTGGACGCCGTCGCGGCCCGCGCGGGCGTGCACCGGGCCACCGTGTACCGCCGCTGGCGCGATACCGGGGGATTGATCGCCGACCTGTTCACCGCGGCGGGAGACATCGACTGGCAGCCCCGCGACACCGGGTCGCTGGTGGGCGACCTGACCGCGCTCAACCAGGAGATCCAGGACTCGCTGGGCGAGCCGAACTCGATCGCGGTGGCACTCATCGCGGTGTCGTTCCGCTCCGCGGAGGCCGCCGACGCCCTGCGGCAGCTGTGGGCCGACCGCTACCGCCAGTCGGAGGTCGTCGTACGACGGGCGGTAGCGCGCGGTGAGCTCGCGCCCGCTGTCGACGCGCGCGCCCTGCTGATCACCGCGACCGCCCCGGTCTACCACCGGTTGGTCCTGCTCCGGCTGGAACCCGATCCGGAGCTGCCGCGCCGGGCGGCCGAGAGCGCGGTGGCCGGGGAGTCGTCGACATCGTGCTGTGCTCCCGCGGCGCCCTCGGATGTGACCTCGCCGCCGTAACGTCACGGCCGGTGCGGGCACGGTACTGCGCGGCGGGGATCGCCGCGTCATCCACCGAGGAGGCCGAACGACCATGGCGACCTATGACGATCTGTCGGCGCTGTTCATCAACTGCACGCTCAAGCGTTCGCCGGAACCGAGCAATACGCAGGGGCTGATCGACGTCAGCGCGCACATCATGGCGGAGAACGGCGTCGCCGTCTCGCACATCCGCGCCGTCGACCACGACATCGCCACCGGCGTCTGGCCCGATATGACCGAGCACGGCTGGGCCACCGACGCCTGGCCCGCGCTGCAGGAGCAGGTCATGGCCGCCGACATCCTGGTGATCGCGGGGCCGATCTGGCTCGGTGACAACAGTTCGGTCACCAAGCGGGTGATCGAGCGGCTCTACGGCAACTCGTCGCAGCTCAACGCGGCGGGGCAGTACGCCTACTACGGCAAGGTGGGCGGCTGTGTGATCACCGGGAACGAGGACGGCGTCAAGCACTGCGCGATGAACATCCTCTACAGCCTGCAGCACCTGGGCTACACCATTCCGCCGCAGGCCGACGCGGGCTGGATCGGTGAGGCGGGGCCGGGGCCGTCCTATCTCGACCCGGGTTCGGGCGGCCCGGACAACGACTTCACCAACCGCAACACCACCTTCATGACCTGGAATCTGCTGCATCTGGCCCGGATCCTGCGCGATGTCGGCGGCATCCCGGTCCACGGCAACCAGCGCTCGGAGTGGGACGCGGGCTGCCGGTTCGGCTTCGAGAACCCCGAATACCGCTGACCCGCGCGGGCGCGATGCCCGAATTGCCGGATCGGAAACGTGACCGGGGTCGCTATATACGGGTGATCCCGGTCACATAACGGCGGTATAACGACAGTATTGTGATTACGGATTTGTCACGGTGGACCTGCGCGGAACACTGTTCCTTTGGACAATGTCCGGTACAGAAGCGTCCGTGATCCGGACGTGATCTCAGCTCGCATTCCGGCTACATTCGGTCACGGCTTGAACAACAACCCGAGCCGAATCGAATCGCAGAACACCGGAAAGCCTGCCCCGCGATTTCGAGGATCCCCGACATTACTGAGGGGCAGGGACGCGGTGGATTACTTCACCGAGCCGGTGGGCGCAGGCAGGAATCCTTATGTCTTTCAATCGCAAGTTCACCACTCGTGCCCTCGGTTTCGCCGCTGTCGCCGGCGCCATGATCGCCGTTCCGGCCGGTCTGACCACCGCGACCGCCTCGGCGAACAACTGGGACGCCGTGGCGCAGTGCGAGAGCACGGGCAACTGGAACATCAACACCGGTAACGGCTACTACGGCGGCCTGCAGTTCTCGCAGAGCACCTGGGAGGCCTACGGTGGCACCGGCACCGCCGACAACGCCAGCCGCGAGGAGCAGATCCGCATCGCGGAGAACGTGCTGGCCGCGCAGGGTCCCGGCGCCTGGCCGGTGTGCAGCGCCTACCTGTAAAGCGCGCTGAATTTCAGACTTTCCTTGTCGGGAAACGAATAACCCGCTATTCGATGCACACGTCGAATAGCGGGTTTTTTCGTTGAATTTCAATTCCGGACGAGCAGCGTTATTCCGCCGACGAGCACGGCCAGGGCAATGGCCCCCACGCCGTAGGCGAGCTTGTAGTTGCGCAGGCCGGGGACGAACCGGTCGAGCCCGAAAGCGCCTGCGCCACTGAGCGCCAGGCTCGTCGCCGCGACCGCCAGGATCACCTCGTATTCGACACCCTTGGGCGAGAAGAAGCCGCCCCACTTCACCGCGATCGCGTTGAGCATCGTGCCCAGGATCGCCGCCGCGGCCAGCGGGGTGAGCAGGCCGAGAATCAGGCCGATGCCGCCGAGCGTCTCGCTCAGCCCGGCCACCACTGCGAAGGCTTTCGCCGACGGATAGCCGCTCGCGGCGAAGAATTTCTCGGTGCCGGACAGGCCGCCGCCGTCGAACCAGCCGAACAGCTTCTGGGTGCCGTGCGCGGCCATGGTCGCGCCGACGCCGAGGCGCAGCACGAGGAGTCCGGCGTCGGTGGGGGTGGTCGATGTCGTCATGGCGATGTCCTTTCCGTTGCGCCCGGTCAGCCGATCTGAACCGAGCGTCGTGCCATCCCGAACCAGTAACCGTCGATGACGGTGCGCAGGGAGTCGATGTCCTCGGCGCCCGCGCCGAGGGTGAGGAACAGCGGGGCGAAGTGCTCGGTGCGCGGGTGGGCCAGCCGCGGTGCGGGGGCGGTGTGCTCGAAGTCGAGCAGCGTGTCGATATCGCGGTCGTCGAGTGCCCGGCGGCCCCAGTCGTCGAACTCGGCGGTGAACGAGTGCACGTGGTGGTCGTCGGCGGTCAGCGCGCGCAGGTTGTGGGTGAAGAACCCGCTGCCGATGATGAGCACACCTTCGGCGCGCAGCGGGGCGAGCGCGCGGCCGAACTCCATCAGGTCCTGCGGATCCAGTGTAGGGATCGACAGTTGCAGCACCGGGATGTCGGCGTCGGGGTACATCTGGCTCAGCGGGACGTAGGCGCCGTGGTCGAGGCCGCGATCGGGGGCGTCGGCGACCGCGCCGCCGAGCAGTTCGCGCACCCGGGCGGCGAGCGCGGGCGCGCCGGGGGCGGCGTAGCGCTGGTCGTAGTAGCGCGGGGCGAAGCCGCTGAAGTCGTAGACCAGCGGCACGGTGGTGGTCGCGCCGAGGGTGATCGGGGCCGACTCCCAGTGCGCGGACACGATCAGGATCGCGCGCGGCCTGGGCAGGTCTGTCGCCCAGGCGGCGAGTTCGGCGGGCCAGGTGGCGTGGTCGATCAGCGGCGGAGCGCCGTGCGAGAGGTAGAGCACCGGCATGGTCACGGTCGGCTCCTTCGGATCGGGTGAACTGGGTATGTTCAAATTTGAACAATACGCGATGCGCAGCTATTCCGCCGAAGTGATTAGGGTTTGCGGCATGGAAGAACCCAGGTGGCTCGATGCCGAGGAGATGCGGCTGTGGGTCAGGTTCCTGGCCGCGGGCGCGCTGGTCGACCGCGCGGTGGACCAGCACCTCAAGGGGGAGGGGCTCACGCACACCCAGTACGAGGTGCTGGTCCGGCTCGCCGCCGAGGCCGACGGCGCCATGCGGATGACCGACCTCGCCGCCGCCAGCTACACCTCCAAGAGCGGACTCACCTACCAGGTGGGCAAGCTCGAGCAGGCCGGGCTGGTGCGCCGCGTCGACGACGACACCGACGTTCGCGGCGTCAACGCGGTGCTCACCGAGGCGGGCCGGGCCAAGCTCGACGCCGTGGCGCCCGGGCACGTCGAGGTGGTGCGCCGGGTGTTCGTCGACGTGCTCGAGCCCGCGCAGCGCGCCGCGATCTCCGCGGGGCTCGGCGCCGTCGCCGACGGGTTGACCCGCTAGACCTGCTGGTCCTCGCCGTGCCGCTGCGGGGTGTCGAGCCGGTGCACGGTGAGCGCGGCGGCCAGCATGCGCGAATCGGTCGGGTCGGCCGGGTCGAGTCCGGTGAGCTCGGCGATGCGGCGCAACCGGTAGGTGAAGGTGTTGGGGTGCACGTGGATCTTGCGTGAGGCCGTCTTGCGATCGGCGCCGTGGCGCAGGTGCGCTTCCAGCGCCTCGATCAGATGCGGGCTGCCCAGCAGCGGAATCACCCGCTGCGCCAGGCGTTCCCGGGCCGGGCCGGGGCGGGTGAGCTGGTATTCGAGCAGCAGGTCGTCGAGGCGGTAGCAGCCGCCGGGCCTGCCGCGCAGCCGAGCCAGCTCGGTCAGCTCGGTCGCGTCCTTGGCCGCGGCCGGGATGGCGTCACGGGTGACGCCGGAGAACTCGGCCAGATACACCGTCACGCCGTACTGCTCGGTCAGCCGGGCGGCGAGCTCGTCGAAGCGCTGGGCGTCGAGGACGTCGGTCTCGGAGCTGTTGCTCAGCAGCGCGATGCCGTTCGCGCCGTCGAAGGTGGCCGGGGTGGTGGTGCCAGTGAGCTCGTCGAGCGCGCGCTGGAGGACCCGGATCCGGCGGCGGGTCACCAGGTTCGCCGCGCTGCCGGTGCGGGCGGGCTCGCTCAGGTGGATCGCCAGCACCGTGTACTGGTCGGCGAGCACGGTGTCGGCGCGCGCGGCCAGCTCCTCGGCGGGCAGCCCGCGCACCAGCGCCGAACACAGTTCCCGGCGGGCCTCGCGCTCGGCGTGATAGATCGACTGCTCGACCTCGGTGTAGGTCTCGACGACGGTCATGTTGATGTGGCGCAGCAGCTCGAGCAGCCCGCTGCCCACCCGGATCAGGTCGTTCATCTCCGTGGGCTCGGCCAGCGCGGACGCCTCGTCGAGCACGGCCTGGGCCGAGCCGTGGATCGCGCCGATCAGCATCGGCAGCGGCAGCCGGTCCTCGGCGTGGCGCTCGGCGACCGGCCCGACGAAGGCCGCGACCTCGGCCTGGGTGAACTCGCGCTCGGCGGCGATCGCCTCGAGCACGGCGCGCCCGCAGGCGTAGATGGTCGGCAGGACTTCCGCGGTGAAATGGCCGGGCGGCAGCTCGGCGGGGGCGGTGGCACCCAGCCCCGCGGCGAGCATCCGCTCGGCGATCTGGGGCCAGCGGGTCAATAGTCGTGCGGTCAAAGCGGGTGGTGCGGTAACGGGGTGTTCGGCGAGCATGACCCGATTGTGTCCGAGAACAGGGCGGCGTGGGCAGCTCCCATCGAGAACGCACAGATCTTGGTTCCCGCGCCAACAAGTGCGACGTTTTCTCGGTGCACGGTGCAGTGACACCGCTGTGGCGCCGGTCATAGATTCGCTGTGCGCGTCCGAGCCAACGCTGGCCGGCGCGGTTCGACGGAAGTGACTGACCACCATGATTGCAACGACGCAGCCACTGCGCCGCACCCTGTGCGGACTCGGTATCGCCGCGGGCCTCACCGCGGCCTCGGTTCTCGGCACGGGCACGGCGAGTGCCGACCCGGTGCTGGAACCGACCATCGCCTCGCTGGCCGAATACCTCGACGCCGGCATGGCCACGGCCCCCGACGGCCGCAGGCCCACCGCCATCGCCGACACCGGCAGCGCCTCGGGCAGCAGCTCCGGATCGGCGGGCAGCCGCGCGTCCGATGCCGTCGGCGAGGGCCCGGAGATGTCGGCCTACCTGCCCGCCTTCGCCTACGGCCTGCTGCACCCCGACGCCGCGCCGCCCGGCGCCAACCGCTGGGACTGCAAGCCGAGCGCACAGCACCCGCGTCCCGTCGTGCTCCTGCACGGCACCTGGCTCAACGCCTACGACACCTTCTCCTACCTCGCGCCGCGCCTGGCGAAGGCCGGGTACTGCGTGTTCACCCTGAACTACGGCAAGTCCGGGCTGCTCGAGGGCGGCGGCCTCGGCGCCGTGCTGCCCGGCCGCTACGGCGTCGGGCCGATGGCCGACTCGGCGCAGCAGGTCGCGGCGTTCATCGAGCGGGTGCGGGCGGCCACCGGCGCCGACCAGGTCGACATCGTCGGCCACTCCCAGGGCGGCACGATCGCCAACCACTACCTCAAGTTCGACGGCGGCCAGGGCAAGGTCGGCAAGCTGGTCACCTTCGGCGCCACCCACCACGGCACCGCGCTGCTCGGCATCGCCACCCTCGGCCGCATGATCAACAACGCCGGCATCGACATCCTGGGCTTCTACCGGCCGATCATCGGCGTCGCCAATGTCGAACAGGCCATCGGCTCGCCGTTCTACAGCACGCTCAACGCGGGCGGTGACACAGTGCCCGGCGTCGCCTACACGGTCGTCGGTTCCCGCTACGACGAGGTGATGAACCCCCTCGACCTGGCCTTCCTGCGCGCCGGGCCCGACGCCACCGTCGACAACATCGCCCTGCAGGACGGCTGTGAGCAGGACATCTCCGACCACCTGACCATGATGTACTCCCCGCGCGCCGCCTCGATCGCGCTGCGGGCCCTCGACCCGGAAGGCGGTCTCGCCTTGACCTGCACGTTCAATCCCTGGTTCTTCGGTGGCGGCGGCACGTTGTGAGGCTCGACCCGCTCGCGCTGACGCAGTGGAGCACCGCACCGCTGCTCCCGCCCGACGACCCGTTCTACGCCACCCCGCCCGGCGCCGAGCTGCTCGCGCCGGGCACGGTGGTGCGCTCGCGTTCGGTCGAGCTGGCCCTGTTCGGGCTGGTGCGCCAGCGGATCGCGGCCTGGCAACTGCTGTACCGGACCTGCGATCTCGACGGCGCGCCCGAGGTCGCGGTGACCACGGTGCTGCTGCCGTGGGGCGCCGACCCCACGCGTCCGCGTCCGCTGGTCTCGTTCCAGTGCGCGATCGACGCCGTCGCCCCGCAGTGCTTTCCCTCCTACGCGCTGCGGCTCGGCGCGCAGACCACCGGCTCGATCGCGCCGCTCGAACTGCCGATCGTGGCGATGGCGCTGCGGCAGGGCTGGGCGGTGTCGGTGCCCGACCACGAGGGGCTCGGCGGCCGGTTCGGCGCCGCCCGCGAGCCCGGCTACCGGGCGCTGGACGGGATCAGGGCCGCGCTCGGCTTCGTGCCACTCGGGCTGACGCCGACGACCCCGGTCGCCCTGTGGGGCTATTCCGGCGGCGGCCTGGCGACGGCGTGGGCGGCGGAGCTGGCCGCCGAGTACGCGCCGGAGCTGAACATCGTCGGCGCTGCGGCCGGGTCGCCGGTCGGTGACCCGGCGGCGGCGTTCGTCCGCCTCAACGGTGGCTGGTTCGCCGGGTTCCCCGCCGCGTTCGTCGCCGGCCTGCGCCGCGCCTACCCCGATCTCGATCCGGTCCTGGACGACCACCTCGACGACCGGTACCGCGCCCTGCTCGGCGAGGCCGAACAGCGCACCACCTTCGCGCTGCTGTGGCGGTTCGCCCGCCGCGATGTCGCCCGGCACCTGCGCGAGGGGCTGGCCGGGCTGCTCGCCGAACCGGCCCTGCGCCGCATCCTCGCCGACATCGAGCCCGGCACCAGGGCGCCCGCCGCTCCGCTGCTGGTGGTGCAGGGCGTGCGCGACGAGGTGATCGCCGTCGCCGACATCGATGCCCACGTCCGGCGCTATCGCGAGGCCGGCGCCACGGTCGAATACCTGCGCGTGCGCCGCGGCTCGCATCTGCCGCTGGAGTTCCTGGTGGTTCCGGTCGTGCTCGCCTGGCTGGCCGACCGGTTCGCCGGTCATCCGGTGACGCCGGGGACGGCCACGGTCGCCTCCGTCGCCCGCGACGGCACCGCGCTGCGCGCCCACCTCGGCTTCCTCGCCCTGGTCGCGGGCATGATCGGCGGCCGACCCATCCGTAGCGCGGGCGAATAGGTGTGACCATATGTCCCGCTATGTATTCGTGATCGGTGCCCCTATTTTTCGGGGCATCGGAAATTCGACCTTATCGGATGAGCGCAACATGAATCTCATGCGATTCTCATAATCCCCTCAGAAACGTGAGGTATTCGGGTAAAACCGCAGGTGGTAATAGGTTTACAAGGGTTGTTGTTACGCGGGTCACGAATTCCGGAATTTCGTAACTCGCGGCGTTTCGGCGTCGATAGGTCATCTGTAAGCCAGCTCCGGCTGGGCCTATGCGAGAAACAGAGGAATTATTATGATCCCCGTTATCATCGACACCGGTAGCGCCGCCCTGAACGGCCTCTTCGACACCCTCGGCGCCGCCCTGCACGGCCTGGTCGACACCCTGTGGACCGGCTCCTTCGGCGGCTGAGCAAGCCTCCAGGTCGATGAAACGACCGGGTCCGCCCTGACAGCGTGACCGACGAGAAGGCCCCGCACCTGTCCAGGTGTGGGGCCTTCCCGCGTTCGTGGGGTCAGTGCGTGTGCGGCACCCGGCCGGTCGATACGTGCTTGGGTCCGTGCGGCTCGCCGCAGTGGCTGTCGTCGTCGACCGCGCCGATCCCGATGACCGCCGGCCTGGCGTGGTCGACCTGCAGGGTGACGTGCTCGATGTGGTGCTCGTGGTCGAGCATGTGCGCGATGTCCTCGCGGACCGCGTGGCAGTCGTGCCCCGGCTGCACGAGCACGTGCGCCGACAGGGCGGGGGAGCCGGAGGTGATCTCCCAGATGTGCAGGTCGTGCACCTCGGTCACGCCGTCGCGCGCGGCCATGTCGCGACCGACCCGCTCGGGGTCGAGGTAGTCGGGGGCGGCCTCGAGGAAGATCCGGCTCGACGCCCGGATCAGCCCGATGCCCGCCTTGATCATCAGCGCCACCACGATGAGGGTGGCGACCACGTCGGCCTGCACCCAGCCGGTGAGGATGATGACCAGGCCCGCTACGGCGGTCGCGATGAACGCGAACAGGTCGTTGAGGATGTGCTGGTAGGCGCCCTCGACGTTCAGGCTGGTCCGGTCGGCGCGGCTGATCATCCACGTCGCCAGGACATTGACCACGATGCCGATCAGCGCGGTCACCAGCACCAGGGTGCCGTGCACCTCCGGCGGCTCGAACAGCCTGCGGATCGCCTCGTAGCCCAGCCACAGCGCCAGCAGGAGCAGCGTCAGGCCGTTGGCCTGCGCCGACAGGATCTCCACCCGCTTCCAGCCGAAGGTCATCCGGCCGGTGGCCGGGCGCTTGGCGAGCCGGATCGCCACCAGCGCCAGCACGATGGAGGCGGCGTCGGTGGTCATGTGCGCCGCGTCGGAGAGCAATGCCAGCGAATCGGCCACGATGCCGACGATCACCTCACCGATCAGGAAGGTGACGATCACCGCCAGCGCGCCGGCCAGCCATCGCTTGTCGCTGTCGGCCGACACCCCGTGGTCGTGTCCGTGTCCTGCGCCCATCGTGTTCACCTCTCCCTGCGGTTCGATCGGTCGCTATCGTATGCATACATCGCTATGTATGCAATTCGTTCTTGATTCGCCGCGGTCCGGGGTGGGCATCGTCGCTGGTCATCGGCCTGTGGCCGCCCGATCATCCGGTCCGGATCCAGCCTAGGCCCGCGAGCGCCGCCGTGGGGAACCACCACCGCGCGGTGCGGGAATCACTCTCGCGAGGGAGGCGCGGCGCGCGGTCGCCGGTCAGACTGGATCGTCGTGGGCCTGCCTCGGAAACCCCCGGAACCGATCGACGCGCTGATCGCCGCCATCGTGACGGTCGTGACCGTCGGACCCGCCGCCGTGGCCGGTGCGCCGTGGTGGATCGTCGGGCTGTCGGTGCTCGCCTCGGTCCCGGTGCTCTGGCGCCGCCGGGCGCCGCTGGCCACCCTCGGCGTGGTCGGACCCGCGATCACCGCGCTGGCCTGCGCGCACGCCATGCCCGTGCTGCCGTTCGGCACCGTCGTGTGCGTGTACACGATCGCCGCCTCCTGTTCGGCGATCCAGCGCCGGATCACGTTCGTGCTGGTCGCGGCCGGGATTCTCGTCTCGCTCCTGGTGCCGAACGAGCCCGTCGACTCCTACGGCTACGCCGCCATGTCGTTCCTGACCGCGTGGGCGCTCGGCGCCGGGGTGCGGGCTCGGCAGGCCCAGATCGATGTCCTCGCCGAGCGGGCCCGCCGCCTCGACGAGGAACGGGCCGCCGCCGTGGCCAGAGAACGGCTGCGCATCGCCCGCGACATGCACGACGGGCTCGCCCACACCGTCGGCGCCATGATCCTGCGCGCCGAGACCGGCCCCCTGCTCGCGCACCCCGACGCCGCCTTCGCCGCGATCGCCGACGACGGCCGCGCCGCCCTGCGCGAACTCCGGCACAGCATCGGCGCACTCCGCGACGGCGACGACCCACCCCACCCGCCGGGCGTGGCCGCCGTCGCCGATCTCGTCGCGCGGGCCGAGCGCCCCGGCCTCGCCGCGCACTACACCGAACACGGAACGCGCGCGCCGATCGCACCGCAGACCGAGGCCGCCGCCTACCGGATCGTGCAGGAGGCGCTCACCAATACCGGCAAGCACGCGCGGGCGAGCCGGGTCGAGGTCGCGGTGCGCTGGTCCGCGGACCGCCTCGGGGTCAGCGTCGTCGACGACGGCACCGGCCCGTCCCGCTCGGACGCCACCGGATTCGGCCTGCTCGGAATGCGCGAGCGCGTGCACGCCTGTGGCGGCGTGCTCCGCGCTGGCCCGACCGCCACCGGATTCACCGTCGACGCGGAACTGCCACTGGCGCAGGGGAAGTGAGCATGCGGGTACTCATCGTCGACGATCAGGAACTGTTCCGCACCGGCTTCCGCCTCATCCTGGACGCCGAACCCGATATCGAGGTCGTCGGGGAAGCCGCCGACGGCCTCGACGCGGTGGCCGCGGCCCGACGGCTGCGGCCCGACGTGGTGGTGATGGACGTCCGGATGCCCCGGCTCGACGGCGTCGCCGCGACCGCCCGGATCTGCGCGGAGTCCGACGCGAAAGTCCTGGTGCTGACCATGTTCGACCTGGACGACTACGTCTACTCGGCCCTGCGCGCCGGCGCGAGCGGATTCCTGCTCAAGGACGCCCGCCGCGCCGAACTGGTCGCCGCCGTCCGCGTCGTCGCGGCGGGGGAGGCCCTGCTCGCCCCCTCGGTGACCCGTCGCCTGATCGCCGAGATCGCCCGCACCCGCCGCCCGGAGGCCAGCGCCCACCTGGCGGCCCTCACCGCCCGCGAACGCGACATCCTGCGCGAACTCGCCGCGGGCCGCTCGAACGCGGAACTGGCCGCGCGCTTGGTCGTCACCGAGCACACCGTGAAAACCCATGTCAGTTCGGTGCTGTCGAAGCTCGGCTTGCGCGACCGGGCGCAGGCGGTGGTGTTCGCCTACGAATCCGGGATGGTGGCGCCCGGCGACAACGGGCTGCCGGGACGCTGATCTCCCTCGCGGGAGGGAGGCGGGACCGCTCGCCAGGGCGATGTGCGCGGTACCGCTCGCCGCCGATCATCGAGCAGTGACCCTCTCGACGAAAAGATCTGTCCACGTGGGTATCTGGTGCGCTGCCACGGTGATCTCAGCAGGGCTGTGGGCGGTGGGAACCGGCCTGCACCCGATTCCCTTGGTCGCGTTCCTCGCCCCGCTGCCGGTGCTGTGGCTGGCACCGCGCTACCCCGCCCCGGCCGTGTACGCGGCGGCGGCACTGTCCTGGCTCGGCGGGACCGCCCGCTACTGGCCGTATTTCGTGCGGACACTGGAACAGCCGATCCTCGCCGCCGCCGTGCTGCTGGGCGGCAGCGCCCTCGCCTACGGGGCGTGCGTCCTGCTGTTCCGCAGGCTGCTCACCCGCGGGCGAATCGGACTCGCGGCACTCGCCTTCCCCGCCGCTTGGACCTGCGCCGAGTACCTGTATCGCCTGGTCGGCGGGGTCGGCGCGTGGTGGAGCATCGGCTACTCCCAGGCCGAGGTGGGACCGATCGTGCGGATCGCGGCGGTCACCGGCGTCGCGGGCATCACCTTCCTCCTGCTCGCGGTGCCCGCTGTCATCGTGGCTGTGACAGTGCCTCGGACGCGAAGCACGCGGTGGCGGACAGGTGACGGCCCCTCCAGGACACCGTATGAGGTTCGAAGAATAAGGCGGCGTTGGACTATCGGTATCGCGGCTGTCCTGGCGCTCGGCGCCGGCGCGGCGGGTGCTGTGTGCTCGACCGCTGAGGGGCCCGTCGTCCGGGTCGCCCTCGTTGCGCTGGCGCAACCGCCTCTGTACGTACCGGTTGGCTCCGCTTCCGGCGCGGCGATGATCGCGGAGGCGGTGACGATGGTCGAGCGTGCGGCCGATCAGGGCGCCGAGGTCGTCGTCTTGACCGAGAAGGCTTGGCACGCAACGTCCTCTGATCTGGCTCGGCTGAGTGGGCCACTGGACGACGTCGCCAGGCGGCGCGGGGTGCATGTGGTGGTGGGGCTGGAACTGGAACAGCAGGGCGGCACCGTCAATGCCGCCATCGCCTATCCGGGCGAAACCATCTATGCCAAAAGGTATCTGGTGCCCGGCCTCGAAGCAGGCTTGCAGGTAGGCCGGGCCGTGGTGCCGGTACCCGGCCGCCCATGGGCCCTCGCGATCTGCGCCGATCTCGACCACCCCGACCTCGTCCGCGAGAACCGCGCGAACGGCGCGACCGTCCTGCTCGCTCCTGCGTTGGACTTCACCGTCGACCATTGGCTGCACAGCCGCATGGCCGTCGTGCGGGCCGTCGAATCCGGCATCGCCATCGCCCGGCCCGCGCAGCTGGGCGAACTGCTCGGCGTCGACGCGCAGGGCCGCGTCGACGTCTCGGTCGAGACCGGCATCACCGAAACCCGCATGGCGATCACCGATCTCGGCACCAGCACCGCCGGCACGCCGTACGCCCGCTGGGGCGACTGGTTCGGCGTGCTGACGCTCACGCTCACGGTGCTCGGAGTCGTCGCGGCCCGGCGCCGCCCGATCACGGCCGCCAGCCGGTAGCCGCCACCCAGGTAGCCAGGTCCTGGAGCCCGGGGTGGGCGGTGCGCAGCGCGGCCAGGTCGAGCGGCTCGTCGGGGCTCTCGTTGAAGTACGCGAACATCTTGCCCACCTGCTCGTCGAAGGCGCGCACCGCCTCGATCGGCACCTGCACGCTGCGTGCGGGCAGTCCGGCCGCCGCCCCGAAGACCTCGGCGATCTGCGGCGGGGTCAGCCGGTCACCGGCGATCGACACCGTGCGTCCCAGGTACTCGGCGCGGTGGGTCAGGGCGAGCGCGGCGAACGCGCCGATATCGCGGACCGAGATCAGCGAGATCGGAATATCCGCGCGCACAGCGAGATTCACCAGCAGCGTGCCGGAATCGTCGAGCACGGGGCGATTGAACGACCGGAAGTTGTCCATGAAGAACACCGGCCGCAGGATCGTCGCGGGGACGCCCTGCGCGGCGATGTACTCCTCGAGGTGCGTCTTGGCGGCGTAGTACTCCACCCCCGAGTCCTCCCCGGCGCCCCGCAGCGAGCTGTACACCAGATGCTCGATCCCACTGTCGCGAGCCAGATCGATCACCAGCTCACCCCGCCGCTGCTCCGCGGCGATCCCGGCCGCCGTGATGTGGACACCTTCCATCATGGTCAGCATCAGGAACACGCTGCCGCTGCCGTCCAGCGCCGCCTTCACACTGCCCGGATCGTCCAGATCACCCACCACCAGCTCGGCACCCTCGGCCCGCAGCGTCAGCGCCCCCGCCGATTCCGGATCCCGCACGAACGCCCTGACCCGCGCTCCCCGTTCGAGCAGCGCCGTCGTCGTCGCCCGCCCCTGCTGCCCGGTAGCGCCGATCACCAGCACCGGTTCGTTGTCGTTACTCATCGTCGTACTCCCTTGTCCGGGATGACCTTTCGCGATCACCTCTCGTCTACGACGGTAAGTCGCCAGCGCTCACTGGTCCTGGCACCGATACTGCTACCCAGAACATCACTGTTCGCCGAGACAACGGGAGCGCCATGAGCGAAAATCGCCGCACCGAACTCGCCGAGTTCCTCAAAGCACACCGGTCCCGGTTACAGCCTTCCGACGTCGGCCTCCCCGCGGATATGACTCCCGGGCGGCGGCGGACCCCGGGCCTGCGGCGGGAAGAAGTCGCCGAGCTGGCCGGCGTCAGCCTCAGCTGGTACACCTGGCTCGAGCAAGGTCGCAAGATCGCGGCCAGCCCGCAGGTGGTCGACGCGCTTGCGCGGGCGCTGCATCTGGACGCCACCCAGCACCGGCAGCTCCGCAGGCTCGCGGGGTTCGCCGATCCGGTCGTGCGGTATCAGACCGGCGACGAAATCTCGCGCCTGCAAAGGCTTGTCGACACAATGTCTCCGACCCCCGCCGTGGTGCACGACGCGCGACTGGATTTCGTCGCATGGAACACCGCGTTCAGCCGGATCCGCACCGACCCGGCCGCCCTGCCCCCCGACCGCCGGAATCTGCTGTGGTGGATGTACACCGACCACCGCAACCGCGCCATGATGCGCCGCTGGGAACCCGCCGCCCGAGCGATCCTCAGCCAGTTCCGCGTCCTGCTCGGCAACACCCCCGGCGACCCACGCCTGACCCGGGTCGTAACCGAACTGAGCACGGCCAGTGCGGAATTCCGTACCTGGTGGTCGGAGTACCCGGTCCAGGACTTCCAGCCGACCACCATCGGCATCGACCACCCCGATGCAGGTCCGATCGACCTGGAACTCTTCCAATTCCGCCTGGTCGAGAACCCGGAACTGCTACTTGTCGTCCAGCTTCCGGCCACCGACGACGACCGCGAACGAATCAACGCCTACCTGAACAGGTGAACTCGATCAGGTGGCGCGGCGCGTTCGAGTTCACCCGGCCACTGGGCGGCGCGGCGGTCGTCCACCTTGCGGGATGGACGAGCCCTGGATACGTTGACGCCATGATTCTTTCCACTGAGAAGGGCGTCGTGCGCCTCGGGCGATGATCCCCGAAAGGGCCCAGACCCCAGACGCCCGCCGCCACGCGGGTGTCGGGTCGACCGCCCGAGATCGCCAGCGCCTGCGACGCAAGCGTTCGACAACAATCAGCGAAATCGGGTTCGACTATCGCCCAGGACCGCCCGGACGAACCGACGTCCACCAGATCATGCCCCGCATCGACACCATCCCCCTGACCGATCTCATCGATACCTTCGAAATCTGCGCCGGCATGGAGCCTGCGGGTGACGCGTATGGCGGCCTCGTTCCAGTGTTCTTCCGGTTGGAGCCAGCAATAGACCATTTCCACGGGTCCTCCTACGTCATGCGGCAGAAAGCCCCCGTACTCGCCTGCAGCTGCGGGGAAATGGGCTGCTGGCCACTACTGACGCGCATAACCCTGACCGGCGACCTCGTCGTGTGGGATTGCTTCGAACAGCCCCACCGCACCACTCGTGACTACACCGCACTCGGCCCATTCCTGTTCGACCGCGATCAGTACGACAAAGCTCTCCAGGAACTCGACGCCGCGATCTCCGTCAGCGAATGACGCGCCCAAGTCGCACTTGGCATCTCGCAATGCCGATGAGCGGATATCAGTCGGCGAACTCGGCTGCGGCCTGCGCGGTGACCGGGGTGAAGAGGTTGATCAGGTTGCCGTCGGGATCGCGGAACAGCAGCGACCGGTTTCCCCACGGCATCGTCGTCGGCTCGTTGACGAAGTCCTCGACCGTGTCGCGCAACCGCCGGTAGTCGGCATCGATGTCGGGGACCAGGAATTCGATGATCGCCGTGTGATTTTCGGCTGGGTGCGCGCTGCCCGCGGCGAACAGCGCCACGGTGCGGGTGCTGCCGATCGCGAGGGTGCCGGCCGGTGTGACGATCTCGGCGAAATCCGGTGTAGCCCAGTTCGGTTCGACGCCGGTCACGTGGCGATAGAAACTGACCAGCCGCTGGATGTCGTCGGTGATCAGACGGATCGAGACGAGCTTCATGGTGTGCTCCTGCTGTCGGATGCGGGGGAGGGTTCCACCGCCGCACGCCACGGTAGAGCCGATACCGGACAGTTTCCGCCCGGTATTGATGCGAGAATTTCCCGATGACGCGCCCCACCGCCCGAGTGCTGGCCCTGCTCGAGCTGTTGCAGACCGGCGGTACCCATACCGTCGGCGAACTCGCCGGACGGCTCGGCGTCGATGAACGCACCGTGCGGCGCTACGTCACCCATCTCACCGACCTGGAGATCCCGGTCCGATCGGTGCGGGGCCGCTACGGGGGATACCGGCTCGCGCCCGGCTACCGAATGCCACCGCTGATGCTGACCGACGACGAGGCGGTGGCCGTGCTCCTCGGGCTCCTCACCGGCCGCGGCGCCGACCGGCCGACAGCGGCCACCCGCGCGGCCGACAGCGCGACGGCCAAACTCCGCCGTGTCCTCCCCTCACACCTGACGGCCCGGCTGGACGCCCTGATCGACACCGTCGAATTCACCGCCGACGCGCGCCCGGAAGTGCCGGTCGAGACCCCCGTCCTGCTCCGGCTCGCCGAGGCCACCCGCGAGCAGCACCCGGTCGCCATCGAGTACACCGACCGGAACGGACGGTCCAGCAGCCGGACCGTGCACCCCTACGGGCTCGTCGACCACTCCGGCCGGTGGTATCTGACCGGGATGGACAGCAACAGCGAGGAACTACGCCAATTCCGGCTGGACCGCATCACCGCGGTAATCACCCAGCCCGGAACATTCGCTCCGCCAGCCGAATTCGAGCCCGCCGCTCATCTGCTTTCCGCCTTGGCCACCGCGCCCTACCGGCACGAGGTATCGGTCCGAGTCCAGGGCACACTCACCCAGGTCCGCCCCCTGCTCCCCGCGACGATCGCGACCGTGCACGAGATCGACTCCGGGCCCGCTGACACCGACCCGTGGGTCCGAATCCGAATCCACGCCGAACGACTCGACTGGATCCCCGCCCTCCTCGCCGGCCTGAACCGCCCGTTCATCATCGAACACCCCGCCACCCTCAACGACGCCGTCCGCGCCCTGGCCGACCGACTGACCGCAGCCGCCGACGGCCGATACTAGGTAGCAGCCGGGACGCTCGGAAACGCCGCGGATCGCGAGGGCTGTTCAGCGACTGAGGAATGGCGATGTCCTCGATCAGTCCTCCTGATCGGGCCAGGCGTCCTCGACGATCACCTGCCCGGCTTCATATCGGTCCGCGACCGCCGCGCAGGAATAGGTCGGCCAGAACGACACCGCGCCGGTCGCCTTGTCGATGACGTACACCGAGCCGCCGACCGGAAGTGGCCGGTCGATGGGTGCGTGCAGTGGTCTGATCTCGAAGGCGACGAAGCCGGTCGCGAATTCGACGATGCGCCGCTCGGTGTCCGGCTGCGGCGGTGGTAGGTGGTCGGCCGCTAGGCGGGTGGCCTCGGCCCGGTCGACCGGCGTTTGCGCGTCGGTCGGGTATGCATGGATGTCCACGTTTTCTCGCTCCCTCGCCGCGATTGTCGTCGCCGATTCCCGCTCGCGCCAGGGAATGGGTGGAAAAGAGCGAGCCCGGCGGCCCTGCTCCCCCCTCCTGGAGCAGGCCCTGGCCGGGCTCGCGAAACGAGTGTCGCGTCCGGGGCCAGCAGGATTCTGAAGAGCGGCTTAACGTCGCTCGTTGTCATCGGGGCGGTGCGCGGCGATAACCCCATATGAAGGACAACTCCTGCGGTGCGCACTGCGCGCGCCTGTGTACCCCCGACGGGCTGGCCGAGGTGCTGGCCGCCGACCGTGGCCTGCTGCACTGGCGGGCGATGCGCAGTCTGGGCGATCCCGGCCTGGCCGAGCACGCCGTGCAGGAGACGCTGCTGCGCGGCTGGCGGTCCTGTCGCGACTTCGATGTGCGCAAAGGCAGCGTGCGGACCTGGTTGCTGGCGATCGAACGTAATGTCGTCGTCGATATCGTGCGGGCGCGGGCCGCCCGGCCCGGTGACGTCGGCTGGGACGACATCACCGAGGTCGCCTGCGTCGGCCGACCGGATTTCGCCGACGGGCTCGTCGACGGCCTGCTGGTCGATCAGTTGCTGGCCCGGCTGCCCGAGCCGCAGCGGGCCGCGGTCGTCGAGGTGATCCTGCACGATCGCGGTTACCGGGAGGTGGCCGCGGACTTCGGGGTGCCGGTGGGGACGGTGAAGACCCGCGTGCACTACGCGCTGCGCTCGCTGCGGCAATTGCCCGACGTTGCCTGATTCGGTCGACGAGGCCCATGATCTGGGCGTTTGACCAGCGCTAACCTGCCCTTTTCTCCCGTCACATTTCGGTAACGGTGCTTGCTCTGTAGTTGCTCACGTTGCAAGAGTGAACCACTGGGTTTGGTGTTACCAATGGGAAGGGAGGGGTGCTCCGTTCCGGAGCACCGACCGAACATGCAACCAAACATCATCAAGGCCGGTCTCTGCTCCACCGTCTCCGCCGCGGTCGTCCTGTCGCTGACGGGGCTGGTGCCCGCGACGGCGCACGCCGCGCCGGAACCCGCCGCCAGCGATCAGCTCGCGGGCAAGACGATCTTCCTCGACCCGGGTCATCAGGGAACGGCGCACGCGGAGGATCTGAGCCGCCAGGTCGACAACGGGCGCGGTGGCACCAAGGACTGCCAGACCACCGGCATGACCTCGCTCAACGGCATTCCCGAGCACACCATCAACTGGGAGGTCGCCCAGCTGGTGAAGGCCTCGCTGCAGGCGCTCGGCGCCGAGGTGGTGCTCAGCCGCGCCGACGACACCGGCTGGGGCGGCTGCGTCGACGATCGCGCCCGCGCCGCCAATCAGTCCGGCGCCTCGGTCGCGGTGAGCATCCACGCCGACAGCGCCCCCGCCGAGCAGCGCGGCTTCCATCTGATCGTGCCGCAGCTGCCGATCCCCGACACGCTCGCCGACCAGGCGCAGGCCGGTGCGGGCCGCGCCGTGTCGGCGTCCGTCCGCGACGCCTATCTCGCCTCCGGTTTCCCGTCGGCCACCTATGCCGGTGTCAGCAATGGGCTGCAGACCAGGGCCGATGTGGCCGGGCCCGCGCTGACCCAGGTGCCGCTGGTCTTCGTGGAGATGGGCAACGGCGCCAATGCCGAGGACGCCGCGCTGCTCGAATCGCGCGAGGGTCAGCTGAAGCACGCCGTCGCGATCGCGACGGGTGTGGTGGGTTTCCTGCTCAACAAGCCGGTCTCGGGGACGGTGCCCGCCTCCGTCCCGGACTCGAAGCCCGCAGATGGCCGTATCCCCGCCGCGACCCCCGCTCCGGACCCGGCCGCGCCGACCACCCCGGCCCCGCAACCCGGCCAGGCGGCGGACCCGAACCCCGCCGATCCGACCCCGGCCGACCCCGCCCCGGCTCCGGCGGCGAACCCGAATCCGGCCGATCCGGCCCCCGCGCCGGCGGACCCGAATCCCGCGGATCCGGCTCCCGCGCCAGCGGCGAACCCGAATCCCGCGGATCCGGCACCGAATCCGGTCGACCCCGCCCCGGCGGCGAACCCGAATCCGGCGCAGTCGGCCGACCCGACTCCCGCCGCACCCGCCCCGGCCGGTGCGCTCGCCGAGACTCCGGCCCCGACGAGTACGCCGCCGACCCCGGCCACTCCGCCCGCCGACGCGTCGGCGCCGCCGCCCGATGGCGCTCAGCCGCCGACCACCGAACCGACCCCGGCCCCCGCCCAGCCCGCGGCCATCCCGGCCCGCGCGGCACTGGGCGATCCGGTCTCCGCCGAACCCCGGCTCCCCGCCGGTTCCAGCGGTCACCTGACCGTCCCCGGCGGTGCTCCCGACCAGGCTCCCGCGCAGCAGCCCGCGAAGCCGCCGACCGGCTCGGGCGGGCACCTGACGATCCCCGGTGCCGCCGAGGTCCGCACCGCTGCCCCCGGCGCTCCGGCGGCGCCCGCGCCCACCCCGCGCGAGCGCGGCACCACGCCGAAGAACCAGCAGCAGTCCACCCCGGACGAGTCGGCCCCCGACCTGAGTTCGCTCGGCGGCCCGATCCTCACCGTGATGAACCTGCTGATGCCGCTGGCCAGGGCGCTGGGCATGGACAACACCGCCATCACCAGTCAGCTGATCAACCTCGCCTACACGCTCGTCGGCCTGGTCTTCGGCCCGACGAAGTAACCGCACGCGCCCGCGGCCGCCGACCCCGCCCAGGGATCGGCGGCCGCGGCCGTTCGGGCACAATCGACACGGTGATTCCTGTGGTGATCGTTGCGGGGTTTCTCGGGTCGGGGAAGACGACCCTGCTCAACTCGCTGTTGCGCAACAACCGGGGCACCCGGATCGGGGTGGTGGTCAACGACTTCGGCGCCGTGAACATCGACGCGATGCTGGTGGCCGGCCAGGTCGACGCGATGGTGTCGCTGGGCAACGGGTGCGTGTGCTGCGCGGTGGACGTCTCCGAGCTCGACGACCTGTTCGCGACCCTGGCGCAGCCGCGCAGCGCCGTCGACGTGATCGTGGTGGAGGCCAGCGGCCTGGCCGAGCCGCGCAACCTGATCCGCATGGTGGTGGCCAACCCGAATCCCCGGATCGGGTACGGCGGGCTGGTCGAGGTGGTCGACGCCGAGTTGTTCGGCGCGACCAGTGCCCAGCATCCGGAACTGGTCACGCACCTGCGCCTGGCCGATCTCGTACTGGTGAATAAGGCCGACCGGGTCGCACCCGAGGCGCTGGCCGCACTGCGCGCGCAGGTGTCGGACTGGGTGGGGCAGGTGCCGGTCTACGCGACGACGCACGGCCGGGTCGATCCCGGTCTGCTCTTCGACGAGCGGGTGCTCGCGGAACCGAAGGTGGCCCAGCAGCTGAGTTTCGACTCGCTGCTCGACGAGCACGACCACGATCACGACGACCCGGCGCACCGGCACCTGCACGACGAGTACGCGTCGGTGTCGTTCACCAGCAAGCGGGACCTGGACCCGCGCGCCCTGATCGCCTTCCTGGAGGATCCGCCGCCCGGCCTGTTCCGCGCCAAGGGCTGCGTGGCCTTCGCGGTCGCGGGGGAGCGGCGCAAGTTCGAGATGCACCTGGTCGGCAGGCACGTGGTGTTCACCCCCGGCTCCTGGGGGCGCGGCGAGGAACGCGTGTCGAACCTGGTGCTGATCGGCAGCGGCCTGGACGAGGCCGCGGCGCTGGAACGCTTGCGCGGCACCGTCTTCGAGGGCGAAGACCTCATGGACGAGCAGGCGATGCTCGGCGTCTGGCGCTACACCCCGCGGTGACGCTCAGCCGCAGGCGTTGACCCATTCGGACAGGCCGTCGGCGAACAGCTGCCGCTTCCAGATCGGCACCTCGTGCTTGATCCGGTCGACGAGCTCGGCGCAGACGGTGAAGGCCTCGGCCCGATGCGGGGCCGCGACCGCGACGACGATCGCCAGGTCGCCGATGGTGAGCGAGCCGATGCGATGGATCGCCGCCACCGGAAGTCCGTGCGCGGCGGCGACGTCGGCGCAGATGTCGGTCAGGAACCGTTCGGCCTGCGGATGCGCCGAGTACTCCAGCGCGGTCACTTCCTGACCGCCGTCGTGATTGCGGACTTTGCCGGTGAACACCACGACGGCACCGAATTCCGGTCCGTCGACGGCACTTTCGACGGCGAGGGGATCGAGCGCCTGGTCGCTGATCGCGGTCAGGCGCACCGCGCCGTGGTCATTCATGGTCGCCGCCTCCGGCTACTTGCGCGAGCAGATGGTCCAACAGGGGTTCCAGGACCGCGATCCCGTCCTTCACCCCGCCGGGCGATCCCGGCAGGTTGACCACGACGGTGCGGCCCGCCAGCCCGGCGACGCCCCGGCTGAGCGCCGCGAGCGGGAACTTCGCCGTGCCGCGCTGCCGGATGGCGTCGGCGACGCCGGGCAATTCGCGATCGAGGACGGCGCGGGTGGCCTCGGGGGTGGCATCGGTGGGGGAGGCGCCGGTGCCACCGGTGGTGATCACCAGTGTGGGCGCACCCGTGAGGGCATCGGCCAACCCCGCCGCGATCTCGGCGTCGGCATAGACGAGCGGGCCGCGTACCGAGAATCCCTGTGCGCCGAGCCATTCGGCGAGAACGGGGCCGGTGGTGTCGAGCCTGGTGCCCGCCGCCGCGCCGGTGGACGCGACCACGACCACGGCGCTGCGTGCCTCGACACCGGCGACCGGTTGGTCGGCCGCGCTCGGTGACGCCGTCGCGGTCCGCGCCTCGGGTCGCACCCAATGCCCGTGCTTGCCACCCTCTTTGGTGACCAGCCGCACCCCGTTCATCACCGCGGCGGGATCCACCGCCTTCACCATGTCGTGCAGCGTGAGCCCCGCGACGGCGACCGCGGTCAGCGCCTCCATCTCGACCCCGGTCGGCCCGGTGGTCTTCGCGGTGGCCTCGACCGTGATGGTCGTCTCGGTGAACCCGAACTCCACCTTCACCGACGACAACGCCAGCTGATGACACAGCGGGATCAGCTCGGAAGTCTTCTTGGCACCGGTGATTCCGGCCAGCCGCGCCGTCGACAGCACATCCGCCTTGGGCATCCCCTCGGCGCGTACCAGCCGGACCACCTCGGCCGTGGTCTGCAATTCGCCTGCGGCGACGGCGATCCGGGTGGTGTCGGCCTTGCCGCTGACATCGACCATGCGCGCGCGACCCTCGCGGTCGAGGTGGGACAACTCGCTCATAGCGTCAAGATTCGCACAGGGACACCCGCGGGCAGCGAGGTGACCTCGGCGGGCACATCCACGAGCACATCGGCCCAGGCCATGCCCGCGATGAGATGGGAACCGGGACCCGAGACCACTTCGACGCCGTCGTCGGTCAGCAGGCCGCGCAGATACTGGCGCCTGCCCGCGGGCGAACGCACCGGCGTCAGCAGGGTCACCTCGGCGGTGGCGGGCGCGGGCAGCCCGCCCAGCGCCCGCACCACGTCGCGGGCGAACACCGCGTAGGACACGGTGGTGCTCACCGGATTGCCGGGGAAGCTCAGCACCGGCACCCCGTCGACGACGGTGTAGCCCTGCGGTCCGCCGGGCTGCACCGCGACCGAACCGAACGTCCCGCCCAGGGGTCCCAGCACGTCCTTGACGACCTCGAAATCGCCCTTCGACACCCCACCGGAGGTGAAGACCAGATCGGCGGCGGCGACGGCGGCGCGCAGCACCGCGGTGAACTCGGCCGGATCGTCGGTGCTGTGCGCGACCTCGACGACCTCGACGCTGTCGGCCCGCAGGGCCGCGGCCAGCGCGATCCCGTTGGAGTTGTAGATCTGTCCCGGCGCCAGCTCGGACCCGGCGGGCCGGAGTTCGTCACCGGTGGTGACGCAGACCGCGCGCAGGCGGCTCAGCACCGGCACGGTCGCCAGACCGACGGCGGCCAGCGCGGCGATGTGCCGGGGCGCGAGCACCGTGCCCGCCCTGGCGACCAGCGCACCGGCGCGCACGTCGGTCCCGGCCTCCCGCACGAACTCACCGCGGGCCCGGCCCCGCTCGACCACGATCCGGCCCTCGCCCGCCTGCACGTCCTCGACCGGGACGACACAGTCGGCGCCGGGCGGGATCGGCGCGCCGGTCATCACCTTCAGCGCGGAGCCCACGGGCAGCGGCTCGGCGCCCGGCTTGCCCGCCGCCACGACCCCGGCGACCGGCAGGGTGACCGGCGTGACCGCCACATCGGCCGCCCGCACCGCGTACCCGTCCATGGCCGAGTTGCGGAACACCGGCAGATCGATCGGGGACAGCACGTCGTCGGTGAGGACGCGGCCGAGCGCGTCGGGGACCGCCACCTGCGCGGCCGGGCGGTCGGCGAGGTGGGCCAGCAGCGCGGCGACGGTGTCGCGGTACTCGTCGACGCTGCGCGCCGACGCGGTGGCGGGCCGGGGAGTCATGCTGCCAGCCTAATCGCCGTCCGACCGGCGGGTTCGGCCCGGATCGCTCACCGCGGCCGGGCGCGGGCGGTGAGCTGTCGACTTCGTGACAGATCGGCGCTCCGGACGGTTCACGTCGGGGCCGACGGGTCATACTATAGAGATGACGCTGGTCGAAATGGGGATTCCCGCTGTGCGATCGGAGCGGCCTTCCCTGGACGGCCGGCCCGAGACGCCGCTCCTCGTCGACCGCTTCGGCCGGGTCGCGCGCGATCTGCGCGTCTCCATCACCGAGAAGTGCTCGCTGCGCTGCACCTACTGCATGCCCGAGGAGGGCCTGCCGCCGATCCCACGGCAGGAGCTGCTGAGCGCCGACGAGATCATCCGGCTGGTGTCCCTCGCCGTGCGGGAACTGGGCGTGCGCGAGGTGCGCTTCACCGGTGGCGAACCGCTGATGCGGCGCGAGCTGGAGGAGATCATCGCGGGCTGTCACGCGGCGGTGCCCGACACCCCGCTGGCCATGACCACCAACGGCGTCGGCCTCGAGCACCGGGCCCGGGCCCTGGCCGAGGCCGGACTGAGCCGGGTCAATGTCTCCCTCGACACCGTCGACCGGGTCGATTTCACCCGGCTGACCCGCCGGGACCGGCTCGAATCGGTGCTCAACGGCATTCGCGCCGCCCGCGATGTCGGGCTGGCGCCGGTGAAGGTGAACGCGGTGCTGATGCGGCAGAACCTGGCCGGTGCGCCGGACCTGCTCGCGTGGTGCCTGGCCGAACAGTGCGAGCTGCGCTTCATCGAGGAGATGCCGCTCGACGCCGACCACGAGTGGGCCCGCAACAACATGGTGACCGCCGCCGACCTGCTCGACGTCCTCGGCGAACGGTTCACCCTCACCGAGGCCGGACGCGTCGATCCCTCCGCGCCGGCCGAGAAGTGGCTGGTCGACGGCGGCCCGGCCACGGTCGGCATCATCGCGACGGTCACCCGCAAGTTCTGCGACAGCTGCGACCGGACCCGGCTCACCGCCGACGGCATGCTGCGCTCGTGCCTGTTCAGCGACCAGGAGTTCGACGTGCGGACCGCGCTGCGCGCCGGTGCCGACGACGACGAGGTCGCCGAGCTGTGGCGCGGTGCCATGTGGCAGAAATGGGCCGGTCACGGTATCGACGCCGCCGGTTTCGTCCCCCCGGAACGCACGATGGGAGCCATCGGTGGTTGAGGTCCGCTACTTCGCCGCGATCGCCGACGCGGTCGGCAAGAACTCCGAATCACTCGACCTGCCCACCGGCGCGACCGTCGCCGACCTGCGCGCCTCGCTGGCGGCGGCCTACGGCACCGAGGTCGACTCGCTCGTCGGGGTCTGCGCCTTCCTGATCGGCGACGAACTCACCCGCGACCCGTCGGCCATGCTCCGCGACCGCGTCGACGTACTGCCCCCGTTCGCGGGCGGCTAGCCGGATGGTCCAGAGCGCGGCGCCCGACGTCGACACCTATCTCGCCGAACTCCCGGACGAGCGGCGCGCGGCGCTGACCCGGCTGCGCGCGCTGTGCCTGGCCGAGCTTCCCGGCTTCACCGAGGTCATGGCCTACGGCATGCCCGCCTACGAACGCGGCGGTGTCGGCGAAATCGCGTTCGCCAGCCAGAAGCAGTACATCTCCTTCTATCTCCTGCGCTCCGACATCCGCGCCGCCTTCGCCGACCGCCTGGCCCGCGAGGACATGGGCAAGGGCTGCCTGCGCTTCCGCAAGGAACCGGACTACGACCTCATCCGGGACCTGCTGCGCGCGACCGCGCCGAATGTCGGTGCGCCGATCTGCGACCCCTGATCTGCTATTTCCACCAGGTGTCGAGGGGAGTCACCGGGACGGTGCGCTTGTGCCGGGTGTTGGTGAAGATCGTCTCGACCCGGGCCGCGACCTCCGGGGTGACGTCCTTGCCCTCGAGGTAGTCGTCGAGTTCGGCGTAGCGCAGGCCGAGTGCTTCCTCGTCCGGCAGGGCGGGCCGGTCGTCCTCGAGGTCGGCGGTGGGGACCTTGGACCAGATGCTCGACGGGGCGCCCAGTTCCTGGAGCAGCGCGGCGCCCTGGCGCTTGGTGAGCCCGGTGAGCGGGGTCAGGTCGACGCCGCCGTCACCGAACTTGGTGAAGAACCCGGTGACCGCCTCGGCGGCGTGATCGGTGCCGACCACGAGCAGGTTCTCCTGCCCGGCCAGCGCGTACTGGGCGACCATCCGCTCGCGGGCCTTGATGTTGCCGCGCACGAAGTCACGCAGCCGCTCGTGGTCGAGCGCACCGGCGACCTCGGCGGCCACCGCGTCGGCGCCGGGGCGGATGTTCACCACGACCGACCGATCGGGGTCGATGAAGTTCAGGGCGATCTGCGCGTCGTGCTCGTCGGCCTGCACGCCGTAGGGCAGGCGCACGGCGAGGAACTTCGCCTCGACGCCCTCGGCGCGCAACTCCTCGACGGCGAGCTGGCACAGTCTGCCCGCCAGGGCGCTGTCCTGGCCGCCGCTGATGCCGAGGGCGAAGCCGCGCGCCGGGGTGGAGTTCAGGTAGTCCTTGAGGAAATCGACGCGGCGGCGGACCTCCTGCTTCGGCTCGATCTCCGGCAGCACACCCAACTCGGCGATGATCTGTTCACGCAGTGTCCCCATGCCGCCTCACTCTACTTGTGCGGCAGGGGAAACGACGCGGCGAACGAGCCATTCCCAGTTGTCGCCGATCTGAGCGCGGGTGTAGCCGAGGATGTCGATCTGGTGAATGACCAGCGCCGCGGACAACGTCGACAGCAGGGTGTCGGCGACCAGCGGCAGTTCCCCGGTGACCCCGGCCTCCCGCAACAGCAGCGCGACGTGCGCCTTGTGCAGGCCGTACGGCCCGCCGCCGAAGCGCCCCTTCTCCTCGGCGGCCCGGTGCAGGTCGCCCTCGACCTCGATGTCGAGCAGCCGGGTCCGCCCGAACGCGATCAGCCGCTCGACCGGGCTCGCGTCGGGGCCCAGCGGCGCGGGCCCGAACATGAACGCCGCCTGGAACTTCTGCTCGGAGTGGTCGAGCAGGGCCAGCATCAGGCCCGTGCGGTTCCCGAACCGCCGGAAGACGGTGCCCTTGCCGACGCCGGCGCGCTTGGCGACCGCGTCCATGGTCAGCCCGGCGACCCCGTGCTCGCGCACCAGCTGCTGGGCGGCGTCGAGCAGCAGCGCGCGGTTGCGCGCGGCGTCGGCGCGCTCGATCGGCTCGGCCTCGCCGGGCCGCGGCGGCCCGATCGGCAGCAGCGGCGGCTCGTCCGACCTGGGTGTGCTGTAGCTCACGCCGCTCACACGTCCTCCGCGGGAAGTAATCGGACTGGGGTCCGGTTAATGCCTGATGAAACTTCGATCATCCCACTGAGTACACCAGGAGTCGTCATGGCCGGGACCCGCATCCTCACTCTCGTCGGAAGCCTGCGCGCGGGCTCGATCAACCGCCAGCTCGCCGAGGCCGCGGTGAAGACCGCGCCGGAGGGCGCGGACATCACGATCTACGAGGGTCTCGCGGAGATCCCGTTCTACAACGAGGACCTGGACGTCCCCGGCGCGGTCCCCGCGCAGGCCGAGGCGCTGCGCGCCGCCGTCGCCGCGGCGGACGCCGTCCTGCTCGTCACCCCCGAATACAACGGCACCCTGCCCGCCGTGCTGAAGAACGCCATCGACTGGGCCTCCCGCCCGTACGCCGCGGGCGCGATCAAGGGCAAGCCGGTCGCGGTCGTGAGCGCCTCCATCAGCCCCAGGGCCGCCGAGTGGGCCCATGGTGACGCGGTCAAGGCGATCGGTGTCGCGGGCGGTGTCGTCGTCGAGGCGGCGCACGCGCGCTTCGGCACCATCGGCGAGCGTTTCGGCCAGACCCACCCGGCCCAGGACGCCGAGGCGCTGACCCAGCTCGGCGCGACCGTGCACGAACTGGTTGCCGCTGCGAACGGGACACTGGTCTCGGCGTAAGCTGCCTGTCGGCTCGAAAGGGGCGTCGCGTCCGGTGTGGACGCGACGCCCCTTTCGCGTGTCCCGCGAAGTTTGCTGAGGACTCGCCGGGATGCAGAATCGTGATCTGGACCACTGTTTTCCCAGCGTGTCGATCGCGCGTCCTGGGACTTACGGCAGGGGAATTACATCTGTGCGACTCGCAACACCTTGTGTTGTTCCAATCTGTCGGCCACTAGGTGTAGTGTCTCCAGTACTGGAAGACGGTGTGAAGCCACCACTGATCGGGCCCAAGGGAAGGGGTTACGAGCAGGGCTTTCTTCGCCAGATCCAGGAGTTTGCGCAGCATCACCGTTCGTGCACTGCATACGGATCACAGGCTGTGGATCAGGCATAGGAGAGGGAGAACCTAGATGACCATCACCGTGTACACCAAGCCCGCTTGCGTCCAGTGCAATGCCACCTACAAGGCGCTCGACAAGGCCGGGGTGGACTACGAGATCATCGACATCTCCGAGAACGCCGAGGCGCGTGACTACGTCATGGCGCTCGGCTACCTGCAGGCTCCCGTCGTCGTCGCCGGTGACGACCACTGGTCGGGCTTCCGCCCCGACCGCATCAAGTCGCTCGCCGTCGCGGCCGCTTAGGACCTTCGCCGGAAGGAGGCGTCATGCCCGAACGGACGACTCCGGGCGGGCTGGTCTACTTCTCCAGCGCTTCGGAGAACACTCGTCGTTTCGTCGAGAAGCTGGGTCTGCCGGCTACTCGGCTTCCACTGCACACCGCTGAATCGCTGCGCGTCGACGAACCCTACGTGCTGATCACCCCCACCTACGGGGGTGGTCGGCACGTCATGGGGGGCCAACGGTCCGACAAGGACCTCGTACCGCGGCAGGTCGCCAAGTTCCTCAACGACCCGCACAACCGCGCCCTGCTGCGCGGGGTGATCGCGGCCGGCAACACGAACTTCGGCGATACCTATTGCGCTGCGGGCGACATCATCTCGCGAAAATGCGGGGTGCCGTACCTGTATCGCTTCGAACTCATGGGAACCGCTGAGGACGTCGCGCGCGTCCGAGAGGGATTGGGATTGTTTTGGCAACAGCAACCACAGCACCGACCGGCAAGACTGCCCGCCTAGAGCAGGCCGCGGTGCGCGGCGAGGCGGGCGAGGTCCTCGACTACCACGCCCTCAACGCGATGCTGAACCTGTACGGCCCCGACGGCAAGATCCAGTTCGACAAGGATCGCGAGGCCGCGCACCAGTACTTCCTGCAGCACGTCAACCAGAACACCGTCTTCTTCCACAACCTGGACGAGAAGCTCGACTACCTGGTCGACGAGAACTACTACGAGGCCGAGGTCCTCGAGCAGTACAGCCGCGAGTACATCAAGAGCCTGTTCCAGCGGGCCTACGCCAAGAAGTTCCGGTTCCCCACTTTCCTCGGCGCGTTCAAGTACTACACCTCGTACACGCTCAAGACCTTCGACGGTAAGCGCTACCTGGAGCGGTTCGAGGACCGCGTCGTCATGGTCGCCCTGACCCTGGCCGCCGGTGACGAGGTACTGGCCGACAAGCTGGTCGACGAGATCATCGACGGCCGGTTCCAGCCCGCCACCCCGACCTTCCTCAACTCCGGCAAGAAGCAGCGCGGCGAGCCCGTGTCCTGCTTCCTGCTGCGCATCGAGGACAACATGGAGTCGATCGGCCGCTCGATCAACTCCGCCCTGCAGCTGTCCAAGCGCGGCGGCGGTGTCGCCCTGCTGCTGAGCAACATCCGTGAGCACGGCGCGCCGATCAAGAAGATCGAGAACCAGAGCTCGGGTGTCATCCCGATCATGAAGCTGCTGGAGGACTCGTTCTCCTACGCCAACCAGCTGGGCGCGCGCCAGGGCGCCGGCGCGGTGTACCTGCACGCGCACCACCCCGACATCTACCGCTTCCTCGACACCAAGCGGGAGAACGCGGACGAGAAGATCCGCATCAAGACGCTCTCGCTGGGCGTGGTGATCCCCGACATCACCTTCGAGCTGGCGAAGAAGAACGAGGACATGTACCTGTTCTCGCCGTACGACGTCGAGCGCATCTACGGCAAGCCGTTCGCCGATGTCGACGTCACCGAGAAGTACTACGAGATGGTCGACGACAAGCGCATCCGCAAGTCGAAGATCAAGGCGCGCGAGTTCTTCCAGACCATCGCCGAGCTGCAGTTCGAGTCGGGCTACCCGTACATCATGTTCGAGGACACGGTGAACAGGGCCAACCCGATCAAGGGCAAGATCACCCACTCGAACCTGTGCTCGGAGATCCTGCAGGTCTCCACCCCCTCGGAGTTCAACGACGACCTGTCCTACTCGAAGGTCGGCAAGGACATCTCCTGCAACCTGGGGTCGCTCAACATCGCCAAGGCGATGGACTCGCCGGACTTCGGGCAGACGATCGAGACCTCGATCCGCGCGCTGACCGCCGTCTCGGACCAGACCCACATCTACTCGGTGCCCTCGATCGAGCAGGGCAACAACGAGTCCCACGCCATCGGCCTCGGTCAGATGAACCTGCACGGCTACCTGGCACGCGAGCGGGTCCACTACGGCTCCGAAGAGGGCGTCGACTTCACCAACATCTACTTCTACACCGTGGTCTACCACGCGATCCGGGCCTCGAACCTGATCGCGAAGGAGCGCGGCAGCGCGTTCGGCGGCTTCGCTGAGTCGAAGTACGCCAGCGGCGAGTACTTCGACAAGTACACCGACCAGGCGTGGGAACCCAAGACCGACAAGGTCGCTCAGCTCTTCGCCGACGCGGGCGTGCGCATCCCCACCCAGGACGACTGGCGTGAGCTGAAGGCCTCGGTGCAGGAGTTCGGCATCTACAACCAGAACCTGCAGGCGGTCCCGCCGACCGGGTCGATCTCCTACATCAACCACTCCACCAGCTCGATCCACCCGGTGGCGTCGAAGATCGAGATCCGCAAGGAAGGCAAGATCGGCCGCGTCTACTACCCGGCCCCCTACCTGACCAACGACAACCTCGAGTTCTACGACGACGCCTACGAAATCGGCTACGAGAAGATCATCGACACGTATGCCGCGGCCACCCAGCACGTCGACCAGGGCCTGTCACTGACACTGTTCTTCAAAGACACCGTCACCACCCGCGACCTGAACAAGGCTCAGATCTACGCCTGGCGCAAAGGCATCAAGACGCTCTACTACATCCGTCTGCGCCAGCTGGCCCTCGAGGGCACGTCCGTGGAGGGTTGCGTCAGCTGCATGTTGTAATCAATCGATAACAAACTCGGTACGGGGGTCCGATGGGTAAGCCGCGTTATGGTGTCATCTACGGAGTGCGTCTCCGTACTGAGTTTGATTATCGGTATATCGGGCTGACTACAAAGTCGGAGAATGTACGACTTCGCGAGCATTTTCGAGTCGCTCGCGCTGGTCGGAAGACTCCCTTTTACGACTGGCTGCGCAAGCAGAATCGCGACGATGTAATCGCCGACGTCCTCGATTGGGTCTACGGGCTGGATCGTTTGGGCCGCGCGGAGATCGAGTGGATCGCGTATCTGCGGAGAGAGGGTCAGCCGCTGCTCAACCTGGCCGCCGGGGGACTGGGGCCAACGGGTGTGATCTGGACTACGGAAATGCGGGAGGCGGCGCGGATCAGGGCGACTGGCCGTCCGGGCTTGCGACGGTTCGGCGAGGCGGCACCATTTTTCGGGCACACGCACTCGGCCGCGCAACGGGCGAAATGGTCGGCTGAACGTAAGGGTATGAACTCCGGCGAAGCCAATCCCAACTATGGGAAATTCGGTCCGGAACACCCTGGATTCGGCCGGGTGATGTCGGAGGAATCGCGTAGACGTCTTTCGGAGATGAGAACGGGCGCTGGAAATCCGAACTTCGGGCGGAAGGCCAGCGCCGAGACTCGGGCGAAGATGTCTGCTGTTCGGAAGGGTCGACCGATGCCGTCAAGTAAGCGCAACGCGCACACACGCCATCACACGAACAAGGGCGTGTTCAAACCATCTTGCACTTACTGCGTAGAGGACCTGGCGAAACCGAACGATCCCAAACCTGGGGCCGAGAGCTGAAACGCGTTCCTCAGCCGATGCTGCCGAAGATGTCGAAGCAGCACCAGCCGCCGCGGAACCACTGGCCGATCAGCTGCCACAGCGTCGGGTCGCTGCCGTCGGCGTGGCGTAGCCGCAGGCCGAACGAGCACTTGCCGATCGTCGTGCGGGTGTACCGCTGGACCACCGTGCGGTGCAGGAAAGAAGCGCCGAGCCAGGCGGCGATGCCGTACAGCACGGCGGTCGCGCCGGTCGCGACGTACCAGGCGGTGACACCGATGGCGGCGTGCAATGCCATGTCGATGAGGAACGCGGGGATCACCCCGGTCTCGTCGCCGGCGTAAGTGCGTCCCGTGAGCGGGAATTCGTTCTTCGGCCGCTGTGGCTCGAAGCTCTCGGGCCGGACGAAGGTCAAGCGACCGTCGGCGTCGCGCTCGTAGCCACCGGTCCGCTCGGCGCGCCGGGTCGCTGTCGTCGTGCTCATGGGGCCCAGCGTGGTCGATGTCGCTTAACAAGCACCGGGTGCCGACCTTGCCGTCCACGGAAGGCCCAGGTCGCCGCGCCGCGGCGAGGCGGCGCCGGTACCGGAATCCGCCGGATACGGTAGGAACCGGAGCTCTGTTGTGCCGAAGCGCAGTTCGTCGAACCGAGGTCGAGGAGGCCGCATGTCCGGAGCGGAGCACGGGAAGACGGTGGGGGACGGGCTCGACCTCGCGTTGGCACCACGCGAGCGGATCGAACGGCCGGAACGTGGTGGGCGCGGCCGGGATTCGCGCAAGATCGTGCCGCGGTCGGACCTCGGCGCATGGGATCCGGAGCGGCGTGGGCACGACGCGCTGGCGACTGTGCTGGCGCAGAACGCGCTGCGGGCACCGGATCTCGTGCCGATCCGGATGGCGCGCATGGCGGCCTCGCCGTGGACGTTCTATCGCGGGGCCGCCGCGATCATGGCCGCGGACCTGGCGTCGCGGCCGAATACCGGGATCGGGGTGCAGCTGTGCGGGGACGCGCACGTGCTGAACTTCGGCATGTGGGCGAGTCCCGAGCGCAATCTCGTGTTCGACCTGCGGGATTTCGACGAGACGCTGCCCGGTCCGTTCGAGTGGGACCTGCTGCGCCTGGTGGCCTCCCTCGTCGTGCTCGGCCGCGACAACGGGGTGCCCACCGCTCGGTCGGACGCGGCGGTGGCGGCGGCCTCGGTCGCCTACCGGGCCGCCATGGCCGAGTACGCGCGCACCCCGGAACTCGATATCTGGTACGAGCGGGTCGACGCCGAGGACTTTCTCGGCTACTTCGGCCCGCGCGCACAGGAGTTGGTGCGCAAGGAGATCCGGCGCGGAACGGTGAAACGCACCAGCCGGGGCGCGTTCGGCAAGTTCACCGAGATCCGGGACGGGCGACGGCGGATCACCGAACTCCCGCCGTTCCGGGTGGCCGTCGGCGCCGACCAGCGCAGGCTCGTCGGTGCGGTCGTGCACGACTACGCCGAGTCGGTGCCCGACCACATCTGGTCGCTGCTGACGCGGTTCCGGGTGATCGATGTCGCGCGGCAGGTGGTCGGGGTCGGCAGCGTCGGCATGCGGGTCTACCTGGCGCTGCTCGAGGAACGCCGCACCGGCGACCCGTTCTTCATCCAGGTCAAGCAGGCCGGCCGCTCGGTGTACGAGGACTTCCTGGCGCCGAGTCGCTACGACAACCACGGTTCGCGGGTCGCCCACGGCCAGCGGATGCTGCAGTCCACCACCGACAAATTCCTCGGCTGGACCCGCGTGGACGGCATGGACTTCTACGTCCGCCAGTTCCGGGACATGAAGGTCACCGCCGACGGCGCCCTCGTCGCACCGCAACTCGAACAGTTCGCCACCGCGTGCGCCCGGGTCCTGGCCCGCGCCCACGCCCGCTCCGGCGACGCCGCCCGCATCGCCGACTACCTGGGCCGCAGCGAACGCACCGACACCGCCCTGGTCGACTTCGCCCGCGCCTACGCCGACCAGAACGCGCGCGACCACGCCCAGCTGGTCGCGGCAATCGCCGACGGCACCGTCCCCGCCCACGAGGCCGGCTGGGCCTGATCGCCTGTGCCGGCGCTTGCATCGGTTCCGCGCGCGGATACCGGCCTCGCCGGAGATCGCCACGCATGCGCTGTAGAACATGCTGCGGAGATATCGGAATCCTGTGGTGACCGTAGAGGATGCACTCAAGATCCTGGCTTCCCGCTATCGCATGGATGACGCGGTTGATGTCCTTCGAATGATCGGATGACTCGCTGCCGGTGCGGTGCCTCGGAGAGTGGGTGCCGCCCGGCCCGCTACCGGGGAAGTGGCAGCGGGCCCGGGCGGCACGACTAGCCCGCCGAGCCTGTGAGAATGCGTGGCAGGCCCGCTGCCGAGCCGCTGCCGCTGCCGCTGTTGCCGTCGGGCAGTTCGGCGCCCGACGATCCGGGCCGGTGGATGTGGACGGTGACCGGTGCGGTGCCGTCGGCCACCACGGTGACCACGCGCGCCCCGGCCGCCGAGGTCACCTGGCCGCCGCTCACCCGCACCTCGTAGCTGTCGGGCAGGGCCAGGTCGGACACGTAGATCTCGGTCGGCGCCGACGCGGTTCCCGGACGGTAGCGATAGGCGAAATCGCCGGTGGCCGAATCGAAGACCATCGCCTCCGGGGTGCCCGCCGTGGCCTGGGGATAGGTGCGGACCAGTTCGCGGCCGAGGTCGCCGCGGAAGGGGTCGCCGTCGGTGCCGCGGTAATGCCAGTAGTGCCAGCCGACGAAGCGCTCGTCGGCGCGGGTGGTGGTGTTGCGCAGCACGGTCGGATCGCCGTCGCCGAATTCGGTGACCATGGTCGGGATGTCGGTGCGGGCGGTGAAGGAATCGATGTTCGACCAGGTCTTGTCCTGCTGCACCGAGCACACCGCGCGCAGTTCCTCGGGGAGTCCGAGGTAGATGGCGAGCTGGCTGGGGATGCAGTAGTCGTGCGGGGCGAACACGATGTTCGGGCTGGTGATCGGCGGATTCTTGCCGAGATGACTCGGCATCGTCTCGTTCCAGGTGACATTCGGCTCCCAGAACACCGGCACCGCGCCGTTGCGGGCCCGCACCGCGTCGGTCAGCCGTTGCAGGGCGCGCTGGTACTTGGCGTCGAAGTCCGGGCAGCCGTCCGGGAAGCAGGTGAGAAACGGTGTGCCGGGCCAGGGTTCGTTGAGCAGCTCGATGCCGAGCACGCTCGCGCGCCCGTTCAGCCGCTCGGCGAGCGCGCCGAGGGCGGTCCCGAGATGATCCAGGACGCCGTAGGTGTTGTTCCAGACCTCGTCCCAGCCGGCGTTCATGCTCGGCATCAGGTAGTACAGCGGGAATCCGGGATTGGGCTCGCCCTCGCCCGGCCTGGCCCGGATCGCCCACTCGGGAAAGCCGTTGCCGCCCCAGATCTCCGAGAGCCCGTCCTGGTGGTTGTCGAGCAGGGTGTAGATCCCGTGCGCGGCAAGTGTGTCCACCACCGTCTCGACCCGATCGAGGTAGGCCGTGTCGACCACGCCCTCGGTCGGCATCAAGCCGTCGAAGGACACCCCGAGCCGCACCGTGTTGAACCCGTGCCGGGCGAGCAACGCGGCCGCGTCGTCGCTCAGCGCGAACCCGTCACCCGCCTGCAGGTACGGCGCGTCCTTGTCCACGGTGTTCACCCCGTGCAGCAGCACGGTCCGCCCGAACCCGTCGACCAGCGCCGCCCCCTGCGCCCGCAACGGCGTCAACGCCGGCGCCGCCCCCACCGGCGCCACCCCGCCGCTCGCGACCATCCCCACCACCAGTGCGGACACCGCCGCCCATCGCCCCCACCGCGGCGACCGCCACCGTCGAATCCCTGCTCTCGCCATCAGTGTCCCTCGATCCACTGGTGGACATGCGTCCATTTGAACGCATGTCCAAGTACCTGGCGTGAGACCATAGCGGCCGACTACCGATGTGGTCAAGGACACAGCGGAGGCGGCCGCGACGGCCGGTGCGAGCGGGGTGTATCAGCGCAGGGCGGGGAGTACCTCGCGTTCGAAGAGTTCGATGCCGGAGGTGTCGTAGGCGGCTTCGGGGAAGTTGACGATGGCGTAGTCGAGGCCGAGATCCTTGACGGCGGTGAGGCGTTCGACGATCTGTTCGGGGGTGCCGACGGCGGCGCTCGTGTCGAACTGCTCGTGCACGCGGGCCTTGGCCTCGTCGGCGCCGAGGAACGGGGTGTAGCGGTCGATGACGGCGGACAGGCGTTCCTGGACTTCGGATTCGGTGCTGCCGACGATGGCGTTGAAGTTGGAGCTGCGGGTGATCGCGCCGAAATCGGTGCCGACCTCGGCGCAGTGCTGCCGCAGGATCTCCGACTTGCGGGTGAACTCGGCCGGATCGCCGCTGAAGTTGGTGTAGTCGGCGTACTTGGCGGCGATCCGCAGCGTCTTCTTCTCGCCGCCGCCCGCGATCCAGATCGGAATGCCGTTCTCCTGCAACGGCTTCGGGTGCACGATCGCGTCGTCGACCTGGTAGTACCTGCCGTCGAGGGTGGCCCGCCCGGTCCGCCAGGCCTGCCGGAAGATCTGCACGCCCTCGTCGAGGCGCCCGAGCCGCTCACCGGCCGACGGGAAGCCGTAACCGTAAGCGCGCCACTCGTGTTCGTACCAGCCGCCGCCGATGCCCATCTCCACCCGGCCGCCGGAGATCAGGTCGACGGTGGCGGCCACCTTGGCCAGGTAGGCGGGGTTGCGGTAGCTCATGGCAGTACACATCTGGCCGAGCCGCACGCGGGTGGTGCTGGCCGCGAACGCCGACATCAGCGTCCACGCCTCGTGGGTGGCCTCGTTGGTCGGCACCGGCACGGTGTGGAAGTGGTCGTAGACCCAGATCGATTCCCACTCGGTGCCGGTATCGAACCGCTGGGCGAGCTCACGCATCACCGCCCACTGGTCCGCCGGTTCGATACCGACCAGGTCGAGCCGCCAGCCCTGGGGGACGAAGATGCCGAACCGCACGTGATTCTCCTCAGTGTGTTGATCGAGCCGAAGGTCGCGGCGCCTAGCACCGCGGCTGCCCTGCCCACTTTTCCCACTGCCGCGCACCGAGGCAACTATTGAACGCTCGGCGCGCTGAATCCTGGACCGGCGGTTATTCGCTTGGCGTGACCGTCGCCGGCGGGCATGCTGGAACCCGTATGAACGATATGCGACAACCACGCCTCGGCGTGGACTTCGGCCGGGTCATCCAGGGGGCGGCACTCGCGCCGGGCGCCGCGGACACGGTCTTCCTGTCCGGCGGCTTCGCCGAGGCGATGAGCACCCCACCCACCCCGCACGCCTTCGCGGTGCTGGCCCGCCTGGTCACCCGCTTCGGCGGCCGGGCCTGGGTGATCTCCAAGTGCGGCCCGCGGATCGAGGAACGCACCAGACAGTGGCTCGATCACCACGACTTCGCCGCCCGCACCGGCATCCCGCGCGAGCACCTGCGGTTCTGCCGCACCCGCGCCGACAAGGCGCCGCACTGTGCGGAATTGGGCATCACCCACATGATCGACGACCGCGTCGACGTGCACCGCGCGCTGCGCGGGCTCGTGCCGCGGCTGTACCTGTTCGGCGCACAGTCCGACCCCGCGCCGGACTGGCTGCACCACACGCCCGACTGGCCCGCGGTCGAGCGGATGATCGGCGCCGATCTCGACGCGGCCGGTCAGGCGTTCGGGTCGCCGTAGGCGGCGGCGATGTCCTTGGAACTCGGCCAGCGGCTGTAGGTCGGCGACTGCGGCCAGCCATCGGGGCTGTCCTGCCATTCCTCCTGCCTGCCGTAGGGGAGCGCGTCGATCAGGCCGAAGGTGTAGGCGAGCTGTTCGGTGCCGCGGCCGTCGGTGTGCCAGCTGCGGTAGACGGTATCGCCGTCACGCAGGAAGGTGTTCACCGCGAAACCGGCGCCCGGACCCGCGCCCATGTCGGCGCCGAACGGGCTGTCGTGGGTGGAGTACCAGGTCATCGCGTTGCCGACGCGGCGCTTGTAGGCGAGGGCCTCCTCGATCGGGCCCTGGGTCACGATGACGAAGCGCGCGTCGTAGGCGGCGAGGAAATCCAGCCGGGCGTACTGCGCGGTGAGGCCGGTGCAGCCAGGGCACTGCCAGGTGTTCCCGTCGGTCCACATGTGGTGGTAGGTGATCAGCTGGGACTTGCCGTCGAAGACCTCGGCGAGCGAAACATCGCTCCCGTCTTCGGCTTTCAGCGTGTACGGGGGCAGTTCGACGGCGGGCAGCCTGCGCCGTTGCGCGGCGACGGCGTCGAGTTCACGCGTCGCGGCCTTCTCCCTGATCCGGAGCTCGTCGAGTTCGGCCTGCCAGGTGTCGCGATCGACGATGGTCGGCAAAGCGGTCATGAGGCAACTCCTCTGAATGTGTACGGCGTGCACATTTGATATGTTCACACCGTACACTTCGGACGGAGGGAGCTCAAGGGTTGGCCTATCACCACGGCGATCTCGCCGCCGCGCTGGTCGCGGCCGGGCTGGAGCTCACCAGGGCCGGTGGTCCCGACGCGCTGACGATCCGCGAGGTCACCCGCCGGGTCGGGGTCACCCCGAACGCCGCCTACCGGCACTTTCCCGACCGGCAGGCGCTGCTGCGCGCGGTGTCGGCGGCGATCGAGGCCGCGATGGCGACCGGCATGGCCACCGACCGGAGCCCGGCCACCCCGCGCGACAGCCTGCGCGCGGTCGGCCTCGGCTATATCGCCTTCGCGCTGACCGAGCCGGGCTGGTTCGCTGTCGCCTTCTTCGGTGCGGGCGACACCTCGCCGGAATCGGTGCGCGACTCGCCCGCCTACCTCGCCCTCGCCGACGCGCTCGACATGATGGTCCACATCGGCGATCTGGCGCCCGCGGCGCGCCCGGCCGCGACCTGGAGTTGCTGGTCCACCGTGCACGGCTTCGCCGAGCTCGCGCTGCGCGGGCCGCTGCGTCATCTCGACCGCGCCGAGCTGTGGGGCCTCGCCGAGCGGGCGGTCGACACCATCGTGGCCGGACTGCCCCGGGAAGTGTGATCGAGGTCACTGTGACCAGTGGTACGTCAGTGTAAAGATGAAACGTCTGGGCTCCGCATGTACCCTGCTGGTGGAAGGGTGTGCCCGGGTGGGTACTCCAAGCGATCTGCAGCGGCGATGGCCTGCAGCGACGACGAGGAGGTGGTGTTGCGATGCGCAGCGAACCCCCCAGTCGAAGGCCGCGCGGCGTCGCCCCTTCGCTCTCTCGCTGATTCTCGGCCGATCTGGTTCGGCTGCGCGTGACAGCCGTGGTGGTGGACGCCCGCGGTGGGCAACACCGTCTCCCGATCCACTTTCGTAGCATCCCCGCGGCCGCGCCGCGAGCATGCGCGCTGTCGCGCCAGAGGACTCTCCCATGTCGCAGATCGACCTCGTCGAAGCACGTCACGTACCCGCCGATTCCGCTGTGCCGGAAGCGGATTCGCCGCAGCAGCACCGTCGGTCCGGCACCGACGACCACTCGGTGACCGAGGCGCTGGAGATCCTGTCGGAATCGGTGCGCCACCTCGTCGAGACCCACCGGGTCGACGGCGCCATGGAGTGGCTCGACAACCGCCCGCCGCACGTCATCGCCGACGCGCTGGCCCGGATGGACGCCGTGCAGGCCGGTGTCGTGTTCCGGCTGCTCGACAAGGACCGCGCGATCACCGTCTTCGAGGAACTGGAGCCGGTCGACCAGCAGCAGATCCTGCAGGGCCTGCGCGAGAAGAGCTTTCGCGATCTGGTCGAGGCGATGGACCCCGACGACCGCGCCCGCATGCTGCACGAGGCGCCGGCCAAGGTGGCCAAGAAGGTGCTGGCCGGGCTGAGCCCGCGCGAGCGCCGGATGACCGCCGCGCTGCTCGGCTACCCGGAGGGCTCGGTCGGCCAGTACATGACGCCGGAAGTCGTTGCGCTGCCGGACAATCTGACCGTCGCGCAGGCGCTGTCCTGGGTGCGGGCCAAGGGCGGCAACGCCGAGACGGTGTACACGCTGCCGGTCGTCGACTGTGGGCGCCGGCTCACCGGGATCGTCGAGCTGCGCGAGCTGGTGCTGCACGCGCCGGACGCGATGGTGTCCGAACTCGTCGTCACCGAACCGGCGTTCGCGCGGGCCACCGACTCCGCCGAGAAGGCCGCGCGCCTGATGAGCTCCACCAACGACATCAACCTGGTCGTCGTCGACAGCGAGGACCGGGTGGTCGGGCTGCTCACCATCGACGACGCGATGGAGGTGCTCGAGGCCGCCGACAGCGAGGACGTTGCCAAGCAGGCCGGTTCGGCGCCGTGGGAGGGCCACTACATGGCCGCCAAGGTGTTCCAGCTGGCGCGCTACCGGGCGCTGTGGCTGATGCTGCTGCTGTTCGCGGCCACCCTGACCGTCAGTGTCACCGACATCTTCTCCACCACGCTCGAGCAGGCGGCCAGCCTGGCGCTGTTCATCCCGCTGCTGATCGGTGCGGGCGGCAACGCGGGCGCGCAGGCGGCGACGGCGTGCGTGCGCGCCCTGGCCGTCGGCGAGGTGCGGGCCTCGGACCTGTTCAAGGTGATCTGGCGGGAATGCCGGGTCGGCCTGGTGCTCGGCAGCATGCTCGCCGCCGCGGGCCTGCTGATCGGCACGCTCTTCGTCGGCCCCAAGATCGCCGTCGTCGTCGCCATCACCCTGGTCATCATCTGCGGCTGGGCCGCCACCATCGGCGGCACGATGCCGTTGCTGGCCAAGAAGTTCCGGATCGATCCCGCCGTCGTCTCGGCCCCGATGGTCACCACCCTGGTCGACGCCACCGGCCTGATCATCTACTTCACCACCGCCAAACTCGTCCTCGGCATCTGAGGCGGACCGGTCAGCTCTGGGGGAACAGGGTGAGGGCGCGGGACATGACGTCCCTGGCGACGTCGTCGGTGGCGGCGACGACTTCGACGATGGGGATGCGGCGGCCGAAGGCGGTGGATTCGGCCGGGAGCTCGGGGCCGACGGCGGCGGTGTAGATCGGAATCCGGTTGTCGTAGACCGAGACCGAGCGGTGCACGACGCGGCCGTCGATGTGTTCCTCGGTGCTGTTGGCGGCCAGGTAGGCGGGGACGCGGTACTCGTAGCCGACGGTGATCTTCTCGCCGCGGTAGCCGAACAGGCACTGGGTCAGGCGCTGTTCGTCGTCGGGGACCGTGTCGGCGAGTTTCGTGCGGACCGCGCACGGGTCGGCGCCGAGCAGCACGGTCGGGACCGTGTCGGGGGAGGTGCCCTGGGGTGGTGACTGCCGCCAGCGGTCGATCATGCCGGGGACCAGTTCGTCGGCGACCGTGCACGGATTCCGGCCCGGCGGCGTGGACAGGCCGAGATAGAACGCGGCGCCGGCCGGGAAGTGCGCGGTCGCGCCGCACGAGCGGGGCTCGCCCGCGTCGCGGTCGGGGACCAGGCGCACGGTGACGTCGCCGAGCTGCTTGGTGACACCCCGGCCGCCCGGCGTCAGGCCGGAGAGCAGGGTGGCATGCCAGGTGAGGGTGGTGCCCGCACCGGAGGTGGCGCTGCCCAGGATCGCCCGGCACGAGTCCAGGCCGACGGTGACGCCGGTGACCTCGCCGAGCGGTGCCAGCGCCTCGCGGGGCAGCACGGCGCAGACGTCGACCTGGCGGGTCGCCTGGGCCACCGCGTCGCGCCCGGCCTGATCCTGCGGCACCTGCGACCAGAACTGCGGTGGCGGGGCGGGCATCACGGGGGCCGGTGGCGGCGGCAAGGTGTGGTAGTCGGGTGCCGAACCCTCGTCGTCGCCGCATCCGGCACAGACGAGCAACGCGGCAGCGGCCAGCGCCATCCTGCGGTCCATCAGCACCCCTGTCCTCGACGGAGCCGGGCTCGGACACGCGCCCGACCATCGAGTCTGCCCGCCGGGGCAACCAGGTCGCAAACATCTCGCGCCGGTCGTTCCCAGAACGTTGTGACCGCGCCCGTCTCAGCGCAGCAGCGGCAGGGTCTCGCGCATGATCTGCTCGGCGGCGCCCGAATCGGCGGTGACCGAGACCGTGGGAACGCGCGGGCCGAGCAGGGCGTCGGTGGGCCCGGGCGCCATGGCGGGGCCGACGATCGCGGTCAGCGAGGCGATACCGGACTGCGCCGCGGGCGCGTCGAACCGGTAGACCTGCCGCGCGCCCACCGCGAAGGCCGGGGTGTCGTCGGTGATCGAGCGTTCCTCGTTGTAGTCGAAGGTGATGATCGCCTGGTGCCCGTCGATGGTCAGCCTGCACGTGGTGACGGCCTGATCGGAGACCGGCACCCGGACCCCGAGCAGCGGCGCGACCGCGCACGGATCGGCCCCGGTGACCACCGTCCGATCCGAGTCGGGGGAGCTGCCCTGCGCCGGGTCCGTGCGCCACGTGGTCAGCGCGATCCGTATCAGCGTCTCCGCGGTGGTGCACGCGTCCTTCGGCGCGCGCACGCTCATCGACAGATCGGCGCCCGCGACGAAGCGCGCCCACACCTGGCAGCTGCCGCGCACCTGGGGGTCGGCCGAACCGGACGGCTCGTCGTCGAAGAGGACCCGCACATCGCCCATGGCCTGCTCGGTCACCGGGGCATCCATGGTGGGCTCGCCGGAGAACATCACCCCGGTGGTCCAGGTCGCGTCGATGCCGGTGAGGTGCCCGGCGACCGCGATCCCCATCCGGCACTGGTTCGGGTGCACGTTCTCCACATCCCGCACCGTCCCCAGTGAGGCCACCGCCGCGCGCGGGATCAGCGCGCACGCGTCGATCGCCCGCACCTTCCGCAGCACCGCCGCCTTCTCCTGATCGGAAACCGCCGCGGTGGACCAGAATCCGCCGGTCGGCATGGTGTCCGGCGCCTGCGTTCGCTGGCACGCGAGCAGGGTCAGGGCCACGGCGATGAGCGGGACCAGTCGGCGCACGTCAGTCCTCCCGGAACGGTTCGGCGGTGTGGCTCAGGATGTCTCGTCGTCGGGCGCGCGGATCTGCCACGGCCGGAACGGTTTTCGGGACGACGGTGCCGAGTGGCCGACGAAGCATGGTGGATCCCCCTGTCGTGATCGCGCGCCCGTGCCGAGGACCCACCAGCCGCAGTTTGCCGGGTGCCCGCGGAGAATGCAAAGCACGGCGAGTGGCCGGATTCACAGGGCGGGTCGTGGCCGCATGCCGGTGGCGGATCACAGGTGATGCGATGGTGGCGCGGCGGCGGTCGTGCCGCACAATAGGGGCCGCGTGTGTGGCGCGGGTGTCCGGTCGCAGTGGTCGGGTTCGGCGCGCCGCAACACAAGCTGTTGTGCTCACGGGAGTTGTCACCCACTACGAGTAGTGTTCAGGGTGAACGAGCTCGTGCACGGCGGCGGTGCGGGTCAACGGTGGAGGCAGAAAGGTGCGGAGGCGGAATGAAGCTCATCGATCGGGTAAGCGCCATCAACTGGAATCGGGTGCCCGATGAGAAGGACGCCGAGGTCTGGGATCGCCTGACCGGCAACTTCTGGCTGCCGGAGAAGGTGCCGGTGTCCAACGACATCCCCTCCTGGAACACCCTGACCCCCGACGAGAAGCAGCTCACCATGCGGGTCTTCACCGGCCTGACGCTGCTGGACACCATCCAGGGCACCGTCGGCGCGGTCTCGCTGATCCCCGACGCGCTCACCCCGCACGAGGAGGCGGTGTACACCAACATCGCGTTCATGGAGTCGGTGCACGCCAAGAGCTACAGCTCCATCTTCTCCACCCTGTGCTCGTCGAAGGAGATCGACGAGGCGTTCCGCTGGTCGGAGGAGAACCGCAACCTGCAGCGCAAGGCCGAGATCGTCCTGTCGTACTACAACGGCGAGGACCCGCTCAAGCGCAAGGTCGCCTCCACGCTGCTGGAGAGCTTCCTGTTCTACTCCGGCTTCTACCTGCCGATGCACTGGTCCTCGCGGGCCAAGCTCACCAACACCGCCGACATGATCCGCCTGATCATCCGCGACGAGGCCGTGCACGGCTACTACATCGGCTACAAGTACCAGAAGGGCCTGGAGCTGGTCTCCCAGGCCGAGCGCGACGAGCTCAAGAACTACACCTTCGAGCTGCTCTTCGAGCTCTACGACAACGAGGTCGACTACACCCAGGACCTCTACGACGAGGTCGGGCTGACCGAGGACGTCAAGAAGTTCCTGCGCTACAACGCCAACAAGGCGCTGATGAACCTCGGCTACGAGGGCCTGTTCCCGAAGGACGAGTGCGAGGTGAACCCGGCGATCCTGTCGGCGCTCTCGCCCAACGCCGACGAGAACCACGACTTCTTCTCCGGCTCGGGTTCCAGCTACGTCATCGGCAAGGCGGTCAACACCGAGGACGAGGACTGGGAGTTCTGACCGAACCCCCGCACTGATGACGGCGGCGGCGCACCTGCTCGGGTGCGCCGCCGTTTTCGTCAGTGCGCGCGCTTGCGCCAGCGCAGCGGCGGCATGCCGTAGCGGCGGTGGAAGGCGCGATTGAACGCGGCCTCGGAGTGATAGCCGACCGCGCCCGCGATCCGGCCGACCGGTTGCGTGGTCGAGCCGAGCAGATGCGCTGCGTGTTCGAGGCGCCGGTCGGTGACGTACGCGCCGGGCGACTGCCCGAGCAGCCGGGTGAACCGGTCGGTGAAGGCCGAGCGGGACAGCCGGGCCAGCGCCGCCAGCTCGGCGACCTGCCACGGGTGGTCCGGGCGGTTGTGGATCGCGGTGAGGACCGGGCCGAAGGCGGGGTCCAGCGCCGCGGTCAGCCAGCCGGGCGCGGTGGCGTCGGCGGCCGACCAGGCGCGCAGCGCGTGGATGAACAGCAGATCCAGGATGCGCGAGATCATCACGCCCGCACCGGGTCTGGCGTCGGTGATCTCGACGACGAGCAGTTGCAGACTCAGGGTCAGCCAGTCACGCTCGGCGCCTGCCCGGATCAGCACCACGGCGGGCAGCACCGACAGCAGCGGGTCGGCGATCACCTCCTCGACCTCGAAGGTGCCGGTGACCCAGCGAGGCGCCGCCGGATCGGCCAGATCGCCGACGCGGCGGAACGTGTCGGCGGTGGTGAGCCCGCGTTCGGCGAGCGCCGGGGTGCCCGCGCCGAGGATGTGCCGATCACCGCGGGCGAGTAGAGCCATATCGCCCTCGCGCAGGGTGAACGAGCGGTCGTCGACGCGCAGCTCGAGCTCGCCGTGTTCGGCGATATGCAGGAGCCGGAGACCGGCCGGAAGCGCGATGGCGAACGGTGCCGGCGGCGCGCAGCGGACGAGGCGATCACCGCGTAACCGAACCGTGTGCAGGATGTCCGAGAGGGCGTCCAGCTCGGTATCGGGCGCGAGGGGATCGGCGGCCTCTGGTCGATCGGCAAATTTTCCCGGTCCATCGGTCATGGTATTTGCCTCATCATCCAAATATCGTGGATCCTGCTCGTCGCGTCAATCGTCTCGCAACGCACCGGACGATCCGGCCGCCGAGAACCCGACCGAGAGAAAGGCATCTCATGGCTGCCAAGCCGACAGTTGTTCTGGTTCATGGTTTCTGGGGTGGCGCCGCGCACTGGGCGAAGGTGATCGTGGAACTGAACCGGCGCGGTTATCCGGCGCTGCACGCGGTGGAGAATCCGCTCACCTCGCTCGCCGACGACGCCGAGCGGACCAGGAAGATGGTGGCCCAGGTCGACGGACCGGTGCTGCTGGTCGGCCACTCCTACGGCGGTGCGGTGATCACCGAGGCCGGTGACCTGCCCAATGTCGCCGGTCTGGTCTACGTCGCGGCCTTCGCGCCCGACGCGGGGGAGAGCCCGGTCGCGATCAGCGAGCAGCACCCGCCCGCGGCGTTCGCGAACATCGCGCCGGATTCGGACGGCTATCTGTGGATCGCGCAGGACAAGTTCCACGAGAGCTTCTGCCAGGACCTGACCGCCGAGGAGGCGCTGGTCATGGCGGTGACGCAGAAGGCGCCGCTCGGGTCGACCTTCGGTGACACCGTCACCGCGCCCGCCTGGAAGGTCAAGCCCACCTGGTACCAGGTGTCCACCGAGGACCGGATGATCCACCCGGATAACGAGCGGCGGATGGCCGAGCGGATGAACCCGCGCGAGATCGTCGAACTCGCCGCGAGTCACGCGTCGCTGGCCTCGCAGCCGGGGGCGATCGTCGACCTGATCGACACCGCGGCTGTCGCCGTCGCGAGCTGAATCCGCTACGCCGCCCGCTGTTTTCACCGGCGGGCGGCGTCGCAGGTTCCCGTGCTCGGGATTCGTCCGTAGCGTCGCTGGTATGAGCAACGCGATCACCCCGTTCCGGATCGATATCGCCCAGAGCGAGCTGGACGACCTGCGTCGCAGGCTGACCGACGCGCGCTGGCCCGCCCAGCAGCCCGGCGCGGAGTGGAGCCGCGGCGTTCCGGTCGCGTACCTGCGGGAGCTGGCCGAATACTGGCGCCTCGGCTACGACTGGCGCGCGGCCGAGGCGGAACTGAACGCCTTCCCGCAGTTCACCACCGAGATCGACGGCCAGCGCATCCACTTCCTGCACGTGCGGTCGGCGCGGCCCGACTCGACGCCGCTGCTGCTCACGCACGGCTGGCCGGGATCGATCGTCGAATTCCTCGACGTGATCGGGCCGCTCACCGATCCGGGCGCGCACGGCGGCGATCCGGCCGACGCCTTCCACCTGGTGATCCCGTCGCTGCCCGGCTACGGCTTCTCCGGTCCGGTGTCCGACACCGGCTGGAACCCGGCCAGGATCGCCGCCGCCTGGGTGGAGCTGATGGACCGGCTCGGCTACGAGCGGTTCGGCGCCCAGGGCGGCGACTGGGGCGCGTTCATCACGCCCGAGGTCGGGCGGGCGGGCGGTGACCGGGTGATCGGCGTGCATGTCAATGCCGCGACCGTCGGCTTCCTGCCGTTCGGGCCGGTCACCGACGCGGACAAGGCGACGATGACCGCGGCCGAACTGGCCCGGCTCGACCGGCTCGCGCTGTTCAAAGGCGAGGGCAACGGCTACTTCCGGATCCAGGCGTCCCGCCCGCAGACCCTCGCCTACGGCCTGCACGACTCACCCATCGGTCAGCTCGCGTGGATCGTGGAGAAGTTCAAGGAGTGGACGTTTCCGGCCGACGGACTCCCGGAGGCGGCCGTGTCTCGGGATCGGCTGCTCACCAATGTGATGCTCTACTGGCTCACCGGCACCGCGGGTTCCTCGGCCGCCCTGTACTACGAGGCGACGCACACCGCGTCCTGGCCGACCACCCCGTCGGTCGCGCCGACGGGTGTCGCGGTGTTCGCCGAGGACGTCGCGATCCGCCGCTACGCCGAGGGCAACGCGCGGATCGTGCACTGGTCGGAGTTCGACCGGGGCGGGCATTTCGCGGCGATGGAGGCGCCGGATCTGCTGGTCGGCGATATCCGCGCGTTCTTCCGCGGCCTGCGCTGACTCAGCGGTCCCAGGGCGCCCGCAGGTCCGGGTCGTCGAAGGCCTTCGCCGCGTCCAGGTAGAGCTGGGAGGCCATGGATCAGTGCCGGCCATGCTAGCAATCGCGCTGCTACCTGCGGTTTGCCCATGGAAATCGGGCTTTTCCGATCCGCGTGGTTGCCGATCTAATCGGAGCATGACCGCGATCGGACAGCAGGCCATCCTCGGTGACATCCTCGATCGGGGTGGCGCGGGCGCGGGGATCGCCGTCGTCGACGGTGGTGGTGCGAGCTGGACCTACGCGGAGCTGTCCGGGGCGGCGCATCGGCTCGCCCGCGAGCTGATCGCGCATGCGGTGGGGCCGGAGTCGGTGGTGGTGCTGGCCCTGCCGCGCTCGGCGGAGCTGGTGCGCGCGGTGTGGGCGGTGGCCGCGACCGGCGCGGCCGTCCTGCCGATCGATCTGCGGCAGCCGCAGGCCCGGCGCCGCTATCTGCTGGCCGATGCCGCGGCCACGATCGGCATCACCACCCGGTCGATGCTCGCCGACCTGCCGACGTGGATCACCTGGCTGGTGCTCGACGATCCCGACCTCGCGCAGCGGTGCGCGCGGCACGATCCGGCCCCGCTCACCGAGGCCGACCGGGTCGCGCCGACGCATCTCGACCAGCTCGCCTATGTCCTCTACACCTCCGGATCGACCGGGGCGCCGAAGTCCGTCGCGGTGACGCACCGCGGGCTCGCGACGCTGGTCGCGGCGGTGTCGGCGCGGCTGGGCTCGCTCGAGCGGGCGCGCGTCCTCCAGGTCAGCTCACCGGGTTTCGACCTCTTCGTGCTCGAGCTGATGCTGACGTTCACCCACGGAGCGACGGCGATCATCGTGCCCCCGGAGATCACCGGTGGCGGCGAACTCGACGAGCTCGTCGCCGAGCGCGCGGTCACCCACGCGGTGCTGACGCCCGGGGTGCTGGCGACTCTCGACGCGGCCCTCCACGTGACGCTGCGCGGGCTGGTGGTCGGCGGGGACGTCTCGGACCCGGCACTGGTGGCGCGCTGGGCGCCGGGGCGCGTCTACGTCAACGCCTACGGTCCGACCGAGACGACCGTCTTCGTCACGGCGGCAACACTGTTCGCGGGCGAGCCGGTGCTGCTCGGTGCGGTGTTCGACGGCTGGTCGGCGCGGATTCTGGACGAGCGGTTGCGTCCGGTGTCACCGGGCGAGCCCGGCGAGCTGTACCTGGCCGGGCCCGGTGTCGCGCGTGGGTACCGGCGCAGGCCCGCGACGTCAGCGACGCGTTTCGTGGCCGACCCCTTCGGCTCGGCAGGCGCGCGGATGTACCGCACGGGCGACCTGGTCCGCGCGCACCGCGGCGACGCGGCGGCCCTGGAGTTCCTCGGCCGCACCGACTTCCAGCTCAAGGTGCTCGGCGTCCGGGTCGAACCGGGCGAGATCGACGCCGTCCTCACCGGGCACGACGCGGTGCGCTCGGCGATCACGACCGGGTGGGAGACCCCGGCGGGGGCGCGGGTGCCGGTGAGCTATGTGACCGCCGAACCGGGCCGGGCCGTCGATACCGGCGCGCTGCTGACCTTCGCGCGGAGCAGGCTCGCCGCGCACGCGGTCCCCGCGACCGTGATCGTCCTCGACGAGCTGCCGTTGACCCCGGTGGGCAAGGTCGACCGGGCCGCGCTGCCTGCGCCGGTGTTCGCCTCCCAGGGCGGCGCGGCGCCGACGGATTCGATCGAGCGGCTGATCGGCACGGTGATGGCCGGGCTGCTCGGGGTGGAATCGGTGGCCGCCCAGGACGACTTCTTCGCGCTGGGCGGGAACTCCCTGCTCGCCGCCCAGCTCGGGGCGCGCGTCGGCGCCGCGACCGGCAAACAGATCCCGGTGCGTACCGTGTTCGACGCGCCGACCGTGGCCCGGCTCGCCGTCGCGATCCGGCAGCTGGCGCAGGCGGTGCCGCGACCGCCGGTGACCCGGCGGGCCCGGCCTGCGTCGCTGCCGTTGGCGCCCGCCCAGCAGCGCCTGTGGGTGCTCAACCGGATCGACCACCGGTCGCCTGCGGACAACATCGCGCTGACGGTGCGGCTGCGCGGCCCGCTGTCGATCGACGCGCTGCGCGCCGCCCTCGACGATGTCGTCGCCCGGCACGAACCGCTGCGCACCCGCTATCCCGATCTCGACGGGGTCGGCGTCCAGCACGTCGTACCCGTCGAACACGCGCGCACCGCGCTCCGGCCGGTGCCGGTGCGGCCCGCGGAACTCGCGGACGCGGTGGCCGAATTCGGCACGGCCGGGTTCGATCTCACCGTCGATCCGCCGCTGCGCACCCGGCTCTTCGCGCTGGACGATCGTGAGCATGTCCTGGCCGTCGTCGTGCACCACATCAGTGCCGACGGCTGGTCGCTCGGTCCCCTGCTGCGGGATCTGCTCGGCGCCTACGCCGCTCGGCTGCGGTTTCGGGCGCCGGAGCTCGCGCCGCTGCCGGTCGACTACGCCGACTACGCACTGGCACACCAGGAATGGCTCGCCGACCCCGCCGGTGCGGCGACCTTCGACAGTCAGCTGCGGTACTGGCGGGCACGGCTGTCCGGCCTGGCTCCCCGGTTGCCCCTGCCGGTCGACCGCCCCCATCCGCCGGTGGCGTCCGGGCGCGGCGCCGTCCTGGATCGCACGCTCGACGCCGAGCTCACCGCCGCCCTGCGCCGGATCGCGGTGGCGCACGGCGCGACCCAGTTCATGGTGGTGCACGCCGTGCTCGCGGTCGCGCTGGCCCGCTCGGGCGCGGGCGCCGATATCGTCGTCGGCACGCCGGTGGCCGGGCGCGGCGGCCCCGAACTGGACGATCTCGTCGGCATGTTCGTCGCCATGGTGGCGTTGCGCACGACCGTCGATCTCGCGCAGTCCTTCGCGACCCTGCTCACCCGGGTCCGCGACATCGACCTCGGCGCGCTCGCCAACGCCGACATCGGGTTCGAGCGGGTCGTCGAGGCGCTCGATCCGCCGCGGACCCGGGCGCACCACCCGGTGTTCCAGGTGGTGCTCACCGCCGAGACGCGGGTCGAGCCGATCGCGGCCGATCTCGGCGGGCTCGTCGTCGAACCGGTCGAGCCCACCGCGACACCGGCGAAGTTCGATCTCCAGCTGACGATGTCGGATCCGGCGGCCGACACGCTGCGGCTGACCCTCACCTACGCGACCGACCTGTTCGACCGCGACACCATCGCCCGGTTCACCGAGACGATCGAGCGCATCGCCCGCGCGGTCGCCGCCGATCCGTCCCGCACGGTCGGCGACATCGCGCTGGTCGAACCGGCCGAGGCGTCTGCCGCACCCCGCGCCGACCATCGCACGCTGCGCGATCTGTTCGACGTCGCCGCGCATCGGCATCGGCACGCGGTGGCCGTGCGGGCGGGGGCCACCACCCTCACCTATCAGGATCTCGACGACCGCAGCGCGGACCTGGCACGGGAACTCGTCGCGCACGGTGCGGGGCCGGAGCGGCGGGTCGCAGTGGTCGTGCCGCGGTCGGCCGAGCTGGTGGTGGCGATCGTCGCCGTGGTGCGCAGTGGCGCGGCCTACGTTCCCATCGACCCCGGGAACCCTCGTGAGCGGATCGACTACCTCGTGGCCGATGCACGGCCGGTCTGTGTGATCACCGAGGGGCTTGTCGTCCAGGGCGTCGAGTCCAGCACTGCGCCAGGCACGGATACCCTCGCAGAGATCCTTGCCGCACAGGAACTTTCGGCTCGTTCGACGGTCGTGGCAGCGCCCGTCGGCGATCGGCAGCCGACCGATCCGCGGCGCGACGGGGTGGCAGGTCCGCTCCCCGCCCGCCCGGACGGCATGATCCACGCGGCGAACCTCGCCTACGTGATCTACACCTCCGGGACGACCGGTGCGCCGAAAGGCGTTGCGGTGGAACATCGCCAGGTCGTCGCCCTGCTCGACCGGACCCGGCGGGTGCTGTCCACTCGATCGACCGATGTCTGGGCGCTGTTCCATTCGACGGCCTTCGACTTCTCGGTGTGGGAGCTGTGGGGTGCGCTCACCACCGGCGCGGCGCTGGTCGTGGTCGATCAGGACACCGCGCGCTCGCCCGAGCACCTGCGGGAACTCCTGGTGCGCGAGCAGGTCTCGATCCTCGGACAGACGCCGTCGGCCTTCGCCGGTCTGGACGACGCCGACGCCCGCGCCACGAGTGCGCCACTGTCCCTGCGGCGCATCGTGTTCGGCGGCGAGGCGCTCGACCCGGGCAGGCTCGTCGCATGGCGCGATCGGCACGGCGCGGACGGACCGCTGCTGGTCAACATGTTCGGTATCACCGAGACCACGGTGCACGTCACCCACGCGAACCGCACCGACGGCGGTCACGACCGCGCGGGCAGCCCGGTCGGCCGACCGCTCGACGGACTCACCGTGCACGTCCTCGACGACCGGCTGCGGCCGGTGCCGACCGGTGTCATCGGCGAGATCTATGTCGGTGGTACCCAGGTGACCCGCGGCTACCTGCACCGCCCCGGTCTCACCGCCACCCGCTTCGTCGCGAATCCCGCTGTGGCGGGCGGTGTCCTGTACCGCTCCGGCGACCGCGCCCGCTGGACCCGTGAGGGCACGCTCGAGCATTTCGGTCGCGCGGATCGGCAGGTGAAGATCCGCGGGTACCGCATCGAGCCCGCCGAAATCGAAGTGGCGCTGCTGGAATGCCCCGGCATCGCCGCCGCCGTCGTCGTGGAGCGTGCCGATCCGGCGACCGGACGCCAGCTGATCGGCTACGTCGTGCCCGGTGGTGGTGAGCGGATCGACGGGGCCGAGGTCCGCGCGCGGCTGCGGGATCGGCTGCCGGAGTATCAGATTCCGGCGGCGGTCGTCGTCATCGCGAGACTGCCGCTGACGCCGAACGGCAAGCTCGACCTCGCGGCATTGCCGAGCCCGGCGTTCGGTTCCGCCGCCTACCGTGCCCCGGCGGGCACCGTCGAACCCCGCGTCGCCGCCGTCTTCGCCGAACTCCTCGGCCGCGACCGGGTCGGCGCGGACGACTCGTTCTTCGACCTCGGCGGCAACTCGATGGTCGCGACCCGCCTGGTGGCGCGCCTGCGGGCCGAACTGGCCACCGATGTCGCCCTGCTCTGGCTGTTCACCGACCCCACCCCGGCCGGGCTGGCCCGCCGCATCGCCGAGGACACGGCGGGCGCCGACGACTCCCTGCTGACGCCGATGCTCGCCCTGCGCCGTCAGGGCAGCGGCGCGCCGCTGTTCTGCGTCCACCCGGTGGTGGGGCTGGCCTGGAGCTTCGCCGGGCTGACCGGTGAACTCGACTGCCCGGTCTACGGGCTGCAAGCGCCGACGATCGCCGAGGACACCGCGCCGCCGGAGTCGCTCGACGCGCTGGCCGAGGACTATGTGACCCGGATCAGGGCGGTCCAGCCACACGGACCGTACCGGCTGCTGGGCTGGTGCGTCGGCGGCGTGATCGCCCACGCCATGGCGGTGCGGTTGCAGGAGCTGGGGGAGCGGGTGACGGTCCTGGCCATGCTCGACTCCTTCGTCGGCGATGTCGGCTACCGCAGCGAGACACCGGTGACGGTCGGGGACCTGCTCGGCCAGTTCGGCGCCGACCACGAACTCGCCACGCCGGTGGCCGAATTCACGCCCGCCGACGCCGTCGCGCTGGTCGCCGAGCTGCCGGGACCGTTCACGGAACTGACCGCCGACCGGGTGCACCGGATCTTCGCCGGCATCGTGCACGCCCAGGTCATCGGCGCGGCCCACCGGGCCCGAGTCTTCGACGGTGACCTGCTGTTCTTCACCGCGGGCCGCGACGATCGCGGCGCGGGGCGGGCCGCCGGCGCGTGGCGCGACCACATCGGCGGCGACATCCGCGATATCGCGGTCGACGCCACCCACTGGGACATCACCGGAGCGCGAGCCCTGACCACCATCGGACCCGCGCTGGCCGCGGCGCTCGACCGCGCGTGAACCCGGCGGCGGCGACCCCTCGCCGCCGCCACCGCGTCAGCGCAGCGCCGCCAAGCCGATCCGGTCGATCTTGCCGGTCGGTGTGCGCGGGAGTTCGTCGACGAACACCACGTCGCGGGGCGCTTTGAACCGGGCCAGGTGGGCCTTCACGTAGGTCCGGACGGTCTCGGCGTCGAGCTCGCCCGCGCGGACGACGAACGCGGCCAGCCGCTGCCCGAACTCCTCGTCCGGCACCCCGACCACCGCGGCCTCGGTGACCGCCGGGTGCCGGTAGAGCAGGTCCTCGATCTCGCCGGGGAAGACGTTCTCGCCGCCGGAGACGATCATGTCGTCGTCGCGGCCGTCGATGAAGAGCCTGCCCTCGGTGTCGAAGTGGCCGAGGTCGCCGGTGCTCATCAACCCGCCGCGCAGCTGTTTGGAGCCGCCGCCGGAGTACCCGTGGAAGGCGATCGAGTTGCCGACGTGCACGGTGCCGACCGCCCCCGGCGCGGTGACCAGGGTGTCGCCGTCGTAGAGCGCCACCGTGATCCCGACCGGCGCCCGGCCGACCGTGCCCGGCGCGGCCAGCCAATCCCGCGGCGTGGCGATGGTGGCGGTGCCGGTCTCGGTGCAGCCGTAGAAGTTGTAGATCACCGGGCCGAAGACCTCGATCGCCCTGGTCCCCAGGGCCGACGGGAGCGCGGCACCGGCGGTGAACACGATCCGCAGTGCACCGGTATCGGTGGCGGACAACGCCTCCGGGCCCAGATCGAGGATGCGGCGCAGCATGGTCGGGACGAGCACGACCATGTCGGCGCGATGCTCGGCGAGCTGGTCCAGGGCGCGGCGGGCGTCGAACCTGCCGTGCAGCACGATCGTCGACCCCAGATTCAGCGACAGGATGAACTGTGACAGCGCGGTGCCGTGGAACAGCGGCGCGCACAGCAGCACGGTCTGCCCGCGCCGCAGCGGTACCCGATCGACGAATTGCGCACCGGCCAACGGCGATTCGACCCGGCGTGGAGCGCCCTTGGGTGTCCCGGTGGTGCCGCCGGTGAGCAGGACGAAGCCGCCCTGCTCGGCCGGGACGGGCGCACGGGCCCCGGTGTCGGGACCTTCGGTGTCGAGCCTGGTGACGCCGTCGGCGACGGTCTCGGCGAGCGCGGCCAGGCTCGGGTCGAGGACCAGCGCCGCGACCTGCTCCCTGGCCAGCACGTCGCGCAACTGTGCCGCGCCGAACCCGGTGTTGAGCAGCACCAGCCGGGCGCCGAGCTTGCCCGCGGCGGCCATGGTTTCGACCAGGCGCCGGCCGTCGGGGCAGAGCACGCCGATGGTGTCGCCGGCGGTGATCCCCGCCGCGTGCCAGCGGCCCGCGATCGCGTCGGTCCGCCGGTCGAGTTCGCCGTAGCTGATCCGGTGTGCGCCGTCGACGAGCGCGATCCGGTCCGGCGCGCGGCGGGCCGAGGTCAGGATGCCGCCGGCGATCGGGCCGTAGGTGCGCATCGCGCGGGCCGTGCGGACGAGCCGGTCGGGGCGCCGCAGGTCGATCAGTCCGGCGCGCTGCATCGCGCGCAGCTGCCGCGCCGTGGTGGCGGCGGTGTGCGTCCAGGTCATCGCGAAACTCCTTGTCGGCGGGCGGTATCGGGCCGGATCAGCACAGCGTCGGCCCGGGATCGGCGCCCGCGGTCACCGCCAGCAGCCAGGCGACGGTGCCGAGCTCGGGCACGATCTCGGCACTGATGTGCTCCGACATCGGCACCCGGAACATGCGCATGTTCACCCCGCGCGCGCAGTAGTCGGCGGCGATGCGGTCGATGGCGAGTTCGGCGGGCAGCAGCTGGTCGGTGGTCGAATGCCACATGAGCAGCGGGATGTCCGGGGTGTTCTCGGGACGGCCGAAGCTCGCCGCGGCGAGCCCCTCGTGCGCTGCGGCCAGCGCGGCGGCCGGATCGGTCAGGTAGTCGGCGACCGGCCGCAGCAGGGTGGAGCCGACCGCGGTGTAGAGGCAGCGGTCCGACAGATCGCGCGCGACCTGCTTGCCCTCGGGGGTGAGGTAGGTCTGCAGGGCCTGGTCGAACTCGGGATATTCGCGGGCCAGACCCAGAATGGCCAGCCAGCCGGTGAAGTTGGCCTGCGGCTGGGCGCCGGAGATGGCGAAGGGCGCGATCGCGACCTTGTCGCCGGGGATGCCGCCCTGCGCGCTGGCCCGCAGCGCGAGCTCGGGGGCGTAGCCGCGGTGCTGCTCGGCCGCCGACGCGGAGGAATTGCCGCCGCCGGAGTACCCCCACAGGCCCACCGGCGACGCCTCGAGGCCGAGGCCGCCGCGCTGGGCCGCCCGGATGCCGTCGAGCACCATCCGGCCTTCGCTCGGGGACATGATCGTGTTGCGCTTGCCGTCGAAGTCGGTGACCACCACCGCCGCGCCGGCCGCCAGGAACTGGCCGATCAGCGCGACCTCCTTCTGGATGCCCGCGCGCAGCGTGTACGAGGGATTGCACTGCTGGCCGAGGCTGTCGATCGCCTCCTGATACGAGATCAGCGGGCGCGCACCGGGACCCAGCCAGGGGATGCCGGGCATCAGCACGGTGGTCGCGGTGGCGATCGGGTTGTCGCGGGCGTCGGTGCTGCGGAACAGGACCTGGGTGGTGTGCACCGGGACCGGGAGGCCGAGCGCGTAGGTCTGCACGATCCGGCTGCGGATCACGTCGCCGTTGGCGTAGGCCGCGAAGTCGGCCGGATCGGCGTACCAGGGGTCCTGCTGCGGGGTCGGCAGCGGCACGACCGCCGGATAGACCTGCGCCTCGTTCGGCAGCGGGGGGAGCTGGAAATCCTCGGCCCCGGCGGGACTCGCGGTCATCGCCAGCACGACGGCCAGCAGGGCGGGCACGCCGAGGCGCCGGGATCGGTGGGTGGCCGTGCTGCGCTGCATGGCATCTCCTTCGGTAGGTGATCCCGATTACAGCAGGTTCTCTTGTTATGAACAAGAGTTCTTGTTCATATTGCGCGATCGGTAGGCTGAGCTGCGTGACGTCGACCGAGAAGAGTCCAGTTCGTTCCCGGCGCATCCAGGGGCTGGACGCCGAGCAACGCCGCGCCCGCAGGCGCGAGCAGATCCTGGCCGCCGCGTTCGAACTCATCGCCGCCGAGGGCTACGTCAATACCGCGATCGAGCAGATCTGCCAGACCGCCTTCGTCGGTAACAAGGCCTTCTACGAGCTGTTCGACAGCAAGGAGTCCTGCTATCTGGCGCTGCTCCAGCAGCTCAGCGAACGCGCCCAGGCCGAGGTCGCCACCGCGCTGGCCGAGTGCGCCGGCGGTCGCGACGAGGTGGTGTCGGTCGTCCTCGCCGCCTTCGCCCACTCCCTCGTCGACGACCCGCGCGTCGCCCAGGTCACCTTCGGCGAGGCCAGCGGCATCTCCGCGAAGGTCGAACAGCAGCGCCGCACCAACCGCCGCTGGGCCGCCCAATTCCTCGAAACCCTCTGGCGCGAATACGGTTTCGTCCCCACCACCGGCATCGGCATCGACCTGCACGCCCTCGCCGTCTCCACCATCGGCGGCCTGTTCGACACCGTCGCCGACTGGCTGCACAGCACCGGCGCAGGCACCACCGGCGACATCGACACCCTCATCCGCGACCTCACCGCCTTCACCGACATCGTCCATTTGGGACTGGCGGCCGCGGCGGCTCGTTCAGGGGACTGACACCGCGTATCGGCTCAGCGGGCGATCCGGCAGGGTGTGGGGGCGGTCGCTCGCTGAGCTGAGGCTCAGCCGACGACTACCACCGCGCAGGCTGCGAGGAACAGGGCCTGGAGGGCGGTGCGGGCGGGGAGGGGCATGGATTTGATGCCCAGGTCGGCGTGGGCGGCGCGGATGTTGGCGGGGAACATGGCCAGGAGCAGGGTGAACAGGCAGGCGGCGGACAGGGGGGCGGTGGCCGGGATGAGTAGGCCGACGGCGCCTGCCAGTTCTAGGACGCCGGTGAGGGTGACCAGGGCGGCCGCGTTGGGGAGGCGGGGCGGGACCATGGCGATCAGGGCCGTGCGGCGGGGCTCGAGGAAGTGGGCGCTCGCGGTGAGGGCGAACATGGCGGCCAGGCCGAGGGCGATCGCGCGGGGCCAGGAATCCAGCCAGGACACGTCGGTGAGCAGGCCGATCAGCCTGGCCAGGGCGGTGACGACGGTGAGAACGATGAAGGGGGCCATGGGAACTCCTCGAGGCGGTGCCGACTGGCCTGCTGCCAATCTTGACACTGGAAAGATTGACACCGAAAGTCGAACTTGTCAATGACAAGTTTGTGCGTCAGGATCGAGGCATGACCAAGACCGGGTATCACCACGGGGATCTGCGGGCGGCGCTGCTCGACTCGGCGGCCGAGCAGATCGCGGCCGAGGGCGTCGAGGCGGTGTCACTGCGCGCGCTGGCGCGCCGGGCGGGGGTCTCGCACGCCGCCCCCGCGCACCACTTCGGCGACCGGGCGGGCTTGTTCACTGCCCTGGCGATCGAGGGATTCGACCTGCTGGCAACGGAATTGGTGGCGGCGGGCGAGGACATGCGGGAGGTCGCGGTCGCCTATATCCGCTTCGCGCTGAACAACCCGGGCCGGTTCGACATCATGTACCGCCGCGAGGTGCTGCGCGCCGACGACCCGGACTTGCTCGCCGCCCGCGCGCGGTCGGGCGCGGCGCTGCGATCGGGGATCGCCGAGTTGCAGTCCGGGCAGTCGCCCGATCGGCAGCGCTCCACCCGGCTCGCCGCCTGGTCGCTGGTGCACGGATTCGCGACGCTGTGGCGGGAAGGGGCGCTCGACGGGTCGGAGCTGGCGTCGTCGGCCGATCCCGAAGTGCTCGCGCGCGAGATGCTCGCGACGGTGCAGTTCGACTGACGACGCAGAGCCGCGTCGGGGCCGGGTCCGCTGCGTCGGCTACCTGGGCGGCGCTCCGCCCGGACCCTGACCGCTGGGCGGGGACCCCGCCGGACCGCCACCGGGCGGCATCCCGGGAGAACCGTTGCCGGACTGGGTGTTCTGCGACTTTGCGGCGACACCGACGGTGAGGGAGACAGCCATGGTGGTGGCCGGGGTCCCGGTGACCGTGGCGAGTTCGGCGTCCCACCCGTCGCCGAAGACGTTGTCCGAGGACAGGGAGACGCCGGACATGTTCCGGATGCTCGCCGAATAGCCGGAGTCGGCGGCGAAGACGGCTTCGCAGGAATCCTGCGGGAGGGCGATCTGGGAGGTGAGGCGGGCGTTGTCTCCCGCCACGGCGGTGGCGAGATCGTCGTAGACCTCGAAGTGGATGTGCGGCCAGCGGCCCGCGTAGCAGGCGGGGAAGATCGAGGTGAAACGGACGGTGCCGGTGTCGTCGGCGACCTGGACGCCGCGCAGATAGTTCTGGTCGGTGACGCCCTCGCTGTAGAGCGAGTACCGGCCCTCGCGGTCGCAATGCCAGACGTAGACCGCCATGCCCGCGCCCGCCGCGCTCGTGGTCAGGTCGCGCAGGTTCAGCGTGAGGGTCATCGGAACACCCTGGGCCACACCGGAGTACGCACCGAAACTGGTGGTGAGGTCGGAGCGGACCACGCCCGATTCGATCAGCACATTGGGTCCGTTGGAGCCGTCACCCGGGTACGGGCCCGCCGTCTCCTGCGGCGCGGCGGCAGGGGTGGCCGAGTCGGTGGTGGTGGTGCCGGTGACGCCAGAATCGGTCGCCGAGGCGCAGGCCGCGGCAGCGGTCGCCACGCCCGCGGCGCCGATCAGGCCGAGGATCCGCCGTCGCGACATGACCCGCAGGTCGTGCCCGAGTCCGAGATCGTGGTCGTCCATCGCTGCTCCTTCGCTCGTACCGTGTCCTCGACGACGGTAGGCGCGGGCGCTGCGCCGGAACTGGGAGGACGCTGGGTGTTCGCTGGGAGCCCGGCGCTCAGTCGGTGACGTACCCGTTGAGGCTGTCGCGCAGGTCGGTGAGGATCGCGCGGGCGGCGGTCAGGCCGGTGGTGTGCCAGACGCTGTCGTCGACGGCGAACACGCGCCGATCGGTCGAGGCGCCGAGCTCGGTGAACTCGTCCGAGCGCAGCACCCGCCTGCCGTGGTCCTCGCCCGGCTCGCCGTCGAACATCACGTAGATGATGTCGCCCTCGGCCTTGGTGGCCAGCTCCGCGGTGGTGATGTCGTAGGAGGTGCCGCGCTGCGCGGTCGGGCGCTGCACGCCGACATCGGAGAGCACCTGGGCCGCGAAGGTCTCACTGCCCTGCACCTGGGTGGCGTCGGCGGTGAACCGCAGCACCGACGCCTGCGACTGGCTCGCGTTGAGCGCGGGGCCCAGGTCGCGCGCCTCGGTGAGGTAGGTCCGCAGGGCGACGTCGGCGGCGTCGCGGCGGCCCATCCCGGCGGCGTAGGCCGCGAAGTCGGACTGCCAGCTGCCGCCGGACCCGATCAGGACCGTCGGCGCGATCGCGCTCAGCGCCTCGTAGCCACCGGCCGGGGCGACGTCGCCGAGGATCAGGTCGGGCTTCAGTTCGGCGATGCGCGCCGGATCGGGCTGACCGATCGAGCCGACGCTGGGCACCTTCAGCACGCCGTAGCCGAGGTACATCGGCTGCGAACGCTCGCCGTCGAGGGTGACTGCGCCCGCGACGCGCTCCCACAGGCCCACCGCGCAGGCGGCGTCGAGCGCCGAGCTGGTGAGCACCACGATGCGCTGCGGGTCGGCGGGGACCTGCGTGGTCCCGGCGGCATGGGTGACGGTGCGGGTCGCGCCCGCGGCGGGATCGGGAGCGCTGGGCAGCGGGCACGCGGTCGCGGTGTCCCTGGCAACGCCGACGACGCCGGCACCGGCGATATTGGTGGTGGTCCGGATGATCGTGCTCGCGTCGTCGTGCTTGTCCGCGCAGCCCGCGCTGACCACGGCGACGCACACCAGCGCGGCGACGGCGAGGACGCCACGCGAGCGGACGCGAACGCCCTGCTCGGCGGTGCGACGGAATCGGGTGCGTACTCGGGCGCTCACCGGCATGCGCACGAGGGTACTGCGTGGCGGGCGGGCCCGGCGCCGCGGGTTCGCGGCCCGGAGTCAGCGTCGGCTGGCGCGCCGGAACCCGATCGCGGCCGGGACCGCGAACAGCACGATCGCGCCCAGACACCACACCAGGGTCAGCGTCAGCGGCCGGGCGATGGGGCCGTGATCGGCGAGTCCGCGCATGGCGTCGACGGCGACCGACATGGGCTGGTTGCGCACGATCGGCTGGATCCAGGTCGGGAACGCGATCAGCGGGACGAAGCCGGTGCTGAAGAACATCATCAGCGAGGTGAGGATGGTGATGCCCTCGACCAGCGTGGCTTTCGCGGTGTAGACGGCGATCGCGGTGACGATGGTGGCGAAGGCGAGACCGAAGACCACCGGGATCAGCAGGAACACGAACGCGGCCAGCGGACCCTGATGGAACCGGAAGCCGAGCAGCATGCCGACGAGCACCACGGCGATGGTGCCGAGCACGATCCGGCAGCCCTCGGCGAGGACGCGCGAGGCGATCCCCGAGGCCCGGTGCACCGGCAACACCCAGAACCGCGCCAGCAGACCGGCGTCGCGTTCACGCCCGAGCATGACCCCGCTGGCCACGGCACCGGAGAGCGCGCCGACGATGGCGACCATCGGCACCGAGCCGTAGAGCGCGTCGTCGCCGGTGAACTTCTGGATCTGCCCGCCGACGACGATGTCGAGCATGATCAGCAGCAGGCACGGGATGAGCAGGGTCTCCAGCAGGGTGACCGGGTTGCGGGCCCAGCGCAGCAGCAGGCGCTGGGTCTGGATCAGGGTGTGCCGGACCAGCGCGCCCGGCGAGGTCTCCGAACCCGCGGTGGACTGCTCGGTACGAGCGGCAAGCAGCGCCATCACGCCCTCCTCGAACTCAGCCGGATGGCCAGTGGAGTACAGATCAGCAGGATCGCCGCCAGCCACAGCAGCGACGGGAGCATCAGCGACCAGCTGACCGTGCCCGCGTTCCCCGCGGTGTCACCGGCCAGCGCGCGCAGGACGGTCGCGAACTGCGAGACCGGCTGATTGCGGACGAACCACTGGATCCACTCGGGGAACTGGCTGGCCGGCGCGAGCCCGGTCGAGAGCATGCCGAAGATCAACGGCGGCAACACCAGTGCCTGGGTGGTGGCCTCGGGACTCTTGGACACGGTCCCGATGACATCGGCGCCCAGCGTGAACGCGATCCCGATGAGCAGCGAGAACGCCAGGAACCCCAGGGTGTGCGCGGCGTCGAGCCGGAAGCGGAAACCGATCACGTACCCGGACGCGACGGCCGCGGCCAGTGAGATCAGCAGGCGGAAGATGTTGGCCGACATCCGCGCCGCCACCGGCACCAGTGGGCGCAGCGGCATCGCGCCGAACCGGCGGTTGAGCCCGGCCACGGCGTCGGTGGCCGAGCGGAACGCCGCCGAGATGGCGGTGAACGCGGCGGCCTGCAGGATCACCAGCGGCATCATGTACTGCGCGTAGCTGCTGAACCCGTTGCCGGAGAACATCATCACCGTTTTGAGCGGGATGTAGAAGCTCGCGGTGAAGGCCGCGGGCGCGACCACCGAGGCCAGCACCTCGCCGGTCTTGACCGAGGGCACGATCAACCGGGTGGTCAGCACCCACCACTGCTGCACGGTGTCCGGGGCGGCGCGGAAGTCCGTGCGCCAGGTGGTGGCGGTCACGACACGGCCTCCGGCGCCGTCTCGGTCGTGGCGAGGTGACCGGTGAGCTGGAGGAACACATCGTCGAGCGAGGGGCGGCGCAGCGCGATGTCGACGAGCTCGACCTCGGCGTCGTCGAGGCGGCGCAGTGCCTCGGCGAGGGTCTTGGCGCCGTCGGGGGCCGGGATGGTGATCCGGTCGGATTCCGGAGTCAGCGCGGCCAGGTTCTCGGCGGGCAGGAGCGAGCCGAGCGCGGCGACGATGGCGGGCATCTCCTCCAGGTCCAGCGGCACCACTTCGCAATAGCTGCCGCCGGTGCGGTGTTTGAGCTCGTCGGCGGTGCCGGAGGCGATCACCACACCGTGGTCGATGACGATGATCTGGTCGCTGAGCGCGTCGGCTTCCTCCAGGTACTGGGTGGTGAGCAGGGTGGTGATGCCCGCGGTCTTGAAGCTGCGGACCAGGTCCCACACACCCTGGCGGCTGCGGGGATCCAGGCCGGTGGTCGGCTCGTCGAGGAAGACCACATCCGGCCGGACCACCAGTCCGCAGGCGATGTCGATGCGCCGCCGCATGCCGCCGGAGTAGGTGCCGACCCGCCGGTTCGCGGCGCCCTCCAGGTCGAACTCGGTGATCAGTTCCCTGGCCCTGACGCGGGCCGCCGGTTTGCGCAGCCCCATCAATCTGCCGAACATGACGAGGTTCTCGTAGCCGCTGAGCATGTCGTCGAGCGCGGCGTACTGGCCGGTCAGCATGATCGATCGGCGCACCGCGGCCGGGTCGGCGACGACGTCGTGCCCGGCGACCACGGCCCGCCCGCGATCGGGCGTGATGAGCGTGGACAAGACGTTCACCATCGTCGTCTTGCCCGCGCCGTTGGGACCGAGGATGCCGAGCACCTCGCCGGGCGCGGCCACGAAGTCGACGCCGCGCAGCGCGTCGACCTCGCCGAAGGACTTCTCGATCCCTTCGACGACAACGCCGCCGCCGGTGGAGGTGAGGGTGGGGCTCGGTGCGACGCTCATGTCCGGTCTCCTGCTTCCATGTGGTCATCCAGCACCGGCGAGATCACCGACAGTGCGAGGGGATTGGTCAGCTCGTCATGGGTGGTCTCGACGTCGTGAGCGACGATCGAGCCGGTCACGTAGGGGCGCCAGCCGTCGGGGCCCATCCATTCGCCGGGGTCGACCGCGGCGGTGAAATAGAGGACGTCGCCGTCGTAGACCGGGCGCTGGTAGCCGGTTCTGGTGCCCGCGGAGGCGTTGTAGGAGCCCGCCATCCGCTCGATGGTGGCCGCGTCGACGAGTTCGACGCCGCCGAGTTTCGCGGTGATGAGCTCGGCGGCCTCCTGCGCGGTGGCCTCGGCGGGCACGTTGTCGATCCCGAAGATCGAGCCGAAGGTGTTGATGAACGCGCCCGGCGTGAGCCGCTCGATGGTGTCACCGTCGATATCGGCGGTGTCGGTGTCCAGCAGCGCCACCACGCCGACCCGCTCGCCCGCCTCGGCCAGCTGCACCGCCATGGCGTGCGCGATCAGTCCGCCGAAGGACCAGCCGAGCAGGTGGTACGGGCCGTGCGGCTGGACCGCGCGGATCTCGCGCACATACCGCCGCGCGAATTCCTCGATGGACCGGGCCGAGGGCTCGCGGCCGCTGAGATCGGGCGCCTGGAGGCCGTAGATCGGTCGGCCCGGTCGCAGCCGCTCGGCGAATCCCAGGTAGCTCCACGACATTCCGGAGGACGAGTGGACGCAGAACAGCGCGGGTTTGTCGCCGCCGAGCCGGATCGGCAGCAGGACGTCGAGTCCGAGGCCGGTCGATCCGGCGCCCGCGGGTTCGGCCGCCGCGACCATCGCCGCGGCTTCCTCGGCGGACGCGCGTTCGGCCGCCGGGGATTCCGCGAAGCGCGCGGCCGCGGCCAGCGCCTGCGTCCACAGCTGGGCCAGCTCGGCGACGTCGCCGCGGTCGAGGAGCTGTGCGGGATAACCGAAGTCGGCGCGCAGCCGATCGCCGAGCACCATGGCGTTGATGTCGATGGCCGCCATGACCGGGACCGTGGCGTGTTCGCCGACATCCAGATCGCCGAACTCGTCGGTGGGCAGCCAGCCGAGACCTTCCAGTCCGGCCGGGATCTCGGCGGCGGTGTGCCTGCCGAGATAGTTGACGCAGATCTGGCCGGGCAGCCGTGCGGGCAGTTCCGCCGCGGTGTCGGGATTCAGGTAGCGCAGCAGCCCGAACCCGATGCCCTTGTCCGGCACCGACAGCAGTTCGTGCTTGACCACGCGGATGGCCGCGCCCATCGCCGGGCCGCCGGCGAACGCGTCGTCGATATCGATCTCGGCCAGTCCGAGCCGGACCGGGTACAGGTTGGTGAACCAGCCGATCGTGCGGGACAGGTCGGCGCCGGGCACGACTTCCTCCTGCCTGCCATGGCCTTCCAGCCGCAGCAGCGCGGACTTTTCGTCCACCCCGCGCCGGGCCCGCCAGCGCACCAGCGCCAGCGCGAGGGTGGCGAACAGCGCGTCGGTGACGCTGCCGTGGAACAGGCCGGGCAGCGTGGTGAGCAGCGCGGTCGTGACGTCTTCGTCGACCTCGAGGTCGACGCGGCGCACGGTGTGGGCCTGGTCGACGGCGGGATCGAGGTGCCTGGCGCCGAGCAGCGGGTCGGGGCCGTCGACGATGTCGCGCCAGTAGCCGAGTTCGTCGCGCCGCTTGTCGGAGTGCGCGGCCTCGGTCAGCGCGTAGGACCAGCGCCGCATCGAGGTCCCGGTCTCCGCGAGTACCGGCGTCGCGCCCGCCGACACCTGGGCCCACGCGCCGATCAAGTCCTGCACCAGGATTCGCCACGACACGCTGTCGATGGCGAGGTGGTGCGCCACCACGATCAGCCGGCCGGGCCGGGTGCGCGAACCCGCCGCGCCGACCGGATCGAGCCAGACGAACTGGAGCACGACGCCGTCGGCGGGATCGAGCCGGTTCAGCGCGGAGTCGAGTTCGCTGCGCACGTCCTCGCGCAGTTCGGTGGGTTCGGCCGCGGCGTCGATCTCGGTGCGGTGCACCAGGGCATCCACCTCGATGGTGCCGGGTTGGGCCACCCGCAGCTGCCAGCCGTCCTCGTCGGACCACAGCCGCGCGCGCAGCATGTCGTGCCGGTCGATGACGGCGGTGAGCGTGGCGACGAGCGCCGAGCGCTCGATGCCGACGGGCAATTCCAGCACCGCGGTCTGGGCGAAGCGGTCGAAATCGCCGCCGCGCTCGATCATGTACCGGACGATCGGGGTGAGCGGCAGGTCGCCGACCCCACCGCCGGGCAGCTCCTCGAGCGCCTCCACCGCGCCCGCGGCGTCGACGGCCGCGGCCAGCGCCGCGACGGTGCGATGCTCGAACACCTGCAGCGGAGTGCAGTGCACGCCACGCAGTTTCGCCTGCGTGACCAGCTGGATCGCCAGGATGCTGTCACCGCCGAGGGCGAAGAACGAATCGTCCACGCCCACCTGGTCGCGGCCGAGCAGTTCGGCGTAGACCTCGGCCAGCACGTGTTCGGTGGGTGTGCTCGGCGCCAGGTACGGCGCCTCCTCGGTGACGAACACCGGTTCCGGCAGCGCCTTGCGATCGAGCTTGCCGACCGCGTTGACCGGGATGGCGTCGAGGACGACGAAGGCGGCGGGCACCATATAGGCGGGCAGGCTGTCGGCGGCGACGGCCCGCACCCGGGCGAGATCGAGATCGGCGCCGGGCATGCGGACCAGGTAGGCCGCCAGCGCCGTCGCCCCGGTGGGACCGGGAACACCCAGCGTCACCGCGAGATCGACGCCGTCGATGCCGCCGAGTACCGCGTCGATCTCCCCGAGCTCGATGCGCTGACCGCGCACCTTCACCTGGAAGTCGGTGCGGCCCAGGTATTCCAGCGTCAAGCCGAGCTCCGGCGGGCGGATCCAGCGCACCAGATCGCCCGTGCGGTACAGGACTTCGCCGGGCCCGCCGTAGGGGTCGGCGACGAAACGGGCGGCGGTCAGGCCGGGGCGGGCGTGGTAGCACCGCGCGGTGGCGGTGCCGGTCAGATACAGCTCGCCGGCGACGCCGACCGGCACCGGCCGCAACCGGTCGTCGAGCACCAGCACGGCCGCGCCCCGGATGGGTGTGCCGATGGTGACCGGCTCCGTCGGGGACAGCGGCGCGGAACCCGTTGCCCAGATGGTGTATTCGGTCGGGCCGTACAGATTCACCATGCGGCGACCGGTGGCTCCGCCGCACCAGCGCCCGACCAGATCGGGACCGACCGCCTCGCCCGCCACCGCGAGGACCCGCACGCTCGACACCTCGGCGGGATCGATGGTGGCCAGCGCGGACGGCGTGATCACCATGTGCGTGACCGCCTCGGCGGCGATCAGCTCGGCCAGCGGCGCGCCGCCGAAGACCTCGGGCGGCGCGATCACCGAAGCGGCACCGCAGCCGAACGCCATCAGCGCCTCGAAGATCGACGCGTCGAAACTCGGCGAGGCGACCTGGAGGACCCGGGACTGTTCGTCCAGGCCGAGATCGGCGCGCTGGGCCGCCACCAGATCGGCCAGGCCGCGATGGGTGACGGTGACGCCCTTGGGTGTTCCGGTGGACCCGGAGGTGTAGATCATCCAGGCCGGATGATCCGGCCGGATCGGCGTGGGGAGTTCGTCGGCGGTGAGCGCGGCGTCGTCGGCGGCGCGCAGCCGGGCGACGATATCCGGGTCGTCGAGGACCAGCCAGCGGGTGGTGTCGGGCAGGCTCGCGCGGTACGCGGTCAGCGTGAGCCCGACGCGGGCGCCGGAGTCGGTGAGCATGTGGTCGATGCGCTCGACCGGATGCTTCGGGTCGACCGGCAGGAACGCGGCCCCGGCCTTCGCGGCCGCCCAGATGCCCGTGTGCAATTCGACGCAGCGGGGCAGGCCGAGGGCGACAACGGTTTCGGTGCCCGCGCCGGCGTCGATCAGCAGGCGGGCCAGCTGGTTCGAGCGGGCGTCGAGCGCGCGATAGGTGGTCGTGGTCCCGGCGACGAGGGCGGGATGGTCGGGGTAGGCCGCGGCGGTGTCGGCGAGCAACCGGGGCAGTGTGATGGTGCCCGCGGTGGCGGGGCCGCGGACCGGGATCAGTTCCGCGCGTTCGCCCGCGTCGAGCAGGTCGATGTCGGCGACCCGGATGTCGAGGTCGGCGAGCACGGCCGTGAGGACGCGCTGCCAGCGGGTCACGAACGCGGCGACCGTGCCCGCGTCGAACAGGTCGGTCGCGTAGGTGAGCACGCCGTCGAGACCGGCGGGTCCGGCGTCGGTGAATCGCTCGCGCAGATCGAGGGTGAGATCGAAGGCCGAGGCGTCGCGGTCGAAGTCCTCGACCTCGAACCGCACTCCGGCCAGTTCCAGCACCGGCTCGACGAAGTTCTGCAACGACAGCGACACCTGGAAGATCGGGTGGTGCGCGGTCGAGCGGGTGGGGTCGAGCGCCTGGACGAGCTGTTCGAAGGGCACGTCGGCGTGGGCGAACGCGTCGAGATCGGTGGTGCGGACCTCGGCCAGCACCTGGCGGAAGCTCGCGCCGGGGTCGATCGGCGTGCGCAGCGCCAGGGTGTTGACGAACATGCCGACCAGGTCGTCCAGCGCCGCCTCGCCGCGTCCGGCGACCGGGGTGCCGACGACGACATCGCCGGTCCCGCTCAACCGCGCGAGCAGTACCGCGAGCGCGGCGTGCACGATCATGAAGACGCTGACATTGCCTGCCGCCGCGGCCTCGACCAGCGTGCGGTGCACCTGCTCGTCGATCGCGAAGTCGAGGTCGGCGCTGCGCATCGTCTGCACCGCGGGGCGCGGCCGGTCGGTCGGCAGTTCCAGGGCGTCCGGTGCGCCGGCGAGGGTGTCGGCCCAGTACCGGATCTGCCGCGCGGCCACGGATTCCGGGTCGGTCGCGCTGCCGAGGAGTTCGCGATGCCACAGCGCGAAGTCGGCGTACTGCACGGTGAGCGGGGCCCGGGTCGGTGCCACGCCCGCCACCCGCGCCGAGTAGGCGGCCACCAGGTCACTCGCGAGCGGGGCCATCGACGCGCCGTCGGCGCTGATGTGGTGCACCACCAGGACGACGACATGCACCGGGGCCGCGTCGCCGACCAGCCGGAACAGTCCAACGCGCAGGGGCGCTTCCCTGGTGAGATCGAACCCGGTGCCCGCCAGCTCGGTGATCCGCGCGCGCAGTGGCGCACCGTCCTCGGTGTCGAGCACCGGCATGGGTGGGGTGGCGGCGTCGAGGCCGACGACCACCTGGCGCGGACCCTCGGTATCGGCCGGATAGCGGGTACGCAGGCTCTCCTGCCGCGCGATCACATCGGTGAGCGCCAGGCGCAGTGCCTCGATGTCGAGGTCGCCGGTGAGCCGCAGGGCGATCGCGATGTTGTAGGCGGCCGAGCCGGGGTCGAGCTGGTTGAGCACCCACATCCGCTGCTGCGCCGGCGAGAGCGGGACCCGGTCGGGGCGCACCCGCGCGGCCAGCGCCGGGCGGCCGGGACCGCCCGCGGCGGCGGGGACCACGCGGGCCGCCAGCTGTGCCACGGTCGGCGCGTCGAACAGATCGCGCAGGGCGATGGTGGAACCCAGCGCCGAGTTCACCCGGGCGACCACCTTGGTGGCGCTCAGCGAGTTGCCGCCGAGCTCGAAGAACGACTGGTCGACGCTGACCTGTTCGGCCCCGATCACCTCCGCGAACACCGCGGCCACCGCCGCCTCGGTCGCCGTCCGTGGCGCGAGGTACGGGCGCTGGGCCGCCGCGAAGTCCGGCACCGGCAGTGCCTTGCGATCCAGCTTGCCCACGGGCGTGAGCGGAATCTCGTCGAGCACGACGACATACGCGGGCACCATGTACCCCGGCAGTTCCGCCGCGACGGCCGCGCGGACCCGTTCGGTCTCGAGGTCGACGCCGGGTGCGGGCAGTACATAGGACACCAGCACGGTCGCCCCCGCCGGTCCGGCGCGCCCGATGGTCACCGCGTACTCGATCTCCTCGTCGCGCGAGAGCACCGCGTCGATCTCGCCGAGCTCGATCCGCAGGCCACGGATCTTCACCTGGAAATCGCTGCGCCCCAGGTACTCCAGGGCGAGCGCGCCGTCATCGACCACCCAGCGGACCATGTCGCCGGTGCGGTACATGCGGTCACCGGGCGCGCCGTACGGGTCGGCGACGAACCGGCTCGCGGTCATCTCGAACCGGTTGAAATAACCGCGCGCCAGCGCAGGCCCCGCCAGGTACAGCTCGCCCGCGATACCCACCGGCACCGGCCGCAACCAGCCGTCCAGCACGACCACCGCGGCACCCCGGATCGGTCCGCCGATGGTGATCGGCTCGCCCGCGACGAGTTCGGCGGGACCGGTGGCCCAGATGCTGAACTCGGTGGGGCCGTACAGGTTCACCATCCGGCGTCCGGCCGACCACTTCTCGATCAGCTCGGGGGTGGCGGCCTCACCGGCGACCGAGAGCACCCGCAGGTCGGTGAGTTCGGCCGGTTCCATGGTGGCCAGCGCCGACGGGGTGATCACCGCGTGGGTGACCCGCTCGGCGCGCAGCAGCTGTTCGAGTTCGCCGCCGCCGTACACCTCCGGCGGCGAGACCACGAGCCGCCCGCCCGCCGAGTGCGCGGTGAGCATCTCGAAGACCGAGGCGTCGAAGCTGGGCGAGGCGACCTGCAGGGCGCTCGCCGTCGGGTCCAGCGCCAGCGTTTCCCGTTGCGCGGTGGTGAGATTCGCGATGCCGCGATGACTGAGCAGCACCGCCTTCGGCTTGCCGGTGGAGCCCGAGGTGTAGATGAGGTAGGCGGTGTGGTCGATGTCGATCGGGCCGCCGCGCTCGGCGTCGGTGATCGGCGCGTCGGAGACCAGCATCACCCGGCGCAGCGTGTTCAGGTCGTCGAGCAGCAGCCAGTCGATGGTGCCGGGCAGCGTCTCACCGGTCGCGGTGACGGTGACGCCGATCGGCGCCTTCGAATCCTCGAGCATGTGCTCGATCCGCTCCACCGGATAGCTCGGGTCCAGCGGGACGAACGCCGCGCCGGTCTTGGCCAGCGCCCACACGGCCACCACCGATTCCAGCGAGCGGGTGAGCGCGAGCACCACGAACACCTCGGGGCCGACCCCGCGGCCCAGTAGCACCCGGGCGAACCGGTTGGACCAGGAATCCAGGTCGCGGTAGCTCATCCGCAACTCGCCCGCGCTGACCGCGACGGCGTCGGGATCGATGCGCGCGCCCGCGGTCAGGATCTCGGGCATCGTCCGCATCGGTACCGAGGGCAGCCCGCGGACCGGCGCCAGCCGCGCCAGTTCGGTGTCGTCGCAGTACTGCACCTGCGAGACCAGATCGTGCGGATGCGCGGCGAGCTGACCGAGCAGCCGGACGAACCGGTCCAGCAGCGACTGCGCCGCGGTGGCGTCGAGCTGATCGGCCATGAATTTCACCGAGATCCGCAGCGCGTCACCCGCGCCCTGCTCGCCGCGCAGCGGGATCACCATGAGATTGAGCGGATACGGCGTCGCGTCGGTGCCCTCGACGTCGAGCACCCGCATCCCCGCGATGTCCAGCGCCTGCGACAGCGCTTCCCGGTCGATCGGGTAGGACTCGAAAACGGTGAGGGTGTCGAACAATTCGGCCAGCCCGACCGCGCGGTGGATCGCGGCGAGGCCGACGTGCTGATGGTCCATCAGCCGCGCCTGCTCGGCCTGCACCCGGGCCAGCAGATCGGACACCTTCTCGGCGGGGTCGAGGGTCACCCGTACCGGGACGGTGTTGATGAACAGCCCGACCATCTCCTCGACGCCGGGCAGCTCCGGCGGCCGTCCCGATACCGTGCTGCCGAACACCACGTCGGTGCGGCCGGTGAGCATGGCCAGCAGCAGCGACCAGCTGGTCTGCACCAGGGTGTTCACCGTCGCGCCCGCCTCGCGGGCCGCGCCCTCGAGCTCGGCGACCGTCGCGGCGGACAGCTCGCGGGTGACCATCGCGGTCTCCGGCGAGGCGATCCCGGCCAGGGTGGGGACCGCGCGTGTCGGGGTGTCGATCCCGGCGAGCGACTGCTGCCAGGCGGCGAGCGAGGCGTCGGCGTCCTGGTCGGCGAGCCAGGCCAGGAAGTCACGGTAGGAGCGGGCGGGCGGCAGCACCGACGCGTCGCCCGCGGTGACGTAGAGCGCCAGCAGTTCCCGCACCAGCAGCGGCGTCGACCAGCCGTCGAGCACCAGGTGGTGATTGGTCATGATCAGCCGGAAGTGGCCGGGCGTGGTGGTGACCAGGGTGAAGCGGATCAGCGGGGGACGGGTGAGGTCGAAGCGGGTCAGCGCGTCGAGGGCGATGATCCGGTCGAGTTCGCGGGTGCGTTCCGCGTCGTCGGCGACATCGGTGAGATCGATGTCGGTCCAGTGGATCTCGGCGTCGGCGAGGACCAGCTGGCGCGGGCCGTCGTCGGTCTCGACGAACGCCACCCGCAGGTTCTCGTGCCGGTCGACGAGGGCTTGGGCCGCGGCGCGCAGGCGGGTGGTGTCGACCGTGCCCGACAGGGTGAGCATCGACTGCACCGTGTAGCCGTCGGCGGTATCGGAATCGTAGAGAGCATGGAAGAGCAGGCCGTACTGGAGCGGCGAGAGCGGCCACACATCGGCGAGGTTCGGATAGGCCTGTTCCCAGCGCTCGATCTGCGGCTGATCGACGGCGACCAGCGCGAAGTCCGACGGGGTGCGGCCACCGGCGCCGGCGGAGCGCGCGTGGTCGGCGAGCGCGCGCAGCGCGGCGGTCCACAGCTCGGCCAGGTCGTCGACGGCGTGTTCGTCGAGCAGTCTGCTCGCATAGGCCCAGGTGACCTCGAGCCCGGCGTCGGTCAGCACGGCGTTGATGTCGACGACGGCGGCCAGCGGGGCCCGGTCGTCGTTGGTGGCGGCGAACCGGCGCGGCATCCACGGATCGTCGCCGGTCACCGCGCGGCCGAGGTAGTTGAAGCTCAGCTGGGGTGTCGGGGCGTCGGCGAGCGCGGCGGCGGTGTCGCTGTTCAGGTACCGCAGCAGGCCGTAGCCGACACCGCGATCGGGCAGCGACCGCAGCTGCTCCTTGGTGGCCTTGATCGCGGACCCGGCCGCCGGGCCACCGGCGAACGCGTCGGCGAGATCGATGCCGGCCAGATCGACGGCGACCGGGTACACGCTGGTGAACCAGCCGACCGTGCGCGCGACATCGGCGCCGGGCAGCAGTGATTCGTCGCGGCCGTGGCCCTCCAGGGTCAGCAGCGCGCCGGTGCGGTCGCGCCAGCGGCACACCGCCATCGTCAGGGCGGCGAGCAGGACATCGTCGGCGCCGCAGTGGAATCGCTCGGGCACGGTGGTGAGGACGGCGTGCGCCAGCTCCGGCGGCACCGTGCTCAGCCGCTGCGCCATGGTGGCGACGACGTCGACGGCCGGATCGAAGGCGATCGGCTCGGTGGCGAACGACGGGTCCGGCATCGCCAGGACGCGCTGCCAGCCCGGCAGTTCGCCGGCGCGGGCCGCGGCATCGTCGGCCTGGCTGTGCGCCCAGCGACGGAACGAGGTACCGACCGGCTCGAGCGTGCCGCCGAAGGCGGCGGTCGCCAGGTCCGGCAGCAGGATGCGCCAGGAGACGCCGTCGGTGACCAGGTGGTGCAGGACCAGCCAGCACAGTGGGGGAGCCGCCTCGCGTTCGAGCAGCACGAACCGGGCGACCGCGCCGACGGTGGGATCGAGCCGGTCCGCGGCGTCGGCGAGGGCGCGGTCGACGGCGTCCTCGGTGTCGGCCCCGACCACCTCGATCAGCGGGTCGGCCGTCACCGAACCCGGTTCGGCGACAACCCATTCCCAGCCCTCCGGCGTGGCGCGCAGCGTCGACCGGAGCAGATCGTGGTGATCGAGCAGCGCTTGCACCGCCGTCGCGAGTGCCGCGCGGTCGATGCCGTCGGGCAGGCCGATCAGCACCGCCTGGCCGTACCGGCCCCAGGGGTCGCCGTGGTCGACCATCGCGCGCACGATCGGCGTGAGCGCCACCGGACCGACACCGCCACCGGGCAATTCGTGCACCACGTGCACCTCGGTGTCGGCCGCCACCGCGGCCAGCGCGGCGACGGTCTTGCGCTCGAACACATCCCGCGCGCTGAACGCGATGCCGGCGGCCTTCGCCCGCGACACCAGCTGGATGGAGACGATGCTGTCCCCGCCCAGCGCGAAGAAGCTGTCGTCGACGCCGACCGATTCCAGGCCGAGCACCTCGGCGAACAGGGCGGCGAGCGCTTCCTCGCGCGGGGTCGACGGTGCCCGGCTGGCGATGGCGCGCGCGGTGAAATCCGGGGCGGGCAGCGCCTTGCGATCCACCTTGCCCAGCGGAGTGAGCGGGACCCGGTCGAGCACCATGACGACCGAGGGCACCATGTACGCCGGAAGGCTCTCGCCGACAGCCGCTTTCACGGCCTCGGGATGCACCTCGGCGCCGGGTTCGGTGGTCACATAGGACACCAGGGCGGTCGCGCCTGCCGCGGTCTCGACGCCGAGGGTGAGCGCGAAATCGATCTCGGGCAGCCGTTGCAGCGCGGCGTCGATCTCGCCGAGCTCGATCCGGAAGCCGCGCACCTTCACCTGGAAGTCGCTGCGGCCCTGGTACTCCAGCACGAACCGGCCGTCGTCGTCGTGCCAGCGCACCAGATCGCCGGTCCGGTACATCCGTTCCCCTGGCGCGTGTGGATTCGCGACGAACCGGCTCGCCGTCAGCCCGGTGCGGCGGTGGTAGCCGCGGGCGACACCGGGGCCCGCGAGATACAGCTCGCCGACGGTGCCCGCCGGGACCGGACGCAGCCAGGGGTCGAGCACCAGGCCGGTCACCCCGCGCACCAGGCTGCCGATCGTCACCGGCGCGTCGGGGACCAGGGGACCGGTGAGGGTGGTCGTCACGGTGGTCTCGGTGGGGCCGTAGCCGTTGAGCAGCGTGCGGCCCGCCCACTTGGCCACCAGCTCCGGCGGGCACGCGTCGCCGCCGACGACGATCGTGCCCAGGTCGGGCAGGGTCGCCGGATCGAGCGAGCCGACGACGGCCGGGGTGACATTGAGATGGGTCACCCGGTGCGCGCGCAGCACCTGCGCCATGTCCTCGCCCGCGTACGCCGAGGGCGGCACCACCGCGAGGCTCGCGCCCGCCGCCAGCGTCACCAGGATCTCCTCCACGGAGATGTCGAAGCTCGGCGAGACCGCATGGGCGACCACGGAGGTGGCGTCGACCCCGAACCCGGCGCCCGAGCTCGCGACCAGATTGGCCAGCCCGCGATGCGAGACGAGCACGCCCTTGGGCAGACCGGTCGAGCCGGAGGTGTAGATGATGTAGGCGACCTGATCCGGCCGCACCGGGGCGCGGCGCTCGGCATCGCCGATCGGCCCGGCGTCCTGCGCGGCGATCCGCGCGAGGGTGGTCTCGTCGTCGAGGGTGAGCCAGTCGACCCGGTCCGGCAGCGATTTCCGTGCCTGGGCGACGGTCAGCCCGCTGACCACGCCGCTGTCGTCGACCATGTGCTCGATCCGGTCGGCCGGATAGGTGGGATCGATCGGGACGAACGGCGCGCCCGTCTTGGCCACCGCGATGGTCGCCAGCACCGAGTCCGCCGAGCGCGGAATCGACAGGGCGACACCGTGTTCGGGGCCCGCTCCGGCGGCGATCAGGACCCGGGCCAGCCGGTTGGTGTAGTCGTCGACCGCGCGGTAGGTCAGCGTCTCATCGGTGCCCCAGCGCAGGGCCACCGCGTCCGGGTCGAGCGCGGCGCCCGCCGCCAGGATCTCCGGCAGCGTGCGGATGTCGACCCCGGCCGGGCCGCGCGCCGGCACCGAGACGGCCTCCTCGCCGGGCGAGAGGACCGGCACCGCCGACAGCGGCGCCTCGGGTCCGGCGACCAGGAACCGGTGCAGGAACCGCAGGAAGCGCGCGTGATGCGCCGCCAGGTCGGCCTCGCTGTACAGGTTGCCGTTGCCCTGGAGGTCGATGTGGGTGCTCTCGCCGCCGACGCCCGGATACAGGTTGACGAACAGGTCGTCGATCAAGCCGGAGGTGAGCACGTGCAGCCGCCCGACGACCGGGCCCAGCGCGATCCTGGTGTCGACCATCATCAGATTCACGGCCGGGCCGAACGAGGTGGCCTCGTCCATCGCCCAGCCGAGATCACGGACGATGTCCTCCTGGCGGTAGCGCTGGCGGCGCAGCGCGCCGGTCAGCTCACCCTGCACGGCGAGGATCGCGGCGCCGACGGTCGTCGTCGGGTCCAGGGTGACCCGCAGCGGGACGACATTGGCGAGCATGCCGCCGGAGCGGCGCAGCGTCGCGGAGGTCCGGGCCGACACCGGCAGGCTCAGCACCACTTCCGGCGCACCGGTCATCGCGGCCAGATAGGCGCCGAACGCGGCGACCACCGTCGGCGCGACCCCCGAATTCACGGCGGCGGCAACGGAATCCAGCAGGGCTGCGGTCTCGGTCGGCAGCGCGCCGGAGACCCGGTTGGGGTGGCCGTCGACCTCGGCGTCGCGGCCCGCCAGATTCACCGGGTCCGCCATCGCGGCCAGGTGCTCGCGCCAGTACTCGCGGTCCGCGGTGAACCGGTCCGAGGTGCGGTAGGCCAGATCGGCCTCGACGATCTTCTGCAGCGGCTCGGCCTTGGCCGGCGGCGCCTCCCTGCCCTCGACGGCGGCGTTGTACAGCTCGCCGGTGCGCTGCACCAGGGCCAGCGCGCCCATCCCGTCCAGCACGATGTGGTGCATCCGCGAGTACCAGAACCAGCGGTCGTCGGCGACCCGGATCATGGCCAGCCGGACCAGACGGTCGCGCATCACGTCCAGGGGCGCGGCGTACTCGGCGCGCATCCACGCGTGCGCGGCCGCCACCGGATCGGGCTCGGCGCGCAGATCCAGCTCGGCCATCTCCTCGTCGAGGGAGAGGTCGACGAGCTGATGGGGTTGTCCGTCGATATCGATCAGGCGCAGATAGCCGGTGCCGAACTCGCGACCGGTCTGCCGCACGACCCGCACCAGCAGATCGTGGTCGACGGGACCACTCAACTCGACGTATTGGGCGATGGAGATGGGGGTGTCACCCGCGATGTGCTGGGCGAACCAGATACCGCGCTGGGCCGCGGACAGCGGGAAGGCACTCTCGGAAGGCTGGGTCATGAGCGGACCTGCGTTCTCATGTCTGGAGCTCGGTATTCACCTGTGTGTCCCCGACCGGCGGGTACTACCTCCTGAGGTAGTACCCGCCGCTGCGTACTGCGCTCTGATCCATTCTGGACCTGCGAGGACCAGACCGGAATGGGTTCAGGAGACAGCGCGCAGATCGGCGGTGGACAGCGGCGCGTCGGAGCTGACCAGATAGCGCTGCAGGGTCGAGCGATCGTCGAGGACCAGCCAGTCGACGACATCGGTCAGTTCGGGCCGGTCGGACCGGGTGGTGATGCCGAGATAGGCGCCGAAGACGAACTCGTCGTCGGCGACGGCGACGGGGACGGCGCCGATCTTGCGCACCGCCGCCTCGGCGACGATCGCCTCGGTCGCGGCGTCGACCGCCAGGGCGATCCGGGCGCCCGCCGTGGCGCCGCGGCCCAGCAGCAGGCGGGCCAGCCGGTTGGCCCAGCGATCCAGATCGGCATCGGCGAGGTGACCATCGGTGGCGATCGGGGCGGACTGCCGACGGGGCAGCTGGATGACGTTGTCGGCGATCGCGGTGGTGGTCATCGTGCTCATCGTGGGTCCCCTTGGCGCTGGTAGGAGGTGCTTTTCGGTACACCTCTACTGTCGTCGCCGGGCGGGGACTCCGACAGCGACCCCAGCGTTGGGGAGCGGCCTCCCAGGGGGCGGGTTTACCACCCCAAGGTGGGTGAACCCGGTGGTGGACGTCCTCGTTGCCGCCACCGGTCGGGGGCGTCAGCCGAAGCCGACGACCTCGATATCGCGGTACTTGTTGTCGGTCGCGATCAGGACCAGGGAGCCGGCGACCGTGGTGAATCGCAGGGTGACGGTCGCCGAGGCCACGGTGACCGGCCGCACCGGTCCCGCGCGGCCGGTCGACCGGTCCCACGTTCGCAGGGTGTAGCCGTCGTCCGGGGTCAGCGTGACGATCTGGTCGGCGAGCAGTGCGGCCGCTTCGGCGTACTGCGCTCGCTCGTCGGAGGTCGTGTCGAGCTCGGTGGACTCGCCATCGGCCCCTGACAGGACCTCCCATCGCTTGGGCAGTTTGTACCCGTCCGGGTGGTAAGTGCTGATCAGGACGTCGTTGTCGGCGGCCCGCACGTCGATGTCATTGCGGCTCGAATCGACGATGGCCGACGTCAATGGGGCGTTCGGTGGCAGGAGGAGCTCGGTGTCGGCGCCGTCGTGGAAGAGCGTCATCCAGACGAAGCCGCTGTCGAGCACACGGACCTCCAGGGAGCCGGGCGACTCCTCGCGCGGCGCGGGAAAGCTGCGCCGGTCGCGAACCTGCCCGGACTGCGGATCGAACACGGTGACGGTCACCGTCGCCGTGTCACCTGCGCCGCAGGTCGCCGCGCGGTAGATCGCGGTCATGGTGGCGACGACGCGCTCACCGGTCGAGGTGCAACCCGGCGTTTCGGACGGGGTGGTCCACAGGTTGCGGCCGGTCCTTGCGTCGTACCGAGTCACCGCCCCGCGGGCGGAGGTGGTGGCGAGCAGATGCCCGCGAACCGTGGCGTCATCGTCGATGGCGAAGTGCCCGTCGACGTTGAAATCGCCGGAGCGCGTGAAGTCCCCGTCGCGGGTGAAGTCCGCTTCGGTCCAGAGGAGTGCACCGGTGACCGTGTCGAAGGCCATCCAGCCGCGCTTCTCCCAGTAGGTCAGCACGACCTTCTCGCCGCGGAGGGATTTCGTCAACTCGGGCACGTTCCCGACGGTGTCGGAGCGGACATCGAGGCGCCGGTAGTGCCAGCGTTCGGAACCCGTCGCTCCGTCGTACGCTGTGACACCGACCCTGGTCGAGACGACGAATCCGGTTCCGGTGAAAGCGATTCGAGTGTCCTTGTGCGAGCGAGCAACCGGGACCTGGAACCGGAACTTCTCCGGCCCCAGCACCGCGGGCACCGCGGATTCCGGGCCGGGATCGGCGGTGACGTGATCGACGGCCGCCGTGTCGTCGCCGAGCCGGACCGCGACTCCGGCGGCGCCGAGCACCGCCACGATGCCGATGACGAGGGCCACGGCGAGCGCCCACCGCCGTGGCACCGGGGCGCTCGGCGACGCCACGAGTACGAAGATCAGCACCGCGCCGAGGACGACGAGGGCCAGCGCGGCGATCGCGGACGGTACCCGCGGCGTGGCGACGAAGATCGAGGTCAGGCGCTGATACGTCGACGGGATGTGCGCGGTCACCGCGAACACGATGCCGCCGATCAGCGCAGCCAGCAGAACGAGCACTCCACTCGCCGTGACACCCGCGGCGCGCTCGTCATCGCGCCGCCCCCGGACCACGACAACCGCCCCGATCAGCACGACCGCGCCGGCGAAGATCAGGGTTCCCCGGACGAGGCGGAAGGGGAATTCGCCGGTTTCGGCGTGGCGGCCGAACGGCACCGGAATCGGTGCGGCGACGAACTGACTGTAGAGCGCCAGCGCGACACCCCCGGTGACCAGCACGGCACCGATCAGACCCGCCAGGACCGGCCACGGCGAGCGCGCGGGCACGGTGGACTGATCGTCGGACATGTTCCCCCGGATGAGATTCGACCCGGCAGCCCCCACCGGGTGCCGGATCGAGACTAGCGCCGGTGGTGGCGGCGCGGAAATCGCGCCGCTACCCCGCTCAGCGCGCGTTGCCGCCGATGCTGAAGTGGGCTCCGGTGGGGTCGGTGAGACCGGCCAGGCGGCCGTAGGGGGTGTCCATCGGCTCGAAGACGATCGCGCCGCCGAGCGTCGTGGCCAGTTCGGCGGTCTTGTCGACGTCGTCGGCGCCGAAGTAGGCCGTCCACGCGCCGGGGATGCCCTCGGGGAGGTGGCCGGTGGCGTCCATGACGCCGCCGCGCATCGGCGAGGTCGCGTGCAGGGTGGTGTAGCGGAACTCGGGGGAGTCGGCCACGACGAAGGTGTCGCGCCAGCCGAAGACGTCGCGGTAGAAGGTCAGCGAGGAGTCGTAGGCGCGGGTCATCAGCTCGAACCAGGACGGGACGCCGTCGTGGTTGCTCCAGACGCCGTCGGCGACATCGCCGATCGCCTCGAACCCCGGGAACTCGCCGGCCTGCCAGACGCCGACACCGACGCCGCCGACGTCGGCGAGCACCGCCATCGTGCCGAGCTCGCCGACCGCCATCGGCTCGACGAAGATGTTGCCGCCCGCGGCGCTGGCCTTCGCCGTGGTCGCCGCGGCGTCGGCCGAGGCCAGGTAGACGGTCCAGCGGTCGGGGTACGGGTCACCGGCGTCGGGGACCCGGCTCATCGCGCCCGCGACGGCCTTGCCGTCCTTGCGCAGGGTGGTGTAGCCGCCGAACTCCTCGCCGCCGCGTTCGGCGGTCCAGCCGAACAGCTCGCCGTAGAAGGCGATGGCGCGGTCGAGATCGGCGGTGTAGAGATCGACCCAGGTGGGATCACCGGGTTGCTGGGCGATGGACATGGCGACTCCTCGGCTGTGGGGTACTGGCTCGACAGAGACGGTGGCGGGGCGTGCCCACCGTCATCGATCATGACGCCGCGACACCCGAAAAGTCATCGCCGACAACCGTTGCACCCGCGCGACCTGCGGAGGAAGATCGAGAACGGCGCGCGGCCGACACGCCGTCGGCCGTCTACGGCGCGCTGAATACGACACAGAGTAGGACCCGCGCGGAATGCTGCGGCAGCACGGTTTACGATTCACACCAACGCATGCTGACCGTCGTCTGCCTCTGACCGGAGGACGGAGGGCCTGCGAGTGACGTACAGGCATCTTCAGGAGGATCAGTGACTGCGGTAGAGCCCAGGCCAGTCCCTCAGTTGGAAGCGACTCGACCGTATCCCGCTCGGACCGGGCCCAAGGGCTCGTTCCTGTACAAGGCGGTCACCACCACCGACCCCAAGGTGCTCGGCACCATGTACCTGGTGACGGCGATCAGCTTCTTCCTGGTCGGTGGTCTCATGGCGCTGCTCATGCGCGCCGAGCTGGCGCGCCCGGGTCTGCAGTTCCTCTCGCCCGAGCAGTTCAACCAGCTGTTCACCATGCACGGCACGATCATGCTGCTGTTCTACGCGACGGCGATCGTGTTCGGCTTCGCCAACATCATCCTGCCGCTGCAGATCGGCGCCCCCGACGTCGCCTTCCCGCGACTGAACGCGTTCAGCTACTGGCTGTACCTGTTCGGCGGCACCATGGCGACCGCGGGCTTCGTGACCCCCGGTGGCGCGGCGGACTTCGGCTGGACGGCCTACGTGCCGCTGACCGACATCCTGCACTCGCCCGGCGTCGGCACCGACCTGTGGATCCTGGGCCTGGCCGTCTCCGGTCTGGGCACCATCCTCGGTGGCGTCAACATGCTCACCACCGTGGTCTGCCTGCGCGCGCCCGGTATGACCATGTTCCGCATGCCGATCTTCACCTGGAACATCGCGGTGACCTCGGTCCTGGTGCTGCTGGCCTTCCCGCTGCTGACCGCGGCGCTGTTCGGTCTGGCCTACGACCGCCACCTGGGCGGCCACATCTACGACCCGGCCACCGGCGGCATCCTGCTCTACCAGCACCTGTTCTGGTTCTTCGGCCACCCCGAGGTCTACATCATCGCGCTGCCGTTCTTCGGCATCGTGTCCGAGATCTTCCCGGTCTTCAGCCGTAAGCCGATCTTCGGTTACACCACGCTGGTCTACGCGACCCTCGGTATCGCGGCGCTGTCGATCGCGGTGTGGGCGCACCACATGTACGCCACCGGCGCCGTGCTGCTGCCGTACTTCTCCTTCATGACCTTCCTCATCGCCGTCCCGACCGGTGTGAAGTTCTTCAACTGGATCGGCACCATGTGGCGCGGCCAGCTGACCTTCGAATCACCGATGCTGTGGTCGATCGGCTTCCTGGTGACCTTCCTCTTCGGTGGTCTGTCGGGCGTCATCCTGGCCTCGCCGCCGCTGGACTTCCACGTCACCGACTCGTACTTCGTCGTCGCGCACTTCCACTACGTGCTCTTCGGCACCATCGTGTTCGCCACCTTCGCGGGTATCTACTTCTGGTTCCCGAAGATCACCGGCCGCATGATGGACGAGCGCCTGGCGAAGTGGCACTTCTGGACCACCTTCGTCGGCTTCCACACCACCTTCCTGGTGCAGCACTGGCTGGGCGCCGAGGGCATGCCGCGTCGCTACGCCGACTACCTGCCCAGCGACGGCTTCACCACGCTGAACACGATCTCCACCATCGGTGCCTTCATCCTGGGCTCGTCGATGCTGCCGTTCGTGTGGAACACCTTCAAGAGCTACCGCTACGGCGAGGTCGTCACGGTGGACGACCCGTGGGGCTACGGCAACTCGCTCGAGTGGGCCACCACCTGCCCGCCGCCGCGGCACAACTTCTACGAGCTGCCGCGCATCCGCTCGGAGCGCCCGGCGTTCGAGCTGCACTACCCGCACATGGTCGAGCGCATGAAGGCCGAGGCGCACGTGGGCTGGGGCTCGGGTAAGCACGCGACGCACGTCAGCGAAGGCGCGCTCGCCAAGAAGTAAGAAACACCGGAAGACCAAGGGTGTGCACCTGCTGGGTGACCAGCGGGTGCACACTCTTTTTGTGGGTAATCGAACGGAGCAGATCGACTTGGCCGACACCACAGTTCTCGTGACCGTCACCGGCCCCGACCGACCCGGCGTCACGTCCGTGCTGCTGGCGACGCTGTCACGCCATCAGGTGAGCCTGCTGGACGTGGAACAGGTGGTCATCAGGGGCAGGCTCACCCTCGGCGTGCTGGTCTCGTGCCCCAACGACCCCGAGGCGCTGCAGGACGAGCTCGAAGAGGCCATGAACACCGTCGGCATGCAGGTCGACGTGTCGGTCGACGCGCAGATCGGCAAGCCGCCGATGTCGACGCACGCCGTCGTCGTGCTCGGCGCGCCCGTCACCGCGCACGCCTTCAGCGCGATCTCGCGCCTGCTGGCCGGGCTCGGCGCCAATATCGACACCATCCGCGGCATCGCCGACTACCCGGTGACCGGCATGGAACTGATGGTCTCGGCGGCCGACTCCGGCGCCGACACCGACGCGCGGCTGCGCACCGCGCTGGCCGACATCGCCGTCGCCGAACAGGTCGACATCGCGGTGGAACGGGCCGGGCTGGCCCGCCGGGCCAAGCGGCTCATCGTCTTCGACGTGGACTCCACGCTGATCCAGGGCGAGGTCATCGAGATGCTGGCCGCGCACGCCGGCGTCGAGGAGCAGGTCCGCGAGGTCACCGAGGCCGCGATGCGCGGCGAGCTCGACTTCGCCGAATCGCTGCGGCAGCGGGTGGCCACGCTCGAGGGCCTGGACGAATCGGTGATCGAGCAGGTCGCCGACCGGATCGAGCTCACCCCCGGCGCGCGCACCACCATCCGCACGTTGCGGCGGCTCGGTTTCCGCTGCGGTGTGGTCTCCGGTGGGTTCCGGCAGGTCATCGAGCCGCTCGCGCACGAGCTGGAACTGGATTTCGTGCAGGCCAACACGCTCGAGATCGTCGACGGCAAGCTCACCGGCCGGGTGATCGGCGAGATCGTCGACCGGGCGTTCAAGGCGACCGCGCTGCGCAAGTTCGCCGCCGAGGCCGGCGTGCCGATGGAGCAGACCGTCGCCGTCGGTGACGGCGCCAACGACATCGACATGCTCAACGCGGCCGGGCTGGGCGTGGCGTTCAACGCCAAGCCGGCGCTGCGCGAGGTGGCCGATACGGCGCTGTCGCACCCGTACCTGGACGCGGTGCTGTTCATCCTCGGCGTCACCCGCGACGAGGTCGAGGCGGCCGACGCCCGCGACGGCGGCGTGCGCCGGGTTCCGCTGCTCGGCCGGTAGTCCTGGCGCGTCGCGACCGGATCGGCCCGGTCGCGGCGTTAGCCTCCAGCGCAGGGTGTCCTTCGGCGTTGGGAGTGTGCCATGCGGAAAATCCTGTTCGCGGCGTGCGCGGTGGCGATGGTGGTCTCCGGGTGCGGTGCCGACGACGACACCGGGGATCTCTCCTCGACCACGATCGAGCTGCCCACCACCGCGCCGCAGTCCGCGGCGGGCCCGGTGGAGGTGGACCAGACCTTCAGCGGGAGCACGGTCGCGCTGGGGCTCGGCCAGCTGCTGCTGGTCCGGCTGCCGCAGAACCCGGACGACACCGAATCCTGGTCGCCGGTGAACATCGAGCGGGGCGTGCTCGCGCCGGAGCCGCCGCAGGCCGACGGGGCCAGCACGCTGTGGCCGTTCCGGGGTGTCGGGCCGGGGACCGCGACCATCCAGTTCGTCTACGGTCCGGCCAGTCAGCCGCCGATCGAGCCGGGACCGGAGTTCATCCTGACCGTGCGGGTCGCCTAGCGCCCACGTCGCGGTGTCCGCCCGCCTCGATAGGCTTGGCCGCAGTGGCGTCGAGCGGATCGGGTGTTGTGGATGGGTAGCGGGGAACTGAGCGGCGTGGAGACCGAGGCGCAGGCACGCGACGACGCGGCCGAATTCGCGCTCCGGCACGCCGAACTGGCGCGCGGCTACGGCGGCAACGGTGACCCCGACGACCCGGCCATGGTCCAGGCGATGCAGATGGTGCTGCACATCCCCAAGGCCGACCCGCCCGCGCGCAGCGCGCTGCTGGAAGCCGCGGCGGCCGCGGCGGTGGCCGTGTGCCTCGATCCGCGATCCGGGCCGGGCGGGGAGTGGGAGCCGCGCTACCTGGCGTGGAAGCGCTCCCGGATCAGGAAGGTGGCGCGGCGGGCGCGCGGTGCGCAGTGGGTCGCGGCGAGCGAGGTCGACGGGGTGACCGTCGAGGTCGACGGCGCCGAGGCGCGCGCGTTCGTGCCCGGCCCGGTGGGCGCGATCGATCAGCGGATCCGCAAGTTGCAGATCGGCGGCACCGACCTCGACCACGACGAGCCCGGCCCGCCGGACCCCGAACTGCCGGTGCTGTGGGTGAACGCGGCCCTGGAGATGTCGGTCGGCAAGGCCGCCGCCCAGGTCGGCCACGCGAGCATGCTGCTGGCGGGCGCGTTGCCGGTGGCCGCCGCCGCGGCCTGGGCCGCGCGCGAGTTCCGCTGCGCGGTGCGCGACGCCGACGAACGGCACTGGCCCGCGCTGGTGGCCGAGGTCGCCGCCGGACGCGCCGTCGCCGTCCGCGACGCGGGCTTCACCGAGGTGGCGCCCGGTTCGATGACGGTGATCGCGGTGCCCGCGCAGGCCTGAGCGGGCGCGCTACGCGCTCCGAATTCGTCGTTCTCGCGGCGGATTTCGCGACCCGCCGCCCGGACTCGGTGTATCTGGAGGACCCTGGGGGTATACGTACACGACGGCTGGGGCATCGAGGGCGTAGGGAGGTTCCGCGATGGTGACGACGATTGTGGTGATCCTGATCGTGTGGGTGGTGCTGTCGGTGCCGGTCTCCTTCGTCGCCGCGCGGATGCTGCGTGGCGAGTCCGGCGGGCGCCGCGAATCCGTATCGACCAGGGCCGACGAATCCCACACGGGCCGGTCGTTCCGCTGAGGGCCCCCGTGGGCCAAGATGGAGCGCGTGTCGCAACCCGATCCCGATCTGCTCATCGACTTCTCCGACGTGACCATCCGCCGCTCGGGCCGAACGCTCGTAGGCCCGGTCACCTGGCAGGTCGAGCTCGACGAACGCTGGGTGGTGCTCGGCCCGAACGGGGCCGGCAAGACCTCGCTATTGAGAATGGCCGCCGCCGAGGTCCATCCGACCTCCGGTGACGCGAACCTGTTGGGGGAGACCCTGGGTCGCGTCGACGTCACCGAGCTGCGGCCACGCATCGGGTTGTCCTCGGCGGCGGTGGCCAGCCGCATCCCGGTCGACGAGAAGGTCAGCGACCTGGTGGTGTCGGCCGGGTACGCGGTGCTGGGCCGCTGGCGCGAACGCTACGAGGACATCGACACCGAACGCGCCGTCGACATGCTGGAAACCCTCGGCGCCGAACACCTTTCCGACCGCACCTACGGCACCCTGTCCGAGGGTGAGCGCAAGCGCGTGCTGATCGCCCGCGCCCTGATGACCGACCCCGAACTGCTGCTGCTCGACGAACCGGCCGCCGGCCTCGACCTGGGCGGGCGTGAGGAACTGGTGGAGCGGCTGGGCAATCTGGCCGCCGATCCCGACGCCCCGGCCATGGTCCTGGTGACCCACCACGTGGAGGAGATCCCGCCGGGCTTCACCCACGCCCTGCTGCTCAAGGAGGGCGAGGTGGTCGGGCAGGGGCTGCTCGAGGACGTGCTCACCGCCGCGAACCTCAGCGCCGCGTTCAGCCAGTCGATCGCGCTGGACCGGGTCGACGGGCGCTGGTTCGCCCGCCGGGCCCGGCGCGCCGGTCAGCACCGCCGGGCCTGAGGCCCACTCAGCGGGAACCCTCGGGTCGCGGTGGCACGGTCCGGGCTGAACTGTTTCCCTGGCGAACCAAGCGAGCGTTAGGGTGCAGACAGGCCGATGCGACGGCCGCCGTGGAACGGATGTGGCTCCGGTGAGCCGCCGTTGCGCGGCGGCCGCCGGACCGTCGGCCCTGTGGTGGAGAGGAACGGTATGAGTGAGTCCGGGGTAGCCGCGCGCGACGCGTCGACGGTGATGCTGGTGCGTGACGGTGCCGACGGCATCGAGGTGTTCCTGCAGCGCCGCGTCAGCGGGATGGCCTTCGCGGGCGGGATGACGGTGTTCCCCGGCGGTGGCGTCGACGCCGCCGACGGCACCGCCGACATCGCCTGGGCCGGACCCGCGCCTGCCTGGTGGGCCGAGCGTTTCGCGACGACCGAGCAGGCCGCCCAGGCGCTGGTCGCCGCCGCGGTCCGGGAGACCTTCGAGGAATGCGGCGTGCTGCTGGCCGGGCCGACCGCCGACACCGTCGTCGACGACTCCGCGGTCTACCGCGAGGCCCGCGGCAAGCTCGAGCGCCGTGAGCTCTCGCTCGCGGACTTCCTCGCGGCCGAGGGGCTGGTGCTGCGCGCCGATCTGCTGCGGCCGTGGTCGAACTGGATCACCCCCGAGGCCGAGCCGCGGCGCTACGACACCCGCTTCTTCGTCGCGGTGCTCCCGCAGGGACAGATCGCCGACGGTGCCACCTCCGAGGCCGCCCAGGTCGTCTGGGCGACCCCGCAGGCCGCCCTGGCGAGCTGGCGGGCGGGCGAACACGTCCTGCTGCCGCCGACCTGGTCGCAGCTCGACGGCCTGTGCGGATTCGCCGATACCGCGGCCGTGCTGGCCGCCGAGCGGGCGATCACGCCGATCATGCCGCACTACACGCCCAACGCCGATGGCCCGCCGCTGACCGACTTCCCGGACAACGGCCGGTATTTCGCGGAGCTGCCGCAGCTGGGTGCACTGGGCGGCCGGTAGGTTGACCGCATGGCCGAATTCGTCACCCTCGAGCTGCCCGCCGACCCGTCCGCTCGCGGCGTCGCGCTGCTGCGCATCGATCGCCCGCCGCTGAACCTGGTCGACGCCCAGCTGGCCCGTGAGGTCGCCGCGGCGGCCGAGACGGTGGCCCGGCACCCGGGCGTGGCCGCGCTCATCGTCTACGGCGACGAGCGGGTCTTCAGCGCGGGCGACGAGATGACCGAACTCGCCGAGCTCGACGCCGGGCAGGCCGCCGCGATGGCGGCGGATCTGCAGGCGGCGCTGGGCTGTCTCACCAAGGTGCCGCAGCCGACCGTCGCCGCGATCACCGGCTACTGCCTCGGCGCTGGCCTCGAACTCGCCCTCGGCGCCGATCACCGGATCATCGGCGACAACGTCAAGCTCGGCCTGCCGCAGATCAAGGCCGGGCTGATCCCGCTCGCCGGCATCCGCAAGCTCTCGCTGCTGATCGGCGCGAGCCGGGCCAAGGACCTCGTCTACACCGGCCGTTTCGTCGACGCCGAGGAGGCCGCGAAGCTCGGTCTGGTCGACGAGGTGGTCGCGCCGGACCACGTCCTCGACGCCGCGCGCCGGTGGGCCGAGCAGTTCGTCACGGCCGCGCCGCGGGCGCTGGCCGCCGCCAAGGCCGTCTTCGAAGCGGGCCCGCACGCGCACTCCACCGCCGTCACCGAGTGGTCGGCGTTGTTCGACACCGACGACGCGCGCACCGGCACCCGCGCCTTCGCCGCCGACGGTCCGAACAGCGCCGTTTTCACCGGACGGTGAGCTGAGACCGGTCAATCGACCAAGTGGAACCGCCGGAAACAAGACCGGCCATTGCGTGCTGAGGGTCTCCTATTACTCTTGGCGGTTATGACGGTCCACCCCGATGACCCGGCGCCGAACCCGCACGCCACCGAGGCCGAGGTCGAAGCAGCGCTGAAGGACACCAAGCTCGCCCAGGTCCTGTATCACGACTGGGAAGCGGAGACGTACGACGACAAGTGGTCGATCTCCTATGACGAACGCTGTATCGCGTATGCCCGCGGCCGGTTCGACCTCGCGGTCGGCCCCGCCCCGCTGCCCTACGAACGGGCGCTCGAGCTCGGCTGCGGCACGGGGTTCTTCCTGCTGAACCTGATGCAGGGCGGCATCGCGAAGAAGGGGTCGGTCACCGATCTCTCGCCCGGCATGGTGAAGGTCGCGCTGCGCAACGCCGAGCACCTGGGCCTGGATGTCGACGGCCGCGTCGCCGACGCCGAGACCATCCCCTACGACGACGACACCTTCGACCTGGTCTGCGGCCACGCCGTGCTGCACCACATCCCGGACGTGGAGCTGGCGCTCAAGGAGTGCCTGCGCGTGCTCAAGCCGGGCGGGCGTTTCGTCTTCGCCGGTGAGCCGACCACCGTGGGCAATTTCTACGCCCGCAAGCTCGGCCAGGCCACCTGGAAGGTGACCACCGAGATCACCAAGCTGCCGTTCCTGTCCGGCTGGCGCCGTCCGCAGACCGAGCTGGACGAGTCCTCCCGCGCCGCCGCGCTCGAGGCCGTCGTCGATCTGCACACCTTCGACCCGACCGATCTCGAGAAGATGGCCAAGTCGGCCGGTGCGGTCGACGTGAAGGCCACCACCGAGGAGTTCGCCGCGGCCCTGTGGGGCTGGCCGGTGCGCACCTTCGAGGCCGCCGTGCCCGACGAGAAGCTGACGGTCGGCTACCGCATGGCGCAGTACCGCGCCTGGCTCGGCCTGAGCTGGCTCGACGAGAACGTGCTGCGCAAGGTCGTCCCGCGCGAGTTCTTCTACAACGCGATGATCACCGGCGTGAAGCCGGGCGCGGCCAAGAAGTAAGTGGGGTACCGCTTCGGCCGCGACGATGTCGCCTTCCTGGGCAGCGCGGCGGGATCCGCCGCGCTCGCCGAGGTCGACCGGCTGGAGCTGACTCCGGCGACGCACCTGCGCGATCTCGAGCAGGTGCGTCGCGCGTCTCCGGAGCGGGCCGCCGCGCTGATCGAGACGGTACGATTGCGCCGCAAGGCCGCCGTGAAGCTGCCCGGCGCCGCCGACTGGCTGTTCACCGACGACGCGTTGCAGCAGGCGACACCCGCGCTGGTGGCCCGGCACCGGGCGGCCCGGCTGGCCGGTCGGGCCGTGCACGACGTCACCTGTTCGATCGGCGCGGAGCTGGCCGAGCTGTCGGCCGTGTGCCCGGCGGTGATCGGCAGCGATCTCGACGAGGTCCGGCTGGCGATGGCCGCCCATAATCTCGGCGCTGTGCCACTGCGCGCGACCGCGGTCGACGCGGAAAACGACCGCACGGGTACCGCCGAGCGAAACGACGCCGCTCCGGTTGCCACCGAGCACTCGTCGACGCGGGGGCGCAACATCGTGTTGGCACAGGCCGACGCACTCGTACCGACCTCGCGCGACACCGTGATCATCGCCGACCCGGCGCGCCGAGCCGACGGCAGGCGGACCTACGACCCCGCCAAACTCCAGCCCCCGCTGCCCGATCTGCTGGCCGCCTACGCGGGCCGCGACATCGCCGTGAAATCCGCCCCCGGTCTGGACTTCGACCGCCTCGGGTGGGCAGGCGAGGTGGAGATCGTCTCCCTCGACGGCGCGGTCCGCGAGGCCTGCCTGTGGTCGCCCGGTCTGGCCGAACCCGGCGTCACCCGCCGCGCCACCGTCCTCGACTCCCGGGGCGGCGCGAGCACGCTCACCGACGCCGAACCCGACGACATCCCCGAGCGCGCTCCCGGCGCGTGGATCGTCGACCCCGACGGCGCGGTCGTGCGCGCGGGCCTGGTTCGTCACTACGCGGCGAAACACGGTCTCTGGCAGCTCGATCCGCAGATCGCCTATCTCACCGGCGACACGGTCCCGGCGGGCCTGCGTGGCTTCCGCATCGAGGACCGCTTCGAGCTGCGCGAGAAGACCCTGCGCCAGGAACTGTCCCGGCGCGACTGCGGGTCGCTGGAGATCCTGGTCCGTGGCATCGATCTCGATCCCGACGCCCTGCGCAAGAAGCTCAAGCCGCGCGGCTCGGTGCCCTACACGCTGGTCGTCACCCGGATCGGCCGGGCGGGTGTGGTCTTCCTCTGCACCGCCGTCGCCCCGTAGGCGTCAGTGCGCGGTCCAGTCGGGCTGGGTGAAGTGGGCGACCCGGGAATCGGTGGGGGAGTGGCCGAGCAGAACGACCGCGCGGAACTGCCACAGCAGGGCGCCGGTGGGGGCGTGGATGGTCATATCAGGGGCGATGCGCATCTGGAGCAGCCCGGTGGCATCCGCCTCCGGGAGATCGCCGCGCAGTTCGTGCTGGAGGGTGGCGTGTTCGGGGCGCACCCAGTGCGGGACGTCCTCGGCGGCGAGCCGGGCGAGGTCGACCTGGTGGACGGAGAACACCTCGTCCGGGTTGGGCCGCAAGGAGTCGATATCGTCGACCGTGACCACGGCCGGGGTGATCGCGAAGCCGGAGGTGGCCGGGAAATCGTCGAGCTGGCCCAGCACATCGGCTGGTTTCGCGGTCAGGTTCAGTTCCTCGCGCAGTTCCCGCAGCGCCGCGACCTCGGCGGTCTCACCGGGCTCCAGCCGCCCGCCCGGCAACCCCCACTGGCCCGCGTTGCGACCGCGGTAGGCGCGCTTCATCACGATCACCGACAGGACGTCGCCGGCGCCCGGCACCACGCACAGCGTCACGCCCGCGCGGCGCATACCGGGGACATCGGGGACGGCGATCCGGGGAAACGCCGTCAACCGGGCCTTGGCGAGGGCGCGAAATTCCTCGATGCCGCGCGGGAGGTACGGGTGGCTCACCCCTCGATCTTGCCCCAGCGGCCGACGAGTCAGGATTCCATCTTCTTCACCACGCGCTGGACCGTGAGCCAGGTGCGGGTGGTGATGTCCTTGCCGTAGGTCTTCTCGAGTCGGGCCATGAAGTCCGGGGTCTTGCCGGTGCTGTTGTCGATCACGGTGAGGAAGGCGCGTGCGGCGGCGTCGTAGCCGATGACACGGGTGAGCGGATCGTCCTCGAAGGCCGTCGTATCCGCCTGACGCATGCGATCTTTGAAGAAGGTGACCGTCAGATACGAGCCGCGTTCGTGCGGCAGGCCCTCGAACGGGTCGCGGTCGAGCAGGGCGCGCAGCTCGGGGTGGCTGCGGATGATGGTGCCGCCGGGTATACCCAGTTCGGCCGACAGCGCCTCCTGGATACGCGCTTCCAGATCGACGGGATCATCCGCGGTACGGAACACGATATTGCCGCTCGTCAGCACCGAGGCCACCTTGATGAACCCGAGCCCCTCGAACACCGCGCGCAACTTCTCGTTCCGCATGTTCGGATTCGTGGGCATGATGCCCCGCAGCAGCGCCGCATAGCTCTCCACGGAGCAGACCGTACCCAGCGCCACCGACACGCACCATCATGCGCCGGCGCGCGTCGGCGGGCAGGACGATCACGCCTGGGCGGCGGCGTTCTTCTTGCGCTCGATATCGGCCAGGGCGGCCAGGTAGGCCTCGCGCTCCTCGGCGCTCGCGTCCCAGGCCACCTTGCGGTTCTTGACGACCTTGGCCGGCGCGCCGACGGCGATGCTGTAGTCGGGGACGTCACCGCGGACGACGGCGTGCGCGCCGAGCACACAGCCCCGGCCGACCCGGGTGTCGCGCAGCACGGTCACCTTGGCGGCGATCCAGGTGTCGGGGCCGATCCGGACCGGGCTCTTCACGATGCCCTGGTCCTTGATGGGCAGGGTGATGTCGTCCATCCTGTGGTCGAAGTCGCAGATGTAGCACCAGTCGGCGACCAGCGTGGACTCGCCGATCTCGATGTCGAGGTAGGTGTTGACGACGTTGTCCTTGCCGAACACCACCTTGTCGCCGATGCGCAGCGAACCCTCGTGGCACCGGATGGCGTTGCCGTCGCCGATGTGCACCCAGCGGCCGATCTCCATGCGGGCGAATTCCGGGGTCGCGTGGATCTCCACATTGCGGCCGAGGAACACCATCCCGCGCAGCACGATGTGCGGATTGGCCAGCCGGAACTTGGCCAGCCGGTAGTAGCGCACCAGGTACCAGGGGGTGTAGGCGCGGTTGGCGAGCACCCAGCGCAGCGAGTCCTTGGTCAGGAACCGCGCCTGCTGCGGATCGCGGCGGCGGGAACCACGCCAGCGCGCGCTCAGCGGCGCGCCCCACATGCTCGTCACGAAGTACTCTCCCGTCGTGATCGCACCGGGCCAGCCCCGGGGATTCGGTCGTCGGTTACACAGAGTACTTTCGGAGCGCACGCCTACCGTGCGATACCCCGATCATCGGCTCGATTACACAGGGAGATCAGCAGGTGCGAACTCGGACTCGCGTCGCGGCCTCGCTCGCTGCCGCCGGTGTGGTGGCGTTGGCAGGATGCGGCACCGATGTGGACGACATCACCGTCGGCGGCGGAAAGGGCTGGCCCGCAGCCCATCACGACGGCCGCAACGGCGGGGCGAGCCCGGTGACGGGCGCGGACGCGATGACGCTGAGCTGGTCCCGTCCGGTGGGCGGCCCGATCGCCCAGCCGTTGACGATCGGTCCCGAGGGCCAGATGTTCGTCACCTCGAGCACCGGCAACTGCGCGATCTTCTCCTTCCAGATGCCGACCGGCCGCAAGCGCTTCTGCAACCCGCTCGGCCCGTCGACGATCGAGGCGCCGACCGTGGTCGACGGCGTCAGCAATGTCTACGTCGGCGACGACGGCGCGGTGAACTCCTTCAACTACCTGGGCCAGCCCCGCTGGCGCACGCCGGTGGCCGGCGTCCCGGTGGCCATCCAGTTCACCGGCGACGGCCGGGTGCTGACGGTGACCCAGTCCGGCCAGGTCGACATCCTGAGCAGGCAGACCGGCGGCCGCGAGGTGCCGACGCTGCAACTGCTCGGCGAGCCCGACTTCCTGCAACTGCCCGGCCTGACCCGCCCGGCCTCCGGCGACGGTCTCGACGACTGCCGGACCGGCGGCCCGCGCTGCGCGGTCGCCAACACCACCGCCGTCGACCCCGAGTCGGGCCGGTTCTTCGTCACCGTGTGGGAGCCGGGCAAGGCGGCCGCCTCGCTGCGGTCGATGCGCTACGCCGACGGCAAGGTCGTCCAGGAGTGGAGCGCCGACATGCTCACCGGTGGCAGCGCCACCAGCCCCACCCTCTCCGGCGACGGCGACACCGTCTACATCGGCGACAACAGCGGCCGCCTGATCGCGGTGAACACCGAGGACGGCAGCACCCGCTGGACGCACGCGCTCGGCTGGACCCCCAGCGGCGGCATCTCCGTCGTCGACGACCTGATCATCCCCGCGGGCGACGACGGCTACCTGATGGCCGTGCACGACCGTGGTGACCGCGCCGAGCCCGCCTGGGAACGCAAGGACCTGGCCCTGCGCGGCACGCCCGCCCAGACCGCGGGCGGCGTCGGCTACACCGTGGCCGCGATCGGCGCGGGCCTGAGCCTGATCACCTTCGACACCGCCACCGGCAACACCGTCGACTCCGATGTCCTGCCCGGCGCCACCGGCACCACCACCGGCACCTCGGTCGGGCCGAAGGGCGAGGTCGTCGTCGCCACCCGTCTCGGCGAGATCTTCACCTTCTCTCCCGACGCCTGATCGAGCGTCAGTACGGGGTGGTCCGGTCCGCCCAGCGCGGGCCGACCTCCGCCGCGAGGTGGCGGGGGAAGCAGACGCGGGCCGGGTCGCCGTCGGCGGTGTAGCGCTGCTCCGGGTGGGCCGCCAGCCAGTCCAGCCAATAGCCCGAGTCGAACGGGACCGCGCCCCGGCCGGACCGGATGCGCGGCACGCCGCCCGGGTCGACCGTGCCGTACGGTGCCGGGGCGGGATTCGAGCCGACCAGCATGACGGCGTCGAAGCGATAGTCGGTGCCGTCCCAGCTGCCCGCGGCGGCCAGCGCGTGGTCGCGGGGATAGATGCCCAGCGGTAGGGCCATGGTGCGCACGGTGACGCCCGGCGCGGCCGCGCGCACCGCCCGCACGTTCTGCGCCAGCTCGCGCTGCACGCCGTCGGCGTCCAGGGTCGCGAGATTCGCGTGATCGGCGGTGTGCGCGCCGATCTCGTGCCCGTTGGCCGCCAGCCAGGGCAGCGCCCGCGGGTCGCCGCCGAACGGCTCGTTGTTGACGTAGAAGGTGGCGACCGGCCGGAAATCCGGGTAGCGGGCGCCGAATTCGGCGAGGACGCCCGCGGCGCTGTCCGGGGTCACGGCCCCGCTGTCGGTGAAGGCGAGCTGGCTGCCGGTGGAATCGTCGAAGGTGAGGACGACCGGATGGGTGCCCGCGGGCAGGTCGAGGTCGCCCGCGATGTACTGCGCGGCCGTCACCGGGCGGTAGTTCTCGCGGTACAGCCGCTCCAGTTCGTCGCGGAACTCCGCGGGGGTCTGGTCGTATTCACCGGCCGGGTTCGGCGTGATCTGGTGATACATCAGCACCGGGACGAATCCCAGTTCGTTGGCGGCGATCTCGGCCGGATCCGGCGGCGCGGGTTTCGTTGTCGTCGCGGCAGGCGGTGGGGCCGGGGGCGGTGCTTCCGGTGTCGCGCAGGCGGTCGCGAGCAGCAGGAGTGCGGGCGCGAGTCGGAATGCCAGTGTCGAACCGCCGGTCATCGCGGCGATATTACGCGCAGGCGGAGGTTTTCCCCCGATCTTGCGATAACCCGCAGACGGACTGCCCGACTGCGCCATAGTGGCCTGGCGAACGGTAGTGGAAGTTGGTGCGGGCGTTGGGATTGCGGATCCAGTCGGGCGATCGGCGGCGGTGGGCGACGATCGCCTCGGGTGCCGTCCTCGCGATGGTCATCGTGGCTCTGGTGGCCGGATTCGCGCTGAGCAGATCCGCCTCGGAGCCGTCGGCCGACACCGCGCCGCCGGTCCTCCAGGTGGCCCCGCCCGATCCCGTGCGCTCCTACCGGGCGCCGATCGTGGTGCGCGGCAAGGCCGTCGACGCCGTGCGCGTCGCCGTCGGCACGGACACGGTGACACCCGCCGCGGACGGCAGCTTCGAGCTGTCGGTGCCGTGGGCGCCCGCCGTCGAGGTCGTCGCGGTGGACGCCGCGGGGAATCAGAGCAGCGCCGTCGCCGTCACGGGGGTGACGCTGCCGCGCATGCGGGCGGTGCATGTCACCGCGCACGCCTGGTCGCACGAGGGGCTGCGCGAGGCCGTGCTCGATCTCGCGCGCGAGCGCCGCATCGATACCGTGCAGCTAGACATCAAGGACGAGGACGGGGTCGTCGGCTACGACTCCCAGGTGCCGCTGGCCCGCGAATCCGGTGCCGTCGCTGGCATCTACGACGCGCCGTCGGCCCTGCGGCAACTCCACGAGCTGGGCTTGCAGGTGGTCGGGCGCATCGTCGCGTTCCGCGATCCGACCGTCGCCGCGTGGGCCTGGCACAACGGCCGACCCGACTGGGTGGTCCAGAACCCGTCGGGGCAGCCCTATTCCAGCCACTACGGTCCGATCGCGTTCACCAATGTCGCCCATCCCGACATCCGCCGCTACAACATCGATCTGGCCGTGGAGGCGGGCAAGCTCGGCTTCGACGGCGTCATGTACGACTACGTCCGCCGCCCCGACGGCAGCCTGACCAGCATGCATTTCGCCGGACTCACCGGCACCCCCGCCGACGCCGTCGCCGGCTTCCTCGCCGAGAGCCGCTACCCGGTGCACGCCGCGGGCGCCCACCTGAGCGCCGCCGTCTACGGCATCGCGTCGACCCGCCCCGACGAGATCGCCCAGGACATCCCCCGCATGGCCCGCAGCGTCGACTTCGTCGCCCCCATGCTCTACCCGTCGCACTGGAACTCCGGCGAATACGGCGTGGCCAACCCCAACGCCCAGCCCTACGACATCATCTTCCGCTCCCTGCGCGACTTCCAGACCAGCACCGCCGGCACCGGCGCGACCGTCATCCCCTGGCTCCAGGACTTCAGCCTCGGCGTCACCTACGGCGACGCCGAACTCCGCGCCCAGATCGACGCCACCAACGCCACCGGCATCGACAGCTTCTTCCTCTGGAACGCCGCCACCCGCTACCACACCAACGGCCTCCCCCCGGCCTGACTCACCCCACCCAGGTGAGGGCTTCGGGTTCGGCGGAGACGGGGAAGACGCGGACTTCGGCGGGGATGAGGAAGCCGAAGAGGTGGACGGCTTCGCCGAGGGCTTTGTGGTCGGTGACCAGGGCGATGCGGCCCCAGGAGCTGCGGGGGACGCGGACCAGTTTCAGGTCCTGCCACATGGCGTCGAGGGAGTAGCGGTCGAAGTCGGGGCCGAGGACGTAGACCAGGTTGACCGGCTGTTCGTGCTGGAGGGCGGCGTCGATGGCCGGGTCCAGGACCGTGGTGTAGTCCTCGGCGGTGACGGTGCCGGAGGCGCGGAAGCCGATGGTCGCGGCGGGCAGGTCGGGAATCGGCTGCAGGGGCATGGTCGGCTCCTTCGTCGTGGTGGTCTTCCACCGGCGACGGTAGAGCCGGGCCGGGGCCGCGGCGTCATGCGTTGTGGGTGAACTCGAGCTCGGCGCGCGATCCGCGAACGGTCGCGCGACGAGCAACCGCGTCCTAGTTCGGGTCGCGCTCGGGCAGCGGCCGTTCCACGATGTCGGGCCTGCCCAGCGAGGTGCGCACCCGGCGCTTGGCGGCCGAGTAGACCTGCGCGGTCTCGGCGGCGACCACGTCCCAGGCGAAGTCGGCGGTGAGCCGTTCGCGGGCGTTGTAAGCGCGGTCCTGGGCGGTCGCCGGATCGTCGAGGACGGCGCGGGCCGCGTCGACGATGCCGTCCACGTCGGCCGGTTCGAAGGAGGCGCCGGTGACGCCGTCGATGACGGCCTCGCCGAGCCCACCCGCGGTGGAGGCGATCAGCGGGACACCCGCGGCCGCGGCTTCCAGCGCGACGATCCCGAACGGCTCGTACCGGCTCGGCAGCACGATGGCGTCCGCGCCGTGCAGCCAGCCCAGCAGCTCGGAGTGCCCGAGACTGCCGACGAACTGCACCGCCCTGGCGACGCGATGCACGCGCGCCCGCTCGCGCAGCCAGTCGAACTGGGTGCCGACACCGGCCACGGTCAGGGTGGTCCCCGGGTGCGCGCGCCGGATGCGGGGCAGCGCCGCGATCGCGTCCTGCACGCCCTTCTCGTATTCGAGCCTGCCCACGTAGAGCAGCTTGGGCGGCCCGGAACGCGGCGCGCGCGGCCGGAAGGTCCACGCGCCGACGTCGATGCCGTTGCGGATCACCGTGATCGGCGCGAGCTCGGGCCCGTAGAGCCGTTCCACCTCGTCCTGCATGGAGGTCGAGCAGGTGATCAGCTGATCGGCCTCGTTGGTCAGCCACCACTCCACCGAGTGGACCTGCTTGTTGACCCGCCCGGACACCCAGCCGCTGTGCCGACCCGCCTCGGTGGCGTGGATGGTCGCCACCAGCGGCACGTCGTAGTACTCGGCGAGCGCGATGGACGGGTGCGCGACGAGCCAGTCGTGCGCGTGCACCACATCGGGCGTCCAGCCCTCGCCGACGCCCGGCTTGCCCAGGGCGACACCGGCGCGGACCATCGCGTGCCCCATCGCCAGGGTCCAGGCGAGCATGTCCTCGCCGAAGTCGAAGCAGGGCGGGTCCTCGGCCACCGCGACGACGAGCACGCCGTCGGCGATGTAGGAGTGCGTGGGGTGGGTGATCGAGTCGGTGCCCGTCGGCCTGCGCGCCAGCACCACGACCTCGTGACCGGCCGCGGCCAGCTCCACCGCCAGGTGATGGACATGTCGACCGAGCCCGCCGACCACGACCGGCGGGTACTCCCACGACACCATCAAAATCTTCATGCGAATCCTTCAGCGGCGGCCGACGGGACAGCGGTCGGCAACCGCCGCGCGTCCAGACCTGGGAAGAATCCGTCGGCCAGGCTCCATCCTGCCGCGAGACGGGCCGCTTTGGCGAACTGGCCGGCCCCGATGGCCTCGGCTAGTTCGCGCACGGCGTGCGCGTGCTCGTGCGCCCGATCGCGGGCGTACCCGGCGGCGGAGTCCTTGGAGACCATGAAGGCCCAGTCGCTGGAGACGGTGAGGATCGCCTCGCGCAGCAACTGGTCGGCGACCGGATCGCGCAGCGAACCGTCGCGGCCGACCTTGTCGAGGGTGTCCAGCGCGAGCCGGACGACGTCGGCGTTGAGCGCGACGAGGTCGGCGACCTGGTCGCCCGCCCACACCCGCCAGTCCTTGCCCGAACCCCACGACGAGTCGTTGAGCTGCACTGGTTCGCCGACGAAGCCGTTGTCGCGGGCGTCGGCGAGGGTGCCGACGGTGACGCCCGCCTCGGGCAGCGCGCGCAGCACCTGCTCGAGCCACTCGGGCCCCTCGTGCCACCAGTGCCCGAACAGTTCGGTGTCGAAGGCGGCCACCACGAGGGCGGGCCTGCCGATCCGCGCGGACTCCTCGATCAGCCGCGCGCGCACGGTCTCGACGAAGTCGGCGACGTCGCGGGTGATAGCGGTGGCGGCCAATTCCGGATCGTAAGGGGCCTTGTCAGGACCGGCGACGGTCTTGCCGGTCACCCGGGACGGTTTCAGGCCGGTCGCGTGGTCGTAGTGGTGGAAATCGCGGTAGGCGCTCTGGCCCGGGTAGCCCTGCTTCGGCGACCAGACCCGGTAGCTCACCTGGAGATCGCGGCCGAACGCGAGCACGTCGGCGTCGCGGACGGGCCTGCCGAGGGTGGTGTCGCCGCGCAGCGACGGGCCGTCGACCATGAAATGCGTCACACCCGCGGCGTCGTAGTTACGCTCCATTCCGGGGGTGTAGCCGCACTCGGGCGCCCAGATGCCGGTGGGCGTGGTGCCCCAGCGCAGGCGCGCGTCGGCCAGGCCCTCGGTGAGCTGGAACTGGCGCAGCCGCTCGTCGAGCAGCGGCTGGAACGGGTGCGCCAGCGGGCCGCCGAGCAGTTCGATCGCGTCGGCGTCGATGAGCGAGCGCCACACCGGCGCGCTGCCGTGCCGCCAGTCCCGCTCGAACTCGGCCAGCGCCGTCGCGGCCAGCCGGTGTTCGTGCCTGCCCAGCGCCACATTGCCCGACATCGACGCCTCGTCGGCGCGCAACTGCCAGTTGCCCAGCCAGTGGTGCATGCCGGCCAGGCAGTGCGGATCGTCGAGCTGGGCGGCGAGCACCGGGGTGATGCCCAGGCTCAGCAGGTGTGTACGGCCTTCGGCCGCAAGGTTTTTCAGGACCCGGACCACGGGCAGGTACGACGCGGCCCAGGACTGGTAGAGCCATTCCTCGCCGACCGGCCAGCGTCCGTGATGGGCCAGCCAGGGGAGGTGGGAGTGCAGAACGAGCGTGAACTGGCCTGGAACGTTCAACGCCTCGCCTTTTCGGCGATCGCGACCAGGTCCAGGCTCGCGTCGATCTCCCCGGCCCGCAGGTCGAAATCGTCGATGGTGACGGCGGCGACGTCGGCGGTCAGGTCGGCGGGCCACGGCTCACCGGCCAGCGCGCGCTCGATCTGGGCGTCGATGAACGACCCACCGTGCTTGGCGTCCAAGGCTTTCAGGCTCGCGCCGTGGTGCACGCCGAGCATCTCCGCGACGGTGAAACCGGCCTCGACCAGCAGCTCGGTCAGTTCGTCGGCATTGAGTTCGCGGGTGTGGAACGGGTTGAGCGGGGTGTCGCGACCGGGGGAGAAGGTGATCCGGTTCGGGGTGCTGATCAGCAGCTGCCCGCCCGGGCGCAGCACCCGCAGGCACTCGCGCAGGAACTGCGCCTGGTCCCAGAGATGTTCGATGACCTGGAAATTCACGACCACATCGACGGATTCGTCGTCGAGCGGCAGCTCGGCCAGATTGCCCTGGATCATCTCGACCCGCGGGTAGCGCGCGCGCACGTGCGCGACGGCGCCGTCGTCGTAGTCAACGCCGACGACACGCGCGGCCACGCCGGCGATCATGTCGGCGCCGTAGCCCTCGCCCGAACCCGCCTCGAGCACGGTCTTGCCGGTGCAACGGTCGAGCAGGCGGGCATAGGCGATCTCGTGCCGACGGAACCAGTAGTTCTCCTCGGCGATGCCGGGCACGGTCCGCTCACCGGTCAGCGGCAGTGGTTCATGTGTGTCGGCCACAGGTGCGGCAGGGATCACAGCCTCGCTCATTTCTCCGACGTTACTGGTACCGCCGGTTCCCGCAGGAGTCAGGGACCGGTTGGGAACCCCTTGTGCATGTAGGTTACCCACGAGTAACTTAGCGTAGGGTAGTGTTCCGCTCTGAGCTACTCACACGGACGTACGGCCCAGCTCGTGCGGCCACCACACACGTGTATCCAGAAGGAGGTCGACGAAGACCGATGCCGAACATCGTCGTACTCATCAAGCAGGTTCCCGACACCTGGTCCGAGCGCAAGCTGACCGATGGTGACTACACCCTCGACCGCGAGGCCGCCGACGCCGTCCTCGACGAGATCAACGAGCGCGCCGTCGAGGAAGCGCTGCTGATCAAGGAGGCGCAGGGCGGCGAGGTCACCGTGCTGGCCGCCGGTCCGGATCGCGCCACCGAGGCCATCCGCAAGGCGCTGTCCATGGGTGCCGACAAGGCCATCCACATCAACGACCCGGCGATCCACGGCTCCGACGCCGTGCAGACCGCGTGGGTGCTGGCCGGCGCGCTGGGCCAGGTCGAGGGCGTCGAGCTGGTCATCGCCGGCAACGAGGCCACCGACGGTCGCGCGGGTGCCGTGCCGGCGATCATCGCCGAGTACCTGGGCATCCCGCAGCTGACGCACCTGCGCAAGCTGACCGTCGACGGCGACAAGATCACCGGCGAGCGCGAGACCGACGAGGGCGTGTTCAAGCTCGAGGCCTCCCTGCCCGCGATCGTCTCGGTCACCGAGAAGATCAACGAGCCGCGCTTCCCGTCCTTCAAGGGCATCATGGCCGCGAAGAAGAAGGAAGTTCAGGTCTTCACCCTGGCCGACCTGGGCATCGACCCGTCGACCGTGGGCGTCGCCAACGCCGGCACCCAGGTCACCGGCTCCACCCCGAAGCCTGCCCGTACCGCGGGCGAGAAGATCGCGGACGAGGGCGAGGGCGGCAACCAGATCGCCACCTACCTCATCGGTCAGAAGATCATCTGATCCGGCCCCGTCCGAGACTTCGAAGGAGAAAGAACAATGGCTGAAGTACTTGTGCTCGTCGAGCACGCCGACGGTGCCGTGAAGAAGGTCAGCACCGAACTGCTCACCGCCGCCCGCACCCTGGGCGAGCCCGCCGCGGTCGTCACCGGCCCGGCCGGTACCGCCGAGAAGCTGGCCTCCGCGCTGGCCGCCGCCGGTGCCGAGAAGATCTACGTCGCCGAGTCCGACGACGTCGACGGCTTCCTGGTCACCCCGAAGGTCGACGTGCTCGCCGGTCTGGTCGAGTCCGCCTCGCCCGCCGCCGTGCTGGTCGCCGCCACCGCCGAGGGCAAGGAGGTGTCGGGCCGCCTCGCCGCGCGCATCGGCTCCGGCCTGCTCGTCGACGTCATCGGCGTCAACGCCGACGGCTCGGCCGTGCACTCCATCTTCGGTGGCGCGTTCACCGTCGACGCCAAGGCCACCGGCGACGTGCCGGTGATCTCGATCCGTCCGGGCGCCATCGAGGCGGCTGCCCAGGCCGGCGCCGGCGAGCAGGTCGCCGTCGCGGTTCCCGCCCAGGAAGAGGGCGTCGTCAAGGTCGTCTCGCGTGAGCCGATCGTGGGCGGCGACCGTCCGGAACTCACCGAGGCCGGCATCGTCGTCTCCGGTGGCCGTGGTGTCGGTTCCGCCGACAACTTCGCGGTCGTCGAGGCGCTGGCCGACTCGCTCGGTGCCGCCGTCGGCGCTTCGCGTGCCGCCGTCGACTCGGGCTACTACCCGGGCCAGTTCCAGGTCGGTCAGACCGGTAAGACGGTCTCCCCGCAGCTCTACATCGCCCTCGGCATCTCCGGCGCCATCCAGCACCGCGCCGGCATGCAGACCTCGAAGACCATCGTCGCGGTCAACAAGGACGAAGAGGCCCCGATCTTCGAGATCGCGGACTACGGCATCGTGGGCGACCTGTTCAACGTCGCCCCGCAGCTGACCGAGGCCGTGAAGTCCCACAAGGGCTGACGCTTCGAGCGCTGAGCGCGGCCCCGTCCGGTTCTCCGGGCGGGGCCGCTTGCGTCGCACGCGATGGCGTCGTCGCTGCGTAGCATGGGTGAATGGTCATGCCGAGGATCGACCGACCCGATCTGCCCGAGTCGATGACATGGGAAGAGCTGGAGAAGCTACCCGAGGAGATCGCCGCTCAGATCGAGCTGTGGGACGGGCGTGTCGTATGGCTGCGGCGTGGGCCGGGTGAACATCAGACGGCGATGCGTCGTTTCACCAACGAAATCGAGCGTTGCGCACGGCAGGTCGCGTCCACGGATCCACAGCGCTGTTGGCGCGTGAACCTCGAAACGAACGTCTTCTTCGATCAGACCGGCAAGTCCGACTTCGTCACCCCGGACTTCCTCGTACACCGCTGTCTGACCCCGGGCGCAGACGTCCGTGCTGCCGACACGGTGCTGGTGGGCGAGGTCCTGTCGCCGTCGAATACCCCTTCCGAAATCGAAGCGAAGAAGGCCCGCTACGCCGGTGCAGGCATTCCGTCGTACTGGGAGGTCGAGCTGCAACAGGATCTCACCGGTATCGCAGCGCTCCGGGTGTACATCCTCGAAATCGGCCACGCCGAACTCCCACCGGGTGTACGTCCCCTACGCCACGCCAATTACCTCCTGGCAGGCCAATGGTTACCCGACTCCGCGACCGGCATCTCGTTCCCCTACCCCTTCGCCATCGAGATCGACTGGGCCGCACTGGCATTCTGATCAGCCGCCGAATCGGCGATACGCTGTGGCCGTGGGGATCCAATGGTATGGCTGGTATCGGCGAGAGTTCTTCGACGAGCGTTCGATCGCCGCGCGGGATCGGCTCGCCGACGCGGCGCGAGACGGGCGGTGGGATGTCGTGCTCGAGGTCGCCGACCGCGACCGCAGTATCAATACGACCCGGGTCGGTGGCAGTTCGGGATTCGCGCCGTTGCATCAAGCGGCATGGCACGGCGCGCCGGAGCCGGTGGTCGAACGAATGCTGGAACTGGGAGCTTGGCGCACCTTGCGGACCGCCGATGGCGACACCGCCGCGGACATCGCGGCCTTGCGCGGCCACGACCGGTTGGCCGAGCGGCTCACGCCCTCGTTGATCCGCGAGGTCGATCCGACCGTGCTGGCCCAGCTCGAATGTCAGTTGTACGCCGTGATTCTGGGCCGGGTGCTCGACCTCTGCCGGAAATGCGGGTTCCGGCCGCCGCCGCTGACGCCGCTGCTCGAGTACCCCGGCGCGACGATGTGGGCGGCGATCCCCGGCATGTACGGGGGCTTCGCTATCGAATTCGACGCCGACACCGACGAACTGGATGTGTCGAGTTGGTGGCGGGTGGTGGGCGGCTCGGGTGAGCGGCACCGGATTCGTCCGGACGGATTCGAACTCGTCGAGAAGGGGTTCGTCTAGGCCCGGCGTGGCCGTGGTCTCCGGTGACGTCTGCGCCCCCGCCGAATCGGTCAGCGAGGGTCGGGGGTGTGCACCGGCTGGCCGAGGACCATCCATTTCTCGGGGTCGGTGAGGGGTTCGAAGCCGAACTTCTCGTAGAGGGTGTGGGCGTCGGCGGTGGCGAGCATGATGCGGCGGAGGCCGTAGGGGGCGAGGTGGTCGCGGACGGCGGCGATCAGGGCGACGCCGATGCCTTTGCCGCGGACCGCGCGGTCCACGTAGACGTCGCAGAGCCAGGCGAAGGTGGTCCGGTCGGTGACCACCCGGGCGTAGGCGACCTGGTCGCCCGAGACACTGTCGTAGACCCCGACATTGAGTGATTCCGCGATCGCGCGGTCCTGGAGCTCGCGGGTCCGGCCCATGGCCCAGTACGAGTCGGTGGACAGCCAGGTGTGCACGCGGGCGGCGTCGATGCGGGCGGTCTCGGTGGAGACCTCGAAACCGGCGGGGATGTCGGATAGTGGCGTGTCGGTCATCCGGGCAGAATCGCAGGCCGGGCACGCGCTGTCGAGCGGGTTTCGAGTCACCCGTGGGCGCGGCCGGGCTCGACCGACCGGCGTGGCAGGGTGGGGCGGGTGACGACGTTGCCGATCGAAGTGCCGCCGGAGGTCGAGGAGACGGTGCGGGAGGTGTTCGGGGCCGCGGGCCAGCGCTGGCTCGACGACCTGCCCGCCCTGGTGGAAAAGCTTTGTGGGACTTGGGAGCTCACGGTGATCGGCCCCGCGTTCGAGGGCGGCACGCACGCCTTCGTCGCCCCGGTACGCCGCGGCGACGGATCGGTGGCGGTGCTCAAGGTCCCGATGGTCGACGAGGAGAACGTCGCGGAGCCGACCGGGCTGTTCTGCTACAGCGGCGACGGCGCCGTGACGCTGTACCGGTTCGACGCCGACAGCGGCGCGATGCTGATGGAGTGGGCACGTCCGGGAGCGCCCTTGCTCGAACAGCCGGGCTTCCCGAGCCTGGAGGGTCGGCCGGAGAACGCGGAGCGGGTTCGCCTGGCGTGCACGCTCCTTCGCAGGCTGCGCCGGGAGCCGGCCGGCGTCCCGGCGGACTATCCGGCCCTGCCGACCGCGACCGACATGGTGGCCCAGTGGACCGCACGTCTCCAGCGACCGGAACCCGAACTCGCCGAGGTACTTCCGGAGGAACTGCGCGAACGGGCACTGGCGTGGTGCGCGCGCCTCGCCGTCCCCGTCGGCCCCCTGCTCGTCGTGAACCGCGACACCCACCTCGGCAATATCGTCGCCGCCGAACGCGAACCGTGGCTCCTCATCGATCCGAAGCCCTACCTCGGCGAAGCCGCCTTCGACGCGGGCTTCCTGATCATGATCCAGGTCCAGTCCGCACCGACTCCCGAGCACGCTCGCACGGTCGTCGAGACCACGGCCCGCCACCTCGACATCGCCACCGATCGCGCGCACGCCTGGGCCTTCCTGCGCGCGATCGAGGAGATCATCTGGTCGGTCGAGGACGACGACGAGGACACCCTGCCCCTGCACCTGGCCGTCGCCCACGCACTGGCGGTCCCGCTCGGCGACTAGGCGACCATCCGCTACCGCCGGTGCAGGGCGTCGAGCAGGGTGTTGACGATCGGATTCTGGCGGGCGTCCTCGCGCAGGACCGCCGAGACCGGGATGCGCAGGCGGTGGTCGGTGAGGTCGAGGGTGAGCAGGCCCTTGGTGGGGCCCTCGTAGAGGACGGTCCAGGATTCCGGTCGGTTGAGCAGTTCCATGGTGGCGGTGTGGTCGGGCGGGATCGGGGGACCGAAGGTGGGGCCGACGGGCAGGTCGGCGAAGGCCGAGCGGATGAGGGTGTGCAGCAGGACCTGTTCCTGTTCGGGCGGCAGCAGCAGGGGATAGGGGCTGAGGTCGGCGAGGGTGACGACGCCCTTGCCCGCCAGCGGGTGACTGCTGGAGATCGCGATCACCAGGTCCTCCACCCAGAGCTGTTCCACCGCCAGTCCCGGCTGGTCCACACTGCCGCGGATCAGCGCCAGATCACAGTCACCGTCGGCCACGGCGGTGATCCGCTGGCGGAACGGTTTGATGACGTATTCGATCTCGGCGTCGGGGTGGGCGGCGCGGGCGGCGGCGATCGCGGACAGCGAGCGCGCCGCGAACGACATGTTGGCGGCGAGGCGGATGCGCGGGCCGGTGGTGCGCACGGCGGCGCGGATCGCGGACTCCAGACTCAGCATCTGCTTGGCCAGCGGCAGCAGCCGCAGGGTGGCGTCGGTGGGCACGACGGCGCGGGTCGTGCGCTCGAACAGCTGCGCGCCGAGGTCACGTTCGAGTCTCGCGATCTGGTGGCTGATCGCGGATTGGGAGATGAAGCAGCGGCTCGCGGCACGGCTGAAACTGAGCTCCTCACACACCGCGACGAAGTACGCCAGCTGGCGAAGTTCCACCAGGTCCCTCCTATTGATTAGTTATACAGATAAGAGTCATCTTCAGTATGCGCCCAAACACTGGAAACATCTGCGTTCCGCATCGCGTTTACTCATATGAAAGGACTCATTACCGATCTTGGAGCGCGCGATCATGGAACACACGGATGTCGTCATCGTCGGTTCGGGCTTCGGCGGACTCGCCGCGGCCAAGCAACTGAGCAAGTCACGAATCAACTACGTCCTGATCTCGAGCACGCCCGAGCACCTGTTCCAGCCGCTGCTCTACCAGGTGGCCACCGGCGTGCTCGCGCCCGAGGAGATCGCGCCGCCGATCAAGAACGTACTGCGCCGCCACCCCGAGGCCGACGTCCGGCTCGGCAAGGTCACCGCGATCGACGCCGAGGCCGCCGTGCTCACCTACGAGACCGCCGAGGGTACCCGCCAGATCAGCTACGGCTCGCTGATCGCGGCCACCGGCGCCAGCCAGAGCTACTTCGGCCGTGACGACTTCGCCGACAAGACCTTCTCGCTCAAGACCATCGACGACGCCCAGCGGTTGCGCGACCAGATCGCCTCGGTGTTCGCCGCGGCGCAGGGCGCCGACGAGGCGACCCGGCGCAGGCTGCTCAGCTTCGTCGTGGTCGGCGCAGGCGCGACCGGCGTCGAGGTGGCGGGCCAGATCAAGGAACTCGCCAAGCGGCACTTCCACCAGGAGGTCTCGGTGACCCTGGTCGAGGGCGCGGGCGCGGTGCTGCCCCCGTTCGGCGGCGGGCTCTCGGAGTACGCGAAGCGCTCGCTGACCGACAGTGGCGTCGAGGTGCTGCTGGGCACCTTCGTCACCGATATCGACGAGGGCAAGGTGACGGTCAAGGACGCCGAGGGCATCGAGCGCGGTATCGCCGCCGAGACCGTGGTGTGGTCGGCCGGTGTGCAGGCGGGCGGGTTCGCGGCGCTGCTGGCCGAGGCCACCGGCGCCGAGACCGACCGCGCGGGCCGGCTGCTGATCAACCCGGACCTGACCGTCGGCGGCCACGCCGACATCTACGCCATCGGTGACATGACCTCGCTCAACGGCTACCCCGGCCAGTCGCCGGTCGCCATGCAGGAGGGCCGCCACGCCGCCGACATCATCCGGCGCAAGAAGGACGCGGGCACGCCGTTCGTCTACTGGGACAAGGGCAGCATGGCGGTGATCAGCCGCTTCAGCGCCGTCGTGAAGCTCAACGACCGGGTCAGCTTCCGCGGCACCATCGCCTGGGCGATGTGGCTGGCCGTGCACCTGATGTACCTGGTCGGCTTCCGCAACCGCTTCGCCGCGGTCGCCTCGTGGCTGGTGGCCTTCATCGGCACCGCCCGCCCGGGCTTCGACGAGGCCGAGCGGACCGCGAAGAGCACCGAACCGGCGCGCTCGGCCGCCTGAGCACCCCGCGATCGGCCCGCCGTCACACGGCGGGCCGATCGTCGTTCCGGGGCATCGGAATGCGGGTCGCCAGGCCGGGCCGTGCGGCCCGATCCGCCCCCGAAACCGCCCTCTTCGGCTAGAAACCCGCAGGTGGGCGAACGCTGAGCAGCGCATCGGTGAACGCGCGGTGTGACGGGTGTCTCGTTCACCGAACGGGCATCGACACGACACCGATGTGTCGCTCCGATGCCAGCTCGGACTGGCTTCATCAGCGGTATGACAATTTCGTCCGTGTTGACCGCGCCGGCGCCGGACTCCGGGGTGGGGAAGTCTCGGTACAGTCTGGTCGTCGCGTCCGATGCCGAGCACAGGGAGGCCGCGCAGCGGCTCCGATTCCAGGTCTTCGCCTCCGAGCCCGGGTTCCGGATGCCCGACAACGGGACCGGCCTGGACGCCGACCGCTTCGACGAGCACTGCGACCACCTGCTGGTCCGCGACGAATTCACCGAGCAGTTCGTCGGCTGCTACCGGATGCTGCCGCCGGACAAGGTGACCGCCGCCGGCGGGTACTACACGGCGACCGAGTTCGATCTCACCCAGCTCGACCCGACCGGGCACCGGATCGTCGAGATGGGCCGGGCCTGCGTGGTTCCCGATCACCGCAACGGCTCGGTGCTCACCCTGATGTGGGCGGGCATCCTGCACTACATCCAGCTCACCGGTTACGACTGGGTGATGGGCTGTGTCTCGGTGCCGATGCAGGACGGCCCCGAGGACCCCGCCGGGGTGAATGTGCGCGGCGTGCGCGACATGCTCCTCGGCAGGCACGCGTGCGACCCCGAGCGGCGCGTGCACCCGTACCGGCCGGTCGTCGTCGACGGCGTCGCGCTCGACGAGATGACCCCGCCGAGCCGCCCCAAGCTCCCGCCGCTGCTGCGCGGCTACCTGCGCTTGGGCGCCGAGATCTGCGGCGAACCGGCCCACGACCCCGACTTCGCCGTCGCCGACTTCGTCGCGCTGCTCGGCCTGGAAACCATCAACACCCGGTATCTGGAGCGGCTGCAGAGCGCGGCCGCCAATTTCGACGGGAAGTAACCATCATGGTGTTCGACGCGCCGCCCGCCACCCACTCGCACTCGTGGATGCCGTCGAGCCCCTGTGGTTCACGCTGCATCGAACCGATCGACGAGGTCGGTTCCGCCAGGATGATCGCCCGGCTGGCCGGGATCATCGGCCTGGTGTTCAGTTTCCCCGTGCTGACCGCGGCCACGCCGAAGTCCCGCCGGGAGAACCTGCAGCGCCGGTACGCCCGCGCCGCGCTCGGCTGCCTGGGGATGCGGCTGCGCATCGTCGACAACCGCTCGGCCGAGCAGGGCGCGTCGACGGCGGGCTTCGCCGATCCTGGCACCCCGGTGATGGTGGTGACCGGGCACATCGGCTGGGCCGACGTGGTGGCGCTGGCCGCGGTGCAGCCGGTCAGCTTCGTCGCCAGGGCCGACATGGTCGACTGGCCGGTGCTGGGCAAGCTCGCCCAGCTCACCCGGGTGATCCCGATCGAGCGGGCCCGTCTGCGCGAGCTGCCCGGCGTCGTCGGCCAGGTCGGGCAGCGGCTGGCCGAGGGCAATCGGATCGCGGTCTTCCCGGAGGGCACCACCTGGTGCGGCCGGGCCTACGGCTCGATGCGCCCGGCCATGTTCCAGGCCGCGATCGACACCACCACCCCCGTGCAGCCGGTCCGGCTGCGCTATCTCGACCGGCACGGAGTGCCGTGCACGGTGCCCGGCTTCGTCGGCGAGGACACCTTCGCCGATTCGGCGAAGCGGGTGCTGCGCAGCCGCGGCATGGTCGTCGAGATCTCGCTCGAGCCGCTCGAGCACCCCGGCCTGGATCGCCGTGATCTCGCCCGACGGTGCGAGGCCGCCGTGCGCGGCACCGACCGCTCCCGGCACGGCGTGCTCGACACCGAGTGGATCGAAGCGGGCAACACCCGTGTGCAGGATCCGTCGGTCGATCAGCAGGCGCCGGAGAAAGTTTCCGCTACCGCCTGGTAACCGAAACTCGGTGCCATTCACCTCTACCGGAGATCGCGCGCGCGATCTCCGGTAGAGGTGTTCGCGCGTTTCGGATTGCCGGGAATTCGCAGGTCCGTGCCCGGCGCGCGGTTGGCCCGAAAAGTGAAACATTCGTGTCCGCAGCGAAAGTCGTTCGCACAGCATATGACCTGCGTATGACGTGGATTACATACTGGGCAGTTGGCTATACCCATCTTCCGTGTGCTGAAACCTCTACATTGCCGCTGCGCCGAAATTGATGAGATATTTGCGGTACCGTCACGCAGGATTTTCCCGATACCCCGGTGTAGCCGAGAGTCCAGGCGATGTTCGAACAGTGCGATCGCAGGGGTGATCGATGGTGAAGGGAAGCATTACCGGTGACCGAGCAAGCTTCTGGCGTACGTCGTCCCGCCGCGCGCCGCGGCCGTCGATCGCCGGTGTCCACCCTGCCCCGATTGCTGATGGCCGCCGTCGAGCGCGCGCCGGAGGCACCCGCGCTGAGCCTGGCCGGGCGCGTGCTCACCTACACCGAACTCGACCAGCAGTCCTCGCAGCTGGCCCGGGTGCTGATCGGTCGCGGAGTCGGCCCCGGTGACCGGGTGGTCCTGGCGCTGACCCGCTCGATCGAGTCGATGGTGGCGCTGTGGGCGGTGGCCAAGACCGGTGCCGCCTTCGTGCCCGTCGACCCGCGCTACCCGGCGGAACGGGTCGCGCACATGCTCGCCGACTCCGGCGCCGGATTCGGCGTCGCCCTGGCCGCCGACGCCGACCGGCTCGACGCGGGATTGCGCTGGCTGGCGCTGGATTCCGCCGAGTGCCGCGGCGAGCTCGAACACGCCTCGGACGCCCCGGTGGTCGCCACCGACCGCACCCGCAGGCTGTTCGGCGAGGACATCGCCTACATCATCTACACCTCCGGCTCGACCGGCGTGCCGAAGGGCGTCGCCGTCACCCACACCGGCCTGGCCGGCCTGTGCGCCGAGCAGATCCGCCGGTTCCGGATCACCGGCGCGTCCCGCACGCTGCACTTCGCCTCGCCCAGCTTCGACGCCAGCATCCTGGAACTGCTGCTCGCCATCGGCGCCGGCTCGACGATGGTCATCGCACCGCCCGACATCTACGGCGGCGACGAACTGACCGACCTGCTGCGCGCCGAACGGGTGAGCCACGCCTTCATCACCCCCGCCGCGCTGGCCGGCGTCGACGGGTCGGGCCTGCCGGATCTGGCCGCGATCGTCGTCGGCGGCGAGGCCTGCCCGCCGGAACTGATCGCGCGCTGGTCGCCCGGGCGCGACTTCTACAACCTCTACGGCCCGACCGAGACCACCGTGGCGGCCTCGATCAGCGATCCGCTGGCCCCCGGTGAGCTGATCACCATCGGCGGTCCCATTCCCGGCATGACCGCCGTCGTGCTCGACGCGCGGCTGCGGCCGGTGCCGGACCGCACCCCGGGCGAGCTGTACCTGGCCGGTCCCGGCCTGGCGCGTGGCTACCACGAGCGCGCCGGGCTGACCGCGGCCCGCTTCGTCGCCGACCCGATCACCGGCGGCAGGCTCTACCGCACCGGCGACCTGGTGAAATGGGAGCTCACCGCCGACGGCGATCCCCAGCTGACCTTCCTCGGCCGCACCGACGCCCAGGTCAAACTGCGTGGCTTCCGCATCGAGCTGGGCGAGATCGACGCGGTGCTCACCACCGACGCGTCGGTCCGCTTCGCCACCACCCTGGTGCGGACCCTGCCCAGCGGCGTGGACGCGCTCGTCGCGTACGTCGTGCCCGCGGCGGGCGCCACGGTCGACCCGGCCGTGCTGACCCGCCTGGCCGAGCAGCGCCTCCCCGCGCACGCCGTCCCCGCGGCCATCGTGCCGCTCGAGCGGCTGCCGCTGACCCCGGTCGGCAAGCTCGACTACCGGGCACTGCCCGAACCCGAGCTCACCGCCCGCGCGTTCGAACCCCCGCGCACCGGCACCGAGGAGTCGGTCGCCGAGGTCTTCGCCGACCTGCTCGGCGCCGACGCGATCGGCCGCGACGACGACTTCTTCGCCCTCGGCGGCAACTCCCTGCTCGCCACCCGGCTGGCGGGCCGCCTCGGCGCGAGCACCGGCGTGCGGGTGCCCGCCCGCACCGTCTTCGAACACGGCACCGTCGCCGCGCTGGCCGCCGCCCTCGACGCGCTCGTCGGCGACGCCGCCGTGCGAGTACCGCTGACCCGGCGCGAGCGCGGCGAGCGGGTCCCGCTCTCGCTCGCCCAGCAGCGCATGTGGTTCATGGCCCGGCTCGACCCCGGTTCCAGCGCGTACAACATCCCGGTCGCGCTGCGCCTGTCCGGCCCGCTCGACACCGCGGCGCTGACGGCCGCGCTCGACGACGTCCTCGACCGCCACGAGGTCCTGCGCACCGTGTACCCCGAGTACGACGGCCAGGGCTACCAGCGGGTGCTGCCGGTGGCCGAGGCCGGACTCGACGTGGTCGCCACCGCGATCGCCGAGGCCGACCTGCGGATGGAGCTGGCCCGGCTGACCTTCGGCGGCTTCGACGTCTGCGCGCGAGTTCCCGTGCGCGCCGCCCTGTTCCGGCTCTCCGCGACCGAGCACGTGCTCGCCGTGGTGGTACACCACATCGCCACCGACGGTTTCTCCCTGGCCCCGCTCACCCGCGACCTGGTGACCGCCTACGCCGCCCGCACCCACGGCGCGGCGCCGGACTGGGCGCCGCTGCCGGTGCAGTACGCCGACTACACCCTCTGGCAGCAGGAGATGCTCGGCGCTGCCGAGGATTCCGGTTCGCTGCTGGCCCAGCAGCTCGGCTACTGGCGCACAGAACTCGCGGGCACGCCGACCCTGCTGGAACTGCCGACCGATCGGCCGCGGCCGCCCGTCGCGGGCAGTCGCGGTGCCGCGCACCATTTTGCGCTCGACGCGTCGCTGCATCAGGCGCTGGAAACCCTGGCGCGCGAACACAACGCGTCGCTGTTCATGGTGGTGCGGGCCGCGCTGTCGGTGCTGCTGGCGCGCGTCGCGGGCACCGATGACGTCACCGTCGGCGCACCGGTCGCGGGCCGTGGTGAGCCCGAACTCGACGACCTGGTCGGCATGTTCGTCAACACCGTCGTGCTGCGCACCCGGATCGACGCCGCCGAGCCCTTCACCGCCCTGCTGGATCGGGTCCGCGAGACCGATCTGGCCGCCTTCGCCAACGCCGACGTGCCGTTCGAACGCCTTGTGGCCGAACTGGATCCGCCGCGCACCCAGGCGCACCACCCGCTCTACCAGGTGGCGCTGTCGTTCCAGAACTTCGGCGGCGCCCGGCTGGAACTGCCCGACCTGGTGGTCTCGGCCGTCGACCTGGGTGACGAGGTCGCACCGGTCGACCTGCAGCTGACCGTCGTCCCGCGGGAGGACGCGGCGGGCCCCGCCGGACTGCGCTGCTCCTGGCGCTACGCCACCGACCTGTTCGACGAGTCGACCATGGCGCGGCTCGGTCAGCGCCTGGCCGGGCTGCTGGCCGCCGCCGTCGCCGCGCCGCACCGGCCGGTCGGTGATCTGCCGCTGCTGACGGCGGCCGAGCGCGCCGAACCCGCGGGGGACGTGCGGCTGGTGCCGGAGGCGACCCTGGCCGAGGCCGTCCAGACGCAGGCGCTACTGCGCCCGGACGCGCCCGCGGTCACCTTCGCCGAGACGACGCTGACCTACGGCGAACTCGCGAGCCGGGTCAACCGGCTGGCCCGGCTGCTCGTCGCCACCGGCGTCGGACCCGGCGCGACCGTGGCGGTCGCGATCCGGCCGTCGATCGACCTGGTCGTGGCCATGTACGCGGTCTTCACGGCCGGTGGCGCCTACGTGCCGATCGACCCGGACGCCCCGGCCGACCGCCGTGCCGACATCCTGTCCGTCGCCCGCCCGGTCTGCGTGCTGACCACGGTGCCCGACACCGTCGACGTCGCCGGACTGCCGGTCGTCTCGGTCGACCTGGTGGCGACGTCCGGTGCGCTGTCGGCCTTCCCGGACCGACCGCTGACCGACGCCGACCGGCTCCGCCCGCTGCGCGCGCTGGATCTGGCGTACGTCATCTTCACCTCCGGGTCCACCGGCAAGCCCAAGGGCGTCGGGGTGCCGCACTCGGCCATCGTCAACCAGGCGGCGTTCATGGTCGGCGAATACGCGGTGGGCACGAACGACACCGTCCTGCAATCGATTCCGTGGACCTTCGACGCCTCGATGATCGGCTTCGCGACCCCGCTGCGCGCGGGCGCGCACATGATCGTGGCCGCCGCGCACGGGCTCACCGACCCGGCCTACCTCGCCGATGTCATCGCCCGGCACCGGGTCACCGGCACCACGATCGTGCCGTCCGTGCTGCAGATGCTGCTCGCGGCGGCCCCGTCGGGGGCGCTGCGTTCGGTGCGCGCGGTGTGGGTCGGCGGCGAGGCGCTGCCCAACGCCACCATCGCCCGCTTCACCACCGCCACCGCGGGCAGGCTGCACAACCTCTACGGCCCCACCGAGGCGACCGTGTCCATCACCGCCGCCGATGTGACCGAGATCGGCGACGGGATCGTCCCGATCGGCAAGCCGCACTGGAACTCCCGCGCCTACGTCCTCGACGCCCGGTTGCAGCCGGTGCCGGTCGGCACGCCCGGTGAGCTGTATCTGGCCGGCGCGCAGCTGGCGCGCGGGTACCTCGGCAGCCCGGACAAGACGACCGAGCGTTTCGTCGCCGATCCGTACGGTCCCGTCGGCGAGCGCATGTACCGCACCGGCGACCTGGTCCGCAGGCTCCCCTCGGGCGACCTGACCTACCTGGGCCGCACCGACGTCCAGCTCAAACTGCACGGCCTGCGCATCGAGCCCGGCGAGATCGAGGCCGCGCTGCGCGCGCATCCGGCCGTCGCCGGCGCCGCGGTGACCGTGCACCACGAACAGCTCGTCGGCTACGTCACCCCGGCGGCCGGCCGGACCGTCGACCTCGCCGACGTGCAGGCGACGATCCGGACCCTGTTGCCGCCGTACATGATTCCGCACCGGCTGCTCGAGCTCGACGAGTTCCCGCTCGGCGCCACCGGCAAGCTCGACCGCAAGGCGCTGCCCGCGCCCCCGGTGGAACTGCGCGAGTACCAGGCGCCGGCGACCGCCGACGAGGAGATCGTGGCGACGGTGTTCGCACAGGTCCTCGAGCTGGAGCGGGTCGGCCGTGACGACGATTTCTTCGTCCTCGGCGGCACCTCGCTCTCGGCGATCCGGGTGCGCGCCGCGCTGGCCGAGCGCCTCGACATCGAGGTGCCGCTGCGGCTGCTGTTCAGCTATCCGCTGGTCAGCGATCTGGCGCTGGCCGTGCGCGACGAGTCCTCGGCCTCGGCGGCCGGCCCCGATCCGGCCGCCGACGCCGTCCTCGACCCCGCGATCGACCTCACCGGCTGTGCGCCGCGGCACGCGGGCGACCCGTCGACCCTGCTGCTCACCGGCGCCACCGGCTTCCTCGGCAGCTTCCTGCTGCGCGAACTGCTCGAGCAGACCGAGGCCACCATCCACTGCCTGGTCCGCGCCACCGACGACGCGAGCGCGGTGGACCGGATCGTCGCCACCGCCGCGAAGTACAGCATCGACCTGCGGCCCCACCTGGACCGGATCGTCGGCGTACCAGGTGATCTCGCGCAGCCCCGGCTTGGCATCGAGCCGCAGCGGTTCGCCGAACTGGCCGACCGGATCGACGCGATCTATCACAACGGCGCGCTGGTCAACCACCTCGAGCCGTACGCCCGGATGCGCGAGGCCAATGTCGGCGGCACCACCGAGGTGCTGCGCCTGGCGACCACCACGCGGGTCAAGCCGATCCACTACGTCTCGACGCTGTCGGTGCTGGCCGGTATCCCGCAGGACAGCGGGGTGCCCGGCGGGCTGCCCGGCTACGCGATGACCAAGTGGGTCGCCGAACAACTGGTGCACACCGCGATCGAGCGCGGTATCCCCGTCGCCGTCTACCGGCCCGGCCTGATCACCGGCGACTCCCGCACCGGTGTCGCCCCGGCCGAGGACGCCTGGTGGACCATGCTGCGCGCCATGCTGGTGCTCGGCGTCGCCGTCGACGTGCGCGCGATCGGGGTCGAGATGGCCCCGGTCGACCATGTCGCGGCGGGCATCGTCCGCCAGTCCCGGGACGCCGCCGCGATCGGCAACATCTATCGCGCGGCGGGCGCCCAGGTGCCGCTGCAGGTGGTCTACGAGGAGATCCTGCGCCGCCACTACCGGTTCGACTTCATCGACCCGATGGAATTCGGCCTGACCCTGACCACCGCCGCCGAACGCGCGGACGCCGACCCGATCCTGGCCCGCGCCTCGGCCCTGAGCGGCAACTACGCCGCCGCCATCGCCGCGGCGACCCCGGCGACGGTGCTGAGCGCGGTCGAATCGGCGGCCCCGGCCGAGCCGTACCGGGGCCTGCCGATCGAGTTCCCCGCGGTCGACGCGACGGTGATCAGCCGCTACTTCGACCACTACATCGCGGTCGGCTTCTTTCCGTCCCCCGGCGCGGACAGCCTGACCCCGGCCTAGCCGGCCGGGAACACCGCGTCGACCTCCACCTCGACCAGCCAGCCCGCGACCGGCAGGCTCGCCACCTCGAGCGCGAACCTGCTCGGCCGCGCGGCATTACGGATCAGGGGAGCGGCCGGGGCGGCGGTGCCGAGCGGGACCAGCTCGGTGTCGCCGGTGTCGAGGTTCGTGTTGGCGAAGAACTGGCGGTAGGCCCGGTTCCAGCCCGCGTAGTCGGCGCGATCGGTGCCGGGCACGTTGTCGAGGAACACCCGCATGGTGACCACGTTGTCCAGGCTCAGTCCGCGGGCCTCCAGGTTCTCCCTGATCCTGGCCAGCACCGATCAGATCTTGAATAGTTTCAACAGCGCCAGGTATTCTCGAGTTACTTCATCTGGCAACGTCACTATGCTTCCCGAATAGTCGCAAAGTGGGCGCTCTGCTCCACGGAAAGAAAGCCATGGAAAATCTGACACAACCCAGGTTTCGTCAAACAATAAAGTATTGCAAGTCCTTCCATTCAGCTCGTGTATTCTCAGCTTGCCGCGATGTCTTCGGGATAGCGGATCAAATCTCGACAGAATTTCATGGTCAATTCGAGAAAGGGCCAGGTCGACTTGTACTTGAGCTCTCAATCTCTGGTCCAATTTTGCAAGAAAACTTGAGTCGACAACCGATTTTGTCGCCATATCTGTAGCGATAACGATGCGATCTGTAGCTTTCTCCAGCGCGCTGAGCAGGGCGCTCTCATGATCGAATAGTCGGATTCCTCGGACAGGCGGTAGATTCTCCCCGATTGATGCACCCGGGCCCAGGCTTACTCGTTCTCCCTCCAAGTGTGAGGGAAGTGGGGCATGCGGTCCTGCGGTTTCTATGGTTAAGCCTAGCCTTTCGGGACCGCCAAGCTTGCTGAGTACGGAATCGTGCTTCTCACTCGGATCTCCATCGATTACAAGTGCTGCCTCGATCTCCCCCCGATCCCCATCGCCGTAGACCAGCACATCGACTGGCAAATATCGATGAGTCGACGGTGTAACGTCGACGACATCCAGAACGTCGAATTTCCCCCGACGGCTCGGCTGTTTCAAGATGGAGTTGACCGCAGTTGCGGGAATATCCGACGTCTTGATTCGGGTGGAGTGCTGGGCGGGCAAAAGAATACGTCCGTCGGAAAGCGCTGCTGTCTTGGTAATTAGCTCGCGGCTCTCATAGTCCGTTACCGACCAAGTGAGGCGGTCGAAGGAGACTTTTACGGTCTTTTGGACGGGCTTTATCGATTCAAGATCGTCGGCGAGTCGCCGGCCCCGATCTGTCAACGTCAATTGGCCTAACCCGGGACCGAATAGTAGGGCCCCCTCCCTGAAGCGGTCGGCAACGGCAGTATCGATAAGGTTCCTGTCTATACCCAAGAACGCTGCGATCTCTGCTGCTCCTCTGACGTGGGCCTTCGCCAGCCGCATGACAAATTCGTCCAAGAGTGGCAGCGGCTTGACCTCCTGTGCAAGGATCTCGGCGGCGACGACGGTGACAGGCACTGCTGCTCTCTCAATTCCGAGCAGCTGCATCCCGGGACGTTCATCTCGGAATCGCCGGATGAGTAGCATGTCTGAACTAAGCACGCTCCACCTCCTGCATCTCGCAGTCTTCTGGGTGATCCCCGATGTAGCGTACAATATCCTGCAATGCCCCGTGTGCGGCTTGGCAGAATTCACTGTCTCCGACTATTGTCAGTCCAAAGCGCGCACGGGAAACCGCGACATTAACGCGCCGCCAGTGATCTACTCCAAGAAATCCGGGATTTAGCTTCGCGTTGCTGCGCGTTACAGAGAAGATTGCTACATCGCACTGTCTGCCTTGCACCGCGTCAACGGAGAGCACATCAATGTGTAGTCGGTTGAATCGGGCGGAGGAAAGGCGTCTCTGAAGCTCTGCCACTTGGCGGCGGTATGGGGCAATAAGTAGAACCTCTAGGACCCCTTCATCTCTTGGGGGACGCACTACGCCCTTCTTGATTGCATTGTCAAGCGTTTCGAGCCTGTTGAAAACGGCTCGGGCTTCGGCTCGGTTGGCGTAGCTGATGCCGCCGGGTCCACTATCCTCCCGCCGTTCATCGCCCAACTTGGATGTGTCCAGCCAGAGTACTGGTTTTCCGAGTAACTCATAACCAGGCAGTCCTTCGGTCTTGGGTGAATTTAGTTCACCTCTGTAGAAGCAGGTCGAAACCATGTTTCCGATTGGCTGGATCATCCGGTACTGATCCCGCAACAGGAATTTAGAGTGCGCCGGGAGCTGGTCGGCGAACCATTTAAACAAGGTTTCTTGGACGAGTTCTTTGTCGATATCGTGTTCGGCGAGTATCTCCTTGGACCTAAGCAACTCCTCTTCTTGGGGAGGGAGTTGGTTTGTGTCGCCGACCAAGATAGCCCGACGGGAGCGCGAAAGTGGCACCAATGCCTCGGTCGCGGTGGCTTTCGATGCCTCATCTAAGATGCAGAGATCTATTTCCAAATCTCGGACCGCAGCGTGCCCAACAAATCCGATGCAGGTCCCAGCGATAACTTGGGAAGTGCCGAGAAATGCCTCCGCGAGCTGGGGATCGGATCGTGTTCGTTGAAGCCATTCCGCTTGTATTCCAACCAATGAGAGTAGGCGCTGGGCTGATTTTGATGTGCCAAGTAGAGCATCGGCGGCTTCAAGCGCATCGTTGGCTGTAAGGTGGGGGCCCAGGGTTAGATCGCCAGCCAGATAGCTGACCGCTTCGGTGTATAGGTGGCTGTAACGTTTGGACAGGTCGTCAATGCGCTCCTGTAGATCATTGTCATCCTCGACGATCTCAAGAGACGTAGCCAACTTGGAGGTCGCATCACTATTTGCTCGGCGGTCGATTTCATGGATGACTTCGTCTCGTTCAGAAGCAACTTTCGCCAGCTGCTTCAGCGAAAGGGCGGCCCTCAGATGCCCCATGTCGAAGCCATTCTCGCCAGCTACCTTGTCCAGGTATCGCTGAGCATTCCGGCGGATCCCGTCGGACCATTTGGTCATCTTTTGGTCGAGTAGCATGTGTCGCACGGACTTGTCTACCCTCGGGTCGTCGGGGTTGCCCAGTCGAACGATCCCGGTTATTCCAGCCTGCTCCAATCGAGCAAGGGCATTGTCCACTGCGACGTGTGTCTGACTGACAATAAGGATTCGTGATTTTGGTTTAGTCCGCAACGACTGGACAACAATCTCGGCGATTAGATCGGTCTTGCCGGTGCCGGGTGGACCCTCCACAAGCAGTATATCTGAGATTCCTAGCGCGGATTCAACCGCCGCCTGCTTTCCTGCGTCGAGTGTCCGAGTCCATGCGTCAACTGTGCACGGTATGGGTGCGTCGACCTCTGCAGGATTTTGGATCTTGGTGCGTAGATTCGGCCGTGCGGCGGTGCCATTACGAATGGCGGATACGGCATCTCGCTGACGTTGTAGTGCCTTTCTAGCGGGACCGAGATATGGCCTGATTGTACCTGTCCGATCCAACCCGGAGTCGACCGTCTTGCTGCGAAGTGTAAGTATATTGTCTTCTTGGCTTACGATTTGGCCGAATGTAAGCACCCTCCGTGAATCGTTGCTGGTGATCTCCCAGTCAGTTCCGATTAGGTCTTCCTCGACGGCATCTCGAAGATGGAGGTCGACCTCCCGGCCCCGGATGACGCGATTGGTATATTGCATTGCTTTGAAGGAACCGCGAGCTAGGTCCTCACGAGCTTGGAGTACCTTGTTCCACTCGTGGAGGATATCGAGGCCCTCATATCCGTTTGTTATATCTCCGCTCCGGTGGAGTTCCCTTTCCTCATCGTAGGTATCGAGTACCCGCAATAGATCGTTTCGGCCGGTCTCGGCTCGAGCGCTGTTGTGCGGCTTTGAACAGACCCAAGTGGCGAAGTCGGCGACATTCAACGCGTCCTTGCGGAAACGTTCCAGCGTCTCATATTCTGGTAGCTTGGCATTGGTAATAATCAGCCGCGGAGGATCGTCCAGCTTGGCTGTGAACTTCCATTGCTTTCCCGCAAATTGAACAGTGGAATGATCAGCTGCGCGTTTGGTACGGTCGTAACCATACTGGGCGAAAACGTCATCGTTGAGGTCGGCGAGTACTACGGATTCTGCAGTTGAGCCGGTTTCGCTGGCATATTTTTGGATTTCTCGCCTTGCTCGATGCGTAAGCTGGAGCCACAGTGTGCTTCTGCTGTTGACCGGCAGGACGGAATGGCCGCGCAGAACATAGTCCAACTCGTCGGCCAAGGCTGCGCCATTGGCGGGGCGCTGCGAGTAGTCCGGGTGGATGCATCTGGCAAGCAGGTTTCGCATATCGGGGGGAACATTGATTGCCTGCAGCGCGGGTTCGATATCTGCAAAATTGCTTAGCTTGCCTTTGTGCATTGCCTGGATTAGCAACACGCCCATTGAATAGACATCGCGGACATTTTTGATGCTGCCGTCTTCCTCTGGTGGTGTATAGGCCCCGGATCTAAATCCCATAACAGTATGCTCGCTGACGGTTCCTTGTGAAACTCTTGAGATGCCGAAGTCTGCCAGCAAGGGTACTCCAGTCTCGGTGACGAGAACATTGCGAGGTTTGATGTCGCGGTGTTCGACGCCTTTGAGATGCGCATAGGAAAGTGCGCTGGCTAGAGGTATCGCTACTTGTTCTCGTAGGTCATCCCAGGCGAAGGGGCCCTGAGTTTTTAGAAGTTCTTCCAGCGTTGATTCGACCCATTCCAGGACCAGGTAGTGGGCATTATGGTCGTCGTCGGTCCCGGCGTCTCTCAATCGGATGATGTTGGGGTGGCTGAGCGTTCGAAGGCTCTCCAACTCCCGCGTGACGGCCAGTTCGCGGAACGGATCGTTAGTGCGGGCCATCAGTTTCACGGCCACAATTTTTTGCTCGGTCACGTCAAATGCTTTGTGGACGATCGCGAATCCTCCTGGTCGAGGAGGTTCGTCAATCAGAACATACTTTCCGGCAATGAATTCCATCAAACTGCTCTCAGTAGATCGCGAAATTCGTCCGCATTTTGTGGTCGGGCACCTGGATTTGTTTTAGTTGTAGCTGCCACGATTGACCGCCATGGTTCGTCTTCTGGTAGGTGCTGCGCGTTTTTATCCTGCACCCCAGCGGTTCTGGCCCAGCGGATGATCTGGCCCAGGCTGTAGAAATCTGAGCTGGGAGTCGCTTCGTGCGCATCGATCGATTGCTCAGGTGCGGCAAAGCCCTCGGTCCCAAGGAGTCGGTCTTGCGTAGTGCGCCCGGTGGAAGTGGTATCCCCTCTGGGTCGCCGCCCAAACCCCCAGTCTGCGACTGTCCAGCGTCCGTCTAGCAGTAGCAGGTTGGCGGGTTTCAGATCCCGGTGCAGCCAGCCCGCTTCGTGGGCTGATTCTAGTGCTGAACAGACAGCGAGAACCAATGTTCGAAGGTTTACCTCGCTCGACAACAATGAGTGAGAATCCTCGGCATTTCGCTCTGCCAAGGGCATGACAAACCAGTCGTGCCGCCTGCTGAAGTCAAGGATTGGCATGATGTGGTCGCTCGTCAAGTTCAGTTGGCCGAACTCGATCTCTCGGCGCATCCTTGCCACTGCATCAACACCCCAGGACATGCGGCGTTTGAAGGCAACACGGGTACCGGTTGGTTTGTGCTCTGCAGGAAACACTTCAGCTTGGCCGCCCAGCGCCAGCGGACGATGCCCCAGCCGGTATGTAGACCGATCATGTAGTGGGTGGTCGCCCAGGAGACCAATTGTGCTCACGTCGCCCCTTCCCTCGCCTTCACGTCGGTCATAAGACTAGTGCACCTATTGTGCTGGCCCTGAGGACATTCAGTCTGAGGGCTTGACGCTCAGTCGATTTGACGGCGAGCGGCAGCGTTGCCACTCGCTGTCTTGCCGTATTCGCTGCGCTTCGCCTCGGCCCGAGGCGCGTTCGCGGCCCGCAGCGCTGGTCAACCCATCGCGCCGATGCGCCTGTTGCTGCCAGTAGTTGAGGTCGCCCGCCCCGTGCGGGCGATCGCACTGTCTGCGGTGTTCGTGCGGTCGGAACGGCGCTGCCACGTTCTGTGCCCCGGAGCCGTGAGATCCGCTGATCACGGTAACCGCCACTTTTCTGTACATGCTGATGTTGTGGGGTGTCGTCTGGTACCGCTATCTCCGGCTGACCCACCCCCGAAGTCTCACCGCCATCGGGGTTTTCGACAGTCCCGAATCGGTCGACGTGCTACCGGGCGCCGGGGTGTTCGCCGTGAACGCCCGCGGCGCGATGGCCCTGGTCGGGGTGCCGCGGGCCGACCGTGGCGCACCGTGACGGCGGCGACCCGCCGGGACGGCCCGAGCGGACACGAGCCGCGCGCGGTCCAGAAGGCGCTCGCGCTGCTCGAAGCGGTGGCCCGGCTCGGCTCGGGGGCCACCGCGAAGGAGATCGCCACGCAGACCGGGATCGCCCCGGCGACGGCCTACCGATTGCTGAATCTGCTCGTCGCCGACGGCTATCTGGTGCGCATCGAGGACCTCTCGGGCTTCGCGCTGGGCCGCCGCACCCGCGAACTGGCCGGCGCCGCAGCCGAACCCGCGGCCGATCACCATCGGGTGCTGGCGGAACTGCGCGCCCAGGTGCGCTTCGGCATCCACCTCGCCGCGTTCACCGGCCGCCGGATCCGGATGATCGACAGGGACCCCGATCACGAGCTGAGCGGGGAGAAGGTCTTGGTCCGGCATCCGCACGCGTCCGCGATCGGCAAGGTACTGATGGCACAGCATCCCGAGCTCGTCGAGGGACCGCTGCGCCGGGTGACGACCTTCACCATCACCTCCCCGGCCGAGCTCGCCGCGGAACTGCGGCTGGTCGACGCGCGGGCCGTCGCCACCGAGGTGAACGAATGCCGGGTCGGCCGCAGCGCCGTCGCGGTGCCGGTGCGCGCGGCCGACGGCACCGTCGCGGGCGCGCTGGCGGCGATCGGTTCGACCGGACGGCTACCGGTGCACGACCGCGACCTCATCGACCTGCTCGCCGCGTCGGCCCAGCGGGTGCTGGTCCGGTCGGCACACCCCGCGGGAGCCGCCGGGGCGACTCCCGCGGGACGCGATCACTTCGCGTAGTCGTAGAACCCGCGGCCGGACTTGCGGCCGAGGCGGCCCGCGTCGACCATCCGGCGCAGCAGCGCGGGCGGGGCGAGGTGCGGCTCGGCGAACTCGGCGTACAGCGACTCCGAGGCGGCCAGGGCGATGTCGAGGCCGACGGTGTCGAGCAGGGTCAGCGGGCCCATCGGGTAGCCGCAGCCGCCCTTCATGGCCGCGTCGATGTCCTCGGCGGTGGCGTAGCCGGTCTCGAGCATCCGGATCGCCGAGCACAGGTAGGGGATGAGCAGCGCGTTGACGATGAAGCCGGAGCGGTCACCGGCCTGCACGGTCATCTTGCCCAGGGTGTTCTTGGCGTAGTCGGTGACGGCCGCGGCCGCCTCCGGCGCGGTCACCAGGGTCGAGATGATCTCGACCAGCGGCATCACCGGCACCGGGTTGAAGAAGTGCACGCCGACCACACGCTCGGGCCGCTCGGTGGCGCCCGCCACCTTGATCACCGGGATCGAGGAGGTGTTGGTGGCGAGGATGCCCTCGGGCTTGACGATCTTGTCGAGCTTGCTGAAGATGTCGGCCTTCACCGACTCGATCTCCGGCGCCGCCTCGATCACCAGGTCGCGGTCGGCGAACTCGTCGATGTCCAGGGTGACCCGCACGCGCGCGATCGCCGCGTCGGCCTCCTCCTGGGTGATCTTGCCGCGGGTCACGCCCCGGCTGATCGAGCTCGCGATCCGCTGCTCGGCCGCCTCGGCGAACTCCGGCTTGGTCTCGAGCACGAGCACCTGGCTGCCCGCCTTGGCGCAAACCTCCGCGATGCCGGCACCCATGGTGCCGCCACCGATCACTCCGATCAACTCCACTGCAGAACTCCCAACATCGCATTGCCCTGGCTGTCCCGGGGATTATTTCACCCGAGCTGGCACTGAGTGCCACAGGCTGTCGAAAGCGCTGGCCAACCGGGTCACGGACGCCGACCAGGCCGCCACCGGCTCGATGCTCGAGCGGTGGCGGCCCAGTGGGTTTCGGCTATCGGACCGGCGTCAGCTCCGGCTCGGCCGGTTCGCGCCGCCCGCGACCGAGGACCGAGTGCCGACGGCCGTAGGCGAAGTAGACCACGACACCGAGGGCCATCCAGATCACGAAGCGCAGCCACGTCTCGATCGAGAGATTCACCATCAGCCACACGCACGCCAGCGCGCCGAGGATGGGAACCAGCGGGACGAACGGGACGCGGAAGCCGCGCGGCAGGTCGGGACGGGTCCGGCGCAGCACCACCACGCCGACCGACACCAGCACGAAGGCCACCAGGGTGCCGATATTGACCATCTCCTCCAGCGTGCCGAAGTCGACGAACCCGGCCAGCAGCGCGCAGACCACGCCGACGATCACGGTCAACCGGACGGGCGTGCCCTTCTTCCCGGTCTGCGCGAGGCCGCGGGGCAGCAGACCGTCGCGAGCCATGGCGAACAGCACCCGGGTCTGGCCGAGGAACATCACCATCACCACCGTCGACAGCCCGGCCAGGGCGCCGATCGCGATGATGTTCTTCACCCAGGTGGCGCCGTGGATGGCGAAGGCCGTCGCGAGGGTCGCGTTGCCGTCGGCCAGCGCGGTGTAGGGCACCATGCCGGTCAGGATCAGCGAGACGGCGATGTAGAGCACCGTCACGATCGCGAGCGAGCCCAGGATGCCGCGCGGGATGTCGCGCTGCGGGTTGCGGGTCTCCTCGGCGGTGGTGGCGACCACGTCGAAGCCGATGAAGGCGAAGAACACCAGGCTGGCCGCGGCGAGCAGGCCGTACCAGCCGTAGCTGGTGCCTCCGGAACCGGTGAGGAAGGCGAACAGCGACTGCCGCAGCCCCTCGGCCTTCTCCGACGGCGCCGACGGCGGGATGTACGGGGTCAGGTTCGACGGCTTGAAGTAGGTCGCGCCGACCACCAGCACCAGCGCGATCACGCCCAGCTTGATCGCGACGGCGATGGCCGACACCCGCGAGGACAGCTTGGTCCCGGTGGCCAGCAGCACACCGACCACCGCGATGATCAGCACGGCGCCCCAGTCGAAGTGCAGCGAGCCGATCTGCACCACCGGCGCCGAGGACCCGAGCACATTGCCCAGATACTGCGACCACCCCTTGGCGACCACCGCGACCGCCAGCGCGAACTCCAGGATCAGATCCCAGCCGATGATCCAGGCGATGACCTCGCCGAAGGTGGCGTAGGCGAAGGTGTAGGCGCTCCCGGCGACCGGCACGGTCGAGGCGAACTCGGCGTAACACAGCGCCGTCAGCCCGCAGGCGACCGCCGCGAACACGAAGGCGAGCGAGACCGCGGGGCCCGCCACCGTGCCCGCCGTGCGCGCGGTCAGGGTGAAGATGCCCGCGCCGATCACCACCGCGACACCGAAGATGGTCAGGTCCTTCGCCGTCAGATCCTTGCGCAGCTTGGCATCCGGATCGTCGGTGTCCTTGATCGACTGTTCGACGGACTTGGTGCGGAACAGGCCGCTCGTGATCGTCATCAGAGCGACCGGGGGATGGCGTCGAGGCGGCGTTCGGCGAACCGGTTGGCGGCGGCGCCGGTCCCGATCCCCTCCGACAGTGCGGCGGCGATGATCTCGCGGCAGCGCGGGTAGATGTCGGCGACCTCGGCCTCGACCTCGGCCGGGGCGGCGGCGCGCAACTCGCCCGCCACCTGGATGAGCCCGCCGCCGTTGGCCACGAAATCGGGCACCCAGGTGATGCCTCGGTCGGTCAGCGCCCGCTCCACCTCGGGGGTGGCGAGCTGGTTGTTGGCCGCGCCGCAGATCAGCTTGGCCTCGATCGTCGGCGCGCTCGCCGCGGTGAGCGTGGCGCCCATCGCGCACGGGGCGTACACGTCGACCGGCGCGGTGGCCACCGTCGACAGCAGCCGTACCGCGGGCTGTTCGTCGGCGATGCGCCGCAGCGCGGCCTCGTTCACGTCGGTGACGCAGACCTCGGCGCCGTCGGCCAGCAGCAGCGCGGTGAGCTCGCGGCCCACCTTGCCGACGCCCTCGACACCGACCGTGCGACCGGCCAGTGTCGGTGCGCCCCAGACGGACTCGGCGCCGGCGCGCATGGCGTGGAAGACGCCGAGCGCGGTCAGCCGGGCGCTGTCCCCGCTGCCGCCCGCGGCGACGCTGCGGCCGGTGACGTAGCGGGTGTGCCTGCCGATGACATCGAGGTCGTCGGTGTTCGTGCCCACGTCGCCCGCGGTGATGTAGCGGCCGCCCAGGGTTTCCACGAAGCGGGCGTAGGCGGTGAGCAGCTCCGCGCTCTTCATGGTCGCCGGATCACCGATGATCACCGCCTTGCCGCCGCCGAGGTCGACGCCGGCCGCCGCGGCCTTGTAGGTCATGCCCCACGACAGCCGCAGCACGTCCTGCAACGCCGCGGATTCGTCGGCGTAGGGGTAGAAGCGGGTGCCGCCCAGGGCCGGGCCGAGCGCGGTCGAGTGGATGGCGATGATCGCCTTCAGCCCCGACCTGTCGTCCTCGCAGAACACCACCTGTTCGTGGGCGCGGGCGCTCAACTCGTGCGATCGGCCGAAGACTCCCGCTTCGGTGTGCGCAACGGTCACTGTCGATTCCTTTCGATGGCCGCGCACCACGGGTCGTGCCGGGGTGCGACGGTGTTGTGGTGCCGCGGGTGTGCGGCGGTGGGGTGCACCACGGTGTCGTGATGCGCTGGGCGCGTGGCGGTGTGATCGGCACCGTCACGCGCGACGGCTGTCGCGGTGCCACCGAAGTGGTCGCGCCGCAGGGTGTTTCGTCAGTACTCGAGGCCGAGCTCGCGCAGGCCGGTCCGGTACAGCTCGACGTTGGCGAGCTTGATGTCCTCGTAGCCGCGCACCACGTCGGGCAGGGCGGCGGCCGCGGTGGCTGTGTCGTAGTTCTCCGCACGCAGCTGCTCGGCCAGCCGCGCCACCATGCCGGTGTAGTGGGCCAGCAGTTCCCGCTCGACCTTGCGGACGTGGGCGTAGCCGAAGGGGTCGAGCTTGGTGCCGCGCAGGAACTTGCCCTTGGCCAGCACCTTCAGCGCCACATGGGATTTCGGCGCGAGACCGATCTTCTTGCGCCTGCCCATGGCCCGCAGGACCGGCGGGTGCAGCTTGTAGGTGAGCTTCTCGCCACCGGGGACCTGGGCCTGCACCTCGTCCAGGAACGCCGGGTCGACCAGCAACCGGGCCACCTCGTACTCGTCCTTGTAGGCGGTGAACTTGTAGAGCCCGCGCGCCACGGCCTCGCTGAAGTCGGTGCGGTCGGTGACTTTTCGCTCCGCCGCCCAGGCGAGTTCGACCGTCTCGATGTAGCGCCGGGCCACGTCCGCGTTCTGGTAGCCGATCAGGTTCGCCGCGCGCAGCTCCATGAGCCGCCGCACCTCGCCGTCGAAGTCGGTGTGCGCCAGCAGTTCCAGCGGCACCCGTGGGGGAGTGCGCCGCGGCTGCCCCTCATCGACCGCCGCGGCGAACGCGGCCGGATCGGCGACGGCGACCCGTCCCCACCGGAAGGCCGCGATATTGGCGTCCACCGCGACCCCGTTGATCCCGATGGACTCCTCGATCGCCGCCACCGGCAGCCGCAGCCCACCGGACTGCACGGCCGCGCCGACGATCAGGAAGTTGGCCGCCGCGGTGGTGCCGAACAGGGTCTGCGCCGCGGCGAGGGCGTCGAAGTGGTGCGTCGAGTGCGACACCGCCGCGATCCGATCCAGCAGCGTCTCGGTGGCGGGGTAGGCCACCGACTTGTCGTAGACCATGTCGCCGGTCGGGGTCTGGCTCGTCGAGGCCACGGCCACGGTGCGGGCCACGTCGCCGTACTGCAGGTACCGCGCTTCGGTGGCGGTGAGCAGGTCGACGGCGAGCAGGCAGTCCGCGCTGCCCGGGGTGAGCCGGTTGGCCGGTTCCAGCTCCGTGCCGGAGAACCGCAGGTGCGAGACCACCGGACCGGCCTTCTGGCTCATCCCGATCTGGTCCAGGCTCTCCACCTCGTACCCGGCCCGCAGGGCGGCGGTGGCCAGCACCTGGTTCACCGTCACGATGCCGGTGCCGCCGATGCCCGCGATCAGCACGTTCTGGGTGCGTTGCGGTGCGCCCAGTCCGGGATCGGCGACCGCGGGCGGTTCGGTGGCCTTGCGGCGCTTGGTCTTTCGCTTCTTGTCCGGCACGGTCTCCACCGTGACGAACGACGGGCAGTCGCCGTCGAGGCAGCTGTAGTCGGTATTGCACGAGGTCTGATCGATGCGGGTCTTGCGACCGAACTCGGTGTCGACCGGCTGCACCGACAGGCAGTTCGACTTGGTGCCGCAGTCGCCGCAGCCCTCGCAGACCGCCTCGTTGATCACCACCCGGGTGTTGCGGACCGGCAGCGCGCCGCGCTTGCGCTGCCTGCGCGCGTCGGCGGCGCAGTGCTGGTCGTAGATCAGCACCGTGACGCCCTCGATCTCCCGCAGCGTCCGCTGGGCCTCGTCGAGCCGGTCACGGTGCCACAGCAGCGTGCCCTTGGCGAGCGAGCGCTTGCGATGGCGCCGCGGCTCGTCGGCGCAGATGATGATCTGCCGCACGCCCTCGGTGGTGAGCTTGTGGGTCAGCTGCGCGACGGTGAGCATGCCCTCCGCGTCCTGGGCGCCGGTCATCGCGACGACTTCGTTGTAGAGCAGCTTGTAGGTGATGTTCACCCCGGCCGCGACACACGCCTGCACGGCCAGCTGCCCGGAGTGGAAGAAGGTGCCGTCGCCGATGTTCTGGAACAGGTGCGGCACGTCGGTGAACGGCGCCTGCCCGATCCACTGGCTGCCCTCACCGCCCATCTGGGTCAGCCCGGTGACCGCGCTGTCGGCGCGCCCGGACAGGGTCACCAGCGTGTGGCAGCCGATGCCACCGCCGCCGATCGAGCCGTCGGGCAGCGCGGTGGAACGGTTGTGCGGGCAGCCGCTGCAGAAGTAGGGCGTCCGCTGGGCGGACAGGACTTCCAGCGGAAGTGCCGGTGGCGCCGCCCGTTTCAGCTCCACCCGGCCGCGCAGTATCCGGCGCAGCGGGGCGAGCAACCGGCCCGCGGTGAGTTCGCCGTCCACCGGCATCAGCCGCGCGCCGCGCTCGTCGTGCTTGCCGAGGATGCGGGGCGCGTCCGGGGTGCCGTAGAGGATCTCGCGGATCTGGGTCTCGATGAACGCGGTCTTGTCCTCGACCACGACGAGTTCGTCGAGACCGCGCGCGAATTCGGTGACCGCGGCCGCGCCGACGGGATAGGGCATGCCGATGCGCAGCAGCCGGATGCCCGCCCGGTGCAGGGCGGTGTCGTCGACGCCCAGGTCGAGCAGGGCCTGGCGGACCGCGTCGAATGTGGTTCCGGTGGCCGCGATGCCGACCTTCGCCCCGGCCGGATCCACCTCGACGACGTCGAGCGTGTTGGCCGCCGAGAACGCCTGCACCATCGCCCAGCGCGGACCGTAGAGATCCGCCTCGGCCAGCACGCTGTCCGAGGGCGCCGCCATCGGCCGCTGCCGGTAGACGAACGGCCTGCCTTCCCACTGCAGTTCGGGCACCGTGACAGCGAGATCGGCCACGCTCGCGTCGACGGTCCAGGCGCCGTCGGCGACATCGGCCACGATCTTCAGCGCCACCACACAGCCCGAGGCCCGCGACAGGGCGATGCCCCGCATGCCCAGGGTGATGATCTCCTCGGCATTGCGCGGGAACAGCACCGGCACACCCATCGCGGCCAGCGAGCGCTCGCTCACCGCGGGCACGGTCGACGACTTTGACGCCGGATCGTCGCCCACCAGCAGCAGCACGCCGCCGCGCGCGTTCACCCCGTACATGTTGGCGTGCCGGATCGCGTCGGTGGCGCGGTCGACGCCGGGCCCCTTGCCGTACCAGACGCCGACCACGCCGTCGTGGGTCGGCTGCCCGGCGGGCAGGTCGGCCTGGCTGCCCCAGACCGCGGTGGCGGCCAGCTCCTCGTTGAACCCGGGGACGAAGGTGATGTCGTGCTCGGCGCGCACCTCCGGCATGCCGAGCAGCATCTTGTCCACCCCGCCCAGCGGGCTGCCCTGATACCCCGAGACGAACGTCGCGACCCGGTGCCCCGCGCGCAGGTCGCGCACATGCTGTTCCACGAGCAGCCGCGCGATGGCCTGGACGCCCGTGAGCAGCACCGGCCCGGCTCCGGAGCGATAGCGATCGGCGAGGTCGTAGGGCGCGGCAGGCTCGGCCTGCGGCGCGGCGGTCGGACAGACGACGGTGGTCATGGACGCCTCACCACACTTTCCACAACCCAGATCGTGAGCTGCGCAACGAAGGAACTTGCAATCGGTGCAGCGAAATGTGCCGTGGAGGGGTGAGGGGTGTCAACAGTCAGTCGAAAAGTTGATCAGTCTGCTCAAAAGTGATCTGGACCACTGGGGTGGATGTGCCAATCTGCTCGAGTGGAGAGACCTGCGTCACATCACGGCTGATTCGGCCGGTGGGTCAGATGGTCGACCAGCGGCAGGCTCCGGTAGCCGATCGGGGTGGCCAGCGCGAGCATGGTCTCGGTGTGGTTCACCCCGTCGATGGCGTGCACCCGCTGGATGATCTCCAGCAGATCCTGCTGCGACCGCGCCGCGATCCGGACCAGCAGATCGGCCCGCCCGGTGGTGGCGTGCACCTCCAGCACGTGCGGGAAGCCGCGCAGCGTCTCGATGATCGGGTCCATCTTGTTCTGATCGAGTTCGACCCCGAGGAAGGCGTGCACGGCGAAGCCGATCGCCTGCACATCGATATCGGGCGGATAGCCCCGCACCGCGCCCGAGGATTCGAGCCGCTTCATGCGCGCCTGCACCGTATTGCGGGCGATCCCGAGCCGCTGGGCCAATTCGAGGATCGGCGCCCGCGGGTCCGCGGCCAGTTCGGCCAGCAAGGCGGCATCGAGTGCGTCGAACTTGATGGTCATGCCGCATTGTGGCACGGCGGTCCTCGTGCTTCCCCGGGGTCGGGGCGTGGGGTTACCGTTGATGATGGCCGAATCTGCTGACGTCATCGTCGTCGGAGCCGGACTCGCCGGATTGGTCGCCACGGCGGAGTTGGTCGACGCGGGTAAGCGGGTGCTCATCATCGAGCAGGAGAACGCGGGCAATGTCGGCGGACAGGCATTCTGGTCCTTCGGCGGACTGTTCCTGGTGAACAGTCCGGAGCAGCGCAGGGTCGGGATCAAGGACTCCTACGACCTGGCCTGGCAGGACTGGCTTGGCAATGCCGGATTCGACCGCGAGCGCGAGGATCGATGGCCGCGGGAGTGGGCGCGGGCCTATGTCGAATTCGCCGCCGGGGAAATGCGCGGCTGGCTGGCCGACCGCGGCTGGAAGTCGTTCCCGATCGTCGCCTGGGCCGAACGGGGCGGCTACGGCGCCGACGGGCCCGGCAATTCGGTGCCGCGTTTCCACGTCACCTGGGGCACCGGGCCCCGGATCGTCGAGATCATCGAGTCGCGGGTGCGCGACGGTGTCGACCGGGGTCTGGTGACCTTCGCGTTCCGTCATCAGGTCGACGAACTCGTCGTCACCGGCGGCGCGGTCACCGGCGTGCGCGGCACCGTCCTCGAACCCTCCGACGCGGCGCGCGGTGTCGCGTCGTCCCGGAAGGCGGTGGGGGAGTTCGAGTTCGGCGCGCAGGCCGTGATCGTCACCTCCGGCGGCATCGGGCACAACCCGGAACTGATCCGCCGGAACTGGCCGACGGACGCGGGGCGCGTGCCCGAGCACATGCTGGCCGGGGTGCCCGCGCACGTGGACGGGCGGATGCTGGAGATCTCCGAGAGCGCCGGCGCGAACGTGATCAACCGCGACCGCATGTGGCACTACACCGAGGGCATCGTCAACTACGACCCGGTCTGGCCGAATCACGGCATCCGCGTCGCGCCCGGACCGTCCTCGCTCTGGCTGGACGCGACCGGCACCCGGCTGCCGCCCCCGCTGTTCCCCGGCTTCGACACGCTCGGCTCGATGCAATACATCAACCGCACCGGTTTCGACTACACCTGGCTGGTCCTGGATCAGCGGATCATCGAGAAGGAGTTCGCGCTCTCCGGTCAGGAGCAGAACCCCGACCTGACCGGCCGCAATATCCGGTTGCTGCTGGAACGGGTGAAGAAGGGTGCCCCCGGACCGGTCGAGGCGTTCAAGCGCAAGGGCGTCGATTTCGTGGTCGAGGACGGACTCGACGACCTGGTCCGCCGGATGAACGAACTCGCCGGTGACGATGTGCTCGATGTCGCGAGCGTGCGGCGCGAGGTGACCTCGCGAGATCGTGAACTCGACAACCCCTTCGGCAAGGATCTCCAGCTCGCGGCGATCCGTGCGGCCCGCGCCTACCGTCCCGACAAGATCATCCGGGTGGCCGCGCCGCACCGGCTGCTCGATCCCGCGGCGGGCCCGCTGATCGCCGTCCGCCTGCACCTGCTCACCCGGAAAACTCTGGGCGGCTTGGAAACCGACCTGTCGTCGCGGGTGCAGGGCCGGGACGGCGCGGCGGTCGACGGCTTGTACGCCGCCGGTGAGGTCGCGGGCTTCGGCGGTGGCGGGGTGCACGGCTACCGCGCGCTGGAAGGCACCTTCCTGGGTGGGTGCATCTTCTCCGGACGGGCCGCGGGCCGGGCGGTCGCCGCCCGGGTGTGAGGACCGCCCGCCGCGCAATAGTCTTGTGCGCCAGTGTCCGTGGTCATCGGGTGATTCCACGACGAGGGTCGAGACGTGGATCTTGACGCACGGAGATCGAGCGCATATTTTGGGCTGCGGACTTTTGAGGCGAGGGGGAAAGAACACTGGAGTCCGCGCGCGTCGTCCCGCTGAATCGGGAAATTCTTTTGGTTGCACAAGCATACGTTCGGCGCGGTTTCGACGTAGATCACCGCGAACTCGATAGGTGGCACAGCTAACTATTCCGGCACGGCATCGAGGGCTCGATCAGTCTGGTGGCCAACCGGTTTCGTTCCTCGCTGCCCGACGTCGCGCGTCCGGCCGGTGACCTGCCGTGTATCGCCACGCGCCTATTCGCCGCATCGCTCGGTTTTATTCTCGGAGGTTGAAGAACAATGTGTGGAATTGTCGGATGGGTCGATTTCGCGAGTGATCTCGAAACGCAACGCCCGGTAGTGGAGCGCATGACCGAGACGATGCGCTTGCGCGGACCGGACGCCGGTGGCGTATGGATTTCCCGGCACGCCGCACTCGGCCACCGTCGCTTGTCGGTCATCGATATCGAAGGCGGCGTTCAGCCGATGGTCCGCGATGATGTCGCGTTGACCTACAGCGGTGAGATCTACAATTTTCGCGAATTGCGGCAGGAATTGGAGGGCGCCGGTCACCGGTTCACCACCAAGAGCGACACCGAGGTGGTGCTGCGCGCCTACCTCGAGTGGGGCGTCGCGTGCGTCGAGCGGTTCAACGGCATGTTCGGGTTCGCGATCTGGGACGGACGCAGCGAGGAACTGCTGCTCGTGCGGGACCGGGTGGGCGTCAAACCCGTCTACTACTACCCGACCGCCGACGGCATCCTGTTCGGCTCCGAGCCGAAGGCGATTCTCGCCAACCCGGCGGCGAAGCGGAAGGTCGACCTCGACGGCTTCGCCAATTTCCTTGTCCTGCAGGCGAATGTGGCCGGGCACACCCCGTTCGACGGTCTGCTGGAATTGCAGCCGGGTGAATTCCTGCGGGTCGGCAGGTCGGGGATCGAGCGCACTCGCTACTACCAGCTGACCGCTCGCCCGCATGAGGACGACCTCGACACCACGGTGGAGACGGTGCGCGCGCTGCTGGCCGACATCGTCGAGCGTCAGCTGGTGTCCGACGTGCCGATCGGCACGCTGCTCTCCGGCGGTATCGACTCGAGCCTGCTGACCGCGCTGGCGACCCGCTCGAACACCGCGGCCGATGTGGTGCGGTCGTTCTCCATCGATTTCGTCGGGCACGCCGACTTCTTCGAGACCTCGGCCGACATCCTGCGCGCGACCGAGGACGCGCCCTTCATCCGCGAGGTGGTCGACTATGTCGGCTGCAAACACGAGGGAATCGACGTGGCGACCGCCGCCCTGTGCGACCCCGAGGTGCGCCGCCGGGTGCTGACGGCCTGGGACCTGCCGAATCACCTGGGCGACATGGACGTCTCGCTGTATCTGCTGTTCCAGGCGGTGCGGGAGCGCTGCACGGTGGCGATCTCCGGGGAGGGCGCCGACGAGGTGTTCGGCGGCTATCCCTGGCTGCACGACGAGAAGGTCCTCGACGTGCCGATCTACCCGTGGATGTCGTTCCAGCTGCTCCAGGGCACCCCGTCGACGTTCAGCCTGTTCGACGGTGGCGTCGTCGCGCGCACCGGTCTGTTCGAGCGCATCGGCGCCATGTACGCGCAGGGCATCGCCGAAGCGCCCCGCCTGGACGGCGAATCGCCCCTGGACGCGCGGATGCGCGCGGCCAACTACCTCGACCTCACCCGCTTCATGCGCCCGCTGCTCGACCGCAAGGACCGCATGAGCATGGCGGTCGGCCTCGAGGTCCGCGTCCCGTTCTGCGACCACCGCCTGATCGACTACGTCTTCAATGTGCCGTGGTCGATGAAGCAGCGCCCCGGCGAGAGCAAGTGGCTGCTGCGCGCCGCCGCGGGCGACCTGCTGCCCGACGCGGTGCGCAACCGCCCGAAGTCCGTCTTCCCGGCCACCCTGGACACCGGCTACGACGACATGCTGCGCAAGGGCCTCAACGAGGTCCTGACCGGCGCCGACGAGCCCATCCGCGAGTTCCTGAACATCGACGCGGCCACCGCGATCGTCGACGGCACCGACCCCGCCAGCGGCTCATGGGCCCGGCTCCGCACCGAGAGCATCCTGCGCGCCAACGCCTGGATCAAGGAGTACGACGTCGACATGAGCCCGCTGAGCTGACCCGACCCTTCCCGTGCGCTGCGACGTGCGATCGCCATCGTGGCGCGGGCACAGCGCCGCGACACCAGGTCGGCCGAGCGCGCACCGGCCTTGGCGATGCGCGGTGCCAGCGCGTCACAGAGCCGTCGTAACACCACTTCACCGAAACTGGTAGTTTCGTAACTGGTCATGGACACCAGGCTCCACCACACGGCGCCCGGGAAAAAGGACAGTTTCGAGAAGGTTTCTCAACCTGGCGATGAAGGATCTTGGTGGTGCCGTGGAGATGCGTGATATCGAGATCTTCCTGACGCTGGCCGAGGAACTGCACTTCGGCCGCACCGCCGAACGGTTGCATGTGACCCCTGCCCGCGTCAGCATGGCGATCAAGAAGCAGGAGCGCCGCATCGGTGCCGAACTGTTCGAGCGGACCACCCGCCGGGTCGCGCTCACGCCGGTCGGTCGCGAGCTGTTGACGCAGCTGAGCGCGGGCTACCGGCAGATCATGGACGGTATCGAGACCTCGGCCGCCGCCGCCCGCGGCGCCTCGGCGACCTTGACGCTGGGCACCATGGGCCTGCAGGCCTGGATGCTCGGCGACCTGCTCGACTCGTTCCAGCGGCAGCATCCGGCGGTGCGGGTCGTGCACCGCGACATCAACCCCGTCCATCCGCTCGACCTGCTGCGTTCCGGCGAGATCGACGTGGGACACGTCTGGCTGCCGGTGCGGGAACCCGACCTCACCGTCGGTCCGGTCACGCACACCTGCGCCCAGGTCCTCGTCGTCGCCGCCACGCATCCCTTCGCGCGGCGCGCGTCCGTCGGCCGGGAAGACTTCGGCGACCTCACCTTCGTCGCCCACACGTCCTCGATCCCGGCGCACATGGAGGAGGTCTTCCAGCCCTTCCACACCCCCGCCGGGCGCCCGATCGCCCGCGGACCGCTCGTCAGCACCTGGGACGACCAGCTCAAAGCGGTCGGCTCGGGACAAGCGGTGATCGCGGCAGTCGCCGAGTCCGCCCGCTTCTACCCCTGGCCCAACCTCGTGTATCTGCCGATCCACGACGCCCCACCGGTCTCCTGGGCGCTGGTCTGGCGCACGGCGGCCGAGACTCCCGCTGTGCGGGCCTTCGTCCAGACCGTGGTCGCCCCTTACCCTGCGGAGGAAATGGGCGCACAATGATTGCGTAGTGCGGCTTCACGATTTCCGGCCGGCGGGTGGCCGAATGCTCGCCGGGAAAATTCGGGCGGGCATCCTCCGTGATGGCACGTCCTCGTATCGGGTTGTGACGACTGGATTCCCCGGCAGCATCGCGGTCGGCTCGTCACATCATGCTGAACGCCGGGCGCGGCGAATGCCTCCCGTAGCGACTACGAGCCCCATCGCTGGTTCGGCGCATCTACTGGATAGGAAACGCCATGTCAGAGCAGAACAAGGCGGCGGCCAAGCGCCTCTTCGACGCGTGGAACGCGCGCGACCTCGATGTGTTCGACGAGGTGATCGCCGACGACGCCCTCAACCACGATCCACAGAACCCGTTCGCCGAGGTCCACGGCCCCGACGGCCTCAAACGACTCGCGCAGATGTACCTCGCCGCGTTCTCGGATCAACGTTTCCTGGTCAACGAACAGATCGCCGAGGGCGATTTCGTCACCACCCGATGGACGGGAACAGGGCACAATGACGGCGAGATGATGGGCATGCAGGCCACCGGGAAATCGGCAGTTGTTCAAGGAATTACGATCAATCGCTTCCGGGACGGCAAGATCGTCGAGAGCTGGGCGTGCTGGGACACGCTCGGCATGATGCAGCAACTCGGCGTCGTCCAGGCGGCGCACTCCGCGACAACCTGACTGTCGCCGACCGGGCGGGCGCGTTGTTCCCGCGCCCGCCGGTTCGTCAGTGCCGGGCGTGCCGGGTGTCGTACCACTGATCACCGGCGGGCTCACCGGCCAGATTCCAGCTCCAGGACTCTGTCGGGGTGATGCGCAGGTAGTAACCCGGACCCACGATGCCCGTCCGCTCGACGGGCGGTTCGGCCTGACCGTAGACGCGCACGCCCCGCGCGATGAACGGGTCGAAGGAGACCAGGTCATCGACGACCAGCGCCACCTCGGCATTGCCAGAAGCGACATTGCGTGCCTTGCGGGTACCGGGGAAGGTCGCGCCACCGCCGACCCAGAAATACGTGCCGTCGAACTCGAAGGCGACCGGAACGACGTCCGGTCGCCCGTCGGCGGCGCGAGTGGCGAGGCGAGCAAGCGGCTGCGACCGGAGATAGTCGAGTTCGGCATCCGTGAAGCCCATACGATCGCATTATTCCGCATCAGGGAATCGAATCGAAGGAGTGGAATGCGTATCGGGGTGTCCGGCCCACACGGAACCGGCAAGACGACACTGGTGCACGAACTGTGTTCCCGCTTCACCGAACTCACCCCGATCGAGGAACCGTACGTCCTCCTCGAGGAAGACGGCCACGACTTCGAATACCCACCATCACGCGCCGACTACCGAGCCCAACTGACCCGCTCGATCCACCTCCTGACCACCGAACCCGACGGTTCCGTCTTCGACCGCACCCCCTTGGACTTCCTGGCCTACCTGTCGGCGACGGGCCTCGACATCGAATCCGCCACCGATACCGCTGCACTCGAAAGCGCCTTGGCCGCACTGGATCTCCTGATCATCGTGCCCATAACCCCCGACGCCGACCGACTCCTGCCCCCGGCGGAAATGCCCGGCCTCCGCCGCACGGTCAACGACATCCTCCTCGAGCTCGCCTACACCGACCCACTGCACCTCCTAGCGGATATCCCGATAATCGAGCTGACCGTCCCGCTGTCTGATCGAGTCGAATCAATAGCCGCCACGATCCGATAGCGCCGCGCAGCCCGATACGGCCGTTCTGTCGACTCCGACCGCCGCCGCCCCACATCGACCGCGGCTCGACATCGAACAACTGGTACCCGGGAACCGGTGTCCGGAGTTCAGTTCCGCTGTCGATGGATGGGAAGCCCGCCGAGAAGGAACAGCAGCGCCACGCTGATCACCGCTGTTTGGTTGAGCAGCCCAGCGATCGGGTCGCCGAGATCGCGGGTGAGGATCATCCGAAAAGCTCCGCCGACTACAAGGGCGGCGACAACGCTCGCGGCCACGATCCTGCTTGTCGTCCATCGCTTCTGCGTGGTGCCCGGCGCGCCTGGCGCCGACTCGGTAGCCGCCACGGCGACGAGCCACAGCAGCGCGGCGACCACGCCGGTCAGACCGAACAGTTTCTCCGCCGCGAGGTCGTTCCAATTCCCGCTCACGATCAATCGGACCGTCGCGGCCAGGTAGAGACCGACCACGACGACTGCGGCGCCCTTGCGCCACTGCGCCCAGAGGCTGTGCGGACCTTCGGATTCTGTCGACATGTACTGCTCTGTCATGGCGTCACGATCCCATGGAAGAGACATTCGCGCTGACCGGATTTCGGTGACCCGTGACAGTTCGACGCCGACGTGTGCACCGTGACCGATTATCTGGCAGGAATGGAGCCCATGAGCGATGACTACTCGATCGACTTCGACTCGTCCGGCACCGGAGACGACTATCAGGTATTGCCGGACGGCCGGGTTCCGTTGTGGGTGTTGCTCACGGTGGGCGACGACGCGCACTGTGTCACGCCGTGGCACACGTATGCGGCCCCGCTGGTCCTGTCGGCGACCGTGATCGGCCACGACTGCGATATTCCGGCGGGGGAAGTCATCGGCCGCGAGTTCACCGCCGCCGGTGGGGAGGACGAGCCGCTGCACGACTTCCGGCTCGTACACGATCCGCGCCTGTAGGACGGCCGATGAGGTGGTACAGACGGGGCGATCGAGGTGCGAAGAATGGGTGAGTCGGAGCTGGGGGAGTTTCTGGGATCGTTCGGTTCGGTCGCCGGAGTGCGGGCTGACGCGGAGGCCGTCATCGGGGACCTGGAGCGGGTCGGCTTCGCCTGTCACAAGGCGGGGAGGAGCTTCTTGCGGGGGTACCTCGGGCTCCGGATCGACCACGGTCCGGACCTGGTCATCGCCGGGGAGGTGGTCCGGAGCTGGACATCCTTCGATCCCTCCGTCGTCTGCACCGCCCGCGACGCGGACGTGGCCCGGCGATGTGCGGAGGTGGCCGGTGCCGATCTGGTCCCGATCGGTGTGGACAGCTTTCATCTGACGCTGTACTCGGGGAGCGATGGAAGGTTCTACGCGGGGTTCGATTCGTCGGTCTATCGCTACGGGGACGATGTCAGCGCGCTGTTCTCGATGATGAAGGAGGGAATTCGGCCGATAGTGCTGGGGGAGTGGGTGATTCGATGATCGGGCGCTTGTGGCGCTCGGGGCATACGGACCGGCCGCGAGGTTGTCGGCGTGATCCCGCGCGACCCGTTGTGGATGGGGAGGTTCACAACGTCCGATCGGTCTCTCGGCGGGCGGTGGAATCGGCCGACTGGACGCGCTCACCGGCCCCTTCGTCGCCGATCGGGGAATACGGCGAGGTGATGCGCGCGTTGAGGGACCTGGGTGAATTGTAGAAATCGTAGAAAGCAGGGGTGGACCCCGAAGATGCCCAGGTCAGCGGTGGTATAGGCTTTGTCGGTCATGAAGTCGGCTTATACGGGTCCGGTCAACGGTGCGCCCAACACGGTCTACCTCGACCACGCGGCCACCACTCCGATGCTGCCCGCCGCCGTCGAGGCGATGACGGCTGCGCTGACGACGGTGGGTAATGCCTCGTCGCTGCACGGATCGGGGCGGGCGGCGCGCCGGGCGCTGGAGGAGGCGCGCGAGGCGATCGCGGCCGAGCTGGGTGCGCGGCCGTCGGAGGTGATCTTCACCTCCGGGGGGACCGAGAGCGACAATCTGGCCCTCAAGGGCATCTTCTGGGGGCGCAGGGCGGGCGATCCGCGGCGCACCAGGATCGTCACCAGCGCGGTCGAGCATCACGCGGTGCTCGACGCGGTCGAGTGGCTGGAGAAGCACGAGGGCGCCCAGGTCAGCTGGCTGCCGGTGGACGCCGAGGGCGTGGTGTCGCCGCAGGCGCTGCGCGAGGTGCTCGCCGCGCACGCCGACGAGGTCGCGCTGGTCAGCGTCATGTGGGCGAACAACGAGGTCGGCACGATCCAGCCGATCACCGAACTGGCGGCGGTCGCCGGGGAATTCGGCATCCCGATGCACAGCGACGCGATCCAGGCGGTGACCCAGGTCCCCGTCGATTTCGGCGCGAGCGGGCTGGCCGCGCTCAGCGTCGCCGGGCACAAGGCGGGCGGCCCGCACGGCATCGGCGTGCTGCTGCTCGGCAGGCAGGTGCCCTGTGTGCCGCTGGTGCACGGTGGCGGACACGAGCGTGACCTGCGCTCGGGCACCTCCGACGTGGCCGCGGCGGTCGGCCTGGCCGCGGCGCTGCGCGACGCGACCGGCGAGCTGCCCGCCCGTGCCGAGCACCTGCGCGGACTGCGCGAACAGCTGATCGCGGGCGTGCGGGAGGTGGCACCCGAGGCGGTCCTCAACGGGCCGCGCGGCGAGCGCCGGCTGCCCGGCAACGCCCACTTCACCTTCCCCGGCTGCGAGGGCGACTCGCTGCTCATGCTGCTCGACGCGGCGGGCGTCGAATGCTCGACCGGGTCGGCCTGCAACGCGGGCGTTGCCTCGCCGAGTCATGTGCTGATCGCGATGGGCGTCGAGCCCTGGCAGGCCCGCAGTTCGCTGCGGTTCTCGCTGGGTCACACGTCGACCGGGGCCGATATCGAGACATTGTTGACCGTTCTGCCGCAGGTCATCGAACGGGCCAGGGCCGCGGGCCTGGCCGGCGCTAGAGGAGGTGCCTGATGCGAGTACTCGCCGCGATGAGTGGTGGTGTCGATTCGGCGGTGGCCGCGGCGCGGGCCGTGGACGCCGGTCACGAGGTGGTCGGGGTGCACCTGGCGCTGTCCGCGACGCCGGGCACGCTGCGCACCGGATCGCGCGGTTGCTGCTCCAAGGAGGACGCCGGTGACGCGCGCCGCGCCGCCGACGTGCTGGGCATCCCGTTCTACGTGTGGGACTTCGCCGACCGCTTCAAAGAGGACGTGATCGACGACTTCGTCGCCGCCTACGCCGCGGGCGAGACCCCCAACCCGTGCCTGCGCTGCAACGAGAAGATCAAGTTCTCGGCCCTGGCCGACCGCGCGCAGGCCCTGGGCTTCGACGCCGTTGTCACCGGCCACTACGCCCGGCTCGACGATGGCGTGCTGCGCCGCGCGGTCGACGCCGACAAGGACCAGTCCTACGTGCTCGCGGTCCTCACCGCCGAGCAGCTGTCGCGCGCGATGTTCCCGGTCGGTGACACCCCGAAGCCGCGGATCCGCGAGGAAGCCGCCGAGCGGGGCCTGGCCGTGGCGAACAAGCCCGACAGCCACGACATCTGCTTCATCCCCTCCGGCGACACCAGGGCCTTCCTCGGCGCCAAGATCGGCATCCGGCCCGGCGCGCTCGTCGACTCCGACGGCACCGTGCTCGGCGAGCACGAGGGCGTGCACGGGTTCACCGTCGGCCAGCGCAAGGGCCTGGGCCTGACGCACACCGCCGCCGACGGCAAGCCCCGCTACGTCACCGGCATCGACCCCGATTCCGGGACGGTCAGCGTCGGTTCGATCGAGGACCTCCAGGTCGACGTCGTCACCGCCGATCGCGCCATCTGGACCTCCGGCGTGCGCCCGGACGGGCCGGTCGAGTGCGTCGTGCAGGTGCGCGCGCACGGCGGCACCGCGCCCGCCGTCGTCACCCCCGAGGGCGACGGGTTCGTCGCGAGCCTGCGCGAACCGCTCACCGGCGTCGCCAAGGGCCAGGCGATCGTGCTCTACCTGCCCGATGCCGAGGGCGGGGACACCGTGGTCGGCAGCGGCACCATCACCGGCACCGACCGCGCCGGGGTTCCGGCGGACGCGGCCGACGCTTCGGCCTGATCGGCTCGTGCCCGCGCCGGGACGGGAGCCACGCGGGGCCGACCGAGGCCGCCGCCGTGGTGCGGGGCAGGATGGTGACCGGCGGCGACCGGCGTTCGATGAATCGAAAGGTGTTGAGCGCGTGACATTGTGGCGCAGCGAGAACTCGCAGGAGACGGCCGCACCGGAGCCGGTCGTTCCGCTCGCCGGTGGCACCGCGACGGGTGTCGGCTCGTGGCCCGGCACCGATCCGCGCGAGGCGGCCGCGACGATCATCGGCGAACTCGCTGATCTCCCGCACCTGGTCGAGCTGCCCGATCGCGGTGTCGGCGCGGACATGATCGGGCGGGTCTCGGCGCTGCTGGTCGACCTGCGCTTCGATTCCACCACCCGCGGCTACCGGTTGGGCGCCCGGCCCGGCGCGGTGTCACGCCGGGCCAGGGACCTGCTGAACGAAGACCTCGACGCCATCGAAGAAGCCTGGGAGACAGCGGGTCTGGCGGGCACGGGCCGCGTGGTGAAGATCCAGTCCGCGGGCCCGCTGACTCTCGCCGCCGAGGTCGAGCTGCCCGGCGGGCACCGGATCCTCACCGATTCCGGTGCGGTGCGCGATCTTTCGGAGTCCCTCGCCGAAGGGCTGGCCCGGCATGCGGCCGAGGTCGCCCGGCGGCTAGGGGCCCAGGTGGTCGTCCAGCTCGACGAACCCCGGCTCACCACTGTGCTCGACGGCTCGCTCCGGGGTCCGAGCATTCTCAACACCATCCGCGCGCTCCCCGAACCGGAGGCGCTGCACATCCTCGACACGGTGATCACCGCTCAGCCCGCGCCGGTCCTGCTGCACACCTGCGCCACCCGCCCCGCCCTCACCACCCTGGGCCGCAGCGCCGCCGCCGCGATCTCCTTCGACGCGGCCACGCTCACCACCGCCGACCTGGACGCCCTCGGCGAGATCCTCGACTCCGGCAAGAAGATCGCGCTCGGCCTGACCCCGACCGCGCCGCCCGCCACCCCGCCCACCTGGCGCACCGTCGCCGAACCCGGCGTCCGCCTGATCGACCGCCTCGGTTTCCCGCGCCGTGTCCTCGCCGAGCAGATCCTGGTCACCCCCGCCTGCGGCCTGGCCGGCGCACCGCTGCCCTGGGCGCGCAAGGCCATCACGCTCACCGGCGAGGTCGCCCGCGCCTTCGCCGAGGAGCCGGAGTCGATCTCGCTCGACTGACGGAGATCAGCCCGGAATGCCCCCGCGACGTGCGGTAACGGTGGCCGGAAGTGTCGGTGGGCTCGACTAGTGTTCGACAGGTGAGTGACAGCGACAGCGTGGTTTCCGTGGGTGCCGAGCCGGTGGGCGCGAGCCCCGAGCAGCGGGTGCAGTGGCAGCAGCTGGCGGACGAGGTGCGCGAGCACCAGTTCCGCTACTACGTGCGCGACGCGCCGATCATCACCGACGGTGAGTTCGACACCCTGCTGCGGCGATTGCAGGCGCTCGAGGACGCCCACCCGGATCTGCGGACGCCGGATTCGCCGACCCAGCTCGTCGGCGGCGGCTTCGCCACCGACTTCACCGCCGTCGACCATCTCGAACGAATGCTGTCGCTGGACAACGTCTTCGACTACGACGAACTGCGCGCCTGGGCGAGCCGGGTGGAGGCCGAGACCGGGCCGGACCTGCACTACCTGTGCGAGGTCAAGATCGACGGCGTCGCGCTGAACCTGGTGTACGAGAACGGCAGACTGGTGCGCGGCGCGACCCGCGGCGACGGCCGCACCGGCGAGGACGTCACCCTCAACGCGCGCACCATCGAAGACATCCCGGCCGAACTCACCCCGAGCGCGGACTTCCCGATCCCCGAGCTGCTGGAAGTGCGCGGCGAGGTCTACTTCCGGCTCGCGGACTTCGAGACCCTCAACGCCCAGATCGTCGCCGAAGGCAAACCGCCGTACGCGAATCCGCGCAATACCGCCGCCGGTTCGCTGCGCCAGAAGAACCCGGCGATCACCGCCCAGCGCAGGCTGCGGATGATCTGTCACGGCTTCGGCCGGATCGAGGGCTACCGCCCGGAGTCCCAGCACGAGGCCTACCAGGCGCTGACCGCCTGGGGCCTGCCGGTCTCCGAGCACACCCGGCTGGTCAAGGGCATCGATGCCGTCATCGAGCGGGTCGCCTACTGGGGCGAACACCGCCACGACATCGAGCACGAGATCGACGGCCAGGTGATCAAGATCGACGAGCTGGCGTTGCAGCGCCGCCTCGGCTCCACCTCGCGGGCCCCGCGCTGGGCCATCGCCTACAAGTACCCGCCGGAAGAGGCGACGACGACGCTGCTCAACATCGAGGTGAACGTCGGCCGCACCGGCCGGGTCACCCCGTTCGCGGTGATGGCGCCGGTCTCCATCGCCGGCTCGACCGTCGCCATGGCCACCCTGCACAACGCCTCCGAGGTGAAGCGCAAGGGCGTGCTGATCGGCGACACCGTCACCATCCGCAAGGCGGGCGACGTGATCCCCGAGGTCCTCGGCCCGGTCGTCGACGCCCGGACCGGCGACGAACGCGAGTTCGTGATGCCGACGCACTGTCCCGAATGCGGCACCGAACTGGCGCCTGCCAAGGAGGGCGACGCCGACATCCGCTGCCCCAACCAGCGGCACTGCCCGGCCCAGCTGCGCGAACGCGTGTTCCACCTGGCCGGCCGCGGCGCCTTCGACATCGAAGCCCTCGGCTACGAGGCCGCCAACGCGCTGCTCACCTCGGGTGCCATCACCGACGAGGGCGACCTGTTCGCGCTCGACGAGCAGGGGCTGCTCGGTGTCCCGCTGTTCACGAAGCAGGACGGTGCGCTGTCGGCCAACGGCGCGCGCCTGCTGGAGAACCTGAACGCCGCCAAGGACACTCCGCTGTGGCGGGTGCTCGTCGGCCTGTCGATCCGGCACGTCGGACCGACCGCCGCTCGCGCGCTGGCCTCCGAATTCGCGAGCCTGGATCGCATCGAAGCGGCGACCGGCGAAGAGCTCGCGGCCACCGACGGCGTCGGTCCCACCATCGCGGCGGCCGTCGTCGAGTGGTTCACCGTCGACTGGCATCGCGCCATCGTCGACAAGTGGCGCGCGGCGGGCGTGCGCATGGAAGACGAACGCGACGACTCCATCGAGCGCACGCTCGAGGGCCTGTCCATCGTCGTCACCGGCTCGTTGCAGACCTTCACCCGCGACGGCGCCAAGGAGGCGATCCTGGTGCGCGGCGGCAAGGCGGCGGGCTCGGTGTCGAAGAAGACGGCGTTCGTGGTGATCGGCGACGCGCCCGGCTCGAAGGCGGCCAAGGCCGAGGAACTCGGCGTCCCGATCCTCGACGAGGACGGCTTCCGGGCACTGCTGGCGGGCGGACCCGCCGCGGTCACCCCGGCGCCGGACGCCACCGAGGACGAGTAGTCGCCCGGTCGGGGTCCGCCGTGGGCGGGCCGATCCCGGCCTCGCTCAGTGCGGGGTGACGGTGACGGTGTTGCCGATCTGGGTCTTCATGTCGAAGCTCGAGCACTGCCCGTTGCTGATCTCCACGTGGCGGGTCGGCCGCTTCTTGATATTGGTCTGGATGTCGACGGCCACATGCGTCCCCGACATCGAGCACACCTTCGACACCGGCCCGTCGGTGTAGGACACCGACCCGGCGCCCTGACAGGAATTCGTCTCGTTCCCGAGGAACACCCGGGCGGTCCCGTTCGGGCACGGATCGGCCACCGCGCTCGGCGCGCTCAGCACCACCGGCACCACGGCGCCCGCGGTCACCGCCGCGACGACAACTCCGCGAACCATCATCCGAACAGCCATCCCGCGCACCCATCCTCGTCGTCGACTCAGCTCCGCCGACCGGGCGGCCGCGGTGCCCAGCATGCTAGTGCGTCCGCGCCGAACACGCCCGGCCACGGCGGACACCGTCTGGGGTGAGCGGTGTCCTAGGCGGGGTCCTCGGGGTGCGGGCCGGTCGCGAAGGGGTTCGGCTCGTCGTCGGCGAGGACGCCGACGAAAGGGTCGCCCTCGTCGGCGAAGGTGTAGGCGCCGTCGCGGATGCGCGCGATCAGGCCGTGGGTCCAGGCGGCTTCGCTGTCGGCCGAGTGGATCCACATGTTCATGATCTCGCCGATGTGGCCGAGCTGTGCGGGTCCCTGCTCGGGGGCGTAGTACTCGGTGACCGAGGAGCGCCACTGGGTGAGGCCGGCGATCCGCTGTTCGAGCAGGGCGACGGCCTCGGCGCGGGGGAGGTCGACGATGAAGCCGATTCCCGCCGAGAGCATGTCCATCTTCTGGTCGTAGGAGGTCAGGGCCTGGCGGAGCAGCGCGAAGTACTCCGCGGTGCCCTTGTCGTTGATCTCGTACTCGACCCGCGGTGGGCCGCCGACCGTGCTCGGCGCGACCTCGTGCTCGACGAGCAGTCCCTGCTTGGCCATCTGCTTGAGCGCGTGATAGATCGAGCCCGGCTTGGCGTTGGACCACTCGTGGGCGCCCCAGAACTCCAGGTCGTTGCGCACCTGATAGCCGTGCGCCCGACCGTGCTGCCGGACCGCGCCCAGGACCAGCAGGCGGATCGCTGACATGGCTGTCTCCCTTCCGATCACCGGTGACCAAGGTAGCAGTATTCAAGTTTGACTAATCGCGACCGGAGTCGTACCGTGGCCGTCTAGTCAAGTTTGACCACTGAGTGGCGGAGGGGTGTAGTGACCAACCACGACCAGGCGATAGTCGTCGAAGGACTACGGAAGAACTACGGAGCCGAACGGGCGCTCGACGGGCTCGACCTCACGGTCCGGGCCGGGACCGTCCACGCGGTCCTCGGCCCGAACGGCGCGGGCAAGACCACGGCGGTGCGCATCATGTCGACGCTGCTGCGTCCCGACGCGGGGCGCGTCGAAGTGGCCGGTCTCGATGTGCGCGCGGACGCCGATCGGGTGCGCGCGCGGATCGGGCTGCTCGGTCAGAGCGCGGCGGTCGACGAGGAACTCAGCGGTCGGCAGAACCTGGAGATGTTCGGGCGCCTCTATCACCTGGGCGCGCGGCGCGCCGGCGTCCGGGCCGACGAGCTGCTGGCGCGGTTCGGGCTCGGGGATACCGGGACCAAGGCCGTCAAGCAGTACAGCGGCGGCATGCGGCGACGGCTCGACCTCGCGGCCTCGCTCATCGCCGAACCCGAAGTGCTCTTCCTGGACGAGCCGACGACCGGGCTCGATCCCCGGGGGCGCACGGAGGTGTGGAATTCGGTGCGGTCCCTGGTGGACGGCGGCACCACCGTGCTGCTGACCACGCAGTACCTGGAGGAGGCCGATCAGCTGGCCGACCGGATCTCGGTGATCGACCACGGCCGGGTCATCGCGGCGGGCACGGCCGACGAGCTGAAGTCCGAGACGGGCGGCGACCGCATCGACGTGGTCCTGCACCACACCGCCGACCTGGCGCGCACGGCGTCGCTGCTGCCCGGCGAGACCGTGGTCGACGAGGACCGGCGGATGGTCAGCGCCGCCGTCGGCGACCGGATGGCGGCCCTGACCGAGACCGTCCGGGCTCTGGCGGCGAACGGGATCGAACCGGAAGACATCGCGGTCCGGCGCCCGACGCTCGACGAGGTCTTCCTGCACCTGACGAAGGAGAACGCGGCATGAGCACGACGCAACCGGCACCGTCGGCGCTGAGCTGGGCGGTGGCCGACTCGTGGACGATGACCCGGCGCGAGCTGGCGCACTGGGCGCGCCAGCCCGTGCAGGTGGTCGTCGGTCTGGTCTTCCCGGTGATGCTGCTGGTGATGTTCAGCTACCTGATCGGCGGCGGCCGGGGCGTCGACGGTGACTTCGAGGACTACCTGGTCCCCGGCATGCTGACGATGACCATGGCCTTCGGCCTCGAATCGACGATGCTCGCGGTCACCCAGGACCTCGACAAGGGCGTCATCGACCGGTTCCGCTCGATGCCGATGAACTCGGCCGCGGTCCTGGTCGGGCGCAGTATCGCCGACATGCTGCAATCGGCGGTCGGGCTGACGGTGCTGATCGCGGTCGGGTACGCGATCGGCTGGCGCTGGCACGGCGGCGTCGCCGCGTTCCTGGGGGCGGTCGGGCTGCTGTTGCTGCTCCGGTTCGCGATGCTGTGGATCGGCATCTACCTGGCGATGGTCGCGGGCACACCGGAACTGGTGCAGGCGGTGCAGATCCTGGTCTGGCCGATCGCCTTCCTCTCCAACGCCATCGCCGCGCCCGAATCGATGCCGTCGTGGCTGGGCGCGGTCGTCGAGTGGAATCCCATGTCGGCGACGGCGACGGCGGTGCGCGGCCTGTTCGGCAACCCGGTCGCGGCCGGTGACAGCTGGGCCGCGACCAACGCGGAACTGCTCGCGGTGGTCTGGCCGGTGGCCCTGCTCGCGGTGTTCTTCCCGCTGGCGGTGCGGCGGTTCCGGGACCTGAGCCGCTAGCCGTCCGGCGCGCTGCGGCCGAGCGCGGCGCGCCGGCTCGGCCGGGCGCCGCACGCCTACCGCGTGCACGGGTGCGCCGTCGCCTAGTCTTGCGAAGGATCTCGGAGAGGCGGACGACCCTTGCTGCGTAGTTTTCAGGTGACCAATCACCGATCGCTGGCCGAGGCGCAGCAATTGCGGTTGAGCAAAGGGAGCGGCAGTCCGGTCGCCGTGCCGGTGACCGCCGTGCACGGCGTGGCGGCGTCGGGGAAGACGAGCCTGGTCGACGCGCTCGCGCAGATGCGTGACGCGGTGCTGCACTCGGTGAGCGGATGGGACCCGTACGCGGGGCCGGTGCGCAGGCCGCATCTCGGATTCGCGGATCGGCCGACCGAGTTCGTCGCCGGGTTCGTGGCCGAGGGCGTGCCCTACACCTACGGCTTCCGGCTCGACAATGTCGATGTGATCGCGGAATGGCTGTACACCCATCCGCGCTCGCGCAAGCGGATCGTGTTCGAGCGCAACGGCGATCAGGTCAAGATCGGGCCGATGTTCGAGGCGGCCCGCTACGGCGTGGCGGCGCTGGTTCCGCTGGTGCGGCCGAACGCGCTGCTGCTGAGCCTGGCGGGGCAGATGTACGCCGAAGCGCTGGTGCCCGCGTATCGCTGGTTCGCCGCGAACCTGCGGGTACAGCAGGGCGAGGCGGGCGTCGAGGAGCTCGCGCGGGATCTGGGCGGTCACATCTCGCGCTCGCCCGACAACGCGGCCCGGCTGCTGATGCTGTTGCGGACGGCGGATCTGGGCATCGAGGATCTGCTTGTCGCCGAACACGATCCGATGTACGCGGACTACCTGCGCGACCTCGACGCCGAGATCGCCGCGCTGGCAGCGCAACTCGACCACGGCGGCGCCGATCCGATTCTGCTGGACCGGGAACTGAGCACCCTGCGCGCCGCCCGCGACGCGCTCTACCGGCGGATGGTGGACCGGCGCGGCGCCGCGCTGAGCCTGGTGCACGAGGGCATCGACGTGCCGTTCGAACTCGCCGACGAATCCACCGCGACCCGTGCGCTGCTGCGGGTGCTGCCCGCCATGCTCGAGGCGCTCGACACCGGCCAGGTGCTCGCGGTCGACGATCTCGGCGCGGGCCTGCCGGTGGAGGAGACCGACCGGCTGGTGCAGCTGTTCCAGAACCCGGAGACCAACGCGCGTGGCGCGCAACTGATCTACACCACCGCCCAGCGCGCGCTGATCGACCGGGGCAACGGCCGCTCGCAGCGCACCCGCGCCGCGGTCTGGCAGCTGCGCCGGGAACAGGGCGTCAGCGAGCTCACGCCACTGTGACGTGGCCGCGGGGCCGACGCCGGTCGCGCGGGGTGGGCCTACCATGGGCGGCATGCTCGAAGTGGTGATGGCCGCGGCCATGGTGACGATGCTGGTCGTGACGATCGGCGCCGTCGCCGCCCACCGGATCGGCCGCGGCGGCGGCGCGAACCTGGAACAGGGTTCGCTCTACATCACCGGCGTCAGCCCGCTGCCCGCGATGACCGGCGAGCACTACGTGACCATCACCGGCACCCTGATCGGCCCGTCCGTGCCAGGGACGGTGGTGTACCGGCGCTTCGCCTGGGACGCCGCGCAGTGGCCGTCGATCGGCGATCAGCTGCTGGTCGTCTATCCGCCGCGCAACCCCGACCGGTGGGTGGCCCAGCATCCCGGCCTGCGGTCCTACCTCGGGTCGTGAGCTCACCGCCCCGGTGAGACATGGGTGAGTTTCAGATCACAACGGCCGGGGTGGGATCATGCCCGGATGCAGGGTAACCACCATCAGACCCCGGGGAACGGCGTCCGGATCCGGACCGCCCGCCCCGAGGAATTCGCCGCCATCTCCGCGCTGACCGTGCAGGTGTATGTGGGCGACGGCTATGTCGACGAAGACGACAGCTACGTCCAGGAGCTGGGCGACGTCACCCACCGGGCCGCCGAGGCCCAGGTGCTGGTCGCCGTACACGACGGCAAGGTCGCCGGCTCGCTCACCGTCGCGCAGCCGGGCACCCGCTACGCCGAGATCGCGTTACCGGGCGAGCTGGAGTTCCGGATGCTCGCGGTGGCCAAGGACGCGCGCGGCCTCGGGGTGGGAACGGCGTTGGTGCGCGCCGTGATCGACGAGGCGCGCGCCGGTGGCTACGCGGCGGTGGCGCTGACCACCATGGGCACGATGGTCGACGCGCACCGCATCTACGAGCGACTGGGTTTCGTCGGTGTGCCGGAACGCAATTGGTCCACCAACGACGGCCTGCAGCTGTATGTGATGCGCCTGGCGCTCAGCTGAGCACGGTCGCGACGATGCCGGCCAGATAGCCCAGCCGCGCCACTTCCGACGGGCGGAAGTCGGGGCCGCCGGGGCGGCCGAGCAGCAGCGACTTGCCGGTGCTGCCCAGCGGGGCGGCGGCCAGTTTGGTGTCCATGTCGCGCCAGATCTGCGGCACCCAGTCGGCTTCGCCGTCGAGCCAGGACGGCTTCTCCAGCGGCATCCACGGCGCCGAACCCGCTTGCGTCTCAGGCGCACTCGGGCTGCCGACGACCCGGTAGGCGCCGGCCGGGCCCATCCCGATGATCGTCGACCAGCCCACCCGCAGCACCCGCGGCACACCGTCGACGAGGACCTGCAGACGATCGTCGCGCGCGCTGGCGACCTGATCGATCAGCTCGAGCTCACGATGGGTGTCGAGGACGCCGGAGTAGGGCCGGATCGAGTCCACGCTCACGTCGTGGACGGACTCCGCGGCGGTGATCAGGGTGTCGGGCAGCGCGCCGGTGGGCACCTCGACCACCAGATCGTCGATCGCGAATCCGGCGCCACGCTCGACCACGTCGAGCGAGAGGATGTCCGCGCCGACCCCGCCGAGGGCGAGTGCCAGGGAGCCGAGGCTTCCCGGTCGATCCGGAAGTTGCACGCGGAGCAGGTATGACACGTGCGTTCCTTTCCTAGGCGGCCGGGGCTGTTCGACACGAATACCCGGTGACGCAATACTTACACCCCCGAGCGCGGGCTATCGAGTCGAAGTATGCGCCCCGGGGCGCGACATGCGCGAACTTTCGCGCGAGGCGGGTGCGTCCGGCACCGTCCGCCGCCCTCGATAGGCTGTCAGCAACTAGTTCCCATACCTATGCCGAAAGGGGTCCCGCGGTGCCCGCAATCTCCCGTGACGAGGTCGCTCACCTCGCCCGGCTGTCCCGGCTGGCGTTGACCGACGCCGAACTCGACCAGTTCGCCGGTCAGCTGGATTCGATCCTCAGCCACGTGCGGACCATCTCCGAGGTCGCCGCCGACGTCCCCGCCACCGCGTCGCCGAACCCGACGACCAATGTGACCAGGCCCGATGTGGTCGTGCCCGGTCTGACTCCCGAGCAGGCGCTGGACCAGGCGCCGGCCGTGGAAGAGCAGCGTTTCCTGGTCCCGCAGATTCTGGGAGAGGGCGAATGAGCGAGCTGACCACGCTGTCGGCGGCCGAGCTGGCGGCCAAGATCCACGGCGGCGAGGTGTCCTCCACCGAGGTCACCCGGGCGCACCTGGATCGGATCGCCGCGGTCGACGGTGAGCTCAACGCGTTCCTGCACGTCGCCGGGGACGAGGCACTGGCCGCGGCCGCCGTGGTCGACGCCGCGCTGGCCGCGGGCGAGACGCCCGCCTCGCCGCTGGCGGGAGTCCCGTTGGCGCTCAAGGACGTTTTCACCACCACCGACATGCCCACCACCTGCGCTTCGAAGGTGCTGGAGGGCTGGATGTCGCCCTACGACGCGACGGTCACCGCGCGGCTGCGCGCCGCGGGCATCCCGATCCTGGGCAAGACCAACATGGACGAGTTCGCGATGGGCTCCTCCACCGAGAACTCGGCCTACGGCCCGACTCGCAACCCCTGGGACACCACCCGCATCCCGGGTGGTTCCGGCGGCGGTTCGGCGGCGGCGCTGGCCTCGTTCCAGGCGCCGCTGGCGATCGGCACCGACACCGGCGGCTCGATCCGGCAGCCCGCCGCGGTCACCGCGACGGTCGGCGTGAAGCCCACCTACGGCACCGTCTCGCGCTACGGCCTGGTCGCCTGCGCGTCCTCGCTGGACCAGGGCGGTCCGTGTGGTCGCACGGTGCTCGACACCGCGCTGCTGCACGAGGTGATCGCCGGGTACGACCCGCGTGACTCCACCTCCCGCGACGTTCCGGTGGCCCCGGTGGTCGAGGCGGCCAAGCTCGGCGCCAACGGTGATCTGAGCGGCGTGCGGGTCGGCGTGGTGCGCGAATTGCATTCCGACAGTTACCAGCCCGGCGTGCTGGCCTCCTTCGACGCCGCGGTCGCGGTGCTGAAGGAACTCGGCGCCGAGGTGGTGGAGGTGTCGTGCCCGAACTTCGAGTACGCGCTGTCCTCGTACTACCTGGTGATGCCGTCGGAGGTGTCGTCGAACCTGGCGCGCTTCGACGCCATGCGCTACGGCCTGCGTGTCGGTGACGACGGCAGCCACAGCGCCGACCAGGTGATGTCGCTGACCCGCGAGGCCGGGTTCGGTCCCGAGGTGAAGCGCCGCATCATCATCGGCACCTACGCGCTCTCGGCCGGCTACTACGACGCCTACTACGGTCAGGCGCTCAAGGTCCGCACGATGATCGCGCGCGACTTCGACGCCGCCTACGAGCAGGTCGACGTGCTGGTCTCGCCGACCAGCCCGTTCACCCCGTGGAAGCTGGGCGAGAAGGTCGACGACCCGCTGGCCATGTACCTGTCCGACCTGTGCACGCTGCCGACCAACCTGGCCGGGCACTGCGGCATGTCGGTGCCGTCGGGGCTCTCGGCCGAGGACAACCTGCCGGTGGGCCTGCAGATCATGGCGCCCGCGCTGGCCGACGACCGCCTGTACCGGGTGGGCGCGGCCTACGAGGCGGCGCGTGGCGCGCTGCCCGCGCCCGCGGGCGTCTGACAGCCACCACGCAGCGGGGTGCGCTGGGCCGGATCGGCCTGGCGCACCCCGTTTTTCAGATCTCGGTCGCGCGCTTGCCGACGCCCGCGGTCATCGCGGCGAAACCGGCGCGCAGATGCTTGCCCAGGGCGAGTTCGACGACCGGGCTGAGCCAGCCGGCCAGGGTGAACCGCGACTCGTAGCGGGTGCGGTTCGGGCCGAGCACGACCACGGTGTGCGAGCGCAGGCTGTGCAGGGCACCCAGCGGCACCGGCTTCATCGCGTAGCTGAACTCCGCGCCGGGGGTGTTGGTGCGGATCCACTCGCGCTGCGGGCGGCGGTTGGGGCCGAGCTGCACCTGCATGTCGATGGGCGAGCCGGGCTCCAGGGTGGTCGCCGCCTCGTAGCAGAAGGTGTTCCATTCGCCGTAGCGGTCGAAATCGGTGAGCACCTGCCACACCGTCTCGGCGGGGGCGTCGATCTCGATCGTTTCGTCGATAGTGAGGGCCATGCGGAAAAACTAGGACATGTTCTAGTTTTCGGCAACCAGGTCAGCCCAGCCGCCTGCGGCGCTTGCGCAGCGCGTCGATGATGACCGCCGAGGCCGCCGTCACCGCGAACAGGCCGAGCACCGTCCTGGCCAGCGGCCAGAGGTTCGGGCGGTCGGCCGGGTCGGTCGTCGCGAAGACGTTCTCGACCACCGGGGCGCCGTACTCCTGCCTGCGCGAGTTCACGTCGACCGCGGTGAACGCGATATCGGCCATCACCCCGCAGCGGGCCCGGGAGAACTCGTCGTCGCGCAGCTCACAGGCCGCGTGGATGCGCCGGTTCAGCGCCGCGTCCACCGAGCGCCGCGCCCACGGGCCCAGTGGTTCGTCGACCCGTTCGGCGTAGCGGAGCATGTCGTAGCCCAGGTCGTGGGCCTTGCAGGCGGGGCCGAACTCGGCGGGCAGCGTCACCGGGGAGGAGCAGCTGCCGTTCGGGTTGACCAGCAGCCCGTCCTGCTGGGCCGGGTCGTAGCCGAACTTGTAGCCGAAGTCGCGGGGGATCAGCGCGGTGGCGTCGGGATCGTCGTCGGTGAGCGCGCGCACCACCGCGGCGGCGGCCGCGTTCTCGGTGTCGGCACCGGGCGTGGTGCCCATGGCGCCGGGCGCCGACATGACGACGGCGGCGGCCATCGCCAGCCCCGCGGTGCACAGGGCGACCCCGCTGCGGCGACGGTGCGGGGCTTCGGCCGGGGTGTCGGTGGTCGACGAGGCGGAGGCGGCGGAGACGGCGGTACGGGCACGGCGAGCGGCGGGTACCGGGCGAAGCGGGGTGTTCATGGCCTCCGACGGTAAGGAGCGGGTCCGGGGGCGGGCATCCCGCTGTGGACCGGTTCTCGGGGCGCGCGGGCGGGTGACCCGGCGCCGGGGTCACACCAGGGTAGGGGGTCCGAAATCGTTCGTGGGTATGAGGTCCGCTCACCGGACGGTTCGTAGGCTCGAGCCATGCCCGGACAACTGCGCCCCGCCGCGCGCCGCATCACCGCGCGAACCTGGTTCGACCTCGCGACGGTGGCGGTCGCGCTGACCCTGTACAGCATCGCCTGGCCGACGCTGTTCGTCACCCACGACGTGCCTGCGGCCCTGGCGCCGCTGCTGTCGGCCATGGCGGTGTTCCCGATCCTGTTCGTGCGGGTCAACCCGGCCCTTGGCTGGGCGATCTCGGCGGGCGCCGCGCTGCTGTTCTCGATCGGGATGTCGCCGCTGCCGGACAACGACCTGCCGTTCCAGGTCGTGCACATCATCGTGCTGTTCGTGCTGCTGTTCGCGGTGGCGCTGCGGGCCGCGGTGCCGATCATCGTGGTGGCCTGGGCGGCGCAGTCGATGCTGTTCGCCACCACCATGCCCGGCTCGGCCGACGGTCCGCTGTGGGGCTGGGTGGTCGGCTTCGGCGCGCTCGCGCTGTTCGGCTACCTGCTGCGCACCGTGGTCGCCTCGCGGCGCAAGCTGGAGCGGCAGGAGGAGGTCACCGAACTCGAACGCGCGCGCAGGGCGATCCTCGAGGAGAAGGCGCGCATCGCCCGTGACCTGCACGATGTGGTCGCCCACCACATGTCCATGGTGGTGGTGCAGGCGCAGACAGCGCCCTACCGGATCGACGATCTCGACCCGGCCGCGCGCGCGGAGTTCGAGTCCATCGGCGCCACCGCGCGGACCGCGCTCAACGAGATCCGCGGCCTGCTCGGGGTGCTGCGCAGCGACGGTCAGCTGCCCGAGCACGCGCCGCAACCGCGCGCGGCCGACGTGCCCGAGCTGTGCGCCTCGGCCCAGCGGGCGGGCCTGCCGGTCGAGTGGACCGTGCATGGTGACCTGGCGACGGTGCCGGAGACGACCGGGCTGACCGTGTATCGCGTGGTGCAGGAGTCGATGGCGAACTCGGCCAGGCACGCGCCGGGCGCGCCGGTGCACGTCGCCGTCGCGGTCGATCCCGGGGTGGTCCTGGTGACCGTGCGCAACGCGGCCGCGGTGGCTGTCGGCGGGCCGGGCGCGGGCGGCGGACACGGGATCGACGGCATGCGGACCAGGGTGGAGGCGGTCGGTGGTGAACTCGCCGCCGGGCCCACCCCGGACGGTGGCTTCGAGGTGTCGGCGAAACTGCCCACGCCGTAGGCCTCTTCGCATCGTCGGTGCGCCCATTAGGGTGGTCGAGTGGCTATTACCGTTTTGATCGCCGACGACCAGGCGATGGTGCGGCAGGGTTTCGGCGCGCTGCTGGCCGCCCAGCCCGACATCAGCGTCATCGGTGACGCGCCCGACGGCCGGGTCGCGGTGGCCGAGGCCAAGCGGTTGCGCCCCGACGTGGTGCTGATGGACGTGCGGATGCCGGAGATGAACGGTCTCGACGCCGCCCGCGCCATCCTGGCCGCCGGGTTCGACCCGCCGGTCCGGGTGCTGATGCTGACCACCTTCGACATCGACGACTACGTCTACGAGGCGCTGAGCCTGGGCGCGAGCGGGTTCCTGCTCAAGGACGCGCCCGCCGAGGAACTGGTGCGCGCGGTCCGGGTTGTCGCGGACGGTGAGGCGCTGCTGGCGCCGACGATCACCCGGCGCCTGATCGCCGACGTCACCCGCAGGCGCAACACCGTGCGCCCGCCCGCCGCGCCCGCGCTCGGCTCGCTGACCCCGCGCGAGCGGGAAGTGCTCGAACTGGTCGCCAAGGGACTGTCGAACACCGAGATCGCCGAGGCGTTGTTCGTCGCCGAGCAGACCGTGAAAACCCATGTCTCCAAGGTCTTCTCGAAGCTCGGGCTGCGCGATCGGGCGCAGGCGGTGGTGCTGGCCTATGAATCCGGCCTGGTCGTCCCCGGCTGAGCCGGTGCGCTCAGCGCGGGCAGACGCCGCCGCGCAACTCCGGCAGGTGCCGCGCCAGCAGCAGCGCCATCCGGTCCAGCAGGGCGGTGGTGTCGTCGAAGGTACCCGAATCCGCTTGCGCGGCAAGGGCGACCGCCAGCTGGCCGCTGCCGACCGGCACCAGCCCGAACTGGCGCACGGTGTAGACGCCGGTGTCGTCGTCGGGGCCCCAGCCGCCCTTGAACTCGGTGCCGTCGAGCTGGCCCAGGCCCCAGCCCTGTTCGGGCGTGATCTCGCCCATCAGCTGCCGGACCAGCTCGGTGTGCGGCAGGCAGGGCAGCCGCGAGGCGAACCGGACCTGGTTGGCCAGCGACCATTCGGTGCCGCCGAAGGAGGTGTAGTCGAGTTCGGTGCGCAGGTTCGCCTTGTCGGTGGAGATGTCGCCCGCCTCGTCGAGGACCTCCTGCACGGCCTCGGCGGCCTCCTCGCCGTCGCCGAGGGACTCCCACAGGCCCTCGGCGGCGTCGTTGTCCGACACCGTGATCGCGGCCTCGACCATCTCGAAGATGGACTGGTCCTGATCGTGGCGCAGCGCGGCGACGGCCAGCGGGACCTTGATCGTCGACCAGGCGATGCCGGTGGTCCAGTCGCCGTAGATCGTCATCCGGCCGCCGCCGACCGGCATCAGCGCCATGCCGACCTGGCCCGGCAGTTGGGCCTGCAGCTGGGTGAACTCCGCGGCCAGCGAATCGGGCAGCATGATGGACAGCCCGGGGTGCCAGGCGTCTTCGCTGTTCACCGTGACCGTGGGGGCGCTCACGGCGGTCGGGGTGCCCGGCAGGGCACACGAGGCGGACAGCACGGCCGAGGCCAGCACCACACACTGCAGCAGCCTGCGACAGGCAGCCGCCTTTCCGGACGACTTCACCACCGAATCCTCCCCACCACCCACTGCGCGTCGGCGCCCTGCTTCGGCGGTGCAAACTACTCGTCGAGCGCGCCCGGACAATACCGGACGACCGTTAGCAAGTTTCACCGATTTTCGGCGAGAATTCGAATGAACGTGGTCACGCCGCTGCGCGGGTGCCATGCTGGTCCGCCACAGGCGCCGGAAGGGGGTCGCAGTGCTCGACATCGGTGAGGTGTTCGCCGGGTTCACCATCGAGCGGATGCTCGGCCAGGGCGGCATGGGCACGGTGTACCTGGCACGGCATCCGCGACTGGACCGGCTGACCGCGCTCAAGCTGCTCAATCGCGACCTGTTCGCCGACGAACGGGTGCGCGCCCGGTTCGAACGGGAGGCCGATCTGGCGGCCGGGCTCGACCACCCTGGCATCGTCACCGTCTTCGACCGGGGGACCGAGGGCGAGCAGCTGTGGATCAGCATGCAGTACGTCGACGGGATCGACGCGGCGACCGTCGATCCGATGGCGCTGCCGCCCGAACGGGCCGTGCAGATCATCGAAGGGGTCGCCGACGCACTGGATTACGCGCACGGCAGGGGCGTGCTGCACCGGGACGTGAAGCCGGCCAACATCCTGCTGGCCCGCTCCAGCGGCGGACAGGGCGAGCGGGTGTTCCTCACCGACTTCGGCATCGCCCGCCTGCGCGCCGATTCCACCCACCTCACCCAGCAGGGCATGTTCACCGCGACCCTGGCCTACGCCTCGCCCGAACAGATGACCGGCGCCGAACTCGACCACCGCTCCGACCAGTACTCCCTGGCGTGCGCCCTGTACTGGCTGCTCACCGGCGTCGCGCCGTTCGACTCGCCCGACCCGAACGAGATCATCCGCGGCACCCTCTACCTCAACCCGCCACCCCTGGCCCTGCGTCGCCAGGGCCTCCCACCCGCCCTGGACGCCGTCCTCGCCGCCGCCATGGCCAAATACCCCGCGGCCCGCTTCGACTCGTGCGCCGCGTTCGCCAAGGCCGCCCGCCAGGCCCTCACGTCCAACACCCCACCCTCCCTACCCCGCCCCCCGGCCAACACCCCCACCTTCTACCCACCCGCCCCGGCGGGCCCCTACCCACCCCAGCCCCCCGGCTACGGCCCCACCCCCGCCCAGCCGATACCGCCCACCCCCCACCCCGCGTGGCGCCCACCCCACCAACCTCCCACCCCCGCCCCGCCCCGGGCCCCCGCCCCACCCCCTGCCGGATACGCTGCACCGCACCCTGGTCCGGCCGCCCAGCCTCCTGCGGCGCAGCCTGGTGTGCAGCCTCCTGTGGTGCAGCAATCGCCGGTAGCGCAACAGGGTGCGCATCCACCGGTGGTGCAGCAGCCTGCGGCGCAACCTGGTGTTCAGCCGCCCGTGGCGCAGCAATCGCCGGGAGCGCAGCCGCCGGTGGTGCAGCAGCCGCCAGTGGCGCAGTACGGCGTCCAGCCGCCCGGAGCGGACCAAGCGTCTGTCCGTCCGCATCCACCGGTCGCTGCTTCACCCGTGGCACCACAGATGCCGAGTGCGCAGCCGAGTGCGCAGCCGGGATCGCAGGCACCGGTCGCGCCTCCGGCCCCGAATCATGTTGCCGCTCAACCGCCCTCGACCCAGCCGCCGAGTGGCCCGGTTCCCGCCGTGCCACCGGCGCCCGGCGCCCAACCGACGGAGCCGCCCGCAGGACAACCGCGTGGTGCGGATCTGCCTGGTGCGCAGTCACCTTCGGTAGTCGGGTCGCCGGGTGGTACGCAGTTCGTGGGCGATCGGGCGAGAGCCGGTGACGAAGGCGGGTCTCGGCAGGTGGGGGAGAGCGCCGATGGTGTGTCGGCCGCGGTGCCCGGGGTTGTTGCTGGAGCGGCCGCGCAGTCGTCAGGGAATTCGGCGACGGGCCGTGGCGCCGTCGGAGGTGGGGAGCGTTCGTCCAGCGAAAAGAATCGCAGGGCTGAAGGTTCCGCCTCGACCGGGGGACCTGCGGATACCGATTCGGTCGTGACCGATGTGGTGCCGATGCCGGACACCGGGCAGTTGGATACCGCGAACGCGAATGCGCTGACCGAGGTGACGCCGGTTGCGCGCTCGGCGAACAGCGCAAGCCCGATCCACGAATCAGACAGCGCTCGAGTCGATTCCGCGGCCGCCGCTGGTGCCGGATCGGGGTCTGCGGACGGCCAGTCGGCAGGTGGCGCGACGGGGTCGACGCGAGCGGCTGATCACCCCGTGGAGCCGGAGAAGGGCCGCGGCGCGGCGATCGACCCGAATCTCGGGCGCGGAGGTTCGGCGCAGCAGGGCGGCGAGCGGCACAAGGCGACAGGTCATTCCGCGCCGGTCGGCGACGAGCGGGGGATGGCCGTCGAATCCGATCTGGGACCGGAGGGTTCGCCGCAGCACAGCGTCGCGCCGGACTGTAGGGCGCCGCAAGCGGGATCGGAACTGCCGGTTTCGACAGGCGATGAGCCGGATGCGGCGCCTGGGGCGGGGGGATCGCCACACCTCGGCGTGGCCACCGGTGACGAGCGAGGACCGGATGCTGGGCAGGGCGGCGCCCAGGATGGTGGCGTGCCCCGCTACAGCGATATCGAGGTTGGGCTCGCGGGGGGAACGGGTGCGACCTACGGGGCGCCCGCCGGACAAGGGGGCGCTCAGCACCAGGTCGTCCCGCCCGAGGACGGATTACCGCAGTACGGTGGCGGGCCCGATGTCTCGCCGCAACCGGGTGGCGTGCCGGGCGCATCACCGCAGGCGGGTGCTGTATCGAGTGGCTCGCCTCAGGCGGGTGGTGTGCCCGGTGGGCCGCCGATGGGGCCGCCGGTGGGGCATGGGCCGTGGGTGGGGCCGCGGCGGCCGGTGCGGCGGCGGATGTCGCGGGTGCATCGGTTGGGGTGGTTGTTGCTGGCGGCGTTGGTGTTCGCGCTGGTGGGGTTGCTGGTGGCGTTGGTGGTCGTGGTGCTGCCCGACGGGGACGAGGACGTGGACGCGGCGGGTGGGACGGCCAAGGGGCCGTCGAGTTCGGCGGCGGCGGTGGTGGGGGATGCGTTCGTGGCGAGCAGGCGGGTGTTTCCGACGCTGGTTCCGCAGGGGGCGGTGGCCGAAGGCGAGGGGTATCGGGGCGCGCAGTGCGTCGCCGTGCGCGGGGTGAGCGAGTTGCAGTGGAAAGAGCCCGCGCTGCAGTGGAATCCGATCAGCGCGGGCTGGCAGTGCGAGCGGACCGACAACAGTGCCGGGTCGGTGAGTTACCTGGTGCTGGAGTATCCGACGGCGGCGCAGGCGCGGTCGGTGGTGGAGGCGATGCCCGCGGCGGTGCGGTACCAGGGGAACAAGGACGGGGTGCCGTTCTCGTTGCGCCGCTGGGTGGTTCCCGACCAGGCCAGCGTGCGTACCCAGACCGCCCACCAGGTCGTGAGCTTCCCCGACGACTCGACCCGCGCGAAATACGTGATCGCGGTGAGCCGCCGGGGCAGCAGCGGCATGGCGGGGGCGCCCCGCCCGACCGCCCAGGACGAGGTGATCGCCTGGTGGGAGGAAGTGCCACTGTGACGCTGCGAATTCAGCGGAAGGTGCACCGCCACAGCGTCACTCGACTCGCCTGATCGCAGAGCCCACCGTCGCGGCGTCCTCCTCGGATGCCGCCGCGACGGAACGGAACTCAGTCGACCGCCAGCGCCGCCACGATCGGCATCCGGGCCGCGCGGAAGGCGGGCGGAATGGACCCGAGCAGCGCCAGCCCGAGGGCGACGGCGCCGTAGACCACCAGCAGCGGGCTCGGCCGGTAGGCGATGTCGATCGTCATCGCGTGCCCGATCGCCACGGTCGCCAGGTACTGCACGGCCGCTCCGACGACGAGTCCGATGGCGGCGCCGATGAATCCGATGCCCGCGGCCTCGGCCAGCACCGAGCGCAGCAGGAACTTGCGGTTGGTGCCCATGGCCCGCAGGACGCCGAGTTCGCGGCGCCGCTCCAGGACCGACAGCATCAGCGTGTTGAGCAGCGCCACCGTCGCCACCAGGACGACGATCCACAGGATCATGTTGCTCATCGCCGCGCCCTGCTGCACGCTCGACGAGATGGCGTTCACCGCGTCGGCGCCGCTGTCGATGTGGATCTCCTGCGGCACCTCCGCACGGACAGCGGCCCGCACCGCTGCCGGGTCCGCGCCGGGCGCGAACTTCAGCGCCAGGATCGTCTCACCGGGCCGCTGATACCACTCCCGCATCTGATCCAGGCTCATCATCACCACGCCGGACACGGCGGTGAAGTACGGAATCACCTGCAGCACCCGCACGGTCCGCTCACCCGACGGCGTCGGCATGGTGGTCTCGTCGCCGACGGCCAGGTGCATCGACCGGGCCACGTCCCTGGTGATGACGACGCCCTCACCACGGCCCAGCTGATCGATCACGGCCTTGTCGACCGCGCCGAGCCGGGCATCGTCGTAGCTGGGCGGGTAGCCCTGCAGCATGACCCGCCCACTGCCGACCGTCGCGAACGCCATCTGCGCGGGCCGCACGTGCTCGACGCCCGGCACGGCGGCCACCCGCTCGGCGATCTCGGGCGGCAGCACCGGACCGGTCGGGAACTGTTCCACCGGACTGGCACTCACGTAGAGGTCGGCGTCGCCGAGGCTCTGGAACGAGTCGGTGGCGGAGTCGACCATATTGCCCGACGCGCCGCCGAGCGCGACGACGGCCGCGACGCCGATCATCACCGTCATCGCGGTCGCCCAGACGCGACGCGGCGCCCGCTCCAGGGTGGTGGCGCCGAGCGCGCCGGGGGCACCGAACCAGCGCGCGATGCCCGCGGCGGCGCGCACGATCGGTCCGGTCGCGGCGAAACACAGCAGGACGGCCGCGGCGAAGGAGGTCGAGATCGAGGCGAGCGAGAGCCGGCCGAGATCGAGCGCGGCCAGGGTCACCGCCGCGGCCGCGAAGCCGAGGCCGCCGATCAGGGCGGCCCAGCGTAGCGGCTTGCTCGACGACGCGCCGACCGTGGCCTCCACCGGCGCGAGCGCCTCGACGGGCGCGACCTTGTACACCTGCCTGGCCGCGATCGCCGCCGCCAGCACCGTGGCGACGACACAGGCCGCGATGGCCACGGGCACCGCGTAATTCGGCACCATGAACTCGGTGCGCGCCTCCACCGACTGGACGATGGCGGCGGGCAGGCGCCCGATCGCGAACCGGCCCATGGCCGCGCCGACCGCCGCGCCGATGGCACCGCCGATGAGCCCGAGCAGCGCCGCCTCGACGAGCAGGTCGCGCACCATCGGCCCGCGCTGACTGCCGATCGCGCGCAGCAGCGACAGCGTCGGCCTGCGCTGGGCCACCGCCATGCTCATCGCGTTGTAGATCAGGAACGCCGAGACCATCAGCGCCGCCGCCGAGGACATCAGCGTGGAGTACCGCATGATCTGGATCGCGCCACCCGCCTGCGCGGTCCGCAGGCTGGGCTCGGCGACCACGGCGCGGCCGTCGACCACCGCGGTGAGGTCGGCGCGCAGCTTCGCGATATCGGTGCCGGGCGCGGCGATGATCTGCACCGAGTCCAGCTTGTCGACCCGGTCGAGCAGCAGCTGCGCCAGCGGCAGTGGGGCGGCGACCAGGTGGCCACCGTTGAGCCGGTTGCTCGCCTCGTCGTCGAGGACGCCCGCGACAGTGGCGGTGCCCCAGCCGATCGGGACGCTGTCGCCCTCCTTCAGGCCCATCGCGGCGCCGACCAGCACACCCTTCGGCGTGGTGAGCAGCTTGTTGGTGTACTTCGACATCGGCCCGGCCAGGTCGCTGCCGAGGGCGGTGATGGTGGCGTCGGCGCCGATCAGCAGCGCCCGGTCGGGGCCTGCGCCGAGCGTGCTGCGCAGCATCGGCACCGCCTTGGTCACCCCGGGCGTCGCCGCGATCCGGGTGAGCAGGGACTGCTCGAAGCCGGCGTCGGTGATGCCGGTGACCTCCAGGACGCCGTCCCCGGCCAGACCCTGGGTGAGCTTGTCGACCGAGCCGGTGACCGAGCCGGAGATGCTGAGCACGGCGACCAGCAGTGCCGCCGACACCGACATCACCGCCGTCGACATGAAGGTGCGACCGGGATGCCGGACCAGTTCACCGATGTTGAACAGCCGCAGGCGATCCCAGAAGGCGGCGATCATGCGTCCACCCTCGCCTGGACGATGTCGTCGGCGTCGATGCGGCCGTCGTGCAGGGTGATCACCCGGTCGCAGTGGGCGACCGCGCCCATGTCGTGGGTCACCATCACCACCGAATTGCCCTGCGCGGTGATCTCACCCAGCAGATCGAGGATCGCCGCGCCCGTCTTGGAATCCAGGTTGCCGGTGGGCTCGTCGGCCAGGATCAGCGGCGGATCCATGATCAGCGCGCGCGCCACCGCGACGCGCTGCATCTGCCCACCGGAGAGCTCGGCGGGCCGGTGCTGGGCGCGTTCGCCGAGACCGACCAGCTCGAGCAGTTCCAGCGCGCGCGGCTTGGCCTTGCGTAATCCGGTGCCGTCCAGCAACTTCGGTACGGCCACGTTCTCCCAGGCCGACAGCGTCGGCAGCAGGTTGAAGAACTGGAAGACGAAACCGACCTGCTGCAATCGGAACGCCGCCTGCGCGTCCTCGCTCAGATCGCCGATCTCGGTGCCGCGGAACCGGATCGAGCCCTCGTCGGGCCGGTCCAGCGCGCCCAGCAGATGGAGCAGGGTGCTCTTGCCCGAGCCGGAGGGCCCGATGATCGAGGTGAACTGGCCTGCCTCGATGCGCATGCTCACCTCGTCGAGCGCGCGCACCTGCTGATCGCCGACGTGATACTGCTTGACCACCCGCGTCAACTCGAGCATCGGCGGCTGCGGCGAATCGTTGTCCGGCATATCGTGTCCCCCAGGGGTTTTCGGTTGTCGGGAAGTCAGCGCGCGAAGGCGCGGGTACGGGTAGTCTGCACGGTCGTCGCGCGCGCGTCGAGAATTGCCCGTAGCGCCGGCTGCTCGGCGGCCAGTTCCAGATAGGCCTCGACCGCGGAATGTCCCTCGATCTCGGCCTGTTCGAGCTTGGCGCGCAGGTGGTTGTTCCAGCGGTAGGCCAGGGCTTGCAGCAGTCCGTCGGGGCCGCCGAAGAGGCGATCCACCTCGGGGAGACCGGCGAACAGGGCGGGGTCGTTCGGGTCGATCGCTGCCCTGGCGAGCACGGTGTGCACGATCTCGGTGCGTCGATGCTGATCGGTCCAGGTCATGGGCTTCACCTTCCGTGAGCGATGTGGCCAACGCTACGGTCGCGCCGCACCGGAATCGTCGTGCCCGGGACCCGACTTCTCCTCCTACCCCGGTAGGAGGCCGGGCCCGTTCCCGGGACGATGACGAGCCGATGGCCCGGCGGCTAGCCTTGCCTCATGGAGGTGAGTCACGCCCTTCCCGCGCACCCCGCGGGCTTGCGCAGTCGCTGGCGGCGGCTCGCGAGCCGCCCGCGCGACGGGTTCCGGCGGGCGCTCGACATCTGCCGCGAGCGCATCGAGTCGCTGCCCTACGACTACCCGCCCGCCGTGATCATCGGCGCCGACCTGGCCCTGCTGGTGATCACCGGCGCGGCCGTGATCCAGCGGCACTCCTACTTCCCGAGCCCGCTGCCGCTGATCGCGATGGCCACCGCCTTCCTGCCGATCCCGCTGTTCGCGATCTTCGGGGTGAAGCCGCATCCGGCGCTGCTGAAGGGGTCGGCGCTGCTGTCGACCGGGCTGTTCCTGCTGCAGCCGGTCGACGCCGATTTCGCGCCGTTCGTGCTGGTGATCGTCGCCGGGGAGGTGGCCGCGGTCGCGACGCGCGGCATCACCGTCGGATTCACCCTGCTGGCGATCCTGGAACTGGTCGCCTTCGACCTCGCCGGCCACGTGCAGTGGGGCTCGGGCGAGCGGTTGCAGGGACTGCCGATGTACGTGCTCGGCGTGATTCTCGGTGTCTTCGTCGGGGTGCTGCTGCAATATCAGCGCCGTTTCCTCTATCAGGAGCGCGAGAACCAGGCCATTCGCGCCGGTCAGGCGGCCGACGAGGAACGGCGCCGGATCGCCCGCGAGGTGCACGACGTGATCGCGCATTCGCTCTCGATCACCCTGCTGCACCTGACCGCGGCCCGACGCGCGTTGCAGACCGACGACGACGTCACCGAGGCGGTCGACGCGCTCGTCGACGCCGAACGGCTCGGCCGCCAGGCCATGGCCGATATCCGGCGCACGGTCGGCATGCTCGACTCCGGCCCCGCGCAGCTCACCCCCGAGCCCAGCGCCGCCGACATCGACGAACTCGTCGGTGACTTCCGCCGCGCCGGGCTCACCGTCGACTACGACCGCACCGGCGACCTGGCCGTCATCGAGGGCGCTGTCGGGCACGCGCTGTACCGGATCGGGCAGGAATCGCTGGCCAATGTCGCCAAGCACGCGCCCGGCACCCCGGCGACGGTGTGCCTCGACGTCACCACCGAGGCGGCCGTTCTGGTGGTGACCAACGCGATGCCGCTCGGTCCGCCGCCGCGCCGCGACATCGGCATGGGACTGCGCGGCATGCGCAAGCGCACCGAACTGCTCGGCGGCTCGATCAGCGCGGGCGCCGCGGGCGACGGGTGGACGGTGCGCGCGCGGTTCCCGCTCAAATCCGGCGCGTGCGCCACCATCACGGCCATGCTGCCCAGCATGCTCAAGCCCCGACCCCAGGAGGACATGTGACGGCCGCGGCGCCGATCGACAACCCGGTGACGGTGCTCGTCGTCGACGATCAGGAACTGGTGCGCGGTGGACTGCGCCGGATCCTGCGCCGACGCGACGGCTTCACCGTCAGCGAGTGCGCCGACGGTGACGAGGTGGTGGCCGCCGTCGCCGCCGATCGTCCCGACGTGGTGCTGATGGACCTGCGGATGAAGCGGGTCGGCGGCATCGATGCGACGCGGTTGCTGCGGGCCCGCCCGGACGCGCCGCCGGTGCTCGTCCTCACCACTTTCGACGACGACCAATTGCTCTCCGGCGCACTGCGCGCGGGCGCGGCCGGGTTCCTGTTGAAGGACTCACCCGCCGAGGACCTGATCCGCGCGGTGCGCACGGTGGCGGCGGGCGGCGCGTGGCTCGACCCCTCGGTCACCGGCCGGGTGCTCACCGCCTACCGGACCGTCAAACCGAGCGGGACCCGGACCGATCGACGGCTCGGCGAACTCACCGCGCGCGAGTACGAGGTGTTCGAATTGATCGGCCGAGGCCGGGTCAACAGCGAGATCGCCGCCGAACTCGGCATCTCCGAAGTCACCGTGAAAAGCCACGTCGGACACATTTTCGGCAAGCTCGACCTGCGCGATCGCGCCGCCGCCATCGTGTTCGCGTTTGACCACGGCGTGGTGACACCGGGAGAATCCTCCTTCTGACGAGCAGGTCTTCGGGCATGCGAGAAGTGGGAGGCGGACGCTGGTGCAGGCACCTGGGTCACGGACGGGGAGCAGGTTCGGTCCGTACGAGTTGCGGTCGATGCTGGGCAAGGGCGGAATGGGTGAGGTCTACGAGGCCTACGACACCGGCAAGGACCGGGTAGTCGCCCTGAAGTTGCTGGCGCCCGAGCTCGCCCAGGACCCCGCCTATCAGGTCCGCTTCCGCCGGGAGTCCCAGGCGGCGGCCAAGCTGGCCGAACCGCACGTCATCCCGATCCACGACTGGGGCGTGATCGACGGGGTGCTGTTCATCGACATGCGCCTGGTCCCCGGTACCGACCTGCGGTCCGTGCTGCACACGGGCGGGCCGCTGAGCCCCGAGCGCGCGGTCGCCGTCGTCGAGCAGATCGCCGCCGCCCTCGACGCCGCGCACGCCGGTGGCCTGGTGCATCGCGATGTGAAGCCGGCCAACATCCTGGTGACGCCCGCCGACTTCGCCTACCTCGCCGACTTCGGCATCGCCCACACCGAGGGCGACAGCGCGGTGACCCAGGCCGGGATGGCCATGGGCTCCTACATCTATATGGCGCCCGAACGCTTCGACGTCGGCCCGATCTCGCATCGCGCCGACGTCTACTCGCTGGCCTGCGTGCTGCACGAATGCCTCACCGGCGCCTCGCCGTTCCCCGCGGCCAGCATGAGCGTGCTGATCCGCGCCCATCTCTCCGAGGCGCCGCCCCGCCCCAGCGAGATCCTGCCCGGCCTGCCAACCACCCTCGACGAGGTCATCGCTCGCGGCATGGCCAAGGACCCGGCCGATCGATACCCCAGTGCGGGCGCGCTCGCGGTCGCGGCGCGGGACGGGCTGGCGGCGGCGATGATGCAGGGCGGTGCGCCGCTGCACACGCCGGGTACTCGCGGTCCCGTCGGCAGCGGACAGTCGCCCTTCGGCGCGGCCGGTGCGGCGTTCGGCGCCGCGGCCGCCGCCACCGGTGCTCGTCCGGTGCCGCCCGGCGGCGTGGTTGCCGGTGAGACGACCGGCGGATCCTCTGTTCCCGGTGCAACGACTGGTGGACGTGTCGTTCCCGGTGCGCCCGCGGGTGCGACGACTGGCGGACGGGCTGTTCCCGGGGCCACCACCGGGGGACGCGCAGTTCCGGGTGGAACTCCTGACGGTGCGACGACTGGAGGACGAAACGTGTCGAGTGGTGCCGCGACCGGTGGCCGTCCGGCTTCCGGCGGAACGCCTGCCGGATCGACGGCTGGTGGACGCGCCGTCCCCGGCGCGCCGGGAGAGGACGCCCAGGAGCCCACGCCGACGCCGACCGGTGAGTTCCGGGTCGTCGGCGCGGTGACCGCGACCGGCGGCATCGAGACCTCGCGCAGCCAGACCAGCGCGACCGGTGCGCAGCCGACGCTGATCATCCGTCCGCCCGCGGTCGCGCCCGGCCCGGCCGAGACCACCGGGTTCCATCGCATCCCGGTCGAGGGCACCGGCGAGGTCTCCATTCCCGCGGTGATCCAGCCGACCGGTCCCGCCGAGATCCGTGTCGCCGACACCCATTTCACCCCGCTCCCGTCGGCGGACGAACCGCCTGCGCCGGAGCCCCCGCCCGCCTACACCCCGGACCAGGGCCTGCCGAAGATGCGCCCGTTCCCGGACGCGCACCTCTACGGCGGTGCCCAGCCCGGCGACACCTCCGGCCCGGTCCCGGCCCCGCCGTTCCCCGGCCCCACCGGTTTCGTGCCACCCGACCCCGACCGCCCGGCCCCGCCGCCCCGGCTCGACGCACCGTCGGGCCCGGTCCCGCAGCGCGCCGCCCCGACCCAGCGGTTCGGCGGCGACGGTCCCGTGCCGGAAACCCACGGCCCGTCCAACCCGAACCCCCGTTTCGCGCCGACCCAGCAGTACGGCGACCAGCCTCCGCGATTCGAATCGTCCGCCGATCTCTTCGACGACAGCCACGCGAATCCCGGTGCCCGACCGGGTGACCCCGCGCGGCCGCTCGGCGACGGCCGCGCGCCCGGCGGATTCGGCCCCGATGGTCAGCGCTTCGACCACCCGGACGCCCGATTCGCTTCCCCCGCAGGATCGTTCGACGACGCAGGCCCCACCCCGGCACCCCGATTCGCGCCGACACAAAAGTTCGACGCCGATCAGTTCGGCCCGGACGCCCGGTTCGGCGGCCCGGCGGATGTCGATCCCGCCGCCCCTGAACGGGACCTGTTCGACGACGGACGGCCCACCCCGGCACCGGGTTTCGCGCCGCCGCAGAGGTTCGACGGCGAGCAGTTCGGCCCGGACGCGATGCGCGCGGGCGGCCTGCCCGGCGCCCCGGCCCGGTTCGGTGGCCCGGCCGACGACACCGATCCGCCCGCCCGCTTCGCAGCCCCGACCGAACAGTTCGGTGGCACCCCGGATCGGTTCGGCCCGCCGACCGAGCAATACGACCCGGCCGATCCGCTGCGCTCCGCGGCGACCCAGCATGTGAGCGGTGCGAACGACCGGTTCGGTCCTCCGATCGACCCGTCCGACGCACAGCGCTCGGCCGCGACCCAGCATTTCGGCGGCGCTCCGGACGACCGATTCGGTCGCGCCACCGAGCAGTACGACCAGCCGCGACCAGCCACCGCGCAGCGTCCGGGCACGGAGGATCACTTCGGCCCGGCCACCGAGCACTACGATCCGAAGCAGCCGTTCGGCGGCGCTCCGGGTGACGGGTTCGGTTCGGCCACCGAGCAGTACGACCCGACGCGATCGCCCGCGGCGCAACCGTTCGGGGGCGCTCCGGATGACGGGTTCGGTCCGGCCACCGAGCAATACGACCCGCAGCGGTCGGCGGCCACCCAGCACTTCGGTGGCGCCCCGGACGACGGGTTCGGTCCCGCCACCGAGCAGTACGACCCGCAGCGAGCAGCGGCCACCCAGCACTTCGGCGGTTCGCCCGACGGTCTGTTCCCCGCGACCGAGCAGTTCGACCCGGCGGGTATCGAGGCGCAGCGGTCGGCGCCGACCCAGCACTACCAGGGCGGCGCCGACCCGTTCGACGACCAGGATCCGCAGCGGGCCCAGGCGACCCGGCAGTATCGCGGCGGCGCGGCACCGTTCCCCGCGCACCAGGCGCCCGACGATCCGGCGCGCGCGGCCGCGACCCAGCACTACGCCGGGGGCGCGCCGGATGCCTACTCCCAGTACGACGATCCGCACGGCTCCTACGGCGATCACGCCTACCGCGACCCGAACGATCCGTACGGCCCCGACCCGGGCTACGCGCCGGATCCGGCCTGGCAGCAACGGGATTCGGGGCGCAGGCGCTCGCCGTTGCTGCCGATCCTCGTCGGCGTGCTCGCCGTCGTGGTGCTGGCCATCGGCGGCGCGATCGGCTGGCGGCTGATGTCGGCGGCGGATTCGGCGGAGACCACCAGCGCCGCGCCGAGTTCGGCCGCGCCGGGCAGTACCGGCGGTGCCCCCGGGACCACCGCGCCGCGGGCGACCACCGCCGCACCGACCACCTCGGCCGGTCCGGTGACCCTGCCCGCGGGCGCCCAGCCCTGCGAATCCGGTGCGGCTGCCGGCGCGTTCGGCAAGGCGGCGGTCGGGACCGCGGTCACCAGCTGCGGCTTCGCCGAAGCGGTCCGGGCGGCCTACGTCAGCGGTGGCACGGCACCGGGTCCGCGACCGGTGGTGGCGGCCAGCCCGGTGACCGGCCGCACCTACACGATGACCTGCACGCCTGAGGGCAAGCTCGTCACCTGCACCGGTGGCGAGAACGCCGTGGTCTACGTCTACTGACCCCTGCGGGTCAGCTCGCGGACGAGGCCACCGCCACCACGGTGTCACCGAGCCGGGTGATGGTGGCCGGATCACTCCACGACCCGGTGATCGACACACCGTCGGCGACCACGTCGGCACCCGCCGCGCGCAACCGATCCGCCATGTCCTGGTTGACCACCTCACCGGGCCCGGCCGTGATCACCGCGACCGGCTTGCCCGCGATCGCCGGCGCCGGGCCCGACCCCGCGTGCGTCAGCCAGGCGATCACGCTCTCGGCCAGCGCGGGCATCGCCGTCGCCTCGTCGGCGAACAGCAGCACGCCGTCGGCCTCCAGTGTCGAGCGGCGCAACTGGTTGGCGATCAGCGGCCGCCCGTCCTCGGTGTCGAGATCGGCCCGGTAGCCGGGCAGGGTGTCGAGTTCGGCCAGGGTCACCACGTCGAGGTCGTTGCGGATCGCGACCCGCTGGGCTTCGGTCGCCAGCTGCGCCGGGGCGGAGTCCGCGCCGGGTGCGGCGACGAGCGCGAGCAGATAGGCCATGGTCGCCCCCACCTACCTGGCCTGCCGGGCGATCTTCTGCGCCGCCGCCTCGATCGCCGCGTCGTCGGCCGCGCTCAGATCGAGGACGCCGATGCCGGTGATCCGGTCGGCCAGCGCGTGGTTCGTCTCCTGCAACCGCAGCGCGAAATCCTCGGCCACATCGGACTTCCCGGTGCCGTGCCCGAGCAGCACGAACGACGCGGTGCCGATCTCCTCGAGCAGCGCGACGGCGAGATCGTCGAAGTAGCGCAGATACACCTGGTGATCGTCGTGCCCGGTGTGCCGCTCGACCGTGCGCAGATGCCGGGCGACGGGGTCGGCGTTGCGCACGTCGCGCTCGGTGTCGCTGACGCCGGTGGTGTCCAGGTCGAAGTGCAGGATCCGGGCGGTCTCGGCGTCCATCGCGACGGCGAACAGCGATCCGGCGCCCTTCAATTCGGGGTGTTCGGCCAGCAGTTGCCGCGCGTGCTCGATGTCGCCGATGGCGACGCGGCCGTCGTGCGGCCGGTGGAAGACCTCGCGGTGCCCGTTCATCCGCACCGCGAGCCGATCACCCGATTCCTGCTCGACCGCGTCGGCGAGGTCCTCCCACAGGGAGACGAACCGGGTCCATTCGAGGTCGCGGGGCGCCGGATGTCCGGTGATCGCCGCCAGCGTCTTGCGGGTATGCGCGTTCACAGTGTTCTCCTCGGCGGGTCAACTCGATGGTGTGACAGTGACTTTCACGCTCTTCATCAGCGGTTGATCGCTCTCGGTGCTGTAGTCGCCGATCGCGCACAGCACGTTCATCTCCGGCATGTACCCGGCCGCGCAGCCCGGCGGGATGTCGTAGGGGACGACCTTGTACCGGTGCAGCGAGCGGGTCGACCCGTCGCGGGCGGTGCTGGTGATGTCGACCTCGTCGAACTCCTTCAGCCCGCGTTCGCGCATGTCCTCGTCGTTCATGAAGATCAGCGTGCGCAGGTTCTTCACACCGCGATAGCGGTCGCTGTCGGAGTAGACGCTGGTGTTCCACTGATCGTGGGACCGCTGGGTGGCCAGGGTGAGCACGCCGGGCGGGTTGATGGTGTCGGGCAGGGTCACCTTGGAGAACTCGGCCTTGCCCGACGGGGTCAGGAAGATCAGTTCGCGCGCGGGCTGGCGGATGCGGAAGCCCAGCGGCAGCCGCACCCGGCGGTTGTAGTCCTCGAAGCCGACCAGCGCCTTCGACATCACCTCGCGGATGCGGTCGTAGTCCTCGATGTAGTACTCCCACGGCGTCTTGGTCTGCGGCAGTGTGGCTTTGGCCAGGCCCGCCACGATCGCGGGCTCCGACATCAGGTGTTCGGAGGCGGGCTTGCGGATGCCCCGCGACATGTGCACGACCGCCATGCCGTTCTCCATCGAGGTGATCTGCGGACCGCTGCGCTGCTCGTCGCGCTCGGTGCGCCCGATGCAGGGCAGGATCAGCGCGCGCCTGCCGTGCACGACATGGCTGCGATTGAGCTTGGTGCTGACGTTGACGGTGAGGCCGCACTTCCGGTAGGCCTCGAAGGTGTAGGCGGCATCCGGCGCGGCGGCGACGAAATTGCCGCCCATGCCGAGGAAGAACTCGACCTTGCCCGCTTGCATCGCCTGGATCGTGGACACGACGTCGTAGCCGTTCGCGCGCGGTGGGTCGATCTTGCACACCTGGGCCAGCCGGTCCAGGAACTCCGCGCTCGGATTGTTGTCGATGCCGCACGTCCGGTTGCCCTGCACGTTGCTGTGCCCGCGCACCGGCGACGGGCCCGCCCCCTCGCGACCCAGATTGCCGCGCATGAGCAGGACATTGACGATCTCGCGGATCGTGTCGACGCCGTGCTCGTGCTGGGTGATGCCGAGGCACCAGCTCATGACCGTGCGGTCGGCGTCGCAGTAGATGCCCGCGGCCTTGCGGATGTCGCTCTCGCTCAAGCCCGATTGGCGCTGGATCTCGGCCCAGGTGGTGTCCTGCACCTCGCGCACGTAGTCCTCGAACCCGTCGGTGTAGCGCTCGATGAACTCGCGATCGAGCGCCTTGGGGTCGGTCTCGGCTTCTTCCAGTACGTGTTTGGCGATGCCGCGCATCAGGGCGAAGTCGCCGCCGATGCGGACCTGCAGATTCAGGGTGCTGGTCTTGGTGGCGTGGAAGGTGGCCATGTCGACGAAGTCGTGCGGGATGATCGCCTTGCGCGCGCCCGCCTCGACCAGGGGGTTGACGTGCACGATCTGCGCCCCGCGCTTGTGCGCCTCGGTCAGCGCGGTGAGCATGCGCGGTGCGTTGGAGGCCGCGTTGATGCCCATCACGAACAGGGCGTCGGCCTTGTCCCAGTCGTCGATGTCGCAGGTGCCCTTGCCGGTGCCCAGCGACGCCTGCAGCGCGCGTCCGCTGGCCTCGTGACACATGTTGGAACAGTCGGGCAGGTTGTTGGTGCCGTACTCGCGCACCATCAGCTGGTAGAGGAAGGTGGCCTCGTTGTTGAGCCGGCCGGAGGTGTAGAACGACGCCAGATTCGGGTCGGGCAGTTCGCGCAGCGTCTTGCCGACCATCTCGAACGCGTCCGGCCAGCTGATCGGGACGTAGTGATCGGTCGCGGCGTCGTAGACCATCGGGTGGGTGAGCCTGCCCTGGTCCTCCAGGTCGAAGTCGCTCCAGGTGGCGAGTTCGCTGACGGTGTGCGCGGCGAAGAACTCCGGGGTGCACCGTTTGTGCGTCATCTCCCAGCTGACGTGCTTGATGCCGTTCTCGCACACATCGAGCTTGAGGCCGTCGGTCGCGTCGGGCCAGGCGCAGCCGGGGCAGTCGAAGCCGTGCGGGGGGTGGTTCATCTTGAGGATGGCCCTGGTGCCGCTGAGCAACTCGTGCTCCTTGCGCACCATGAAGTTGCTGACGCTCATCGCCGCGCCCCAGCCCGCGGCCGGGTGGTGATAGGGCTTCACCGAGGGCACCGCGTCGCGATCGCCGTTGCCGCTGGGGCCGCTGTCGGGGTCATACGCGGTGTACGGACCGTCAGCCATGACGTGTTCCCTTCGATCGGAAGTGTTCGAAGCCTGTCGGTGCCCGGTTGCGATTCTCTACCGCCGAGGTCACGGATGGGCGTAGGCCCGGTACCGGCCCACCGACATCGAGCGTGTCGCGCGTGGGTCCGAGTGTGCGCCCCCTGGTCCGCCCGCGTCCAAGACCGACTTCCGAGCATCCGATAGGCGGCGCTTATCACCTCAGGTAGGGGCCCGAAAACCGCCTCTCACCTGCAATTTGGTGGTTTGACGCGGGCCGCGGGGTGCGGTGAGGATGGTGCATCGGCGCCGGGGAGACCGCCCCGTGACCGACGTTCGGAGGACCCCTTGCGCACCATCTCGACCCGGGCGCGGCCGGTGATTCGGCGGTTCACCACCGACATCGATCATCTGCCCGCCGCCCGGGTGTTCGTCGGCCTCGCCGTGCCCGGTCTGCTGCTCATCGCCGCGGGCCGCACCGACCTGCTCATCTACGCGGTGTTCGGATCCTTCACCGGTATGTACGGTTTCGCCGAGGCGTCGCGGCAGCGGCTGGTCCATCAGTGCGAGGCGGCGGTGCTGCTGGTCGGCGCGGTGGGCGGCGGCATCCTGCTGGCCCGGCTCGACGCCTCGCCCGCCGTCCTGGTCGCCGCGGTGGCGGTGTTCGCCGCGGTCGTCTCGCCGGTCACCGACCGGCTCGGCCTGCGGCCGGAGGGCCCGTTCTTCGGCATCTTCGCCCTCGGCGCGATCGCGATGGTGGCGGGCGCGCAGCCCGATCCGCTCGCGGCGCTGGCGATCAGCGCGGTCACCGCGGCGCTGTGCGTCGTCGTCGGGTATCTGGAGTCCTCCCGGCGGCAGTGGCGGGCGGGCACCTGCGTCCTGCCGGTGGCGATCGCGCCGCACCGGGCCGGGCGGGTCTCGATGGTCCAGGCGGGCCGCTACGCGCTCGCGATCTCGATCGCGGGCGGCATCGGGCTGCTGCTCGGCGTCGGCCACGCGAACTGGGCGATGGCGGGTGCGGCGGTGCCGCTGGCTGCGGCGAACTCCCGCGGTCGGATCACCCGCGGGCTGCATCGCGTGGTCGGCACGTTCCTCGGTCTCGCGGTGACCGCCCCGCTGCTGATCCCGGGCCCGAGCCCGGCGATGCTGGGGCTGGCGATCATCGCCCTGCTGTACCCGACCGAATTGTTCATGGCCCGCCACTACGCGGTGGCGCTCGGGTTCTTCACCCCGCTGATCATGTCGATGACCGAATTGGCCGATCCCACCGATCCGCTGACCATGCTCACCGATCGCGCGGTCGACACGGTGATCGGCGTGGCGGTGGGCGTCGCGGTGGCCCTGCTGATCCGCGAACCGGCGCCCGGCACGCCCCCGACCTCCCTGCCGATGACATGCGAACCGATGCATACTGTCGACATGGCTGACGACAACCAGTGGTACTACTGCATCAAGCACCATAAGGCCGAACAGGGCAAGACCTGCTGGTACGGCGACCGGATGGGCCCGTACCCGGACCAGGCCACCGCCGAGCGGGCGCTCGAGATCGCCAAGGCCCGCAACAAGGCCGCCGACGCCGAGGACGACTGAGCTGCTGTTCCGCCAACTCGAGTACTTCGTCGCCCTCGCCCGCGAACGGCACTTCGCCCGCGCGGCCGCGGCCTGCTACGTCTCCCAGCCCGCCCTGTCCGAGGCCCTGCGCAAACTCGAACACGAGCTGGGAGTCCCGCTGGTCCGGCGCGGGCGGACGTTCGAGGGACTGACCCCCGAGGGCGAACGACTCGTGTTGTGGGCCAGGCGGATCCTGGCCGACCGCGACGCGCTCGAGCACGAGGTGCGCGCTTTGCAGACCGGCCTCACCGGTGACCTGCGGATCGGGGTGATCCCGGCGGCGTCGGGCACCGTCGCCCTGCTGACCGACCCGTTCTGCACCGCGCACCCGCTGGTGCGGACGCGGGTCGAGACCAGCCTGCGCTCGGGCGACATCGTCGCGCGGATCCGGCGTTTCGAACTCGACGCCGGCATCGTCTACGGCGACGGCGTCGACACCGCCGGGCTCACCCGGACCCCGCTCTACGCCGAACGGCAGGTCCTGCTGGCGGGCACCGACCTGCTGGCGGGCCGGTCAGGCGCGATCACCTGGGCCGAGGCGCTCGAGATGCCGATGTGCCTGCTGCACAAGGGCATGCGCGGGCGCGACCTGATCGACGACGCGCTGGTCCCGTCCGGACTGGTCCCGGCGCCGCAGCTGGAGACCGATTCGGTGGTCTCGCTGCTCGCGCACGTGAGCACCGGCCGCTGGGCCTGCGTGGTGCCACAGCCCTGGCTCACGATCTTCCCGCCGCCCGCGGGCGTGCGGGTCCTGCGCCTGGAAGACCCGGCCGTCACCGCCGGAATCGTGCTCGTCACCCCGGCGGTCGACCCCGGCTCGGTCCTGGTGAAGGCGCTCATCGAGACCGCGCGCACGGCTGGCATCGACGACACCCTGCGGCGCTCGGCGCAGCGGCGCGAGAACTGAGATCGACATCGGCTATGAATAGGTCCGCGTTCGGTACTGTCGCTCGGTATGAGGAACCACCTCGGGATCTCCGCGGTCGGCAGGCTGGTCCGATCGATCCTGATCGGAGCGCTGGTCGGGGTGCTCGCCGGGGTGCTGTTCGGCCGGGGCGTCGCCCTGAGCGGCCTGATCGGGATCACGATGATGGAGCTGTCCTTCGTCGTCGCGGGCTGGCTGGTGCTGTGGCCGATGACCGCCGCGCAGGCCGAGGCGAACGTGCGGCGCGAGGACTTCCAGCCGTTCGTCGAGGAGATCTCGGTGGTGTCCGCGGCGGCGGGCGGGCTGATCGGCATCGTGGCGATCCTGGTGCTCGGCCGGTCGGAGGAGGGGCATGTCGCGGCGGCGACCGCGCTGGCCGGGGTCTTCGCCGCCTGGGCCGCGGTGCATCTGATGTACGCGGCGCGGTACGCCTTCCACTACTACGAATCACCAACGGGCGGCATCGATTTCAACTCCGACGCGCCGCCCTCGTACCGCGACTTCCTCTATTTCAGCTACAACCTCGGGATGACCTATCAGGTCTCCGACAACAATGTCACCAGTCCGGTGGTGCGGGCCATCGTGCTCCGGCACTGCCTGCTGTCCTACGCTTTCGGCACGGTCATCCTGGCGACGACGATCAACCTCGTGGTCGGTATCGCGACCGGCTGAGCGAACCCACCGCAACCCGACCGATGGGCACCTCCTGATGAGCAGAGTCACCGCACGGCGCAAGACGATCCGGCTGTCGCCGACCGGACGGATCCAGCGCCCGGACACCCTGGCGGTGGAGGAACCGCTCGAGATCCGCGTCGACGGGCAGTCGCTCACCGTCACCATGCGCACGCCGGGCAACGACATCGACCTGGTGCACGGGTTCCTGTTCGGCGAGGACATCATCGGCTCGGCCGACGACATCGTCACCGCCCGCTACTGCGCGGGCACCGACGACGAGGGCCGCAATACCTACAACGTGCTCGACCTGCGCCTGCGCACGCCGGTGCCGCTGCACACCCGCAACTTCCTCACCACCGGCGCGTGCGGTCTCTGTGGCAAGTCCGCCCTCGACGAGGTGCGCACGCATACCCGCTACCCGATCCCGCACGACACCGCGACGGTGTCCACCGACGTCCTGTCCGGCCTGCCCGAGCAGCTGCGCGCCGGGCAGAAGCTCTTCGACGCCACCGGCGGCCTGCACGCGGCGGGCCTGTTCACCACCGACGGCACCCTGCTCGCGGTGCGGGAGGACATCGGCAGGCACAACGCCGTCGACAAGGTGCTCGGCTGGGCACTGCGGGAGAACCGGATTCCGGCGCACGAGCTGATCCTGGTGGTGAGCAGCCGCGCGTCCTTCGAACTGGCGCAGAAGGCGGTGATGGCGGGGATCCCGATCCTGGCGGCGGTGTCGGCGCCGAGCTCGCTGGCCGTCGACCTGGCGGCCGAGGCGGAGCTGACCCTGGTGGGCTTCCTGCGCGGCGAGACGATGAATATCTACACGGGTGAACATCGTCTGACCTGAGCGTTTCACGGTCGAAGTGGGCGTTCGGCCATACTGCCCAGTACGGTGTCGGGACTGCTACCCCGGCATCGAAGCCCGGGGGGAGTTTAGAAACGAAGATGCTTTACATGATGACGAAAGATCGGCGCACCGTCCGGGTGGTGCTCACCGCGCTGCTCGCGGCCGTCGTGCTGCTCACCGCGGGGTGCGGCACCGGATCGAAGTCCGCGACCCCACCGCGCACGACGACCAGCACCGCCGCCGTCGACCCCGGCGCGGGCGGCGCGGGCGGCAACTTCTCGATCGCGGTGCCCGGCAGCCTGGCCGGCGACTTCAACGTCCTGCAGCAGGGTTTCCGCGGCAGCGTGGGACTGGCGGTCATGCCGGTCGGCGGGGACAAGATGGTCACCTTCGGCAACTGGTCCTCCGGTCCGGCCTGGTCGACGATCAAGGTGCCGCTGGCCATCGCCGCGCTCCGCAGCAACGCCTCCTACGCCACCGTCGCGACCTCGGCCATCACCGCCTCCGACAACGGCGCCGCCGACACCCTGTGGCAGTCGCTGGGCTCCGGCGCCGCCGCGGCCACCGCCGTGCAGAACGTGCTGCGCGAGGGCGGCGACATCACGACGACGGTGCCGACCACCCGCACCAGGGCCGACGCGTCGGTCTACGGCCAGGCGGATTGGACGCTGGCCGATCAGGTGCGTTTCGCTGCGCACCTGCCCTGCCTGCCGCAGAGCCAGCGCGTGGTCGGCCTCATGCAGCAGATCATCCCGAGCCACCGCTGGGGACTCGGCGCGTTCGGCAGCGCCGAATTCAAGGGCGGCTGGGGTCCCGACCTCGCGGGCAAGTACCTCGTGCGCCAGTTCGGACTCATCGACTCGCCCACCGGCCGGATCGCGATCGCCTTCGCGGCACAACCGGATTCGGGCTCCTTCAACGACGGCATGACCATGCTGGACAAGATGGCGACCCTGATCTCGGGTCATCTCGGCGAGCTCGCCGGAGGTCACTGCGCCTGAACAGCGCTGGTGCGGCAAGATGAACGCATGCGCATCGGAGTCTTGACCGGAGGCGGAGACTGTCCAGGGCTGAACGCGGTGATCCGGGCTGTCGTCCGCACCGCGAACGGCCGCTACGGCGACGCGATCGTCGGGTTCGAGGACGGCTGGCGCGGCCTCCTAGAGGACCGCAAGATCCGCATCCACAACGACGACCGCACCGACCGGCTGCTCACCAAGGGCGGCACCATGCTCGGCACCGCGCGCACCAATCCGGACGTGCTGCGCGCCGGGCTCGGCCGGATCAAGCGGACCCTTGACGACAACGGCATCGAAGCGCTCATCCCGATCGGCGGCGAGGGCACCCTCACCGCCGCGAGCTGGCTCTCCGACGAGGGGGTGCCGGTGGTCGGCGTCCCCAAGACCATCGACAACGATATCGACTGCACCGACGTCACGTTCGGCCACGACACCGCCCTCTCCATCGCCACCGAGGCCATCGACCGGCTGCACACCACCGCCGAATCCCACCAGCGCGTCATGCTGGTCGAGGTGATGGGCAGGCACGCGGGCTGGATCGCGCTCAACTCCGGCATCGCCGCGGGCGCGCACCTGACCCTGGTGCCCGAGGAGCCCTTCGACGTGGCGCAGGTGTGCGCCCTGATCAAGAGCCGTTTCCAGCGCGGTGACAAGCACTTCATCTGCGTGGTCGCCGAAGGCGCCCATCCCGCACCGGATTCCGGCTTCGCGCTGCGTGAGGGCGGCATCGACGAGTTCGGCCACGAGCGGTTCACCGGTGTCGCCCAGCAGCTCGGCTCCGAGATCGAGCGCCGGATCGGCAAGGAGGTCCGCACGACCGTGCTCGGTCACGTGCAGCGCGGCGGCAGCCCGACACCCTACGACCGCATCCTGGCGACCCGATTCGGCGTGCACGCCGCGGAAGCCGTGCACGCCGGGCATTTCGGGCAGATGGTCGCGCTGCACGGCACCGCCATCGGACTGGTTCCGCTGTCGGAGGCCACCAAGCAGCTCAAGCGGGTCCCGCCGGAACGGCTGAGCGAGGCGCAGGCCTTCTTCGGCTGAGCCGTCGCGGTCCTCGACTTTTCGGTGCGCGTCGGTACCGTTGCCGTATGCGTACCGGTCGAGTGATCGTTTCGGTTCTGTTCGTCGTCGCCGCGCTGGTGACGGGCTGTTCCTCGGACGAGGAGGCGGGCCCCGCCGTGCAGGGGCCCTGGCACGGGGACATCGAGGCGCCGGGCGCGCCGATCGCGATCGGCGTGACCTTCGCCGAGAACGGCTCGGCCACCATCGACATCCCGGTGCAGGGCGTGCGCGGCGCGGCACTGAAAGATGTGCGCACCGAGCCGGACCGGGTCGAGTTCACGGTCCCCGACGCACCGGGCGACCCGGGTTTCCGCGGCAGGCTCGACGGCGAACAGATCACCGGCGACTGGGTCCAGGCCGGTCAGCGGGTGCCGCTGGTGCTGCGCCGCGGGCCGGTCGAGAGCGTCGCCAGGCCGCAGGACCCGAAGCCGCCGTACCCGTACCGCAGCGAGGACGTCACCTACCGCAACGGTGACCTCACCATCGCGGGCACCCTCACCGAACCCGAAGGCAGCGGCCCGTTCCCGGCGATGCTGCTGATCACCGGCAGCGGCGCGCAGGACCGGGACGAGGAACTGATGGGCCACCGCCCGTTCCACCTGCTGGCCGACACCTTCACCCGCGCCGGCTACGCCGTGCTGCGCACCGACGACCGCGGCGTCGGCGGCACCGGCGGCAACCTCGACGACGCCACCTATCCCGACCTCGCGGCCGACGCGGCCGCCGGCGTTGCGTTCCTGCGCGCCCGGCCCGAGATCGACCCGGCGAAGGTCGGCCTGTTCGGGCACAGCGAGGGCGGCTATCTCGCCCCGCTGGTCGCCGCGCGGCCCGACAGCAATGTCGCGTTCGCGGTGCTCATGGCCGGTCCCTCGGTGGTCGGTGCCGATGTGCTGATCGAGCAGAACAAGGTGATCATGGCCTCGGCGGGCGCGCCGCAGAACGAGATCGACGCGCAGGTCGACTACGTCACCCAGTGGTCGGCGATGCTGCGCGCCGGTGACATCGAGGGTGCCAAGACCTTCGCCCAGCAGCACAACGACTCGCTGCCGCCCGACCAGCGCGCGTCCCAGGAGACGCTCGACTCCTTCAACACCCCGTACATGGCCTCGTTCATCACCTACGACCCGAAGCCCGCGCTGGAAGCGCTGCGGGTACCGGTGCTGGCCTTCTTCGGCGACAAGGACCAGCAGGTGCTCGCCACGCAGAACGAGCCGCCGATGCGGGCCAACCTGGCGGGCGACCCCGACGCCACCGTCTACACCTTTCCCGGCGTCAACCACCTGATGCAGCCCACCGAAACGGGCAAACCCAGCGAATACTCCTCCATCGAGACCACCATCGACCCGGCCGTGCTGACCTATGTCACCGACTGGCTCACCCAGCGCGTCCCGCCCCGCTAGAGCTTCCTAAGATAGACAGCTATGAGCGCACCCACGGTCGAGTTGATGGACTATTCCGATGTCATCTCCCGGTACGAGCCGGTGCTCGGCATGGAGGTCCACGTCGAGTTGTCCACGGCGACCAAGATGTTCTGCGGATGCCCCACCGAGTTCGGCGCCGACCCCAATACCCAGGTGTGCCCGGTCTGCCTCGGCCTGCCCGGCTCGCTGCCGGTGGTCAACGAGAAGGCCGTCGAGTCGGCCATCCGGATCGGTCTCGCGCTGAACTGTTCGATCACCCCGTGGGGCCGGTTCGCGCGCAAGAACTACTTCTACCCCGATCAGCCGAAGAACTACCAGATCAGCCAGTACGACGAGCCGATCGCCACCGACGGGTTCCTCGACGTGGTGCTCGACGACGGCTCCACCTTCCGGGTCGACATCGAGCGCGCCCACATGGAGGAGGACACCGGCAAGTCGCTGCACGTGGGCGGCGCGACCGGCCGGATCCACGGCGCCAGCCACTCGCTGCTCGACTTCAACCGCGCCGGCGTGCCGCTGATCGAGATCGTCACCAAGCCGATCACCGGCGCCGGTGAGCGCGCGCCCGAGGTGGCCCGCGCCTACGTCACCGCGCTGCGCGAGGTGCTGCGCTCGCTCAACGTCTCCGACGTGAAGATGGAGCAGGGCTCGCTGCGCTGCGACGCCAACGTGTCGCTGATGCCGGTGGGTGCGAAGGAGTTCGGTACCCGCACCGAGACCAAGAACGTGAACTCGCTCAAGAGCGTCGAGGTCGCGGTGCGCTACGAGATGCGCAGGCAGGCGGCCGTGCTCACCGACGGCGGCGAGATCGTCCAGGAGACCAGGCACTTCAACGAGGCCGACGGCTCCACCTCCGCCGGTCGCCGCAAGGAGACCGCCGAGGACTACCGCTACTTCCCGGAGCCGGACCTCGAGCCGGTCGCGCCCGCCGCCGAGTGGGTCGAGGAACTGCGCGCCACCATCCCCGAGTACCCGTGGCTGGTGCGGGCCCGGATCCAGGCCGACTGGGGGCTGTCCGACGAGGTCATGCGCGACCTGGTCAACGCGGGCGCCCTCGACCTGATCATCGCCACCGTCGAGGCGGGCGCCCCCGCGAACGAGGCGCGGTCGTGGTGGGTCGCCTACCTGACCGAGAAGGCCAAGGAGCGCGAGGTCGCCCTCGCCGAGCTGCCGATCACGCCCGCGCAGGTGGCCGCGGTGATCGCGCTGGTCGAGGCCAAGACCGTCAACAACAAGGTCGCCAAGCAGGTCGTCGACTTCGTCCTCGCGGGCGAGGGCGAGCCCGCCGCGATCGTCGAGGCCAAGGGCCTCGGCATGGTCAGCGACGACTCCGCCCTGCAGGTCGAGGTCGAGAAGGCGCTGGCCGCCAACCCCGACATCGCCGAGAAGATCCGCTCCGGCAAGGTCCAGGCGGCGGGCAAGATCGTCGGCGACGTCATGAAGGCCACCCGCGGCCAGGCCGACGCGGCCAAGGTCCGCGAACTGGTCCTGGCCGCCTGCGCGTAGCGGTGTGACATACGACCGCCCCCACCGGAATCCGGTGGGGGCGGTGGCGTACTAGTCGGGCCCGCCCGCTCCGCCCTGCGGCGGTGGGATGCGCACGACGCGGTCGTCGAATTCGCCTGGCGTGCCGTCGGCCTTGTTGATCGTGGTCACCCAGACGCTGCCGTCGGAGGCGGCGGTGGCGCCGAGCAGCTTGCCGTACTTGTCCTGGGCGATCAAGGTGGGCGCGGTGGTGACGGCATAGGTGTTGGGGTCGGCGGCGATCGCGGCCAGCGCCTTGCCCTCGGACAGGGCCACCGCGACACCGTCACCGGTGGCCGTGCACCCGCCGACGCCCGGCCGGTCCGGCCAGGTCCACGAGACGGTCAGCGTGCCCTCGGTGCTCAGATGCTGCAGCCGGTCCTCGGCGGCCGTGCGATCGGTGACCCACATGCCGTTCTTGCCGTCGCGGCACAGGTCGCCCGCCGTGCCGAGGCCCGAGGCCACCACCTGCGGGCTGTTGGCGCCCGAGGACGGCGACTCGAGGCGCAGCACCTTGCCGCCGAGCGAGCCGGGATCGGCCGCCGCGCCGGGGTTTCCCGCGTCGCCGGTGAGGACGAGCAGCTGGGTGGGCGTCGCCCATTCGATGGCGCCGCGATTCCCGGTGGCGCCCTTCGGGATTCCGGTCAGGATCTCCTTGGGCGCGCCACCGTTGCTGGACAGCCGGACCACCCGGTTGTCGCTGCCGGTGGTGATGTAGGCGTACATCAGCCCGTCCTCGCCGAAGGTGGGCGAGAGCACGATGTCGGAGATGCCGCCGTCGCCGGAACCGTCGACCGGCACGCTCGCGACCTCCACCGGCGGCTCCTGCGGGGTGCTCGCGTCCACCGGGGTCACCCGCAGGATGCGGCCGGTGCGCCGCTCCGCCACCAGCGCGCCGTCACCGACGGGGATCAGCCCGGCGGCCGAATCCATACAGGTGGCGATGACATTCGGGTCGGGATCGATGCACGGTCCGGTCGGCCGCGGTACCTGCGACGGCGAATCCTGCGGCTTCTTCGGCTCCACATTGGACCCACCCAGCGACGGCTCGGTGGTGAACGGGCTCGACGCCGACTCGTCGAACCGGGCGCACCCGGCGACCAAGACGGTGCCCAGTGCCAACCCGATCGCCACGCGGCCCGCGAATACCGAACTCATGGCACAGACGTTACCGGCAGCCGAGTGCGGCTGACACGCCTGTTCCGGGGAAGACCGGCACACCGAGTCGGCACGTCATAGGGTGAGGCGGTGACCGACAAGTCGAATGACACACCGCACGCCGACGGGCCGGCGCCGACCGGGCCACCGGCGTCGTCGTCGGGTCGCCCGGTGACCAGCCCGTACGATTCGCCCACCACGCAGATGCCGAAACCGGATCTGCACAAGGACATTCCGCGCACCGACGAGGACCTCGGCCTCGACCCCGGTGACGAGGTGCCGAGCGCAAGCGCCGCGCAGGCGTCCGGCGGTGGCGACGACGGCTACGGCTACGCGTCGATCCCGCCCGCGGCCGCCGCCACGGCGGGCACGGTCCGGCTGCAGCGCCGCAATCGCGAGCCCCGCCGCGGCACCCTCGACCTCGGGCTGTTCGTGCTGCGCCTGGTGGTCGGCTACACCTTCATCTACCACGGGCTGCAGAAGCTCACCGGCTGGTTCCACGGCCCCGGCCTCGACGGCACCAAGGCGATGATGGAGAACGGCGGCTGGGACTACCCGTCGCTGTCGACCGCCCTGGTGATCGCCGGCGAACTCGGCGGCGGCATCCTGCTCGTGCTCGGCCTGGCCACCCCGCTCGCCGCGGGCGCCGTGCTGGCGACGATCCTCACCGCCTGGATGTGGAAGCAGGGCATGATCGCCGGCTTCCAGTACAACGCGGGCACACCCACCGGCGTCGAGCTCGACTCGGTCCTGGCCGGCGCCGCCCTGGCGATCATCCTCACCGGCCCCGGCCGCTGGTCCTTCGACCGCGCCCGCGGCTGGGCCACCCGCCCCGCCTACGGCTCCTTCACCGTCGTCCTGCTCGCCATCGCCGCCGCGATCGCCAGCTACCTGTTCCTCCACGGCGGCAACCCGCTGACGGGCATCGGCCCGTTCAACTGAGTCCGGACGGCTGCGGCGGTGCGGGTTCGGCCAGGTGAGCGGTCATGGTGATCCGCACATCGGCCAGGAATTCCTCGAACCGCCGCAGTTCGGCGGGGGAGTATCTCCCCATCACCGTCTCCTCCACCTTCACTCCGAGCGGTCCGAAGAAGTCGTCGGCCAGGTCGTGGATGCGGGGGGTGCTGCGCAGGGTGACGATGCGCCGGTCGTCGTGCTCGCGGCTGCGGACGATGTGACCGGCCTTCTCGAGCCGGTTCAGCAGTGCGGTGGTCGCGCTGTTGGACAACGCGATCCGCTCGCTCAGCCGCGCGGGTGAGAGAGTTCCGCCACGTTCCTCCGCGGTGAGGATCTCGATCAGCGCCTCGGCATCGGTGGAGTGCAACCCGAGCCATGCCGCGAATCGGTGGGTGAATTCCCGGTAGTTCGCGCCGTAGGCGCGCAGGCCCTCGTGGATCCGTTGATACCGCGTACCGGCGTCCGAGGGAGTCATGGGTTCCTTTCGCATCGGTTGACATCCTATTGCCCGCAATCTACTTTGACCATGGAAATATTCCACCATGGAAATAGGAGATGCGATGAGTCAAGAGTCGTCCATCCGCCGATGGCTCGGCTTGATCGCCATCGCCCTCGGTGTCGCGCTGATCGTGGTCGACACCACGATCGTGAACGTGATCATCCCGTCGATCATCGAAGATCTGGCGACGGGTTCGACCGAGGCGCAATGGATTCAGGAGTCCTACGCGATCGTGTTCGCGGCCCTGCTGCTGGTGGTCGGGCGGATCGCCGACATCGTCGGGGCGCGCAGAGTGTTCGTCGCCGGTGTGGTCGTGTTCGGCGCGACCAGCGTCCTGGCCGGGCTGGCCCCCGGCGGCGGGCTGCTTATCGTCGCCCGGTTCCTGCAGGGCGCGGGCGCCGCGATGATCCTGCCGACCTCACTGGCCCTGCTCAACGCCACCTTCACCGGCAAAGCGCGGGGTCAGGCGTTCGCGGTGTGGGGTTCGACGATCGGCGCCGCCGCCGCGCTCGGTCCGCTGCTGGGCGGCTGGCTGGCCGAACACGTGTCGTGGCGCTGGGCGTTCGGGATCAATGTGCCGCTGGCGGTGCTGATCGTGGTCGGTGTGCTGGCCTGCATCGCGCCCTCCCCGAAGGTCGCGGGGCGACTCGACGTGTTCGGCGCGATCCTGTCGGTACTCGGTCTCGGGCTGCTCGCGTTCGGCTTGGTCGAAGGCCGTACCTACGGCTGGATCAGCACGGTGCATCCGCTGGGGATCGGCGGCTTCACCTGGAGTGGTGGGCCGTCGCCGGTGCTGGTCGCACTGGTGCTGAGTGTGCTCGCGCTGGCCGGTTTCGTGGTGCGCCAGGTGCTGCTGCGCCGCGGTCCCGACGCCGACAAGGCGCTGATGGACCTGAGCCTGTTCCGGTTGGCCTCGTTCCGCAACGGCAATATCGCCACGCTGATCATCGGGCTCGGCGAGTTCGGCATCGTCGCGGTCCTGCCGCTGTGGCTGCAGTTCACCCTCGGCTACAGCGCCGTGCAGGCCGGGCTGGCGCTGGTGCCGATCGCCATCGGCAGTTTCATCGCCAGCGGCGCCAGCTTCGGCATGGCGGGCAAGGCGTCACCGCTGAACATGGTCCGGCTCGGCCTCGCGCTCGAGGTCGTCGGCCTGGCGGCGCTCGCTTTCTTCGCCGCCACCGACAGTTCCTGGTGGGCGATCTCGCTGATCCTGTGCGTGTACGGCGCCGGCGTCGGCTTCGCCACGGCCCAGGTCACCAATGTGGTGCTGGCCGAGATCCCCGAGAACGACAACGGCCAGGCTTCCGGCATCCAGAGCGCCTTCCGGCAGCTGGGTTCCGCGCTCGGCATCGCGGTGCTCACCACCGTCTTCTTCACCACGCTGAGCGCACAGATCGACGACGACCTCACCGCCGCGGGCCTGCCCCAGGCTCAGGCACAGCAGTACGCGCACGCCGTCACCAGCAGCGCGGGCGCGGCGATCGAAGGCTTCGCCGCCCACCCGGAGACGCAGCAGGTCGCCGAGGCCGGCCGCACGGCAATGACCGACGGCATCACCCTCGGCGGCTACCTGGCCGCAGGCTTCGTCCTGCTCGGCCTGATCGCCACCGCCCTCATCCCGTCGCGCACGGACGAGGAATCGGCCACACCGCCAACCCAACCCGCACTCGTGTAAGCACCGGAACACTCGATTTCGCGAGAACATGGGTAACTCACCGGGAACCGGCTGAGCCAACCAACGAGCACGCCGCCGGTCGCATCGACGACCGGCGGCGTGCTCGAGTCTGGCCATGAATCGCGGGGAGGCGGTCAGGGCACCTTGCGGACGGCGCCCTTGTCGGCGGAGGTGGCCAGGGCCGCGTAGGCGCGCAGGGCCGTGGTCACCGGGCGGACGCGGTCCACCGGCTGCCATGGGCGCTCGGAGGCTTCCATCTTCGAGCGGCGCTCGGCCAGCACCTCGTCGGAGACCAGGACCTCGAGCGCGCGGGTCTGCACGTCGATGCGGATGCGGTCGCCGTTCTCGATCAGGCCGATCACACCGCCCTGGGCGGCCTCGGGGGAGATGTGGCCGATCGACAGGCCCGAGGTGCCGCCGGAGAAGCGGCCGTCGGTGATCAGCGCGCACACCTTGCCCAGGCCCGCGCCCTTCAGGAACGCGGTCGGGTGCAGCATCTCCTGCATGCCGGGGCCGCCGGAGGGGCCCTCGTAGCGGACCACGATCACGTCACCGGCCTGGATCTTCTTGCCCAGGATCATCGAGACCGCCTCCTCCTGGGACTCGACCACCACGGCCGGGCCCTCGAAGGTGAACAGGTCCTCGTCGATGCCCGCGGTCTTGAGGATCGCGCCGTCCGGGGAGATGTTGCCGCGCAGCACGCACAGCCCGCCCTCGACGGTGTAGGCGTGCTCGACGTCGCGGATGCAGCCGCCCGCGGCGTCGGTGTCCAGCGAGGACCAGCGGTTGCTGGTGGAGAACGGCTCGACCGTGCGCACGCCGCCGGGCGCGGCGTGGAACAGCTCGAACGCCTCGTCGGAGGCCTTGCCGGAGCGGATGTCCCAGGTGTCGAGGTACTCCTCGAAAGAGGCGGTGTGCACGGTGGTCACGTCGGTCTCGAGCAGGCCGCCGCGGCGCAGCTCACCCAGGATGGCGGGGATGCCGCCGGCCCGGTGCACGTCCTCCATGTGGTAGTCGGAATTCGGCGAGACCTTCGACAGGCAGGGCACCTTGCGCGAGATCTCGTCGATGGTGCTCAGATCGAAGTCGATCTCGCCCTCCTGCGCGGCGGCGAGGGTGTGCAGCACGGTGTTGGTGGAACCGCCCATGGCCACGTCCAGGGCCATCGCGTTGCGGAAAGCCTTGACGTTGGCCACGTTCCGCGGCAGCACCGAGGCGTCGTCCTCGCGGTACCAGCGGTTGGCGATGTCGACGATGACGGTGCCCGCCCGCTCGAACAGCGCGCGACGCGCCGAGTGCGTGGCCAGCGTGGAACCGTTGCCCGGCAGGGCCAGGCCCAGCGCCTCGGTGAGGCAGTTCATCGAGTTGGCGGTGAACATGCCCGAACACGAACCGCAGGTGGGGCAGGCCGAGCGCTCGACCTCGTCGAGGCCCTCCTCGGACACGGCCTGGTTCGCGCTCGCCGAGATCGCGTGCACCAGGTCCAGCGGCGCGTGCGCGACACCGTCGACGACCACGGCCTTACCGGCCTCCATCGGGCCGCCCGAGACGAACACCGCCGGGATGTTGAGCCGCATCGCGGCGTTCAGCATGCCGGGAGTGATCTTGTCGCAGTTGGAGATACAGACCAGCGCGTCGGCGGTGTGCGCGTTGGCCATGTATTCGACCGAGTCGGCGATGATCTCGCGCGAGGGCAGCGAGTACAGCATGCCGCCGTGGCCCATGGCGATGCCGTCGTCGACGGCGATGGTGTGGAACTCACGCGGCACGCCACCGGCGGCGCGGACGGCCTCGGCGACGATGTCGCCCATGTTCTTGAGGTGCACGTGACCGGGCACGAACTGCGTGTAGGAGTTCGCGATCGCGACGATCGGCTTACCGAAGTCGGAGTCGGTCATTCCGGTGGCGCGCCAGAGCGAGCGAGCGCCCGCGGCGTTGCGGCCGATGGTGGTGGTGCGTGAGCGGAGCGGTGGCATGGGGGAGTCCTCGTAGTGTCGCTGGGGGCGTCCAAGCGTGCGCGCAGGGGGGCTGACCTGCGCGGCACAGAGCGAGTGCGCGGTGCGTCCGGCAACCCCGCACGTTACTCCGGCGCGCGCTGGTCGCGTCGCGCCGGTGGTGCGTGCGGAGGTGATGGAACCGGGCTCGAGGCGGGAGTGTCGCTCCGGAGGGTGTCGCCGCGGTGGTGCCGTCGGCGCGGGGTGCCCGGTGCCGTCAGCTTACCGGTGCAACCGCGCGCCGCACCGTGCCGATTCCCACAGTGATCGAGCGAACGCTCACTCCTCGGTGTCGGCCTCCTCGGCCTTCGCCTTCTCGGCCGCCCGCTCGGCGGCGACGCGCTCGGCCTCGGCCTGCTCGGCGGCGGCGAACACGTCGGGCAGGCGGCCGCCGGAGGCGTCGATCAGCTCACGCAGCCGGTCGTAGCCCACCGCGGGCAGCCGCACCTCGGAGTCGTCGGCCAGCCGGGCCTTCACCGCGCCGCGCTTGGGGATGCTGATGCCCTTGACCTGCGCCCAGTCGAGGTGCTTCTTGCCGATCATGGAGCTCAGGTCCAGCCCGGTGTCGGAGACCGTGGTGTGCGTCCGGACGACCCACCAGATCGCGACGAGCGGGAGCAGCAGCAGCCACCACAGCCCGGCGGGCCAGCCGACGAACGGGAAGAACACGCAGAACGCGAGCACCAGCACGCCGATGTAGGCCAGCCGCGGTACCCCGATGACGTACACGCCCGGCGTCGGCGTGCTCGGCCTGCGCGGGACCAGCAGCCAGATGATCACCGCGGTCGGCACGATCAGGCCGATCCGCAGGCCGAGCGACCAGTCCTGCACGGTGCCGACGACGACGAAGATCAGGTACGCGAGCACCACCGCGGCGATGGCCGCGAGCCTGCCCGGGCTCGCCGAGCGCAGACCGCCGGGTCGCGAGGGGCGACCCGTATCGGTTCCCTCGTCGGCGGTGTGGGACGATTTAGCCGGTGGCACGGACTGATGCGGTGATGACACCCTCCTATCCTCGCATCCTGGTACACGGACCCACGCAACCACTCACGTCCCACATAATGGGACGCCGAGAGTAGTCTGTTTGACTCTTCGGTCCACGCGCGCTTAACGTCGTGCACGTGAATCGAAACGAGTTGCTCGTACTCGGCCGGCGCGTCCAGCGTTGAGCCTGACTGCCTGAGTCGAATACGTCAGCTCGCGTTGCGACGCGCCACCCTCGAACAGCCATGCGCTGGTCGGGGGCTTTTTTGTGTTCGGGCATTACCCGATGCGCGACGGGTCGCAAGACACCGCGTGTCAGGCACAACTGTGTTGTCCGGGGTCAGAACGACAAAGTAAGGAACGTAGACGGTGAGTGCACCAACCGCACGACCCGGGCCATCGGCCCGCAGGTCAGCGCCTTCGGCGAACCAGCCTGCCGCTGGTAGCCCGGCGACCAACCCCACCCGCCGCCAGGTCGCGCCCGAGCGCGTCACCGGCGCCCAGTCGGTGGTCCGGTCCCTCGAAGAGCTCGACGTCGACACCGTATTCGGCATTCCCGGTGGCGCGGTCCTTCCCGTCTACGACCCGCTCTTCGACTCCACCAAGGTCCGTCACGTCCTGGTGCGCCACGAGCAGGGCGCCGGTCACGCGGCGACCGGCTACGCGCAGTCCTCGGGCAAGGTCGGTGTGTGTATGGCCACCTCCGGCCCCGGCGCCACCAACCTGGTGACCCCGCTGGCCGACGCCCAGATGGACTCGGTCCCGATCGTGGCGATCACCGGTCAGGTGCCGTCGAGCCTGGTCGGCACCGACGCGTTCCAGGAAGCCGACATCTCCGGCATCACCATGCCGATCACCAAGCACAACTTCCTGGTCAAGGACCCGATCGACATCCCGCGCATCCTGGCCGAGGCGTTCTACCTCGCCGCCTCGGGCCGCCCGGGCGCCGTCCTGGTCGACATCACCAAGGACGCCCTGCAGGCGCAGACCACCTTCTCGTGGCCGCCGGAGATGCGGCTGCCCGGCTACCGTCCGGTCACCAAGCCGCACGGCAAGCAGGTGCGTGAGGCCGCCAGGATGATCCTGGAGTCCAAGTCGCCGGTGCTGTACGTCGGCGGCGGTGTGATCAAGTCCGACGCCTCGGCCGAGCTGCTGGAGCTGGCCGAGCTGACCGGCATCCCGGTGGTCACCACCCTGATGGCGCGGGGCGCGTTCCCCGACAGTCACACCCTGAACATGGGCATGCCCGGCATGCACGGCACCGTCGGCGCCGTGGCCGCGCTGCAGCGCTCGGACCTGCTGATCACCCTCGGCGCCCGCTTCGACGACCGCGTCACCGGTCAGCTGGACTCCTTCGCGCCCGACGCGCGGGTCATCCACGCCGACATCGACCCGGCCGAGATCGGCAAGAACCGCCACGCCGACGTCCCGATCGTCGGCGACGCGCGTGAGGTGATCGTCGAGCTGATCGAGACCCTCAAGGCCGATCCGCAGTCCGGCGCCGCGCCGCTGCTCGACCTCACCGAGTGGTGGGGCTACCTCAGCGGCATCCGCGACAACTACCCGCTGGGCTGGAAGACCCCGAGCGACGGTTCGCTCTCGCCGGAGTTCGTCATCGAGACGCTGGGCCGGCTGGCCGGTCCCGACGCGGTGTACTGCGCCGGCGTCGGTCAGCACCAGATGTGGGCCGCGCAGTTCATCAAGTACGAGAAGCCGCGCACCTGGCTGAACTCCGGTGGCCTCGGCACCATGGGCTACGCGGTGCCCGCGGCCATGGGCGCCAAGATGGGCACCCCGGAGAAGGAGGTCTGGGCGGTCGACGGTGACGGCTGCTTCCAGATGACCAACCAGGAGCTGGCCACCTGCGCCGTGGAGGGCGTGCCGATCAAGGTCGCGCTGATCAACAACGGCAACCTCGGCATGGTCCGCCAGTGGCAGACCCTGTTCTACGAACAGCGCTACTCCAACACCGATCTCGGCACGCACACCCTGCGGATCCCCGACTTCGTCAAGCTGGCCGAGGCGCTGGGCTGCGTCGGCATCCGCGTGGAGAAGGAAGAGGACGTCGAGGCCGCGATCCGGCAGGCGCAGGCGATCAACGACCGCCCGGTCGTGATCGATTTCATCGTCGGCAAGGATGCCCAGGTGTGGCCGATGGTCGCCGCGGGCACCAGCAACGACGAGATCATGTTCGCCCGCGGCATCCGCCCGCTCTTCGACGAGGACGAGCAGGTCTCCGAGCCCGCCGTCATCCACGAGGCGATGGAGCGCGAGCAGGCGGCCTTCGAGAAGGGTTCCCAGGAATGAGCACCACCCACACCCTGAGCGTTCTCGTCGAGGACAAGCCGGGCGTGCTGGCGCGTGTCGCGAGCCTGTTCTCGCGCCGTGGCTTCAATATCGAGTCGCTGGCCGTCGGTGGCACCGAGATCCCCGAGATCTCGCGCATGACGATCGTCGTGACCGTCGACGATCTGCCGCTCGAGCAGGTCACCAAGCAGCTCAACAAGCTGATCAACGTCATCAAGATCGTGGAGCAGGACGCCGACGCCTCGGTGGCCCGCGAACTGATCCTGGTGAAGGTGCGGGCCGACGCGTCGGTGCGCACCCAGGTGATCGAGGCCGTGCAGTTGTTCCGCGCCAAGGTGATCGACGTGTCGCCCGACGCGCTGACCATCGAGGCCACCGGCACCCGGTCCAAGCTGGATGCCCTGCTGCGCATGGTCGAGCCCTACGGCATCCGCGAGATCGTGCAGTCGGGCGTGGTCGCAGTCGGACGCGGTCCGAAGTCGATCACGGCCACCCGCTAACTTTTACCCACCAGAAATTATCCAGAAGGGACTCCACAGTGGCAGTCGAGATGTTCTACGACGACGACGCTGACCTGTCGATCATCCAGGGCCGCAAGGTCGCCGTGATCGGCTACGGCAGCCAGGGCCACGCGCACTCGCTGAGCCTGCGCGACTCCGGCGTCGACGTCCGCGTCGGCCTCGCTGAGGGTTCGAAGTCGCGGCCGAAGGCCGAAGAGGCCGGTCTGACCGTCGGCACCCCCGCCGAGGTTTCGGAGTGGGCCGACGTGATCATGGTGCTGGCGCCCGACACCGCCCAGGCGTCGATCTTCACCAACGACATCGAGCCGAACCTGAAGGACGGCGACGCGCTGTTCTTCGGCCACGGCCTCAACATCCACTTCGGTCTGATCAAGGCTCCGGCCAACGTCACCGTCGCGATGGTCGCCCCGAAGGGCCCCGGCCACCTGGTGCGTCGTCAGTTCGCCGACGGCAAGGGCGTCCCGGCCCTGATCGCCGTGGACCAGGACCCGACCGGCGAGGGCCAGGCGCTGGCGCTGTCCTACGCCAAGGGCATCGGCGGCACCCGTGCCGGCGTCATCAAGACCACCTTCAAGGAAGAGACCGAGACCGACCTGTTCGGTGAGCAGGCCGTCCTCTGTGGTGGTACCGAGGAACTGGTCAAGACCGGTTTCGAGGTCATGGTCGAGGCGGGCTACGCCCCCGAGATGGCCTACTTCGAGGTGCTGCACGAGCTGAAGCTGATCGTCGACCTGATGTACGAGGGCGGCATCGCGCGCATGAACTACTCGGTGTCCGACACCGCGGAGTTCGGTGGCTACCTGTCCGGTCCGCGCGTCATCGACGCCGGCACCAAGGAGCGCATGAAGGCGATCCTGGCCGACATCCAGTCCGGCGAGTTCACCCGCCGCCTGGTCGCCAACGTCGAGAACGGCAACACCGAGCTCGAGGGTCTGCGCAAGGCCAACGCCGAGCACCCGATCGAGGTCACCGGCGCCAAGCTGCGCAGCCTGATGAGCTGGGTCGACCGCCCGATCACCGAGACCGCGTAAGTTCTCGCTGTTCTTCTGAGGGGCCCGTTCGCCACGCGCGAGCGGGCCCTTCGGTTTGCCGGGCGTCCGCTGCGCTCCGGCCCGGCGCGGATCCTTGCTGTTGATCACCGATAGCGCGAGACTTGCTCGATGACGAACAAGACGGTGGAGGACTTCGCGGACGAAGCGGTCGAACAGGGAAAGGCGGCGCGCAAGCGGATCTCGCGCTCGGAGCTGGGGGAGTGGGGTGCGGGCCCGGATCGGGAGGACCCGGTCACCATTCTGGAGCGGCAGGCCGAGTCCAGGGTGCCGGAGCTGGTGCCGATCAGGTACGCCCGGATGAGCGTGTCACCGTTCACCTTCCTGCGCGGCGCGCCCGCGATCATGGCGGCGGATCTGGCGCAGAGCGCGAACAGCGGCCTCACCGTGCAGCTCTGCGGTGACGCCCACCTGTCGAATTTCGGTCTCTACGCCTCGCCGGAGCGCAACCTCGTCTTCGACGTCAACGACTTCGACGAGACCCTGCCCGGCCCGTTCGAATGGGACGTCAAGCGCCTGGCCGCGAGCGTCGCGGTCGCCGCCCGCGACAACGGCTGCGAGGACGATCGGGCAGCCACCGCCGCCGAGGCCGCCGCGCGCGGGTATCGCGAGGCGATGGACATGCTCGCCGAATCCGACAGCATGACCGTGTGGTACGAGCGGGTCGACGCCGATCAGGTCGCCGACCTGATCCGCAAACCCAAGACGCGCAAACGGTTCGACAAGACCGTCGACACCGCGCGGAGCAAGACCAGCCTGCAGGCGCTGAACAAGCTCACCGAGCCGGACGCCAACGGCGTCCCGCGGATCAAGAGCCAGCCGCCGCTGCTGGTGCCGATCGAGCTGGCCGACGGCAAGATCATCAAGGAGGTCTTCGCCGACTTCCGCCGGAGCCTGCCCGACGAGCGCCGCGTGCTGCTCGACCGGTACCGCCTCGTGGATCAGGCGATGAAGGTGGTCGGCGTCGGCAGCGTCGGCACCCGGTGTTTCATCGCGCTGATGATGGACAAGGAGTCGGGCGCGCCGCTGTTCCTGCAGATGAAGGAGGCCGAGACCTCGGTGCTCGCGCCGCACCTGAAGCCGAGCAAGTATCACCACCAGGGGCACCGGGTGGTCGTCGGTCAGCGGCTCATGCAGTCGGCCAGCGACGTCTTCCTCGCCTGGGCGACCGGTCCGGCGGGCCGCTTCTTCTACATGCGGCAGTTGCGCGACATGAAGGGATCCGCCGACGTCGGCACGATGACCCATCGTGAGCTGGCCCGGTACGCCGAATTGTGCGGCTCGGTCCTGGCTCGCGCGCACGCGCGCTCCGGTGACCGGGTGGCCATCGCCGCCTACCTCGGCGGCAACGATCGATTCGATCGCGCGATGGGCGAATTCGGCCTGTCCTACGCCGATCAGACCGTCACCGACCGGCACTCCCTGCTCGCCGCCATCGACTCCGGGCGGATCACCGCGGCCGCGCGCGCCTACTGAGCCGAGGCCACTACACTGGTTACCGATGAGTAAGTTCTTTGCCTCGGTGGACCAGGTGCAGGACCGGCTGACCGCGGCCGGCTACCTTCCGTCCCTCGACATCGCGACCGCGGTCTTCCTGGCCGATCACCTCGGCAAGCCGCTGCTGATCGAGGGTCCGGCCGGGGTCGGCAAGACCGAGCTGGCCAAGGCCGTCGCCACGGCGGTCTCGGCCGAGCTCATCCGCCTGCAGTGCTACGAGGGCATCGACGAGGCCCGCGCGCTCTACGAGTGGAACCACGCCAAACAGCTGCTGCGGATCACCGCGACCTCGGGGGAGACCTGGGAGGGCACCCGCGACCACGTCTTCACCGAGGAGTTCCTGCTCGCCCGGCCGCTGCTGGCGGCCATCCGCAACCCCGATCCGACGGTGCTGCTGATCGACGAGCTCGACAAGGCCGATGTGGAGCTGGAGGGTCTGCTGCTGGAGGTGCTCGGCGACTTCCAGGTGAGCATTCCCGAGCTCGGCACGGTCACCGCCGTCCGCAAGCCCTTCGTGATCCTCACCTCGAACGCCCATCGCGACCTGTCCGAGGCGCTCAAGCGGCGCTGCCTGTACCTGCACATCGACTATCCGACGGCGGAGCTGGAGAAGGCGATCGTGCGGCTCAAGGTGCCCGAACTGGACGCGGCGCTGGCCGAGCCGGTCGTGGCCACGGTGAGCGCGCTGCGGCAGCTGTCCCTGCGCAAGGCGCCGTCCATCGCCGAAACCGTGGATTGGGCGAAGACCTTGGTCGCGCTGGGCAGCCGGACACTGAGCGCGGGGGTCGTCCGGGCCACGCTGGGTGTGCTGCTGAAGTATCAGTCCGATCATCGGGTGGCGATCGAGAAGCTCGGCCTCGACGAGCGGCCCGACGGCAGCGTGGTCCGATGACCGCCCTAGGTACCGCGTCGTGATGACCATCGTGCCCGCGCACGGCGGTGTCGAAGCGCCGATGTCCGATCGCCTGGTCGGCTTCGTCGGATTGCTGCGTGAGCACGGCATCCACGCGGGCCCCAGCGAAACCGTCGACGCCGCCGCCACGATCGTCGCCCTCGGCACCGCGGACGCCCGGGTACTGCGCTCTGGCCTGGCCGCCTGCCTGCTGCGCCGCAACGGCCAGCGCACGGTGTTCGACCAGCTCTTCGACCTCTACTTCCTCGACGGGACCAGGCCGGTCGCGGCGGCGGGCGCGGACGCCGATCCGCTGCGCGAGCGGGTGATCGCGGCCCTGATCCAGGGCGCCGACACCGCCGAACTCGCCAGGGAGGCGCTCAACACCTTCGGCGCCTACGGCGGCGCGGGGGAGAGCGCGGGACGGGTCACTTCCGCGTCGGGCGCGGGCTGGTCGTCGTATCTGACGATGAAATCGCTGCGCCCGGACGAGATCTCCGAGCAGGTCGCCCAAACCATGGGCGGGACCGGCCAATTCGACGCGGCGGTGCACACGATCGAGGCGCGGCGCCGGGTCGAGCGGTTCCGCACCGAGGTGCAGGCCGAGGCCCGGCTGCGCTCGGCGCAGTTGCGCGGCACGGACTACATCGCGCGCCGCGGCGTCGAATCCGGTGCCGACAGTACGGATTTCCTGGGTGCCCGCGAACAGGACCTGGCCGAGATGCGCCGGCTCGTGCATCCACTGGCCCGCAAGCTCGCGACCCGGCTGGCGGTGCGCCGCAAGAAGGCGGTGCGCGGGCAGATCGACCTGCGCCGCACCCTGCGCCGGTCGATGGCCACCGGCGGTGTCCCGATCGATCCGGTGTTGCGGGCCCGCCGCCACGGGCGCCCCGATCTCGTTGTGCTGGCCGATGTCTCGGGCTCGGTGACCGGTTTCGCCGAGTTCACCCTGCAGCTGGTGCAGGCCCTGCAGGACCAGTTCAGCAAGGTCCGCAGCTTCGGCTTCGTCGACGTGTGCGCCGAGATCACCGGCTACTTCACCCCGGGCGAACCGCCGCCCGTCGGCTTCGCGCGCGAGATCGTCCGCGACGCCGGGGTCGCCCGGTTCGGCTCGAGCAACTACGGCGAGGCCTTCCAGGGTTTCGTCGACCACTACCTCGACGCGTTGGGCCCGCGCACCTGCGTCCTCATCCTCGGCGACGCCCGCACCAACCGCACCGACCCGAATCTGGCCGCGCTGCAAGCGATGACCGAACGGGCCAAGGCGGTGTACTGGCTCAATCCGGAGCCGTCGCGCTCGTGGTCGACCGGTGATTCGGCCGCCCACGTCTACACCGACATCGTCACCATGCACGAATGCCGCACGGTGCGGCAGCTGGCCGAGGTGATCGGCCGGCTGCTGCCCGCGTGAGCTCGCGGTCGGTCAGCGCGGGCTGAGCCGCACCACCGCGTATTCGTGCTCGCTCTTGTCCTGGTACTTGCCGTACCGCGGCTGCGCGGCGGTGATCGACTCCCAGGCCGTGGCCCGGTCCGCGCCGGTGAGCACGTGCGGGGTGACCGGCAGCGGCGCCGCGCCGGGCAGCTCGATGGTGGCCTGCTCCGGGTGTCCCATCAGGTTGAGGTGCCAGTCGGGGTGCCCGTTCTTGCCGCCCGAGGCCACCAGCAGCCAGGAGTCGCCGTCGGCGAACCAGGAGAGCGGGGTCTGGCGCGGCGCGCCGCTGCGGCGGCCGACGGTGTGCAGGATCAGCACGTCCATGCCCATGAAGGTGCCCTTGCCCGCGCGGACCTTGCGGTTCATCCTGGCGTTCATCCGGTGCTGCATCCACCGGGAGAAACCCCCGTGCGAGTTCTTCTTTGCGGACTGGTTGGTGGTCATCTCGAAGGTTTCCTTTCGGTGGATCAGGACGGGTCGGGGGAGGGTGGGGCTCAGCCCCAGGCGCCGGCGATCTGGCGGGTGGTGGCGTTGAGCCGGTTGAACATGTTGGTGACGCCGATCATCAGCACGATCGAGGCGAGCTGGCGCTCGTCGAAGTAGCTGGCGGCCGCGTCCCAGATCTCGTCGGTGACGGCGTTGGGGCGGTCGGCCAGGCGGGTCGCCGCCTCGGCCAGTTCGAGCGCAGCGCGCTCCTCGTCGGTGAAGTACGGGGTCTCGCGCCAGGCGACGACCGTGGCGAGGCGATCCTCGCTGACACCGGCTTTGCGGGCGGTCTTGGTGCCGCCGTCGACGCAGGCGCTGCAACCGTTGATCTGGCTGACCCGCAGGTGCACCAGCTCCAGGATCTCGCCGTCGACGCCGCCGGTCTGCACCGCCTTCAGCACCTGCTGGATCGGGCCCATCGCGTCGGTGAGGACCATGGCCGGGTTCTGCATCCGAGACTGCATGTCGTGCTCCTTGTTTCCGTTCTGCTCCGCTGCTTGCGGTGTGACTCAATAACAGCCCGCCGGGCGACGGAACACGATGGCTGTGGGACACTGTGGGACAGTGGAAAACGGCCCTGACCTCGCGATTGTCATCGGAAAACTCGCTGATCCGGGCCGGGACAACGGAATGGGAAACGGTGGTTGTGCAACAGCAGACGGCAAGGGCCTACCCGCAGGACGAACTCGCCGCGCGCCTGCGCCTGATCCAGGAGCTGTCGGGCCGCGGCGTGCGCGCGCTGGCCCGCGACACCGGGCTGAGCTCGTCGTCGCTGTCGCGCTACCTCAGCGGGCAGACGGTGCCGCCGTGGCCCGCCGTGCTGGAACTGTGCCGCCTGGTCAAACGCGATCCGCGTCCGCTGCGGCCGCTGTGGGAGCGGGCCAACAGCCCATTGCCCGCGCCGCCGAAGACGAGCCGCCAGGTCGCCCCGCCGAGCCCGCCCGCCGACGCCCCGCCGCCGCCGCGCAACGACCTGCCCCGCGACGTCCCCGACTTCACCGGCCGCGAACAGGCCATGGCCGATGTGCTGGCCGCCGTCCGGTCCGACCGGGTGGTCGCCATCGACGGCATGGCCGGGGTCGGCAAGACCTCCCTGGCCGTGCACGCCGCGCATCAGCTGACCGCCGAATATCCCGACGCCCAGCTCTATCTCGACCTGCACGGCTTCACCGACGGCCGCCAGCCGCTGGACCCCGACGCCGCGCTGCGCGCGCTGCTGGCCGCCCTGCAGGTGCCCTCGGAGAAGGTGCCGCAGGACGGCGGGGTCGAGCTGCGAGCGGCGTGCTGGCGCTCGGAGCTGGCCCGGCTGCGCGCGGTGGTCGTGCTCGACAATGTGGCCGACGCCGCGCAGGTCAGCCAGCTGCTGCCGGGTGCGGGCGCGTCGGTCGCCATCATCACCAGCCGCAATCGGCTGCTCGAGCTCGACGAGGTGCCGCCGGTGACCCTCGACGTGCTCACCGCCGAGGAGAGCGCGGAACTGCTGGTCCGGGCCAGCGGTGACGCGCGGGGCCCCGACGGCAGGCTCGCGCGGGAACCGGAGCAGGCCGCCGAGGTGCTGCGGCTGTGCGGCAATCTGCCGCTGGCGCTGCGGCTGGCCGCGGCCCGGCTGCGGCATCGTCCTGGCTGGTCGGTCGGCATCCTCGTCGAGCGAATGGCCGAGGGCGCCACCGAATTCGACACCGCGTTCGGCATGTCGGTTCGCCAGCTCAACCGCGATCAGCGCAGGCTGTTCCGCCTGCTCGGCCTGATCCCGGGATCCACCTTCACCGACTATGTCGCCGCCGCGGTCGCCGATGTGCCGCTGCGCACGGCGCGCGCCATGCTCGAGGATCTGCTCGACGCGCACCTGGTCCAGCAGCCGGCCGAGGGCCGCTACCGGCTGCACGATCTGGTCCGTCAGCACGCCAGGCACGCGAGTTCCGAGCAGGATTCCGACGCCGATCGCGAGCGCGCGCTGGGCCGGATCCTCGACTACTACGTGCACACCGCGGCCGCCGCCGACGCCGCGATGCCGTTCCTGTCGCCGACCCGCCCGGTCTCGGCGGGCTCGCCCCCGGCCGACCTACCGGTGTTCCCGCACCGCGACGCCGCGTTCTTCTGGTTCGTCTCCGAGTACACCAACCTGATGGCGGTGTTCTACGCGGCCGTCGAGGTGGGCGCGAACGTCCATGTGTGCGAGCTGCCGCGGTTCATGCGCGCGTTCTTCGCCCGGCGCTGCGGCACCACCCATCTCAACGCGCTGTTCGAACAATCCCTCACCGCCGCAGAGCATCTCGGTGACCCACGGCAGCTCGCCGAAGCGCACAGCGACCTCGGTTTCGCCCGCTACAACGCGGGCCGGATGAGCGAGGCGGCCGCCGCCTACGCCGCCGCGGCCCCGCTGATCGCGGCCGCGGGCGACCCGCTGCCGCGCGCCGAGCTGACCATGCGCTGCGCCCACTTGCGCTGGGACGAAGGCGATACCGAGGAACCGCTCGAACTGTTCCGCCAGGCCCGCGACCTCTACGCCGACAGCGGGTGCCCGATGAGCGCCGCCGACGCCATCGCCAGCGAGGCCTGGGCCGTGCTGCAACTGGGCCATCGCGAACAGGCCGCGGCCCTGGCCCGCGAGGCACTCGAGCTCCCCGCGGGCGACCCGTCCTGGCCGCCGTCGCTGCAGGCCCAGATCACCCTCGGGGTGGCCATCGCCGCCGACGAGCCGGAGGAAGCGCTCGAGCACCTGAGCAGCGCGCTGGCCCTGGCCCGCGCCGACGGCCACAAGCACAACGAGGCCTGGGGCCTGAACTGCCAGGGGGTCGCGCTGCGCCGGATGGGCCGCTACGAGGCGGCCCTGGCCAGCCATCGCGAGGCGTTCGCCCTGCTCGACGACCTGTTCGAGGAGCACTGGAAGATCCACTTCCTCAACGGCTACGCCGAAACCTGCCGCCTCGCAGGCCTCCCCGACGAGGCGCTGCGCCTGCATCGCCACACCCTGGACCTGGCGCCGAGACTCGGCTACCGGCTCGAGGAGGCGCTGGCCCACCAGGGCATCGCCGAGGTCCTCGAACCGACCGACCCGGACGCCGCCGCCGAGCATCGCGCGGCGGCCGAGGCCATCCAGTCCGAGCTCAGCCCATCGACTTCGCCCCGTCGAGGGATTCCCGGATGATGTCCGCGTGGCCGGAGTGCTGCGCGGTCTCGGTCATGATGTGCATGAAGACCCGGCGCGCGCTCCAGCGTCCGCCGGGCTCGAACCAGGGCGCCTGCGGCAGCGGCTGAGTCACGTTCAGGTCGGGCAGCGTGCGCACCAGTTCGTCGGTGCGCGCGGCCACCCGCTCGTACTCGGCCAGCACGCCCGCGAGGGTCTCGTCCGGCCGCAGGACGAAGGCGTCGCCCCACGCGGCGATCTCCTCCTCGGTCATCGCGGAGAAATCGGGCGCGGCCTTTGGCCCGTCGAGGATGAACGTCGCCCAGTTCGCCTCCACCGCCGCCACGTGCTTGATCAGCCCGCCCAGCGTCAGTTCGCTGGCGGTGGTCCGCGTCCGGGCCTGCTCGTCGGTCAGCTCGCGGGTGGTGAAACGCAGGAAGAACCGGTGCTTGGTCAGCATCTCCAGCAGGTCGGAGCGCTCGGCGTCGAGGAGGGTGGCGGCGGTGGTGGTCATGAGCGGATTCCCTTCGTTGTCGGTATGAAAACCAAGGTAGAACCCATTGCGGCCACTTTCTGTCCGCAATGTGCGCGAGAATGGAAAACATGGCCGACACGAGCGCACGCACCCTCCGTCTGCTGTCGTTGTTGCAGACCCATCGCTACTGGCCGGGCACGGAACTGTCCGGGCGCCTTGGTGTTTCGGCGCGCACCCTGCGCCGCGACATCGACCGGCTGCGCGATCTCGGCTATCCGGTGGACGCCCGTCCCGGCGTCGACGGCGGCTACCAGCTCGCGGCCGGCGCCGCGCTCCCGCCGCTGGTCCTCGACGACGACGAGGCCGTCGCCATCACCGTCTGCCTGCAAGCCGGGTCCCAGGGCGCGGGCGACGGCCTGGCCGAGCCGTCGATCCGAGCCTTGGCCAAGCTCGTCACCGTCCTGCCGACCCGCCTGCGCCGCCGGGTCGACGCGCTGCGCGCGATGACCGTCTCCACCGGCTGGAACGCCGTCCCGCTCTCCGACGTCGACCCGGCCGTCCTCACCGACCTCGCGCTGACCTGCCGCGGCGAGGAACGCCTCACCTTCACCTACACCGCCGCCGACGGCCGCACCAGCACCCGCGAGGTCGAACCGCACCGTCTGGTCTCGCTGGGCCGCCGCTGGTATCTCGTCGCCTACGACCTGACCCGCCACGACTGGCGCAACTTCCGCGTCGACCGCCTCAGCGCCTCGCGCGCCACCGGCGTCCGGTTCCGCCCGCGCGAGCTGCCCGCTCCCGACGCCGCGGAGTTCGTCCGCGCGGGAATCGGTTCCCGCCGAACGGGTTACACCGTCACCGCCGAGATCGAAGCGCCCGCCCTCGACGTGCACGCCCGCGTCGGCCGCTGGTGCGTCGTCACCGCCCTGCCCGCCGACCGCACCCACGTCGAGATGACCGTCGACAACCTCGACTGGCCGATGCTGTTGCTGGGCAAGGTGGCGGCCGAGTTCCGTGTCCTCGGCCCGCCGGAACTGACCGAGCGAGTGGCGGAATGGGGAGCGCGGTTCAGCGCCGCGTCCTAGCCCTCAGGCTCTGGTCGCGCAGGGGTGATAGTCCGCGGAACCCGGCTCGGTGGCGTCGGGCGAGATCGTCGCGACCGTCACCAGCGTCGCGTACACACCGACCCCAACGAGCGCGAGGCCCGCCACCGTGATCGCGCCCGGTCTCCACCGCCCGGGGACGCGGGTCAGCGCCACGATCAGCCCGGCCAGCAGCACCACGGTGCCGAGCAGCAACCCGGCCCCGAGGGAGTTCAGCAGCACCGCCCCGCCGGGAACGTCGACCACGGTCGCGCAGTGCGCCGCGAGCAACGCGCGTTTCCGCTCGCCCAGCAGCGAGTCCGCGGCGACGAGCGCGCCGACCGCGCCACAGAATGCCGCCACCGCGGCACCGACGAAGACCAACGGCCCGCGTGTCACTACCAGAACTCCTCGCATCGAGATGATGCGCTCATTCTGGATATCCCGCACCGCCGCTGGCAATTCCACGGCGGCCAGGGCCCGCCCCGACCCGGAGGACGGGCCCCGATCGATCAGTCGCAGCTACCGAACGCACCGTGCGGCAGCAGCTGATGCAGCCACTTCCGCAGCGGGTTGTGTCCCAGATGCAGCCCGTTGTCGTGGTCGTGCCAACCGCGGTCGACGAACTCGGCAGCGGCGGGCGCCTGCTCGGACTGCGCGACGGCCGGACCGGCGACACCGACGAGCGGGAGGGCGAGGAACGCGCCGGTCAGCGCGAGTCGGAGCAGACGACGGTGGGATTGTTTCGAGCTCACAGGTGAATCCTTTCGAACCAGATCTTGCAGGCCTACACCCTGCCCCAGATTCCCGCCGCTGTCGTGCCCTGATCTGTCAGGCCCGGTATCCATCCTGCGGACGATGGTCCTGCTGGGGCACGCGATGTCCCTGCGGCTGGCCCTGATTCGGTGACGAGCTGTCCGGACGCTGCGCGTCGGGACTCAGTGGTGCGCTGGGATAGGGCGCCTGGGCGTCGGGGCTAGGGGCGTTCGGTGCGAGCTGGGCTCCGACGGAGGGTGCACCGGGCACGGGGTGAGCGCCCGCGTAGGGCGCACCGGGTGCGGGTTGGGTGCCCGCGTAGGGCGCACCGGGTGCGGGTTGGGTGCCCGCGTAGGGCGCACCGGGTGCGGGTTGAGCGCCCGCGTAGGGCGCACCGGGTGCGGGTTGAGCGCCCGCGTTGGGCGCACCAGGTGTGGGTTGGGCACCCGCGTACGGCGCACCAGGTGTGGGTTGGGCGCTCGGATACGGAGTGCCCGGCGTCTGCTGCCCGCCCGGACGAGGCGCATCGAGGAGCGGCCGCATCCCGGGATGCGGTGCACCGCCGACGAACTGAGCCCCCGGAAGTTGGCCATGGAGCGCGTGCTGCGGCGCGCCCGGCCCGGGTCGGCCCGGAGCACCGGCCACCGGCACCATCCCCGGCGCCCACGCACCACCAGGCGGCCGCTGCGCCGCGCCCCCCTTGCACCACCGCTTGGTCGACGGCAGCACCGCGAGCACGAACGTCACCACCGGAAACACCAACAGCAGCACCGACACCACCCACGGCAGGTTGCGCTCCATCGAGTACAGCCCGTTGAACACCGACTGTCCCAGCACCACGTCGATATGCCGCCCGATCGGCAGGTCGTACTGGATCAGCTGAACCGCGGTCGAGATCGCCGTCACCACATACGCGCCCACCGTCCCGGCGCTTCCCAGCACCACCAGCGTCGGCCCCGCCGCACGCCGCCGGAACGCCAGAATCGCCCCCACCAACAGCGCCACCGCGGACACCACGTCGACCAGCAAGGTCGCTCCGGACACCACCGACACCCACCCCGGCGCGATCCCCCACCCGAACACCCCGGTCTCACTCCGCACCATCTTGTACAGACCGAACACCACCCCCACAACCCCGGCGATCCCCCCGAGCAGTGCGAGCACCGCCGCCACCACGGCCGTCCCCCCACTGGCCGGCCGCTGATCGGCAACCCTGTACATCCGCTCCTCCTCGCTGTCTCCGGTCGACCCCACCCTCTCCCGAATCCGCCCAGCTGTCCTGTCCACCGAGCCCGCGAGAGAGCCCGCCGCCCCTACCCAGTTACCCCGAGCGGCGACCGACTACACGATGTCCGCGACCACGACCGAGCCATCGATCCGCTCAGCCGTTGCGATACCGCTGCATCCGCCGCCGCCGGAAGAACAGCTGATCCACCGCGACCGGATCCACCGCGGCCGTGATGTCCGCCAGCCGGGTGTCGTAGTGGTGCTCGTGGATGCACCGATGCAGATGCGCCCGCCGCTCCGGCACCAGATCCGACCACACCGCCCCGAATCTCCCCTGCGCGTCCGCCCCCGACACCGCGACCAGATCGAGCAGCGCGGGCCAGGACCCGGTCTCGGTGGCGTGCGCGGGCAACTCCGCGACCGTCGCGTCCGACAGCGCCGCCAGCGCGTACCCGACCACACCCCGGATGGTCTCGTCCATCCGCGACATCAACACGAACAGCCCCCGCCAGCTCCCCACGTCACTGCGATCGTCGAGCGGCGCGACCAGCCCGACCCCCACCCCCGGATCACCGAACACCGGATTCCCCACCAGCGTCCACAGCCCGAGCGGCGTGAGATGCCCGACCACCGTGAGGAACTCGGGCACCGCCCCCACCTCGATCGCGTTCCGCACCAGATTGGCGACCTCCCGCTGCGAGGCGCTGCCGAACAGCACGTCACCGACCCGGCTGATCACATCCGGCGCGCACCGCGAGAACACCGACAGCGCGGCGTGCTGCAGCGCGGGCCGCCCCGCCATCACCGCCTGCGCCATCCGCGGGATCCGCCGATGCGGCCCATCGAGCAACTGCCGGATGACCGAGCTCAGGATGTCGGAGTCGTAGGAGTACGCCGCCGAGTGGATCAGCCCCGCGTCGTCCTGCACGTCGGCCTCGACCGCGGCGATCAACTCCGGTGTGGCACAGGACAGGAATGGCCCCGCCGTCACGTAGTCACACCGCCGCAGCAGCTCGTTGACGATCTCCACCACCGGCCCCGGCGGCGCCACGTCCGCCAGCTGCGCGATGGCCCGCGGATCCAGATAGGGCGCGCAATCCGCCGCGTACCCCGGATCCAGCATCATCAACGTCTCCGCGGCCTTGACCGGATGCTCCACCCCCACCGACCCCGCCGCCCGCCCGGTCGTCATCGGCGGAACCAGCCGCTGTACCAGCGGAATCGAGATCGACAGCGGAATGAACGGCACCAGCGCGCTGATCCGACGAAACGTCTCGGTGTGCTGATCGAACAGCACCCCCGCGATCTGCTGCTGCAACTCGTGCAGCCGATCGGCCCCCAGATACCGCAGATGCTGCACCCGCTGAGGATGCACATGCAGCGTGCGAGCCAGCAGGATCAACTGCGCCCGCGTCGTCAGATCCGTCATCTGCCGCCGAACATGATCTTCTTCGTCACCGCGCGGAACGGCCGCGGCAACGCCCCCAACATCGAGTCGATCGACTTGTCCAGCGCCTTCGCCTCGAACGTCACCGCCGCCCGCATCAACTCGAACAGATCCCGAGCCTCGTCGGCGGGCAAACTCTGTAGCGAAGGCAGCGTCGCGGGCACGCCACCCTCACGGTCACTTCGACTCATCATGTGACTCCTGGGTAACGCGAACTCCCCACCGAGCATGCCGCCTCCCCCCACCCCCGACCACAACTTCGCGAATATCTGTGCACAGCAACGAAAACAACGGCACGAATACATGTGAACCGACGTCTCACCGACGATGTTCAAGGACTATGTCCATCGGCAGTGAGCTCGCGCCGATTCCTACCTAGCCCGTACTACGGGATTATCCATGTCTTGACGACGACTGATTAGACAGATCGCGGTTGGAGTGTGGCCGAGTCGCGCAGATTTTGGCACTGTTGCTGAGGGCTGCATCGACTGGCTATCGCCATGTGGTGCGGCAGCGCTGTCGGACTCAGGGGGTTGGGGCATGGCCAGGGTGACGAAGGTCGTCAAGAATTCGCAGCGAATCCGACCACACAGCGCCGAATCGAGTGTGGAGTGCCGATACCAGGAGATCACCGACGGCGACGGTGAAAAGCTGTTGCACCTGTCGACGTTCGGATCCAAACATCGAGCGTCCGAACCGAAGAGCAGCCAATCGCTGCAGGTTGATCGGACGATCGGGATCAGCCTCGTCGAGTTGTTCTGCGAGACGTTCGGGTTGGCCGCGCCCGGTGACGACTACGAGCCGCGTCTGGTCGAGGCCTACCGCGCCAATCCGGCCCTGTTCCGCCAGCTCATCGCCGAAGATGTCACCGCGAACGACGTCATCGGATGGGCACACCGTCGGGTGCAGGTCGAACGATTCCGACGACTGATGACCGACGACGACGCCTTCGCCGAGGAGGCCGCCGAGATTCCTGGCAAGGGCACGGAGAAAGTGTGGCAGCGCTTCTTCGAGCAGAATTCGTGGATTCTGGGCACCTCGCTCGCTACCCAGCTGTTGACCTCGTGGAGCGACGATCGGCTGGAACAAGTGGTCGCCGGCTATTCGATCGCGGAGGTCGGCAAACGGACCGACGCGTTGATGCGCACCGCGGGTCGTGTGCGGTCGATGGTTTTCGTCGAGTTCAAAACGCATAAGACCGAGCTGCTTCGGGAGAGGGAGTACCGCTCCGGCGTGTGGATGCCGTCGTCCGAACTCTCGGGAGCGGTTGCCCAGGTGCAGTCGACGGTTCACCTCGCCACGAAGACGATCCACGACCAACTGCAATCGAAAGACGCCGAGGGCTTCTATGTCCCGGACGACTGGACCTACATGCTGCGGCCGCGCTCCTACGTGGTGGTCGGGCAGCTGGGTCAGTTCCTCGCCCCGTCCGGGGGGCACCACGAGCAGAAGATCCGATCGTTCGAGCTGTACCGCCGCGACCTGACATCGCCCGAAGTCGTCACCTTCGACGAACTACTCGCCAAAGCCGAATGGATGGTGTCGACCCCGTTCGCGGGCTAGTCGCGAACCTGCCCTGGCTGGGGCATGCCGCCCCTGCGTGTCGCGTGTAACGGTCACTACGCCGGCACTGATCAAACCCCGGACAGTTCTACGACTATTGGTGCTGGTGATGCGGGGTGACGATGACGGCCGACTGGCAGTTCGATGTGCCGACGACGGGGCGGAAGTACCTACCGCCGGACGCTCGATACATGGAGGCGCTGACCAGTCAGGGCTACGGGTTCGAAGCCGCGGTCGCGGATCTGGTGGACAACTCGATCGACGCGGGCGCCAGAGATGTCGTGATCCACTTCCTTCGGGACGGGGACGACCTGCTGAGCCTGCTCATCATCGACGACGGCTGTGGCATGACCGAGGACGAGCTCGACGTCGCGATGACCGTCGGTGGCCGACGTGATTACGCCGAGAACGCGCTCGGTATGTTCGGCACCGGTCTCAAATCCGCGTCGCTGAGCCAGGCTTCGGCGGTCACGGTGGTCAGTCGGACCAAGAAGACCCGACCGGCGGGTCTGCAGTGGGCGATGGAGCGGGCGCGGGACGGATTCCAATGCGACATCGTCGATCCGCACTACGCCCAGACACTGATCGACAGGTACCACCGGTGCCCGATCGAGTGGCACGGCACTGTCGTGCGATGGGACGGCGTGAAGGACTTTCCGCGCAACGTCGGTAGCGCCCAGACCGGCCGCTATCTCGATCGGATGATCAACCGACTCGGTGCCCATCTCGGGTTGCAGCTGCATCGTTTCCTCGCCCGCGACGATTTCAACATCACCATCGCGGTCGAGGACGTTCGCACGAACACCGTGTACACCAACCTCGGCGTCGTCGGGCTCAATCCGTTCGGCTACCCGGTCACCGGTCATCGCGACTACCCGCGAACCTTTGTCGCCGATATCGATTCGATCGGAAAGGTCGAGCTCACCGCGCATATCTGGACTCCGCGTTCGTCGGTGAGTGAATACAAGGCAGTGGGTAGTGTCCTGGACCGCCAGGGCTTCTACTTCTATCGCAACGGCCGGATCGTCCAGGCGGGCGGCTGGAACAATTTCCGCCAGCCCGAGCAACATCTGTCGTTGGCTCGCGTGGATGTCTCCCTTCCCGCGGCGTTCGGCGATGTCTTTCGGCTCACGGTGAAGAAGGAAGGCGTCGAAGTTTCGCCGGAATTCGTCTCGGCGCTCGACGGCGCCACAGACGACGCCGGGCGATCGTTCGCCGACTACATCAACGATGCGCAGTCGGTCTACCGCGAGGCGCGACAGCGACAAGGTGCTGTCCGTAAGGCGATCATTCCGCCCGGACGAGGGTTCGCACCGTCGGTCAAAGAAGCCATCAACGACGAGCTGCCCCAGATTCCCGGCGAGGACCCCATCGGCATCGAGTGGCGTCAACTGCCCGATGACACGTTCTTCGATATCGACCGAGATACGCGAACGATCGTGCTCAACAAGCGTTTTCGATCGGCGGTGTTGAACGGTCGCAACGGCAGTCTCAACGACGCTCCGCTGGTCAAGGCGCTGATGTTCTTCCTGCTGCACGAGGTGTTCGGCAAGGAGCACAACGGACCGCGGATCAAGGACAACCTCGCGTTGTGGCAATCGGTGCTCATTTCGGCCGCTCGGGTCGAGCGTGATCAGGCAGGTGCGTAGCGATGGAAGATCCCACCGCGTCACTCGATTCGGCTCGTCTCGACCTGCATCGAGCTGTCCTGGCCGATATGGCGGGCAGCAAACCGAAAAGCCTCGCCCGTGCGATGAGGTATCAGGTGTACGACCTGCCGGCGGCGCAGCCCGCTGCCAACGAAGAGGACTTCCGAGCCAGGTTGCTCGCGGCTGCGCCGACCGATCAGTTGATCGACATGTGGCGAAAGCAGCTGACCCAGTGGGATTTCGCTGTTGCGCCGGGCTGGTCGGCTGTCCCGCCGCGAACCGACGAGCGGCGCGTCGAAATCTATGATCTGCTCGACCTCGAATCCGGAACACGAAAGCTGCTCGAAGCCTGTGCGCCGGTGATGAAGACACCACCTCCGGTGGTGATCAGCGAGCGGTTCGAACCCTGGTATCGCACGTCCACCAAATACGGACGAGAGTGGTACTGGCCAGCCTATCGGAATCTCCTCGCCTCCAAGGGATGGTCCAGTGACGCGGTAGACGGCTTGGATACCGCGACCGACAGCGTCGTGGAGCGGCTCTCCGACCCGTCCCGTCCGGACGCGTACCAGTCGAAGGGCCTTGTTGTCGGATACGTCCAGTCCGGCAAGACCGCGAACTTCACCGGTGTGATCGCCAAAGCGGTCGATGCCGGATACCGGCTGGTCATCGTTCTCGGCGGAACCCTGAACCTGCTCCGTGCGCAGACGCAGCGGCGACTCGATATGGAACTGGTCGGCAGGGAGAACATCCTGCGTGGCGCGAGTGAGTTCGAGTCCGACTATGCCGACGACCCCGCCTGGATCAAGGGCAAGTTCGTCGAATTCGGTGGGCAGCCAGCCGCATTGGGCGCCTTCGACATCGTGCGGATGACCACCCGGCAGGACGACTACAAGAGCCTTCGCCAGGGCATCGTCGCCCTCGAGTTCGAGAAACAGCAGCCGGCGTTGCCGCTGTACGACCCGGTCAACCTGCACCGTTCGTCGGCGCGGCTGATGGTGGTGAAGAAGAACAAGACCGTTCTGAGCAAGCTGGTCCAGGATCTGAACAAGATCAAGACGCCGCTCGCCGAGATTCCGGTGCTGATCATCGACGACGAGTCCGACGAAGCATCGGTGAACACCGCTCGTCAGAAGCCGGACGCCGAGCGGACCGCCATCAACAAGAAGATCTCCGAACTGCTGACGATGCTGCCGCGGGCCCAGTACGTCGGGTACACCGCCACCCCGTATGCCAACGTCTTCATCGATCCCAGTGACGCGGCGGATATCTTCCCGAAGGACTTCATCGTCTCGCTCGAGCGTCCCGTCGAGTACATGGGTGCGCGCGACTTCCACGATCTCGACGACGACATACCGGCTGCAGAACGGACCTACGCCAACTCGAACGAGAAGGCGCACGTTCGCAGCGTGCAGGTCGATGACGTCGAAGATGACGACACTGCCACCCTGCGCGAAGCCATCGACATGTACGTCCTCGCGGCGGCGATGAAGCTGTTTCGCGAGGATCGGGGTTGTCTGGGCGATGGCTATTTCCAGCACCACACGATGCTGATCCACGAGTCGGGATGGACCATCGACCACCGCGAACTGTTGGGACGTATCACCAAGTTGTGGTGGGACGCAAACTATTCGGGGCCGAGCGGACACGAACGGTTGCGAATCCTGTTCGACAACGACCTGTCCCAGGTGTCGGCGGTCCGCGCCGCCGGGCACGCGGTCCCGGCGAGTTTCACTGAGCTGCAGCCCTATATCGGCGCTGCGGTGTTCCGGATCGGCGGTGATCAGAAGCCGATCATCGTCGTCAACAGCGACAAGGACATCGAGACAGGAGAAGCCGACTTCGACAAACGTCAGATCTGGAAGATTCTGATCGGCGGACAGAAGCTGTCCCGCGGGTTCACTGTCGAGGGTTTGACGATCTCCTACTTCCTCCGGCGCGCCACGAACATGTCGGCGCTGATGCAGATGGGCCGGTGGTTCGGATTCCGGCCCGGCTATCGCGATCTGGTGCGCCTCTACATCGGACGCGAGCAACAGGGAGTGGGTGCCAGGGGGTTCGACTTGCTTCGCGCGTTCGAAGCGGTCTGTCAGGACGAAGACGCCTTCCGGCGTGAGCTGCAACAGTATTCGGTTCTGGTGGACGGGGAGCCACAGGTGACGCCTGCCCAGGTCCCGCCGCTCGTCTCCCAGCACTTTCCGCATCTGAAGCCGACGAGCCCGAACAAGATGTACAACTCGAAGTTGGTCGAGGTGCGTTCGCCGGGAAAGTGGCTGGAGCCCACCGCCTATCCGACACTGAGTACCCACTTGAAGCACAACACCGGGCTGTGGACACCCGTGTTCGGCAGGTTGTCCACCGAGACCACGCGATTCGCGTACCACTTTCCGGCCGAGAACGGTCGGCATGCAAAGGACCCCGTCGGGCCGAAGGCGCACTACCTGACCGCGTTGACAGGACGGTTGTCGCCTGAGGAGTTCCTGGAACTGGCAGAGCAGACGAAATGGCGTGGGGTGGGCGAATTCAGTCCGCATCTCGAGTACCTGCGTTCGATCACGCGTGGTGCAGGCCGGGCGGTGGACGACTGGGTTGTTCTAGCACCGCAGCGGGAGAAGGGCACCCAGCAAGTACTGGTCGGTGGCCGGGCGTTCACGCGATGGGACCGCTTTCGCCGTCGTGATCCGTTGTTCGGATCCATCAGCACGAGTCGGCACCGCAGCATTGCGCTGCGGATAGCCGGGGCGATCGGTGATTCGAGGGATCCGAACACGGAAGCGCTGGTGGGAGAGCGGACCGGCGCCATCATGATCCATGCCGTGGTCGAACCCGGTCACGTGGACAGCGTGAAACCCGATGGCTCCATAGATCCCGGAAAGCTGGTGCTGACCTTCGGATTCGTCGCGCCCGCCGCGGCCTACGGTGGCATCGATCGCGTCGTTCGCTTCACCACACAGAACTCCGCGACCGACGCCGCGATCATCGACTGCGACGACGAGTGACGTCTATGTCACCTCGGCGGATCGTGCTTCCGTCGAGGTGACATCGGTCAACGGGAACTGCGGTCCGATCAGAACCGACGCCGTCTTCTGCACATCGACGTTGGCAAGCTGCTCCGAACCCAGCTGCGTGGGATGCGGTGTGGACTCACCGCTCAGGAATTGCTCGAACCGCTCGGCCAGCCGGTCTGGTGCTGGATGCAGCGCCTTCTTGTCGGGAAGGGTCAGCCGGACATGACTCATCCCTTTGAGCCCGAACTTGAGGATCGGACCTTCGTTGTCAGCAGCTGCCAGTACCGGTCCGATATGGACTCGGCAGTCGGGTGAGATCCCCATCAGATTCCGGTCGTAGGCTGCATGGTGGATCCTGCACAGGCTCAGTCCATTCGGTATGTCCGCGATGCCGTGCACCTCTGTGTCGCCGATGATGTGCGCTGCTTCCAACAGTTGTGGCCGTCCGAGCCGGCATACGGCACACCGGTTCTTGTAGGCCAACAGCACTCGGCTGCGGAACTGAGGTTGATGCAGGCGCTGCTTGGTGACTCGTTGGACGTAGCGGCGTTCGGTCTCGGACAGATGCTGTGGATCGCTCACGTCACGCAGGGACTCGTCGAGGGCAAGCAGGATTCGTCGATTTTCCGGGTCGTCGGCAACGGCATAGACCGGAAAGATGGGCAGATACCGAATGGCATCCCCGACCTTGATCCAGCGCAGAAGAATGAGTGGCAGTTGGGTGTCCGCCGACTTGCGCAATTTGACGTTGTCGCCGGCATCGATCGACCCATCGCGGTAGGCGTAGGAGAACAACGAGTCGCCGACGATCGCGTCGACGTAGGGGCTGTCGGGCTTCGACATGATGGACAGTGTCGAGGCGAAGGTCTTCGGGTTTCGAATTCCACGGTTACGGTCGATCAACTGAATCGGAAGGTCCCCGACCCGGAAGTCAAACAGGTCGGCGCGCGTTACCGAGCCGCCGCGCTCCTCGACCAATGATCTCAGCGCATCGAAGATATCCAGTCGAAGTGCCCGTTCGTCCCCTAGATCCACAGGTGCAGTGTGCCACGGTCATCCGACATATCGCGGTTGGAGCCCGTTGGCAGGCTTCGCGCCTGCCCGGCAAGATCACGAAACCGATCGGCACGATGTTCGCCAGCTGGGCCTGAGACAGTCCGGGCACACTCGAGATCGATGGCACTGCTCGAACCGCAGGAAGGTTACAACCATGGTGGGCGATGTTTCTCGGCAGAGTGATCCGAGCGACCAGCAGGAACTCGGTGTACGGGATGGGAGGCAGGTGGGAGTGTTGCGCCCGGCGTTTCCTGCAAGACTCCCGAGTTCGCTCTCGGATTGCACGGCGATCGTCACGAACGATTGGGATGCCTTCTGCGGAGTCGATGTGATGCGCGATCACTGGACGGTGAAGCACTGGCCGACCGGGCGCAGGGGCTACTACTGGTATCTCACCTTCGACGACTCGGGTATGCGTGAGCTCGCCGGGGAGTGCCAGCGTCGGCTCGGTGTGGACGGTACCGATCCGGTCCCGCTGGACGGATTGCACATCACCGTGCTCGGGATCGGTGGAGTGGATCAATTCACGGAGACCGAAATTGCGAGCAAGGTCGCTGCTGCACAGGAGGAATTGCGTGGGTTCGACGCCTTCGACGTGACTGTCGGTCCGCTCACCGGGTCGGGTAGCGCAATCAGGCTCAGCGTCGCCCCGTGGGATCGGCTGTTGGACTTGCACGCGGCGTTGGCCGGGGTAGGCGCAGAGCCGACCAGGTTTCGGCCTCATCTGGGCATCGCCTACAACAACATCGAGCGTCCGGCGGGGCCTGTCATCGATGCGGTTCGGGCGCTGCGCGGAATCGAACCGGTAGCGGTGCGGGTGAAGCAGATCGAGCTCGTCGTCGTGCGTCGAGAGGCACGGGAATATCGCTGGGACACCATGGCGGCTGTCGCACTGTCCTAGCCCTGCATGCTCGGGTGGATCAGTTCGTCGCGCGGACCTTGATGGCGTCGTGGGAGATGAGGACGTCGTATTCGCCGGGGGTGGCGATGACGGCGTTGCCGTAGGCGGATTTGACGAAGGGGGAGGTGTACCAGGTGCCGGTGTTCATGTCTTCGAAGAAGTCTCGGTCGCTGCCGTTGAGCATGATGTGGTCCTGGGTGGTGGCTTTGCCGTCGAGGCGCTGGCCGTAGAGGCGGGTGATCTTGTAGCCGGAGTGGAAGCCGAGGGCGTTGACCCAGGGGTGGAGTTCGACGATGTTGGCTTGCAGGGCCCAGAGGTTGCCTTCGACGCGGTGGGTGGTGTGGGTGTCGACGGCGCCGTCGTCGTCGAAGAGGGTGAGTTCGAGGTCGAGCTGGTCGGACTGGCCGGCAACGGGTTTCGCGACGACGTGGGCGGCGGTGATCTCGCCGGACAGGCCCAGGTAGGTCTGTAGGAGGGTGGCGATCCAGAGCAGGAGGGTGGCGACGAGGAGCAGGGCCAAGCCGGGGGCGCCGCGGCCGAGGACGGATGTGAGGCCGCCGCGGCGGCGGGCCGCGAGGACGGCCGAGACGAGCAGGGCTACGGCGAGTGCGAGCAGGGCGAGCAGGCCGATCTGGGCGAACCCGAAGGTCACCGGGAAACTCATGTACCGGTTGTACCCCGAATCCGGCTGTGACAGGGGTGGTCTCGGCATCTCGGTAGGGTGAATTCGTGGACAAGTATCGGGTGTTGGTCGGGGTGCATCTGGTTCTGCTCGACGGGGACGGACGAGTGCTGTTGGGGCGCAGGCGCGATACCGGGTTCGGGGACGGGTTGTTCCATGTGCCGGCGGGGCATCTGGAGGCGGGGGAGTCGGCTGTCGCGGGGTTGATCAGGGAGGCGCGCGAGGAGGTGGGGGTCGAGATCGACGCGCGGGAGGTGGAATTCGCGCATGTGCTGCACAGCGACGAGCGGGTGCAACTGTTCTTCACCGTGCGGCGCTGGGGTGGGGAGGTCGCCAATCGGGAGCCGGGGAAGTGTTCGGAACTGCGGTGGTTCGATCCGGCGGCGCTGCCGGGGGAGATCGTGGAGTACTGCGCGGTCGGGGTGCGGGCGGCGCTGAGCGGGCGGGTGTTCTCCGAATTGGGCTGGGACTAGACGGCGGGCCGACGGCGCTGCAGCAGCACGATCGCGGCGGTGCAGGCGAGGGCGATGCCGATCGACGCCGTCGCGGGGATCGGACCGCGGTCGACGTCGGCGGTGCGGTACCACGAGGGTGAGTAGGCCAGGTGGCCGAATTTGTCGTCGCTCAACGCCACGCCGAGCGACGGCACGAACAGGATCGACAGGCCGACGACGGCAGAGGTGGGGCTCCGCGGGACCGCCGAGCCGACGCAGTACCCGCACACCGCGCCCAGCGCCAGGCAGCCGACGGCGGCGTTGAGCGCGGCGGGTGGGTCGAGGAGGTCGGTGGCCAGCACGAATACCGACAGCGCGACCACGGTGAGCGCGGCGATGATCGCGCGGGGCGCGCGCAGACCGAGCAGGAGCCCGGCGCCGAGGGCGATCATGGTGGCCAGGTCGACCAGGCCGGAGCGGGGGAGCGGGATGACGAGGCTGCCTGCCACGGCGAACGTGGTCATCAGCAGGAGCAGGACACCGTCGCGGTCGGGCAGGATCAGCGCTGCCCCTGTCGCGGCCGCCACGACCACGATCGCGCCGGCGAGCACGTACGGGACGGTGATCTCGCGGACCGCCAGCGCCAGTGACGTCGCCAGGATCACCGAGAAGGCGATGACGGCGGCGAACACGGGAGCCAGCGGGATCGCGGTGTCGAGGACGGAGCGCGGCGGGGTGGTGGTGGTCGCCGCGAAATAACCGAGGGCGAGCACGGTGGCCGCGATGAACCACAGTGGCAGCGAGCCGGCGAGGACGCCGTCGAAACCGGCCGAGGTCTGGTCGGTGGGTGCCTCGGTGAGGTCGCCGAGCACGGTCGCGGCGGGCACGGCGAACAAATACACCGTGCGCAGCAGCGGGCTCGGCCAGACCGCGATGGCCAAGGCGCCCACCGCCATTCCGGCGAGGAGGGCGTCGAGGAAGTTCAGCGTCGGCAGGGACAGGCCGGTGAAATGCGTGCTGTCGACGTTGCGCGCCAGGACCAGATGGCTCAGCAGAATCCCCGCGAGCGCGACCTGCGCCGTCCATTTGGCCGTGCGCACACTGCCGACGGCGACGGTGACCGCGGCGGTGATGACCGCGACGAAAGCGCCGCCGGTCATCGCGCGCGGGATGTTGAACACCAGCAGGTCGACATGGCGCGACTCGGCCAGGGCGGCGAAGCTGATCGGCAGCATGATGGCGAGGACGGCGACCGCGGCGGCCACGAACACCGTGACCGCTTCGACGGCGGTCCGGATCTCGGTGGCGGTCGGCCGCCGGATCATCGGACGGCCCGCAGGGGTGGTCGCGGTGTGTTCGGGCCTCGCGCGATGGGGGCGTGCACCGAATCTCCGTTCTCGCGACCGGGCGGTCCGGGCGGACCTGTGCAGGGAGTCTAGCCAGGGCCGATGCGCGCGCGAGGTCGCTCGCTGCCGTGTCGTGGACCGGGTGGCGCGCGGGCGGTGTCGCCGGGACGGGAACGGTCGCCGACGCCCTGCTACAACTCGCGGGCACCGGCATGCGACGATGAACGAATCTGCATGTCAGGTAATTGATTCGGAAGGTCGGTCGATGCCGAACGGCGTTGTGAGCTGGTTCGACAGCGGTAAGGGATTCGGGTTCATCACCCCCGACGCCGGTGGGCCCGAGGTGTTCGTGGAGTACACCGAGCTCGTCGGCGAGGGGTTCCGCACGTTGCGGGCCGGTCAGCGCGTGGAATTCGGGGTCAGGGAGACCCGCCGCGGCCCGGAAGCGCACCACGTGCGGGTCGTCTAGGACGACGGATCCGCTAGTTCTGGCCGCTCGGCCAGAACCGGCTCGCGCGCTGACCGTGCACCGGCCGGGACAGGTTGGGGTCCTCGGCCTCGGTGATGCCGACCTGCATGAGCAGGATCATGGTGACCATGCTGATGCCGATGATCAGCGGGGTGAGCAGCTGGGTGGCGGTGGCGCCGGTGGCATGGGCGACGTGGGCGCTGGTGTGCGCGCTCATCGAGAACATGCCGGTGTAGTGCATGCCGGTGACGGCGACACCCATCAGCAGAGCGGCGCCGATGGTCGCGATGATGCCGTGGATGTGCAGCGCGAACCAGAGCGCGGCCGTGGAGGCGACGACGGCGATGACCATCGAGACGGCCACCACGAACGGGTCGTAGACGATCTCGATATCGGTCTTCATCGCGTACATGCCGGAATAGTGCATCGCGCCGACCCCGAGTCCGGTGATCGTCCCGCCCACCGGGAGGGCCGCGCTGTCCCAGCTGCGCCGCACCACGATCGACAGTCCGAGCCACACCACGCCCATCGCCACGGCGGCGCTGAACAAGGTGATCGGGACGTTGTAGCGGATGGTCGCGCCGTGCACGGAGAAACCGAGCATCGCGATGAAATGCATGACCCAGATTCCGGTGCCGCCGAGGGCGATCGCGGCCGCGGTGAGCCAGCCGCCGTGACTACCGGAAGCGCGCGAGCGAACCATGCAACGCAGTGCCAGCATCGACCCGAGGACCGACATGAGATACGCCAGCAGTGGGGTTACCCAGCCGTAGGTGAAATGGTTGATGTCCAGCACTGTCTACTCCTTGCGTGATTTCTCCACGAGGTGTGTGCTCCCTCACGATCTCGGAAAATACGCTGGTAGGAAATTTGCCGTACTGGGTTTCTCGAAAATGTCTAGGGATGCTGACGGTGACGGCTCACTGCCACGTAGAGGTGTCGATGGTGAACCGTGCCAGTCGGTTTGGTGAGCGCTTCCGCGGGAATCCGGCATCCGCGCCGCAACTACCTCGGCATACGCCGAGCATCCACCTCGTTGCCCGGCGCGCCCGCTGTGTGACAGCACCAGGTGGCAGCAACCGCGGGTTGGGTTCCTCACAGTGCGCGAGCTCGGGTGTGGAGGAATTCGTCGGATCATGGCATTGTTGAAGCCGAGACCGGGACCGGACTATTAGGACCTGGCTCGTCTACAGAAGGTTTTGAAATGGCTCAGGGCATTGTGAAGTGGTTCAACAGCGAGAAGGGCTTCGGCTTCATCGCGCAGGACGGCGGCGGACCCGACGTCTTCGTGCACTACTCGGCTGTTAGCGGCTCGGGCTTCCGCTCCCTCGACGAGGGCCAGCGTGTGGAGTTCGAGATCGGTCAGGGTCAGAAGGGCCCGCAGGCTCAGGACGTCCGCGTCCTCTGATTCTGCGCTCGACCAGCGTACGAACGTGAAGCTCCGCACCGGTAGGTGCGGAGTTTCTGCTATCTGGGGGCCAGTGCCTCCGCGCGGAAGAACTCGTCGGTCACGGCCCGCGCCGCCGTCAGATCCCGCGGCCCGCGCGCGGTGAACTCCGCGGTCGCCACCTCGAACTCGGCCGCGATGAAATCGGTGATCAGCCGCGGCGGCTCGCCCGTCCCCATCTCCCTGGTCCTGGACTTGAGCGCCGTCAGCTCGCCGATCGCGGCGACCAGGTCGGCGGGTAGCTCGCACTGGGCCAGCAGGGTCGGCAGGTGCATCGGCGCCACCGCGGCGCCGGGATGCTCGCGCAGCCAGCGCAGCGCCATCGCCGGGCGCAGCGCGTAGAACACCTTCTTCAAACCACCGTTGCGCTGGAACAACGCCCACTGGCGGGTACCGAGGTGCAGGTAGTGGCTGGCGATGCGGTCGCGATCGGCCACCTCCTCGGCCACCGCGCGCAGCCGGGTGCGGAACGCCTCGTCGCCGCGGTAGACGATGGGTGACATCAGCCACTCCACCAGCACGGCGTTGCCCCGGACCAGCAGGCGCAGCGCCTTGGCCAGATCCCAGCCGTTCACGTCGAGCAGCCCGACCAGCGGCGTCTCGATGACATCGCGGGTCGACCACGGCGACAGGTAGGTCTCGAGGCTCGCCACATAGACGAAACGGCAGTCGTAATCGGAGTCCGGTGAGGGGAAACCCCAAGCCCGGCTACCGCTTTCGATGGCCAGGCGAATCGTCACGCCGTGCTCGGCCGCCACCCGGTCGAGCTCGGCGTCGACGGCGGCCACGACGGCCGGATCCATCGAGGCGGGGACGGTGCGCAAGGACATGGCGTGATGGTAGGCGGGGCGACGCCCAGGGTTCACCCGGTTTTCGGGCAGGGGGGTAAGGGCACCCGAACCCCGGCGACTATTCTGGTCGGCGGTAACTGCCGACCCCTTTCTTCCCCAGGAGTACCCCACAGTGAGCCAAGCAGGCCGTCCTGTAGTTCTGATCGCCGACAAGCTCGCCCAGTCGACCGTCGACGCGCTCGGTGACGGTGTCGAGGTTCGCTGGGTCGACGGCCCCGACCGCCCGGCGCTGCTCGCCGCGGTCCCCGAGGCCGACGCGCTGCTCGTGCGCTCCGCCACCACCGTCGACGCCGAGGTGCTCGAGGCGGGCAAGAAGCTCCAGATCGTCGCCCGTGCCGGCGTGGGCCTCGACAACGTCGACGTGCCCGCCGCCACCGAGCGTGGCGTGATGGTCGTCAACGCGCCGACCTCCAACATCCACACCGCCGCCGAGCACGCGGTCACCCTGCTGCTCGCCGCCGCCCGCCAGATCCCGGCCGCCGACGCGACCCTGCGCGAGAAGACCTGGAAGCGCAGCAAGTTCAACGGTGTCGAGATCCTCGGCAAGACCGTCGGCGTCATCGGCCTCGGCCGCATCGGCCAGCTGTTCGCGCAGCGTCTGGCGGCCTTCGAGACCAAAATCGTCGCGTACGACCCCTACACCTCGCCCGCGCGTGCCGCCCAGCTCGGCATCGAGCTGCTGAGCCTGGAGGAGGTGCTCGAGCGCGCCGACTTCATCTCGATCCACCTGCCCAAGACGCCCGAGACCAAGGGCATGCTCAACGCCGAGACCCTGGCCAAGACCAAGCCGGGCGTCATCATCGTCAACGCCGCGCGCGGTGGCCTGATCGACGAGCAGGCGCTCGCCGACGCCATCAAGTCCGGCCACGTGCGTGCCGCCGGCCTGGACGTGTTCGAGACCGAGCCGTGCACCGACAGCCCGCTGTTCGACCTGCCCGAGGTCGTCGTGACCCCGCACCTGGGCGCCTCCACCGCCGAGGCCCAGGACCGCGCCGGCACCGATGTCGCCAAGTCGGTGCTGCTGGCGCTGGCCGGTGAGTTCGTGCCGGGTGCGGTGAACGTCACCGGTGGCGCGGTCAACGATGTCGTCGCGCCGTGGCTCGACGTCGTCCGCAAGCAGGGTGCGCTGCTCGGCGCCATCGCCAACGAGCTGCCCGTCAGCGTCGAGGTGCAGGTGCGCGGCGAGCTGGCCTCGCAGGACGTGGCCGTGCTGGAGCTGTCCGCGCTGCGCGGTGTGTTCTCGGCGCTGGTCGAGGACCAGGTCACCTTCGTCAACGCCCCGGCGCTGGCCAAGGAGCGCGGCATCACCGCCGAGGTCACCACCGCCACCGAGAGCCCGAACCACCGCAGCGTCGTCGACCTGCGCGCCGTGTTCGGCGACGGCTCGACCCTGAACGTGGCAGGCACGCTGACCGAGCCGAGCCTGGTCGAGAAGATCGTCAACATCAACGGCCGCAACTACGACATGCGCGCCGAGGGCCTGAACCTGGCCGTGCTGAACTACGGCGACAAGCCGGGCGCGCTGGGCAAGATCGGCACCAAGCTGGGCGAGGCCGAGATCGACATCCTGGCCGCGCAGCTGAGCCAGGACGTGGACGCCGAGGGCGCCACCGTGGTGCTGCGCGTCAACCGTGAGGTCTCCGCCGAGGTGCAGACCGCGATCGCCGAGGCCGTCGGCGCCTCGAAGGTCGTCCTCGTCGACCTGGCCTGAGTTGTGACGTCCCGATAGCCGGGACATCGGCAGCTGCGCGCCGTCACCCCACGGTGACGGCGCGCTCCTGTATCCGCGGCGCGGCACGATCCGCCCCGACTTCGAACGGAGCTAGTTCATGAAACTCGCAGTTATCGCCGGTGACGGCATCGGTCCCGAGGTCATCGCCGAGGCGCTCAAGGTGCTCGACGTGGTCTCGCCCGGCGTCGAGAAGACCGAATACGACCTGGGCGCCGCCCGCTACCACCGCACCGGCGAGATCCTGCCGGAGTCGGTGCTGCCCGAGCTCAAGCAGCACGACGCGATCCTGCTCGGCGCGATCGGTGACCCGTCGGTGCCCAGCGGCGTGCTCGAGCGCGGTCTGCTGCTCAAGACCCGCTTCGCGCTGGACCACCACGTGAACCTGCGGCCCTCGAAGCTGCACGCCGGCGTCACCAGCCCGCTCGCGGGCAACCCGGACATCGACTTCGTCGTCGTGCGCGAGGGCACCGAGGGCCCGTACACCGGCACCGGCGGCGCGATCCGCGTCGGCACGCCGCACGAGGTGGCCACCGAGGTCTCCAACAACACCCGCTTCGGCATCGAGCGCGTCGTGCGCTACGCCTTCGCCACCGCGCAGGCGCGCCGCAAGCACCTGACGCTGGTGCACAAGAACAACGTGCTCGCTTTCGCCGGTTCGCTGTGGCAGCGCACCGTCGACGAGGTCGCCGCCGAGTTCCCGGACGTGCAGACCGCCTACCAGCACATCGACGCCGCCACCATCCACATGGTGACCGACCCGGGCCGCTTCGACGTGATCGTCACCGACAACCTGTTCGGCGACATCATCACCGACCTGGCCGCCGCCGTCAGCGGTGGCATCGGCCTGGCCGCCTCGGGCAACATCGACGCCTCCGGCGTGAACCCGTCGATGTTCGAGCCGGTCCACGGCAGCGCCCCCGATATCGCGGGCCAGTCCAAGGCCGACCCGACCGCCGCCATCCTGTCGGTCTCGCTGCTGCTCAACCACCTCGGCAACACCGAGGGAGCGGCCCGCATCGAGTCCGCCGTCGCCAAGGACCTGGCCTCGCGCACCGGCACCGCCTCCACCGTCGAGGTCGGCGACCGGATCGCCGCCATCGTCTGAGGACTCAGGACCTGAGAGCCCGTTCCGGCATGCCGCTGGAACGGGCTCTCGTGGTTGCCGACGGTCCGGTTCGTGTCATGGCAGGTGACGTCGTCCTAGACTGAACCCACCGGGGCCTGCCGCACCCGGGCGCCGGACCGACCCGGGGAGCCCGCGGCACAGATCTGGAGGCGAGATGACCGTGGACCGCGCTGCCGGTGACAGCGGCTACGGCCCCTACACTGTGCTCGATCTGCACGACCTGCCAGAGGACGGCAAAGGGTTCGAACTCGAGGACGGGTGGTTGGTCGAGGTGGCTGCGGGGGCTCGGCACAACTGGATCGCGCGGCGACTCGGCGGAATTCTGCAGGACTCGTTGCCCGACGACTCGCTGGTGGTGCTCGACGGGGGCGAATGGGAGGTCAGCACACCGACCGGAGTCCGGAAACCGGATGTGCTGATGGTCCCGCGCGATGTCGCGCGGGCGGTGATCGTCGACGAAGTGCCGAAGCTGCTGCCGGGTTTGGACCTGTTGCTGGCAGCCGAGGTGGTCTCACCGGGGAGCGGCAGCGAGCGCACCGACCGGGTGCGGAAGGTCCGTGAGTATGCGGAACTGGGTATCCCGGAGTACTGGATCGTCGAGCACCGGCCCGACATTCGCCTGCTCCGTCTCCGGCTCGACACCGATACCGGAACCTATCGCGCGGATCCACCGGTGAGCTCTGGTGCGATGTTCACTGCCGAAATCCCGGGCGTCGATGATGCTCGGGTGTCGTTCGACCCTGCACAGCTGATCGAATTCTGAACAACCGAAGGCCCGTCCCGGTTCGCCGGGGCGGGCCTTCGGTGGTTCCGCTGTGTGGCAGCTATTTTCCGGTCGCTCGCGGGACCAGGGGGACTGCCGCGGCGGCGGCGATCGCGGCCATGGCGAAGGCGGCGGGGAAGCCGGCGGCGGTGATCAGCAGGCCGAAAACCGGTGGGACGGCGGCGATGGCGAGGTTCTGGCCGGTGTTCTGGATGCCCAGCCCGCGACCGCTCCAGAACGGGCCCGCGATCTCGGCGACGGCGGTGAAGGCCAAGCCGTTGTCCGACACCGAGATCACCGACGCCGCGACCATCAGCGGAACGGCCAGCCACCACCAGTCGGTCCAGGCGGTCACGGTCAGCGCGGCCATCGCCACGACCGCGGCCACCGCCACCTGACGCAGCGGGCCCAGCCTGCTGCCGACCCGGTCCGACCAGGCGCCCGCGCCGATGCGCCCGGCGGCGCCCAGGAACTGGGTGGCCGTCATCAGCGCGCCCGCGGCGGCCAGTGACCAGCCCAGGTCCCGGTGCAACCACAGCAGGGCGAAGGTCCACAGGGTGGCCTGCGGGAAGACCAGCAGGATCGACACGGCGTGGATCCGCCACAGGGTGGAATCACCGCGATAGGGGTTGGCGCGGTCGGCGGCCTTGGCGGGCGGGCGCGGCGGGTCGACGATGCCGACCAGACAGCCCACTGCCGCGACCCCCGCCATCAGCGCGGGGACCAGCAGCGCGGCGGGGATGCCGTACTGGGTGGCGACCCACGGGATGCTCAGCGCGGCCAGGCCGACACCCAGCGGCTGCGCGGTCTGGCGGATGCCCATGGCCAGACCGCGCCGGTCCGGCGGGAACCAGCCGACGATCACCCGCCCGCTCGCGCCGTTGGAACTGGCCGCGCCGACACCGCCCAGGAACAGCAGCACGCCGAACGCGATCGGGTTGTCCACCAGCGCGGCGGCGACACCGGCCACGAACATCAGCGCCGTGCCCGCCACCAGCACGACCCGCTCGCCGATCCGGTCGACGACATAGCCCCACGCGATCAGCGTGCACACCAGGCCGACGGTCGGCAGCGCGACCAGCGCGCCCGCGGCGGCCAGCGAATCGCCCCTGGCCGTCAGCGCGGGCAGCAGGAACGGCGTGCCGTGGATGAAGATCGAGCTCGAGGTCTGCGCGAAGACGCCGAGGGCGAGCATCAGCCAGCGTCTGCCGTCGCTCATCCTGGTCGTCTCGGCCGTCAGCCGCACCTCTGTCACGATTCTCACCTCGCCCGATTGCACGATTGCCTCTCAATATTTGAGATCGATGTCTCATGTGGTGAACATCTGGGTTCACGGTACACCCGTGACCGCCGAATGGCGCCCCTCGATTCGGTGTCTGACAGATCACAACCGGCGCCCGCGGCGCGGGTGGCGAATGTCGCAGGCGGGCAGCGGCTTCGAATCACACCGGTGTGAGCTTTCCCGCATCCGGTGTGCGCGCGCATGACCGCGCGCGTCCGGCATCCCGGGCGCGTTCGGGCAGGTGGGCGCGTCTCGATAGACTCCGGGGCATGCGCTTAGGTCGAGTTGCCAGTCCCGATGGAGTCGCGTTCGTCAGCATCGAAGGTGACGGCAGCGATGCCACCGCCAAGGAGATCGCCGAACACCCGTTCGGCTCGCCGACGTTCACCGGCCGGAGCTGGCCGCTGGCCGATGTCCGCCTGCTGGCCCCGATCCTGGCGAGCAAGGTGATCTGCATCGGCAAGAACTACGCCGCGCACGCGGCCGAGATGGGCGGCGAGGCGCCGGCCGACCCGGTCATCTTCCTCAAGCCCAACACCGCGATCGTCGGCCCGAACGCGCCGATCATCCTGCCGCCCAGCTCTTCCCAGGTCGACTACGAGGGCGAGCTGGCCGTGGTGATCGGCCGTCCGTGCAAGGACGTGCCCGCCGCGAAGGCCGCCGAGGTCATCCTGGGCTACACCGTCGCCAACGACGTCACCGCCCGTGACCAGCAGCGCCACGACGGGCAGTGGACCAGGGGCAAGGGCTACGACACGTTCTGCCCGCTCGGCCCGTGGATCGAAACCGCCATCGATCCAAGCGATCTGGAGATCGTCACCGAGGTCGAGGGGGAGGTTCGCCAGCGCAGCCGCACGTCGCTGTTCCTGCACGACATCCCGAAGATCATCGAGTGGGTGTCGACCGTGATGACCCTGCTGCCCGGTGACGTGATCCTCACCGGCACACCGGAAGGCGTCGGCCCGCTGGCGGCCGGGCAGAACGTGTCGGTCACCGTCGAGGGCATCGGCACCCTCACCAATCCTGTTGCCACCAAGCGCTGATACCGCGGAGAGAGAGTCATGACTGAAGTACGGGTCCGTTTCTGCCCGTCGCCGACCGGCACGCCGCATGTCGGCCTGATCCGCACGGCACTGTTCAACTGGGCGTACGCGCGCCATCACGGCGGCAGTTTCGTCTTCCGCATCGAAGACACCGACGCCGCACGCGATTCCGAGGAGTCCTACCGGGCGATCCTGGACGCGCTGCGCTGGCTGGGCCTGACCTGGGACGAGGGCCCCGAGGTCGGCGGCCCGTACGAGCCGTACCGGCAGTCGCTGCGCCGTGATCAGCATCTCGAGGTCGTGCGCAAGCTGGTCGAGGCGGGCGAGGCCTACGAGTCCTTCTCCACGCCGGACGAGGTCGAGGCGCGCCATCGCGCGGCCGGTCGCGACCCGAAACTGGGGTACGACAACTTCGATCGCGACCTGACCGCCGAGCAGATCGCGGCCTACCGGGCCGAGGGCAGGCCCGCGGTGATCCGGCTGCGGATGCCGGACGAAGATCTCGGCTGGAATGATCTGGTGCGCGGGGAAACCACCTTCAAGGCCGGCACCGTGCCCGATTTCGCGCTCACCCGGGGTAATGGCGATCCGCTCTACACGCTGGTGAATCCGGTCGACGACGCGTTGATGAAGATCACCCATGTGCTGCGTGGTGAGGACCTGCTGTCCTCGACACCGCGCCAGCTCGCCTTGTACGCGGCGATGCAGCGTATCGGGGTCGCGGAGTTCACCCCGCAGTTCGGTCACCTGCCGTTCGTGATGGGCCAGGGCAACAAGAAGCTGTCCAAGCGCGACCCGGAATCGAATCTGTTCGTCCACCGGGACCGCGGATTCATCCCCGAGGGTTTGCTGAATTACCTCGCCCTGCTCGGCTGGGGTATCGCCGAGGACCGCGACGTGTTCTCGATGGCCGAGATGGTGGCCGCGTTCGACATTTCGACGGTCAATTCGAATCCGGCCCGATTCGACCAGAAGAAAGCCGATGCCATCAATGCCGAGCAGATTCGTTTGCTCGAGCCGGGTGATTTCGGCCACCGTTTGCGCGAGTTCCTGACCGCGCAGGGTCATATCGGCGCCGAAATCGACGAGAAGACCTTCCTCGCCGCCGCCGAACTGGTGCAGACCCGCATCGTCGTGCTCGGCGACGCCTGGGACCTGCTGAAATTCCTGTTCGTGGCGCCGGATGAGTTCGCGATCGACCAGGCCGCGGGCGCCAAGAACCTCGGCGCCGAGGCCGACCCGGTGCTCGACGCCGCCATCGCCGCGGTGGAGCCGCTGACCGAGTGGACCACTCCGGCCCTGGAAGAGGCGCTGAAGAAGGCGCTGATCGACGATCTGGGGCTCAAGCCGCGCAAGGCGTTCGCGCCGGTGCGCGTCGCGGTGACGGGCTCGCACATCAGCCCGCCGCTCTACGAGTCGATGGAGCTGCTCGGCCGCGAGGTCTCGCTCGACCGGCTCCGCGCCGCCCGCGGTTGGGTGCCCGCCGCGCAGTGAGTGCGTCCGGGGCGGCGTCCGCGCCGCCCCGGAACGGTCGAAACAGCCAAAAATAGGCTTCTGACCAGGCGATTTGTAGTTTACCCCACTGTGGCTGGTAATCTTCTCCTCGCCGCGGAACACGGCCTCGCAACACCGACAACCAGCCGGTGAGAGGGAGGTCGGACGTTTCCATCCTTGGGGTATGGTGTAATTGGCAACACAGCTGATTCTGGTTCAGCCATTCTAGGTTCGAGTCCTGGTACCCCAGCAAGATTTCACTTCGGTGAGATCGTCCTGGCCCCGTCGTCTAGCGGCCTAGGACGCCGCCCTCTCAAGGCGGTAGCGCGGGTTCAAATCCCGTCGGGGCTACAAAGAAAGACCCCCGGTCGAATTCGACCGGGGGTCTTCTTCGTTTACAGCCGCTTGTGCAGCGCCTCGGCGGCGGCGACCAGATCGGCGGCCCAGCGCGCGCCCGGCCGCCTGCCCATCCGATCGATCGGGCCCGACACCGAGACCGCGGCCACCACCACGCCCGCCGCGTCGCGCACCGGCGCCGAGACGCTCGCCACGCCCTGTGCGCGTTCGGCCGCGCTCTGCGCCCAGCCCCGCTTGCGCACCTCGGCCAGCGCGCGGTCGCCGAACACCGCGTCGGCCAGGACGGTGCGCTGGAGCTCCGGATCGGCCCACGCCATCAGGACCTTGGCCGCCGAGCCCGCGGTGAGCGGTAGTCGGGAGCCGACCGGCACCGTGTCGCGCAGGCCGACGGGCGGCTCCAGCGCGGCCACGCAGACGCGCGCGTTGCCGTCGCGGCAGTACAACTGGACGCTCTCGCCGGTGATCTCCCGCAGGCGGGGCAGAATGGCCCCTGCGGCCTCCACCAGTGGATCGGCGGCCCCCGCCGACAGTTCGGTGAGCGCGGGGCCGGGACGCCACAGCCCGTTGCCGTCACGTGCCAGCAGCCGGTGCGTCTCCAGCCCGACCGCCAGCCGGTGCGCCGTGGCGCGGGGCAGGCCGGTGCGGGTGCACAGGTCGTTGAGACCGCATGGCTCGTCCGCGACGGCATAGAGCACCGCCACGGCTTTGTCGAGGACCCCGATACCGCTATGCTGTCTCATAGAACGATACTAACGTCTCATATCTTGAGATTCCAAGTATGTCCGTCGAAAGGTGATGAAGCAATGGCCGAGCGCGCCCGCACACTGGCCGAGAAGGTGTGGGACCAGCACGTCGTCGTCCCCGGCGAAGGTGAAGGTTCCGCCCGCGAACCCGACCTGATCTACATCGATCTGCACCTCGTGCACGAGGTGACCAGCCCGCAGGCCTTCGACGGGCTCCGCGCGGCGGGCCGTCCGGTGCGCAGGCCCGATCTCACCATCGCGACCGAGGACCACAACGTCCCCACCGTCGACATCGACAAGCCGATCGCCGACCCGATCTCGCGCACCCAGGTCGAGACCCTGCGGCGCAACTGCGCCGAGTTCGGCGTCCGGCTGCACCCGATGGGCGACGTCGAGCAGGGCATCGTGCACGTGGTCGGCCCGCAGCTTGGCCTGACCCAGCCGGGCATGACCGTGGTGTGCGGTGACAGCCACACCTCCACCCACGGCGCGTTCGGCGCGCTGGCGATGGGCATCGGCACCAGCGAGGTCGAGCACGTGCTGGCCACCCAGACGCTGTCGCTGCGCCCGTTCAAGACGATGGCCATCACCGTCGACGGCGAACTGGCCCCCGGCGTCACGAGCAAGGACCTGATCCTGGCCGTGATCGCCCAGATCGGCACCGGCGGCGGCCAGGGCTATGTGCTGGAGTACCGCGGCGAGGCGATCCGCAAGCTGTCGATGGAAGCGCGGATGACCATCTGCAACATGTCCATCGAGGCGGGCGCTCGCGCCGGCATGATCGCCCCCGACGCGGTGACCTACGAATTCCTGAAGGGCCGCCCGCACGCGCCGCAGGGCGCCGACTGGGACGCCGCGGTGGCCGCCTGGGAGGCACTGAAGACCGACGACGGCGCGGTTTTCGACGCCGAGGTCCACATCGACGCGAACCAGCTGACCCCGTTCGTCACCTGGGGCACCAACCCCGGTCAGGGCCTGCCGCTGGGCGCGAACGTGCCGGATCCGGCCCAGATCGCCGACGAGAACGAGCGCGACGCCGCCGAGAAGGCCTTGCGCTACATGGACCTGACGCCGGGGATGCCGCTGCGTGAGGTCACCGTCGACACCGTTTTCGTCGGATCCTGCACCAACGGCCGGATCGAGGATTTGCGGGCCGTCGCCGATGTGCTGAAGGGCCGTCATGTGGCCGACGGCGTGCGAATGCTGGTCGTTCCCGGCTCCATGAAGGTGCGCGCCCAGGCGGAAAAAGAAGGACTCGGCGAGATTTTCACCGCCGCGGGCGCGGAATGGCGCCAGGCGGGCTGCTCGATGTGCCTGGGCATGAATCCCGATCAGCTCGAGCCGGGCCAGCGCTGCGCGTCGACGTCGAACCGCAATTTCGAAGGCAGGCAGGGCAAGGGTGGCCGTACCCACCTGGTCTCGCCCCTGGTCGCGGCCGCCACGGCGGTCCGCGGGACCCTGTCCTCGCCCGCCGATCTGGCCTGAGCCCCGACCACCACGATCGAAGGAGAATCGTTATGGAAGCCTTCACTGTTCACAAAGGCATCGGGGTCCCGCTGCGCCGGTCCAATGTCGACACCGACCAGATCATCCCGGCCGTTTACCTGAAGCGAGTGACCCGCACGGGTTTCGAGGACGGCTTGTTCGCCGGTTGGCGGGCCGATCCGGACTTCATTCTGAACACCGAGCCGTACCGCCACGGCAGCGTGCTGGTGGCCGGGCCGGATTTCGGCACCGGATCGTCGCGAGAGCACGCGGTGTGGGCGCTGTCGGACTACGGCTTTCGGGTGGTCATCTCGTCGCGTTTCGCCGACATCTTCCGCGGGAATGCGGGGAAGGGCGGCCTGGTGGCCGCGCAGATGTCACAGAACGATGTCGAAATGCTGTGGAAGCTGATCGAGGAACAGCCCGGCCTCGAATTGGTTGTCGACCTGACCGCACGCACCGTGACGGCGGGAACCGTCGTGTTGCCGTTCGAAATTGACGACTACACCCGGTGGCGTCTGCTGGAGGGTTTGGACGACATCGGCCTCACGCTGCGGCAGGCCGACGTCATCGGCGAGTTCGAAAAGGGAAGGCCGTCATGGAAACCCGTGACGCTGCCGGAGCCTATTTCGCAGGCGTAATCACCTGGGACGCTTAGTGGCGCTTCCCTGGGGGCGGTAGCTGGACGTGTGCTAAACCACATGAATTTTGGCGTGGCACATAGACTCTTGCTCAAACTGGGTTTACCGTGGTACCTAGTCGGTCCGACGACGGGCCATTAGTCTGCGGAGGATTCAATGAACAAGGCGGAACTGATCGACGTTCTGACCGAAAAGTTGGGTACGGACAGGCGCACGGCAACTGCGGCTGTCGAGAACGTGGTCGATACCATCGTTCGCGCCGTGCACAAAGGTCAAAGCGTCACCATCACCGGATTCGGTGTGTTCGAACAGCGCAAGCGTGCCCCCAGGGTTGCCCGCAACCCGCGTACCGGCGAAACCGTGAAGGTCAAGGCGACTTCGGTGCCTGCCTTCCGGCCGGGCGCTCAGTTCAAGGCGGTGATCGCGGGTAAGCAGAAGCTGGCCGCGTCCGGGCCCGCCGTCAAGCGTGGCGTGAACGCCCCGGTGGCGGCGAAGAAGGCGGCAGCCAAGAAGACGGCGGCCAAGAAGACCGCCGCCAAGAAGGCGACGCCGTCGAAGGGTCCGGCCAAGACCACCGCCCGTAAGGCAGCCACGAAGGCACCCGCCGCCAAGAAGACCACGACGGCGGCAGCGAAGAAGGCCACCGCCGCCAAGAAGACCACAGCGGCAAAGAAAGTGACCGCGGCCAAGAAGGCTCCGGCCAAGAAGGTCACGACGGCGGCCAAGAAGGCGCCGGCCAAGAAGGTCACCGCGGCCAAGACCACGGCCGCCAAGAAGGCTCCTGCCAAGAAGACTGCTGCGAAGAAGACAGCCACCCGTCGTGCTCGTTGATCCCGCCGCAGCGGGATCGGGTCGGGGAATGTGCACGTAGGCCGCATCACCCACCACTGGACCGAGAACGGCCCCGGGAATCCGGGGCCGTTTCGGCTGTTTCGGGGGCGCTGCGGGCGACTCAGGCGGTGACGATTCCCGTCGAGAGCGAGCGGTCCATATGGTCGGCCGCGACCAATCGGTCCGCAACGAACGACAATGCCCAGACGCTGCCCTTGCGATTGCGCGCGGGCGGCAGGGTGAGCCCACCCCGCTCGGCGAGCCACTGCGTCAGATCCGGAATCACCCCGCCCTGACTGCACACCACCGGCACACCCCGATCCGTTACCAACGACAGAAATCGTTGCCGCGCGGCGCTTTTCGCTGAATCGTAACCTTGCTCGGAAAACATTGGCTCGCAATTGATTTCGGCGTTCAACTGTTCCGCCAACGGGGTCACGGTTTGGATACAGCGCAGCGGATCGGCCGAATGGATCTCGGATGCGCCGAACGCCAGCAGATTCGGTGTCAAAGCCTTCGCCTGCTGCTCGCCGGCGGGCTCGAGCGGGCGCAACTCGTCGGGTCCGTCGAAACGCGCGCGCTTGCCCGCCTTGGCGTGGCGGACCAGCAGCACCGTGTTCGTCCGCGCGGGCAGCCGGGCGAACATCCGGATGACCTGACGATCCATCGGATACGACAGCTGATCCATCACCTTGTCGAGCGGGAACCAGCGCAGCTGGTCGACCTCGGCGTTGACGGCGAACTCGCCCGCCGCCGCCTCCGCGGCCCAGTAGTCGACCCGCTTGAGCTGCCGGTGGCCGGGAATCGGATAGGTGACGTGCCCGAGATAGCGCCCGAGCGTGCACGGCAGGCCGGTTTCCTCGCCGACCTCGCGCACCGCGGCGACCACCGGGGTCTCCCCGGGGTCGAGCTTGCCCTTGGGCAACGACCAGTCGCCGTACTTGGGCCGGTGGATCACCGCGATCTCGGGCCCCGCGGCGCTCTCGCGCCACAGGACCGCGCCCGCGGCATGGATATTGGGTCGGACCCGGGGATCATGCATCGCGGTCTGTGCGTCCTTGCTCACGGCTGATCGGGACGGCGCAGGCGCATCAGGAACTGCTGGTGATCGCGTACCTGATCGGCGTCGGCGTCGGTGGGGCTGGCCTGCCAGGTGCCGTCCGGGCCGAGCACCCAGCAGCGGGTCATCGGATCGAGCGCCGAATCGAACACCACGGCCAGCTGTTCGACCAGGCGCGGATCCTTCACCTGCACCATGACCTCGACGCGGCGGTCCAGATTGCGGTGCATCATGTCGGCGCTGCCGATCCAGGTCTGCTCCTGGGCCCGGAACTCGATCACCCTGGAGTGCTCCAGGAACCGGCCCAGGATCGAGCGCACCTCGATGTTCTCGCTCAGGCCCGGCACCCCGGGACGCAGGCCGCAGATGCCGCGCACCACGATCTGCACCGGCACGCCCGCCTGGGAGGCCCGGTAGAGCGCGTCGATGATCTGCTCGTCGACGATCGCGTTGGCCTTGAGCCGGATCCGGGCGTCGAAGCCCTCCCTGGCCAGCTCGATCTCGCGGTCGATCCGCTCGATGATGCCCGCCCGCACACCCAGCGGGGCGACCATCAGATTCCGGTAGTCCTCCTTGCGGGAGTACCCGGTCAGCGAGTTGAACAGGTCGGTCAGATCGGCGCCGATCTCCGGTGCGGCGGTGAACAACCCGACGTCCTCGTACAGGCGCGCGGTCTTCGGGTTGTAGTTGCCGGTGCCGATGTGGCAGTAGCGGCGGATGGTCGAACCCTCGCGCCGCACCACCAGGCAGGTCTTGCAGTGGGTCTTGAGGCCGATCAGGCCGTAGACCACGTGCACACCCGCCTGTTCCAGCGCGCGGGCCCATTTGATGTTGGCCTGCTCGTCGAAGCGGGCCTTGATCTCGACCAGCGCGACGACCTGCTTGCCCGCCTCGGCGGCCTCGATCAGCGCGTTGATGATGGGCGAGTCACCGGAGGTGCGGTACAGCGTCTGCTTGATCGCCAGCACCTGCGGGTCGGCCGCGGCCTGCTCGATGAAGCGCTGCACGCTGGTGGAGAACGAATCGTAGGGGTGGTGCACCAGCACGTCGCCCTCGCGCAGCGCCGCGAAGACGTTGCGTGGCGTCTCGCGCTCGCCGAAGGCCGCCGGAGTGGCCGGAACGTACGGCGCGTCCTTGAGATCGGGCCGGTCGACGCCGTAGACCTGCCACAGGCAGGACAGGTCGAGCAGGCCGGGCACCTGGATGACGTCGGCGGGGTCGACCTCGAGCTCCCGTAGTAGCAGCTCCAGCATGTGCTCGGTCATGTCGTCGGAGACCTCGAGCCGCACCGGCTTGCCGAAACGGCGCCGCGCGAGTTCGCGTTCCATCGCCTGCAGCAGGTCTTCGTCGCGGTCCTCGTCGACCTCGAAGTCGGCGTTGCGGGTGATCCGGAACGAATGCGTCTCCACCACGGTCAGACCGGGGAACAGCAGGTCCAGGTGCGCGGCGATGAGGTCTTCCATCGGCAGGAACGCCGCGATCGCCGAGGGCGCCTTGGTGCGGCGCACGCGCACGAACCGGTCGACGTTGTCGGGCACCTTCACGCGGGCGAAGTGCTCGCCGCCGGTGCCCGTGTCCTTCACCGTCACCGCCAGGTTGAGGCTCAGGCCGGAGATGTAGGGGAACGGGTGCGCCGGGTCGACGGCCAGCGGGGTGAGCACGGGGAACACCTGATCGGTGAAGTAGCCCGAGAGCCGTTGCCGTTCATCGTCGTCGAGATCGGCCCAGCCGATGAGGTCGATGCCCTCCGCGGCCAGCGCCGGGTTCACCTCGTCGAGGAACACGTGCGCGTGCCGCTCGGCGAGTTCCTGGGCGCGGGCGGCGATCATCTCCAGCTGTTCCGACGGGGAGCGGCCGTCGGCGGAGCGCACGGACAGGCCGGTCTCGGCACGGCGTTTCAGGCCGGCGACCCGGACCATGTAGAACTCGTCGAGGTTCGAGGCGAAGATCGCCAGGAACTTGGCGCGTTCGAGCAGCGGTAACGAGGCGTCCTCGGCGAGCGCCAGCACGCGGGCGTTGAAGTCCAGCCAGCTGAGCTCGCGGTTGAGGTAGCGATCTCTGGGCAATCGCTGCGCCGTCGGGTCACCGCCCGAGGCGGTGGCGGCCGCAGGTGGCGGGGAAATCGGAGACTGCTGCTTGATGGTTTCCGTATCGCTCACGCTGTCAATCATCCCCTACGAACCGGGCAGTCCGCAGTATGACGTTGCCGCGTTCGTCCGATCCTGGTCAGTGGCGGCGATCGGCTAGCACACGGTGCGAACGGGATCACCGAAATGACCGGACAGCCCGAATTCGCGGAGCGTGCGCGTGGTGTGCGGGCCGACGCCGAGCCCGTGGACGGTGGCGAGGTCGGCGGGGGTGTCCACGTCGCATCGGAGGCCGGGCCAGTGTCCGGCGAGCGCTCGCGCGCCGTCGGCGCGGTGCGCGTTGGCGGAGTCGGCGCCGAATCGGGGCGCCAGCGCGGCGGTCGTATCGCGGACCAGTAATGCCGCGGTGCCGGTCCCGGTGTGGTCGATCACCACCGAGCGGACGCCGTCGGGGGCGACGGTGAGCAGGTCGGCCAGTTCGGCCGGGCGTAATGCGGGCAAATCCGCTTGCAGCGCCAGCAGATGGGCCGGGCCGTGCCGGTCGCGCACGTCGGCCGCGCCCGCGGACAGCGCGGCGTTGAGCGGATCGGGGGCGCCGGCCGGCTCGTCGAGGACGTGCGCGCCGAGCTCGCGGGCGCGGGCCGCGACGACCGGATCGGGGGTGACCACCGTCAGCGACAGCACCTCCGGCACGGCGGTCGCGGCCACGACGGTATCGGCGAACATGGCCAGCACCAGCTGACCGCGCTGCTCGGGAGTCAGCACGTCGGCCAGCCTGCTCTTGGCCCGATCGATGTGCTTGACCGCCATCACGGCGTGCACGGTGTGCGGACGCATGACATCAATCCTTACATGGCATATTGAGCTGATGACGAGGGCGGCGGTTATGGGTGCGGGGTCGTGGGGCACCGCGTTCGCGAAGGTGTTGGCTGAGGCGGGGACCGAGGTCACGATCTGGGCCAGACGGAGCGAGGTGGCGCAGGCGCTCGACAGCGAGCACCGCAATCCGTTCTACCTGCCCGGCGTGCAGTTGCCACCCGTGCGCGCCACCGACGATCACCGGGCCGCGCTCGACGGCGCCGATCTGGTCGTCCTCGCGGTGCCCTCGCAGTCGCTGCGCGCGAATCTGGACCGGTGGAAGGGCGACATCGACCCCGACGCCACCCTGCTGAGCCTGGCCAAGGGCATCGAGACCGGCACGCTGCTGCGGATGAGTCAGGTGATCGCCGAGGTCACCGGGGCCGAGCCGGGCCGCATCGCGGTGCTGTCCGGCCCGAATCTCGCGGGCGAGATCGTCGAACGGCAGCCCGCGGCCACCGTGATCGCGTGCAGCGACACCGAGCGGGCCGGGGCCGCGCAGCGGGCCTGCGCCACCGGGTATTTCCGGCCGTACACCAACACCGACGTGATCGGCTGCGAGATCGGTGGCGCGTGCAAGAACGTCATCGCGCTGGCGTGCGGCATCGCCTCGGGGATGGGGCTGGGCGACAACACGATCGCCAGCCTGATCACCCGCGGGCTGGCCGAGGTCATCCGGCTCGGGGTCGCGCTCGGCGCGCAGCCGGTCACCCTGGCCGGGCTGGCCGGGGTCGGCGATCTCGTGGCCACCTGCACCTCGCCGCTGTCGCGTAACCGGTCCTTCGGGCACGTGCTCGGCGCGGGCGGGTCGATGCAGGCGGCGCAGGAGGCGACCAATGGGCAGGTGGCCGAGGGTGTGAAGTCGTGCACATCGGTGCGGGCCCTGGCGGCCGCGCACGACGTGGAGATGCCGCTGACCGACGCGGTGCACCGGGTGTGTCACGAGGGTCTTTCGGTCAGCGAGGCGGTCGACAGTTTGCTCGGCAGGCGGATCAAACCCGAGTAGGTCGATAGCGCCGCAGGTCGGCCGACCGGTTACGGTGACGTTCATGACGAACCGGATCAGGGTGGCCGTGGTTTTCGGCGGGCGCAGCAGCGAGCACGCCGTCTCGTGTGTGTCGGCGAGCAGTGTGCTGCGCAACCTCGATCCCGAGCGCTACGAGGTGGTGCCGATCGGCATCACCACCACCGGCAGCTGGGTGCTCGCCGACGGCCTCGGCGCGCTCGAACTCAGCCATGACGCGCTGCCCGCGGTCGACGCGGCGGGCACCGCGCTCACCTTGGCCGCCGACCCGGGCCGGGGCGGCGCGCTGGTCGCCCTCGACGATCCCGGCGCCACGCTGGGCGGTATCGATGTGGTCTTCCCGATCCTGCACGGTCCGTTCGGCGAGGACGGCACACTCCAGGGCATGCTCGAGTTAGCCGGCATCCCCTACGTGGGGGCGGGCGTGCTGGCCAGTGCGGCGGGCATGGACAAGGAGTTCACCAAGAAATTGCTGGCCGCCGAGGGGCTGCCGGTCGGCGTGCAGGTGGTGCTGCGCCCCGGCACGGCGACGCTGACCGTGGACGAGCGGGCGCGCCTCGGCCTGCCCGCGTTCGTGAAGCCCGCGCGCGGCGGGTCGTCGATCGGCATCACCAAGATCACCGACTGGGCCGATCTGGACGCCGCCGTCGCGGCCGCGCGCGAACACGATCCGAAGGTGATCGTGGAGGCGGGCATCGTCGGCCGCGAAGTCGAGTGCGGCGTCCTGGAATTCGCCGACGGGCAGGTGCGGGCCAGCGTGGTCTCCGAGATCCGGATGCCCGACGCCGACGCCGCGGCCCCGGAGTTCTACGACTTCGCCACCAAATACCTCGACGACGTCTGCGAATTCGACGTCCCGGCCAAGCTCGACGACGCGGTCGCCGAGCAGATCCGCGAGCTGTCCGTGCGCGCCTTCCGCGCCCTGGACTGCCAGGGCCTGGCCCGGGTCGACTTCTTCGTCACCGCCGACGGCCCGGTGATCAACGAGATCAACACCATGCCCGGCTTCACCCCGATCTCGCAGTACCCGCGGATGTGGGAGGCGACCGGCGTCGACTACCCGGCGCTGGTGTCGACGCTGATCGAGACAGCCGTGGCGCGCGGCACCGGTTTGCGCTGACAGCGGGCTCGACCACCACGTTGTCGGCCGCCGAAGATCAGAGCTCGCCCGGGGTCGGTTCGCGGGCGGGGAGAGTCGCGGTGACGACCCCGGACACGGTCTGGATGGCGTCGGTGCCCGAGCCGTCGGGGACGGTCAGGGCGATGTAGGTCTCGCGGTCGACGGCGAACCAGGTGCCGACCTTGCCCACCTCGTCGCGGACCTGGAACCACTTCACGCCGTCGATCACCGTCAGCGGGGACGCGCGGTTGAATTCGAGCGGCCGGTCCAGGCCGCAGCGCAGCACGATCGGCTCGCCGCCGTCGGGGTGCTGCCAGGCCCGGGTGGCGGGCGGCGCCGGTTCGACCAGGGTGGACTTGGTGTACTCGCCGAGATCGGCGGGCAGGGCCGGGAGCAGCGCCTGGCAGGCCGGGCTGTCGGCCGCCGGGGCGGGGACCGGGCCGAGGGCGAGGGGCTCGCGTTCGACCGGGGCGCGCAGGGCGATGACGGCGGCGACGAGGACGCCGACGATCAGCACGATCGGCAGGGCGACGGCGGTGGCGATGAGCGCGGGGGAGTAGGGCGTCGACGCGTCGTCGTCATCGGCGTCCGGCTGTGTCCGGGTGGTCGGCTTCGCCGCGCCGTCGGTGGAACTCGCGTCCGTCGACTCGTCCGCCGCGCCGGTCGCGGACTGGTCGGTCGTGGCTTCGGGGGTGTCGCCACCCGGGGACGTGTCGTCCCGGTCGTCCGCCGCTGTCGGGTCCGACGAATCCGCCGCCATAATCGTCTGGTCCTTCCGTTGTGTCCGATCGCCTCCGAAAGGGTACCGTCGGGGCGATTTCGTCGGTCAGCAGCACACTGGGAAGGGGCCGGTCATCAGCGAGGACAGCCGTCCGCAGACGGTGCGTGAGCTGGGTGAGTTCGCCCTGATCGACCGGATCACCGCGAACCGCGAGCAGGCGCCGCACGTGCTGCTCGGGCCCGGTGACGACGCCGCGCTGGTCGCCGCGCCCGACGGGCGGTTCGTGGTGAGCACCGACATGCTCGTCGAGGGCAGGCACTTCCGGCGCGACTGGTCGGCGCCCGAGGACATCGGCCGCAAGGCCATCGCGCAGAACGCCGCCGACATCGTCGCGATGGGCGCGCGCCCGACGGCGTTCGTCGTCGCGCTCGGCTGCCCGGCCGACACCCCCGTGGCGGTGGTGACCGGCATCGCCGACGGCATGTGGGCCGAGGCGGGGCGCGCGGGCGGGTCCATCGCGGGCGGCGATCTGGTGCGCAGCGACCAGCTGGTCGTCTCGGTGACCGCGTTCGGCGACCTCGGTGGCCAGGGGGCGCTCACCCGTTCCGGCGCGCAGGTCGGCGACATCGTCGCGGTGGCGGGCGAACTCGGGTGGTCCGGCGCCGGGCTGGCCGTATTGTCCGGCGACGCCGACCCTTCCGATCCGGCCTTCGCGCATGCTCTTGCGACGCATCGGGTTCCGCAGCCGCCCTATGCCGCTGTGCTCGATGTCGCCGGGGGTGCGGTGCCGACCGCGCTCACCGACGTCTCGGACGGACTGCTCGCCGACCTGGGTCATCTCGCGACCGCCTCGGGCGTCGCTGTCGACGTGGACAGCGCGGCACTGGCGGACCCCGAACTGGCCGCGGTCGCCGCACTGCTCGATGTCGATGCGGCGCAATGGATTCTGGCCGGCGGCGAGGACCACGCCTTCGCGGGCACCTGGCCGGCGGGCACCGCGCTGCCGCCGGGCTGGCGGCCGATCGGGGTCGTCACCGCAGGCAGCGGCGTCACCGTGGACGGTGCGGCGCCGACCGGCGGCACCGGCTGGGAATCGTTCCGTGGGGCGGACGCCACGCCCGGCGCCCGGAACCGATAGGTTGTGCGGTCATGGGTGCCAAACCACTGTCGGAGATCATCGATCCGGGCTGGGCCCGGGCACTGGAACCGGTGGCCGACCGGATCAGCGAGATGGGCGAATTCCTGCGCGCCGAGAATGCCGCGGGCCGGGGCTATCTGCCCGCTGGGGAGAACGTGCTACGCGCGTTCCGCCGTCCGTTCGACGCCGTGCGCGTGCTGATCGTCGGCCAGGATCCCTACCCGACGCCGGGCCACGCGATGGGGCTGAGTTTCTCTGTCGCCCCTGATGTCTCGCCGGTGCCGCGCAGCCTGTCCAACATCTTCGCCGAGTACAGCAAGGACCTCGGCTTCGATACGCCCACCTGCGGCGACCTGAGCCCGTGGTCGGATCAGGGCGTGCTGCTGCTGAACCGGGTGCTCACCGTGACGCCCGGCACCCCGGCCTCGCATCGTGGCAAGGGCTGGGAAGCGGTCACCGAACAGGCCATCCGGGCGCTGGTCGCCCGGGACGAGCCGCTGGTCGCCGTGCTGTGGGGGCGCGACGCGGGCTCGCTCAAGCCGACCCTCACCGAGGCCGAGATCCCCTACCTCGAATCGGCCCACCCCTCACCGTTGTCGGCCTCGCGCGGATTCTTCGGTTCGCGGCCCTTCTCCCGGGTCAACGAACTGCTCGACGAACTCGGAGCCGAACCCGTCGACTGGCGGCTGCCCTGACCCGGGGCGTCGCCCGCACCAGAAGAAAATGATGAAGGAGCACAACCCGATGCACATCACCACCGTTCGCGCCGCCGTCGCGACCGCCGCCGTCGCCGTCGCCGCAGCCCTGACCGCGGGCGCCGCCTCGGCCAACGCGGCGGGCCTCGCGCTCGAGCCCTACGACGAGCAGGCCGCGCCGGTCGCCACCACCCAGATCGGTGAGGAGTGGACCTCCACCGGCACCTCCACCATCTCCTCCGGCGTGAACGCGAAGGTGACCTGCCTGCTGCAGAACACCTTCAGCGCCCTCGGCGCCGCCTGCTGACGTCGAGTCAGCTCAGCCCGAGGTACTCGGGCTTGCGCTTGCCGACGAAGGCGTCGACGCCTTCCCGGCCGGTTGCGCCGTTCGCGGCGGCGGCGATGCTGTCGCGTTCGGCGTCGAGCTGCTGGTCCAGAGTCGCCGTCGGCGATTGGGCCAGCAGCTTTTTCATGGCCGCGTAGGTGGTGCGGGGGCCGGTGACGAAGCTCTGGGCGATCCGCAGCGCCTCGGCGCGCACCTCGTCGTCGGCGACGGTGCGGCTCAGGATGCCCAGGCGCACGGCCTCGTCGGCGCCGAGCACGGCGTCGGTGAGCAGGATCTCGGCGGCCCGGCTCTTCCCGACGATCCGGGGCAGCAGCCAGGACATGCCGCCGTCGGGGCTCAGGCCGATGCCCGGGTAGGCGGGGCGCAGCTTGGTCGACGGGCCACCGATCGCGATATCGGCGGCGCACACCAGGCTCATGCCGGCGCCCGCGGCCCAGCCGTGCACCGAGGCGACGACCGGGACCGGCGTCGCGGCCAGCGCGCGCACGAAGTCGTGCAGCTCGGAGGCGAGCTGGTGCAGGTAGGCGCCACGGTCCTCGGCGCCGGCGAAATGGTGGACGTTGCCGCCCGCGCAGAAGTTGGCGCCGGTGCCGGTGAGCAGCACGGCGCCGACCTCGGGATCGAGGGCGCGCAGGGCCTCGGTGCCCGCGTTGATCAGGTCGAAATTCATCGAGGTGCCCGCGGCGGCGGTGGCGATCGGCAGCTGCAGGACGCCGTCGACGACCGTGACGGCGGTGACCGGTTCGGTGGTACTCATGGCGTCACCCTAGCGAGCGCCGCGCCGCCACCACTGTTCGGGCAGCAGGGTGAAGGGGTCGACCCGGCGAACCCCGGTGTCGGCGAAGCCGTGTCTGCGATAGAAGGCGTGGGCGCGCGGATAGTCGCCGAACACCCACAGCGTGCACGGCGAGCCGGGGGCGGCGGACTCGATCAGGGCGTCGGCGACGCCGGTGCCGTGCCAGGCCGCGCGGACGTAGAGCGCTTCCAGTTCGAACTCGGTCGCCGAGGCGAAGCCGATCAGCCGGTCACCGGCCAGCGCGATCGGCAGCCGGTGCGCGCCGTCGGTGCGGCGGCGTTCCCAGGTGAGCGCGGAGCGTTCGAGATCGAAGCCGGACAGCACGTGGCCCGGCACCAGGGCGTCGTAGGCCTCCCGCCAGCTCGCGATGTGGCAGGCGGCGAGCTCGGTGACCCGCTCGGCGGTCAGTGCCTCGATGCGCCAGTCAGCCACGTCGGCCCCCATCGACGACAAAGCCCCGGACCACCCACGCGGGGTGCCGGGGCACTGTCGGCAGAATGTACGGGCTGAGAATCAGCCGCGGACGACCTTGCCCGCCTTCAGGCAGGAGGTGCACACGTTCATCCGGCGGGTGTTGCCAGGGGCAACCTGCGCACGCACGGTCTGGATGTTCGGGTTCCAGCGACGGTTGGTGCGCCGGTGCGAGTGCGAGACCGACTTCCCGAAACCGGGGCCCTTGGCGCAGACGTCGCAAACGGCAGCCATGTCGCGAGCTCCTTCATGTCATAAGCGGTCAGCGCGCACGGATGCCCGCTGTACCGGAAACTGATGTCGTCAAATGCCTTGCCGACTCGCGTCGGCCAGCGCAGACCGGATGGCCGCGCGAGGCAACCCTGCAAGGGTAGCTGGCCGGGCCGTGAACTTCCAAACCGGGTGTCCCGGTCGACACGCCGGGCACGGCCCGGATGACGGGCCCGTCCGCGCTCAGCATACCCCTGTCGGTTGCTGGCGCTAACCTGGCGTGCGGTGCCCGGCGGGCGGGCACGGCAAACAGTGAGCGAGGTGACGGTGTCGCAGGTGCGGGAGGCGCTGGACGGCGCCGAGCTGCTGGACTGGGCCAGGACCTGCCGCACCGATCTGGAACTACGCCGCGCCGAGATCGACGCGCTCAATGTGTTCCCCATCGCCGACTCCGACACCGGCACCAACCTGCTCGCCACCATGCGCGCGGCCGTCGCCGCCGCCGAACGTGCGGTCCCCGACGCGGCGCGTCCCGACCGGACCGCTGGTCGCGCCGTTCCCATGGCCGCCGATCCCGGTATCGGTGACGACTCGGCCACCGGCGGCTACCCGGACGCGGATGCAGGCCCGGCGACCGCCCCGGGGGACGACGGCGGTGCACCGGTGGGCCGTGGCCGGGCACCGATCGGTGCCGCTGACGTGGGCGATCGCCGTGCCGGTGCCGAGGTGCCCGCACATCTCGTCGCGCAGGCGCTCGCGCGCGGCGCGACCACGGGCGCGCGGGGGAACTCGGGGATCATCCTGTCGCAGGTGCTGCGCGGGATCGCCGAGGCGGTGGTCGGGGGCCCGCTGACCGGGGAACGGTTGCGGACGGCCTTGCGGCGGGCAGCCGTGCTCGTGCGCACCGGCCTCAGCGCCCCGGTCGAGGGCACGATCCTGACCGTGCTCGATCGCGCCGCCGTCGCGGCCGCCGGTTCGGCGGAACTCTCGCTCGTCTCCGTCGCGCAGTCGGCGGCCGAGGGCGCCGCACGTGCGCTGAACGAAACCCCGGCGCAACTGGGTGTCCTGCGGGCGGCCGGGGTCGTCGACGCGGGCGCCAGGGGACTGCTGGTCCTGCTCGACTCCCTCGTGACGCAGGTCTGCGGGCAGGCGCCGGCCAGGGACAGCTATCTCCGAGCCGACCGGTCGGGCGCAGCCCAGCGCAGGTCCGGCGCCGAAGACCACCGACCCGAGGGTGAGCGCCCCGGCGACCTCGCCCGATCGCCGGCCGTCGACGGCCGGGAACGTCCGGCCATCCTGTCCGACGCGCGGACCACCGAGGCCGACTCCTGGGACGGCCACCGCGATTCCCCCGACCCGCACTTCGAGGTCATGTACGTGATCTCGGGCACCGACGAGGCCGCGGCGGGCGGCTTGCGCGACCGGCTCGCGGTCCTCGGTGACTCGGTCGTGGTGGTCGGCGACGGTGACAGCACCTGGTCGGCCCACGTGCACTGCCGCGACGCGGGCGCGGCGATCGAGGCCGGCCTCGCGATCGGCACCGTCACCGGCATCCGCATCGAGAGCTTCGCGGTGACCGCGCCCCACGGCGGACATGCCGAGCACCTCGCCGACGCGGCCTGCGACGGTGCGCGCGCCGATGGTCCGCGCCGCACCGGCGAGGTGGTGGCGGCGCAGGTCGCCGGGGCAGCGGACGCGGGCAGTGCGTTCCCCCACGCAGCGAACACCGGTGCGGCGGCGCAGGGCAGGCCGACGGTCGACGGCGGCTCGGGCGGGCCCGAGGTGAACCCACCGGCCGACCGGGGCATCCTCGCCGTGGCCTCCGGCGCGGCGGCCGCCCGCCTGTTCGAGGACGCGGGCGCGGTGGTGCTGCGCGGGGACCGCCAGCTCGACACGACCGCCCTGCTGACCGCCATCCGCGCGATGCCGAACCGGGAAGTCCTCGTGCTGCCCAACGGCGCGCTGCCCGCGCAGGAACTCGTGGCCGCCGGTGTCGCCGCCCGTGACGGGTCACGTGACGTCCTGCTGCTGCCGAGCGCGTCGATGGTGCAGGGCCTGGCCGCGCTCGCGGTCCACGATCGCGGCCGGATCGCCGTCGACGACGCCTTCGCGATGTCTGAGGCGGCCGCGACCACCCGCTGGGGCGCGCTGCGCCCGGCGCGGGTGCGCGCCCTGACCATGGTCGGAATGTGCTCGCCCGGTGACGGACTCGGCCTGGTCGGCCAGGACGTGGTGGTCATCGACCCCGATGTCGTCGGCGCGGGCCGCATCCTGCTGGACCGGATGCTCGGTCTCGGCGGCGAACTGGTGACCTTGCTGATGGGCGCCGACGCGGGCCCCGAACTGGGCGCCGTCCTGGCCGAGCACGTGACGGCCGGTTTCCCCGGAGTCGAGGTCGTGGTGTATTCCGGTGGGCAGCAAGCGGATCTGGTGCAGATAGGGGTCGAGTGATGGCGACGTTGAGTGACCGGCTCGACCACGTGCTCGGAGTGAAGGCGGCCGAACGGCTGACCGAGGCGTTCGACATGACCACGGTCGAGGACCTGTTGCGCCACTATCCCGTCCGCTACGCCACCCAGGGGCAGCCGCTCACCGAGGAGGAACCGGAGGAGAGCGCGCACATCACCGTCATCGGCCGGATCACCAAAACCGAACTGCGCCCGATGAAGAACCGGCGCGGCTCGCTGCTGAAGGTGCAGCTCGACACCGGCGCCGCCCGCCCGATCGAGGCCACCTTCTTCAACGGCGACAAGGTGCGCTACCTGGTGAAGGAGGGTGTGCGGGCGATGATGTCGGGCACCGTGCACTGGTGGCGCCCCGACCGCTGGAACCTCTCGCACCCCGACTATCTGATCCTGCCCGACAAGGCCGAGGCCGGTGTCGAGGAGCTGACCTCGGTGCGCGGCAGCGGCGCGTTGCGCGGGCTGGCGCAGAGCGCGAAAGGCGCCGGGGGCGTGGACGCGTCGTTCTTCGAGCGCGAATTCGTGCCGGTCTACCCGGCGACCGCGAAGGTGCAGAGCTGGGACCTGCTGGCCTGCATCCGCCAGATCCTCGACCAGCTCGACCCGATCGAGGACCCGCTGCCCGCCGACCTGCGCGCGGAACGCCACCTGCTCGAGGTCTCCGACGCGCTGCGGCTGATCCACCTGCCCGAGCACAAGCTCGACATCGAGAAGGCCAGGGACCGACTGCGATTCGACGAGGCGTTGGCCCTGCAACTGGTGCTCGCCGAGCGCAGGCACGAGGTCGAGGGCCGCACCGCCCCGGCCTGTCCGCCGCGCACCGACGGCATCGCCGCCGCCTTCGACGAGCGGCTGCCGTTCGAGCTGACCGAGGGTCAGCAGCAGGTGATCGACGAGATCTCCGCCGACCTCTCGCGCACCCGCCCGATGCACCGGCTGCTCCAGGGCGAGGTCGGCTCGGGCAAGACGATCGTCGCCCTGCACGCGATGCTGCAGGCGGTCGACGCGGGCAGGCAGTGCGCGCTGCTCGCGCCGACGGAAGTCCTCGCCGCCCAGCACTACCGGTCGCTGCGGGCGATGCTCGGTGACCTCGGCACTGCGGGCGAGCTGGGCGCGGCCGAGCAGTCGACGAAGGTGGTGCTGCTGACCGGTTCGATGTCGGTGGCGGCCAAGAAGGCGGCGCTGCTGGACGCGATGACCGGCGAGGCGGGCCTGGTCATCGGCACGCACGCGCTCATCCAGGACGCGGTGGAGTTCTTCGACCTCGGCCTGGTTGTGGTCGACGAACAGCACCGCTTCGGCGTCGAACAGCGAGATGCCCTGCGCGCCAAGGCCAAGGACGGCATCAGCCCGCACCTGCTGGTGATGACGGCCACCCCGATCCCGCGCACCATCGCGATGACCACGCTCGGCGACCTGGAGACCTCCACTCTCACCCAGCTGCCTAGGGGCCGCTCGCCGATCGTGTCGAAGGTGGTGCCGCGCAAGCTGCATCCGGGCTGGGTGGACCGGGCCTGGGAGCGCATTCTCGAAGAGGTCGGCGCGGGCAGGCAGGCGTATGTGGTGTGCTCGCGCATCGGCGAGGACCCCGACGCCCCGCCCGCCAAGGGCAAGAAGTCGGCCGAGGAGAAGGAAGGCCCGACCACCCAGGCGGCGGTCGAGATGTACGAGACGCTGAGCGCGGGCGCGCTGTCCGGCGTGCGGGTCGGGCTGCTGCACGGGCGCCTGCCGTCGGACGAGAAGGACCAGGTGATGCGTCAGTTCAACGACGGCGGCATCGATGTCCTGGTCTGCACCACGGTCGTCGAGGTCGGCGTCGACGTGCCGAACGCGACGGTGATGGTGATCGTCGACGCCGACCGGTTCGGCGTGAGTCAGCTGCACCAGCTGCGCGGCCGGATCGGGCGCGGCAAGCATCCCGGCCTGTGCCTGCTGATCACCGACGCCGCGCCCGGCGGCACGGCGATGGCCCGCCTGGAGGCGGTCGCCGCCACCACCGACGGCTTCGAACTCTCCGTGCTCGACCTGCGGCAGCGCCGCGAGGGCGATGTGCTCGGCGCGGCCCAGTCCGGCACCGCGCGGTCGCTGCGGCTGCTGTCGCTGCTCGACGACCTCGAGGTGATCACCGCCGCCCAGGAGCTGGCCAGGCGGGTCGTCGCCGACGATCCCGGCCTGGTGAAGCATCCCGGGCTGGCGGGGATGATGGACGCCGCCGTCGACGGCGAGCGCATCGAGTACCTCGCGAAGTCCTGACGCTCAGCGCGGGAGGCGCGGATACGGCAGGTCGGTGCTGGTGTGCTCGGCCACCGCGAGCGGGCGCCCGATCTGCGGGAACGCGCGCTGCGGACACGCGGGTCGCTCGCACACCTTGCAGCCCGCCCCGATCGGCACCGCCACCTGCGGATCGTCGAGTTGCAGGCCCTGGGAGTACACCAGCCGGTCGGCGTATTCGATATCGCAGCCCAGCCCGATGACGAAGTTCTTCGACGCCGTGCCGAAGCCCTGCGCCGATGCCGGGGTGGTCCGGGCGATCCACAGGTAGCGGCGACCGTCGGGCATCTCCGAGATCTGGGTGAGGATGCGGCCCGGATGCGCGAAGGCCTCGTGGGTCACCCACAGCGGGCAGCTGCCGCCGACCCGGGAGAAGTGGAACGCGGTGGCGGACTGCCGTTTCGAGATATTGCCGGCCCGGTCGGTGCGCACCAGGAAGAACGGCACCCCGCGCTGGCCCTGCCGCTGCAGGGTGCTGAGCCGATGGCACACCGTCTCGAAGCCGACCTCGAAGCGCAGCGCGAGCAGGTCGACGTCGTAGCGCAGTTCCTCCGCCGACCGCAGGAAGCGGCCGTAGGGCAGGATCAGCGCGCCCGCGAAGTAGTTGGCCAGCCCGACCCTGGCCAGCGTGCGGGATTCCCCGGTGAGCGCCCGCGATTCGGCGAGGACGTTGTCGATCTCGCGCCCGTAGAGCAGCAGGCCGAGGGTGGTCGCGATCTGGAAGGCACGCTGTCCGGGCCGCAGCCGCCGGGCCAGGGTGAGCGTGCGGGTGTCGGGGTCGTAGTGGCGCTTGGGGATGGTCGGGTCGGCGCCGTCGCCGCGGACCAGCACGGTGACGCCCGCGCGTTCCTCGGCGATCCTGGCCAGCTGCCGGTCCAGCGAGCCGATGCTCAGCCCCGACTCCTCGAACAGCTGCTCGGCGGCGTGATCGAGGGTCGAGATGTGGTTGCGGTGGTCGTAGAAGAAGTCGCGCACGTCCTCGTAGGGCATGGGCGTGCCCGGCGCGCCGCTGGGCGTGTCCACCCGGGAGGACAGCAGGTCGAGCTGATCGGTGGCCGCGCGCAGGCGCCGGTGCATGGCGATGACGATGCGGGCCACCTCGGGCAGCCGGGTCGCGAGTTCCTCGACCTCGGTGATCGGCGCGGTGTCGCCGCCACCCGCGGCTTCCACCAGGACCTCGTGCAGATCCGAGACAAGTCGCGCGTCGGAGTCGGCGGCGAAGAACTGGACGTCCAGGTCGAAGGTCGAGTTCAGTTTCAGCAGAACGGGAATGGTGAGCGGGCGCTGATCGCGTTCGAGCTGGTTCAGATAACTCGGGGACAGATCCAGCGATTTCGCGAGCGCCGCCTGAGTCATCCGTCGTTCTTCACGCAGCCGTCGTAGCCTGGCCCCCGCGTACATCTTCCGCACGCCGGAGATCCTAACTCGCCGGGTTTGCAAAGTTCGCTCGAAATCGTGATTGTCTGGGGAGAAGCCTAGTCCTGCAAGGGATTTTACCTGTGACTACCGGTGCGTAACGTGCGAAGAGACCGGTGGGTCGGGTCTGGGGTCCGGAGCGCTCGGAGATCACCCCACCGACTCTAGCGCTCGATCTTCGCAACCTTCGCTGATTTGCTGGGTGTCGCACGCAAAAATACGCTTGTTCAGCATGTTCTCCGGGTTGTTCGAGGTGCGTAGCGTGCGAACTGTGGCTGGGATCGACCGGCTGGAATCGGAGGATCAGTGAAGACCCATATCGTTCGCAGTGTCGGCGCCGCCGAGGAGTTCCCCCGCGCGCAGCACCTGGCCACCCTGGTGGCGGAGGTGGCCACCGACCCCGTGCCGGTATCCGGCGAGGTCACCGACATGATCGTCAACCGGATCATCGACAACGCCGCGGTGGCCGCGGCCTCGGTCCTGCGCGGCCCGGTGCGGACCGCCAGGGCGCAGGCGAGCGCGCACCCGCTGCCCGCGCACTCGTCGCGGCACGGCGCCACCGTGTTCGGACTGCCGGGCGCGCAGCGCTTTTCCCCCGAGTGGGCGGCGCTGGCCAACGGGGTGGCCGTGCGCGAGCTCGACTTCCACGACACCTTCCTGGCCGCCGAGTATTCCCATCCCGGCGACAACATCCCGCCGATCCTGGCCGTCGCCCAGCACGCCGGGCGCAGCGGCGCCGAGCTGATCCGCGGGCTGGCCACCGGCTACGAGATCCAGATCGACCTGGTGCGCGCCATCTGCCTGCACGAGCACAAGATCGACCATGTCGCCCATCTCGGCCCGTCGGCCGCGGCGGGCATCGGCACCCTGCTCGGGCTGGACGCCGAGACCATCTACCAGGCGACAGCTACACCAAGGAGCACTCGGCCGAATACCAGAGCCAGGCCCCGATCGACCTCGCGCGCAGGCTGCACGCGCGGATCGCCGACACCGCCCGGATCGCCTCGATCGTGCTGCACACCAGCCATCACACGCACTACGTGATCGGCACCGGCTCCGGCGACCCGCAGAAGTTCGACCCGCGCGCCAGCCGCGAGACCCTCGACCACTCGCTTCCCTATATATCTGGTGCGCCGGATCCGGGCGGCCGTGGCGGTGCGCCGCGATCCGGGCTTCGTGCTCTGCGCCCGCACGGACGCGCGCGCCATCGAGGGGCTGGACGCGGCGATCGACCGGGCCGAGGCGTACGCCGACGCCGGCGCCGACCTGATCTTCACCGGCTGGCGATGGGCGCGATCGAGGACGGCCTGCGCGAGATCGCCACGGCCGGTACCCAATCGGCCCTGCTGGACCGCATGCAGCACCGGTCCCGGCTCTACGAACTGCTCGGCTACCAGCGCTACAACGAATTCGACTCCGGCATCTTCGATTTCACAGTGGGTGAGTGACCATGACCAGTGGACAGACGCATCGAGCGCCATCGCCAAGGGGCTGGCGGGCGTGGTGGTCGACACGACGAGCATCTCCAAGGTGGTCGTGAGCTTCCTCGGCACCGAGGACGCCGCCTCCGAGAACGTCGGCGAGCGGGAAAGGCTCGCCGCCGCACTGCGATTGACCGCGCTGCTGCCCACGGTGATCGCGGCCGCGATGCGCAGGCGGCGCGGCCTGGACCCGATCGCGTACGCCGAGCACGGTTTCGACGCCTCCACCTTCGCCGCCCGGGTGGTGACCTCCACCGGCTCGGACATGTACAGCGCGATCACCGCGGCCATCGGCGCGTTGAAGGGCAGGCTGCACGGCGGTGCCAACGAGGCGGTCATGCACACCATGCTCGAGATCGGTGACCCCGAGCGGGCCGCCGCCTGGGTGGCCGAGACGCTGGCCGCGCGGCGCAAGGTGATGGGTTTCGGGCATCGGGTGTATCGCGACGGCGACTCCCGGGTGCCCACGATGAAGGCCGCCCTGGACGAGGTCGCCGCGGTGACCGGGGAACAGCGGTGGGTGCGGATGTACGACGCGCTCGCGGCGGCCATGGCCGAGCGGACCGGCATCGCACCGAATCTCGACTTCCCCGCCGGACCCGCCTACTACCTGATGGGCCTCGACATCGAGATGTTCACCCCCATCTTCGTGATGAGCCGGATCACCGGCTGGACCGCGCACATCGCGGAGCAGTCGGCCGCGAACGCGCTGATCCGGCCGCTGTCGGAGTATCGCGGCGTCGACCAGCGCCCGGTGCCCGCCACACGCCACTGAACCGGCCCGCGTCGTCCGCCCCTCATCGCGGACGACGCGGCCCGCACCCCCTGCCCCGGACGGATCGCGCCGTCCGGGGCAGAGCTGTATCAGCGCAGCGCGGCGGCCGCCGTCACCAGATTGCGCAGCGACGCCTCGACCTCCACCGGGCCGCGGGTCTTGAGACCGCAGTCCGGGTTCACCCAGAGCCGCTCGGCTGGAACCGCTGTCAGCGCCGCCGACAGCGAGGTGGTGATCTCCTCGACCGAGGGCACCCGCGGCGAGTGGATGTCGTAGACGCCGGGGCCGACCCCGAGCGCGAATCCGGCCGCGTTCAGGTCGTCGAGCACCTCCATGTGCGAGCGGGCCGCCTCGATGGAGGTGACGTCGGCGTCCAGGCCCGCGATCGCCGAGATCACCTCGCCGAACTCCGAGTAGCACAGGTGCGTGTGCACCTGGGTGGTGTCGGCGACCCCGGCGGTGGCCAGCCGGAACGCGTCCACCGACCAGCGCAGGTAGGCGGGCTGATCGGCCGCGCGCAGCGGCAGCAGCTCGCGCAGCGCGGGCTCGTCGACCTGGATGATCCGGGCGCCCTGGGTCTCCAGGTCGACCGTCTCGTCCCGGATCGCCAGCGCGACCTGGCGGGCCGAGTCGGCCGGCGGCTGATCGTCACGGACGAACGACCACGCCAGGATCGTCACCGGACCGGTGAGCATGCCCTTGACCGGCTTGGCCGTCAGCGACTGGGCGTAGCCGATCCACGACAGCGTCATCGGCGCGGGCCGGGAGACATCGCCGAACAGGATCGGCGGACGCACGCAGCGGGTGCCGTAGGACTGCACCCAGCCCGCCTCGGTGGCGGCGAAACCGTCGAGCAGCTCGGCGAAGTACTGGACCATGTCGTTGCGTTCCGGCTCGCCGTGCACCAGCACGTCCAGGCCGAGCCGCTCCTGGAGGGTGATCACGTCGGCGATCTCGGCGCGCATCCGGCGCACGTACTCGGCCTCGTCGATCTCGCCGGTGCGCAGCGCGGCGCGGGCCAGGCGGATGGCCGAGGTCTGCGGGTAGGAGCCGATCGTGGTGGTCGGCAGCACCGGCAGGTCCAGGTGATCGCGCTGCGCCGCCCGGCGCTCGTCGGCGGGGGAGCGGGTGAGGTCGGCGTCGTCGAGCGCGGCCAGCCGGGCGCGGACCCGGTCGTCGTGCAGGCGCGGGTCGGTGCGTCGGGTCCGCGCCGCGGCGCGAGCGGCGGCCAGCTCGGCGGCGACCGCGCCGGTGCCCTCGGCCAGCGCGGTCGCGAGCACCCGCACCTCACCGACCTTTTCGGCGCCGAAGGCCAGCCACGACCGCAGCTGGTCATCGAGCCCGGTCTCCGGGGTCAGCGAGTACGGCACGTGCAGCAGCGAGCAGGACGTCGACACGGCCACCTCGCCGCCGAGGGCGCCGAGCGTGGCGAGCGCGGCGTCGAGGTCGGTGCGCCAGATATTGCGGCCGTCGACGACACCGGCGACCAGCAGCTTGCCCGCCAGCGCCGGAATCCCGGCGATCGCGGACGTCTCGGTACCGGCGGTGAAATCGAGCGCGACGCCGTCGATTGCGGTGTCCGCCAGCGCCGTCAGCGCGGCATCGGGGTGCCCGAAGTAGGTGGCGACCAGGATCGCGGGCCGGTCCGGCGCGGCCGACAGCGCGGCGTAGGTCTCGCGCACCAGCTCGATCTCGGCCTCGGTCAGATCGGTGACCAGCACCGGCTCATCGATCTGCACCCACTGCGCGCCCGCCGCGGCCAGGCGCGCCAGCAGGTCCAGGTACAGCGGCAGCAGTTCCGGCAGCCGGTCCAGCGCGGCGCCGTCGGCGGACTTGGCCAGCTTCAGGAAGGTCAGCGGGCCGATCACCACCGGCCGCGCCTGCACGCCGAGCTGGATCGCCTCGGCGAGCTCGGTCAGCAGCTGCTCCGGGTGCAGGGTGAACGTGGTGGCCGCGTCGATCTCGGGCACCAGGTAGTGGTAGTTGGTGTCGAACCACTTGGTCATCTCCAGCGGCGCGATGGTGTCGGTACCGCGCGCGGCCGCGAAATAGCGGTCCAGCGGGTCGGCGATCTCGGCCACCCGGTGCGGCAGCGCACCGAGCAGGACCGCGGTGTCGAGCATCTGGTCGTAGTAGGAGAAGGTGCCGACGGGCACCGAATCCAGTCCGGCCGCCTGCAACGCGGCGAACTGCACGGTGCGCAGCATGCGCCCGACGGCGTGCAGGTCCTCGGCGCCGAGCCGGCCTGCCCAGTAGGACTCGGTGGCGCGCTTGAGTTCCCGGCGCGGGCCGACCCGCGGCAGGCCCAGAACCGTCGCGGTGAACGGGGAGTGCGAAACAGTCACGGAGATTCTCCAGTGTCGTGCGGGGAGAGCCGACGCCTTTCGCGGGCGACGCCGACACCGGAGGAACCCGTCGTGAGGACACGACGGGTCGGCACAGGTGGTCCGCGCGCCCGATCCACGAGGCGGTGGCCGCCGGATACGGCGTATCCGGCACAGTCGGCAGGTCTTCGGACTCGCGGGCACCGGTCGTGTGATCGACCGACCTACTGGCCGTCGCTTCCCGGGCATCGTGCCCAGTGCTGATGACGGCGGTCGTTCCTGCATACCGCTGCGGGACAGTCCCGGATTCCCACCGGGTTCCCTCTTCACCCGGCACGGTGTGCCCGGGCTTCGACACCGGCGCGGGAGGTCGGGGCTCCGACTCTTCCACCGCGCAGGCGAACCAGCTGCGCCGCCAAGCATAGGGCCTCGGCGCGGGCCGCCGCGACCACCCCGCCCGGCGCGGCCCGCGTGACCTGCGCTTCGGCGGCGCACCGCAGGCCTGCCGCCGCGGTGAGATGTGACGGCTCGATGAACGCAACTTCGCAGGTGGGCGGGTGTGCGATGTGAAGATTGCTGCGAAGCCACCTTGCGTGACAGTGCTGCGGTCGCGGCCGGGTACCGTGGTCCAATGTTCTCGAAAGTCTTGGTCGCCAATCGTGGTGAGATCGCCATTCGCGCCTTCCGCGCGGCATACGAACTCGGCATCGGAACGGTCGCGGTGTTCCCCCATGAGGACCGCAACTCCGTCCATCGGCTGAAGGCGGCCGAGTCGTATCAGATCGGCGAGGAGGGGCACCCGGTCCGGGCGTACCTGTCCATCGAGGCGATCATCGACGCGGCCAAGAGCGCGGGCGCCGACGCGATCTACCCCGGCTACGGCTTCCTGTCCGAGAACCCCGACCTCGCGGCCGCCTGTGAGCGCGAGGGCATCACCTTCATCGGTCCCTCGGCCGCCGTGCTCGAGATGGCGGGCAACAAGGCCACCGCCATCGCCGCCGCCAAGGCCGCCGGGCTGCCGGTGCTGAAGTCCAGCGAGCCGTCCGCCGACATCGACGCGCTGTTGGCCGCCTCGCGGGAATTCGAATACCCGATCTTCGTCAAGGCCGTCGCCGGTGGTGGCGGTCGCGGCATGCGCCGCGTGGCCGCGCCCGAGCAGCTGCGCGAGTCGATCGAGGCGGCCTCGCGCGAGGCCGAGTCGGCCTTCGGCGATCCGACCGTGTTCCTCGAACAGGCCGTGGTGAACCCGCGCCACATCGAGGTGCAGATCCTCGCCGACCAGCACGGCAATGTCATGCACCTGTTCGAGCGCGACTGCTCGCTGCAGCGCCGCCACCAGAAGGTGATCGAGCTCGCGCCCGCGCCGAACCTGGATCCCGCACTGCGCGAACGGATCTGCGCCGACGCCGTGGCCTTCGCTCGCCAGATCGGCTACAGCAACGCGGGCACGGTGGAGTTCCTGCTCGACGAGCGCGGCAACCACGTCTTCATCGAGATGAACCCGCGCATCCAGGTCGAGCACACGGTCACCGAGGAGATCACCGACGTCGACCTGGTGCAGTCGCAGCTGCGCATCGCGTCCGGCGAGAGCCTGGCAGACCTGGGCCTGAGCCAGGACACGGTGTCGATCCGTGGCGCCGCGCTGCAGTGCCGCATCACCACCGAGGACCCGGCCAACGGCTTCCGCCCCGACACCGGCCGCATCACCGCCTACCGCACCCCCGGCGGCGCGGGCATCCGCCTCGACGGCGGCGCGAACCTGGGCGCGGAGATCGGCGCCTACTTCGACTCGATGCTGGTCAAGCTGACCTGCCGCGGTCGCGACCTGCCCGCCGCGGCCGCCCGCGCCCGGCGCGCGCTCGCCGAGTTCCGCATCCGTGGCGTCACGACCAACATCCCCTTCCTGCTCTCGGTGCTCGACGATCCGGACTTCCAGGCGGGCCGGGTCACCACCTCGTTCATCGACGAGCGACCGGAGTTGCTGACCTCGCGCGGCTCGGCCGACCGTGGCACCAAGATCCTGAGCTACCTGGCCGACGTCACCGTCAACAAGCCGCACGGCGACCGCCGGACCACGGTGTACCCGTACGACAAGCTGCCCGCCGCCGACCTGACCCTGCCGCCGCCGGACGGCTCGCGCCAGCGCCTGCTCGCCCTCGGCCCGGACGGGTTCGCCCGCGCCCTGCGCGAGCAGAAGGCGCTCGGCGTCACCGACACCACCTTCCGCGACGCGCACCAGTCGCTGCTGGCGACCCGCGTGCGCACCAACGGCCTGCTCGGCGTGGCCGGGCACGTCGCCCGGCTGACCCCGGAACTGCTCTCGATCGAGGCGTGGGGCGGCGCGACCTACGATGTGGCGCTGCGCTTCCTGCACGAGGACCCGTGGGAGCGGCTGGCCGCGCTGCGTGAGGCCGTGCCGAACATCTGTCTGCAGATGCTGCTGCGCGGTCGCAACACCGTCGGCTACACGCCGTACCCGGAGCAGGTCACCCGCGCCTTCGTCTCCGAGGCCGCGACCACCGGCATCGACATCTTCCGCATCTTCGACGCGCTCAACAATGTCGACCAGATGCGCCCGGCCATCGACGCGGTGCGTGAAACCGGCACGGCCATCGCCGAAGTCGCGCTGTCCTACACCGGTGACCTGCTCGACCCGAACGAGTCGCTCTACACGCTCGACTACTACCTGAAGCTGGCCGAGCAGATCGTCGACGCGGGCGCGCACGTGCTCGCGATCAAGGACATGGCCGGTCTGCTGCGCGCGCCCGCGGCGGCGAAGCTGGTCACCGCGCTGCGCAGCAACTTCGATCTGCCGGTGCACGTGCACACCCACGACACCCCGGGCGGGCAGCTGGCGACCTACCTGGCCGCGTGGCAGGCGGGCGCCGACGCGGTCGACGGCGCCTCGGCCGCGATGGCGGGCACCACCTCGCAGCCCGCGCTGTCGGCGATCGTCGCCGCCACCGCGCACACCGAGCGCGACACCGGCCTGAACCTGCAGAACGTCTGCGATCTGGAGCCGTACTGGGAGGCGCTGCGCAAGGTGTACGCGCCGTTCGAGTCGGGTCTGCCCGCGCCGACCGGGCGCGTGTACACCCACGAGATCCCGGGCGGTCAGCTGTCGAACCTGCGTCAGCAGGCGATCGCGCTCGGCCTGGGCGACCGGTTCGAGGAGGTCGAGGCCAAGTACGCCGCGGCCGACCGGCTGCTGGGCCGCCTGATCAAGGTGACCCCGTCGTCGAAGGTCGTCGGTGACCTGGCGCTGGCGCTGGTCGGCACCGGCGTCGACATCGAGGACTTCGCCGCCGATCCGGGCCGCTACGACATCCCCGACTCGGTGATCGGCTTCCTGCGCGGTGAGCTGGGCGAGCCCGCCGGTGGCTGGCCCGAGCCGTTCCGCAGCAAGGCGCTGGCCGGGCGCAGCGAGCCCAAGCCGGAGACCCCGCTGACCGCGGCCGACCAGGCCGGTCTCGACGGCACCTCGGCCGAGCGCCGCCACACCCTCAACCGCCTGCTGTTCCCCGGCCCGACCGCGGAGTTCCAGGCGCACCGGGAGAAGTACGGCGACACCACCGGCCTGTCGGAGAACCAGTTCTTCTACGGTCTGCGCCGCGGCGAGGAGCACCGGGTGCAGCTGGAGAAGGGCGTCACGCTGCTCATCGGGCTCGAGGCGATCTCCGAGCCGGACGAGAAGGGTATGCGCACGGTCATGTGCATCATGAACGGGCAGCTGCGCCCGATCGCGGTGCGGGACCGCTCGATCGCGTCGGAGGTGCCCGCCGCGGAGAAGGCCGACAAGAACAACCCCGGCCACATCGCGGCGCCGTTCGCCGGTGTCGTCACGCTGGCGGTGTCGGAGGGCGACGAGATCCACGCGGGCGACACCGTCGGCACCATCGAGGCGATGAAGATGGAGGCGGCCATCACCGCGCCGCGCGCCGGCATCGTCGGCCGGATCGCGACCGCCAAGGTGCAGCAGGTCGAGGGCGGCGATCTGCTGGTGGAACTGGCAGCGCGCGAGTCGGAATGACGCGCATCGTCGCGGGTACGGCGGGCGGGCGGCGGCTGAAGGTGCCGCCCGCCGGTACCCGGCCCACCTCGGACCGGGTGCGCGAGGCGCTGTTCAGCGCGATCGACGCGCGCCTGGACCTGGACGGCGCGCGGGTCGTCGACCTGTACGCCGGTTCGGGCGCGCTCGGCCTGGAAGCGCTCTCGCGCGGGGCGGCGCACGCCCTGCTCGTCGAGGCCGACCGCAAGGCGGCCGCGGTCGTGCGCGCCAATATCGCCGAGCTCGGCCTGCCCGGCGCGGAACTGCGCCTCGGCACGGTCGGCACGGTGCTGGCGCACGCCGCGCCGGGCACCTACGACGTGGTCTTCTCCGATCCGCCGTACGACGTGAGCACCGAGGACGTGATCGCCGACCTCACCGCGCTGGCGGCCAACGGCTGGCTCGCGCCCGACGCGCTGGTGATCGTCGAGCGGTCCATCCGCTCACCCGAGATCGCCTGGCCCGCAGGCTATGCGCCGCTGAAGCCGCGCAAGTACGGGGAGACCAGAATCGAGCTCGCCGAATTCGGTGCTAGCGTCTGAACCATGGCTGCAGCACTGTGCCCCGGCTCCTTCGACCCGGTCACCAACGGTCACCTCGACGTGTTCGCCCGTGCGGCCGCGCAGTTCGACGAGGTGATCATCACCGTCATGGTGAACCCCAAGAAACAGGGCATGTTCACCGTGGACGAGCGCATGGAACTGCTGCGCGAATCGGTCACCCACCTGCCCAACGTGCGGGTCGCGTCCTGGCAGGGCCTGCTGGTCGATTTCGCCAAGCAGGAGGGTGTCGGCGCGATCGTGAAGGGCCTGCGCGACGCGGGCGACTTCGGCTACGAGCTCCAGATGGCCCAGATGAACCACAAACTGGCCGGCGTCGACACCTTCTTCATCGCCACCAACCCGTCCCTGAGCTTCCTGTCCAGCTCGCTGGTCAAGGAAGTCGCGGCCTACGGCGGCGACGTCAGCGACATGCTCCCGCCCGCCGTCCACAAGCGCCTCCTCGACCGCTTGGCCGAGCGTCGGGGCTAGAAGACGAGGCCGCGCAGGGCGAGGAAGCGCATCCCGCCGACCGCGGCGGTGATGGCGAGCACGGCCAGGGCCTGCACGCTGTCGCCCAGGCCGGGCGCCCACACCCCGAGGGCGGCCAGGCTCGCCGTCGTGATGCCCAGGCCCAGCAGGGCCAGTCCGCCGCCCTCCCACTGCGCGGTGAACCAGGTGACCCGGTCGGCCGCGTGGAAGGTGAGCTGACGGTGCAGTTCGTTGGCGATGATCGTGCTGACGACCGAACCGGCGACATTGGCGATCAGCGGGCCGACCCCGTGCATGGCGAAGAACAGCAGCACGTAGGCGATATTGCTGGAGCCGCCGACCAGAGCGAAGCGGATGAGCTGGGGGAGTGCGCGGTCGCCGCGCAGGTAGGCCAGGGTCTTGTCGAACCGCGGGCGCAGCGCGGGAGCGGGCTCGACCGGCGCCACGAGCGGGAACGGACCCGCCCAGGGAGCGAACATGCCCGCAACGTGCAGCACCGGGTTTCTCGGTGTTTCCAGAACGGTCATGGTCGACTCCGATCCTGTGAAAGGCGTCGAGGAGTACAACAGCAAAAAAGGTGCAGTGCTTCCCGGCGGACGGCGATGTCGTGCCTACCGATGGTAGCGGAAGTGGAGGGATTCACTCCACTTGATATCTGTGCGATCTAGGACACTCTCGCGACACACCGCGACGACATTCGGAACACGCGCCGCCGACGGGCACACTGGGCCACGGCGGTAGTGGTTTCGCCGTGAGGAAGCAGGAGGGTAGTGAGCATGTATCGCGTATTCGAAGCACTCGACGAACTGGTCGCCATCGTCGAAGAGGCGCGCGGCATCCCGCCGACCCGCAGCTGCATCGTGCCGCGCGGCGATGTCCTCGAACTGCTCGACGACGTCCGCGACGCCCTGCCCGGTGAGCTCGACGACGCCCAGGACGTCCTCGATCATCGCGACAAGATCGTCGGCGACGCCCGTACCGGCGCCGAGACCACGGTGACCTCCGCCAACGAGCAGGCGCGCACCACCATCGAGAAGGCCCGCGCCGAGGCCGACCGCATCCTGGCCGATGCCAAGGCACACGCCGACCGGATGGTCGCCGAGGCCACCACCCACGCCGATCGCCTGGTCGCGACCGCGCAGGCCGAGGCCGATCAGGTGATCGCCGACGGCAACGCCGAGTACGACGAGCTCACCGGCCGCGCCCAGATCGACGCCGACCGGGCCATCCAGGCGGGCAAGGACTCCTACGAGCGCTCGGTCGCCGACGGCAAGGCCGAGCAGGCCCGCCTGGTCGCGCAGACCGAGGTCGTGCGGGCCGCGCACGCGGAGTCGGCGCGCCTTATCGACAGCGCCCAGGCCGAGTCCGACCGGGTGCGCGCCGAGTGCGACGACTACGTCGACGAGCAGATGGCCGATTTCGGCGGCAGGCTCGCCGAGATGGAGGAGACGCTGAACACGACGCGGCGCACGATCACCCGCGGCCGTCAGCAGATGCGCGGCGGTCAGTCCGCCGAATACCCGGAATACGCGGCCGACCACCGGCGCTGAGCGCGCGGTCGCGTTTTGAGTTCGGGCGGGGTCCTGCCGTACTGTTGAGTGGTTGCCCAAATCCCCTCAGAAGTAAGTGAGTCAGTGATGCCCGCCGCTTCCGGTTCGCCGTCGCGTCCGCACAAGACCAGTGGTCCTGTGTCCGACGCGGGCTTCGTGCTGGATGTCCGCAGTCTCGGCCGCAGGCCGGGAACCATGCGGGAGCTGCGGCGTACCGTCACCGACCATGAGCGGCTGGGTCTGGACCTGATCGCCATCCCGGCCGACGCCGTGGTGGAACTCGACCTGCAGTTGCAGGCCGTCTCGGAGGGTGTGCTGGTCACCGGCACGGTTTCCGGGCCGACGGTAGGGGAGTGCTCGCGCTGCCTCGAACCGTTCGACGACCAGGTCGAGATTCGTCTGACGGAGCTGTTCGCGTATCCGGACAGCACCACCGAGCAGACGACCGAGGACGACGAGGTCTACCGCATGGAAGACGACCTCATCGACCTCGAGCCGGTGATCCTCGACGCCATCGGGCTGGAGCTTCCGCTGCAGCCGCTGTGCACCCCGGACTGCGCGGGCCTGTGCCCCGAGTGCGGTGTGCGGATGGCGATTGCGGGTCCTGATCATGGGCATGAGATACTGGACCCTCGCTGGGCCAAGTTGGCGAGTTTCGCCGCAGAGGCGCCCGGCACCGGCGACCCCGCCGAGGGTTCCACCACCCCAGACCGATCCGCTCCCGTGGCAAACGATGCCCACGTGGCCAGCGAAAACACAGAGGAGAAGTAGCCGTGGCTGTTCCCAAGCGCCGGATGTCCCGTTCCAACACCCGGTCGCGGCGCAGCCAGTGGAAGGCCGCCGCGCCGACCCTGGTCACCTGCCCGAACCGTGCCTGCGGTGAGAAGACCCTCCCGCACATCGCGTGCCCGTCCTGCGGCACCTACAAGGGCCGCCAGGTCACCTCTGCTGTCTGATTCGTGACAGCGAGCAAAGAAACCGCAGGTTCGGCCGATCACGCCAGCCTGCTCACCGCCCTCGGTGTCGACGTACGACCGGAGCTTCTGCGCCTCGCGCTGACGCACCGGTCGTACGCGTACGAGAACGGCGGTCTGCCGACCAACGAGCGCCTCGAGTTCCTCGGCGACTCGGTCCTCGGCCTGAGCATCACCGAGCGCCTCTACACCGAGCACCCGGACAAGTCCGAGGGTGAGCTCGCGAAGCTGCGCGCCAGTGTGGTGAACATGCACGCGCTCGCCGAGGTGGCGCGTGGTCTCGGCGACGGCGGACTCGGTCAGTACCTGCTGCTCGGCAAGGGCGAAGAGCTCACCGGCGGCCGCGACAAGCCGAGCATCCTCGCCGACGGCATGGAGTCCCTGCTCGGCGCCGTGCATCTCGAGCACGGCATCGAGGTGGCCCGTGGCGTCGTGCTGCGGCTGTTCGCCGAACTGCTCGAGCGCGGCCCCCGGATGGGCGCTGGCCTCGACTGGAAGACCAGCCTGCAGGAGCTCACCGCCGAGCGCGGGCTCGGCGTGCCCAATTACGAGATCACCTCCACCGGCCCGGACCACAACAAGGAGTTCACCGCGACCACGGTGATCGCCGGTCGTCCGTACGGGCAGGGTGTCGGCCGGTCCAAGAAGGAAGCCGAGCAGAAGGCCGCGGGCACCGCCTACAAGGCACTCACCGACGAATCCTCGGCCACCGAAACCACCGAAACCACCGAAGCCTGACCGTGCCCGAACTGCCCGAAGTCGAGGTGGTGCGGCGCGGTCTGGCCGATCATGCGGTCGGCCGGGCGATCGACGCCGTCACCGTCACCCATCCCCGGGCCGTGCGCAGGCACCTCGCGGGTGGCGCCGACCTGGCGGCCCGCCTCACCGGCCTGAAGATCGAGGACGCGCGGCGCCGCGGCAAGTACCTGTGGCTCACTTTCGACGAGCCGGAGACCGCCCTGGTCGTCCACCTGGGCATGAGCGGGCAGATGCTGGTGCAGCCCGCCGGCGCCCCGGTCGAGAAGCACGCCCACATCCGCGCCGCCCTCGGTGACGGCAGCGAGCTGCGCTTCGTCGATCAGCGCACCTTCGGCGGCTGGGCGCTGGCCGACCTCGTGGAGGTCGACGGCACCGTCGTCCCGGACTCCGTCGCCCACATCGCCCGCGATCCGCTGGACCCGCGTTTCGACGCCGAGGCCGTGGTGGCGGCGATCCGGGCCAAGAACACCGAGATCAAGCGGGTGCTGCTCGATCAGACCGTGGTGTCGGGCATCGGCAACATCTACGCCGACGAGGCGCTGTGGCGGGCGGGTCTGCACGGCACGCGGGTGGCGGCCGAACTCTCCCGGCCGGTGGTGCGCCGGCTGCTCGACGGCGTCACCGCGGTCATGAGCGAGGCGCTGGCCGTCGGCGGTACCTCCTTCGACGCGCTGTATGTGAATGTGAACGGCGAGTCCGGCTATTTCTCCCGGTCACTGGCCGCCTACGGCCGCGAGAACGAGCCGTGCGACCGGTGCGGCGCGCCGCTGATCCGTGAGCAATTCATGAATCGCTCGTCGTTTTCCTGCCCGAAGTGTCAGCGGAAGCCTCGCCGCCGCTGATCCGGGCACGCTACCGTTTCTCCTGACAGGTCGTATCGGACCGGGTCCGTGCAGGAGGACGTTATGCGCAAGCTGACCTATTTCGTGGCATCGACGATCGACGGATTCATCGCCGCCGAGGACGGGACCCTGGACTTCTTCCCGGTCGGCGGCGATCACGGGCCCGCGATCATCTCGCAGTACCCCGAGACGCTGCCGACCAAGGTGCGCGAGGCGCGCGGCATCGCGGCGGGCAACGTCTACTTCGACACCGTGATCATGGGCCGCAAGACGCACGACTTCGGCGTGCGCACCGGCACCGCCAGCCCCTACGAGCACCTGCGCCAGTTCGTGGTGTCCACGACGCTGCCGGAATCGCCGGCGCCCGGGGTCGAGCTGATCACCGCCGACCCGATCTCCGCCGTCCGCGCGCTCAAACGCGAAGCGGGACTGGGGATCTGGCTCTGTGGTGGCGGTGAGCTGGCCCAGGCGCTGCTGCCCGAGATCGACCAGGTGTTCCTCAAGCTGCATCCGGTGGTGCTCGGGACCGGTCGGCCGCTGTTCGGCGGCGGCGCGAAACTGCCGGAGCCGGAACGCTTCCGGGTGATCACCAGCCGGGTGTACGCCGACGGCGTCGCGTTCCTCAAGTACGGCCGGATCAGGTAGCGCACGGTGACGGCAGCGGGTCCGGGCCCGGTGGCGGCCCTGCGGGAGATCGGGTTCTGGCTCGAGCGATCCCGTGCGGAGACCCACCGGGTGAAGGCGTATCGCCGCGCCGCCGATATCGTCGCCGGGCTGTCCGAGTCCGAGCAGGCCGCGCGGGCGCGCGAGCACAGCTGGCGCGAGCTGGCCGGGATCGGGCCGAAGACCGCCGCCGTCATCGAACAGGCGTGCGCCGGTGCGGTTCCCGACTACCTGGCCGAATTGCGCGGCGCCGCGCAACCCATCGGCCCGGCGGGCGACCCGCTGCGCACGGTGCTGCGCGGCGATCTGCACACCCACTCGGACTGGTCCGACGGCGGCAGCCCGATCGGGGAGATGATGGGGGTCGCCGCCGCGCTGGGGCACGAATACTGTGCGCTGACCGATCATTCGCCACGGCTGAAGGTCGCCAACGGCCTGTCCGCCGACCGGCTGCTGCGCCAGCTCGACGTGATCGCCGAACTCCAGGAGCAGCTGGCGCCCTTCCGCATCCTCACCGGCATCGAGGTCGACATCCTCGACGACGGCACCCTCGACCAGCGCGCCGAGCTGCTCGAACGGCTGGATGTCGTTGTCGCCAGTGTGCATTCACACCTGCGCGACGACAGCGCCACCATGACCAAACGGATGGTCTACGCCGTCGCGAACCCGAATGTCGACATCCTCGGCCACTGCACCGGCCGCCTCGTCGAAGGCAGCCGCGGCACCCGCCCCGAGTCCAGCTTCGACGCCGAACTCGTCTTCGAGGCCTGCCGGAAATACGGCACCGCCGTGGAGATCAACAGCAGACCCGAACGTCGCGACCCACCAGGGCGCCTCATCGACCTCGCCGTCGAAATGGGCTGCCACTTCAGCATCGACACCGACGCGCACGCACCCGGCCAGCTGGCCTGGCAGGGATACGGCTGCGAACGCGCACTGGCGCACGGTGTCCCGGCCGACCGGGTGATCAATACCTGGCCGGTCGACGAGCTGCTGACCTGGTGCGCGACGACCACCGGGTGAAGACTCGCCGAACAACCGGCGCCGGGCGCCGCGATGTCGGATCCGCCTGATAGACAGGCGGAGACAGGTATCCGGGTGGGGGAGGGGAGCCGATGGGCGAGTTCCCGGTCGAGATCGTGCTGTCGGTGCTCGGTCTGTTCGTGGCGACGGCGGCGTTCCTGCGGGAGTTCGTCTTCGTCGGCCGCAAGCGCCTCGGTTACCGCGTGCAGATGAATACGCCGGCCAGCCGGATCCAGCTCGCCGACCCGAACGGCGCGACGGCCCAGGGCGGCACGTCGACCGCGGATCCGGTGTCGGTGGTGCTGATCCGGATCGAGAACTACGGCTCCACGGCGATCGAGGCCGACGACTATGTCGGCGAGAGTCCGCGACTGCTGTTCCCGCACCACACGATCCGTGCGCTCGAGGTCACCGAGCGGGTCACCCGCACCGGACACTCGGTGACCGCGCTCAGCGACGCCCTGCGGGAGCTGGCCGCCGGCGTCGGCGCGGACAATGCCGCGCGGATCGTGTTGCCGAGCGAACGGCTCGAACGCGGTGAGCACTACAAGGTGCTGGCCGTGCTCGCCGGTCCGGCGCCCGATCCGCAGGACATCAACGCGGCGAAGGTGGTGACCAAGGCGGGCAGCCTCAAGGGCGGCCGATTCGTCGAGACCACCAGCCGCTCCCGGCGCGAACCCGCCCTGCTCGGCCTGAGCGTGTTCCTCGCCCTGGTGGTGATGGTGCAGTTGCTGGCCACGGTGCTGCGCGGTGATCCACCCCCGCGGGACTGCGCCGCGGGCGAGCTGACCGTCGTCGGTTCGACCGCCATGGCGCCGATGATCCGCGCGGCCGCGGGGAACTACGAGAAGACCTGCACCGGAGCGCGATTCAGCTTCGATTTCACCGGCACCGAGCCGGGCCTGCGCGCGATCACCAAGGCCGGACCGACGCCGGGCATGCTCGCGATCGGTGACGGCGCCAAGGGAACCTCGTTCGCGGCGCTCACCGAACTCCCGCTGGCCCTTGGCTCGTTCTCGCTCGTCGTGCATCCCGGGGTCGGGCTGAAAGACCTCTCGACCCAGCAGATCCGGGACCTGTACCGGGGAAACATCAAGAACTGGAGCCAGATCGGCGGACCCGATCTCCCCGTGGTCCTGATCGACCGGACCGCGGGCTCGGGCACCCGGCGCGCGCTGGAATCGCGGCTGCTCGAGGACAACCGCAAGGTGTTCCGCTACACCAGCTGCGTCGGCATGGCCGTGGGCGGCGAGCAGTGCGAGGTCGATGTCACCGACGAAGTGGCTATGTTCGTTGCCAAAATTCCTGGCGCGGTGGGGTATCTGGAGACCTCGGCGATCGCCGACGGGGTCGCGGCGGTCACGATCGACGGGGTGCGCCCGACGCCGGAGACGATCCGGTCCGGTGCCTACCGCTTCACCGGCGTGGAATACGCCTACACGCACGGTCCGATCGCCGGTGATTCGCTGGTCGCGCAGTTCCTCGACTACCTGACCCGGGGTAAGGCCAGGCTCACCATGACCGAGTTCGGCAACATCCCATGTGTCGACCCGGTGGAACCGAAATTCTGTACGCCGTAGACCGCCCCTGACGGCGGAATCTCCTGTCTCGTCAAGGAATCGCCGACACGTTTTGCCAGCAACCCACTGGTTTACTCTCCGGTAGCGGGGTACGTTCCACTACGGCCCCTCTGTTCAGGCGGGCACCCGCGTGGTGCGCTTCCCGCTTGGCCAGGCCAACCATGCCCCATGGACGGCGGTGAAGCTCTCGTCTCCACCCCCGCCGAGGCGGCCATCTCTTGTTCGCGCAAGTGTTGCGAGGTTGTGTCCCTGGAAGGAAGGTCATGAGTGCAGATACGTCGGCAATGTCGCCGACCGGGTTCTCCACGTCCGATCTCTATGCGATCGAGCACAACGGCGGCCCACTGCGGATCGCGATGGTTGTTCCACCGTATTTCGATGTTCCCCCGAAGGCCTACGGCGGCGTGGAAGCCGTCGTCGCCGATCTGGTCGACTCGCTGTGCGAGCGCGGCCATCACGTCACCCTGTTCGGCGCGGGCGAGCCGGGTACCAAGGCGGATTTCGTCCCGCTGTGGGACCGGATCGTCCCGGAACGACTCGGTGATCCGTTCCCCGAGGTGGTGCACGCGCTGCGGGTGCGCCGCGCGATCGAGCGCCTGGCCGAGACCCAAGGGATCGACCTGGTGCACGATCACACCTTCGCCGGCCCGCTCAACGCCCCGGCGTACGCCAATCTCGGCCTGCCGACCGTGGTGACCGTGCACGGGCCGGTGCAGGACGACTGCTACCGCTACTACCGCGAACTGGGCGAGGAATGCTCGCTCGTCGCGATCAGCGACCGGCAGCGCGAACTGGCGCCCGAACTGCCCTGGGCGGGCCGCGTGCACAACGCGCTGCGGCCGGACCTGTGGCCGTTCGCGACCGAGAAGCAGGACTACGCGCTGTTCCTCGGCCGCTTCACCATGGACAAGGGCCCCCATCTGGCACTCGACGCCGCGCACGCGGCGGGCATCCCGCTCATCCTGGCGGGCAAGTGCTCCGAGCCACCGGAGAAGGCCTACTTCGAGGAGTACGTGCGACCGCGGCTGACCGACGCCGATCATGTGTTCGGCCTCGCCGACGCGGCGGCCAAGCGTAAACTGTTGTCCGGAGCACGGTGTCTGCTGTTCCCCATTCGCTGGGAGGAGCCGTTCGGCATGGTGATGATCGAGTCGATGGTCTGCGGAACGCCGGTGGTCGCGTTGCGCGGTGGTGCGGTGGCCGAGGTCGTGGTCGACGGCGTCACCGGGCGGATCTGCGAGGAACCGGACGAGCTGCCCGCCGCCATCGCCGAAGTCGCGACCTTCGATCCGGCGGCCTGCCGGGCACACGTGGAAGCGAATTTCGGCGCCGACACCCTCGGCGGCGGCTACGAGCAGGTGTACCGGCAATTGTTGGCCCGCACCACGATCGGTTACGGCAACGCCTTCACCATGCCGATGCCGGTCGGGGCGGCGGTCAGCGGGCGCGGATGAGCCTGAACAACGCGTCGTCGCCGAGCCCGCTCAACGCGGGGGAACCCGCGGGGCTCGGCGGCAACGGCGGCAACGTCACCCTCGTCGAAGGCGGCACCTTCTGCCTGTCCGACCGGCTCGGTGACATCGAGCCGGGCAAGCCGCAGGGCCTGTTCTTCCGTGACGCGCGGGTGATTTCGCGCTGGGAGCTGATGATCGACGGCAAGCGGCCCGAGCCGCTGTCGGTGCTCAGCCCGGAGGCCTTCGCCGCGCGGTTCGTGCTGCGCAGGCCGCCGCAGCAGGGCCGGGCCGACAGCACCCTGCTGGTCGTGCGCGACCGGCTCGTCGCCGAGGGCATGCACGAGCTGATCACCCTGGAGAACATGAGCCGCGAGGCCACCGCGGTGGTGCTCGAGCTGCACGTCGACGCCGATTTCGTCGACCTGTTCTCGGTGAAGGAAGGCCGGATGGGCGGCCGCCGCGCGGAGATGACCACCTCCGACGGCGAACTGCTGCTGCACGACCGGGCCGACCTGTCGCGCGGGCTCGCGCTCACCTCGACGGTGGAGCCGATGGTGCTGCCCGGCACCATGATCTGGCGCGTCGTCGTGCCCGCGGGCGGCCGCTGGCAGACCGAGATCACCGCGCAACCGGCGGGCGCCGCGCAGCGCCCGCAGACCCAAGGTACCCCGGGCGAGCGCTACCGGGCCAGCGAGCCGGTGCGCAAGATCCAGGCCTGGCGGGCCACCGCCACCGACATCAGCGCCGATTCCGGGCTGCTCAACCAGATCCTGCGCCGCAGCGAGAGCGACCTGGGCGCGTTGCAGATCCACACCGATTCCGGCACCGGCAGGCCGTTCGTCGCCGCGGGCGCGCCCTGGTTCATGACGCTGTTCGGCCGGGACTCGCTGCTCACGGCGTGGATGTCGCTGCCGCTGGAGACCGATCTCGCCCTCGGCACGCTCCAGCAGCTGGCCGAATTGCAGGGCCAGACGGTCGATCCGCTGGTGGAGGAGGAACCGGGCCGGATCATGCACGAGATGCGGCGTGGTCCCGCGGTCGGGCAGGTGCTCGGCGGCCAGATCTACTACGGAACCGTCGACGCCACACCGCTGTTCGTGATGCTGCTGGCCGAGTGCCTGCGCTGGGGCGCCGAGCCGGCCTCGATCGCCACCCTGCTGCCCGCGGCCGACGCCGCGATCGGCTGGATCACCGATTTCGGCGACCGCGACGACGACGGCTTCGTCGAGTACGTGCGCGCCACCGATCGCGGATTGATCAACCAGGGCTGGAAGGACAGCTTCGACGGGATCAACGACGCCGCGGGCCACATCGCGCAGGCGCCGATCGCGCTCTGCGAGGTGCAGGGGTACGTGTACGCGGCGTATCTGGCCCGGGCGGAACTGGCCGATCAGTTCGACGATCCGGCCCTGGCCACCCGCATGCGCGAGCGGGCCGCCGAACTGCGGACCAAGTTCGCCGAACAGTTCTGGCTACCCCAATGCGGCTGGTACGCCGTGGCATTGGACGGCAGCAAGCGCCAGGTCGACGCGCTGACCAGCAACGCGGCGCACTGCCTGTGGTCGGGAATCGCCACCGACGAACACGCCGAGAGCCTGATCGCGAACCTGGCCAGGGCCGAGATGGACTCGGGCTTCGGCCTGCGCACGCTGGCCTCGACCATGGGCGCCTACAACCCGATGAGCTATCACTGCGGGTCGGTGTGGCCGCACGACACGGCGATCGCGGTCGCCGGGTTGATGCGGTACCAGCATGTGCCGGGCGCGGTGGCGCTGGCGACGAAGCTGGCGGGCGGATTGCTCGACGCTGCCGCCGCGTTCGACGGCAGGCTGCCCGAGTTGTTCTGCGGCTTCCCGCGGGCCCGTTTCGCGGCGCCGGTGCCCTATCCCACCTCGTGCTCGCCGCAGGCGTGGGCGAGTGCCGCGCCGCTGCTGCTCGTGCGCTCGTTCCTCGGGCTCGACCCCGATGTGCCCGCCAAGACCCTGACCGTGCGGCCGCAGGTGCCGGAGGCGTGGGGATGTGTGCGGCTCTCGGAGTTCCGGCTCGGTGACGTCACGGTCGACCTCGAGGTCTGTGGGTCGGCGGTGACCGTGCACGGGCTGCCCGAGGGGTGGGCGCTGATCACCGACGAAGAGCAGTAGACGGCAACGGGGCCGGATCCGTACGGATCCGGCCCCGAATGTCGCGCGGTGGTGCTCAGCCCTGGAACGGGAAGCGTTCGTCCAGCGCGAGGTTGAGCTCGACGACGTTCACCCGCGGCTCACCGAGGAACCCGAGTGTGCGCCCGGCGGTATGGGCCGCCACCAGCTCGCGCACCTGATCGGCGGTGATCCCACGCGCCTTCGCCACCCGCTCGACCTGGATGGCCGCGTACTCGGGGGAGATGTGCGGGTCCAGGCCGCTGCCGCTGGCCGTGACCGCGTCCGCGGGCACCGCCGCGTCGACCGGGGCGTCGCCGAGGATCGGGATGATCCGGCCGACCGAGTAGTCCTCGCCCTCCTTCGCGCATTCCACGGCGACGCCGCGGAACGTGGCCAGGAACGGCTGCGTCGGGCAGAGTTCGTTGACGCTGACGACCTGTACCGGCCGCGACACGTCACCGTCGGCATCGCGCGGGCCGATCACCGAGAGCACCGCGCCGACACCGTCTTTCGTGCAGAACTGACGGGCGCCGTCGACCCCCTCACGGTCACCGACCTCCTTCGAGCGCGCGCACACGGTGGTGAGCAGGCTGGTGCGGGCAGCCGTGTCGACGATGTCCTCCGGGCCGAGGTTGCTCGCGGCGGTGGACAGCGGGTCGTAGCCGTCGCCCGCGGCCGACGGGCGGCTCTGGAAGTACTGCGTCGTGGCCTTGCCGTCGGCGTCGGTGAACGACTGCCCGATCAGGCTGGAGCCCACCAGTTTTCCGTCGCGCTCGATCAGCGAGCCGTCGGCCTTGTCGTTCAGTCCCGGCAGCTGGGCCACCGCGAACACCGCGACGGGATACACGATTCCGGTGATCACGGTCAGCACGAGCAGGGCGCGCAGGGCGGCCAGGTGCTGGCGGATCCAGGTTGACATACGCATTTCAGGACATCCCGGGGAGGAGTTGGACGAGCAGGTCGATGATCTTGATGCCGATGAACGGCGCGATGATGCCGCCGAGCCCGTAGATCGTCAGGTTGCGGCTCAACAGCTTCGAGGCATTGCTCGGCCGGTAGTCGACACCGCGCAGCGCCAGCGGAATCAGCGCCACGATGATGATCGCGTTGAAGATGACCGCGGACAGGATCGCCGACTGCGGGCTGGCCAGGCGCATGATGTCGATCGCGTCCAGGCCGGGGAACAGCGCCACGAACAACGCCGGAATGATGGCGAAGTACTTGGCGATGTCGTTGGCGATGGAGAACGTGGTCAGCGCGCCGCGGGTGATCAGCAACTGCTTGCCGATCTCGACGATCTCGATCAGCTTGGTCGGGTCCGAGTCCAGATCGACCATGTTGCCCGCCTCTTTGGCGGCCGAGGTGCCGGTGTTCATCGCCACGCCCACGTCGGCCTGGGCCAGGGCGGGGGCGTCGTTGGTGCCGTCGCCGGTCATCGCGACCAGGCGGCCGCCGTCCTGTTCCTTCTTGATCAGGGCGAGCTTGTCCTCCGGCGTCGCTTCGGCGAGGAAGTCGTCCACGCCCGCCTCGTCCGCGATCGCCTTGGCGGTCAACGGGTTGTCGCCGGTGATCATCACCGTGCGGATGCCCATGCGGCGCATCTCGTCGAAGCGTTCCCGCATGCCCTGCTTGACGACGTCCTTGAGGTGGATGACGCCCAGCAGTCGCGGGGTGCCGTCCTTGACCTCACCGACCACCAGCGGCGTGCCGCCCGAAGCGGAGATGCCGTCGACGATCACCGAGGCCTGCTCGGGCACCGCACCACCCTGGGCGCGAACCCATTCGGTGACGGCACCGGCTGCCCCCTTGCGCAGCTGGTGCCCGTCCGCGAGGTCGACGCCCGACATGCGGGTCTGCGCGGTGAACTCCACCCAGGTGGCACCGGGCAGCTCGCCCGCCGAGCGTTCCCGCTTGTTGAACGTCTGCTTGGCGAACACGACGATCGAGCGCCCCTCCGGCGTCTCGTCGGCGAGGCTGGACAGCTGTGCCGCGTCGGCCAGCTCGTCGTCGGGAACACCCGGCATCGGCACGAATTCGGCGGCCTGGCGGTTGCCGAGGGTGATCGTTCCGGTCTTGTCGAGCAGCAGGGTGTTCACGTCGCCCGCGGCCTCGACCGCGCGACCCGACATGGCCAGCACATTGCACTGCACGAGCCGGTCCATGCCGGCGATGCCGATGGCCGAGAGCAGCGCGCCGATGGTGGTCGGGATGAGGCAGACCAGCAGCGACACCATCACGATGCCGGTGATGCCGTGCACATCCAGCGCCGAGGTGTCCGGCACGCCGGGGTTGTTCGCCTTCGCGAAGATGGCCAGCGGCTGGAGCGTGGTCACCGCGAACACGAAGATGATGGTGAGCGCGGCCAGCAGGATGTTGAGCGCGATCTCGTTCGGCGTCTTCTGCCTGCTCGCGCCCTCGACGAGCGCGATCATCTTGTCGATGAAGCTGGCGCCCGGCTCCTGGGTGATCCGCACGACGATCCGGTCCGAGAGCACCGTGGTGCCGCCGGTCACCGCCGAGCGGTCGCCGCCGGATTCGCGGATGACCGGCGCGGATTCACCGGTGATGGCCGATTCGTCCACCGAGGCGATGCCTTCGACGACGTCACCGTCACCGGGGATGACCTGACCGGCTTCGACCACCACGTAGTCGCCGCGGCGAAGTTCGGGAGCGGCGACGCGCTCCTCGACGATGCGGCCACCGGGGGTCCAGTCGGCCAGCCGCCGGGCGACGGTGTCGGTCTTGGCCTTGCGCAGGGTGTCGGCCTGCGCCTTGCCGCGTCCTTCGGCGACGGCCTCGGCGAGATTGGCGAACACGACGGTGAGCCACAGCCAGACCACGATCGCCCAGGCGAAGAAGCTCGGATCGGCGATCGCGAGGATGGTCGACCACACCGCGCCGATCTCGACGATCAGCATCACGGGGTTCTTCCAGAGCGTGCGCGGGTCGAGCTTGCGCAGCGCGTCCGGGAGGGAGGTGAGCAGCAGCTTCGGATCCAGGACGCCCTTCTGTACGCCCTTGGTCCGGTGCTCTGGCCGCGGCGCGGCCGGTGTTTCGAGGGTGGGACTGGTCATGTCAGTGAATTCCTTCGGCGAGCGGCCCGAGCGCGAGAGCGGGCAGGAAGGTGAGCGCGACCAGGATCACGGTCACGCCGACGACCATGCCGACGAACTGCGGCCGGTGCGTCGGCAGCGTGCCGATCGACGCGGGAGTGGTGCCCTGCTGGGCCAGCGCACCGGCCAGCGCCAGCACGAAGATGATCGGCAGGAACCGGCCGAACACCATCGCCAGGCCGAGCGCGGTGTTGAACCACTCGGTGTTGCCGGTGAGACCGGCGAAGGCGGAACCGTTGTTGTTGGCCGCCGAGGTGAAGGCGTACAACACTTCCGAGAGGCCGTGCGGGCCACCGTTGAGCATGCTCGCGCGCTGGCCGGGCATGGCCATCGCGATGGCGGTGCCGATCAGCACGATCAGCGGGCTCACCAGGAAGTAGGAGGCGGCCAGCTTGATCTCGCGCGGGGTGATCTTCTTGCCCAGGTACTCGGGCGTGCGGCCGACCATCAGGCCCGCGACGAACACCGTGATCACGGCGAGGATCAGCATGCCGTACAGACCGGAGCCGACACCACCGGGCGCCACCTCACCCAGCTGCATGTTGAACATCGTCATCATGCCGCCGAGGCTGGTGTAGGAGTCGTGGAACGAGTTCACCGCACCGGTCGAGGTGAGGGTGGTCGACGCCGCGAAACTGGCCGAATTCGCCACGCCGAAGCGGGTTTCCACGCCCTCCATGGACGCGCCGATCGCGGTCGGCACGGTGCCGTGGTGCTGCAGCTGGAACAGGTTGGTCAGCCCGATGCTGATCAGCGCGATCGTGCCCATCACCGCCACGATCGCGTAACCCTGCTTGGTGCTGCCGACCATCCGGCCGAACGTGCGCGGCAGCGAGAAGGCGATCACCATCAGCAGGAAGATCTCCAGGAAGTTCGTCCAGGTGCTCGCGTTCTCGAACGGGTGCGCGGAGTTGGCGTTGTAGAAGCCGCCGCCGTTGGTGCCCAGTTCCTTGATGACCTCCTGGCTGGCGACCGGCCCGCCGGTGAGCGTCTGCTGGGCGCCGCCGATGGTCTGGGCGACCTGATCGTGCAGGTGGAAGTTCTGGATGACGCCACCGGCGATCAGCACGATCGCGAAGACGAATGCGATCGGCAGCAGGATCCGCAGGGTGCCGCGCACCAGGTCGACCCAGAAGTTGCCGAGCTCACCGGTGTGGCGGCGGGCGAAGCCGCGCACCAGCGCCACCGCGACCGCCATGCCGACGGCCGCGGAGACGAAGTTCTGCACCGCCAGACCGGCCATCTGCACCAGGTGACCCTGGGTGGACTCGCCGGAGTAGTTCTGCCAGTTCGTGTTGGTGACGAAGCTGACGGCGGTGTTCCAGGCCAGCGCCGGGGTCATCTCGGTGCCCGGGTCGTTCAGGTGCAGCGGCAGCGCGCCCTGCGCCAGCTGGAAGAAGAACAGGAACAGGATGCTCACCGCCGAGAACGCCAGCACGCTGCGGGCGTAGATCGGCCAGGTCTGCTCGACCTCGGGTTTCGCGCCGATGGCGCGGTAGATCAGCCGCTCGGCGCGGGAGTGCTTGTCACTGCTGTAGACCCGGTACATGTAGTCGCCGAGCGGCACATGCACCAGGGCCAGCGTGATGACCAGGGCCGCGACGAACGCGATCCCCGCGGTTGTCGTGTTCACCTAGAACCTCTCGGGGAAGAGCAGCGCCGCGACCATGTACACGGCGACGAGGACGGCCAGAGCCAGACCGACAAGGTTCGCGATCACAGCTTCTCCACCCCTCGCTGGATCACGCCCAGCAGCGCGAAGATCGCCACGGTGAGCACCGTGAACACCACGACAGACATTTCCAACCTCCTTGCGCTCCGAGGTGGAGCGCCAAGGTGAGTGAAACGCCGGAACGGGGCGCGGCGTGGGTTCCTTACGACTCCTTAGCGCCGGGCGGCGCGGCCTTTACGGCCTGTTGACGCGGGGGCGCCCCGATCGGGTGTGCGGAAGCCGTCAAGGCCGGGGCCAAAGCCGTCAACACCCCGTAAAGATCGAGATCGGGCGACGAACACGCGGTGAGAATGGGGCTCCGGCCGGCGACGGACGCCGCCGGGCCCCTGTTCACGGAAAGTGAGATCGCGGTGTCTGTTGTGACCCTTGCGGTGATCCTCGGTTTCGTCGGATCGCTGCTGTTGATCCGTGTGCTCGGCAGGTTGAACACCTCGCACGCGCCGATGGTGACCGTCGGAGTGTTGCCGGTGCGCTCGCCTGCCCCGGCCCGCCGACCCGCGATGATGGACTGGTGAAACGCGGACAACTGCGCATCTACCTCGGTGCGGCGCCGGGCGTCGGCAAGACCTACGCCATGCTCGGCGAAGCGCACCGGCGGCTGGAACGCGGCCGCGATGTGGTCGCCGCCGTCGTCGAGACGCACGGCCGGAAGAAGACCGCCGACCTGCTCGACGGCATCGAGCGGATTCCGCTCAAGACGGTCGCCTACCGGGGGACCGAGCTGCCCGAACTCGACGTCGACGCGGTGCTGGCCCGCAGGCCCGCGGTGGTGCTCGTCGACGAGCTGGCGCACACCAACGTGCCGGGCAGCGCGCACGAGAAGCGCTGGCAGGATGTGGAACAGCTGCTCGACGCGGGCATCGACGTCATCTCGACGGTGAACGTGCAGCACCTGGAGAGCCTCAACGACGTCGTCGCGCAGATCACCGGGATCGAGCAGCGCGAGACCGTGCCCGACGCGGTGGTCCGGGCCGCCGACCAGGTGGAACTGGTCGACCTCACCCCGGAGGCGTTGCGGCGCAGGCTCTCCCACGGCAACGTCTACGCCGCCGACAAGGTCGACGCGGCGCTGCGCAACTACTTCCGCCCCGGCAACCTCACCGCGCTGCGCGAACTCGCGCTGCTGTGGCTGGCCGACCAGGTGGACGCGGCGCTGGCCAAATACCGGGCCGACCACAAGATCACCGAGCTGTGGGAGGCCCGCGAACGCGTGGTCGTGGCGGTCACCGGCGGCCGGGAATCGGAGACCGTCGTGCGCCGGGCCGGGCGGATCGCGTCGAAGGCCAGCGCCGATCTGGTCGTGGTGCACGTGGTGCGCGGTGACGGGCTGGCCGGGGTCTCGACCGAGCGGATGGCGACCCTGCGCGAACTCGCCGCCGGTCTGGACGCCTCGCTGCACACCGTCACCGGTGACGACGTGCCCACCGCGCTGCTGGAATTCGCCCGCGAGGTCAACGCCACCCAGCTGGTGCTCGGCACCTCGCGGCGGTCCCGCTGGGCGCGGATCCTCGACGAGGGCATCGGCTCCACCGTGGTGCAGCGCTCCGGCAAGATCGACGTCCACATGGTGACCCACGAGGAAGCCAACCGCGGCGTCCGCAGGCACTGGCTGCGTCCGCACAGGCCGGTGACGGCCTGGCTGGCCGCGATCGTCGTGCCGGTGCTGGTGAGCCTGGTGTGCGGGCTGCTCCTCGACGGCTGGCTGCAGCTGGGCGGGCTCAGTGCCATGTTCTTCATCGGTGTGGTGGCGGTGGCGCTGTTCGGCGGCGTGGTGCCCGCCGGGCTGTCGGCGCTGCTGTCGGGCCTGCTGCTGAACTGGTACTTCACCGATCCCCGCTACAGCTTCACCATCGCCGAGCCGGACAACTTCGTCACCGTGGTGGTCCTGCTCATCGTCGCGGTGGCCGTGGCGGCCCTGGTCGATGTCGCGGCCAAGCGGACGCTGCAGGCGCGCAAGGCCTCGCGCGAGGCGGAGCTGCTGACGATGTTCGCCGGCTCGGTCCTGCACGGCGCCGATCTGCCGAATCTGCTCGAGCAGGTCCGCGAGACCTACGGGCAGCGCGCGGTGAGCGTGCAGTGCGGTGAGCAGATCGTCGCCTCCGTCGGGGTCGACCCGCCCGCCAGGGCATCCGACGCCGACACCGTGATCGAGGCGGGCGACGCGCTGAGCCACCTGCTGCTCGCGGGCCGGGCGATCGATTCCTCCGACCGCCCCGTGCTCAACGCGGTGGCCAACCAGGCCGTCGGGCTGGTGCGGCAGGCCGAGCTGGCCGAAGAGGCCAGTGCGGCGGCCGCGTTGCTCGAGGCCGATCGGCTGCGCCGGGCGCTGCTGTCGGCCGTGAGCCATGATCTGCGCACCCCGCTGGCCGGAGCGAAGGCGGCGGTGTCGAGCTTGCGCAGCGACGACATCGAGTTCTCGGCCGAGGACACCGGCGAACTGCTCGAGGCGATCGAGGAGTCCGTCGACCAGCTGACCGCGCTGGTCGGCAATCTGCTCGATTCGTCGCGGCTCGCCGTCGGTGTCGTCACCCCGCAGCTGCGGCAGGTCTACATGGACGAGGCGGTGCATCGCGCGCTGGTCAGCGTCGGGATGGGTACCCGCGGCCTGCGGCGCGCGGCGATGGACCGGGTAAAGGTGGAGGTCGGGGAGGTCTCGGTACTGGCGGACCTCGGTCTGCTCGAACGCGTGCTGGCCAATCTGATCGACAACGCGCTGCGCCACTCCGGTCGCGATACACCGGTACGAGTCACCGCCGAACATGACGGCGACCGGGTCTCGATCGCCGTCGTCGACGTCGGGCCCGGCGTCCCCGCAGGCACCGAGGAGCAGCTGTTCGAGCCTTTTCAGCGCCTCGGTGACCGCGACAACACCACCGGAGTCGGCCTCGGCCTGTCGGTTGTGCGCGGCTTCGTCGAGGCGATGGACGGCACCGTCCACGCCGAACCGACTCCTGGCTGCGGTCTGACGATGCTCGTCGACCTGCCGTCGGGTGTACCGCCGTCGTCCGACCTCACCGCCGAACCGCACGGGACGACAGAATGAACGCGCCGACATGGGTAACTCACCGGGCACGGGCTCACGCGGGCGGGAACCCGACCGCAAGCCGCCGACCCGATGTCCCCACGCACACGAGCCTGGCCAGAAGTCCCGGAGAGGCGGAACAGTGAAGAATCAGGCGCCCGCGGCCACCAAGGTGCTGGTGGTCGACGACGAGCCACAGATCGTGCGGGCCTTGCGGATCAATCTGTCGGTGCGCGGGTACGAGGTGATCACCGCGGGTAACGGGGCGGCCGCCCTGCGTGCCGCCGCCGAGCGGCACCCCGACGTCATCGTGCTCGACCTGGGCCTGCCCGATATGGACGGCATCGAGGTGCTGGCCGGGCTGCGCGGCTGGACCTCGGCGCCGGTGCTGGTGCTCTCGGCGCGCACCGACTCCGCCGACAAGGTCGAAGCGCTCGACGCGGGCGCCGACGACTACGTCACCAAGCCGTTCGGCATGGACGAACTGCTGGCCCGGCTGCGCGCCGCGGTCCGGCGCGGCGCGACCGAGGTCGACAGCGTCGACCCGGTGGTGGTCACCGACTCGTTCACCGTCGATCTGGTCGCCAAGAAGGTCACCAAGCGGGGTGAGCCGGTGCACCTGACCCCCACCGAGTGGGGGATGCTCGAGATGCTGGTCCGCAATCGCGGAAAGCTGGTGGGCCGCAAGGAACTCCTGCGCGAGGTGTGGGGACCCGCCTATGCCACCGAGACCCACTACCTGCGGGTCTACCTCGCGCAGCTGCGCCGCAAACTCGAGGACGACCCGGCCAACCCCCGGCACCTGCTGACCGAGGCGGGCATGGGGTACCGCTTCCAGGAATGAGGGGTGCCGCGGGTCACCCCGTCGGAATGCCGCCGCGCACGCAAGCGTTCCCAGGCGTGAATCGTCCGCGACGTGAATGGCAGGATCTAGGCATGGCTGAGCAGAACGCACCCGTGACCACCGCACCCACCGAGCTGTGGGTCGAGCGCACCGGCACCAGGGCCTACACCGGTCGCAGCAATCGCGGCGCCGAGGTCCTGATCGCCTCGCAGGGCGTCGAAGGCGCGTTCACTCCGGGCGAGCTGCTGAAGATCGCGCTCGCCGCGTGCACCGGCCTCAGCTCCGACCTGCCGCTCTCGCGCCGCCTCGGCGACGACTTCGACGCCACCATCCGCGTCTCCGGCGACGCCGACCGCGAGAACGAGCTGTACCCGCAGCTCGACGAGGTCCTCGAGCTGGACCTGTCCGAGCTCGACGAGGCCGCGCGCGAGCGACTACTTGTCACCGTGCAGCGGGCCGTCGACAAGGTCTGCACCGTGGGCCGCACCCTCAAGGCGGGCACCAAGGTGACGCTGAACTTCGATATCGACGCATGAGCGAGGGGCCGCAGCGGCTCAGCGCGTGGGTGCACGGGATGGTGCAGGGAGTGGGATTCCGCTGGTGGACCCGCTCGCGCGCACTGGAACTCGGGCTCACCGGCTATGCCCGCAACCACAGCGACGGGCGGGTGCACGTCGTCGCCGAAGGACCGCGAACGGCGGGCGCGAAGCTGCTGGACCTGCTACGGTCCGGCCAGGCGCCTGGTCGGGTCGACCTGGTTGTGGAAAGCTGGGAGCCCGCGCGGGGCGACATGACGGGATTCGAGGAGCGCTAGTGGTGACTTCGGGGGCTAGGGGGCGGCAGCGGTGAGCACACAGAACCCTGGTCCGCCCGACGAGCCGCCTGCGGGCGGCTCCGGACGCTCTCCCCACCAGCCACCGGACCCCGGTGCGGGCTGGACACCGCCCGACCCCGGCGCGGGCTGGCCGCCGATGCCGCAGCAGCCGCCGGAACCGACGGCGAACGAGCAGGCGAGGCCCGGCCGGATGGCCAGGCAGGAACCCGGTGTCACCCAGCCCCGCCCGCCGACGGTCGGCGAGGCACGGGCCCGCGACAAGGCGCGCAAGCAGGCCGAACAGGCCCAGCGCGCCGCCGCCGAGGCCGCGGAAGCCAAGCGGCGCACCAGGAAACGGGTGATGATCGGCGGCGTCGCCGTCGTCGGTGTCGCCGCCCTGGTCGGCGGTGGCTACCTGGCCTATCGCGCCATCTCGGCGCCGGATCAGGTGACCGCGTCCTGCGTGCAGATCGACCAGAACGGCAACGAGGTCGTCGTCGCCGACGACTACTGCGGTGACGGCAAATCCAACTTCCGCAGCGACACCAGCCACGGCGGCGCGGGCAGCCTGATCCTGCTCGGCTGGCCGCAGTACCGGTACCACTACGGCGGCACCCCCACCATCGGCAAGCCGCCCAGCGGCGGCAGCTCGGTGAAGCCGCGCAACGCCACCATCACCACCAAGAGCGGCACCACGATCCAGCGCGGCGGGCTCGGCAGCAAGTCCACCGGCGGGAGCGGGTCCTAGTGCGGCGGGTGGCGAGTACGCCGCGTCCGGGCTGGCAGCAGATCATCGAGAGTCAGGGACTGGTCTACGGCGCGCCCGGCCGCGATGCCAGCGGTCAGCCGCGCCCGTACTGGGACGAGTCGGTGCACTACGAGTTCTCGATGGACGAGATCCTCGCGCTGGAAGCCGATGTGGAACTGCTGCAGTCGATGTGCCTGCACGCGGCCGAGCACGTGGTCCTCACCGAGCGCTACGCCGATTTCGGCCTGCCCGAATGGAGCTGGGGGCCGATCGCCGAATCCTGGCGGCGCAGTGACCCGTACGTCTACGGCCGCTTCGACCTGCGCTACGACGCGCGCCGACCGGCCAAGCTGCTCGAGTACAACGCCGACACCCCGACCTCGCTGCTCGAGGCCGCGATCATCCAGTGGCACTGGTTGCAGCAGGTGTATCCCGGTGGCGACCAGTGGAATTCGCTGCACGAGAAGCTGGTGGAACGCTGGACCGAGCTGCGCGGCGTGCTGCCCGGCACCGAGCTGCACTTCACCTGGTCGGGCGCGGACGCGACCGGCGAGGACAACGTGACCACCGCCTACATGCAGGAGACCGCCGCCGAGGCGGGCTTCGACACGGTCGCGCTGCCGATCGAGGAGATCGGCTACGACACCGAACTGCACCGGTTCGTCGATCTGGCCGAGGCGCCGATCGAAGCGGCCTTCAAGCTGTACCCGTGGGAGTGGATCCTCGACGACGACTTCGGCAAGCGCGTGGTCGAGAGCCTGCCCGCCACCGCCTGGGTCGAACCGCTGTGGACCACACTGCTCAGCAACAAGGCGCTGCTGGCGGTGCTCTGGGAGATGTATCCCGGCCACCCGAACCTGCTGCCCGCCTACCTCGACAGCCCGCACGAGCTCACCGAATACATCCGCAAGCCCAAGCTCGGCCGCGAGGGCGCCAACATGACCATCGTCGGTCCCGGCATGGAGACCGCGACCGGCGGCGTCTACGGCGCCGAGGGCTTCGTCTACCAATTGCTCGATCCGCTCCCGGAATTCGACGGCATGCGCCCGGTGCTCGGCGCCTGGGTCGTCGGTGACACGGCGGCGGGCCTGGGCATCCGGGAGACGGCGGGCCTGATCACCGACGACGGCGCCGCCTTCGTCCCGCACCGCATCGTCGACTGACCCGTGACCACACAACACTGTTCGAAAGGACCACGATGACCGCCCTCGCCCTGGAATCGGGTTATTGGAGCGCGCTCGGTGAAGGCGTCGGCGCCATCATCCTGTACTGCCTCATCGGTCTCGCGCTGATGCTGATCGGCTTCTTCGCCATCGACCTGACCACGCCCGGCAAGCTGCGCGACCTCGTCGTCGCGGGCCAGCCGAACGCGCTGATCGTGTCCGCGGCGGGGATGGTCAGCATGGCCTTCATCGTCGTGTTCGCGGTGCTGGCCACCGGCGGGGTGAACAAGCTGTCCGAGGGGCTGATCGCCGCCGTGGTGTACGGCCTGGTCGGCATCATCGCGCAGGTGGTCTCGGTGCGGGTGATCGAGAAGGTCACCGGCATCGACATCGGCCGCACGCTGCATTCCGACACCTACACCCCCGAGGTGCTGGTGGTCGCCGCCGCGCATTTCGCCCTGGGTCTGGTGGTGGCGTTCGCCATCCTGTGACCGGCGCCGCGGTTGACATCACACAGTGGAGGGTGGAGGCTGGAAACAGCTGTCCACTGTGGTTGGTGAACGAGAGGATGTCGGGATGGACATCACCCCAGGCACACGCGCGTCCGATGCCGAGCGCAACGCCATCGTCGCGCAGCTGAGCACCCATCTCGCCGACGGCAGGCTCGACCTCACCGAATACGACCAGCGCGTCGCCAAGGTCTACGCGACCGCCACCCGCGACGAGCTCGCCGTCGTGTTGTCGGACCTGCCGCAGCTGACCACGCAGCAGGCGAGCGCGCCCGCCGAGAAGAAGGGCGCGCGGATCCCGGTCTGGCAGCGCATCGAGGCGGGCAGCTGGCTCGGCGTCAGCCTGATCGTGGTGGTCATCTGGGGTCTGATCTCGTTGAGCGCGGGCGAGCTCACCTACTTCTGGCCGATGTGGGTCATCGGCCCGTGGGGTGCTGTCCTGGTCTTCCGCGTCCTCACCGGCTGGGAAGCCACGCCGGGCACCCAGACCCACCTGCGCCAGCTCGAGAAGCACATGAAGCACGTCCAGCACATGGACCCGCACAACCCGGATCGCCCGCACCGGGGCTGAACGCTCGGCGGCCCGGTGGCCGCCCCGCGGCCCGGATCGTACGCACTGCCGCAGAGCACCCGGTAGCGACGGGTATGCTCACGCGAGCACACGGGTATCTCGTCGGGAACGGGCTACCGCAACCCGATACCGACCGCCAGCCGCATGCGCCGCTTTCCTCGCGCTCGAGTCTGGCCTGATCGCGGAGAGGCGGGCCGGCCTTGCATCTCAAGAGCTTGACCCTCAAAGGGTTCAAGTCCTTCGCTTCCGCGACCACGCTGCGCTTCGAACCGGGGATCACCTGTGTCGTCGGGCCGAACGGGTCCGGGAAGTCCAATGTCGTGGACGCCCTCACCTGGGTGATGGGTGAGCAGGGTGCCAAGGCGTTGCGGGGCGGCAAGATGCAGGACGTCATCTTCGCGGGCACCACCGGTCGCGCCCCGCTCGGCCGCGCCGAGGTGACGCTGACGATCGACAATTCCGACGGCGCGCTGCCGATCGACTACGCCGAGGTGTCGATCACCCGGCGGATGTTCCGTGACGGCGCGGGCGAGTACGAGATCAACGGCAGCAGCTGCCGGCTGATGGACGTGCAGGAACTGCTGTCGGACTCCGGTATCGGCCGCGAGATGCACGTCATCGTGGGGCAGGGCCAGCTCTCGGCGATCCTGGAGTCGCGCCCGGAGGACCGGCGCGCGTTCGTCGAGGAGGCCGCGGGTGTGCTCAAGCACCGGCGGCGCAAGGAGAAGGCCGTCCGCAAGCTCGACGCGATGCAGGCCAACCTCGCCCGGCTCACCGACCTCACCACCGAACTGCGCCGCCAGCTCAAGCCGCTCGGCAGGCAGGCCGAGGTGGCGCGGCGGGCCCAGACCGTGCAGGCCGACCTGCGCGATGCCCGGCTGCGGCTGGCTGCCGACGATCTGGTGACCCGGCGCGGCGAGCTGCAATCCCAGCTCAGCAAGGAGGCCTACGCCCGCGAGCAGCAGATCACCGTGCAGACCGAGCTCGACGCCGCCAATGCCGCGCTCGCGCAGCAGGAGTTCCAGCTCTCCCGGCTGAGTCCCAGCGCCGAGGCCGCCGCGCAGACCTGGTTCCAGCTGTCCGCGCTGGCCGAGCGGGTCAACGCCACCATCCGCATCGCCGGTGACCGGGCGCGGCATCTGCACACCGAGACGCCCGTCGGGACCGGCCGCGACCCCGAGCAGCTCGAGGCCGAGGCCGACCGGATCGAGGCCGAGGAAGCCGAGCTGCGCTACGCGGTGGAGATGGCCGCCGAAACGCTCGAAGCCGCCAGGGAGGCGCTCGCCGACCGCGAGCACGCCGCCAAGGCCGCCGAGCAGGCGCATCTGGCCGCCGTGCGCGCGATCGCCGATCGGCGCGAGGGGCTGGCCCGGCTCGCGGGCCAGGTCGAGAACCTGCGCACGAAGTCGCAATCGGTGGACGCCGAGATCGCCCGGCTCTCGGTCGCTATCGCCGACGCCCGCCATCGCGGCGAGGCCGCCCAGGTCGAATACGACGCGGTGCAGGACGAACTCGGCGAACTGGACGCGGGGGAGAAGGGCCTCGACGCCCAGCACGAGCACGCCGTCGCCGCCCTGGCACTGGCCGACGAACGCGTGCGGGAACTGCGTGAGCACGACCGCGAGGCGAGCAAGCTGGTGGCCCGGCTCGGCGCCCGCATCGAAGCGCTCGGGATGAACCTGGCCCGCAAGGACGGCGCGGCCTGGCTGCTCGAACACGGGGTCAGTGGTCTCGGTGACCGGCTCTCGGCGCAGCTGCGGGTCGACGGCGGTTTCGAGGCCGCGGTCGCCGCGCTGCTCGGCCCGCTGGCCGACGCGATCACCGCCGAGACCCCGACCGCTGCCGACGCCGCCGTACGCGAGCTGCGCTCCGGCGACGGTGGCCGGGTCGCCTTCGTCTTCGCCACCGCCGGGCTGGTTCCGGCCGAGCGCGGCGGCCTGCCGTCGGGGGCGCGCTGGCTGGCCGAGGTCGTCGACGGTGCCGAGGCGGTGCGCCCCGCGCTGGCGGCGCTCACCGCGGGGGTGGTGGTCGTCGACGATCTGGCGACCGCCACCGAACTCGTCGCGCTGCGTCCCGAACTGCGCGTGGTCACCCGCGACGGCGATCTGGCCGGGTCGGGCTGGATCGTCGGCGGCTCGGAGCGGATGCCCAGCCAGCTCGAGGTGCAGGCCGAGATCGATACCGCCACCGCCGAATTGGCGGCCGCGCAGCGCCGGGCCGAGGAGCTGGAAGCGGCGCTGGCGGGCGCGCTGGCCGAGCAGACCGATCGCAAGGACGCCGCCGACCACGCGCTGATGGCGCTGCACGAATCCGACCAGGCCCTGCTGGCGATCTACGACCGGCTGGCCCGGGTCGGCCAGACCGCGCGGTCGGCGCAGACCGAGGGCGAGCGCCTGGCGACCCAGCGCGCCGACGCTGAGGCGGCCAGGGAGAAGTCGCTGGCGTCCCTCGCCGAGCTCGAGGACCGGCTGCGCCACGCCGAGATGGAACACGACGGCGGCGACGACAGCTACGGCGCCGCGGGCACCGAGACCGCGGGCCGCGAACGCGAGGAGGCCGCGGCCGCGCTCGCCGAGGCCCGCACCATGGAGGTCGAGGCCAGGCTGGCCGTGCGCACCGCCGAGGAACGTGCGGAATCGGTCCGCGGCAAGGCGGATTCGCTGCGCCGGGCCGCCCGCGCCGAGCGCGAGGCCAGGGCCAGAGCCGAACGGGCACAGGCCGCGCGTCGCCAGGCGGCCGCGGTGGCCGCCGCGGTCGCGGAGTCGGGCGCGAAGATCGCGCACGAGCTCGAGCGGGTCGTGGCCGCCGCCGCGGCCCGGCGCGACGAGCTGGTCCGGCGCCGGGGTGAATGCGCCGCCGCGCTCGAGCAGGTGAAGGAGCGGGCGCGGGCGCTGACCACCCAGCTGGCCCAGCTCACCGACGCCGTGCACCGCGACGAGGTCGCCAAAGCCCAAGCGGCGCTGCGCATCGAACAGCTGGAGACGACCATCGCCGAGCAGTTCGGCATCGCGCTGGCCGATCTCGTCGCCGAATACGGACCCGATGTCCCGCTGCCGCCCTCGGCGCTGGAGATGCAGGAGTACGAGGCCGCCAAGGAACGCGGCGAGCAGGTCAGCGCGCCGCAGCCGATGCCCTACGACCGGGCCTCCCAGGAGCGCCGCGCCAAGCGCGCGGAGAAGGACCTCACCACCCTCGGCAAGGTGAATCCGCTCGCGCTGGAGGAGTTCGCGGCGCTGGAGGAGCGCTACAACTTCCTCGCCACCCAGCTCGAGGACGTCAAGAACGCGCGCAAGGACCTGCTCGACGTGGTCGCCGAGGTCGACGCGCGCATCCTGCAGGTGTTCACCGAGGCCTACGCCGACGTGGAGCGGGAGTTCGTCGGCGTCTTCGCCAAGCTGTTCCCCGGTGGCGAGGGCAGGCTCGTGCTCACCGACCCCTCCGACATGCTCACCACCGGCATCGAGGTGGAGGCCAGGCCGCCGGGCAAGAAGGTCAAGCGGCTGTCGCTGCTCTCCGGTGGCGAGAAGTCGCTGACCGCGGTCGCGCTGCTGGTCAGCATCTTCCGGGCGCGGCCGTCCCCGTTCTATGTGATGGACGAGGTCGAGGCCGCCCTGGACGACACCAACCTGCGCAGGCTCATCGGCCTGTTCGAGCAGCTGCGGGAGAAGAGCCAGCTGATCGTCATCACCCACCAGAAGCCGACCATGGAGATCGCCGACGCGCTCTACGGCGTGAGCATGCGTGGTGACGGCATCACCCAGGTGATCTCGCAGCGGTTGAACCGGGCCGAGGTGACCGATACCGATCCGGTGGGCGCGCCGGCGTAGCAGTCCCACTGTCCGGGATTGTGAAATGCCAACACATTTCATCGGTCGGGGCCGCTGTTAGCGTGCGACGGATGAAACGTGTTACAGCATCGCTGGTCGCCGGTATCGCGGCCGCGCTCCTCGCCCCGTTCCCCGTGGCGGGTGCCGACACCGGATCGTCGTCGCTGTCCGGTGGTGGTTCCTCCGGCTCGTCCTCGCTGTCGGGCAACAAGTCCGAGCTGCCGCCGTATGCGCAGTGGATCGGGGAGATCACGCCCGTCGTGGCCGAGGCCAAGACCTACCTCGCCGGTCGGCTGCCCGGCGCGACCAAGCCCGCGATCGTCTTCGACATCGACAACACGACGCTCGAGACGTCTTACAACGCGGGGCTGATCATCCCGGCGATCCAGCCCGTGCTCGACCTGGCCACCTGGGCGAAGCAGAACGGCGCGGCGATCATCTTCGTCACCGGCAGGCCCGCGCTGATCGGCGCCTACTCGCAGGCGAACCTGACTTCGGTGGGCTACCCCGTCGACGGGCTGTACGGCAGCGCGCCGACCACGCTGTCGGCGGGCAATGCCGGACTGGCCGAGTACAAGACGGCGAGCCGGGTCGATATCGAGAGCAAGGGGTACACGATCGTCGCGAACATCGGCAACAGCCCATCGGACCTGTCCGGCGGGCATGCCGAGCGCACCTTCAAGTTCCCGGATTACAACGGCGCGTTGAACTGATCCGCGCGACGGCGGTCGCCGCGGCCACGATCGCGAGTGCCGCGATCGTGGCCGTCGCGGTCCAGCCGAACCACTCGACCGCGGCCGCGCCGAAGGCGGTGCCGAGGCTGCCGCCCACGAAGTACACGATCATGTACGCGCTGTTGAAGCGGGCGGGCGAGGCCGGGTCGATGGCGAGCACGGTGCTCTGATTCGCGACCTGGGCGGCGAAGAGCCCGGCGTCGAACAGCGCGAGGCAGACGAGCGTGACCGCGGTGCTGCGCAGCGTGCCGCCCAGGACGAGCGCGGCGAATCCGGCCAGCGCGAGGCCGATCAGCAGGACCCGCCGCGGGCCGACCCGATCGGTCCACGCGCCCGCGACCCGCGTCGCCGCGATGCCCGACAGCCCGGCCAGGGCGTACAGGCCGATCCGTTCCGCCGAATACGCGAACGGCGGCTCGGCCAGCGCGACTGCGAGTCCGCTCCACACCGCGCAGAACGCGAAGAACCACAGCGCGCCCCGGATCGATGCGGAGCGCAGCGTGTCGTCGCGGGCCAGCAGGCGGGGCAGCGAGCGCAGCGTCTCGAGGTAGCCGCGGTCGGTCGCGCCCCGCTCGCCCGGCAGCACCACCAGGCAACCGAGGGCGACGAAGCCGCAGGCGGCGGCGAAGGTCAGCTGCATTCCGCGCCAGCCGATCTCGTCGGCGAGCCACCCGCCGACGATCCGCCCGGCGAGGATCCCGGCGGAGATCCCCGCGGTCACGATGCCGAGGATCGTCGCGCGCCGATGCGGTGGCGCGAGTCGCCCCGCCACCGAACTGAGCCCGGCGCCCACCGCCGAACACGCGCCGACGACACCGATCACCAGCCCCAGCTGCCACGCGCGCTCGACCGCCGCGCACATCGCCGACGCCGCGGCCAGCACCCCGAACAGGACCGCGAGCAGCCGCGCGGGCGAGAACCGGTCGACCAGCGGAACGAGGAGCCCGAGCCCGACCAGGTATCCGACCGGCCCGCACGCCAGCGCGATACCCACCACCGCGATCCGCGCGTCGACCGAGTCCGCCACCTCGGCGATCGCGGGTTGCAGCGGATAGAGCGCCGAGGTCCCCAGCGCCGCGGCCAGCGACATGAACAACACGACGGAGCCACGCAGCGGGGTTCTGGGCAGCGTGGCGACAGCTTCAGCATTCACATCGATCGACGGTAGGAATCGGCCGTACCGGTGGCTGGCGGGATCCCGCCGTCACCGTCCCGGCCTGCCGATTCCGTCTCGTGGCGCGGGGAGCCGGTGGGCGTCAGGCGACCGGCGCCGACTCCTCGATCGTGGCCAGAATCCGCGCCGCACCGCCGGTGGCCAGCCATTCCCGCAGCGTGGTGAGGCCCGGGTGCAGCAGGCGCAGGGCGGGCAGGTCGGCGTGCCAGCCGCCGGTTTCGCGGAGCAGGCGCCAGGTATTGCCCAGCTGGGGGCCGATCGCCTCGGCCTCGGACTCCGCGATCTCGCGGTAGTGGACCGGCCTGCCGATCGCCTCGGCGATGGCCGCGGCGGCCGCGACGGGGGTGATCGCCTCGCCCGCCAGTTCCAGGGTCCGGCCGTGCCAGCCGGCCGGATCGGCGAAGGCCAGCGCGGCGAATTCGGCGATGTCGGCCAGGGCGATCATCTGCAGCGGCCGGTCGGCCGGGAACAGGTGCCGGTGTTCCCCGCCCGCCCTGATGCCGTCGACCGGCAGGCCCTGGATGAGGTAGTTCTCCATGAAGCGCACCGGGCGCAGCACGGTGTAGCGCAGCCCGGACGCGGCGACCGCGTCCTCGATCCGGCGCTTACCCTCCTGGCCCCACGACTCGGCCGAGCCGAGGGTGGCCACGCCGGTGAAGACGATCTGGTCGGCGCCCGCCGCGCGCGCCGCGTCGACCATGGCGGCGCCACGGCGGCCCTCGTCGCCCGCGTCCCAGCCGTCGGGGCCGTAATCGGCTGGGGGAACCAGGAATACGGATCGCACGCCGGTGGCCGCCGCCCGCAGCGTCGGCGGGTCGTCGAAGTCGCCGACCGCGAGTTCGGCGCCCGCGGCGGCCAGGGCGCGGGCCGCGGGGGCGGCGGGATCACGGACGAGGGCGCGGACCGGGTGGCCGTCGGCGAGCAGCTTGCGGGCGGTGGCCCCGCCCTGCTTGCCGGTCGCGCCGGTGATCAGAACGGGCAGTGCTGATGACATGTGGATGAGCTCCGTTTCGTTCCCTACAATCGGGTCGGTCGACCCGTATGCCGGACGGTACGGGCGGGACGACCCGGTCGACCAGGCGTGGTGTGGGGAAGGCGTAACGAAATGACCGTCGACAACGGCGTGGAACCGGCGATCCGAGCCGATGCCCGGCGCAACCGGGCGCTGATCCTGGTCGCCGCCCAGCGATTGCTGGCCGAACGCGGCACCACCGTCTCACTCGCCGAGGTGGCCCGCCGGGCCGGGGTCGGCGCGGGCACGGTCCACCGGCATTTCCCCACCAAGACCGACCTGCTGGAAGCGGTGATGCAGCAGCGGGTCGACCGGCTCGCCGCGCTGGCCGCCGACCACCTGGCCGATCCCGACCCCGGCGCGGCTTTCTTCGCGCTGTGCACCCATGTCATCGTGACGACGCCGGGCAACAAGGACCTGTGCGACCTGGTGCAATCCGACGACGGCTGGCCGCGCGCCCTGCTGCGCGGCGCGGGCAACCGCTTCCATCGCGCGCTCGGCGCCCTGCTCACCGCCGCCCAGCGTCAGGGCACGGTCCGGCCCGATGTCGGCGTCGCCGACGTGCTCGACATCTTCACCGGCTGCGTTGCGATCCAACGGCATCGGCGCGCGGGCGACCCGCTCGCGCCCGCCGTCGTGCTCGTCCTCGACGCGCTGCGTGGCCGCCCGTCGGGCGTCACGGAACCGACGCCCTCAGACCGTGACGAAACGCGCCGGGGTGACGAAACTCCGCGGTGTCCCGTGTGCGCCGAGCCGGTGCGCCGGTCGAGCACCGGCAGGCCCGCCCGCTACTGCTCGGCAGCCTGCAGGCAGAAGGCGCACCGCAGACGTCACCTGGTTCCTACAGCAGATCGCTGACGTCGTCCGGGACGTCTACCGCGTATTTGCGGAGGATGTCCATGGAGATGACCTCCAGGGCGTTCTCGTGTGTCGCGGCCAGCACCACCGGCGCGGCGACACCGTCCTCGTGGGCGTGCAGCCAGCGCACCGCCACCACGCACCAGCGGTCGCCCGGCTGCAGGCCGGGGAAATTGTTCTCCGGACGCGGAGTACTGAGGTCGTTGCCGATGGATGCCTGATGCTCCAGGAATTCCGCCGTCACGACCGTGCACACGGTGTGGCTGCCGAGATCCTCCGGACCGGTGCTGCAGCAGCCGTCCCGGTAGAAGCCCGTGAGAGGATCGGTGCCGCACTCTTCCAGCGGCCCCCCAAGCACGTTTCGATCGGTCACGTCGCCGATCCTATGGGGCGAGCGCCAGAAGTTCCGCAGGACAACGAATCTGTAGTGTTTCCCCGGCGTGCCGATGCGCCCCGGCGCCCGTCACCGACCCGCCGCGCCGACGCCGCCGACGTGCCGCGACCCGCCCCCCGAATAGACTCGGCCGGGTGAGTTCGCAAGCGTGGATCCTGATCGCCGCGATCGCCGCCGTGCTGTTGGTGGCGCTCGTCGCGGGTTTCGTCCTGTACAAGCGGCGCCAGATCTCCCTGGCACCGCCCGAGCCGGACAAGGAGTTGACGGACCGGTCCGGTGGGTACACCGCGTCCGGCGGATTCAGTTTCAGTCAGGGCGGGTCGGCGGCCACGCTGCCGAAGCCCGAACCGGTGGGGGAGCGCACCGACGACGAGGGCCAGCCGCACGTCGGTGACGACGCGGCCGTCCCGCGCGATGCCCCCCGCCGCGGGATCACCGACGTCCCGCTGCCCGAGGCCGATGTGCAGGTCGACGAGACCGTCGTGGTCCCGGACGACCTGAGCTCCCTCGACACCACCGCGACCGACACCGCGCCGACCGCGCCCGCCGAGCCGGCACCGGTCGAGCCCGAACCCACCGAGACCGAACCCACCCCGGCCGAGGCCGCCCCCGCCGAACCCGCCGTCGTCGAGGAGCCCGCTCCCGCCGAGGTCGACGCCGTCGCCGCCGCGATCGAGGAGATCGACCCCACCGCGGGCCGGCTCGAGCGCCTGCGCGGCCGCCTGTCCCGCTCGCAGAACGCCGTCGGCAAGAGCCTGCTCGGCCTGCTCGGCGGCGGCGACCTCGACGAGGAGTCGTGGGAGGAGATCGAGGACACCCTGGTGCTGGCCGATATCGGCACCGCGAGCACCGCGAAGATCGTCGAACGCCTGCGCGAGGAGATGGCCGCGCGCAGCGTGCGCACCCCGGAACAGGCCCGCGCCGCGTTGCGTGACGTGCTGATCGAGGCGCTGCGCCCCGAGCTGGACCGGTCCATCCACGCGCTGCCGCACGCCGATCATCCGGCGATCCTGCTGGTCGTCGGCGTCAACGGCACCGGCAAGACCACCACCACCGGCAAGCTGGCCCGCGTGCTCGTCGCCGACGGCCGCCGGGTGCTGCTCGGCGCCGCCGACACCTTCCGCGCCGCCGCCGCCGACCAGCTGCAGACCTGGGGCGAGCGGGTCGGCGCGGAGACCGTGCGCGGCAAGGAGGCCGCCGATCCGGCCGCCGTCGCCTTCGACGCGGTCACCGCGGGCATCGATCGCGGGGTCGACGCGGTCCTGGTCGACACCGCGGGCCGCCTGCACACCAAGACCGGCCTGATGGACGAGCTCGGCAAGGTCAAGCGGGTCGTGGAGAAGAAGGCCGAGGTCGACGAGGTGCTGCTGGTCCTCGACTCGACCGTCGGCCAGAACGGCCTGATGCAGGCCCGGGTGTTCGCCGACGTCGTCGACATCACCGGTGTCGTGCTCACCAAACTGGACGGCACCGCCAAGGGCGGCATCGTGTTCCAGGTGCAGCACGAGCTCGGGGTGCCGGTGAAGCTCGTCGGTCTCGGCGAGGGCGCCGACGATCTGGCGCCGTTCGAGCCCGGTGCCTTCGTCGACGCGCTGCTCGGCGGCGCCGCGTAACCATCCCTACGGTGCCCGCCCGATCCAGCGATCGGGCGGGCATCGTCGTTTTCCAGGGGAAACGCCGGGTCCACCTCCCCGCGCGAACCGCGGGCGAACCGCACACTCGTACCGGCCTCACCGTGAGGCGCTCCGCGACGGCCAACCGCAGGAAACGTGGAAGCAACACAACCGCGCTATCCGTTCACTCAGGTGAAACACCACAGCTCAACGGATGAAACACCGAGTGGCGACCCTTCTGTACAGGTCCTTTTGCCGTCATCGGCGAGGCCCGAGATGAGGAGGAAGACAAGGTGGCATTTCCACTGATCGGTACACCGGATACCGGTGATACCGCTTGGATGCTGGCGTCCGCAGCGCTCGTGCTGCTCATGACGCCGGGTCTGGCGTTCTTCTACGGCGGTATGGTCCGTGGCAAGAACGTGCTGAACATGATCATGATGAGCATCTCCGCGATGGGCGTGGTCACCGTCCTGTGGGTTCTCTACGGCTTTTCGATGGCTTTCGGTGAGGACAAGGGCAACCTCCTCGGTGACCCCCTCCAGTACTTCGGGCTGAAGAGCATCTTCGGTGGCACCGGCGCCGACTCGCCGGGTATCCCGCTGTTCACCGCGACCCCGGAGGACCCGACGGCCCCGATCACCGCGGGTATCCCGCTGACGGTCTTCGTCGCCTTCCAGCTCATGTTCGCGATCATCACGGTCGCACTCATCTCGGGCGCGGTCGCCGACCGCCTCAAGTTCGGCTCGTGGCTCGTATTTGCCGGAATCTGGGCCACGGTCGTCTACTTCCCCGTCGCGCACTGGGTCTTCGCCTTCGACGGCTACACCGCTGAGCAGGGCGGCTGGATCGCCAACAACCTCAAGGCCATCGACTTCGCCGGTGGTACCGCGGTGCACATCAACGCCGGTGCGGCGGGCCTGGTTCTCTGCCTGATCCTCGGCAAGCGCAAGGGCTGGCCGAAGACCCCGTTCCGTCCGCACAACCTGCCGTTCGTCATGCTTGGCGCCGGTCTGCTGTGGTTCGGCTGGTACGGCTTCAACGCCGGTTCGGCGCTGGGTGCCAACGGCATCGCGGGTGCCACCTTCATCACCACCACCATCGCCACCGCGGCCGCGATGCTCGCCTGGCTGCTCGTGGAGAAGATTCGTGACGGTCACCCGACCTCCCTCGGTGCCGCCTCGGGCATCGTCGCCGGTCTGGTCGCCATCACCCCGGCCTGTTCCTCGGTGAACGTGGTCGGCGCGCTGGCCATCGGTGTCGTCTCCGGCGCGCTGTGCGCCCTGGCCGTCGGCCTGAAGTTCCGCTTCGGCTTCGACGACTCGCTCGACGTCGTCGGCGTCCACCTCGTCGGTGGTCTGGTCGGCACCCTGATGGTCGGCCTGGTCGCCACGGCCGAAGCTCCCGCAGCTGTCGAGGGTCTGTTCTACGGTGGTGGAGTCGAGCAGTTGAAGCTGCAGGCTGTCGGTGCCTTCACCGTCCTGGCCTACTCGCTCGTCGCGACGGCCGTGATCGCGTACGCGATCAAGTTCACCATCGGCCTGCGCGCGAGCGAAGAGTCCGAGGCGGCGGGCCTGGACGAGTCCGAGCACGCGGAAACCGCTTACGATTTCGCTGCTGTGGGTGGCACGGCACGCTCGCTCGTCAAGGAGGCATGACGAACATGAAACTGGTTACGGCAATCGTCAAACCGTTCACGCTCGAAGACGTGAAGACCGGGCTGGAACAGGCAGGCGTGCTCGGCATGACCGTCAGTGAGGTCCAGGGGTACGGCCGGCAGAAGGGCCACACCGAGGTCTACCGCGGTGCGGAGTACTCGGTGGACTTCGTTCCGAAGGTTCGCGTCGAGGTCGTCGTCGACGACGCGTCGGTCGAGAAGGTCGTCGAGGTGATCGTCGAGGCCTCGCGCACCGGGAAGATCGGTGACGGCAAGGTGTGGGTGACCCCGGTGGACACCATCATCCGGGTCCGCACCGGCGAGCGCGGAAGCGACGCACTGTAATTCGGTAGCGACGCACGGTTGTAAACGATCGAGCGGCGGCCCCGCTCCCACCGGCAGGACCGGTCGGGGCGGGGCCGCCCGCATGAATGGCGGTGGGACTGTGGCACAACAGAACGGCGGTATTCAGAACAACGGGGCGGCCGACCTGGTGAAGGCCAGGGCGCAGCTGCTCGACGGGGCGGGGCCCCGCAATCCCCGGCTCGATCCGGAATCGCTGCGCGCGGCCCTGGTCGACCTGTTCGAACTGTGGCTGACCAGCAAGGGCAACGAGCTCGGCATCACCGCCGACAGCGGCCTGGCCGTCGTCGCGGTCGGTGGCCTCGGCCGCCGCGAGATGCTGCCGTTCTCCGACCTGGACCTGGTGCTGCTGCACGACGACGTCGACCCGGCCGTGGTGTCGGAGGTCGCCGATCAGCTCTGGTATCCGCTGTGGGACGCCCACATCAAGCTCGATCACAGCGTCCGCACCGTGCCGCAGGCGCTGCGGGTGGCCGCCGACGACATGGTCGCCGCGCTGGGCCTGCTCGAAGCCCGCCACATCGTCGGCGACGAGGACCTGTCCAACCTGCTCATCGGCGGCGTGCGCCGGGAATGGCGGACCGGCATCCGGTCCCGCTTCGACGAGCTGATCGCCCAGACCACCGCGCGCTGGCAGCGCAGCGGCGAGATCGCCCACCGCGCCGAACCCGACCTCAAGAACGGCCGCGGCGGCCTGCGCGACATCCAGCTGCTCGACGCGCTCGCCATCGCCCAGCTGACCGACGCCATGCCCGGCCTCGGCCCCGAGGTCCCCGGCGGCGGGCTGAAGCAGGCCCACCGCAGGCTGCTGGACGTGCGCACCGAACTGCACCGGGTCGCCGGTCGCGCCCGCGACCAGCTGCGCGCCCAGGACGCCGACGAGATCGGCGCCGCGCTGCGCATCGGCGACCGGTTCGATCTGGCCCGCACGCTGAGCGATTCGGCGCGCACGGTGAGCTATTCGACCGATGTCGGCCTGCGCACCGCGGCCAACGCGCTGCCGCGCCGCGGCCTGGCCAGGCTGCGGCGGATGCCGGTGCGCCGACCACTCGATGAGGGGGTGGTCGAGCACTCCGGCGAGGTGGTGCTGGCCAGGGACGCGCGGCCACAGCGCGATCCCGGCCTGATCCTGCGGGTCGCCGCCGCCTCGGCGCAGACCGGGCTGCCGATGTCGGCGACCACGCTCAACCGGCTCTCCGAGGATGCCCCCGAGCTACGCGAGCCGTGGCCCAAGGACGCCCTCAACGACCTGCTGGTCCTGTTGGGCGCGGGCCGCGGCAGCATCGACGCGGTCGAGGCGCTCGATCGCACCGGCCTGTGGGGCAGGCTGTTTCCCGAGTGGGGCGCGGTCCGCGATCTGCCGCCCCGCGACGCCCTGCACACCTGGACCGTCGACCGGCACCTGATGGAAACCGTCGCCTACGCGGGCGCGCTCAGTACCCGGGTCGCCCGGCCGGACCTGCTCGCGCTCGGCGCGCTGCTGCACGACATCGGCAAGGGCAGGGCGGGCGATCACAGCGTCGTCGGCGCCGAACTGGCCACCCACATCGGCCGCAGGCTCGGCCTGTGGCCCTCGGACGTGCGCACGCTCAGCGCGATCGTGCGCCACCATCTGCTGCTCCCCGACACCGCGACCCGGCGCGACCTGGCCGACCCGGAGACCGTGCGATTCGTCGCCGACGCGCTCGGTGGTGACGTCGGTCTGCTCGAACTGCTGCACGCGCTGGCCGAGGCCGACTCGATGGCCACCGGCCCCGGCGTCTGGGGTGACTGGAAGGCCTCGCTCATCGGCGATCTGGTGCGGCGCTGCAAGCTGGTGATGGCGGGGGAGCCGCTGCCGCAGCCGGAACCGATCGACCCCGACCTGCTGGAGAAGGCGCGCGCGGGCGGCGTCCACGTCACGCTCGCCCCGGGCGAGGGCAAGCACACCTACCTGGTGACCGTCATCGCGCCCGACGAGCCCGGCCTGCTCTCCGACGCCGCCGGCGTGCTGGCCCTGCATTCGCTGCGGGTGCTGTCGGCCTCGCTGGGCAGTGCGGGGGAGTCGGCGATCAACACCTTCGCGGTGACCCCGAAGTTCGGCGACCCGCCGGACGCGGGTCTGCTGCGCCAGGAGCTGATCCGGGCCACCACCGGCGCGCTGAACCTGCCCGAGGTGCTCGCCAAGCGCGAGGCCGAGGCGATCGGCGCCGGACCGGGCCGGTACGCGCGGGCCCAGCCGCGGATGATCTGGTCGGCGACCAGTACGCCGGGGCAGGTGATTCTCGAACTGCGCGCCGAAGACCGGGTCGGCCTGCTCAGCAGGCTGGCCGGTAGCTTCGCGACGGCCGGGGTGAACGTGCGCTGGGCCAAGGTGGTCACGATGGGTTCGGCCGTGGTCGACGCGTTCTGTCTCGATCTGGGTGACGCCGACAGCCCGCAGCTGCGCGACCGCATCGAGAAGGCGGTCCTGGACGTGGTCCCGCTCCCGGCACCGCCGCCGCCCCCCGAACCGAGCGCCGACTGAGACAGTCAGGACACAGTTTCACCACCGATTGCTATCAGGTTGCCCGTCAACGGTCTCCGGTGCCCGATCAGTCGAGATGAGACCTATAGCATTCGAGAGGTCTGGCTGTCACTCGTTCGAGGGGAGCAGATCCGTGGCTATCGAAGTCGTATCCGCATCGATGATGACCAGCGACGCGACCTCGCATATCGCGCGCTGCGTCGGCGGTGACCTGTGGGTGGTTTCGTGGCTACCGGGGCGCACGCTCACCGGCGCCCAGGCCCTGGCGGCGATGACCATCGCCTCCACGACCGCCCGGCACGTCGACAGTCCCGATGCCGAATGGGAGCGGATCGAGTCGCTCTCGCGTGAGCTGGGTCTCACCGGCCGGGAGGCGGTGTACCTGGTGAACATCGAAAACCACGAATTGCGGCGCACCGCGCCACCGCACGTGCGGCACCGGGAATAACACCCATTACCCTGGGAGGGCAATAGACGTCCCTTTCAGATCAGGAGCGCGATCGGTGTTCGAATCCCTGTCCGACCGGCTTACCGGTGCACTGCAGGATCTGCGCGGTAAGGGGCGTCTGTCACCGGCCGACATCGACGCCACCGCGCGCGAGATCCGCCTCGCCCTCCTGGAAGCCGACGTCGCGCTGCCCGTGGTGCGCGGCTTCATCGCCAACGTCAAGGAGCGCGCCAAGGGCGCCGAGGTCTCCGCGGCGCTGAACCCGGCCCAGCAGGTCGTCAAGATCGTCAACGAGGAACTGGTCAACATCCTCGGCGGCGAGACCCGCAGGCTGAACCTGGCCAAGAACCCGCCGACGGTCATCATGCTGGCCGGTCTGCAGGGTGCCGGTAAGACCACCCTCGCGGGCAAGCTGGCCAAGTGGCTCAAGGCCCAGGGGCATCAGCCGATCCTGGTCGCCTGTGACCTCCAGCGCCCCGGCGCGGTCACCCAGCTGCAGGTCGTCGGCGAGCGCGCGGGCGTGCCCGTGTTCGCCCCGCACCCCGGCACCTCGATCGGCGGCGGCGAGAACCCGCTCGGCATCTCCGCGGCCGACCCGGTCGGCGTCGCCCGCGCCGGTGTCGAAGAGGCCAAGGCCAAGCAGTACGACGTGGTCATCGTCGACACCGCGGGCCGCCTCGGTATCGACGCCGAGCTGATGCGCCAGGCCGCGGGCATCCGCGACGCCGTGCAGCCCGACGAGACCCTGTTCGTGCTCGACGCGATGATCGGCCAGGACGCGGTCAGCACCGCCGAGGCGTTCCGCGACGGCGTCGGCTTCACCGGCGTCGTGCTCACCAAGCTCGACGGCGACGCCCGCGGTGGTGCCGCGCTGTCGGTCCGCAATGTGACCGGTTCGCCGATCATGTTCGCCTCCACCGGTGAGAAGCTCGAGGACTTCGACGTCTTCCACCCGGACCGGATGGCCTCGCGCATCCTCGGCATGGGCGACGTGCTCACCCTGATCGAGCAGGCCGAGCAGGTCTACGACGCCCAGCAGGCCGAGGAGACCGCCCGCAAGATCGGCAGCGGCGAGCTCACCCTCGAGGACTTCCTCGACCAGATGCTGGCCATCCGCAAGATGGGCCCGATCGGCAACCTGCTCGGCATGCTGCCCGGCGCCGGTCAGATGAAGGACGTGCTCGCCCAGGTCGACGACAAGCAGCTCGACCGGGTGCAGGCCATCATCCGCGGCATGACCCCCGCCGAGCGCGACAACCCGAAGATCATCAACGCCTCCCGCCGCCTGCGCATCGCCAACGGCTCGGGCGTGCAGGTCTCCGAGGTCAACCAGCTCGTCGACCGCTTCTTCGAGGCCAAGAAGATGATGGCCATGATGGGCCGTCAGATGGGCCTGCCCGGCGCGCGCCGCGGCAACAACAAGAAGGGCAAGAAGGGCAAGAAGGGTGGGCGCGGCCCGACCCCGCCGAAGATGCGCGGTGGTTTCCCCGGAATGCCCGCCGGGATGCCCGGTCTGCCGCCGGGCATGGACCTGTCGCAGATGCCGCCCGGCCTCGACCAGCTGCCGCCGGGTCTGGAAGGCATCGACCTGTCCCAGCTGAAGTTCCCCAAGAACTGATCCGACGAGAACACCGCGGCCGAGCATCGGCCGCGGTGTTCTCGTCTCCGGGTCAGATCACGCCGGGGATCAGGGCCTTGCGATTCGCCGGGTAGTCGACGAACTTCTCCCGGTACCAGCGGTGCGTGGCGAACGCGCGCGGCACCAGGTTGCCCGCCGTGATCAGGAAGATCGCCACCCCGGCCAGCGACCAGGTGAGCAGTGCGAACCCGGCCCAGGCGATGAGTTCGCCCAGGTAGGCCGGGCTGCTGACGAACCGGAAGCCGCCGCCGAAGGGCACCCGGTACTCGGCCGCGCCGGGGTTGTTCTTGTCGCGCAGATTGCGCACGATCGCCTCCGACCGCACCAGCAGCCCGAAGCCGCACAGGTACACGACGAGCCCGATCAGGAAGCGCGGGTCGGTGAGCCAGGCGGTGCCGTACTGGTTCTTGTAGTCGTTGCTGAAGAAGGCGCCGTTGAGGTAGCCGTGCAGCGAGGTCACGAACACCCCGGCCGCGACCACCGAGAAGTTGAAGCTGCTCTTCTTGCCCGGCACCTGCCGGATGGACAGCGGGAAGAACCAGCCGCGATTGCCGTAGTGCAGCAGCCAGATCGCCGCCAGCACCAGCGGCACCGGCTCGAAGCGGTCGGGCCCGCTGAGATAGAACACCGCGAACACCACGGTCGCGGGTAGTTCCATCAGCCACCAGCCCAGCTTGGGGTTGAGATTGAAGCCGATCGAGGTCGAGGCGAAACGGCCGTACGGACTCTGCGCGAACAGTCCGCCCACGATCACGAACGCGGCGAAGGCGAAGGCGATGGCCAGCACCGTGTCGTAGGTGGCGTTTCCGGTGTACCAGTCCATCGAGATTCCTTTGTCCAACAGCGCGCCGGGCACGATCGCCGACGCAAAACTAGAACACGTTCTATCATGGATCGGGCAGGGGCAGCGCGACTATGGAGGACCTACATGCCGTTGGATCGGACCGCGGAAGACCTGCTGGCGGCCGTACAGGCCTCGCCCCGCGCGGTGGCGGCGCACGACAAGGACGCCTGGGTCGGCCTGTTCGTCGACAACGCCGCCGTGCACGATCCGTACGGCGCGCGCGAACACATCGGCCGCGAGGCGATCTCGCGGTTCTACAACGTCTTCATCGCGCCGAACACCATCGCCTTCCGGGTCGAGCGCGACCTGGTCGCCGGGCGCACGGTGGTGCGCGACCTGCACATCGAGACCACCATGTCGACCGGCGCCACCGTCACCGTGCCCATGCACCTGCGCTACGACCTGATCGAATCCGCCGACGGCTGGCGGATCGCGCGCCTGGCCGCGCACTGGGAACTCGCGGTGATGATCCGGCGGCTGCTCGGCACCGGTCCGTCCGGGATGCTGGCCGGGACCAAACTCGGCCCGCAACTGGTCTCCGAGCTGGGGTTCGGTGGCGCGATGGGCATGATGCGCGGCCTGCGCGGTGTGGGCACCACGGGCAAACGCGTCGTCGGCAGGCTCTTCGGCGCCGCCGCCGCGGGCGACCTGGCCGGTGTCCGGGATCTGCTCGGCGCGCGGGCGGCGGTGGAAGCGCCCGCCGGGCGACCGGTCGACGCGGCGGGATTCGCCGAGTTCGCCCGGGACATCCGGTGGGAGAAGATGATCGCCGCCGGGCGCACGGTCAGCGCGAGCGTGCGGATCGGCGCGGCGCGCGGGGTGGCCTTCGTCGACTTCGCGGCCGACGAGCCGCGGATCGTCGCGGTGACGGTCTTCCTCGACGAACCGGACCTCGCCCGGTAGCCGGTGGCGGCCCGCCGACCCGGGTGCGTCGGCCGAGCGCGGGCGGTAGGTTGGGGCCAGGCCGACGTCTGGAGGTTCGTGTGCATCTGCGTGGTGTGGTTCTCCCCGGCGACGAGGAGCGCGACCTCTGGGTCGTCGACGGGCTCGTCACCTTCGAGCCGGTGCCCGGGGCCGAAACCCTGTGCCGCACCGGCTGGATCGTGCCCGGCCTGGTCGACGCCCACTGCCACGTCGGGATCCGCTACGGCGGCGGCGACGAGACCCGCGAGGGCGCGATCGAGCAGGCCGAGACCGAACGCGACGCCGGCGCGCTGCTGCTGCGCGACGCGGGCTCGCCGATCGACACCCGCTTCATCGACGAGCACGCCGAACTCCCGCGCATCATCCGCGCGGGCCGCCACATCGCCCGCCCCAAGCGCTACATCCGCGAACTGGGCATCGAGCTCGACGACGAACGCGACCTGCCGGAGATCGTCGCCGAGCAGGCCCGCTTCGGCGACGGCTGGGTCAAGATCGTCGGCGACTGGATCGACCGTTCCGTCGGCGATCTGCGCCCACTGTGGAGCGACGACATCCTGAATCAGGCGATCGACGCCGCCCACGCCAACGGCGCCCGCGTCACCGCCCACGTGTTCGGCGAGGACGCGCTGCCCGGCCTGATCAACGCGGGCATCGACTGTCTCGAACACGGCACCGGCATCACCGACGACACCATCGAGCTGATGCTCGCCCACGGCACCGCCCTGGTCCCCACCCTGATCAATATCGATACCTTCCCCGGCATCGCCGACAGCGCCACCAAGTTCCCCGTCTACGCCGCCCACATGCGTGACCTGCACCGACGCGTCCGCGACACGGTCGGCAAGGCGCACGAGGCCGGCGTGCCCATCTACGCGGGGACCGACGCGGGCGGCTCCATCCGCCACGGCCGGATCGCCGACGAGATCGCCGCCCTCGGCGGCGCCGGCCTCTCGCCGCACGACGCGCTGGGCGCCGCCTCCTGGAACGCGCGCACCTGGCTCGGCCGCCCCGGCGTCGAGGAGGGCGCCCCGGCCGACTTCGTCGTCTACGCCGACGACCCCCGCACCGCCCCGGCCGCGCTCACCGACCCCGACTGGGTGGTGCTGCGCGGGCTGGTGGTGAAGACCCCGGACCCGGTCACCGGCCACCGCTGACGGTCGCCACCCGGAACGGCCGATTTCAGTCGGCGCGGACCGGTCTGGCACAATGAACAACCGTCCTTCCTGGACAGTGTCAGCCCGTCTCCGGTCACGTACCGCGCGGCGGTCACACACTTCATGCGCGAAACCGGACCCGCAGACCATGCGGGTCGCCGAATCGCGCGGTGACCAAACTACTGAAAGAGGCAGATCAGCATGGCTGTTCGCATCAAGCTCACCCGCCTGGGCAAGATCCGCAACCCGCAGTACCGCGTGGTTGTCGCCGACGCCCGCACCCGTCGTGACGGCCGGGCCATCGAGGCCATCGGCAAGTACCACCCGAAGGAAGAGCCCTCGCTGATCGAGATCGATTCCGAGCGCGTGCAGTACTGGCTGGGTGTCGGCGCGCAGCCGACCGAGTCCGTGCAGCGTCTGCTGGAGATCACCGGCGACTGGCAGAAGTTCAAGGGCCTGCCGGGCGCCGAGGGCACCCTCAAGGTGAAGGCCGCCAAGCCGTCCAAGCTGGACCTGTTCAACGCCGCGCTGGCCGCCGCCGACAACGAGCCCGTCGCCGAGGCCGTCACCCCCAAGAAGAAGGCCGCCAAGAAGGACGAGGAGGCCGCCGAGGCCCCCGCCGCTGAGGCTGCCGAGTAATGACTGCCGTTGTTGCCGATGCCGTCGAACATCTGGTTCGCGGCATCGTCGCCAACCCCGATGACGTCCGCGTCGAGCTGATCACCGGCCGGCGCGGGCGCACCGTCGAGGTGCACGTCCACCCCGAGGACCTGGGCAAGGTGATCGGGCGCGGTGGTCGTACCGCGACCGCGCTGCGCACCCTGGTCGCCGGCATCGGTGGCCGTGGTATCCGGGTCGACGTGGTCGACACCGACGCCTAGATGGAACTCGTCGTAGGTCGGGTCGCCAAGTCGCACGGCGTGCGCGGCGAACTCGTCGTCGAGGTGCGCACCGACGAGCCGGAACTCCGGTTCGCCCCCGGTGCCACCCTGCACGGCAAGATGCCGAAATCCGCGGCGACTCGCGACTACACCGTGAAGTCGGCCCGAGAGCACTCGGGCCGGCTTCTGGTCTTCGTCGACGGTGTCGCCGACCGCACCGCGGCCGACGCGCTGCGCGGCATGCTGTTCGTCGTCGACAGCGACTCGCTGCCCCCGTCCGAGGACGAGGACGCCTTCTACGACCACGAGCTCGAGGGCCTGCGCGTCGAGCTCACCGACGGCACCGTCGTCGGCGAGGTCACCGAGGTGCTGCACTCGGCCGCGGGCGAACTGCTGTCGGTGCGCGCCGCCGACGACGGCCGCGAGATTCTCATCCCCTTCGTCACCGCCATCGTGCCGACCGTGTCGATCGCCGATGGACTGGTGGTCATCGATCCGCCCGAGGGCCTGCTCGATCCGGAGTAATTCGTGCAACTCGATGTCGTCACGATCTTCCCGGAGTACCTCGAGCCGCTGCGGACCGCGCTGCTCGGCAAGGCCGTCGACAAGGGCCTGATCTCGATCGGCGTCCACGACCTGCGTGACTGGACGCACGACGTGCACAAGTCGGTCGACGATTCGCCCTACGGCGGCGGTCCCGGCATGGTCATGAAGCCCACCGTCTGGGGCGACGCGCTCGACGCGGTCTGCCCCGACGACGCCCTGCTCGTCGTCCCCACCCCGGCCGGCGTGCCGTTCACCCAGGCCACCGCGCAGCGCTGGTCCACCGAGCGGCACCTGGTGTTCGCGTGCGGCCGCTACGAGGGCATCGATCAGCGGGTCTTCGACGACGCCGCCCGTCGCGTCCGCGTCGAAGAGGTGAGCATCGGCGACTACGTGCTCATCGGCGGCGAGGCCGCCGTGCTGGTGATGACCGAGGCCGTGGTGCGGCTGATCCCCGGCGTGCTCGGCAATCAGCAGTCCCACCAGGAGGATTCGTTCTCCGACGGGCTGCTCGAAGGTCCCAGCTACACCCGCCCGGTGTCCTGGCGTGGCCTCGACGTGCCGCCGATCCTGCTCTCCGGCGATCACGCCAAGGTGGCCGCCTGGCGGCACGAACGGTCCCTGGAACGCACCCGCGAGCGCAGGCCGGACCTGCTCCCGGAGCCCGAACTCCCGCGCTAGGCGGGCACCACCCTGGTGGTGATGCAGAACGGGTGCCCGGCCGGATCCAGCAGCACGCGCCAGCGCGGGTCCTGTTGCACCGGAGCGGGTTTGGCACCGATCGCCATCGCGTGCTGTTCGCATAGGTCCAGGTCGGCGTCGGCGGCCAGCTCCAGCTGCACCGCGGCGCTGCCCGGCCACTGCGGCGGGTAGTAGTCCTCGACGCGTTGCGCGGCGATCGTCAGCCCCGACGGGAGCCGGATTCCGACACTGTGGGCGTCGTTCCACAGCACGCGGCCACCGAGCAGCCCGAGATAGAAGCGGGCGAGGGTTTCGGGGTCGTCACAGTCCAGCGAGACGCCGGCCAATTGAAAAGGCTCCGTCATCCGACCGACGCTACCGGGCCGGATCGACGTCGAGATTGTTTTGTCCCAAAGATATTCGGGTATCCGGAGGGGTAATTCGTTGTGTCATCGTCCAGGACGGGGATTGCTCGTTCCATCCGGAATGGCTTCCGCCGCAACGAAGCTCGGCCGATCGACCGGGTCGATCCGGCCCCCTTCGCCCATGTTCGCAGTACAGGCCGTGCGTCCACGGATGATTCGGGCGACGGCGCACTCCGGTGGCACCGGAGTCCGGCTCCGCGCCGGGGGACCGTGCTCGGCGGCAGCGCCGCTCGCGGGTGCGCGCACCGGCCGTCAGGACGGCGGGGAGGGTGACCGATCACACATCAGGGCAGGAGCCCATGGCGCCGGGCCAGGGCCACCGCTTCGTGCCGGGTTCGCGCGTCGAGTTTGGTCATCGCCTGCCGCAGATAGCTCTTGACGGTCTCCGGGCCGAGCGAGAGCCGCAGCGCCGCCTCCTGATTCGTGCAGCCGAGCGCGATCTGGGCGAGTACGTCGAGTTCGCGCCGCGACAGCCGGGGCACCTCCGCCGCCGGCTCGCCGGTCATGACGCCGGTGAGCCGATCGCACACCCCCGACAGCTGGGCGCGCACCGCCGCGTCGCCACTGGCCGCCGCCAGCGCCCGCAGCTCGGCGTGGATCCCGCGCAGCTCCTCGGTGACCGCGGGCGTTGCGGCGGGGGCCGGCGTCGCGAGCGCGAGCATCCTGACCCGCCGGTCCACCTCGTCGCGCACCGCGATCTCGGTGGCCAGCCGCCTGCTCGCCTGCAGGATTACCTCGGTCGTGCGATCGCCGATCGGGCCCGTGCCCCTGGTCGCCGCGTACAGCACCGCGCGCGGCCGGTCGTCGACCACGACCGGCACGGCGACCACCGAGCGCAGGCCCTCGCCGCACACCGGGCCGTCGTAGTGGTGGGTGATGGTGGAGGCGCCGCGATAGTCGGCCACCGAGGCGGGCCTGCGGCGCTCCATCGCCTGGCCGCCGAGCCCGGACGTGCGCAGCACCGTCAGCCCGCGCAGTCCGGTGGTGACGGTGCCGACGAACTCGGTGAGCAGCAGCGCGTCCTCGTCCACCGCGCCGCCGAAGATCACCGGGACGTTCGCGCGGCGCGCCACCCAGCGGATCTCCGCGCGCAGCGCGTCACCGTCGCGGGGGCGCAACAGAGCAGTGGCCGGCATCGGTCACCCCTTTTCGGGGGTAGTGGCGAACGTGAGGTGTGCCACATTCTAGGACAAGACCTGGCGGCCCGGCCCAGGTGTTGAGGAGAACTGCGATGAGTACCGACCTGGACGCGCGGGTGCGCGACCTGCTCGAGAGTTACGACGGACCCGAGGCCAGCGCGGCCGAGCTGCTGTGTGACCGGCATCCGGCCGAGCGGATCGCCTGCACCGTTGTCGAGTCCGATCTGAGCGCGTATGAGCTGACCTACGGCGAACTGCGGGAGCGGTCCGCGCGCTTCGCGGCGGCGCTGGCCGAGCTGGGGGTGCAGCCGGGCGACCGGGTCGCGACGCTGATGGGCAAGTCCGCCGACCTGGTCGTGGCGCTGCTCGGCATCTGGCGGCGCGGCGCGGTGCACGTCCCGCTGTTCACCGCCTTCGCGCCGCCCGCGATCGGTTTCCGGCTCGCGGCCGCCCACGCGAAGGTGGTCGTCGCCGACGCCGATCAGGCGCCCAAGCTGGCCGTGAGCGCGGACATCCCGGCCGATCCGGAGCGCCGCACGATCGTCGTCGGCGACACCGCCGACCCCGACGCGCTGCGGTTCGCCGAGCTGCTCGCCGCGCACCGCGCCGACGACCCGCGCGCGGCCGCGGTGGCCGTCGGCGGTGACGGCCTGCTGGTCCAGCTGTTCACCAGCGGCACCACCGGCACCCCCAAGGGCGTGCCGATTCCCGTGCGGGCGCTGGCCTCGTTCCACGCCTACCAGGAGTTCGCCCTCGACGTGCGTCCCGACGACGTCTACTGGAACGCCGCGGACCCGGGCTGGGCGTACGGCCTCTACTACGCGATCCTGGCTCCGCTGGCGACCGGCACCCGCAGCCTGCTGCTGCACGCCGGGTTCTCCGCCCCGCTCACCCTGGACGTGCTGCGCCGTTTCGGCGTCACCAACTTCGCCGCCGCGCCGACGGTCTACCGGGCGTTGCGCGCCGGTGGCGACCCGGAGGGGATCGCGCTGCGCCGGGCGTCGTCGGCGGGCGAACCGCTCACCCCCGATGTGGTCGCCTGGTCGGAGCGGGCGCTCGGGGTCGCGGTGCGCGATCACTACGGCCAGACCGAGCACGGCATGGTCATCTGCCACGCCTGGCACCCGGACATCGACCGCCCGGCCCCGCCCGGTTCGATGGGCACCCAGCTGCCCGGCTGGACCTGCGCGGTGCTGGCCGACGACGCCGACGTCGAGGCCGCGCCCGGCGAGATCGGCCGGGTCGCCATCGACACCGACCACAGCCCGCTGCTGTGGTTCCTCGGCTACCTCGACGCCCCCGAACGCACCGCGAGCCGGTTCACCTCCGACGGGCGCTGGTACCTCACCGGCGACGTCGGCGCCCGCGACGCGGACGGCTTCTTCCACTTCAGCTCGCGCGACGACGACGTGATCATCATGGCCGGCTACCGGATCGGCCCGTTCGAGGTCGAGAGCGTGCTGGTGCTGCACGATCAGGTCGCCGAGGCCGCTGTCGTCGGCATGCCGGACGAACTGCGCGGCGAGGTGCTCGAAGCCTTCGTCGTGTTGCGCGACGGCGCCGAGGGTGGCGCCGAGCTGACCGCCGAACTCCAGCGCCTGGTCAAGGACAAGTTCGCGGCGCACGCCTATCCCCGGCAGGTCCACTACGTGACGAGTCTGCCCAAGACACCGAGTGGCAAGGTGCAGCGATTCCTGCTGCGCGGCAAGGAGACCCGCTGATGTCCGCACTGAGCTACGCCCACGGCCTGACCGGCACCCCGCTGCTCGGCGACACCATCGGCGCGAACCTCGACCGCACCGTGGCCGCCCACCCGGACCGCGACGCGCTGATCGACCGCCCCACCGGCCGTCGCTGGACCTACCGGGAGCTGGGCGTCGCGGTCGACGCCGTCGCGACCGGCCTCGCCTGCCTCGGCATCGGCGCGGGCGACCGGGTCGGGATCTGGGCGCCCAACTGCGCGGAATGGTTCCTAGTCCAGTACGCCACGGCCAAGCTGGGCGCGGTGCTGGTCAATATCAACCCGGCCTACCGCACCAGCGAACTCGAGTACGTGCTGCGGCAGGCGGGCATCCGCCAGCTGATCGCCGCGCCGGAGTTCAAGACCTCGAACTATGTGGCGATGATCGACGAGGTCCGGCCGAATTGCCCCGACCTGGAACAGGTCCTGATCCTCGGCCGATCGCAGTGGCAGGAGATCGCGGCCACCGAGCCCGACATCGAGCGACTGGCCGCCATCGCCGCGACGCTGTCGGCCGACGATCCGATCAACATCCAGTACACCTCGGGCACAACCGGTTTCCCGAAGGGCGCCACGCTCAGCCACCACAACATCCTCAACAACGGCTTCTTCGTCGGTGAACTGTGCGGCTACACCGAGGTCGACCGGATCTGTGTGCCGGTGCCGTACTACCACTGCTTCGGCATGGTCATGGGCAATCTCGCGGCCACCTCGCACGGTGCGGCCGTGGTGATTCCGGCGCCCGCGTTCGATCCGGCGGCGACCCTGGCCGCCGTCGCCGCCGAGCGTTGCACCTCGCTCTACGGCGTCCCCACGATGTTCATCGCGATGCTGGCCGAACTCGACGCCGGGGCAACTCCGGATCTGTCGAGCCTGCGCACCGGCATCATGGCGGGCTCGCCGTGCCCGGTGGAGGTGATGAAGCGGGTGATCGACCAGCTCGGGATGACCGAGGTGTCCATCTGTTACGGCATGACCGAGACGTCGCCGGTGTCCACCCAGACCCGCAGCGACGACAGCATCGAACGCCGCACCGCCACCGTCGGCCGGGTCGGACCGCATCTCGAGGTGAAGGTGGTCGACCCGGCGACCGGGCGCACCCTGCCGCGCGGCGAAGCGGGCGAACTGTGCACCCGCGGCTACTCGGTTATGCTCGGCTACTGGGACCAGCCCGACAAGACGGCCGAGGCGATCGACGCGGCCCGGTGGATGCACACCGGCGACATCGGCGTCATGGACGACGACGGCTACCTCTCGGTCACCGGCCGGATCAAGGACATGGTGATCCGCGGCGGTGAGAACATCTATCCGCGCGAGATCGAGGAATTCCTCTATACCCATCCCGATGTCGTCGACGCCCAGGTCATCGGCGTCCCCGACGACAGATACGGGGAGGAACTCATGGTCTGGCTCCGCCTGCGCGACGGCGCCCCGATCCTCGACGCCGCCGCCGTCCGCGCCTTCTGCACCGGCCGCCTGGCCCACTACAAGATCCCGCGCTACGTCCACGTGGTCGACGAGTTCCCGATGACGGTCACCGGCAAGATCCGCAAGGCCGAAATGCGGGAACTGGCCAGGGACATCCTCGGCTGACCCGCCCGCCGGACACGCGACCAGCTGATAGCGTGTCCGGCGAATCGCGGGGGTTTCCCCCGGGCCGGATGATGGTGGGGGAGACGGTGATCCGTCGAGCGACGATGGTGGCGATGTCGGTCTGCGCGCTGGTCGCGGCGAGTGGGGGCACCGGGGGCGCCGACCCCGGGATCGCGGTCCTGCCGAGTCCCACCGGCGCTTTCCCGGTGGGGACGACCACCGTGCACCTGGTCGACGCGGCCCGGCCCGATCCGTTCGTGCCCGAACACGCCAGGGAACTGATGATCTCGGTGTTCTATCCGGCGACCGACGTGGACCGGTACCCGCGCGGGCACTACGCCTCGACCGAGCTGATTCCCGGACTGGAACAGACACTGGGCGTCGATCTTCCGGGTGCGCTGACCCACGCCTATCGCGCCGCGCCCGCGCGGACCGGCGAGACCTATCCGGTGGTGCTGTACACGCCCGGCGCCGGCGTCTCGCGGATCCTCGGTACCGGTCTCGCCGAAGATCTCGCCTCGCGGGGCTACGTCGTGGTGACCATCGACCACACCTACGAAACCGGGCCCGCGGTCGAGTTTCCCGGCGGCCGGATCGTGCCCCCGGCCCCCGCACCGAACGGTTTCGACACCGTCATCCGCGCGCAGTACATCGAGGCCAGGCTGCTCGACTTCCGGTTCGTCCTCGACGCTCTCGCCCGGCTGGCGGGCGGCGAGAACCCGGACGCCGAGCGGGATCCGCTGCCCACCGATCTCGGTCGCGTGCTCGATCTCGACCGGGTCGGCGCCGTCGGTCATTCCTCCGGTGGCTACACCGCGGTGGAGGCCATGCACGAGGACCGGCGGATCGACGCGGCCGTCGACCTGGACGGTCAGATCGGCGTGGACGAGGCCTTCGGCCGTGCGGTGACCGAGGGTGTCGACCGGCCGACGCTGGTGCTGACCAGCAGCCAGATCGAGGAGGTGGGCGACGCGAATCCGTCGCTCGACGCGTTCTGGCGCTCCGCGACCGGCTGGAAACGCCATCTGGCCATCGCGAATTCGGCCCACTACGACTTCACCGACATGCCGTCGCTGGTGCCGGGGCCAGCCCGGCCGCTCGCCGCGCGGTACATCGGCACCATCGACCCTGATCGGATGGCGTTTCTGGTGCGCTCCACGGTCGCGGCGATGTTCGACAAGTTCCTGCGCGAGCGCACCGATACGCCGCTCGATCGACCCGTGAACGAGCCCGAGCTGACGGTGGTTCGCTGACCTGGGAGTCGGCCGGGTGTCGGGGAAGAGCTGTAGTCTCTGCGGACGTGACGACAGCGCCCGAGACCGCCCGTTCGACGTCGAACGGCACTCCGACCGACAGCACGACCGTCCTCGCCAGCGTGGGCAGGCGGATCGCCGACGAACTGGGGGTGCGCGAGACCCAGGTCCGCGCCGCCGTCGAACTGCTCGACGGCGGTTCGACGGTGCCGTTCATCGCGCGCTACCGCAAGGAGGTCACCGGCGGCCTCGACGACGCCCAGCTGCGTCAGCTCGACGAACGGCTCGGCTACCTGCGCGAGCTCGACGAGCGGCGCGGCGCGATCATCGAATCCATCCGGGGCCAGGGCAAACTCGACCCGGCGCTGCACCAGCAGATCATGCTCGCCGAGACCAAGGCCCGCCTCGAGGACATCTACCTGCCCTACAAGCCCAAGCGCCGCACCAAGGCGCAGATCGCGCGCGAGGCCGGGCACGAGCCGGTGGCCGACGCGCTGATCGGCGACCCGACCACCGATCCGGCGGGCTACACCGCCGAACAGCTCGAGGGCGCCCGCGCCATCCTGGTCGAGCGCTTCGCCGAGGACGCCGACCTGGTCGGTGAACTGCGCGAACTGATGTGGAACCGCGGCCAGGTCACCTCGACAGTTCGCGCGGGCAAGGAGGAGGCGGGCGCCAAGTTCGCCGACTACTTCGAGTTCAGCGAGCCGTTCCACAAGCTGCCCTCGCATCGCATCCTGGCGCTGCTGCGCGGTGAGAAGGAAGAGGTGCTCACCCTGCACCTCGAACCCGACACCGAGGAGCCGGCGCCCGGCGAGCGCACGATCTACGAGGGCCGGATCGCGGTCGCCGTCGGCATCGCCGACCAGGGCCGCGCCGCCGATCCGTGGCTGCTCGACACCGTGCGCTGGGCGTGGCGCACCAAGCTGCAGGTGAGCCTGGGCATCGACACCAGGATGCGGCTGCGGCAGGCCGCCGAGAAGGACGCGGTCGACGTGTTCGCCGCGAACCTGCGCGACCTGCTGCTCGCCGCGCCCGCGGGCACCCGCACCACCATGGGCCTGGACCCTGGCTACCGCACCGGTGTGAAGGTCGCCGTCGTCGACGCCACCGGCAAGGCCGTGGCGACCGAGGTCATCTACCCGCACAAGCCGCAGGGCCAGACCGAGAAGTCGCTGGCCGTGCTGGCCGCGCTGGTGGCCCGGTTCGGCGTGGAGCTCATCGCCATCGGCAACGGCACCGCCTCGCGCGAGACCGATGCCCTGGCCACCGAACTGATCTCGCGCATCCCCGAGAACAAGCCGACCAAGATCGTGGTGTCGGAAGCGGGCGCCTCGGTGTACTCGGCCTCGGCCTACGCCTCGGCCGAACTGCCCGACATGGACGTGTCGCTGCGCGGCGCGGTCTCCATCGCCCGCCGCCTGCAGGACCCGCTGGCCGAGCTGGTGAAGATCGACCCCAAGTCGATCGGTGTCGGCCAGTACCAGCACGACGTCTCCGAGACGCTGCTGGCCCGCTCGCTCGGCGCGGTCGTCGAGGACGCGGTGAACGCGGTCGGCGTCGACGTGAACACCGCCTCGGTGCCGCTGCTCTCGCGTGTGTCGGGTGTCTCCGGCTCGGTCGCGGAAAGCATTGTCGCCCACCGCGACCAGAACGGCCCCTTCCGCAGCCGGACCGCGCTGCTCGAGGTACCCCGGCTCGGCCCCAAGGCGTTCGAACAGTGCGCGGGCTTCCTGCGCATCCGCGGCGGCGACGACCCGCTCGACACCTCCGCCGTGCACCCCGAGGCCTACCCGGTGGTGCGCCGCATCCTCGAGCACACCGGCAGTCCGATGGCCGAGGTCATCGGCAACACCGGCACCCTGCGCGCGCTGCGGCCCGCCGACTTCACCGACGAGAAGTTCGGTGTGCCCACCGTCAGCGACATCATCGCCGAACTGGAGAAGCCCGGCCGCGACCCGCGGCCGGAGTTCAAGACCGCCGAATTCGCCGCCGGCGTGGAGAAGGTCGCCGACCTGCAGCCGGGCATGGTGCTCGAGGGCGTGGTCACCAACGTGGCCGCGTTCGGCGCGTTCGTCGACGTCGGCGTGCACCAGGACGGCCTCGTGCACGTCTCGGCCATGTCGCACAACTTCGTCAAGGACCCGCGCGAAGTGGTCAAGTCCGGTGACGTCGTGAAGGTCAAGGTGCTGGAGGTCGACGTGGCCCGGCAGCGGATCGGGCTGAGTTTGCGGCTCGACGACGAGCCGGGAAAGCCCGCGCAGGGGGACAATCGTGGTGGCGGCGCACCGCGCGGCCAGGGTCGTGGTCAGGGTCGTCCGCAGGGCGGCCGTGGTCAGGGCGCGGATCGTGGACAGCAGGGGCGTGGCCAGGCCCAGCAGGGGCGTGGCGGCAACCAGCGCAAGCCCGCGGCCGAGCCCAGCGGATCGATGGCCGACGCGTTGCGCCGGGCGGGATTCGGCGGCAAGTAACTCGACGACAGGGCGGGCGGCATGCGACGGTGGCTCGAAGACGAGGTGATCGCGCACGGCCGCCTGCCCCTGTTGTGTTTCCTGCTGGGATTCATCCTCGGGTTCGTGGTCATCCGGATCAGCGTGCGGATGATCCGGGCCAAGGTGCGGTGGTGGCCGGGCAATGTCACCGCGGGTGACACCCACATCCACCACATGGTCTTCGGCGTCATCACGGTGCTGCTCACCGGCATCGGCCTGATCGCGACCGCCGAGGACTCCACCCAGGTCACCTCCAGCGTGCTCGCCGCCCTGTTCGGGATCGGCGCGGCGCTGGTGCTCGACGAGTTCGCGCTGATCTTCTACCTGCGCGATGTCTACTGGGAGGAACAGGGCCGCACCTCGGTCGACGCGGTCTTCGTCGCGCTGGCGGTGACCGGTCTGCTGCTGCTCGGCGTGCAACCGCAGACCTTCCTCGACTACGACGACTTCCGGCAGTCGCGCGGGATCGGCGTCCGGCTCGCCGTCCTCGGCACCCTGCTCCTGAACTTGGGCTTGGCGGCGATCGTGATCGTCAAGGGCAAGATCTGGACGGGCCTGTTCGGCATGTTCTTCACGCCGCTGCTGCTGATCGGGGCCATCCGGCTCAGCCGCCCCGGCGCGCCGTGGGCCCGCTGGCGCTACGGCGAGCGGCCCAAGACCATGGCGCGCGCGATCGCCAGGGAACAGCGCTATCGCCGCCCGGTGATCCGCGCCAAGATCTTCATCCAGGACCTCATCGCGGGCAAACCCGACGTCGAGCACGCCAAGACGGCGGCCGAGGCCGAGCTCGCACGGCGGGTGGTCGCGGCGCCCCCCGCACCGCCGCCGCATCCCCATCTGCTTCCGCGCAGCCGGGCCGACACCACCCCGGGTGAGTGACCGGGGTCGCCCGATTTCAGTCCGGAGTCCCTGGTCTGGCACAATGAACCGGTTGCCTCGGCCGAGTTGTGTCCGGGAGCACTCCTGTTCTGAGCATGAACCGGTCGAGCGCGTCAGTGCCGCCAGGTTCCTCTGTTCGCGCAAAGAATCCGAAAAGGTGGAAAATGAACACCCTTGACTTCGTCGACGAGAAGTCGCTGCGTAGCGATGTCCCCGATTTCCGTCCGGGCGACACCCTGAACGTGCACGTGAAGGTCATCGAAGGCTCGAAGGAGCGCATCCAGGTCTTCAAGGGCGTCGTGATCCGGCGTCAGGGCGGCGGCATCGGCGAGACCTTCACGGTCCGCAAGGTGTCCTTCGGTGTCGGTGTCGAGCGCACCTTCCCCGTGCACAGCCCCAACATCGACCACATCGATGTCGTGACCCGCGGTGACGTGCGTCGCGCCAAGCTGTACTACCTGCGCGATCTGCGCGGTAAGGCCGCCAAGATCAAGGAAAAGCGCTGATCTTGCGGTAGCTGTTCGCAGCACAGAAATTTCCGGTAGCCCGGCGCTCCGACTTCGGTCGGGGCGCCGGGCTACTCTGTTCGGCGTGGCAGACGAAAGTGGGTCGGTGTCGGTGTCCGATTCGGGCGACGAAGGTGGGCGGCGCAAGCGCAAGCGCGGCGACAAGAAGCAGCGACCGTTCTGGCAGGAGCTGCCGATTCTGATCGTGATCGCGGCCGTGATCGCCGCGCTCATGGTGACTTTCGTCGGACGGCCGTACGTGATCCCGTCGCAGTCGATGGAGAACACGCTGCTGATCGGCGATCGCATCTATGTCGAGAAGATCAGCTACTACGGTTCCGATCCCGGTCCCGGCGACGTCGTGGTCTTCGTCGGCCCGCCGTCGTGGAACGGGCACTACAAGTCGGTCCGCTCCGACAACACCGTCGTGCGCGGGCTGCAGAACTTCCTGTCCTACTTCGGGCTGGTGCCGCCGGACGAGAACGATCTCGTCAAGCGCGTCATCGCCGTCGGTGGGCAGACCGTGCAGTGCTGTGATCCGCAGGGCCGCGTGATGGTCGACGGCAAACCGCTCGACGAGCCGTACATCAAGAAGGACTACCCCTGGTTCACCGACCGCCCCAACGCCGTCTACCCGGCGGGCCGGGTGTTCGGCCCGGTGAAGGTGCCCGAGGGCAACCTGTGGGTGATGGGCGACAACCGCAACGAGTCGGCCGACTCGCGCGCCCACGTCAGCGACGATCTGCAGGGCACCGTGCCGGTGGACAACGTGCGCGGCAAGACGGTGTTCAAGATCTGGCCGCCGAGCCGGATGGGTCCGGTGCGGTCGGAGAACCCGCAGGAAAACTGACACGCGACGAGACACGGGGACAATCGAACTGTGGGGCAGGATCGGACCAACTGGCCGCCGCGGGTGGTGATGCGCCGGGCGGGCGGCTTACGCACGCTCGAGGCGGCGCTCATCCGCAGCGGCCTCGGCCCGGTGGCCGGTGTCGACGAGGCGGGCCGCGGCCCGTGCGCCGGACCGCTGGTGATCGCCGCGTGCCTGCTGGCGCCCAAGGCCTACGACAGGCTGTCCGGGCTCGACGACTCCAAGAAACTCACGGAGGCGGCCCGTGAGGAGCTGTTCCCGGTCGTTCAGCGGCTGGCGCTGGCCTATAGCGTCGTCGTGGTGCCCGCGTGGGAGATCGACGCGATCGGGATCCACGTCGCCAATATCGAGGGCATGCGCCGGGCGGTGGTCGGTCTCGGCCGCACGCCCGGCTACATCCTGACCGACGGTTTCAAGGTCCCCGGGCTGCCCGCGCCGTCGCTGCCGGTCATCGGCGGCGACGCCACGGCGGCCTGCATCGCGGCGGCCAGCATCCTGGCCAAGGTGACCAGGGACCGGATGATGGTCGAGCTGGACGGGCAGCTGCCCGGGTACGGATTCGCGGCGCACAAGGGCTACAACACGCCCGAGCACACCGCCGCGCTCCGGCAGCTCGGACCCAGTACCGAACACCGCCGGTCCTGGCGGAATGTGCGCGAGCTCGAGGTGCCGGGCGGTAGCCGAGTGGCTACCCGCCCCGCGCATGCGCGATGATGTCAGCAATGAACGCGGCGCTGCTAGAAGGAGGACGTCCCACCCGATGAGTGCTGAGGACCTCGAGAAGTACGAAACCGAGATGGAACTGTCCCTGTACCGCGAGTACAAGGACATCGTCGGTCAGTTCTCGTACGTGGTGGAGACCGAACGTCGCTTCTACCTGGCCAATTCTGTCGAATTGCGACCGCAGAACGCCGACGGCGAGGTCTACTTCGAAGTGCGGATGAGCGATGCGTGGGTGTGGGACATGTACCGCCCGGCGCGCTTCGTCAAGCACGTACGAGTGATCACGTTCAAGGACGTGAACATCGAAGAGCTGGAGAAGCCCGACCTGCGCCTGCCGGAGTGACGGCGCGCCGCCGGCCTGGTTGTCCACAGGTCGGCGGTTGTCCACAGGGTTGTCATCCGCCCAGGTCACCGGACTGGGCGCGACGGCGTCGAGCGGCATGCTCGACCCGTGGCACACAAACAGGCGCTCGGCGCATACGGGGAGAAACTCGCCGCGCAGTTCTTGCGTGAGTCGGGGATGGAGATCGTCGCCCGCAACTGGCGATGCCGCTACGGCGAGCTGGACCTGATCGTCCAGGATCCGTCGGTGACAGCGTTCGTCGAGGTGAAGACGCGATCGGGCCTGGGGTTCGGCACCCCGGCCGAATCGGTCACCTTCAGCAAACAGCAGCGGATCCGCCGGCTCGCGCTGCTGTGGCTGGCCGAGCAGAACGGTCCGTGGCGGCGGATCCGGTTCGACGTGGTGTCGGTCCTGGTCCCGCGCGGACACCGGCCCGTCATCGACCACCTGGCCGGAGCCTTCTGATGGCGCTGGGTCGCGCATTGTCGGTCGCGGTGACCGGAGTCGACGGTCAGCTTGTGGAGATCGAGGCCGATATCGGGCAGGGCCTGCCCTCGGTGAATCTGGTCGGTCTGCCCGACACGGCCTTGCAGGAGTCGCGCAACCGGGTGCGCTCGGCGGTCGCCAACACGGGGGAGAAGTGGCCCGACGGCCGGGTGATCCTGGCATTGTCCCCGGCCACGCTGCCGAAAGTGGGCAGCGTCTACGACCTGGCGCTGGCGGTCTCGGTGCTCGACGCGTCCGGTGCGGTGCCGGGGGAGCGGCTGGCGAAGACCGTTCTCCTCGGAGAGTTGGCACTCGACGGTCGGGTCCGGCGGGTGCGCGGGGTATTGCCCGCGGTGATCGCCGCGCGCACCGCGGGCGTACCGACGGTGGTCGTGCCTGCGGCGGCGGTGGCCGAGGCGGGGCTGGTCGAGGGGATCGAAGTGCTCGGCGCGGTCAGTCTGCGCGCGGTGGTCGCCTGGCTGCGCGGCGAAGGCGGTCTGCTGGAACCGGACGGGATGGTGCCGGACGCGCAGGCGCCCAGCGGCGACCTGAGCGATGTCGTCGGCCAGGACGAGGCCCGCTGGGCACTGGAGGTCGCGGCGGCGGGCGGCCACCACCTGCTGCTGACCGGACCACCCGGGATCGGCAAAACGATGTTGGCGCAACGCCTTCCCGGTCTGCTGCCGCCGCTGTCGGAGACCGAATCGCTGGAGGTCACCGCGATCCACTCGATGGCGGGCTCGCTGTCGGCCGCGCAGCCCCTGATCACGCTGGCACCGTTCGTCGCCCCGCACCACTCGACCTCGGTGACCGCCATGATCGGCGGTGGCTCCGGCATGGCGCGGCCCGGCGCCGTGAGCCGCGCGCACCGCGGGGTGCTGTTCCTCGACGAGTGCGCGGAGATCGGCACGAAAGTACTGGAGGCACTGCGCACTCCACTCGAGGAAGGCGAGGTGCGGATCGCCCGGCGCGACGGTGTCGCGCGCTACCCCGCCCGATTCCAGCTGGTGCTCGCGGCCAACCCCTGCCCGTGCGCACCCGCCCGCGATGTCGACTGCATCTGTGCCCCACTGGCCCGCCGCCGCTACCTGGGCAAACTGTCCGGCCCGCTCCTGGACCGGATCGACATCTGGGTGCAGATGCACGGCCAGGCCGGCGCGACGTTCGGCGACGAACAGGTCGAGACCAGCGCCAGCGTCGCCGCCAGGGTCAGGCGGGCCCGCGGCCTGGCCCTGGAGCGCTGGAGCGCCGACGGCTGGACGACCAATGCCGAGGTACCCGGACATGTACTGCGGCAACGGTTCCGATTGCCGCGCGAATCGATCGCACCGATCGAGACGGCCTTACGGCTGGGCCGGATGTCGGCCCGGGGCGCCGACCGGGCGATCCGAGTCGCGTGGACGGTGTGTGACCTGCGCGGCGGGGAGATACCGAGCGTGCAGGATGTGCTGTCGGCGTTGAACTTCCGGCAGCGGGGTGCGCAATGACGGGCGGGCGCGCGGTGAGTGGATCGTCCGTGGCGCCGTCGGCACGGAAGCCTTCGGTGGTTTCGGACGTCGGTGACTGTGGAGCGGGGCCGGCGCAGCCGCGGCCTCGGCGGCGTGAACTCGACAACGTTCAGGCAATGTCGGGCGGGGAGGAAGCCGAGCGGCCAGAACTGGTGTTGGGCGGTGGTGTCGGTCGGACGGAGTCGGCGAAGCCGCTGCAGAGGCTGGACGGTGGTGTCGGCGGGGTGGAGTCGGCGAAGTCACAGCAGAGGCTGGACGGTGAGGTAGGCGGGGCGCGATCAGCACGGCCGCAACTGGCGCTCGACGATGGTGTCGGTGTCGGTGTCGGTGTCGGTGTCGGTGCCGGTGGCGGTGGCGCGCGGCCGCAGCCGAAACAGATGCTCGATGGTGAAGTTGGTGGGGCGGGGTCGGCTCGGCCAAGGGTGGTGCTGGATGGTGGTGTCGGCGGCGTGGTGTCGGAGCAGCCGGAACGGATGCTCGATGGTGAGGACGGTAGGGCGGGGTCTGCTCGGCCGCTGCCGTCGCTGGATGGTGGTGCTGGCGGGGTGGGGCCGGTGCCGTGGTCGGCGGTCGGCGGGGTGCGTTCGGAGCAGCCATCGGGTGTGCTCGATCGTGATGTCGACGAGCGGCGGCTCGCGTGGGTGTATCTGTCGAGGGTGGTGCAGGGGCCCTGTGCCGCGTTGTCGGCATTGATCGGCTCGGTCGGGGTGTGCGAGGCGGCCAGGGCGGTGCGCGAGCACGAACTGCCCGAGGTGTTGCGTGGGCCTACTGCCGCGCGTCGTGAGATGGATATGGCGGCGGCGGATCTGGCGCAGATGCGGGGGTTGGGTGGTCGGGTCATCACGCCGGACGACGACGAGTGGCCGGGCTGGCGGATGCTCGGTCTGGATCAGCTCGACAGTGAGCGTGATCGCGAGGGCGCGGTGCCGCTGGTGCTGTGGGCGCGCGGCCCGCTCTCACTGCAGGCGGCCTCCGAACGTGCTGTCGCCGTGGTCGGTTCACGATGCAGCAGCGGGTACGGGGTGCAGGTGGCGAGTGAGATCGCCGGTGACCTGGCCGGGCGCGGCTGGACCATCGTGTCCGGTGCGGCCTTCGGCATCGATGCGGCGGCGCACCGCGCGGCACTCGCCGTCGGCGGCCCGACCGTCGCCGTGCTGGCCTGTGGCGTCGACCGGCCCTACCCCGCCCAGCACGACCGACTGCTGTCCGCCATCGCCGCCACCGGCCTCGTGCTCAGTGAATATCCGCCGGGAACCAGCGCGCAGAAGCACCGATTCCTGGCCCGCAACCGGCTCATCGCGACCCTCGGCGACGGTGTCCTCGTCGTCGAAGCCGGCCTGCGCAGCGGCGCCCGCAACACCGTGAAATGGGCCCGCCGCCTGGGCCGCCCCGCGATGGCGGTCCCCGGCCCCGTCGGATCCGCGTCCTCGGTCGGCTGTCACCGCATGATCCGCGACGGCGAAGCCCTGCTCGTCACCCGCGCCGAAGACGTCATCGACGAGGCGGGCCCGCTCCGCCTCCCGGTCACCGACGACACGATCGACCCCGCCGCCCAACTCCGCGGCGCCGAAGCCGACGTCTACGCCGCCCTCCCCGCCATCGGCTCCCGCCTACCTCTGGACCTGGCCCACCAATCCGGCCTCGATGTCGCGACAGTCCGCGCCATCCTCCCCGGCCTGGAGCTCGCCGACCTGGTCGGCTGCGATTCCGATGGCTGGTTCCGCACCCGCGGCAGGCGCTCGACAGGAGGTGGGCCGGCCTGTGACAAGAGAGTTCGCTGATGTCAGCGGTAGACAGCGCCGTGCATGTCAGCGGTGGGCACGTCGCCTCGCCCGGTTTCGACGCCGCGGTGCTGGAACTACTGCTGGCCGCAGGAGCCGGTGCCGCGCTGCTGGTCGCCGGGCCGACCGCGGTTCGGCCGGGTGGCTCTATGGGATTCGTCAACCGTGCAGTGTCCAGTCGGAGCCTCAGCGAAAGTATTGGACCAGGCAGAACTCGTGCTCCTCGGGATCGCGCATGACCATGACAACTCCTTCGTCGTAGTCGTGTCGCTCGCCGGACCAGCAGCCGCCCAGGTTCTCCACCTGACGGCGACCGGCTTCGATGTCGTCAACTTCGATGTCGAGGTGGATGCGGACCTTGCCGATCTTGGGCTCGGCCACTCGTTGGAAGGTCAAGCGTGGTCTGTCGTCGAACCGCGAGCCGACGGTCGCCCATCCCGGATCATCGCCGTGTTCGGCCGTGGCGGGGATATTCAGGATCGTGCTCCAAAACGATGCCAGCCGTGTCGGGTTCGCGCAGTCGATCGTGATCCCGACCCATCGATTCGTCATGTTTGCCAGCATGAACGAATCGGGTTGTCCATGCCGGCGTCACGCCGGAATCGGTGCGGGTGTTCGGTAGGGCTGCTTGGTTTCAGCATCGCGTAGAGGACGTCGCGGCGTCGTCGGGCCAGGCAGGTGAGAGCGGCGTTGTGCTTCTGGCACCTGCCTGATCGGTGGGTATTCGGGGCAATCCCGGCATAGGAAGCGAGGTGGCCGGCCGAGGGGAAAGCAGTGTTGTCGCCGACCTCGCGCAGGATGCGAGCGCCGGTCCTGACTCCGATGGCCGGAATCGAGGTCAGGGCCTGGGAAAGAGGGTGATCGGCCAACATCTCGTCGATATCGGAGGCCGTCTGTTTGCGATGCAGCAGAACGGTTTTCAACGAGTCCTCGAGTTTCGGTAGCACGCTCTCCGTAGAGCGGGAGCCAGGAACGACGACGGTTTTCACGGGCAACGCGGCCGGGATTTCCTCGAACAACCGCGCCCATCCGGGGCGCTTGTTCGACCGCGATGGCGGTGAGTTTGCTTCGACCCGCCGCCCGGATGCCTTCCCGGGCCGCCGCAGCGAGAAAGAATCTCCAGCACGGTGAGCTGCGCGCCGGGGAGTAGTGCCGTGCGGGACGGTCCGGTGGGAAGGGTGGGCGTTCGGTAGGGGCCGGGGCGAACCTGCCCGGTGTGGTTGTGTGGTGAGAGGGCGATGCGGCGTGGTGGGTTGCATGGGGTCGAGGGAGGGGTCACGGTGGGGAGATGGATGTGTTGCCCGACGATCTGACCGCGCTGCTCACGGAGTTCGGGCGCCATCTGCGGTTGGGGCGGAATCGGTCGGCGCACACGGTGCGGGCCTACGTCGGGGATGTGCGCTCGCTGCTCGAGCATCTGTACGCGCGGTCGGCGGATTCCTCGGTGCGGGAACTGGATCTGCCGCTGTTGCGGTCGTGGTTGGCCGAGCTGGCGGCGGCGGGGGCGGCGCGCACGACATTGTCTCGGCGAGCATCTGCCGCAAGGACTTTCACCGCCTGGCTCACCGAGACGGGGCGCCTGACCATCGACCCGGGATTGCGGTTGCAGGCGCCGAAGGCGCACCGGGTGCTGCCTGCGGTGCTGGCGCAGGGGCAGGCCGCGCAGGCTATGGATGCCGCGGAATCGGGGGCGGCCCAGCAGGATCCGATGGCACTGCGGGATCGGCTGATCGTCGAACTGTTGTATGCCACCGGAATCCGCGTCAGTGAACTGTGTGGCCTCGACATCGACGACATCGATCGGGAGCGCGCACTCGTCCGTGTCCTCGGCAAGGGCAACAAGGAACGATCGGTACCCTTCGGCGGCCCCGCCGACACCGCGCTGAACGCCTGGCTCCGCGCGGGCCGCCCGTCCCTGGTCAACGAACATTCCGGCCGGGCACTGCTGCTCGGCCAGCGCGGCCGCCGCCTCGACCAGCGCCAAGCCCGCACCGTGGTGCACGAGGTCGTCTCGGCCATCCCCGGAGCGCCCGACCTGGGCCCGCACGGCCTGCGCCACACCGCCGCCACCCACCTGCTCGAAGGCGGCGCCGACCTGCGTGTCGTCCAGGAACTCCTCGGCCACGCCAGCATGGCCACCACCCAGCTCTACACCCACGTCTCGGTGGAACGCCTCAAACGAGTCCACGACCAGGCCCACCCCCGCGCCTGATCTCGCGGGCGATACGCCGCCGGTCCAGTGGTGAGTCCGGCATGGCCGAGGAACGGTGAGTGCGCCCGTGCGGACGATGTGGTCGGCGCGTTGCGGGGTGGGTAGGCGGTGAGACGGCAAGATGGGGGATCGGAGGTGGTCGGTGATGGCGTTGCCCGATGTCGGGGGTGAATCCGAGGACGGGGAGGAAGAACTCGACTATCGGTTCACACTGGCCAACGAGCGGACGTTTCTGGCTTGGATCCGGACGGCGCTCGGGCTGCTCGCGGGCGGTGTCGCCGTGCATACCCTGGTGCAACCGTTGCGGCTGGCGGGGTTCGGCGGGGTCATCGCCGTGAGCTGCCTGATCATGTCGTTCGCGGTGGCGCTGGGGGCGTTCCGGCACTGGCGGCTGGTGGATGTCGCGATGCGAACCGGCCGCCCACTGCCCGGCACCGTCCTCGTCCCCGTGCTGTCGGTCGGTGTGGCTGTCGTTGCCCTGATGGCCTGCCTGGCGGTGCTGCTGTCGTGACGCCCCCGACCCTGGCGATGGAGCGCACGGCCCTGGCCTGGCGGCGGACCTCGCTGGGCGCGGCGGGCTGTGCGCTGCTGTTCGCTCACCAGGTCACCGCCGACGGCTGGCCGACCAACGCGCTGCCGATGGTCGCAGCAGTGCTGTCCTTGCTGCTGAGCTTTCTCGGATGGTTCCGCGGCCGCGCTCTCCATCACGGCCGTGTTGCCGCCGGTCGCCCGGTGGTAACCGCTGCCGCCGCGGCTGTCGGACTGGTCGCGCTCATCGCCTTCACCGGGCTGCTGGTCACCCGGCTGATCGAGTGAGGGTGCGAGCGTTCCCAAGCCCAAGCCCAAGCCCAAGCCCAAGCCCAAGCCCAAGCCCAAGCCCAAGCCCAAGCCCAAGCCCAAGCCCAAGCCCAAGCCCAAGCCCAAGCCGTGATGTGCCCGCGCCGGCAGTGCTGAAATCCCTGCGGAAACATCACTCCGCTACGCCTGCATGACTGCCTGTGACCTGGGGCATCGGCGGAAAACTCGCTCGACGCGTTCCTCGGCGGCAATTAGTGTCTGCGGGTATGACTGCCGGAACTTCGCACACGCCTGACTCCGTGCTGCGCGAGCGGCTGCGTGCCGCGCTGAAGCCCGCGATGAAAGCTCGTGACCGCAGCGCGGTCTCGGCGCTGCGGTCCGCGTTGAGTGCGATCGACAATGCCGAAGCGGTCGACGCGGGCGACGCGAAAGCCGGCGCGCTGGAAGCCAGTGCGGTCGGGCTCGGCACCGCCGAAGTGCGGCGCCGTGATCTCACCGAAGCCGACATCACCCAGATCGTGCATCGCGAGATCGACGAAAGGCGCACTGCTGCAGCCGAATACGACCTCCTCGGCGCTGCCGACCGTCGCGACACCCTCACCGCCGAAGCGGACGCGCTCGCCGCCCTCCTCTGACCGAGCCCCGGTTCCGAGGTAGTTGCCCGTCTTTGACTGTCAAAGCCCCGGTGGGCAACCGCTTCTGCACTGAGCGCTTTCAGAGCTGCCCGGGCATCGGCCCGGCCGTGCTGGTGGCGCAGGTGCGGGCCAGGGACGTCGCCTAGGCGATCTGCCGCGTTTGGCAATGGGGTTCACACCTCGTCACGGAGCCCTGTGTGCCACCGCCACGGCACGATGCCCAAGTTGCCCACCGCAGACGGCGCGCCGCGTGGTCCCGTCGCAACATTGACGGCAGGAAGCGGCTGGCGAACTGTGCGGACCCTGGGTGGCTGCGTCGCGGATACTGAGCCGTACTGGCTTCGTCGGGGTCCCGATCCCGCGTAACTCCGCTGCGGCGCGAGCTGCTTTGGACCTGCCGCAGCGGACCGTTGTATGGCCCCGCTGCGCCACAAGTTTGCGGAGCCCCCGGGCGGGACGGAGCCGCGCCTAGGCCTCGCGACGGCCGTCGAGAAGTGAGCCGCGCGTGGCCCGCGGAAGTTACTGAGTCGTACCGGCCTCTCACGGCACCGGTCTGTGGAACGACTGTGCAGCTCAGTGGCCGGTGGGCAAGGTTTTCAAGTACCGGTGCGTGAACCAGCGCTGGATCAGCCGGACGACCGGCCCGCCGAGCGCCACGTACCAGGCGCCGGGGCGGGAGAAGGCGGTGATCAGGCCGTAGACGGTGTCGTTGGCAGGGTCGTATTCGACGGCGAACAGTTCCTCGCCGATCTCGGGATGGCCGGGCAGGGTGCCGTAGGCGAAGCCGCGGCGGTCCGGTTCGTCGAGGACGTAGACCACTCGGCACGGTGCGACGATGCCGATCGGGCCGACGCCGATGCTTACCGTCAATTCCGTTCCCGCCACCGCGGTTTCGGTATCGGCCCGCTGGAAGACGCCGGTGCCCTTCTGTATCCCGAACCCGAGGATGTGGGTGGCGGCCCGGTCGAACAGTGCGCGACCGTGGCCGATCGGGCGCCGGAGCTCGAACCGGTGGTAGCCCGCGGGGAAGATCGCACGGGTGGCACCTACCTCGGGGTAGGTGAAGGGCGCTGATTCCGCTGACACACCCCGATTGTCGCCCCGTGATCGAGACGGAGGTACCCGGTGCCGTGGAGTGCTTCGTCACAGCACCGGTTCCAGCGGCTTCAGCCGAACGGGGACCTCGTGCAGCAGGCCCAGCGGATCGATGTACTCGCGCCGCGCGTGCTCGCTCGCTTCTCGCCGGGCACCCCAGTGCAGGCAGGCGGCGGCCGGACACCCCTCGTGCCCGGCCACCAGGGTCCCGATCGGGGTGCCCCTGCCGACCCGGCTCCCCACCGTGACCTGTGCCCGCACCGGCTCGTACGTGGTGCGCAGCCCGCCGGGATGGTCGATCGACACCACCGGTTTGTCGGCCACGACACCGGCGAACACCACGATGCCCTCGCCCGCCGCAAGCACCGGCTGTCCCTCGCTGCCCGCCAGGTCGACTCCGCGATGACCGGGCAGCCAGTTCCGTTCCGGTTTGTCGAACCGGCGCTCCACCGTCGGCCGGGGCCGCAGCGGCCAACCGAACGTGCCCTGCTCGGCTCCGCCGACCGGCGCGGCACCGCAGACCAGCACCGCCGCCAGTGACATCACCGCCGCACCGAAACAGGCTCCTGTCCGTACTCCCCGTGGCGAACCGAACGCCGAGCTTGCCCGTGCGTGGTCCCGGTGGTGCGCGCGATCGGCGGTTTCCGCTCGTCGCGTGGCGGACCGACGCGGCACTTGCCGTATCGCTCGATCGCAGACGACGCCACCACACACGGTGCCCACACCGGCTCAGCGATGCGGTCGCGGCGCGGGAACCTGCTGCGGCGTGATCAAGGTCTGCACCAGATCGCGCAGCGCGGCAGGCAACCCGGCCGCCGACCCACCGCCACCACCCCGGACGACGATCTCCACCTCGACCGGAGCTCCCACCCGGCCCCGCTCGCCGGCGTTCGGCGCCGTGGTCAGATCGCGCACGGTCACCCGGACCGGAACCGGCGCCGCGTCGGAGCGCGGGGGAGGAGTCGGCGTCGCGGCCCCGTGCCGCTCGGGCGCAGTCGCGGCACCGCCACCGGAACACACCGGGGCGGCGGGCGTCCCCGCGCCGGGATGCGCCGCAACGGGTGCCGCCAGCGCACCCACCGCGCACAGCAGCGGAAACGTCGAGATCAGAGTTCGTGTGAAGATGTTCATGCCTTCACTTTCGGCGGCGAACACCCCGGCCGGGCCGTCGGATCGGCAACTGGGGACAACCTCGCCCGATGTGGATACCGCGCACTTCACCACCGGTTTCGGTGGTCGTGGCCAGGGGGCGATTTCGGGCCTGGCCGCGCTCCGCGTAGACTGATCAACGCGGTTTGTGCTGTGCACAGCAGGAACCGACTTCGCGCGCCACCCGTGCTCGTCCATCCGGTCGCCGCTCGCAACGCAGGCAGTCCGTGAGGGCATGTCCGTGCGAGTTCTCCGATGGATGGACAGTGGAATCGTCGGCTGGTCCCGGTCTCGCAGACCTGGGTCCGGCGGTTTCGGTGGCGCCAGGGCAGTCGATCGCCGATCGGCTGCGTCAACCGGCAACGAAAGAGAGATACGGGAGCTATGGCTGTCGTAACCATGAAGCAGCTGCTCGACAGCGGCGCGCACTTCGGGCACCAGACTCGTCGGTGGAACCCGAAGATGAAGCGGTTCATCTTCACCGACCGCAACGGCATCTACATCATCGACCTGCAGCAGACGCTGACCTACATCGACAAGGCCTACGAGTTCGTCAAGGAGACCGTCGCCCACGGTGGCACCGTTCTCTTCGTCGGCACCAAGAAGCAGGCCCAGGAGTCGATCGCGGCCGAGGCGACTCGCGTCGGGATGCCCTACGTCAACCAGCGCTGGCTGGGTGGCATGCTCACCAACTTCTCGACCGTCCACAAGCGCCTGCAGCGCCTGAAGGAGCTCGAGGCCATGGAGCAGACCGGTGGCTTCGAGGGTCGCACCAAGAAGGAAATCCTCATGCTCACGCGTGAGATGACCAAGCTGGACCGCACCCTCGGTGGTATCCGCGACATGGCCAAGGTGCCCTCGGCCATCTGGGTCGTCGACACCAACAAGGAGCACATCGCCGTCGGCGAGGCGCGCAAGCTGAACATCCCGGTCATCGCGATCCTGGACACCAACTGCGATCCCGACCTGGTCGACTACCCGATCCCGGGTAACGACGACGCGATCCGTTCCGCCGCTCTGCTCACCAAGGTCGTCGCCTCCGCGGTGGCCGAGGGCGTGCAGGCCCGCGCGGGCCAGGCTTCCGGCGACGCGAAGCCCGAGGCCGGCGCCGGTGAGCCGCTCGCCGAGTGGGAGCAGGAGCTGCTGGCTCAGGCGACCCCGGCCGCCGAGGTTGCCGCCGAGACGCCCGCCGAGGCCGAGGCCGAGGTCAAGGCCGACCCGGCGCAGCACACCCCGGCCGACTTCTGAGCTGATCGGTAGCTCTACGTTCACCTTGCCGGCCCTTCTGAATTCAGAAGCGGTCGGCAAGGTGGTGTAAACACCCAAGCACCCCACACACGAGGAGGCTCGCCCCCGATGGCGAACTACACCGCTGCTGACGTGAAGCGGCTCCGCGAGCTCACCGGCTCCGGCATGATGGACTGCAAGAACGCGCTGGCCGAGTCCGACGGCGATTTCGACAAGGCCGTCGAGGTGCTGCGCATCAAGGGCGCCAAGGATGTCGGCAAGCGCGCCGAGCGCGCGACCGCCGAGGGTCTGGTCATCGCCAAGGACGGCGTCATGGTCGAGATCAACTCCGAGACCGACTTCGTCGCCAAGAACGCCGAGTTCCAGGAGCTGGCCGACGCGGTCGTCACCGCCGCCGCGGCCGGCAAGCCTGCCGACCTCGACGCCCTGAAGGCGCTGAAGCTGGACAACGGCACCGTCGACGACGCCGTGCAGGCGCTGTCGGCCAAGATCGGCGAGAAGCTGGAACTGCGTCGCGTCGTGGCCTTCGACGGCCCGGTCGCCACCTACCTGCACAAGCGTGCGTCGGACCTGCCGCCTGCCGTCGGCGTGCTCGTCGAGTACACCGGTGAAGGCGATGCCGCCGCCGAGGCCGCCCGCGCCGCCGCCATGCAGGTCGCCGCGCTCAAGGCCCGTTACGTCACCCGTGACGAGGTCCCGGCCGACCTGGTCGAGAACGAGCGTCGCGTCGCCGAGGCCACCGCCCGCGAAGAGGGCAAGCCCGAGGCCGCACTGCCGAAGATCACCGAGGGCCGCGTCAACGGCTTCTTCAAGGACGTCGTCCTGCTCGAGCAGGCGTCGGTCACCGACTCGAAGAAGACCGTCAAGGCCCTCCTGGACGAGGCCGGTGTCACCCTGACCCGCTTCGCCCGCTTCGAGGTCGGCCAGGCCTGATCCGCCTGAACGAGAGCCCCTCGGGAGCAGCGTCCGTCTGCCCCCGAGGGGCTCTTGCCGATTCCTGACGGCATCTGGCCCCGGTTCCGGGGTCTCCGCGTTGCGCAAGGGGGTCTTGTGCGGTGACGGGAACCGGATAAGGCAGGATGGATGCCGCTTCGCCTTGCTGTGCGGCCGATTCGCGTGCCCGCAGTTCGACCCATATCGACCTTGCCGAAGGAGACGAACACCCATGACCGACCCGGGTACCGACCGCCCTGGATACCGCCGGGTGCTGCTGAAGCTGGGTGGGGAGATGTTCGGTGGCGGCGGGGTCGGTCTCGACCCGGATGTCGTGCAGACCGTGGCCGAGCAGATCGCCGAGATCGTCGAGACCGGCGTCCAGGTGGCCGTGGTGATCGGTGGCGGCAACTTCTTCCGCGGCGCCGAGCTGGAGGAGCGCGGCATGGAACGCGCCCGCTCGGACTACATGGGCATGCTCGGCACCGTGATGAACAGCCTCGCGCTGCAGGACTTCCTCCAGCAGCAGGGGGTGGACACGCGCGTGCAGACCGCCATCACCATGGGCCAGGTCGCCGAGCCGTACCTCCCGCTGCGAGCCAAGCGGCACCTGGAGAAGGGCCGCGTCGTCATCTTCGGCGCGGGCATGGGCATGCCCTACTTCTCCACCGACACCACCGCCGCCCAGCGCGCGCTCGAGATCGGCGCCGACGTCGTGCTGATGGCGAAGGCGGTCGACGGCGTGTTCGACGCCGACCCGCGCGTGGAGAAGAACGCGAGCATGTACACCGAGATCACGTACAAGGAAGTGCTGGAGAAGGGGCTGAAGGTGGCCGATGCCACGTGCTTCAGTCTCTGCATGGACAACCAGATGCCGATTCTGGTGTTCAATCTGTTGACCAAGGGCAACATTGCCCGCGCAGTCGCCGGTGAGCACATCGGCACCTTGGTTCGGTCCTGATCCCGCAACCGCGGAAGATGACGATGACGACGCTGTGGAGGAACCGGTCGTGATTGATGAAGCGCTCTTCGATGCCGAGGAGAAGATGGAGAAGGCCGTCTCGGTGGCGAAGGACGACCTCGGAACCATCCGCACCGGCCGCGCCAACCCGGGCATGTTCGCCCGCGTCGTGGTCGACTACTACGGTTCGCTGACGCCGATCACCCAGATGTCGAGCATCACCGTGCCGGAGCCGCGCATGGTGGTGATCAAGCCCTACGAGCAGAGCCAGCTCGGCCCGATCGAGAACGCGATCCGCAACTCCGACCTGGGCGTGAACCCGACCAACAACGGTGACATCCTGCGCATCACGGTGCCGCAGCTCACCGAGGAGCGGCGCCGCGAGATGGTCAAGATGGCCAAGGGCAAGGGCGAGGACGCCAAGGTCTCGATTCGCAACGTCCGTCGCAAGGCGATGGACGAACTGGGCCGGATCCAGAAGGATGGCGAGGCGGGTGAGGACGAGGTCGGGCGCGCCGAGAAGGAGCTCGACAAGACCACCGCCAAGTACGTGGGCCAGATCGATGAGCTGGTCAAGCACAAGGAAGCCGAACTGCTCGAGGTCTGAGCGCAGATCTCGCCAGTCCCGCTCGTGCGGGGGATGAACGGAACGACGAGTTGAGCGACGGGACAATCGTGGCCGAAGACGCCGCCGCCACCGGAGCGGCACCGGAGCCGACGCCGGACCAGGTCGAGGAGACCGGCGCGGCGCCGCAGACACCGGACGACCAGGCGCCTGCCGAGCCGCAGGCGCCCGCGTCGCGCGCGGGGCGCAATCTGCCCGCGGCACTCGCGGTCGGGTTGGGGCTCGGTCTGTCGCTCATCGCGATCCTGCTGTTCGTCCCCAAGGTGTTCATCGGGGTGGTGGGCGCGGCGGTCGCCGTCGCGACCTGGGAGGTCGCCAAGCGGCTGCGGGAGGCCGACGTCCTGGTCCCGCGGATCCCGCTGCTGGTCGGCGGCCAGGCGGTGTTCTGGCTGGGCTGGCCGTGGGGTGCGCAGGGCGTGGTCGGCGCGTTCGCCGCGACGGCGCTGGTCTGCATGGTGTGGCGGCTGTTCGACCACGGGTTGAGCACCGCGCCCAAGAACTTCCTGCGCGACACCGCGATCACGCTGTTCACGCTCACCTGGATCCCGCTGCTGGCCGCGTTCTCGACGCTGCTGCTGCTCGAACCCGACGGCAACCTGCGGGTGCTGACGTTCATGATCCTGGTCGTCTGCTCCGATGTCGGCGGTTACGTCGCCGGCGTGCTGTTCGGCAGGCATCCGATGGTGCCCGCGATCAGCCCGAAGAAGTCGTGGGAAGGGTTCTGCGGGTCGCTGGTGTTCAGCGTGATCGGTGGTCTGCTGACCGTCACGCTGCTGCTCGAGGCGAACTCGATGATCGGTGTCGTCCTCGGCATCGGCCTGGTGGTGGTGGCCACCTGCGGCGACCTGATCGAGTCGCAGATCAAGCGCGAACTCGGCATCAAGGACATGGGCACGATGCTGCCCGGCCACGGCGGCATCATGGACCGCCTCGACTCGATGCTGCCCTCGGCGTTCGTGTCCTGGCTGGTGCTCAGCGCGCTGCTCTGAGCCTCAGGGCTTCTTGGCGGCGTGGCGCAGCTGCAGGATCCGCACCCCACCGACCAGTCCCATCACCAGCGCGCCCGCGATCACCGACAGCAGCACGGTGATGCCCAGCGGCAGCGAGAAGTCCCAGAACAGCAGGTTCACCTGGGCCTGGTCGAGGTTCTGGATGATGAAGATCAGCAGCACGATGCCGATGATCGCGGCCGCGAGCAGGCCGATCCAGGCGTAGCCGGTGCGCGAACCGTGCACCCCGGGCGGGGTGGCGCGCTTGGCCGGGGCCTGCTTGTCCTTGCGGTGCTGGGTCCCGGTCGGCTCGCTGGTCGGCGCGGCGGGCTCGTGTTCAGCCGGTGACGCACCCGGTTCGGCGTTGGTGGACATGGTTCGATCATGGCCGACAGCTATCACCGGTGCACGCATCTTCTCGATAACGGCGTTCGGCGTGGCGGCCCGGCGACCGGGCCCGCCACCTCGTTTGGGACAATGGTGGAATTATGGCCACCTCCCTGCCCCTCGTGTTCGATGCCCCGCGTCGCGGTCTGCCGCCGCGCCACCTCGCCGACCTCGACGCGGACGAGCGCAAGGTCGCGGTGCAGGAGCTGGGACTGCCGAAGTTCCGCGCCGACCAGCTGGCCCGCCAGTACTACGGCAGGCTGCAGGCCGACCCGGCGCTGATGACCGATCTGCCCGCCGACGTGCGCGAGAAGGTCGGCGAGACGCTGTTCCCGCCGCTGCTGTCGGTGGTCCGCCACCTCGCCTGCGACGAGGGCGACACCCGCAAGACGCTCTGGCGCGCCCACGACGGCACCCTGCTGGAGAGCGTGCTCATGCGCTACCCCGACCGCAACACGCTGTGCATCTCCAGCCAGGCGGGCTGCGGCATGGCGTGCCCGTTCTGCGCGACCGGCCAGGCCGGGCTCAACCGCAACCTCTCGACCGCGGAGATCGTCGACCAGGTGCGGGCCGCGGCCGCGGCGCTGCGCGACGGTGAGGTGCACGGCGGCCCTGGCCGGCTGTCCAACATCGTGTTCATGGGGATGGGCGAGCCCCTCGCGAACTACAAGCGGGTGGTGAACGCGGTCCGCCGCATCACCTCGCCCGCGCCCGACGGTCTCGGTATCTCGCAGCGCTCGGTGACGGTGTCGACCGTCGGCCTGGCGCCCGCGATCCGCAAGCTGGCCGACGAGGACATGTCGGTGCGGCTCGCGGTGTCGCTGCACACCCCCGACGACGAGCTGCGCGACACCCTGGTGCCGGTGAACAACCGCTGGTCGATCGCCGAGGTGCTCGACGCGGCCCGCTACTACGCCGACAAGTCCGGTCGCCGGGTGTCGATCGAGTACGCGTTGATCCGCGACGTCAACGATCAGCCGTGGCGGGCGGACCTGCTCGGCAAGAAGCTGCACAAGGCACTGGGCCCGCTGGTGCACGTGAACCTGATCCCGCTCAACCCGACGCCGGGCAGCGAGTGGGATGCCAGCCCGAAGCCGGTCGAGAAGGAGTTCGTGCGCCGGGTGATCGCCCAGGGCGTCTCCTGCACGGTGCGTGACACCCGCGGTCAGGAGATCGCCGCGGCCTGCGGTCAGCTCGCCGCCGAGGGCTGAGCTACTCGATGACGTACGGCTGCGTGAAGTCGTCGTAGGGGAGCGGCCCGTCGACGAAGGCGTTCACCGTCAGTGTGTTGAGGGTGATGTCGCCGCCGTGGTTGTCCAGGAAGGCGATGTCGGAGGCGTCGCGGCCGGTGGCGATGCGGACAAGGCTGGGGCGCGGGGCCAGGCAGGTGGGGTCGAGCGTGTGCCACCTGCCGTCGACGTAGGCCTCGGCGACGGCGTGGAAGTCCATCGGCACGCACCCGGGGGCGTAGACGGCGGCCACCCGGGCCGGGATGCCGACCGCGCGCAACAGCGCGACGACCAGGTGGGAGAAGTCGCGGCAGACGCCGGTGCCCGACAGCAGGGTCTCGACCGCGCCGTCGATCGGGGCGCTGCTGCCGGAGACGTAGGAGATCCGCCTGCCCACCCACGCCGCCACCCGCGCGGGCATCCCCGGATCGACGATGCCGTAACCGAATTCGGCGGCGGCGTAACCGAGTAGCTTGTCCGACTCGGCGTAGCGGCTCGGCCGCCGGTACAGCGCGATCTCGTAGTCGGTGGCCGGTGCGGGGGTCGCGGTGCCGAACACCGTCGCCTGGTAGTCCAGCCGGAGCGTGCCCGCCTTGGCGTCGAGCACGTGCAGCCGGGAATGGTGCGGGCCGATGACCTCGCGCGGGGTGACGAACTCGCCGTCGAGTACGCAGGTCATGGACTCGATCAGGTCGAGGCCCGGCTGGCGGGCGACGGCGATCTGCCACTGCAGCACCGCGTCGGCGTGGACCGTGATCTCCATGCTCGCGGACACATCACGCTTCACGGCTCCAGCCTGACAGGCCGGGGCGCGCGGGGCGACTCGAACACGGGCGTCCGTCGGTCGCGAAGTCACAACGGATGGGTGTCGGCGGCTGGCGCGCCGCGCATCCGCCGCCGCCCGATCGCGTTGCGGCCCAGGCGTTACCGGCGCGGGACCGGATCGAGGCCCGCGTCCGAGATCGTTGACTATGGCGCGCGGAACAGCCTCTGTCACAGTCACTCTCGAACTCGAGGCGGGCAATGCCTCCCTCATGGTTCTCGGCAAGATGCTCGGTCCCACCGGTATCCCGCCGTTCGAAGTCAAACGCCGCTACGACGCGGCGACGGCCGATCAGCGCGGGGAGATCATCCCCGCCGTCATCACGATCGATGCCCGGAAACGCTGGACCATGCGGCTCAAGACGCCGCCGACCGCCTCGCTCATCCGCAAGGCCCTCGGCAAGCCGGGCTCACCCCGCCCCGGCCACAAGCCGGTGGGCGCGCTGTCGCGGGAACAGTTGCGGCGCATCGCCATCCGCAAACTGCCCGATCTGAACACGACCGACGTGGAGGCCGCGATGCGGATCGTGGCGGGCACCGCCCGGTCGATGGGCGTGCGGATCGAGGAGTGAGCCGGGCGGCGAGCTCGGTCCCGCCCGGCGATCGACGGCCGCCGCGGCACGATGTCCGCTGCCGCGCGGTCAGGCGTTAGGTTGGTGGTGGCCGACCGGTGGGATGCGCAGCGGCGGCCGGGACCGGACCAGGGGGAACCATGCTTGCGACGGGCGACGTCTTCGCCGGCTACGCGATCGAACGTCGACTCGGGCGCGGCGGGATGGGGTCGGTGTATCTGGCCCGGCATCCGCGTCTGCCCCGGCAGATCGCACTCAAGGTGCTGAATCCGGAGTTGTTCGCCGACACCGAGATCCGTGCGCGCTTCGAACGGGAAGCCGACCTGGCGGCACAGCTGGAGCACCCGCAGATCGTCACGGTGTACGACCGCGGTGTCGACGACGGGCGGCTGTGGATCAGCATGCAGTTCGTCGACGGGGTCGACGCCGCGACCATCGACCACCCCGTGCCCGTCGACCGGGCCCTGCACATCGTCGAGGGCACCGCGGCAGCACTGGACCACGCGCACCGCAACGGTGTCCTGCATCGCGACGTGAAACCGGCCAACATCCTGCTGGCCGCGGGGGAGGGCCGGGAGCGGGTGCTGCTCACCGACTTCGGCATCGCCCGGCCCCGGGATGACGCGCACCACCTCACCAGGACCGGCACCTTCACCGCGACGCTGGCCTATGCCTCGCCCGAGCAGCTGACCGGCGCCCATCTCGACCATCGCTCCGACCAGTACTCGCTGGCCTGCACGCTGTACTCGCTGCTCACCGGGGTGGCGCCGTTCGAGGCGACCAATCCGGTCCAGGTCATCCAGGGTCACCTCCAGTCGCCGCCGCCGTCGTCGCGCGCGTACCGGCCCGATCTGCCCGTCGCGCTGGATGCCGTGCTGGCTCGCGCGCTGGCCAAGCGTCCCGCCGATCGCTTCGACTCGTGTGCGGAGTTCGCGGCCGCCGCGCGCCGTGCGGTGCAGGGGACCGGTGCGCAGCCGACCGTGTTCGCCGGGCAGCCCCTGCCGGTCGGGATCCAGGGGAATCCGATCGGGCACGTCACGCCGCCGCGTCCGGCTCCGGGTTACCCCCAGCGCCCGCCCGGCGGTCCGCGCCCGCAGGGTCGGGCTCCTGTCCCGCCGCCGCGCCGCCGTACGGGCAGGCTGGTCGCGGCCGTGATCGTCGGTGCGCTCGTCCTCGGCGGGGGGATCTGGGCCTGGCAGGACGACACCGGGATCATCGCGCAGCAGCTCGAACGGTCGGTTGGGCACCGCGATCTGAGGGCGATGTCGGCCGCGTTTCCCGGCATGCTGCCGCCGTCCTCGGACAAGAACGACGGATACGGCGGCACGTACTGCAAGGGCGCGCCGGTGTGGAAGTCGTTCTACACGATCGACAAAGGCGGGCTGCGGAACTTCAACGACTGGCAGGCCCGGTGGGAATGCCTGGACCCGGACGACGACGCCCTCGCCTACCGCATCTACAGTTTCGCCACCGTCGAGGCCGCCCGGTCGGCGGTGAGCGGCTTCGTCGCGGAATCGACCGACCGCGGAACCGTCACCATCGGCACCCGGCAGAACCACCGGCTCTTCTCCACCGACGAATACAACGGCGAACGGGCCACGATTCTCACGAGTTTCACCGATCCGGATCGCGCCAGGTTCGTGCTGCTCGCCATGCCGCAGATGCGCGGTGCCAAGGGCGACAACCAGCGATGGCTCGACGATCTGGAGGCGCGGTTGGCCAAGGCACCGCTCTGACCGGGTCGCCGGGCGCCGCGCTGGCCCGCCGCGCTGAATCCGGGTTTTGGTAGGGTCCTCACGCGTCGGACGACGCGGGAGATGCGGGGGCAATCAGTGATTTCCGACGGGACGGTTTTCGCCGGATACACCATCGAACGTCAACTCGGCCGTGGCGGAATGGGATCGGTGTATCTGGCCCGGCACCCGCGTCTGCCCCGGCAGACCGCGCTCAAGCTGCTGAACCCGGAGTTGTTCGCCGACAACGAGATCCGTGCCCGGTTCGAGCGGGAAGCGGATCTGGCCGCGCAGCTGGAGCATCCGAACATCGTCACGGTCTACGACCGGGGTGTCGACGACGGGCGGCTGTGGATCAGCATGCAGTTCGTCGACGGGGTCGACGCGGCGACCATCGCGCATCCGGTGCCCGTCGAGCGGGCGCTACGCATCGTCGAGGGCACGGCGGCGGCGCTCGATCACGCGCACCGCAACGGGGTGCTCCATCGCGACGTGAAGCCCGCCAATATCCTGCTGGCCGACTCCGACGGCCGGGAGCGGGTGCTGCTCACCGACTTCGGCATCGCCCGGCCCCGCGACGACGTGCACCACCTGACGCAGACCGGCACCTTCACCGCCACCCTCGCGTACGCCTCGCCCGAGCAGCTGACCGGCGCCCACCTGGATCACCGCTCCGACCAGTACTCGCTGGCCTGCACGCTGTACTCGCTGCTCACCGGGGTGGCACCGTTCGAGGCGACCAATCCGGTACTGGTCATCCAGGGGCATCTGCAATCGCCGCCGCCGTCGCTGCGGGCGCACCGACCCGATCTGCCTGCCGCGCTGGATGCCGTGCTGGCTCGCGCGCTGGCCAAGCGGCCTGCCGATCGCTTCGACTCGTGTGCGGAATTCGCCGCGGCCGCGCGTCGCGCGCTAAGTGGCACCGGTGCGCAGCCGACTGTGTTCGCGGGGCAGTCGATGCCGCAGTATCCGCAGGCGCGTCCACAGCTGCCGCATCCCGCTGTGCCGCAGCCTTATCCGGGGTACGGGCAGCCACCCGCGCGGCCCTATCCCGGTCGTCCGGTCCCGCCGCCGCGCCGCAACTGGACGCCGGTGGTCCTGCTCGCGGTGCTGGCGCTGATCCTCGGCGCGACGTACTGGGTGTGGCAGGACGACAGTTCCCCGCTGGCCGATGCCATGCACCGCTCCGCCGGTCACAAGGACATGGACGCGCTGCACGCCGCCTTCCCGCAGATGCTGCCCGACGGGTACGACAGCGGGCGGGTGCTCGGGGACCGGCTGTGCTCGGGCCGGTTGGAGCCGTCGAAGTACGGCGAGGAATGGATGAAGACCTTCAACGGCTACCAGGCGAAATGGGACTGCGCCGACAACTTCGTCGGTGACACGCACTACGCCTTCTTCACCTATCCCACCGCCGCGGCCGCCGCCGATGTCGTCGCTCGGTTCCGGCAGCAGACGAAGGACCACGGTCAGGCGACGAGCGGCACCCGCACCGACGACCGGCGGGAGCGGACCAGCGGCGGCCAGTACGTCGGTTCCGCCGTGGTCTCGACGTTCTCCGACCCCGCGCGGGCGCGCTGGGTGCTGCTGTTCTACCGCGGCTCCGACGACACGCCCTTCGCGGGCAACACGGTGGAGCAGAACATGCCGGTCCTGATCTCCGACGTCGCGGGCTTCCCGCTGGGCTGAGTCCGGCCCCGCGCGACCCCCGCACCGGGGCGAACGGTGTTTGGTAGGGTCCACTCCCGTCGGACGACGAGCGAGATTCGGGGGTCAGAGTGGTTTCTGACGGGACGGTATTCGCCGGATACACGATCGACCGGCAGCTGGGCCGCGGCGGGATGGGGTCGGTGTATCTGGCCAGGCATCCCCGGCTGCCGCGCTGGACCGCGCTCAAGCTGCTGAATCAGGAGCTGTACTCCGACAAGGAGATCAGGGCCAGGTTCGAGCGGGAAGCCGATCTGGTCGCCCAGCTCGACCACCCCAACATCGTGACCGTCTTCGACCGGGGCGTCGAGGGCGATCAGCTGTGGATCAGCATGCAGTACATCGACGGGGTCGACGCGTCCACGCTGGATCCACGGTCGCTGCCGCCGGACCGGGCGGTGCAGATCATCGGCGAGACCGCCGCGGCGCTCGACTACGCGCATCGCGCCGGCGTCCTGCACCGGGATGTGAAGCCCGCCAATATCCTTCTCGCCCGATCCAACAGCCAGGAGCGGGTGTACCTCACCGATTTCGGGATCGCCCGGCTGCGTGACGATTCCGGCCACCTCACCGAGACGGGGTCGTTCACCGCGACGCTCGCCTACGCCGCGCCCGAACAGCTCACCGGCGTCCCGCTCGATCACCGCGCCGACCAGTACTCGCTGGCCTGCACCCTGTATTCGCTGCTGACCGGCACCGCGCCGTACGAGGCGCCCAGCCCGGCCGCCGTAATCACCGGGCATCTGCAGGCACCGCCGCCGCCGGTCAGCCCGCGCCGGGCCGGGCTGCCGCCGGTGCTCGACGCCGTGATGGCCCGCGCGCTCGCCAAACGGCCCGCCGACCGGTTCTCCTCCTGCGAGGAATTCGTCGACGCCGTGCAGCGGGCGCTGCGCTCCGGGACCGGCGCCACGCCGACGGCACGACCCACCTCGGGGGCGCATCCGCAGCCGTTCGTCGGGATGGCGCCGATGACGCCGGTGCACGGGCCGGGTGCGCCGTACCCGGTGAACCGCCCGCCGGTGCCCCCGTATCAGCCGGTCGCGCCGCGGCCGGTCGCGCCGCAGGGGTGGCAGCGGCCGGTGCCGCCGCCGACGCCGTATCCCGCGCCGTCGCGCAGCGGGTGGGGCTCGGTGCTGACCACGTTCCTGATCCTGATCGCCGTCGTCGGGTCGATCATCGCCGTGCTGTGGGTGCTGTCGAACCTGTGATCAGTGGTCGGGGCTGCCCGGCGGGTGCCATATTCTGGTCAGAATGAGCGACTTCGACGTCACCGCCGCCGACTCCATCGACCTCGCCCGGCTGCGTCGCTTCGTCGCGGTCGCCGAGGAACTGCACTTCGCCAGGGCCGCGAAGGGTCTGCGGATCTCCCGGCAGAGCCTCAGCGCGACCGTCATCGAGCTGGAGGGCGAGCTCGGCACCAGGGTGTTCGTCCCCGGCGCGTCGCCCACCCAGCTGACCGAGGACGGCGCCGCGCTGCTGCACCACGCCAGGGCGCTGATCAGCGCGCGGGAGCAGGCCGAGCGGGAGCAGAAGCCGGACGCGCCCGCGAGCCTGCGGGTCGGGTTCGTGCCGGGTGTCACCGTGTCGAAGTGGGCGCGGATCTGGAGTGACCGGCTGCCGGACCATCCGCTCGAGGTCGTCGGGGTCGCCCAGGGCGAGCAGGAGAGCGCGCTGCGCGAGGGCCGGATCGACCTGTGCTTCGTCCGGCTGCCGATCGACCGCACCGCGATGAACGCCATTCCGCTGTGGCGGGAGACGCCGGTCGCGGTCGTGCAGAAGGACGACGCGCTCTCGCTGCTGGACACGATCACCCCCGCCGACCTGGCCGAGGAGCGGCTCCAGGACGGCGCCGATCTCGATCAGGCCGCCGACACCCTGGCGCTGGTCGCCGCGGTCGGCGGCGCGACGATCATGCCGCAGTCGATCGCCCGGCTGCACCACCGGCGCGACCTGGTCTACCGGCCGATCAGCGACACCGAGTTCACCGAGATCGCGCTGGCCTGGCCCGCGGGCACCGACAGCGAACTGCTCGAGGAATTCGTCGGGATCGTGCGCGGCCGATCGGCGAACAGCTCGCGCGGCGCGGTCGCGGCGGAGCCGCAGCGGCGGGCGCCCGAGCCCGCCCGCAAGAGCACCGCGAAGAAGCAGGCGGCCAAGCAGCAGCCCGCCCGTCAGGGCAAGGGCCGCAAGACCGGCGCGCGCCGCGGCCGCTGACACCGCACACACGACAACGCCTGCGGCGCGAGAAGGTCGCTGCCGCAGGCGTTGTCGAAGAAGCCGGGATTACCGAGGGATGCGCTGGGTGAGCGAGTCGACGACCAGGATCACCGCGATCAGGCCGGCCAGGCCGATGAGGAAGATGTCCTCGACGTGGCCCTGGTGGTTGCCGACGGTCATGCCGAGCAGGATCACCACGACGACCCAGGCCGCGATGCGGAAGGTCTTGCGCGACTCACCGCTCCAGCCCCACGCGGCCGAGGGCACTTCGGCGGGATCGACGCTGGTGGCGACGGCGCGCTCGGTGCTGACTGATTCGAGGTCCGTGGCGGCCACGATCGCTCCTTAGGGCTCGAGTTCTGGTTGGGCGAGTGAGCATATCGTGGCATACGACCGTCCGTCGTAGCCAGCAGCCCTGCCACAATGGGGCCGTGTCCCACCCAGCAACGCGTGCCGCACACGGCCAGTCCACGTCCACCGATCGGGTGAAGGTCCTGCTCCTGGGCAGTACCGGATCGATCGGTACCCAGGCGCTCGAGGTGATCGCCGCCAACCCCGACCGGTTCGAGGTGGTCGGTCTCGCCGCGCGCGGCGGCAATCAGGCGCTGCTCGCCGAGCAGATGGTCGCCGTCGGCACCCGCAATGTCGCCGTCGCCGACCCGGCCGCCGCCGCGGCGCTCGACCTCGAGCTCGGCGGTCCCGACGCGGCGACCGAACTGGTGCGCCGCACCGAGGCCGACGTCGTGCTCAACGCGCTGGTCGGTTCGCTGGGCCTCGGCCCGACCCTGGCCACCCTGGAAGCGGGCACCCGGCTCGCCCTGGCCAACAAGGAATCCCTGGTCGCCGGAGGGTCGCTGGTGACGCGCGCGGCCGCGCCCGGTCAGATCGTCCCGGTCGACTCCGAGCACTCCGCCCTCGCGCAGTGCCTGCGCGGCGGCCGCGCCGACGAGGTCGCGCGGCTGGTGCTCACCGCCTCCGGCGGGCCGTTCCGCGGCTGGACCGCGGAGATGCTCGAATCGGTCAACCCCAGCGAGGCGAAGACCCATCCGACCTGGTCGATGGGGCCGATGAACACCCTGAACTCGGCGTCGCTGGTGAACAAGGGCCTGGAACTGATCGAGACCCACCTGCTGTTCGGCGTACCTTACGACCGCATCGATGTCACCGTGCACCCGCAGTCGATCGTGCACTCGATGGTCACCTTCACCGACGGCTCCACCCTCGCCCAGGCCAGCCCGCCGGACATGAAGCTGCCCATCGCGCTGGCCCTGGGCTGGCCCGACCGGGTCCCCGGCGCGGCGGCCGCGTGTGACTTCGGTACCGCGTCGACGTGGACCTTCGAACCGGTCGACGACGTGGTCTTCCCTGCCGTGCGCCTGGCCAGGCAGGCCGGTGAGGCGGGCGGCAGCGTCACCGCCGTCTACAACGCCGCCAACGAGGTCGCGGTGCAGGCCTTCCTCGACGGCAAGATCACCTTCCCGGCGATCGTGCGCACCGTCACACAGGCGGTAGAGGCCGCCGATCGCTGGCAGGCGGAACCCGATACCCTGGACGACGTCCTCGGAGCCGACCGCTGGGCACGGCAGTACGCCGCGGAAATCATCGCGTCCTGATACGACGCGAAACGACTCAGGAGCCAGATGGTATTCGCGCTGGGGTTCGCACTGTTCGCCCTCGGTATCACGATCTCGATCGCGCTGCACGAATGCGGGCACATGTGGGCGGCGCAGGCCACCGGCATGAAGGTGCGCCGGTACTTCATCGGCTTCGGGCCCAAGGTCTTCTCCTTCCGGCGCGGTGAGACCGAATACGGCCTCAAGGCGCTGCCGCTGGGCGGTTTCTGCGATATCGCGGGCATGACGGCACTCGACGAACTGGAACCCGAGGACGTCGAGCGGGCGATGTACCGCCAGTCGACCTGGAAGCGCCTGGTCGTGATGTTCGGCGGCATCGCGATGAACTTCCTGCTCGGCTTTGTCCTGCTGGTGATCCTGGCCGTCGGCTGGGGTCTGCCCCAGCTCGAACAGCCCCCGGCCACCGCGCTGGGCTCGATGAGCTGTGTCGCCCAGCAGAATCCCGATCAGACGATGCAGCAGTGCGCCGGCGACGGTCCCGCGCAGCGCGCCGGGCTGCGGCGCGGCGACGTGGTGACAGCGGTCAACGGCGTGCCGGTGACCACCTGGGCGCAGTTCCAGGCCGAGACGCAGAAGCAGACCGGCCCGTTCACCTACACGATCGAGCGCGACGGCACGACGCTGACCGTGCCGGTGACGCCGGAGCGCACCGTGCGCTACCCGAAGGAGGGCCCGAGCCGGGAGGTGAGCGCGGTCGGCGTCGGCCCCGACTTCGCCGAGCCCCAGCAGTACGGCCCGATCGCGGCGATCCCGGCGACCATCTCGTTCACCGGTGACTTCTTCATCGAGACGGTGAAGTCGCTGGCGAAGATGCCGCAGAAGGTGACCGCGCTGTGGGAGGCGGTCACCGGCGGTGAGCGCGACCCGGAGACCCCGGTCAGCGTCTACGGCGCCAGCCGGATCGGCGGCGAGACCGCCGAGCGCGGCCTGTGGGGCATGTTCATCATGGTGCTGGCCAGCCTGAACTTCTTCCTCGGCGCGTTCAACCTGCTGCCGCTGCTGCCCCTGGACGGCGGGCACATCGCGGTGGTGCTCTACGAGAAGATCCGGGACACCATCCGGTCCTGGCGTGGCAAGGCCCCGGCCGGACCGGTGGACTACCTGAAGCTGCTCCCTGTGACGTATGTGGCGGTTGTTATCGGTGGTGCGTTCATGCTGTTGACGCTGGCCGCCGACATCGTCAATCCGATCCGGCTGCCCTGATCGCTACGAACCGCTGTCGTGCCCCTCACAGGGCGTGCGCCCACTCCGCGCGACTAAGCTCGGCAGCACCACCCCAGGTCGAATCCACGAAACGTACGAAAGAAGGCAGCCGAACGTGACCAGCACAATCGGATTGGGGATGCCCGCCGCTCCCGCTGCTGTTCTCGCACCCCGGCGCAAGACCCGCCAGCTGAAGGTGGGCACCGTGGGCGTGGGAAGTGACTCGCCGATCTCGGTGCAGTCGATGACCACCACCAAGACCCACGACATCAACGCCACGCTGCAGCAGATCGCCGAGCTGACCGCGTCGGGCTGCGACATCGTCCGGGTGGCGTGTCCGCGCCAGGAGGACGCCGACGCGCTCGCCACGATCGCGAAGAAGTCGCAGATCCCGGTGATCGCCGACATCCACTTCCAGCCGCGCTACATCTTCGCCGCGATCGACGCCGGCTGCGCCGCGGTCCGGGTGAACCCGGGCAACATCAAGGAGTTCGACGGCCGCGTCGGCGAGGTCGCCAAGGCCGCGGGCGCCGCGGGCATCCCGATCCGCATCGGCGTCAACGCCGGTTCGCTGGACAAGCGGATGCTGGAGAAGTACGGCAAGGCCACCCCCGAGGCGCTGGTCGAGTCGGCGCTGTGGGAGGCGAGCCTGTTCGAGGACCACGGCTTCGGCGACATCAAGATCTCGGTCAAGCACAACGACCCGGTGATCATGGTGGAGGCCTACCGGCAGCTGGCCGCGCAGAGCGACTACCCGCTGCACCTCGGCGTCACCGAGGCGGGTCCGGCCTTCCAGGGCACGATCAAGTCCGCGGTGGCGTTCGGCGCGCTGCTCAGCGAGGGCATCGGTGACACGATCCGGGTCTCGCTGTCGGCCCCGCCCGCCGAGGAGGTGAAGGTCGGCGGCCAGATCCTGCAGTCGCTGAACCTGCGCCCGCGCAAGCTCGAGATCGTGTCCTGCCCGTCGTGCGGGCGCGCCCAGGTCGACGTCTACACCCTGGCCGACGCGGTCGCGGCCGGTCTCGACGGCCTCGAGGTGCCGCTGCGCGTCGCCGTGATGGGCTGCGTGGTGAACGGTCCGGGCGAGGCCCGCGAGGCCGACCTCGGTGTCGCCTCGGGCAACGGCAAGGGCCAGATCTTCGTCAAGGGCGAGGTCATCAAGACCGTGCCGGAGGCGCAGATCGTGGAAACCCTGATCGAAGAGGCGATGCGCATTGCCGAGGAGATGGGCGAGCAGCCGGGCGCCGAGCCGGTCGTCACCGTCGGCTGACCTCCGCCGCTCACGGTCGGACGTCGGATTCGGCGGACCTGTACCACGGCGCGTGCTTTCGTGGCAGGCTGGTGCCGTGCGGAGTCTGCTGGAGCCGACGCGACGGTCCAAAACCCCTCCCGCGCGCCCGGTGTCCGTGCGAGATCTGGGCGAGGTGCTGCGTGTGCTCGACTCCGACCCGGTGGCCTCGTGCATGATCGCGGCCAGGGTGCAGGAGTTCGGGCTGGACACGCGCTCCGGGCTCGGTGAGCTGTGGAGCCGGGGCGGGCCCGCGGACTCCCTGTGTTTCTCCGGCGCGAACCTCGTGCCGCTGCGCGGTGACCAACAGGCCCTGCGCGCGTTCGCGGATCGGGCGGCGCGCTGGCCGCGGGTGTGTTCCTCGGTCGTCGGCAGGCAGGAGCTGGCGCTGCCGCTGTGGGAGCTGCTGCTGCCCAAGTGGGGCCCGGCCAGGGAACTGCGCGCCGATCAGCCGTTGCTCGCGCTCGCCGCGCCCGCGCTGGCCCGCCCCGACGCCGGCGTGCGCCGGGTGCGCCCCGACGAGATCGACCGCTACCTCACCGCGGCGATCGCCATGTTCATCGAGGAGGTCGGCGTCGACCCGCGCGCGGGCGACGGTGGCCGTGGCTATCGCAGGCGGATCCAGAGCCTGATCGAATCCGGCAGGGCCTGGGCACGTTTCGAGGACGGCGAGGTCGTCTACAAGGCCGAGATCGGCGCGCTGTCGCGGCGCACCGGGCAGATCCAGGGCGTGTGGGTGCACCCGGACTTCCGTGGCGCCGGTGTCGGCACCGCGGGCACCGCCACGGTCGCCAATGCCGTTGTCGCGACGGGACGTACGGCGAGCCTGTACGTCAACGACTACAACCGGATCGCCCGACGTGCTTACAGCCGTGTGGGTTTCCGCCAGATCGCGACCTTCGCCACGGTGCTCGTCGACTGATTTCCGGGCGTGTACGGCGCCGTCCTGCGGGGTTTGCTGCCCGGTCGCCGCTACCATCGGTGCCGATGAGGACACGGATGGTAACCACGTTCGCGGTGGCCGCCCTCGCGGTGGCGGCGACCGCCTGTTCCGCGGGCCCGCAGGGACCGGTACCCGCCGCCGACGCCTTCGCCGAGGCGTTCGCCGACCACGATCTCGCCGCGGCCGCCGAGCTCACCACCGCCCCCGAGAAGGCCACGGCCGCACTGACTTCGGCGTGGCAGGCGCTACAGGCCGAGAAGCTGGAGATCCGCACCGGCGACGCGCGCGTCAGCGGCGACACGGCCACCGTCGACTACACCTACGCGTGGACCCTGCCCAAGGGCCGCCAGTGGACCTACACCGGCGAGTTGCAGATGGGCCGCACCGGAGGCCGCTGGCTGGTGCGCTGGACCTCCGCCGACATCCATCCCAAGCTGGGTGACACCCAGACCTTGGAACTGCGCACCGCGCAGGCGCCGCGCGCGCGGGTCAACGAGTCGGCGGGCAGCGATGTGCTGGTGCCGGGCAAGGTGTCGCGGGTGCGTTTCGACGTCGCCGCGGCCACCGAGCCGGACCGGGTCGCCGGCGCCCTGGCCGCGGCGCTGAGCCGGATCGACCCGGTGGCCTACACGCCGCAGACGATCCTGGCCGCGGCCCGCGGCGCAGGTGGGCCCGCCACGGTGATCCTGCTGACCGAGTACGAGGCCGACACCATCGGCGGCGAACTGATCGGCCTGCCCGGTGTCACGCTGACCCAGGAGTGGGACATGGTGCCCACCGATCGCAAGTTCGCGCCCGATCTGCTCACCCAGGTGCGCAAGACGGTGATCGCCGAGGTCGACGGCAAGGCCGGCTGGAGCGTGGTCACCCGCAATGCCAACGGCGCCGATCTCGATGTGCTGCACGAGGTCGCGGCCCAGCCAGCGCCCTCGTTCGCGCTGAGCATCGACCGGTTCGTGCAGAACTCCGCGCAGCACGCGGTGGACCTGCGCACCGAACAGACGATGATGGTGGTGCTGCGCCCGTCGACCGGGGCGATTCTCGCGGTGGCCCAGAACAAGGCCGCCGATCGCGACGGTCCGGTCGCCACCAGCGGCCAGTATCCGCCGGGCTCGATCTTCAAGACGGTGACCGCCTCGGCCGCGATGGCGGCGGGCATCGCCACCCCGGAGACGGTGCTGCCGTGTCCGAGCCGCACCACCATCGGCGAGCGCACCATCCCCAACTACAACCTGTTCTCCGTCGGCGACGTGCCGATGGCCACCGCCTACGAGCGCTCGTGCAACACCACCTTCGCCCGGCTGGCCAGCAGGCTGGACGGCACCGCCCTCACCGACGCCGCGGCCCGGCTCGGCATCGGCCAGGAGTACGCGGTGGAGGGCCTGCCGACGATGTCGGGGTCGGTGCCGCCCGCCGAGGAACTCGTCCAGCGCGCCGAGGACGGCATCGGGCAGGGCCGGGTCGTGGTGAGCCCGTTCGGCATGGCCGTGATGGCGGCGACGGTCGCCCAGGGCGCGGCACCGGTGCCGTACCTGATCGCGGGCAGGCCGACCCGGGTCGACGGTGACCGGCCCGCGATCGAGGCGAACGTGGTCGACGGCCTGCGCACGATGATGCGCATGGTCGTCACGGGCGGCACCGCCGAACGGATCAGGGACCAGGGCGAGGTGTACGGCAAGACCGGCGAAGCCGAGGTCGACGGCGGGTCGCACTCATGGTTCGTCGGCTACCGGGGGGACATGGCGTTCGCGACGCTGCTGGTCAAGGGTGGCAGCTCCGACAACGCGGTCGCCGTCACCCGGGATATGTTCGCCGCGCTGCCGCCGGGCTACTGAACGGGCGCGGAGGCGGTGTGGCCGGGTCCGTCGGCGTTCTCGGTCGCCAGCAGGCCCCGCACCACCGCGAGTGAACTGCTCTCGGAATGGGCTGTCGCCGTGTTGTGCACGACGTTGTACCCGGCGATGGGCTCGGGCGCGGCATTCGTGCCTGCGCCGTCGAGGAGGTCGATGGCGGCAGCGCCGCCCAGGATCATTCCGGCAGTGGTCAAGATCAGGGTGGAACGCCTCATGGTTCGTCTCCCTCGTTCAGGGTTTCGACGTGCTTTCCCGGGCACCCTTTCGATTGTCTGGTGGTTAGCTGTTGCTTGAACCGTAGAACGGTCGCCGCGGGGCAACAACCGACGGCGGTAAGCGACACACAATTGTTGCGTTATGTGCGGGCGTGTTCGAACACAACCGGTACGCGACCGTGATGAAAAGGTGAATGTGTGGTGTCGGGCAACGAAATCCGCAGTTCAGCGGCCTCGGTACGGTAAATTACCGAATTCGGAGAACGTTACGTGCGTTGCAGAGTCGCGGCCAGATGGTGCTGCAGGGATTCGCCGACGGCGGCCATTCGCAACGTGTAGTCGATCGTGTCCCCGGTCACGTGGAAAGAGCGGCCGAGCGCGGTAACCGGTTTCGCCGAACCGCTCAGGCCGATATTCGTCGAGTTCAATTCCAGGCGGATTCCGTCGACGGTTTCGGTGATCGTGCCCTCGCAGATCTCGGTGATGCCGGTGGGGTGGGCGAGGATCAGCTCGACCCGGCCGGGGGCGGGGCAGCGCAGGTAGCCGGTCTCGGCGTGCAGCGGCCTGCCGTCGGAGGCGGCCTTGGTCCGCTGCCGGTAGGTGAGGAACGGCCTGCCGAGGTGCCCGAAGGTGATCTCCTCGACGTAGTCGAACGATTCGATGGTCGGGTACTCGCCGTGGCCGCGGCCGCGCCAGCTGCCGAGCAGCGGTGCCAGGGCGGCGATGTCGGGATGGGGGGCTACGGGGGCGGAGGGTTCGACCACGGGCGACAGCCTAATGGCGCAGTCGGCGTAGCCGTCGACAGACCCGCGCATGGCCGGAGCGAATGCGGAGGTACGCCTAGACCTGCCCTCGCGTCGACGGTCACGGCACGCCGGGGCTCCGGTCAGGCTAAGGTCAGCCTCGCCTGAACGCCGTCCGGCGGAGGTCGAAAGGATAGAACGTGAACGGACATGTGAGGGGTACCCGCGGGGTACGGTCCGGGCTGGTGCGCGGTGCGGTTCTCGGTGCGGCCCTGCTACTGGCCGCGGCGTGCTCGGGTTCCGAGCAGGCGGGCGACGATGTGGCCGCGCTCGACGGGAACCGGTACAGCCAGACGAACCTTGCCGCCAACAAGGATTCCTACCACGCCCAGTTCACATTCCCCGACATGGTCAACGCCTGGGGCCTGGCCGATCGCCCCAAGGGCGCGGGCGGGCACTTCTGGGTCGGCGCGGGCGGCAAGTCGTACCAGTTCGTCGGTGACGTGCAGGCGTCCTCGGAGCCGAAGCTGCAGAAGCTGTTCCAGGACCAGCTCAAGCTCGTCGGCGTGCCCGGCGCCGACGCCGACACCTCGGACAAGAGCGTCGGCAAGGTCACCGGCGTGGTGTTCAACCCGGCCCCGATCACCTCCGACCTGTTCGCCGTGCGCGACCAGTGGGTGGACGTCGACGGCATGCCGATCCCGCTCGGCGGCTCGTCGCGGTTCATCTTCGCGACCGACTCCGGCAAGATCTCGGCCTGGACCGAGCAGGCGCCCGACGGCGCGATCGTGCGCCGCGACGGCGGCGCGAACCAGGTGTTCGACGGTGCGGCGCAGGGCATGGCGTTCTTCGGGATCGCGCTGTCGCCGTCCGGGGACAAGCTGCTCGCCGCCGACTTCGGCGCCGACCCGCAGGTCCGCACCTTCGACAAGTTCTGGCAGCCGGTGGCGACCACCGGCTTCGCCAACCCCTTCGCCACCGGTGACGTGATCGACCCGGCCACCCCTGAGAAGGGCAAGAAGGCCAAGCCGGGCGATCCGGCCCCGTTCAACATCACCACCCTGGGCAGCCGGGTGTTCGTGTCCTACGCGATCACCCAGCCGGACGAGAAGGACCCCAAGGCCTTCGACAAGGCCGAGGAGGACTCCCTCGACGCCGAGGCCGACAAGTCCGCCAACGGCAAGCCCGACAAGGGCAAGGTGGCCGAGTTCGACGCCGCGGGCAAGCTGGTGCGGATCATCGACGACGGCGGCAGGCTCAACGCGCCCTGGGGTGTGGCGATCGCGCCGTCGAACTTCGGCGCGCTCTCGGGCAAGCTGCTGATCGGCAACTTCGGTGGTCTCGGCCGCGTGCTGGCCTACGACGACACCACCGGCACCTTCGTCGACTACCTGCGGGACGGCAACGCGAAGCCGGTCGAGATCGCCGGGCTGTGGGCCCTGATGTTCGGCAACGGTGAGAGCCTCGGCGACGCCAACGCGCTGTACTTCACCGCGGGCCCGGAGGACGAGAAGGAAGGGCTGTTCGGCAGCCTGCGCGTGCAGTAGCGGTCCGCCGCTGCGGGTTCCGCACCCACCGGACGCTTCGAGTGTCCGGTGGGTGCCCCCGAAACCGGTGGGCCGGAGCCGGTTTCGTACGACGTATCATTTGTTGTGAGCTCTCCCGCCGACCCGTCCGCCCCGGCTTGTGCGTGGCCGCAGGAGCGGCCCGAATCCTGCCTGGCGGTCCCGGCTTTCGACGACCGGCGCGCCGGGGCGTCGGCGCTGGCGCCGGTACTGCCGATCCGTCCGCTCGGTCCGCGGGTCGACGGTGTGCCGCTGTTCTGCCTGGCCGGTGATTCGGGCCTTTCCTGGAGCTACGCGGGCCTGCTCGCCCACCTCGATCCGCGCGTCCCCGTGTACGGGATGCAGGCGCCTGCCGCGCCCACGCCACCTCGCACCATCGGCGCATCGGCCGCCCGCGTCGTCGCCGAGATCCGCCGGATCGCCCCGCACGGCCCGTATCAGCTGCTCGGTTGGTCATCGGGTGGTTTCGTCGCCCACGAGGCCGCGGTTCAGCTGCGCGCGCTGGGCGAGGACGTCGGGGTCGTGCTGCTCGACACCGATCCCGCCGCCTGCCGCGACGCGCCGCCGCCCCGGCTGTCGGTGGGGGAGTTCGTCGCCCGCTTCGCCCCGCAGTTCGGTGTCGAGGCCGACACCGCCGCCCTGTCCGACGACCGGACCGCCGCCGTCCTCGCCGCGGCCCTGGCCGGGACCGTGGAGCTCACCGGCGCCGACCTGGTCCGGCTCGCCGACGCCGCCGACGCGGTGGCCGGGATGGTGGCAGGCCACCGCCCCTCGGTGCTGACCGGTGACCTGACCGTGTGCGTCGCCGGTCGCGGGCCCGACGGCGCCGAGCGGCCGGATCCGGCCGCCGCGGTGCGGAACTGGCGACCGTACGTCGAGGGCACGGTGACCGGCTTCGTGCTCGATGCCGCCCCCGGCGAGCTGACCGCGCCCGAGATCGTGCCCGAGATCGCCCGCGTGCTCGGCACGGCCGTGCCGAGCACGCGCACCCGATGCTGACCGCGCCCGGTTCCCCTGCGCCCGCCGCCGGGATCACGCACGATGGGGCGGTGTGGATTTCGGCCGATCGTGTGGTCGTGCGCCCCGAGCGGGTGGCGACCTCGGCGATCACCCAGTGGTGGGTGCTGTCGCTGCGGCTGATCCGGCCGTCCTGGCGGACCGGGGAGATCCTCACCGCGATCCTCGCGCCGGTGGTCTTCACCCTCGGCTTCTACGTGCCGCTGAACCTGGTCATGAGCGAGTACGGGCACGGCCTGAGCAGCTACGCGCAGTTCCTGATGCCGATGCTCATCCTGCAGGCGGTCTCGTTCTGCGCCATCGCCGCGGCCTTCCGCTCGGCCACCGATGCCCGCGACGGTCTCGACCTGCGCCTGGCCACCCTGCCGATGCCGCGCTGGGTGCCGTGGGCGGCCAGGATGACCGCCGCGGGCCAGCGGTCGGTGGTCGCGGTGACCGCCGCCCTGGCGTGCGGCACGCTGGTCGGCTTCCGGTTCTACGGACCCTGGTGGCACACCGTCGGATTCGTCGGGGTGTCGCTGCTGATCGCCGCCGCGCTGTGCTGTGGCGCCGACCTGCTCGGCAGCGTGACGACGAGCCCGGAGGCGACCACCCAGATCCTGGTGCTGCCCCAGCTGATCCTCGGCATGGTGTCCACCGGCTTCGCCCCGGCGAGCCAGTTCCCCGGCTGGATCCAGGGCTACGCCCGCAATCAGCCGGTCTCGCAGTTCGTCACCGGCATGCGCGCGCTGGCGGGCGATGCCACCGGGAACGCGGGCGCGGTGGATCTCCCGACGCTCGGCCCCGGGCTGGCCTGGGCGCTCGGCCTGCTCCTCGGCTGCGGCGCACTGGCCTGGCTGCGCGCGGTCCGGCGGCGCGGATGACCACCGGCGCCGCCCTGCCGGTGGTCACCGGGCGCACCGAGACGCTGCGGATGCTGCTGCCGCAGACCATGATCCAGACCAAGCGTCTGCTGATGCGCTGGTACCGCGATCCGCTGACCGTCATGCAGGCGCTGGTGTTCCCTTCGCTGCTGCTGGTGATGCTGGACTCCGTGCTGGGCACCCAGGTCTCGGCCTTCGCCGACGCCGACGCGCTCTACGGCTCGGTACCGATGCTCGCGCTGGTCGGGGTGATGTCGGGATCGCTGGCCGGCGCGGTGACCCTGGGGCGCGAACGCGACGAGGGCCTGCTCGCGCGGTTCTGGGTGCTGCCCGTGCACCGTGCCTCCGCCCCGCTGTCGCGGATCGCGGCCGAGTGCACGCGCATCGCGCTGAGTACCGTGGCGATCTTCGCGGTCGGCGCGGTGCTCGGATTCCGGTTCACCCAGGGTCCGCTCGCCGCCCTCGCCCTGTTCGCGATCCCGCTGCTCTACGGTCTCGGCTTCGCCACCATGGTCACCGCGCTGGCGGTGTACACCTCCAAAACCGCACTGGTCGAGGTGATCTCGCTGGGCTCGTCGATGCTGATGTTCTTCAGCACCGGCTTCGTCCCGCTGCGGGCCTATCCGGAGTGGGCGCGTCCGCTGGTCGAGCACAATCCGCTGACCCACGCGATCGACACCATGCGCGGCCTCGCGCTCGGCGGACCGGTGCGCGCTCCACTGCTGGCGACGCTGGCCTGGTCGCTCGGCGCGGTCGCGGTGTTCGCGCTACCCGCCGTGCTCGGGTTCCGGCGAGCCGTGCGCTACTGAGCGATCGCGGCGCGCGCGTCGGCGAGCAGCAGCGCCGAATCGCGCGGGCTCAGCGCCATCGCGCGCAGCTGATCGAAGATCACGCCGAACCGGCGGATCTCGGAATGACCCTCGACGAGGGTGTCGATCGCCAGGCTCTCCACGTACACCAGTTCGGGGTCGACCGGGTTGCGGAAATCGAGGAGGGTGAACGAGCCTGCCATGCCGGGGTGCGCGCCCGCGTCGAACGGCAGGATCTGCAGGATCACGTTCTTGCGCTTGGTTTCGGTGATCAGCCGGTCGAGCTGGCCTGCCATCACGGCGGGCCCGCCGACGACCCTGCGGATGGCCGCCTCGTCCATCACGACCCACAGCTCGAGCGGATCGTCCTTGGACAGGTTGACCGCGCGGTCCATCCTGGCCTTGGCCCTGCTCTCCATGGTGGCGGCGTCGAGGCGGGGCATGGAGGTGTCGATGACGGCGGCCGCGTACTCGTAGGTCTGCAGCAGGCCGGGCACGGTCGAGGTCTGGTATTGGCGGGCCGATAGTGCTTCCGCCTCGAAGTTGATGTAGGTGGCGTAGACGTCGGACACCGCGCCTTCGTAGGCGTGCGACATACCGGGTTTCAGCGCGTCGGTGAGCAGGCTGAGCGCTTCTTCGCGGGTTTTCTCGTTGACCTGATACAGGTCGAGCATCGCGCCGAGGGTGCGGCGTTGCGGGCGTGCCTGCGCCATTTCGATGCGATACAGCGTGGTCACGTTGATGCCGGTGCGAGCGCTGACGTCTTCCTTGCTGAGACCGGCGGTTTCGCGTAACTCGCGCAGCATGGCGGCGAGCCTGCGTAGTCGGACCGTCAGTGTCGTGCGCTTGCCTGCCATGGTTCCCCTTCGCCTGTGGCGCGCTTCGTGAATCGCATTATTGCGCTGTGCGGCCTCGATGTCACGCGATCGGCCGAGAACGATGCCTCCGGCGCATAGCTGAAGGTCGGCGGGCGTGTGGACATGCCGTAAACCGGTGCCGCCGTGCGGATGTGACCATCGGTTCTGTCAGGGCGGCTTTACCGCAAGGCTGACAACGCAATCTTGCGTTTCGCAGTGTGAGCGAGCATGATCCAGTTAGCCTGGTTGCGAGCAATCCGAACAGAAGACCGGGATAACCGAATCGAGAGCCAATCATGTTGGTACACAAATCTTGGGTGTCGGGTGAATTCGGGGCGTTGCGATGAGCGCGCCGGTGATGGGGGTACTGCCGACTGCGCCGCAATTGTTGTGCGCATTCCAGGGCAGGCGTTTTCAAGATCGAGAATTGTTGCGGTCGGCGCACGCACTGGCTGAACTGCACGAACGGCGGGCACAGGTGCGCGATGCCGCACTGATCGCCGAAATCGATTGCCGTCGCAGCGAACTCGTCGACGACATCAACGACTGGATCGTCCAGGAGATCCCACTGCACCGTAACGGCGCGTCACTGCACACCGAGAGCCTCGGTGCGGTGGTCGACCGGATGGCACGCAGCTGGGTCGACGCGAACCAGGCCATCGATCTCGACGGCGCGCGCAGCGACAGCACGCACAAGCACTGGTATCACCTCGCCGAACTCGTCGACGGCTACACCGACCTGGTCACCGATGTGGCAGGCGGACGCAGGCGGCTGCCCGAGCAGTAACCGGGCTACTCGTGCTCGGGTGACAGCCTCGCCTCGAAGGCGACGCGGTCACCCCGGTACAGCGAGCGCACCCGTTCGATGGGTGCGCCGTCGGCATCGACGCTGCGTCGATGCAACAGCAACATCGGCAACGCCGTTGTGCATTCGAGCAGGCCCGCTTCTCTGGGCGCTGCCAGGACGGTTTCGATGCGTTCCCGCGCACCGGCGAGTTCGACGCCGGTCGCGCGGATCGCGGCGTACAGCGACGTGGTCGGGTCGTAGCTGCCACGCAGGCCGGCGAAGCGATGCAGTGGCAGGTAGGTGCTCTCCAGGCCGATGCGTTCACCATCGGCGAGCAGGACCCGTTCCAGGTGCATCACCGTCGCGCCCGGCTCCAGTTCCAGGTCGGCCGCGGTCTCCGCGTCGGCGGCGACGTCCTCCCAGCCGACCAGGATGCGGCCGGGGGTGCGGCCGAGACTGATCGCGCCCTCGGTGTAGGAGCGCAGCGACAGCGGCTGGGTCAGCTTGGGTCGCGAGACCACCGTGCCGCGTCCTCGGCGCCGAATCCTGCCCTCCACCAGCAGTTCTCGCAGTGCCTGGCGCACCGTCTCGCGGGCGACGCCGAAGCGGGTGGCGAGGTCGCGTTCGGACGGCACCGGGTCGCCTTCGTCGAGATCGGCCAGGATGGCGTCGATCTCGGTGCGAACCAGGAACACCTTCGGAACGCGCGTCGTGTGCGGTGCATCCATGCCCGCCAGCGTACTCGATTGGTCTATACCAAAAATTAACGTGCCGTTCTCGTGGCCAACACCTATCGGTCTAGACCATTTGCCACCATCATCGGCATGCGATTGGTCATCATCGGTGGAGGGATACTCGGCACCGCACACGCCTGGGCGGCGATCGCCCGTGGCCACGAGGTCGTCCAGCTCGAACGCGAACGCGAGGCCCGCGGCGCGACGGTCCGCAACTTCGGCCTGGTCTGGGTGTCCGGCCGGGCGGCGGGGGAGCTGGAGCTGACCCTGCGCTCGCGTGAGCTGTGGGAGGAGATCGGCGGCCGGGTGGCCGGCGTCGGCTTCCGTCCGGCGGGGTCGATCACGCTGGTGCGCACGCCCGCCGAACTCGCCGTGGCCGAGGCGGCGGCCGTCGGCCCCACCGCGCAGGCGCGCGGCTTCACCCTGCTCGACCCCGCTGGGGTGCGCGCGCTCAACCCGACGCTGCGCGGCAAATACCTTGCCGGACTGCACTGCTCGACCGACGCGGCGGTGGAATCGCGCCAGGCGCTGCCCGCGCTGCGCGCCCACATGGCGGGCAGCGGCCGCTACACCTTCTTCGAGGGCACCGAGGCCCGCTCGGTGCTCGACACCGGGTCCGGCGCCGTCGTCGTCGACGATCACGGCCGCCGCCACGAGACCGACCTGGTCGTGCACTGCCCCGGTGCCGCCCATTCCGGGCTCACCCGCGAACTGGCCGGCGAGCTGCCGGTGCGCCGGGTGCGCTTGCAGATGATGCAGACCGCGCCGCTGGACGAACCGCTCACCACCGCGATCGCCGACGGCGACAGCTTCCGCTACTACCCGGGATTCGCCGGCGCGCAGGTGGATTCACTCGCGCTGGAACAGTCGCAGACCGCCACCGCCGCCGAGCACAAGATGCAGCTGCTGTGCGTGCAGCGCCTGCACGGCGGCCTGACCATCGGCGACACCCACGAATACACCGAGCCGTTCGCCTTCGACGTCGACGAGGCGCCCTACGACCACCTCACCGAGGTCACCGAGGAACTGCTCGGCCGCAAGCTGCCGCGCGTCGTGCGCCGCTGGGCGGGCGTCTACAGCCAGAGCGTCGACCCCGACGCCATCGTCACCCGGGTGCGGGCCGACACCAACGTCTGGGTCGTCACCGGCCCCGGTGGCCGCGGCATGACCCTCGGCCCCGCGATCGGCGAACAGACCGCCGACCAGATCGGACTGTGAGGACAACCATGCCGGACACCACCATTCAGCTCGCCGTCCTCGACATGGCGGGCACTACCGTCGCCGACGGCGGCCTGGTGCTGCGCGCCTTCGAGGCCGCCGCCACCGCCGCCGGGATCGAGCCGGAAGGCCCGCGTCGCGAGCAGGCCCGCCGCTATGTCGTCGACACCATGGGCCAGTCCAAGATCGAGGTCTTCCGGGCACTGCTCGGCGACGAGGCCGCCGCCCAGGCCGCCAACCTCGCCTTCGAGGCCGCCTACGACGCCCTGGTCGACGAGGCCGACATCGCGCCGATTCCCGGTGCGGTCGAGGCGATCACCGCGTTGCGCGCAGCGGGCGTGCGGGTCGCCCTGACCACCGGGTTCAGCCGGGGCACCCAGGACAAGCTGCTGGCCGCCCTCGGCTGGGCCGAGCTGGCCGACCTCACCCTGGCCCCCTCGGACGCGGGCCGCGGCCGCCCGTACCCGGACATGGTCCTCACCGCGGCCCTGCGCCTCGGCGTCGACGCGGTCGACCGGATCGCCGTGCTCGGTGACACCACCAGCGACGTCGCGACCGGCCTCGCCGCGGGCGCGGGCATCGTCGCGGGCACCCTCACCGGCGCGCACACCGCCGACCAGCTGCGCGCCGCGGGCGCCACCCACGTCATCGCCTCGGTCGCCGAGTTCCCCGCGCTGGTGCTCCCCCCTGACTCCACCGCGGCAGCCGTCGCGGTGTGACCCGAAAGATCTACCGTCCCTGCGATTCCCCTCGACAACGAGACGAAAGTTGCTGTAATCGTGCGTACTTCCCTCACCGCGCGCCGCCTGTCCAAGGTCGCGCTGCTGCTGGCCGGCGTCACCGCCGTCGCGTTCACCGCGGCCTGCGGCGGCACCGGCACCGAATCCACGGACGGCAAGACCGTCACCGTCTACTCCGCCGACGGTGTCGGCGGCTGGTACAAGAACCGGTTCGCGGAGTTCACCGCGCAGACCGGCATCGCGGTCAACCTGGTCGAGGCCGGTTCCGGCGAAGTGGTGAACCGCGTGGACAAGGAACAGTCCAACCCGCAGGCCGACGTGGTCGTCACCCTGCCGCCGTTCATCCAGAAGGCGAAGCAGTCCGGGCTGCTGCAGCCCAGCGGCATCGACACCGCCGCGATCCCGGCCGCCGACAAGGACGCCGAGGGCACCTACGTGACCCTGGCCAACAACTACCTGTGCTTCATCGCCAACCCCTCGGTCGACGCCTCCGCGCTGACCTGGGAGGACCTGCTGAAGCCGGAGTTCAAGGGCAAGCTGCAGTACTCCACCCCCGGCCAGGCCGGTGACGGCACGGCGGTGCTGGTGCTGCTGCAGCAGCTGCGCGGCAAGCAGGCCGCGCTGGACTACCTGGCCGCGTTGCAGGCCAACAATGTCGGCCCGTCCTCCTCGACCGGCAAGCTGCAGGCCAAGGTCGACAAGGGCGAGCTGCTGATCGCCAACGGTGACGTGCAGATGAACCTGACCACGGTGCAGGAGAAGGGCTCCAAGTTCACCGTCTTCTTCCCCGCCACCGCGGGCAAGCGTTCCACCGTGTCGGTGCCGTACATGATGGGCCTGGCCAAGGGCGCGCCGCACAAGGACGACGCCACGAAGCTGATGAGCTTCCTGCTCGCCACCGACGCGCAGAGCAAGCTCGGCCCGGAGGCCTTCGCGGTGTCCCCGCGCACCGATGTGCGGGCCCCCGCCGACGGCGGTCCGGCCGCCACCCTGCGTGGTGTCGACGTGGTCGCGGTCGACTGGAACAAGGTCCTCACCGAGCTGGACGCCGACGTCGCGGCGTACCAGAAGGCAACCGGCAGCTGAATCCGGCTGTGCTGTAAGGGAGTAGACGATGTCCGACGGTGACCTCAGCATGAAGTCCGCTACCGCCGCCCGCACCGGGACGGCCACGACGAACGAGCCGGCGATCGTGTTCGACCGGGTCGGGGTCAGCTACGGCAGGGGCCGCAAGGCCGCGGTCGCGCTGGCCGATTTCACCCTGCGCGTCGCCGTCGGCGAGACCGTCGCGCTCCTCGGCCCGAGTGGGTCGGGCAAGTCGACCGCGCTCAAGGCGCTGGCCGGTTTCGTCCGGCCCACCTCGGGCGCGGTCCGGCTGGCCGGGCGCGACGTCACCGATCTCTCGCCCGCCGCGCGCGGGATCGGTGTCGTCGTCCAGTCCTACGCGCTGTTCCCGCACATGAGCGTGCACGGCAATGTCGCCTTCGGGCTGAAATCACATCGGGTGCCGCGCGACGAGATCGGTGCGCGGGTCACCGAGGCGCTGGAGATGGTCGGCATGGCCGGCTTCGCCCAGCGGCTGCCGCGGGAGCTGTCCGGTGGCCAGCAGCAGCGGGTGGCGATCGCCCGCGCGCTGGCCATCCGGCCCGCGGTCCTGCTGCTCGACGAGCCGCTGGCCGCGCTCGACGCGCAACTGCGCCAGGCGATGCTGGGCGAACTGCAGGAACTGCGCAAGGCGCTGCCCGACACCGCGATGCTGTACGTCACCCATGACCAGGCCGAGGCGCTGGCGCTGGCCGACCGGATCGCGGTGATGCGCGACTCCCGGCTGGTCGACATCGACACCGCCGAGAACCTCTGGCAGCGGCCGCCCACCGACTTCACCGCCGCCTTCCTCGGCGGCGCGAACCTGGTGCCGTGCACCGTCAATCACGTCACCGGCACGGCGGCGCTGGTCACCGCGGGCACCGCGACCCTGCGTGCGCAGGCGCCCCAGCCCGGTGTCGGACTGGCCGACTGGGCGCCGGACGACTCCGCGCTGCTGTGTATCCGGCCGCACACGATCACTCTCGGCAAGACCGGCGAACGCGATGCCCTGTGCGCCACCGTGCTGACCTCGGTGTGGCGTGGTGCCTCGACCCGGGTCGAGCTGGCGGTCGACGGGCTGCCCGGGGACCTCGCCGTCGATGTGCCAGGGCATTTCACCACCGAGGTCGGTGCGGTCGTCGGAGTGCGGCTGCCCGACCCGGCCGGGGTGCTCATTCCGAACGCGGTCGACGGTGGTCGCCGCCGCGGAGCCACCGGCGCCGGCGCGGGTCGGGAGGAGGACGCGTCGTGATCGACATCGTCAGCGTCCGAGAAGTATCAGGCGGGCCGAACTGGCTACGGCGTGGTGGTCGGGTGGCGGTGAGCGGTGCGCGCCGCGTCGGTGCCGGTCGGCTCGGCGCCGGTGTCCCGTGGCCGGTGCGGCGGGTGTCACGATGAGCGCGCCCGTCGTCGAATCGCCGACCCCTGCTCCCGCTCCGAAAGTCGTTGTCCCCCGTCGATCATGGGCGCCGATCCTGTGGACACTGCCGCCCGCCCTGGTCGTGCTCGGCATCGCCGGCTACCCGATCCTGCGGGTGCTCACCGAATCGACGCAGACCCCGACCGGGCGCGGCACCGACGTGTGGACCTCGGTGCTCGGCTCGGAGTCGTTCCGGGAAGCCCTGTGGCGCACCGTGTCCATCGCCGTGTGCGCGACCGCGGGCTGCCTGGTCCTCGGGACGTTCCTGGCGATCGTGCTCGCGTTCGTGCCGTTTCCCGGGGCGGGGGTGGTCGGCAGGCTCATCGACACGATCCTGACCCTGCCCTCGTTCCTGATCACCCTCGCGTTCACCTTCCTCTACGGCACGGCGGGCGCGGTGAACGCGCTGCTGGCCGAGCTGACCGGCGCGACCCAGCCGGTCGTCGACTTCCTCACCACCCCGCTCGGCGTGATCCTGGCCGAGATCACCTACTTCACCCCGTTCGTGGTGCGCCCGGTGCTGGCCGCGTTCGCGCAGTTGCCGCGCGAACAGCTCGACGTGGCCGCGAGTCTGGGCGCCTCGCCGTGGCGGGTGCTGCGGCAGGTGGTGCTGCCCGAGGCGTGGCCCGCGCTGGCGGCGGGCGGCAGCCTCGTGCTGCTGCTGACGCTCAACGAGTTCGGCATCGTGCTGTTCACCGGCGCGAAGGGCGTGATCACGCTGCCCGCGCTGATCTACACCCGCGGCATCGTCACCTTCGACCTGCCCGGCGCCGCCGTACTGGCCTCGGTGCAGGTGCTGCTCTCGCTCACCCTGTACCTGACCTACCGGCTCGTCTTCGCCCGGTTCACCGCCCGCCCGAAGGGGGATTGATCGTGCTCGTCTGGACTCCCCGGGGAAAGGCCCTGGTGCTCGGCCTGTTCGGGGTGGTGGTGGCGGTGGTCTTCGTCGCCCCGATCGCCACCGTGGTCGCCGCCGCGCTGGCGGGCAGCTGGACCGGCCCGCTGCCCTCGGACCTCGGTGTCACCAATCTCGGCAACGCGCTCAGTGGTGAGCAGGCGGCGAGCCTGTCGGTGAGCCTGCAGACCGCCCTGCTGGCGGGCGCGCTCTCGCTGGTCCTCGGCACCTGGGCGGCGCTCGCCTCGCGCGCGGCGCCCACCTGGTTGCGCCGGGTGACCGACGCGGTGTTCCACCTGCCGGTCGCGGTGCCCTCGGTCGCCGTCGGCCTCGGCGTGCTCATCGCCTTCAACGAACGCCCGCTGCTGCTCGGCGGCACCAAGTGGATCGTGATCGTGGCGCACACGGTGCTGGTCCTGGCCTACGCGTTCAGCGCGGTGTCGGCCGCGCTGGACCGGCTCGACCCGGCGTACCGGCAGGCCGCCGAATCCCTCGGCGCCGGTCCCCTGCGCGTGCTGTGCCAGATCACCCTGCCACTGCTGCTCCCCGCCCTCGGCGCGGCAGCCGGCCTGGCCATCGCCCTGTCCATGGGTGAGCTGGGCGCGACGATCATGGTCTACCCCGCCACCTGGAAGACATTGCCCGTCAGCATCTTCGCCCAAACCGACCGCGGCGAGGTGTTCGACGCCGCGGCCGGTACCACGGTCCTGGTGGTGGTGACGCTGGTGGTGCTGGTCGTCCTCGGCCGGGTGCGGGGACGCGCCGCGCTGCGCTGATCGGACGGTCCGAAACCGGGGCCGCCGGTCGTCTCGTGTCCCACGCGGGCGGACCGCCACTCCGGTCAGCGCCTTTGCCGGGCAACCGATTACCGGCTTCCCGGCGCCAGCCTGCGGACCGCCGATCCCGATGCCGTCAGCGGTGTATTCAGGAGGGCGCCGACCCGGCGCGGGGCTCACAGGAGTGCGGCGGCGTCCACAGCGGTGAGGCCGCCGTCGACGCGCAGGTCGTGGCCGTTGACGTAGGCGGCGTCGGGAGAGGCGAGGAACGCGACGGCGGCGGCGACATCGTCGGAGGTGCCGACGCGACCGGCGGGGGACAGGCCCGCGACACCAGCCTGGGCGGCGTCGGAGAGTTCGGCACGGAAGGCCGGGGTGTCGATGTAGCCGGGGCTGACCGAGTTCACGCGGATGCGGCGCGGCGCCAGTTCGGCGGCGAGCGTGCGGGTCAGGTTGTGGACGGCGGCCTTGCTCGCCGAGTACAGCGCCGCGCCGGGGACCCCGCGGTGCAGGCCGAACGAGGCGTTGATGACGATCGCCGCGTGCGCGGGCAGCAGCGGCAGGGTCTTCTGAATGGTGAAGAACGCGGCCTTGACGTTGGCGGCGATCACCTCGTCGAACAACGTGCCGGTCACCTGATCGATCGGCTGGAACGAGCCGATGCCCGCATTGGCGAAGACCACGTCGAGGCGGCCGAAGCGGTCGGTCAGCGTCGCGGCAAGAGCGTCCAGGTCGTCGAGATCGGTGACATCACCCGCGATGCCGTGCGCCCCCGTCCCGAGCCCGGCCACCGCCGCGTCCAGCCGGGCCTTGTCGCGCCCGGTCACCACGACCTCGGCCCCTTCGGCGAGCAGCCGATGCGCGGTCGCCAGACCCATGCCGCTGGTGCCGCCGGTGATCAGCACTGTCTTGCCGTCGAATCGAGAACTGTTGTGCGTCATGGATTCAGCGTGGACGCACCGGTACCACATAGGCAGTGCGCAGTTATCCGGGGTGTGGCACCACCAGGCTCCCGACCCATCGCTTCGACGTTGCGCGGATCGCGTGTGCTTCTGCGGCGTGGTCGCCCCCGCCGCAGACGTAGGGATGCCGCGCACAGCGGCGTTCTACGATTTCGATGCTTCCGAAGCGACCACCGCGCGGAACGCCGTCGCGGGTCAGGCGGATTCGGTCAACCGCAGGCGCGGCAGATACGTGAGGCGGTCGACGGTGTCGGTGCCCGGCTTCGGGTTGTAGAGCACGACAGACCAATTCGGCTGATCGGCGACGGTTAGCGTGGTCGCGTCGAAGTACAGCTCGCCGACCTCGGGATGCCGCAGAGCATTGACCGCCTGGACCGGGACATCCACCTCATGCCGCTCCCACAGCCGCGCGAAGTCGGGCTCGGCGGCGGCCAGTTCCCGCGCCACCCGCTGGAATTCGTCATCATGCGGGGCGAGCGCCGCATCCGCGCGATACGCCGCGACAACCCCCGGCGCCGCCGCCTCCCACAGCGCGGGCAGCCCGCGATAGCGCGGACTGGTGAAGAACGTGACCAGGCAATTGTGCGGTTCCCCGTCATCACACCCGAACACCCACCCGGCCACCACATTGAACGCCAGAATGTTCCAGTACCGATCCCGCACCACCGCGGGCCCCCGCTCCCACCCATCGAGCAACTGCCGGATCTCCACGGTCACCTCGGTCCCCGCCGCGGCACGCGGGGGCGGCGGATTGAGCCCGGCAAGCAAATACAGATGCCCCCGCTCGGGTTCACTCAGCAGCAGAACCTTCCCCACCGCATCGAGCACGTCCCCCGACACCGTGATGTCACGCCCTTGCTCGAGCCACGTGTACCAAGACACCCCCACCCCCGCCAACATCGCGACTTCTTCACGCCGCAACCCCGGAGTACGCCGACGCCCCGCCGCGGGTAGCCCAACATCGCCTGGCCGGACCCGTTCCCGCCGCGACCGCAGGAAATCACGGAGTTGCTCACGACGGTGGGCGGATGCTGCACTGGCCATCCCTCCACGCTAACCGCGCCGCCGGACGTCCGGCGACCTGGTGCGGCGGAGGCGAGATCGCCCGGCGCTGCAATCGCCAAGGCCATGGAGGCCGCCACGCCCGGTAGTCACACCCACCACACCACTTTCGTGGACAACAACGGCGAGAACACCCACTACCCACGCCCCGAACGTGACTCGAGCCACGGAATCAATTGGTAGCCAACGCAGCTGATCCACGACGTACGCCGGAAGGAGTGATAGCCGCACGTCCATGATGTGATACTCGGATGTTTGGGCGCGGTTTTGGTTGCGATTCATAGAACATATGCGGGTGAATCTAGATGCGCACGCCAAACGCGCCCAAGAGCTGGCCCTGACACTCGGGGTACGTTCTCCTCGCGTAAAGCGCGGGAAGCTGTCGGAAAGTCTTTTGCCCGAGGGTATTTGGACACGAACTGCGGTCTACTGCCCGTACATCGCCATCACCCCGGCATTCGGCAACCTGACCGCGGCTGAGCAGGACAGCGAGTTGGCGCAGGCTGTCGTACTAGCCGACCTGATCGAATCCGGCACGCTGAAGCTGCTGTGCATCGCGTCGATCGGAAGTGTCGCCTCGATAGCCCTGGCAGGCTTTGTCACGACTGCGTTGGATGTCCCTGCGCGGCTGTGGGCTGAAGTCGCCATCACACTGTTCGTAGGTCTCTACCTCGGCATGTATCTGGTGCATATGCTGTCTTGGACGCGACGAATGGTCTACCAGGCTGACCGGAGAATTGCCGAGGTTCTGGGGGCTCCGGCGGTGACTACGAGTGTGCAAGTGTCCCGCCGGATGCGCTACAAACGGCGCGGACTGTTCGGGCTGTGGATCGGCCTCTCGATGCCTAACGAGGGCCGCAGACTCGACGCAATTGCGGACCTGGCCCCCTTGCCGTAGCCAGTCCTCGTCGGTTCTGCGCGCCCTACACTGGCTCGGCGAATGATCAGGCGCGTCGGTGTCCGAGCCGGGCTGCCGCTTCGTCCCACGGGACGTGGTGGTGTCGCAGAATATGTGAAGTGTGCAACTCGGCTCGGCACCCAGCGCACGGATTAGACGCAGACTTTCTGCCACGGTGGCGTTCTCAACATCGCCAAAAGCTCCTCGGGCCTCGGCGACTCCCTGAACGCTGCATTCCTCCACAGGTACGTCATCGCAGGCGCCATGGAGTTGGAATAGGTTCCCCAGTGGGATGCGACAAACTCCCACTCTGACGCGCGTTTGCCGGAATCGTCGCGCCACGGGTATCGCCGTTTGCAGGCGACGAAGGACGCTCGGCCCGCAGAGTGCCGACTGCGAGAGGGATCAGGTTAGGTATCGAGTCCCCAGCGATGCTGCGGTTCGAAGGCCCTTGTAGTTGAGAGCTAGCCTTTGCGCCTTCTCGGAGACTCCGAGCTTGGTCATCAGGACTAGAATCAGCAGCGCCAGCGTTGGGTGTTCCAGCGCATACCAGACGTCCTCCGGCACTTTCCGGTCCTCGGGTTCGTCCCCATGGGCTAAGGAGTTACGAGCCTTTGTGAGGTATTCCGCCCACTTGTCCACGGATGGGATCACCTCGACGCGAACGGTAGGCGCAACAATTCCAGCGAGCGCTTCGGCACGCTGGCGGTAGGTTCCCTGTAGTCCGAGACCTCGGCATAAAGCCTCGAGGGCGCCACACACTCCGAGCAACTTGGTCTCGTGGTAGGTGCTGGTCTCTCGCAGCAGGGCGATGGTCGACCCGACGCCGTATCTCGCTGTTGTGAGCAGAGCGTTCCAGGCGGGGAGCATCGTGGCAAGGTCGGCGTCGAGGAAGGTGAAGGCAATGTTACGGCGGGTTTCGAAGCCGAGTATTTCTTCGCGGGGCATCGGATCGGTTCCCCACCATCGGTAGCGGTCGTTGGCGGACCCCGGTGCGGCGTCGAAATCGATTCGGCGCACATGGGCTGGGCGTAGCATGCCCAGAGTAACCAAATCAGAGAGCTCGCGCGCAGCAGTCGAAAACTGCTGAACCGCCATAGGGGCATCCCCTTGAAGTCGGAATATGGCACGGTATGTCACCGGGATGGAGGTGCCGCCGATCCCGTAGGCCTGTTCTCCCGTATAGGTTTCCCTCGTCGTCAACGTTGCTTTGAGACCGCCGAATTGAGCAGAGAGTTCTGCCGCCAATGGGATCACGAATGTTGCTGTCGTGGCGCCCTGCTGCGTCTCACGCTCCGACCATGTTGGGTCGGCCGATTTGGCAAGGAAGGTAAGGTAGTCAACCTCGATGAAAGCTTCCGCGAACATTTTATGATCGGCATCGTCGATGTGTTCTCGACCGATCAACGCACCAGTGTCGGCTTGCAGAACCTGGTGTATGTACTGCTTGCCGGTCGCGACTTGCCTCTCGACTTGACTTTCAATCGCGACGGCATTTAGTAGCGTCACGTGTTGCCCGCCGGATTGCCCGTGGACAGTGAACGTCGATTCCTCAGCGTGTTCCTCGGTGACGGGATCGACAAGCGGCACATGAACTTCCAGGCGCGGACGCGCGCCGTGCTGCAGGCGTAGCGTCCCCGCAGCGACCCGGTCGGGCTCCGTAGGTAGCCACCACGTTCCGTGCACCTCCTCTTGAGTAGTCGTCATCGGCCGCAGGTCGCGGACGCCCATCCCGTCCACCGAGGGGATTTCGCTGACGGGTGGTTCGTAAAACTGCGGATTCCAAGCACTGGTGGCATCGTCAGTAGGGTTTACACCATCGGCAGGCACAAGGCTCATGATGGCGCACGGATGCTCTGATTGGGTGCTGTTCTCGTAGGCGCGGCCACATACCCCCCTTAGACCTCCTATCAAGCTCGATCGCTGAGTTGTCGCCAGCTGATGAGAGCAGCGGCGAGGTCGAGGAATCCTTGGTGGATATCTCGGTGCGGTGTTCCCTGCGGATGGACAGGCGCCGTCATTGGCGCGGAAGGACCAGTGTTGCTCGACTATCCAGAGGCCGGCGGTCCACTTTGTCGCGGGTGCTGCAGCGTGGCAGCTTGACGCTGATGGCCGCGATGGCAAGTCGAACGGAAGGCGGCGGCAGTGCGAGCCATACCCTGTCAGCCACATCGAGAGGGTCTCCGAGACGTCGCCGTGGCGCTAGGATCGTTTGGTGCCAGGTCTCTCTGACCCCCTGCTGATCAAGAAGCTGTTCGGTCGTGCAACTCACTGTGCGTATCCGGGCTGTGTCGAGGAGTTGATCTTCGAGGACCGTGGAATGCTGACGCCCATCGTCGAGATCGCCCACATCCGATCGAGGAAGCCCAAGGGGCCTCGTCACGAACCTGCCTATCCGAAGCACCTACTCGACGACGAAGAGAACTGCCTGCTTCTATGCAGCAAACATCACAAGGTTGTCGACGACCACCCCTCGAAGTACCGCGCCGATGAGCTCATCGAATGGAAGAAATACCAGGTCGCTGATCGAACTGGACGGACCCTATCCGACTCAGAGGTGGCTCAGATCAGCGATTCCCCGAAGGGAACCGAAACTTCTCTTGAGGTTGAGGCGGTCGGCGTAGCCGACATCCGGGGCGCGTGGATCTCGGTACCGCTCCAGGCGTTGCCTGGGCTCGACGTTCCGGATTCTGATCGGTACCTGGGCGTGACAGTAACCAATACTGGGCGCTTACCTGCCAACATAATCGCGTCGGGCATCGATCTCGGTGTGGACTACTCACCTCTTCACGCGACCCACCTCTTCGATGATGGGAATGTCGATCCTCACATTCCTCCCCAGGTGAGTTCAACTTGGCGTATTCCCCAGAGATCGCTGGCAGCGGGAATCCTGAAACTTGCAACCGAACGTGGCATCCTGCCCGACCGGTTCCGGCCTTATGCCCGGCCAGCTTCCGGGGATCGCGTCGAAGGCCCGTGGCAGTCCGCGGTCGACTTGCCGATCTGGAGACCGGGGATGACTCAAGACAAGTTGAGCGATCTACTCGAAAAGGCTGCGGCCCATCGGCACCGCTAGAGCATCCCATGGCGCTTATCCGAATGTTCGATCAGATACACCGGATATCTATCAGGGTGATCCAACAGGGCGATCCAACTGGCACCGACAAGGCCGCGTAGTGGGGATCCAGATCGGCGACACCGCCTGACACGGATCTTCGGATCTATCCAGGCGGTACATGAACTTGCCTACAGTTGCACGCGTAACCTCACACGCTCCATCGTTCCAGTTGGATCAGGCGCCGTCGAATAGACGGTGATCTCGTGGTAACAGGCTGACTCGATATCTAGGTGCGCTAGTGGCTCTTCTCTTAGCCGTACAACGGTCAGCCCGGCAGCGATGAGGTCACGGCTCTTTTCGATGTCCAGCCCAGCCTTGTCTGCGTGCCAATACGAACCGTCATATTCGATGGCGAGTTGTCGGCCATCGTCGAGGTCCACCAGGATATCGACTGTCCATGCCCCACGGCGGACAAACGCGGGAGAGTCGATCCGCTTGCCCGAGCTGGCGTTGCCGAACAGGCGGCGTGCCTCGGCGAGGTGAGCCAATTCCACCTTTGACTTGCCCGACTCCTGGCACTCAGGGCAAGTCGATCCGTTGACTCGTGAACCGGGCGTAGCCTTCCAGCGGTGCCGCGAATCGTTGGGGCAAACCCACGACGGTTCCTCAACCATCTGCGAGGTCGTTGACCGGATATGCCATGGGGACACGCTGTTCTCGGGCGCCCACTGAGCAGCGATCTCGGGATAATAGTAGGCGAGAGAGTCAAGAACAGTTCTGCAATGTGGGCAACGGAGCCGGTGATACTTGTCGCGCTCCCGTGGGGTGGCTTGCCACTCGTGACCGCAGATAGGGTCCTTCCACCACGCTGGTCGTCGCGAATTTGGCGAGACAGCGGCCAGCTTCCACCGGCCGTTAAGACTGGGGTGCCACTGTGCGCTGATCTCCGGACTGAGACGGGTAGAGGCTGGGTCAGTGGCTGCTTTCGCAGCGTTGGCTTTGCGCGTTTCAGCGGCAGCGCAGTAGCTGCATCCGTCCATGTAGCCGTACGGACGGCGGGTGGATTGATGGCCGTTCACGCAGCGGAATTTGTAGTAGCCGCTGTCTAGAACTGGAACTTGGTTGGCTGGGGTAGTGTCGATCCACAGCGCTGCCAGTTCAGGAATGTCTGCTACGGTCTTGGTGCTTAGTTCCCGTTGTTTCCGTCTGTACTCTTGTTCCCACTCGGCTTTGCAGGTTGGGCAAGATAGGGACGAGAGGTGGCTCGTCATCTCGCGGATCGTTTTCCGAAAACTGGTCGCGCACTTCGGGCATCTCCACGCTGCCTCCTGCGGCGAGCGGAGCTTCGCCTTCTGCCACAAAGACTCTGGGTTAGCGTCATGGTCCCACCATGACACCACTGCATCGTCGGAGTTGCGCAGGAGATTCTTATTCTTCGCACCAGCCGTCGCCGCGGGAGTCTGCCTCTTGGGGTTCTGGCGGCAGCTTTGACAGCCCCATCCGATGTCGCCCCACCGCTTGGCACTTATCATGCTGCAGCGTTTGCACCGAATTCTGTGAGGGTCCGAGGGAAGAGACGGAGTGGTGAGTGGACCGAGATACTCGAGACCGTTGTCTTCGGAGTGCTGACGAACTTTCTCGATGTCGACTGGGATCGGCGCGACGAATGCCAGGCGGCGTTGGTCGGATGCCCACTGTCTCCAGTAACACGCGCGGCAGACCGGCTCATCGATCCTGTTCTTGTCCAGGACGTAGTCGAACCTGTAATGGGCCTCGCAGCCGCAGGTCGTGCAGCGCATTAGACGATGCGCGTCTCGCTTGGTGAATGGTTCAACGGGTGTCAGCCCGCCCGCCAACAGAATCTCTGTGATGTGCTGATCGCACCAGGCGGGACGCTTCGTTGTCCTGAACGCGGCCTCGTTCTTGCAGTCTTCGGCTGCACAGATAGTCACAGCCTCAGTGAACCATGAAGCAACGACAAGGATTCGCGCCAGCGCTGCCCTATCAGCGCTCGTGCGCCAAGCGGACGCATCCAAGCTCGACTGAAGCTGAAGGAACCTGCTTCGTGCCCGACTGCGTTGGAGGCAGCTTCGTCCTAACCGTGCGCCACCGTCAAGCTTCCGATGTACTGAAAGCTGCGGACAAGTGACTAATTCGGGGTTGTTGGTCTGTTTGCGACAGTGGTCCCGCTCGGCGGGCCCATCGACCACTTCGATCCACGTACTTCAGCCTCCCGGCTTGTCACATCCTTGTTGCTGAGCTGGGAGTAGGCGCATTCGGGCGCGGTGCAGTTGCGTCCCACGTCGGCGCTCTCGCTGCCGTTTCGCTAACCGCTGGTCTACGCGCCTTCTCCTCGTTGTGTATCGACCCTTGCACTTGCCCTACGAAGTGCGGGGTTTTCTGTTTGGCAGGACGACCGGCGCCGTGAGTGGGGGCAGAAGCGTCCCCGGGCTACGCGCTAGACCCATAGCGTCGCTGATCGCATCGTCAGCCATCTGGTCGAGAACGCGAAATCTCTCGGCAAGATCGGCTAGCGAATCCTCTGACCAGCCATCTCCGAAGTCAAGCCCTGGCGGCCTGGGGTCCTTCTTCGTCGACTTGGTGCGAAGCATGGTTCTGTGTTTGCCCCCTTTCCTGACCAGCCACAACGCGTGCACAACGGGTGTCGCAATGGCAAGAGGGTTCGCGCCTCGGTCGCGATGGGCGCAAGGGCCGGGTCGCCGATCGATTCCAGAGCGTCGATCAACCTTGACCCGCTCGACCACCAGGCCGGGTCGGGTTCGTCGACTCCGGTCCGCCAAACGATCAGCTCACCGATCGAGTCCTCTGCATCGGAGGCTTCTAGAACGACATAACCGACAGCTTGAGCCAATTCTGCTGGGTAATAGGGCGCCACCGTTCGATCGTGCCAAACGGCCTGGGAACCTCGGTCAAGTAGGCCCGGACTCGCTGCTCGACCGGAGTCCCCTCGCAACCGCAGCGTGCGCCGCAGACGGCAGGCCGATGTCCGAGGCGTTCCCGTCACGACCGCAGGAAGTCTCGGAGCTGTTCACGACGGTGGGCGAACGCTGCGCTGAATATTCCTTCACACTCACCGGTACGCCGGTGATTCGGCGACCCGGTGGTGGAGGTGTGACTACTCGGGGGTGCGGCTGGTGAAGTCGAAGGAGTCGCCGTCGATGCCCCAGGAGATGATGCGGGCGGGGTGAATTCGGATGATCGAGGTTTCCTGGTGGGGGAACGGCGGCTCGTCGTCGGGCAGGGCCTCGGCGGTGCCGCGGACTTCGATGCCGCGAACCACGTAGGGCTCCAGGGAGACCTGTTCGTCGACCACGAACGACACCCGGCTGCCCGCCTCGACATTGCGGTACTTGCGGCTGGTGCGCATCCGCATGCCGCCGATGTCGATGGTGCCGTCGGGGTTCAGCCGGTAGTTGGTCGGGTTGTTCTGTACGACGCCGTCGGGGGACACCGTGGCGAGGCGGCCGATCCCGGCCTCGGTGAGGAACTGCTGTTCATTGGTGGTGAAGGACATGTCGATGACTCCTCGGTGATGGGGTGGGTTCAGAACAGGATGATCGCGGCGCACAGACCGGCGATGGCGACGAACTGGAGGGTGACCCGGTACTTCAGGATGCTGTCCCACTTGTCCTGCAGCGCACGGGCATCGGCGGGGATGACGCCGCTGAGGGCGGCGGCGGTCTGCCGGGTGTTGATCGGCTTGGCGACGCGGACGTAGAAGGCGAGCCAGGTCAGCAGCGCGGCGACCGCGATTCCCGCCGCGACCGCGGCGCCGGTCTGCCCGGCCAGCACCGCGATCAGCAGGGTGAGGACCGCGGTCACCACGCCGCTCACGCCGACGATCGGCATGCGCTTGTCGCCGTAGTAGTGGCCCCACCCCGCGCTCACGGTCACGGTCGCGTCGTCGAGCTTGCGGTAGACCGACCGCATGATCACGGCCCCGCAGACATCGGTCCCGTAGACGACGGCATTGGCGAGAACGGCGGCGGTGGCGATGATCTGGCCGGTGACAACGAGCATTTCCTGGCTCCCTCTTCGTGATATCTAGCATCGCTAGAAGCTGGAGCAAAGGTAGCATCTGATCGCTAGCATGTCTAGCGTTGCTAGATTCCGAAGCGCGGCCGAGCTGCCGTGTGGAGTCGGTGGACGGGCTTACGCTGAGCAGGTGTCGGTGCTACCTCTGATCTTCACCGCGGGCTGGGCCAGCGGGATCAACGCGTACGCGGTGGTGTTCCTGCTCGGGGTGTTCGGGCGGATCGGCTGGGCCGAGGACGTGCCGCCGGGACTCCAACGCACCGATGTGCTGGTCGCGGCCGCCGTCCTGTTCGTCATCGAGGCGGTCGCCGACAAGATCCCGTATCTGGATTCGTTCTGGGACGCCGTGCACACCGTGGTGCGGCCCGCGTCCGGGGCGGTGGTGGCGGCTCTCATCGCCGGGCAGGACGATTCGCTGCCCACCATGTTCGCGGCGGCGGTCGGCGGGACCACGGCCCTGGCCAGCCATATCGTCAAAGCCGGTACTCGGATGGCGATCAACACCTCTCCGGAGCCGGTCACCAATATCGCGGTGAGTACCGCGGAGGATCTGGGCGTCGGCGCCGTCGTCACGCTCGCGGTGTTCTTCCCGATATTGGCCGCGGTGATCGCCGCCGTCTCGCTGGCGATCGGATTGTGGGTGGTCTACGCCTGCGCCAGCCGCATCCGCCGCTACCTGCGCAGGCGACGCGAACGCCGCGCCGCCCGTCGGGGCGAGCTGGACGCGGCGCTCGAATAGATCAGCGCACCTGTGGCGCGACCTTGGTGCCGAGTAGGTCGATGCTGTGCAGTACCTGTTTCGGCGGGAGGGTGCCGACGCTGGTGTGCAGCATGAACCGGTCCAGGCCGAGGGTGTCGCGGACTTCGGCGATCTTGCCCGCCACGTAGTCCGGCGTGCCGACGAACAGGGAACCGCTCTGTGAGCGCAGGGCGTCGAACTGCTCGCGGGTCATCGGGCCCCAGCCGCGTTCGCGGCCGATGGTCGACATGGCCAGCGCGTACGGCGCGTAGAAGTCGGCCACCGCCTGCTCGTCGCTGTCGGCGACGTAGCCGTGCGCGTGCACCGCCACCGGCTGCTTCTCGTGGCCGCCTTCGGCGAGGGCCCGGTGGTACAGCTCGACCAGTGGCTTGAACCTGGCCGGCTGACCGCCGATGATCGCGATCGCCAGCGGCAGCCCGAGCAGGCCCGCCCGGATCACCGACTCCGGGCTGCCGCCGACGGCGATCCACACCGGCAGCGGCCGGTCGTCGGTGCGCGGATAGACGGTGGCGTCGCGCAGCGGCGCGCGGAACCGGCCCGACCAGGTCACCGGCTCGTCCGCGCGCAGGCGCAGCAGCAGGGCCAGCTTCTCCTCGAAGAGGTCGTCGTAGTCGGCGAGGTCGTAGCCGAACAGCGGGAAGGACTCGGTGAACGAGCCGCGCCCGGCCATCAGCTCGGCTCGGCCGTTCGACAGCCCGTCCAGGGTCGCGAAGTCCTGGTACACCCGGACCGGGTCGTCGGAGCTGAGGACGGTCACCGCGCTGGTCAGCTGGATGCGTTCGGTGCGCGCCGCCGCGGCCGCCAGGACGACGGCGGGCGAGGAGGCCGCGAAATCCTTGCGGTGGTGCTCGCCCACGCCGTAGACGTCCAGGCCCGCCGCCTCGGTGGCGACGGCCTCGTCGACGACCTGGCGCAGCCGCTCGGCGGCGGTCGGCGCGGGCCGGTCGCCGGTGGGGTACAGCTCGGCGAAGGTCGTGAGCCCCAGTTCCATGTGAACCTCGTTTCGGGATGCGGTCTGCTCCGGTCATCTCCTAAACGGACCGTGGTCCGGCGAAATTCCCCGCCGTTACGGATGGATGCAGATTATCTATGACGAAACTATAGTGGCCGGTATGACCGCCCTCGCGACGACGCGCACCGAACCCGACTTGTCCTTCCTGCTCGACCGCACGAGTCACGTGCTGCGCACCCAGATGGCGGCGGCGCTGGCCGAGATCGGGCTGACTGCCCGCATGCACTGCGTGCTGGTGCACGCGCTCGAGGCCGAGCGCACCCAGGCGCAGCTCGCCGAGCTCGGCGACATGGACAAGACGACCATGGTCGTCACCGTCGACGCGCTGGAGAAGGCGGGCCTGGCCGAGCGCAAGCCGTCGAGCGCCGACCGTCGCGCGCGGATCATCGCGGTGACGCCCGAGGGGGCGAAGCTCGCCGCGCGCAGCGCCGAGATCGTGGACGGTGTGCATCAGGCGGCGCTCGGGTCGCTGCCGAAGGTGGAGCGGGAAACTCTGGTTCGCGCATTGAATCTGCTGGTGGAGGGGCAGTTGTCGACCGTGGTGGAGGCGGCGCCCGCGCGTCGCGCACGGCAATAGTCCGTTATAGATTGTCTGCAACGAAACTATCTAGTACGGTCATTTCATGACCTCTTCTCAGCGCATCGCGCTCGCGGTGCTGTCGGCGGCGACGCTGATGACCATCCTCGACGGCAGCATCGTCACCGTCGCCATGCCCGCGATCCAGGCGGACCTCGGCTTCACGCCCGCGGGCCTGAGCTGGACCGTCAACGCCTACCTGATCGCCTTCGGTGGACTGCTCCTGCTGGCCGGACGGCTGGGCGATCTGGTCGGCCGCAAGACGATGTTCCTCACCGGCACCGTCGTTTTCACGGCGGCCTCGCTGCTGGCCGGTGCCGCGGTCACCCCGGCGATGCTGGTGGCGGCGCGCTTCCTGCAGGGTGTCGGCAGTGCTCTGGCCGCGTCGGTGGTGCTCGGCATCCTGGTCACGATCTTTCCCGGTCAGCGCGAACGGGCCACGGCCATCGGCATTTTCAGCTTCACCGGGGCGGCGGGCGCGTCGATCGGGCAGGTGCTGGGCGGAGTGCTCACCGATGCGCTGAACTGGCACTGGATCTTCCTGATCAATGTGCCGATCGGGGTGGTGACCGTTCTGGTCGCCGTCACGGCGCTCCCGGCCGACCGCGGTCTGGGCTGGGGCGCGGGCGCCGATGTGCTTGGGGCGGTCCTGGTCACGGCCGGGCTGATGCTCGGTATCTACACCATCGTGGAAGTCGAACGGTACGGCTGGGTGTCGCCGCACACGCTGGGGCTCGGCGCGGTGTCCGGCGCGCTGCTCGCGGGTTTCGTCGCCCGCCAGGCCACCGCGCGCCGGCCGCTGCTGCCGCTGCGGATCTTCCGTTCCCGCAGCGTGTCCGGTGCCAATGTGGTGCAGATGCTCACGCTCTCGGCGATGTTCGCCTTCCAGATCATCGTCGCGCTCTACCTGCAGAAGGTGCTGGGCTACAACGCCTTGCAGACCGGGCTGGCCATGCTGCCCGCCGCCCTCGCCATCGGCGGGGTATCGCTGTTCGCCTCGGCCCGGCTGATCACCCGCTTCGGCGAACGGACCGTGCTCATCGCGGGACTGGTCCTGCTGCTGATCGGCATGTCGTGGCTGATGCGGCTGCCCGTCGACGCGGACTACGTCACCGATCTGCTGCCGATGATGGTGCTGATCGCCGGTGGCGGGCTGGTGCTGCCCGCGCTCACCGCGCTGGGCATGTCGGGTGCCTCGGCCGACGACGCCGGGCTCGCCTCCGGCCTGTTCAACACCACCCAGCAGGTCGGAATGGCGATCGGGGTCGCGGTCCTGTCCACTCTCGCCGCCACCAGGACCGGCGCCGAACTGGCCACGGGCGCAGCCGAAGCCGTCGCGTTGACCGATGGCTATCGCCTCGCGTTCACCGTCGCGGCCGGTCTGCTGGCGGCGGCGTTGCTGGTCAGTGTGACGGTGCTGCGCCGACCGGGGACCACCGCCGAGGCGACCACGGCGGACGCGGTCCCCGCCTTCTGAACGGCCGACCGCAGGGGTGGCGCATCGCCCCTGCGGTCACTACCGGCGGCGCGGCGAGGCCGCGGTCAGCTGGTCGTCGAACCAGCTGACGAGTTCCGGATCGTCGAGACCGTCCGCGACCAGCAAGGCCGCGGAGAGGTCGTGCGAGCGGGTGTAGGCGTTCTGCGCGGCGACGCACCGCAACCCGGCAGCCTGCGCGGCGAGCACACCGTTGGCGGAATCCTCCACCGCGACAACATGCTCGGGCGCGCACCTCGTCCTGGACAAGACCTCCAGATAGACCGCCGGGCTCGGTTTGAGGTCGGGGACCTCGGTCCCGGTGATCACGACGTCGAAGACCGGGCCGAAGGCATGGCGCAGCAGGGGTTCCACCCACGCGCGGGTGCCGGTGGTGGCCACGTGCAGCGCGATACCGCGGGCGGTGAGCCGCTCGATCAGCTCCCTGGCGCCGGGCCTCGGCTGGATCCGCCCGTCCTCGACCAGGTTTCGCATGATCCGGGTCTTGATGGGGTGCAATCGTTCCGCGAGTTCCCCGGCCTGGGCGGGCGAGCGGCCGGTGCTCTCGAACCAGTGGGTCATCCGCTGGGTGCCGCCGGCGATCCGCAGCAGGTCGCCGTAGCGGTCGATATCCCAGCGGTCGGGGAGCCCGGCCTCGGCGAAGGCCGCGTTGAACGCCACCCGGTGCCCGTCGCGCTCGCTGTCCACCAGGGTGCCGTCGACATCGAAGATCACCGCGTCCAGGTGGGTCATCGGGCACCGCCCAGGTAGTCGCGGACCCGGGCGAGCACCGACGGCACGGTGAGGCCGTGGTGGGCCATGACCTCGGCGCCGGGACCGCTGTGCCCGAACGCGTCGATGCCGATCGCCAGGTCGGCCACGCCCGCCCAGCCCGTGGTGCTGCCCGCCTCGATGCTGACGGTCCGGGCCGAGGGATCGGGGGAGTAGCGCGTGCGATCCAGCACCGACACCACCCGCACGACGTAGCCGTCGGCCCGGAGTTCGTCGGCGACCGCCGCCGCCAGCGCGACCTCCGAGCCGGTGGCGACGATATCGACCAGGTGGCGTCCCTCGGCGACGAGCGGCTCGGTGGTCTCGCTCGTAGCACCGTCGGTGGCCGGAGATTCGCCGGTCGTCGTCCGTCGCGAGTCGGCGACAGTGTTGCCGCCGCGCGGGTCCGTCACGGAGGGCGGAGGGACGGTTGAGGCAGGACCTGAGCCGACGGGAGGCACGGGGTCGCCGCTGGGACGGGGGTTGCCGCTGGCCCGAGTGTCGGCGGTGGGGCGGGGATCGGCGGTGGCTTGAGTGTCGGCGGCAAGTTCGCGGGTGCCGCGATCGGTGTTGTGTTGCGGCAGAGACTGTCTGGAAAGGATCAGCGCGGTCGGGCCGTCGGTGCGGCGCAGCGCCAGTTCCCAGGCGAGCGCGGTCTCGGCATCGTCGGCCGGGCGCAGCACCTGGAGGCCCGGGATCACACGCAACGACTCGACGTGCTCGACGGGCTGGTGCGTCGGCCCGTCCTCGCCGACCGCGATCGAATCGTGGGTGAGCACGTAGATCACCGGCTGACCCATCAGCGCCGACAGGCGCAGCGCGGGTCGCAGGTAGTCGGCGAAGACCAGGAACGTGCTGCCGAACACCCGGAACCCGCCGTGCAGGCTGATCCCGTTGAGGACGGCGGCCATGCCGAACTCGCGGATGCCGAACGCGATCGCGCGGTGTGTGTAGTCGTCCCGGCCCAGCACCGGACCGAACGCGGTGCCGGTCGATCCCGCGAGGTCGGCCGAGCCGCCCACCAGTTCCGGCAGGATCGGCCGCAGGGCGTCCAGGCAGGCTTGCGAGGACTGCCGGGTCGCGCGCGGCGCGTTTCCGACGATGCCGGACAGCGCGTCGGCGAGTCCGGCGGGCAGTGCGCGCGCACCGGCACGGGTGAACTCGTCGGCGCGTTCCGGTGCGGCAGAGGCGAATGCGGCGAACCGAACGAGCCAGTCGGCCCGGTCCTCGGCACCGATCTCGGTGAGCACCGCGCACGTCGCGGCGACCTGCTCGGGGACCGCGAAAGACGGATAGGTCCATCCGGCAAGCGCTTTGGCCCGGGCGAGCTGATCCGCGCCCAGCGGTGCGCCGTGCGCCTGCGCGGTGCCCGCCACGTCGGGCGCGCCGTGCCCGATCACCGTCCGGACGGCCAGGAAACTCGGCCGCGGATCGTCTTTCGCCCGGGTGAGGGCCGCGTCGATCGCGGCGATGTCGGTGCCGTCGGCCACCGTCTCGGTGTGCCAGCCGTAGGCGGCGAAGCGGGCGAGCTGGTCGTCGCCGCAGGACCGGTCGACGGCGCCATCGATGGTGATGGCGTTGTCGTCCCACAGCACGATCAACCGGCCCAGCCGCAGCTGCCCGGCGATCGAGGCCGCCTCGTGGCTGACACCCTCCATCAGGCAGCCGTCGCCGACGATCGCGTAGGTGCGGTGGTCGGTGATCTCCGGGTAGCGGGCGTGGGTCATGCGCTCCGCCAGTGCTATGCCGACGGCCATCGCCAGGCCCTGACCCAGCGGACCCGTCGTGCACTCGACGCCCGGCGTCTCGCCGTACTCGGGATGACCCGGTGTGCGCGAGCCGAGCTGGCGGAACCGGCGCAGCTCCTCGGTGGGCAGGTCGTAGCCGAACAAGTGCAGCAGCCCGTACAGCAGCGCCGAACCGTGCCCGGCGGACAGGACGAACCGGTCCCGATCGGCCCAGGCCGGGTCGGCCGGATCATGGCGCAGATGCCTGCTCCACAACGTCCACGCCATCGGCGCCGCCCCCATCGGCATCCCCGGATGTCCCGAGTTCGCGGCCTCGACCATGTCGGCGGCGAGGAAGCGCAGGGTGTCGACGGCGAGCTGATCGGTGTCGACCGCGGACGCGGCGAGTGGCCGATGAACAGTGGATTCCGGCATGGCGGCGCCTTTCGATCGGGTCCGTCCATCCGACCGCACGCGGGTCGCGCGGCCTTCCCCCGCACGGGTGGCCACACGGGTGATTTCTCGCCGATTGCCGTGAGTCACCGCCGTTTTCCGCCGTACTGTGGCGGTATGCCGGAGCCGCCGCCCCCGTTACGGCTGGTGCTCGTCGACGACCACGAGATGGTCCTGCACGGGCTCGACGCGATGCTCGGCCACTTCCCCGACGAGGTCGCGATCGTCGGCCAGTCGACCACCGACACCGCGGCCCTGCGCCTGATCGACGAGCACCGGCCCGACATCGTCCTGTGCGACGTCCGGATCGGCAAGGCCAGCGGCCTGGATCTGTGCAGGCAGATCACCGAACGCTATCCGGCCACCCGGGTCGTGGTGCTCACCGTCTACGACGACGAGCACTACCTCTACCAGGCGCTGCGCGCCGGCGCGGCCGGGTATGTCCTCAAGCGGGTGGACGGGCGCGAACTCGTCGCCCACCTGCGCCGGGCCGCCGACGGCGAGACGGTCATCGATCCCGCCCTGGCCGGCCGGGTCGCCCTGGCCGCCGCCCGGCTCGACGCCGGGCAGTTCTGGTCGGGCGCGCATCTCGGGCTGACCCAGCGCGAGTCGGAGGTCCTGGGACTGCTGGTCTCCGGGCACTCCAACCGCGCGGTGGCTGGCAAACTGGTGGTCAGCGAGGACACGGTGAAGACCCACATCCGCGGGCTGTATCGCAAACTGGGCGTGTCCGATCGGAGCGGGGCGATCGCGGTCGCGTTGCGGGAGGGGCTGTTCCGGTGACCGGCGTCGCGCCGAGCGCCGCGCAGCTGGCCCCGCTGCTCGCGGCCGACGGTGTGCTGCTGTACGCGGTCGACGGGCAGGACCTCACCGTGGTCGACCTCTGGCCCGCCCATCCGTCGGCGGGCGCGCTGACCCTGCAGGTCGGATTCGGGGTGACCGGTCTGGTCGCCCGGACCGGCACGCCGGTGCTTCTCGATCGGGATTCGCCGCGTAATGCGATGCACCGCAGCCTGTTACGCCTTGACCCCGACCGGACCATCGCCCGGATGTGCCTGCCGCTGCGCGGCATCGACGACTCGGTGGTGGGCGTCCTCGCCGCCCATCGGGATCCGGCGACACCGTTCGGCCCGGCCGACCTCGCGCGGGCGGAAGGCTACGCCGGCGTGCTCGGCCTGTCGTTGCACGCGCACCGGTTGTGGCGCACCGTCACCCGGCATCGCACCGAACGGGATCGCCTGGTCGAACAGGCGATCTCGGCGCAGGAGGCCGAGCGCAGGCGGATCGCGTTCGACCTGCACGACGGGGTGACCACCGCGCTCGCGTCGATGTCGTTCCACCTGTCCGCGGCCGACCTGACCGTCTCCGAACTCGCCGCCCACGTCGCCGCGGGCGACGAGCCGGGCCTGCGGGCGCTGGCGCGGGCCCGCGCCGAACTGGTCGGCGCCCGGACCCTGGCCGACTACGCCTACAACGAGACCAGGGCGGCGATCTCGGGCCTGCACAGCCTCGTCCTCGACGACCTGGGCCTGGTCGCCGCGCTCGAATCGCTGGTCCGCACCGCGAGCACCGGCGGTGGCCCGGCGATCGAATTCCTCGTCGACCCGGCCGCCGCCGTCGGCGACATCCCCGAGCACGCGGCCGCCGCCCTGTACCGGATCGCGCAGGAGGCGCTGGTGAACGCGGTCAAGCACGCGGGTGCGAGCCGGATCGTGCTGTCGCTGCGTCGGGTCGGCGACTCGGTGGTGCTGGGGTGCTCCGACGACGGCGCGGGGTTCGACCCCGCCGCGCGCCGGGCCGAACGGTCCGCCGACGCCGACCAGCACTTCGGGTTGAGCTCGCTCGCCGAACGCTGCGCCGTCATCGAGGCCTCGCTGCGCATCGAGTCGCTGCTGGGGCGCGGCACGATCGTGCTGGTCGAGCTGCCGATCCGGTAGTCAGCGGGTCGCGTCGGCGGCTCTGCGGCAGTTCGCCAGCAGCACCCGCTGGGCGTCGGCCACCGTGGCCGGCGCCCCGGCCCACGTGTGCAAGGCCGCGCTGACCAGCGCCCGCCCGAACGAGAACGTGACCGACCACGGCCGATCGCCCCTGGCGTGCAGCGCGCGCAGGTAGTCGCAGACCCGCTCGGTCGGCTGACCACCGGAGAGGAAGGCGATGCCGGGAACCGCGGCGGGCACGGTGTCGCGCAGGACCTCGAACGTCGCCGCCACCACCTCGTCGGCGGGTGCGGGCGCGGCGTCGAGTCCCGGCGTCACGAAGTTCGGTTTGAGCACGATGCCGGTCAGGTCGACCCCGGCGGCGTCGAGGGCGGCGAACAGGGAACGCAGGGCGAGCCGGGTGGCCTGGGCGGACGCGGCCAGATCGTGCTCGCCGGTGCACAGCACCTCCGGCTCGACGATCGGCACGATGCCGTGCTCCTGACACAGCGCGGCGTAGCGCGCCAGCGCGTGGCCGTTGGCGTGCGCGGCGTAGGGCGTGATCGTCCGCACGTCGAACACGGCCCGCCACTTGGCGAAGGCGGCCCCGCGCTCGGCATAGGACGCCAGCCGGGCGCCGAGCCCGTCGAGTCCCTCGGTGACCAGCGCGCCCGCCTGCCCGGGCAGGGTGGTGGTGCCGGTGTCGACCTTGATGCCGGGCAGCAGGTCGAGGTCGCGGGCCGCGACGGGGAAGGGGCGGCCGTCGGCGAGATCCTGACCGAAGGTCTCGTCGCACAGGATGATTCCGCTGACCCGATCCGCCAGCCCGTCGGCGGTGAGCAGCAGGGCGCGATAGTCGCGCCGGGCGGTCGCGCTCGCGGGGACGCCCGCCTGCTCCAGGCGGGCGGACATGGTCGTGATCGACTCGTCGGCGGCGAGAATGCCGCGGCCGCCGCCGGTCAGCTGCTGGGCGACGGCGGCGAGGGGCGGGGCGGGAAGTGTCGTCATGGTGACAGCGTGCGAGCGTGACGGTCGCCCGTCCTCACCCCTGCGGGCGAAACCGGGTGTGAACCGCCGCGTTGACAACCGCCGTGAAACTGGGAAGCCTGAGGTCATCCAGTCCGATCGCAGTGCCGCGGCACGGGAAGAAGCCGGTGATGACCTCGATCGATGACCCCACCGACGACCTGTCGGTCACCCCACCCAAGACCTGGGCGGCCGGTGTTCCCGGGGTGGTCCACGCGCTCGAGTACTCGCTGTCGCAGACCTCGGCCGCACGCACCGCGCTGACCCTGCTCAACGTCAACCAGGCCGCGGGGTTCGACTGCCCCGGCTGCGCCTGGCCGGAGCCGAAGCACCGGCACAAGAACGAGTACTGCGAGAACGGCGCCAAGCACGTCAGTGACGAGGCGACCACCCGCCGGGTGACCCGCGAGTTCTTCGCCACCCACACCGTCGACGAACTCGACGCCACCTCCGACTACTGGCTCAACCAGCAGGGCAGGCTGACCGAGCCGATGGTCAAGCGGCCCGGCGCCGCGCACTACGAGCCGATCGGCTGGGACGCCGCCCTCGACCTGATCGCCGACACGCTGCGTGGCCTGGACTCGCCGAACGAGGCGTTGTTCTACACCTCGGGCAGGCTCAACAACGAGGCCGCGTTCCTGCTGCAGCTCTTCGCCCGCGCCTACGGCACCAACAACCTGCCCGACTGCTCCAACATGTGCCACGAGTCGAGTGGTTCGGCGCTGAACCAGACCCTCGGGGTCGGCAAGGGCAGTGTGTCGCTGGACGACATCTACGCCGCCGACCTGATCTTCGTCGTCGGTCAGAATCCCGGCACGAACCATCCCCGGATGCTCTCGGCCCTGGAGCAGGCCAAGCGCAACGGCGCGAAGGTTGTCGCGGTGAACCCGCTGCCCGAGGCCGGGCTGATCCGGTTCAAGAACCCGCAGGTCCCGCGCGGGGTGATCGGGCGCGGCACCGCGATCGCCGATCACTTCCTGCAGATCCGGCCCGGCGGTGACCTGGCCCTGTTCCAGACGCTGAACCGGCTGCTGCTCGAAGCCGAGGACGCCGCGCCGGGCACCGTCCTCGACCACGAGTTCATCCGCGAGAACACCCACGGCTTCGAGGATTTCGCCGCGCACGCCAGGGGAATCGGCTGGGACGACGCGCTCACCGCGACCGGTCTGACCCGGGCGGCGATCGAGGACGTGCACCGGGAAGTCCTCGGTGCGAAGAAGACCATCGTGTGCTGGGCGATGGGCCTGACCCAGCACAAGCACGGCGTGCCGACGATCCGCGAGATCGTCGACTTCCTGCTGCTGCGTGGCAATCTCGGCCGCCCCGGTGCGGGCGTGTGCCCGGTCCGCGGGCACAGCAACGTCCAGGGCGACCGCACCATGGGCATCTGGGAGCGGGTACCGCAGTGGTTCCTCGACGCCCTCGGCACCGAGTTCGGCTTCACCCCGCCGACCGCGCACGGGCTGGACTCGGTCGACGCCATCCGCGCCATGCGCGACGGCCGGGCGAAGGTATTCGTCGGTGTCGCTGGCAATTTCGCGCGGGCCACGCCGGACAGCGCGGTCACCGAGGCGGCGCTGCGGCAGTGCGCGCTCACCGTGCAGATCTCCACCAAACTGAACCGCTCGCACACCGTGTGCGGTGCGACCGCGCTGATCCTGCCGACCCTGGGCCGCAGCGATCGTGACATCCAGGCCACCGGCGAGCAGTTCGTCACCGTGGAGGACTCGATGAGCGAGGTCCACGCCTCCCGCGGCCGTCTCGACCCGGCCTCGCCGCACCTGCTCAGCGAGGTCGCCATCATCTCCCGGCTGGCCCACCGCACCCTCGGTGATACCCCGGCGATCCCGTGGGCGGAGTTCGAAGCCGACTACGACACCGTGCGCGACCGCATCTCCCGGGTGGTGCCCGGCTTCGAGAACTTCACCGCGCGGGTCTCCGAGCCGGGTGGGCTGCGGTTGGTCAACCCGGTCAACGAGGGTATCTATCGCACCGCCAGCGGAAAGGCGGAGTTCACCCGCAACGACTTCACCTTCCTCGACGTGCCGCCGGGGCATCTGCTCTTGCAGTCGCTGCGCTCGCACGATCAGTGGAACACCATCCCGTACGCGAACAACGACCGCTACCGGGGCATCCACAACGCGCGCCGGGTGGTGATGGTCAATCCGGACGACCTGGCCGCGCTCGGCCTGGCCGAGCGGGACGTGGTCGACCTGGTCAGCGTGTGGCACGACGGGGTCGAGCGGCGCGCCGAGAACTTCGTGGTGGTCGCCTACCCGGCCAGCCGCGGCTCGGCGGCGGCCTATTACCCGGAGACGAACGTGCTGGTCCCGCTCGACAGTGTCGCCGACATCAGCAACACCCCCACCTCGAAGGGGATCGTGGTCCGGCTCGAACCGCGACACAGCGCCGGGTAGGGGTGCTGGCTACACTCGCTGCTATGTCCGTGCGCACCCGTCAGCCACTCGTTCCCGGCACCCAGTCGCCGATCCGCGACGTCCCGCGTTCCATCGAGCGTCCCGAGTACGTGTGGAAGAAGACCGCGAACGAAGGGCGTGAGCCCTGGGTGCAGACGGCCGAGACCATCGAGAAGATGCGGATCGCGGGCAAGATCGCCGCGCAGGCCCTGGAAGAGGCGGGCAAGGCGGTCGCGCCCGGCGTCACCACCGACGAGCTGGACCGGATCGCCCACGAGTACATGTGCGACCACGGCGCCTACCCGTCGACCCTCGGCTACAAGGGCTTCTCCAAGTCCTGCTGCACCTCGCTCAACGAGGTCATCTGCCACGGCATCCCCGACTCGACCGTGATCGAGGACGGCGACATCGTCAATATCGACGTCACCGCCTTCATCCATGGCGTGCACGGCGACACCAACAAGACCTTCCTCGCCGGCGATGTCGACGAGGAGGTGCGGCTGCTGGTCGAGCGCACCGAAGAGGCCACCAACCGGGCCATCAAGGCGGTCAAGCCGGGTCGCGCGCTCAATGTGATCGGCCGGGTCATCGAGGCCTACGCCAACCGCTTCGGCTACGGCGTCGTGCGCGACTTCACCGGCCACGGCGTCGGCCCCACCTTCCACAGCGGCCTGGTCATCCTGCATTACGACCAGCCCGAGATCGACTCGGTCATCGAGCCCGGCATGACCTTCACCATCGAGCCGATGATCAACCTCGGCGGCATCGACTACGACATCTGGGACGACGGCTGGACCGTGGTCACCAAGGACCGCAAGTGGACCGCCCAGTTCGAACACACCCTGGTCGTCACCGAGACGGGCGCGGAAATCCTGACCCTGCCGTGAGTCCGGCCGCGGGTGCGGGCGATGACGCGCGCCCGCGCGGGGCGCTGCTGATCGCGGGCACGACCTCCGACGCAGGGAAAAGCGTTGTGGTGGCGGGCATCTGCCGGATGCTGGCGCGGCGCGGCGTGCGGGTGGCGCCGTTCAAGGCGCAGAACATGTCCAACAACTCCGTTGTCACGCTCGACGGTGGGGAGATCGGGCGGGCGCAGGCGTTGCAGGCGCGGGCGTGTGGGCTGGAGCCGAGCGTGCGGTTCAACCCGGTGCTGCTCAAGCCCGGCAGTGATCGGCGTTCGCAGCTGGTCGTCCGTGGCAAAGCTGTCGGGACCGTCGGCGCGCGGGACTATTTCACGCGCAGGCAGCAGCTGCGCGAGGTGGTCGCGGCCGAACTCGCTTCCCTGCGCGCGGAATTCGATGTGGTGATCTGCGAGGGTGCCGGGTCGCCCGCCGAGATCAATCTGCGGGCAACGGATCTGGCGAACATGGGGCTGGCGCGCGCCGCCGAGCTGCCGGTTCTCGTGGTCGGTGACATCGATCGCGGGGGAGTGCTGGCGCATCTGTTCGGCACCGTGGCGGTGCTGGAACCCGAAGACCAGCAGCTCATCTCGGGTTTTCTCGTCAACAAGTTCCGTGGCGACGTGGCCCTGCTCCAGCCCGGCCTCGACCAGCTGACCACGCTGACCGGCCGACCTACCCTCGGCGTGCTGCCCTTCGCCGAGGACCTGTGGCTCGACGCCGAGGACTCCCTCGGCACCGTCGCGGGCACGCCCGTCGGCCGTCCCGGCCCACCGCACGGCACCGAGTGGCTCACCGTCGCCGCCGTTCGCCTGCCCCGCATCTCCAACTCCACCGACATCGAAGCCCTGGCCTGCGAACCAGGCGTCGCGGTCCGCTGGGCCGACGGGCCCGACCAGATCGCCACCGCCGACCTCGTGGTGGTGCCCGGCTCCAAGGCGACCGTCTCGGATCTGGAGTGGTTGCGCACCAGGGGAATCGGTGAGGCGCTGCGTGCGCGCGCGGCCGCCGGACGCCCGATTCTCGGCATCTGCGGCGGCTATCAGATGCTCGGACGCCGGATCACCGACGGCGTGGAGTACGCGCGCCCGGCGGGTTCCGGCGATCACGCCACGGCCGTCGTGCCGAACGGTCGCGACGCGGACGGCGAGGACGCGGCGCGGGCGGATCAACCGCCCGAACTCGCCGCAGCGGGCGAGAACCCCTGGGTCGCCGAGGGTCTCGGCTTGCTCGACCTCACCATCGAGTTCGCGAACCCCAAGATCGCGCGACAGATCTCGGGCCATGCCGACGGTATTCCCGTCACCGGTTACGAAATCCACCACGGCCGCGTCCGGCACAGCGGCGACCCCACCTGGCTGACGGTCGACGGCACCCCCGAAGGCAGTGTGCGCGAGGCTATCTGGGGCACCCACGTGCACGGGCTGCTCGAATCCGACGAGTTCCGGCGCACCTGGCTCGCGGAAGTAGCCGTACGCGCGGGCCGCACCGGCTTCCGCGTCGCTCCGGACACCTCGGTGGCCGCCACCCGCACCGCCCAGCTCGACCTGCTGGCCGACCTGATCGAACAGCACGTCGACCTGGCCGCCCTCGACGCCCTGATCAGCCGTGGCGCGTCACCCGATCTGCCGATCGTGCGCGCCGAACTCGATCGCCCCGAGGTCGGCTGAGGGACCTCGACCATCTGTCGCAGCACCACGACGCGGGCGGTGGCTCAGGATCGGGAATCCTCGGCCGGAGCGGTCTCCTCGGCGACGGCGGGCCGCGCCCGGGCCAAGGCGTACGCGGCGAAGCCGAACACCAGCGCCGGCCCACCGAGGACCAAGACGCCGATCAGCCAGAGGAAATCGGTCGCAGCGATCGCGGCCGACCGATAGGCACCGGTGTCGATGCCGACATCGATGAGAACGATCCGGGCATCGACCGTTTCGCCCGCCGTGACACCGAAGAGGCGGATCGTGCGGCCGTCCTCGACGCTCGTACCGATACCCGCCCGGCCGCGGCCGCCCATGGTCCCGCTGGAGCTCTGGTCGACGTGGACCGTGACCTCCCGGCCGAACCCGAGGAGGTAGACGGTGGCATTGATCGGCTGGGTGACCCCGAACAGCGCGCCCGCGCCGAAGAAGAGCGCACCGACAGCGCACAACACACTCTGGATGATTCGCTTCACAAGCCCCCCGTGAACGCCGATCTGTTCGGCCGTCATCGTACGGTGCGCGCGGTAGCTCCGGGGAGGTGAACTCCGCACACCACGTCCAGTACCTCGCGTGGCCCGTGCCGCACGGGGTCGCCGGGTGTGCGGCCGCTCTCCTCACCGCCGACGACGCCCCGCTGTGACAGGTCTGGCAATTCGGGCCCTCCGGATTGGGAAAGCCCAGGACACGGGCGAAAACAGACCGGCCGGGCGGAGCGCAACACGCTGCCGTGTTCAGCCGGGCCGTGTACCGTTCACCGGCATGAAATCTCGGCAGATCACGGTCGGTGACCGGGCCTGGACAGTGCGGGTCGACGGCCCCCAATCGCGGCACAATGTGCTGTTGCTTCCCGATGCGGACGATCCGGCCGACGTGTTCGACACCGTGTGCGCGCGGCTGCACGAGTCCGATCTGCAGACCGTCGTGCTGGAGTCGGTCGAGGGGCTCGAGCCCGCGGCGATCCACGTGATTCTCGACGAGCTCGAGCTGCCCTACGCCAATGTGGCGGGGCGTGGCGCCGGCGCGGCGCTGGCCTGGCGGCTGTGCGCGGGCCGGTTCGGGCGGTTCATGAGCCTGGTCGTCGCCGATCACGGCCATCCGGCGGTGCCCGGCGCCGACGGCACCGCGCCCGACGCGGCCTGTCCGCCGCTCGAGCTGCCGGTCACCATGCTGGTCACCAAGAGCCTGCCGCGCGCCGTCGCCGACGCGTCCGGCCGCTACGTGTACGGCGAGTTCCGGGTGGTGCCGGTCGAGGTCGACAACATCGCCACCGAGGGCGCCCACGAGCTGGCCACCGAGATCGTCCTGCGCACCAGCCTCTGGTGAGCAGCGGGCCGGGACCACCAGGTCCCGGCCCGCCACCCGCTAGTTCTTGCGGTAGGCCGCCAGCCAGTCCAGCCAGCTGTCGGTTTCGGCGAAAGCGTTGGCGCGCACCGCTTCCGCGGACAGGAACACGTCGTGGCGGGCGCCGTCGATCGGCACGATCGTGGTGCGCTCGCCCAGGCAACCCGCCCAGCGCTGGATCTGCCTGACGTCGAGCACGGCATCGGCCACGTCGACGGCGGGGCTGTGCGCGCGGGCGAACTTGGTCAGCCGCGAGCGCAGGATCAGCGCGGGCACCCCGATCGCCAGCCCCTGGTGCAGGCGGGCCTGGCCACGCCGGATGGCACGCAGCCAGCCCAGCCGCACCGGCTCGCCGCTGAGCGGCTTCCAGTCCAGGTTGTAGTCCCACTCACCCGCGCGGCTGTGGTGCAGGCTGTCGCCGTAGGCGGTGCTGACGCCCATGCCGGGGAGCTGCGCGAATGCCCGGACCTTGCCGACCGCGTTGATGATCGGCGTGCCGACGGTGCGGTAGTACGCCGGACCCTGCAGGTCGAACCACGGGCTGTTGAGCACGACGCCGACGATCCCGGCCTTCGCGGTGCCGCCCGCGGCCTCGAGCCGGTCCAGCCACAGCGGCACCACGAGTCCGCCGGTCGAATGCGCGACGATCAGGACGTCGTCGCCGGTCTCCGCGCGCGCGATGCGCAGCGCCTCGTTCAGCTCGGCGTCGTAGAGCGCCAGGTCGCTGACGAAGTGCGCGCTCTGCCCTTCCCGCCGTGAACGACCACATTTGCGCAGGTCGAGGGCGTAGAAGCGGTGACCGCGGGCCGCGAAGTGCTCGGCCAGGTGCTCCTGGAAGAAGTAGTCGGTGAACCCGTGCAGGTAGAGGACGGTCGGCGCGGTGGCCGGCGCGGCGGCGTCGGGCAGATAGCGGACGAGGGTGGCCACCACCTCGCCCTCACCGTCGGGATCGGGGCCGAGCGGCAGGGTGCGCTGCTGGTAGTCGGTGCCGAGGACATCGGGTTGCCACTGCTCATCGGTCCGATCGGCGGTGCCGGCGGGATCGAGTGAGGTTTCGTTCGTCACACCGCTCAATCTATCGCGCGGTCAGCGCGACGTGCAGTGTTGGTTTAGATCACATTCGGGAGGTCGGTTGCGGTACTCCGAACGGCTGAGGTGCACAATTGGCTTCAGGTGAACGACGGGTAACCTACCCCCCGGCGATTCACCGCGAGTCGCAACAACCCCAAAGCGCCCGCGCCCAAGCGAACTCACCCCGGTGGGTAGCTGAGAAGGACAAGGAAGTCGAAGTACCCGTGTCGAACGCTGCGAAGACCGAAAAGACCGATGTCGTACTCATCGGCGCAGGCATCATGAGTGCCACGCTGGGCGCGCTGCTGCGGCAGCTGCAGCCGGAGTGGAGCATCTCGGTGTTCGAGCGGCTCGACGCCGCCGCCGCGGAGAGCAGCGATCCGTGGAACAACGCGGGCACCGGTCACTCGGCGCTGTGCGAGCTCAACTACAGCCCGCAGAACGCCGACGGCTCGGTCGACATCGGCAAGGCCGTCGACATCAACGAGCGCTTCCAGGTCTCCCGGCAGTTCTGGGCCTCGGCCGTCGACACCGGCGTCCTCGACGACCCGTCCGGCTTCATCAACCCCATCCCGCACGTCAGCTTCGTGCACGGCGCCGACAACGTCGACTACCTGCGCAAGCGCTACGAGGCGCTGGCGCCGCACCCGCTGTTCCGCGGCATGGAGTACATCGACAGCCCCGACGAGTTCGCCGCGCGCCTGCCGCTGATGGCCAAGGGCCGTGACTTCACCGACCCGATCGCGCTGAACTGGACCGACGGCGGCACCGATATCGACTTCGGCGCGCTCACCAAGCAGCTGCTTGCGTACATCGGCAAGTCCGGCGGCGAGATCGCCTTCGGCACCGAGGTCCGCAACCTCGACAAGCAGTCCGACGGCAGCTGGAACGTCACCGTCCGCAACCTGCGCACCTTCCAGAGCCGGGTCGTCAACGCGAAGTTCGTCTTCGTCGGCGCCGGTGGTGGCGCGCTGCCGCTGCTGCAGAAGTCGGGCATCAAGGAGGCCAAGGGCTTCGGTGGCTTCCCGATCAGCGGCCAGTTCCTGCGCTCGACCAACCCCGAGCTGATCGCGGCGCACGAGGCCAAGGTCTACGGCAAGGCCGCCGTCGGCGCGCCGCCGATGTCGGTGCCGCACCTGGACACCCGCGTCATCAACGGCCGCAAGGGCCTGCTGTTCGGCCCCTACGCCGGCTGGACCCCCAAGTTCCTCAAGGACGGCTCCAACGCCGACCTGTTCAAGTCGATCAAGCCGAACAACATCGGTTCGCTCGTCGGCGTCGGCCTCACCGAGATGGGCCTGACCAAGTACCTGATCAGCGAGCTGCTCAAGTCGCAGGCGGGCAAGGTCGGCGTGCTCGAGGAGTTCCTGCCGCGGGCCGAGGGCCGCGACTGGGAGCTGATCACCGCCGGTCAGCGCGTGCAGGTCATCCGGAAGAAGGGCGCGGGCGGTGTGCTCGAGTTCGGCACCGCGGTCATCTCCGCCGAGGACGGCACCATCGCCGGCCTGCTCGGCGCCTCGCCGGGCGCCTCGACCTGCGTCACCGCGATGCTCGACGTCATGCAACGCTGCTTCCCGCGCGAGTACGCCGACTGGACCCCGCAGCTGAAGCGGATGATCCCGTCGCTGGGCCAGAAGCTGTCGGAGAACCAGGCCCTGTTCCAGGAAGTCTGGGACTGGACCAACAAGTCGCTGAAGCTCGACGCGAAGAACACGCCCGCGCAGCCGGAGGCCCCGACCTACGCGCAGGTGTGATAGCAAGACGCGATGATGTCAACGGTCGCATTGAGAAGGGCATGGGCGGCGGATCTGGACACCGCCACCCTGTACCAGCTGTTGAGACTTCGCGTCGACGTGTTCGTCGTCGAGCAGGCCTGCGCCTATCCCGAACTGGACGGGCGTGACCTGCTGCCGGAGACCCGGCACCTGTGGCTCGACGACGAGGGCGAGGTCATCGCCACGCTGCGGCTGCTCGAGGAGCACGAGGACGGGGTGACCAGCTTCCGGCTCGGCCGGCTGTGCACGGCCGTGCCCGCGCGTGGGCACGGCTACACCACCCGGCTGCTCCAGGCGGCACTCGCCGAGACCGGTTCGGCCACGGTCCGCCTGAACGCGCAGTCGTACCTGGTCGACATGTACGCCAAGTACGGCTTCGTCACCGACGGCGCGGAGTTCCTCGACGACGGTATCCCGCACGTCCCGATGCGCCGGGGCTGAACACCCCCCGAGAGGTCCCCGGCACGGTGCCGGGGACCTCTCGGCGTTTCGCCGCCGACGCCCCGCGTCCGGAGATGATCATGGCGCGAATACAGTGGGGGTGTGCCTGGTTTTGCTGATGTCGCCGCTGGTCCGCACACCGCCGCTCGCTCGGCGGGTGAGGCGGGCTTCCCGTTCTCGGCGGTCGTCGGCCAGGAGCGCCTGCAGCTGGCGTTGATCCTGTCGGCGGTGCACCCCGGGATCGGCGGCGTGCTGGTGCGCGGCGAGAAGGGCACCGCGAAGTCGACGGTGGTGCGCGCGCTGGCCCAGTTGCTGCCGCCGGTCGTCGACGAGAGCGGCGCCCGGCCCGCCCGGCTGGTCGAACTGCCGGTCGGCGCCACCGAGGACCGCGTCGTCGGGTCGATCGACCTCGAGCGCGTGCTGCGCGACGGCGAGCAGGCGTTCCGGCCCGGTCTGCTGGCCGCGGCCCACCACGGCGTGCTCTACGTCGACGAGGTGAACCTGCTGCACGACCACCTGGTCGACGTGCTGCTCGACGCGGCGGCCATGGGCCGGGTCCATGTCGAGCGCGACGGCGTCTCGCATTCGCATCCGGCGCGTTTCGTGCTCGTCGGCACCATGAACCCCGAAGAGGGCGAGCTGCGACCCCAGCTGCTGGACCGGTTCGGTCTGACCGTCGACGTGGCCGCCTCCCGCGAGGTGGACACCCGCATGGCGGTGGTGCGCAGGCGCCTGGACTACGAGGCCGACCCCGCCGGCTTCGCCGCGCGCTACGCCGACGCCGACGCCGTTGTCGCCGAACGGATTCTGACCGCGCGCGACCGGCTGCCCGGCGTGGCGCTCGACAACGCCGAACTGCGGCGGATCGCGGCGCTGTGCGCGGCCTTCGACGTCGACGGGATGCGCGCCGATCTGGTCGTCGCCAGGACCGCCACCGCGCACGCCGCCTGGCGGGGCCGCGACCGGGTCACCGAGGACGACGTGCGGATCGCGGCCGAACTGGCCCTGCCGCACCGGCGCAGGCGCGATCCGTTCGACGAGCCGGGGATCAGCGAGGAGCAGTTGGACGAGGCGATGCGATCGGCCGCCGACGAGGTCGACAAGGCTTCCGCCACCGAGGAACTCGACGCGGATCAGCCCGGCCCCGACCAGCCGGGCGACGATGGCTCCGTTGGGTCGGAGCGGCGCGACGATACGTCCGGTGACGCCGGACCACGCCCGGTCGACGACCGTGGCCCCGACAATGCGGGCCCGCACGGACCCGAGGACCAAGGCCCGGTCGACCCGGGGCCCGACAACGGCGGACCGGACGATGGCGGACCGGACGATGGCGGTCCGGACGGCGGCGGTCCCGACGGTGGCGGCCCCAAGGGCGGCGGAGCCAGGCCCGCGGCCGAGGGTGTCTCGGGCACACCGGGTTCGGTCGCCAAGGCCGCACCGCGCTGGGAGGTCCCCGGTATCGGGGAAGGCGCGCCGGGCCGACGGTCCCGCGCCCAGACCCGCACCGGTCGCATGGTGCGCCCCAGCACCGACACCTCGACCGGGCTGCACCTGCTCGGCACCGTCTTCGCCGCCGCCCCAAGGCAATTCGAGCGCGGCCGGTTCAGCGGCCCGCTGGCCCTGGCCACCGAGGACCTGCGTGGCGCGTATCGCGAAGGGCGCGAAGGGAATCTGGTGGTGTTCGTCGTCGACGCCTCCGGGTCGATGGCCGCGCGCGACCGGCTCACCGCCGTCACCGGCGCCATCGTCACGCTGCTGCGCGACGCCTACCAGCGCCGCGACAAGGTGGCCGTGATCAGTGTGCGCGGCAGCGAGGCCGAGCTGGTGCTGCCGCCGACCTCGTCGGTCGACATCGCCGTGCGCCGCCTGGCCGGCCTGCGCACCGGCGGCAAGACCCCGCTCGCGGCGGGCCTGATGAAGGCACGCGAGGTGATCGCCCGCGAACACGTCCGTGACCCGCGCCGCCGCCCGATGCTGGTGCTGCTCACCGACGGCCGCGCCACCGGCGGCGTCGACCCGCTGCCCCGCGCCCGCACGGCCGCCCGCCTGCTGGCAGGGGAGGGCCACACCGCCATGGTCATCGACTGCGAACGCGGCATGATCCGCCTCGGCCTGGCCGCCGAACTGGCCCGCGACCTGCGCGCCCGCTACCTGCGCCTGGACGAACTGACCGGCGACACTGTCGCGGATGTCGTCCGGTCCACCGGCTCCTGCGCGGCCTGACCCGGCCGACATCGCCCCATGTCCCGCGGCCCGGGCCGTCGGAGCTCGCGTGACCTGACCTGGCCGACATCGCCCACGTGCTGCGGCGCGGCTCCTCGGCGCTCGCGCGCCTGACCCGGCCGACGCCGCCCATGTGCCGCGGCCCGGGCCGTCGGCGCTCGCGCGGCCTGGCCCGGCCGATAACGCCCGGTAGCCGGGCCATTGATGCAGCAGCGTCGTGCCGAGCGTGCGGCGGCGATGTCGGCCTGACGCGGCCGACATCGCCCACGTGCCGTGGCCCGGGCCACCGGTGCTCGCGCGGCCTGACTCGGCCGACATCGCCCACGCGCGGCGTCCCGGGCCACCGGTGCTCGCGCGGCCTGACTCGGCCGACATCGCCCACGCGCGGCGGCCCGGGCCACCGGTGCTCGCGCGGCCTGACTCGGCCGACATCGCCCATGTGCCGCGGCCCGGGCCACCAGCGCTCGCGTGACCTGACCCGGCCGATGCCGCCCGGTGGCCGGGTCATCGACGCGGCGGCCTCGTGCCCAGCGTGCGGTGGCGATGTTCCGGACAACAGTGCGTGTGTCGGGTGGCCGTTGACGCCCTGATAGAAATGGGGATCGACAGTCGCGCGACCGGTGCGCCGTCGTCCATCGACAGTGCGGTCCACCCGGGCCGCGAACCGGCGCGTCGGTGCCGAGAAGGAGGAGTCTTCGTGCCCAAGGGTGTTCCGGAGGTCGTGCCGGAGGACGGCCTGACGACGCGGCAGCGGCGCAACCAGCCGGTGCTGGCCGTGCATACGGGCCCGGGCAAGGGTAAGTCCACCGCCGCGTTCGGGATGGCGTTGCGGGCCTGGAACCAGGGCTTCGACGTGGCCGTGTTCCAGTTCGTGAAGAGCGCGAAGTGGAAGGTGGGCGAGGAGGCCGCGTTCCGCACGCTCGGCGAGCTGCACGAGCAGACCGGCGCCGGTGGCGCGGTCGAGTGGCACAAGATGGGCGAGGGCTGGTCCTGGACCCGCAAGCACGGCACCGAGGAGGATCACGCGGCCGCCGCGCTGTCGGGCTGGCAGGAGATCGCGCGCCGGCTCGCCGCCGAGCAGCACCGCTTCTACGTGCTCGACGAGTTCACCTACCCGCTCAAGTGGGGCTGGGTCGATGTCGACGAAGTCGTCGAGACGCTGACCAACCGCCCCGGCAACCAGCACGTCGTGATCACCGGCCGCGACGCACCGCAGGCGCTCATCGACGCCGCCGACCTGGTCACCGAGATGACCAAGGTGAAGCATCCGATGGACGCGGGCCGCAAGGGCCAGCGCGGCATCGAATGGTGACCGTCACCGTGACGGCGACAGCCGCGCCCCGGGGTCGACGATGACCGCCCCCGCGGTCGTGATCGCCGCCCCGGCGTCGGGCAGCGGGAAGACGACGCTGGCCACCGGGCTCATCGGCGCGCTGCGCCGGGCCGGTCATCGGGTGGCGCCGTTCAAGGTCGGCCCCGACTACATCGACCCCGGCTATCACGGGCTCGCGGCCGGGCGACCCGGCCGCAATCTGGATCCCGTTCTGGTGGGCGAGGATCGGGTGGTCCCGCTCTACCGGCACGGCGCGCGCGACTGCGATATCGCCGTCGTCGAGGGCGTGATGGGCCTGTTCGACGGGCGGATCGACGAGAACCGGACCGAGGCGGTCGCCGAGGGGTCGACGGCGCAGATCGCGAGCCTGCTCGGTGCTCCGGTGGTGCTGGTCGTCGACGCGCGCGGGCACTCGCAGAGCCTGGCCGCGCTGCTGCACGGCTTCGCCACCTTCGACTCCTCGGTGCGCCTCGGCGGGGTGATCCTCAACCGCGTCGGCAGCGAACGGCACGAGCAGGTCCTGCGCGCGGCGTGTGATCGCGTCGGCATCCCGGTCCTCGGTGCCCTGCCCCGCATGGCCGAATTGGAAGTGCCCTCACGGCATCTGGGTCTCATTCCCGCCGTCGAGCACGGCACCGCCGCCACCACCGCGGTCGACGCGATGACCGAACTCGTCGCGGCCCACATCGATCTGAAGGCGATCGTCGACCTCGCCGGTGGATCGGCCCAGGGGCCCGCGTGGGACCCCGCGTCGGAACTGGCCGCGGCCGAACACGCTCCCACCGAAGCACGGACAGGCAGTGGTCCACTGATCGCGATGGCGGGCGGACCCGCGTTCACGTTCGGATATGCCGAGCACCGCGAGCTGCTGATCGCCGCGGGCGCCCAGGTGGTCGTCTTCGATCCGATGACCGACGAACTGCCTTCCGATACAGCGGGATTGGTGCTGCCCGGTGGTTTTCCCGAGGAGCACGCCGGCGCGCTGTCGGCCAACGAGAAGCTGCGCACCGCCATCGCCGACGGCGCCACCCGCGACCTCCCGATCCACGCCGAATGCGCGGGCCTGCTCTACCTCACCCGCTCCCTCGACGGCCACCCGATGGCGGGCGTCCTCGACGCCGACGCCGAGTTCGGCCCCCGCCTGACCCTCGGCTACCGCGACGCCGTCGCCCTGCACGACTCCGCCCTCTGGCGCGCGGGCACCCGCGTCCGCGGCCACGAATTCCACCGCACCCGCCTCACCCGGGTCGGCCCCGAGAACGCCGCCTGGGGCTGGCGCACCACCTCCTCGATCACCGAGGGCGCGGTGATCCGCCAGGTCCACGCCTCCTACCTGCACACCCACCCCGCCGGAAACCCCGACGCCATCACCCGATTCGTCACCGCCGCCCGCCGCTTCGATCGATGACGGCGAAGCGGCGGACCACGGCGGCTCCGGTGAAAGCCGAAGAGACGCGCCGATGACATCGCCGCCCGCGGGCCCGCCGCCGAGCGGCGACGAGCCGGTACCCGACACGACGGTCGAGCGGACCGCGGTGGTCGTCGGTATCGGCGTCCGGCCGGGCGCCGACGCGGAGAAGATCACCCGCGCGGTCGAATCCGTCGTCGGCGACACCGCCACCGTGACGTGCCTCGCCACGATCGACCGTCGTGCGCCCGATCCCGGTGTCCGCGCGGCCGCGGCGGCGCTCGGCGTGCCCGTGGTCGCGTTCAGCGCGGCACAGCTGGCCGAGGTCGGCACACCGCATCGATCCCCACGGACCGCGCGGGCCGTCGGCACGCCCTCGGTCGCGGAGGCGGCGGCGCTGCTCGCGGGCCGTGGTGAATTATTGTGCGGCCGAACCATTGTCGACGGGGTCGTCATCGCTGTCGCGACGATCGGTGCGAGCGCCCCTAACTGATCCGCTGGGCGAGGTCCCTCTGTCCCAGGTGTTGTTGGACGAGGCATCACATCGGCGGTGCAGTTCTGCCTGACCCGGTTTCGGTCGAATTCGATGTGAACGGACTGAGTTCGGTCACGACCTGCCCATGCGATGCTGCCGACCTGTTCCAGGGCGCAGCTTCGTCGGTGGCGGATTCAGTGTTCTGAGTGGCGCCTACAGTGGAGCGTACTGTCCGCGGTGTGGGGTTCGAGGGGGAGCTATGGGCATTTCTGCGCAATCGATGTCAACTCGGCGGATTCATGCCTTCTGACACCGAGATCGCATGGTTGGCCGGTCTGCTCGAGGGCGAAGGCTCGTTTGCGATGATCAGAAGCTGTGTCGGAGGGAAGGTGTATCGCTACCCGAAGATCGTGGTGAATATGACGGATCGTGACGTGATCGAGCGGGTGGCCGACTTGTTCGGCGGCTCGGTGTACGACATTCCTCGCTACATCGAGGGCAGGAAGCTGCAATACCGGGCTCAAATCACCGGTTCGGGGGCTGCCCAGTGGATGAACGATCTATATCCGTGGCTGGGTGACCGACGCCGCGAGAGGATCGATGCGGTCTTGGCCGAATACCGAGCGCAGGAACCGACAGCAGTACGGCGGCGTCGTGCATGCGCGGAGGCTGCCACTCAACGTCGGCGCAGCGAATCCAACGGGCAGTTCCTGACAGAGAATTCGGCCGACGACTGATCGCTGCCGGGGCAGTATCATCTCGGACTTCGCCATGGCCGCTGAGAAATCGGAGCCGCCGCGACCTCGTTGTCGCGGCGGCGCCTTTCCTCTCGCTGGACCGATCCGGCGCGTCAGGGCGCGACGGCGGACCAATCCGCGAAACCGGTGGGGTCGTGGCGGCCCATCGAGGCGTGCTCGAACAGGCCCCAGCCCTCGGCGTCGCCGCAGCGGGCGTAGCCGATGTGGTCGATCACGCCGTAGGGGGTGCGGGCGATGATCGCGGGGTCGGTGAGGTCGTAGGCGCTCGACAGCGACCAGTCCCGGCCCATCCAGCGGCCGTGGGTCCAGTCGGGGTCGGGCCCGTAGCCGCAGCCGACGTGCAGGGCGATACCGGGACGCGACTCGATCTCGACCTCGAGCGGCTTGCCGTCGGGGGTGGTCATGTCCAGGCGCACCGACTTCGGATGCCGGGTGCCGGACTCGTAGGTCCAGGTCATCCGCGGCCAGCCCAGCTGTTCCTTGCGGCCGTCGTGCCAGATCCGGACCGCGTTGTTGAGGGTGCGGGTGCCGTCGGGGTCTTCCTGCACGATCACCACGATGGCGAACTCGTCGAAGCGCAGCGGCGCGTACAGCCACCAGAAACCACCGGCGCCCTCGGACGCGGCCCGCCCGGGCGGCTCCGGCTCACCCGAGGGGCGGATGCCCCAGGAGCGGTCGCGGCTGCCGGTCCACGCCGCCGGGTCGACGGTGATGTCACGCCCGTCGACGGCGAGCGTGCCCTCCCACGAACCCAGCTGGGCGAACCGGGACGCCTCGATGATCGGCCGGGTGCCGGACAGGATCAGGTGCGGCTGCTCCTGCACCGCCGGGTGCGCACCGGTCCAGGTGAGGTCGAAGCCGAGGTCCTCGTGCTCGCACACCACCCGCAGCTTCTGCAGCGGCTCGAGCACCTCGATCCGGTAGCCGCCCACCGCGGTGGTGAGATCACGCGAGGTCAGCGCGTCGGAGAACCGCACGCTGCGCTGGGTGTCGCCGTGGCGCACCGTCGCGAACGCGTCCACCACGCCCAGGTTCGGGTAGACGCCGAACCCGGTGATCAGCATGGCGTCGCCGGCGGGGTCGAAGGCGTTGAAGTAGTAGCGGTCGTAGAAGTTGCGGTCGCTGGTGGCCACCCTGGCCAGCGACAGCGGGGTCTGGTGGACCGGGTATTCGTCCAGGGGGACGGGCATGATCGCGTTCATCGTCGTTGTCTCCTGTCAGTCCCACTCATAGGTGCCGTCGAGCAGTGCTTCGAGGCTGAGCCGGTGCATCACGTAGTCGTCGAGTTCGGCGGGCACGGTGTCCTCACCGAAGTGGATCATCCGCCGCTTGATCCTGGCCATCACGATCGCGTGCCGCAGCGCCGCGTAGACGATGTAGAAGTCGAGATCCTGGACCGTATGCCCGGTCAGCTCTTCGTATTTCGCGACCACCGCGTCCTTGCGCAGGAAATCGGGCAGGCCGGGCTGATCGAAGCGGGTGGCGATGTCCTGGAAGAACCGGTGGATGAAGATCACCCAGCCCAGGTCGAGCTCACGCGGGCCGAAGGTGGCCATCTCCCAGTCCAGCACCGCGGCCGGGGCGAACCCGTCGAAGAGGATGTTGCCGGGGCGGGCGTCGCCCCAGTTCAGCACCTCGGGGCCGGTCTCGGCGGGCCAGTGGGCCTCGAGCCAGTCGAAGGTCCGCTCGATCAGCGGGATCTCGACGCCGTCGTCGGTCAGCGCCCACCGGTACCAGGCGCGCTGGGCCTCGAAGTGCCTGCGCAGCCCGGACCCCTCGCCGTCGAGCAGCGGGAAGCGTGCGGCGATGTCGTCGATGGCGTGGACGCGGGCGATCACGTCGACGGTGGCGTCCGCGATCAGCTCGCGTTCGGCCACGGTCGCGTCGAAGAGCCAGCCGAAGAAGACGTACGGCGGATTGTCCGAGGGCGCGCGGCCGTCGACCTTCTCCATCACCAGGAACGGCGAGCCGAAGACGGATTCGTCGCGTTCGAGCCAGCGCAGCGTGGGCACCGCGACGTCCGAGCCGTCGGCCACCCCGGCCATCACCTGGTACTGCAGCGGCAGGTCGTAGGACTCGAAGACCGGGAACGAGCCGTCCTCGGGGGCCATCCGGAGCACGAACGCCCCGCCGTCGGTATCGCCGGCGACGGTCCACTCGGCGTCGAACAGGATGGTGGTGCTCGACATGCCACCGGTCGACGGCTTGCTCAGATTGCCGACCTTCGGCGGTGCGTCGGCGCCGACCTTGCCGGCCAGCCACTGCGACAACTGCTCGGCGAGTTCGTCGAGATCGCGCTCGCTGACCGTGAGCGACTGTTGCGCGGTGAGGTCCGGATCGTCGGACATATGTGAGTACCCCTGTCGGCGAGATGGAACACGTTTCGATACCGGCGTACCGGACGGCCGACGGGAATGTAAGCCGTCAGTCGGTCAGTGAGATTCAGGGTTGACACGGCAAAGATGGGGGTTTTCCCGGACGCGTCCGCTCGCCGAACCGATTAGCTTCGGTAGCAATCGAACTCGACGAGGAGGCCAAGGTGACCGCCGTGACCACGGAGCTCGCACCCGCAGAGATCGCGAGCCCGCCGCCGGCGCCGACCTGGCATCCGGTGACGCGGCTCGCCTTCCGGTTCACGGTCGCCTACCTCGGGCTGTTCTGTCTGTGGATGGCGCAGATCAGTTTCGTCTTCCTCGGGGTGTTCGCGCTACACCTGCCCGAGGACGCCATCGCCTGGCAGATGCTCTCGCTGGCCCCGGTGAGCCGCTGGATCGGCGAGCACGTGTTCGGGGTGCAGGCGGAGCTGGTCATGAACGGCAGCGGTGACCAGGCCGCGATCTGGATCCAGTGCGGGCTGGTCCTGGTGGCCGCGCTGCTGGTCACCGCGATCTGGTCGGTGCTCGACCGGCGCAGGCGGGCCTACCCGCGGGCGGCGAGCTGGTTCCTCACGCTGCTGCGGCTGTGTGTCGGCGGGCAGCTGCTGTTCTACGGTTTCGCCAAGCTCATCCCGACCCAGATGCCCGAGCCCGCGCTCACCACCCTGCTCACCCGGGTCGGTGACCTGAGCCCGATGTCGATGCTGTGGACCCAGGTGGGTTCGTCCCCGGTCTACGAGATGTCGCTGGGCGCGGCCGAGGTGCTCGCCGGGCTGCTGCTGTTCTGGCCGCGCACCGCCACCCTGGGCGCGATGCTCGGCGTGATCAGCATGGCGCAGGTGTTCCTGCTGAACCTGACCTTCGACGTGCCGGTGAAGATGCTGTCCGGGCATCTGCTGCTGATGAGCCTGGTGCTGCTCGCGCCCCAGGCCCGGCGCCTGGCGAATGTGCTGGTGCTGGAACGGGATTCGGGACCGCTCGTGCAGCCGCCGCTGTTCGGCTCGGCGCGGGCGAACCGGTGGGCCACGGTCGTGCAGGTCGTGGCGGGGCTGTGGGTGGTGCTCGGCTGTGTGTACCTCGGCGGGCGGTCCTGGGACGAATACGGCGGTGGCGCACCGAAACCCGAGCTGTACGGCATCTGGGACGTCACCGAGTTCACCGCCGAGGCGACCCCGGTGCCGCCGCTGACCACCGACCCGGTGCGCTGGCAGCGCTTGATCATCGACGCCGGGTCGGCGGGCTACCAGCGAATGGACGACTCGATCGTGCCGGTGGCAGCCGCTTTCGACACCGAAGCGCGCACGATGACCCTCACCGCCGCGCCGTCGGCGCCGGGCGAGGCCCCGGCGGCCGTCACCACCTTCGCGGTCGACCGGCCCGCCGGCGACCGCCTGACGCTGCGCGGTGAGCTCGACGGCAAGCCGGTGACGGTCACCCTCACCCGCCTGGATCTCGACAGCTTCCCGCTGCGCGGCACGGACTTCCGCTGGGTGCAGAACAATCCGTACACCGGCTGAGCTCAGCCGGTGATCGTGCCGCTCTGATTGCGCCAGTGCGGCGACGGGGCGAACAACGCGCCGGAGCCGGTGACGAAGGCCGCCGCGGCCCTGGCATCACCGCGCAATCGGGCGGCCAGCCAGGCCGTCGGGTAGCCGAGGAAGCCGTACACGCCGGTGCCACAGGCGAGCTGGCCGTCCGCGCAGGCCGGAGCGCCCTGGACGTCGTTGTGGTCGGCGCCCTCGAGCGTCGCCCACACCTTCGGCACGGTGAGCGCGTCGTAGTAGGCGCGATGGGACTGGACGCCGACGACCTCGACCGGGAGCGGCTGCTCCGACGGCGAGATCAGGGTGTCGGCCGAGCCGTTGATCAGGAACACCGAGCCGGTCTCGATCGCGGCCGGATCGGTGCAGCTGAGGGCATCCGAGCACAGGCCGGTGCGCGGCAGTTCGACGGTGATCGCGGTGCGGATCGCCCCGCCGGAGCGCCGCATCGCGTTCAGCGCGCCGGAAGCGCCCTGCGAATGACCGACCACGCCCACCGCCGTGGTGTCCAGACGCCCGGCGAAAACGCTAGCGGGATCGGCGGATTCGGCGATCAGCCGGTCGAGCGAGGCGAGGATGTCGATGCCGGAACCGGTGTACTGGTTCTGCGTCGCGATCACCACGAAGCCCCACGACGCGAAGTGCCGCAGCAGGTGGCGGTACTGGGTGGGCACCGCCTGGGTGCCGTCACCGAACAGCACGATCGGATGGCCGGTGCCGAGCTCGCTCGGGTACCACAGGTCGAACGCGGCACCGGTGGTGTCGCAACACAGTTCGCCGATCCGCTCGGTCACGGCGAACGGGCCCGGCGCGGCGTAGTGCGCCTCGACACCGGCCGCCGCCTCGTAGGGCGGCGCGGCGACGGCGGGGCCATGTCCGGCCAGCAGCAGGGCGGCGACGACCAGGACGAGGCGGGACCAGGCGGGCATGGCTCGCGAGTGTACGGGTCAGCCGAGGGTGATGGCGTCCAGGCGCACGCGCAGGAAGTCGGCCGAGACCACCGGCGGTCCCGGCCGCACCCGGCCGATCGGCGGTGCGAGCGGGGTCACCACGGCATCGTGGTCGAGTTCGTAGAAGAAGATGAGCGAGACCAGGTCTTCCTCCGGCGCGGCGGCCTGCGGGGGGAGTACCCGGTGCCTGCCCGAGGGCCAGCGCTCGCCGCTCCAATACGCCAGCAGGTCACCGATGTTCACGGTCAGCGCGGCCGGATCGAAGGGGGCGTCGGCCCAGCCGTCGGCCTCGGTGTAGATCTGCAAGCCGCCGGCGCCCGGCTCGCGGTCGAGCACGGTGACGGTGCCGAAATCGGTGTGCGGGCCGATCCGGAACTGGCCGGGTTGCGGGGTGCCGACGCTGGTCAGCGGGGGATAGTGGTTGATATTGCAGGTCCAGGTGGGGCGGGTGGCCAGCGTGGCGAACGGGTTGTCCGGGAGTGCGAGCGCGGCGGCGAACAGGGCGAGCAGCTCGTCGGAAAGCGCGTGCACGGCGGCCGTGTACTCGGTCAGCAGGGCCCGCAACTCCGTGACCTCGGCGGGCCAGACATTGGGCAGGAACCACACCCGGTCCACCGCCGGGTCACCGGTGGCGGTGTCGGCGCCGACCGCGAAGGTCTCCTTGAGGTCGGGTGGGGTCTCGGTGCCCTCGGCGTAGCCGTTGGCCTCGCGGCCGGGCCCGATCCAGCCGCGACCGCCGACGGTCACCGCGTACCGGTTCTTGACCTCCTCGGGCAGCGCGAAGAAGCGGCGCGCGGCGGCGCGGACCGCGGCGGGCAGCGCCGGGTCGATGCCGTGGCCGTGCACCAGCAGGAAGCCGGCCCGGCGCAGGCCCGCGTCGACCTCGCGTTCCACCGCGGTGGCCGCGGCGCCGCCGGAGCGCCAGCGGGCCAGGTCGACCGAGGCGATGCTCATGCCGGGGTCTCCTTCGCCGGCGCGTCGGTGACGCCGATGTCCTCGAACCACAGGTCGGGGCGATCGGCGATGAAGTCGGTCATCAGGGACACGCAGCGCGGGTCGTCGAGGACCAGCACCCGCACGCCGTGCTCGGCGAGCCAGTCGTGGCCGCCGTGGAAGGTGCGCGCCTCGCCGATGATCACGGTGCCGATGCCGAACTGACGGACCAGGCCGCTGCAGTACCAGCACGGCGACAGGGTGGTCACCATGATCGTGGACCGGTAGTCACGACGGCGCCCCGCGGCGCGGAAGGCGTCGGTCTCGGCGTGCACGCTCGGGTCGTCGTTCTGCACGCGGCGATTGCGGCCACGCCCGAGCAGGGTGCCGTCGGCGTCGAACAGGGCGGCGCCGATCGGGACACCGCCCTCGGCCAGGCCGCGCAGGGCTTCGTCGTAGGCCACGTCGAGAAGTGCGTCCGGCTGGGTCATGGACTCCACTGTCGCGCGCGGAGGACCGGACGGCAACGCGGGCGCGCCGACCGCGGCGCACGGCGAAGGCCGGTGTCGGCGGGCCCGTTCGGCGCGCGGCGAGCCAGGAACTAGGCTGAGCCACTGTGCCGAACACGTCTGACACCGCATCGACCCCGCCCGCAGGCGACCCGAACTACCTGGTCGGGCTCGATCTGCGTGGACGCAGAGTAGTCGTGGTCGGCGGCGGCACCGTCGCCCAGCGCAGGCTCGGCCTGCTGGTGGCCGCGGGCGCCGACGTCCACGTGGTCAGCAAGGCGGTCACCCCGGCCGTCGAGGGCATGGCGACCGCCGGTCAGCTCACCGTCGAACTGCGCGCCTACGCCGACGGCGATCTCGACGACGCCTGGTACGCGATGGCCTGCACCGACGAACCCGAGACCAACGCCGCCGTGGTCGCCGAGGCGACCGCGAAGCGGATCTTCTGCGTGCGCGCCGACATCGCCCGCGACGGCACCGCCGTCACCCCCGCCACCGCCCGCTACGACGGACTGACCCTCGGCGTGCTGGCCGGGGGCGCGCACCGGCGCTCGGCCGCCGTGCGCAACGGGCTGCTCGAGGCGCTGCAATCGGGTGTGGTGACCGATGATTCGGAGCCGGTGACCCCGGGCGTCGCCCTGGTCGGCGGCGGACCGGGCGACCCGGACCTGATCACCGTGCGCGGCCGCAGGCTGCTGGCCCGCGCCGACCTGGTCGTCGCCGACCGGCTCGCGCCGCCGGAGCTGCTGGCCGAGCTGGGCCCGCACGTCGAGGTGATCGACGCGGCCAAGATCCCGTACGGCCGGTCGATGGCGCAGGAGGCGATCAACCTCGCGCTGGTCGAGGGCGCCAAGGCGGGCAAGTTCGTGGTCCGGCTCAAGGGCGGCGACCCGTACGTGTTCGGCCGCGGGTACGAGGAGCTCGAGGCCTGCACCGAGGCGGGCATTCCGGTGACGGTGGTGCCCGGTGTCACCAGCCCCATCTCGGTGCCCGGCGCCGCGGGCATCCCGGTGACCCATCGCGGCGTGACGCACGAGTTCGTCGTGGTCAGCGGGCACGTCGCCCCCGATCATCCCGATTCGCTGGTCGACTGGGCGGCGCTGGCCAAGCTGCGCGGCACCCTGGTGCTGATGATGGCGGTGGAGCGGATCGACAAGTTCGCCGACGCGCTGCTCGCCGGCGGCCGTGCCGCCGAGACGCCGGCCGCGGTCATCCAGGAGGGCACCCTGCGTACCCAGCGGGTGGTCCGGGCCGATCTGGGCACGGTCGCGGAGAAGGTCAAATCCGAGGGCATCCGGCCGCCGGCGATCATCGTCATCGGCCCGACGGCGGGCTTCGACGCCGCCACCGGTGCGCGCGCCTGAGGGCCCGTCGGCGCACCGAACCCTCCGGGCCGGGTAGCGGCCTCGTTTACAGTGTTCGACTGTGCTCGATAAACCCCCTGCGACGATGCAGCCCCCGGTGAAACAGTCGGCCTTCGGGCTGGCCATCCTCGTGCTCAGTGGCCTGCAGTTCATGGTCGTGCTCGACGGAACCGTCGTGATCTTCGCGCTGCCGCGGCTGCAGGAGGAGATGGGCCTGTCCAGCTCCGGTGGCGCGTGGACGGTCACCGCCTACGGTCTGACCTTCGCCGGACTCATGCTGCTCGGCGGCCGCCTCGGTGACGTGTTCGGGCGCAAACGCATGCTCATCACCGGTGTCGGGCTGTTCACGGTGGCGTCGCTGGCGTGCGGGCTGGCTCAGGGCGAGGTGACCCTGCTGGTCGCGCGAGCGTTCCAGGGCGCGGGCGCCGCGATCGCGGCGCCGACCGCGTTCGCACTGGTGGCCACGACGTTCGCGCCGGGCAAGGCGCGCAATCAGGCCGTGGCGGTGGTGGGCTCGATGGCCGGCATCGGCTCGGTCAGCGGCCTGGTCGTCGGTGGTCTGCTCACCGAGCTGTCCTGGCGGTGGATCTTCCTGATCAACGTGCCGATCGGCGCGTTGATCGTCGCCGGGGCGGTGTACGCCCTCGCCGACACCGTGCACCATCGCGCGCCGCTGGACGTCAAGGGCGCGGTGCTCGGGACGCTGGCGTGCGCGCTGATCGTCTTCGGCGCCACCGAGGGACCCGCGTGGGGCTGGGGCAGTCCGGTCATCCTGGGCGCGCTGATCATCGGTTTCGCGCTGCTGATCACCTTCGTCGTCGTGGAACGCAACGAATCCGATCCGCTGCTGCCGTGGTCGCTGTTCGACAGCCGCGACCGCAACTCCACCTTCCTGCTCATCTTCCTGGCCGGCGCGGTGCTCGGCGCCATGACGTTCTTCGTCGCCCAGATGCTGCAGAACTCGCTCGGCTACAGCCCGCTGAAGGCCGGTATCGCCTGCATCCCGTTCACCGTCGGCATCGGGATCGGTGGCGCGCTGGCGTCGAAGGCGGCGCTGATCGTGCCACCCCGCTGGTTGCTGAGCGCGGCCGCGCTGGTGCTGGCGGCCGGGCTGCTCTTCGGCTCGACCCTGGATCGCCACATCAGCTACCTCACCACGCTGCTTCCGCTGCTGGTGGTCATCGGGTTCGGCGTGGGTGTCGCGATGGTGTTGGCGCCGCTGTGCGTGCTCGTCGGGGTGCCGCCCGCCGATATCGGCCCGCTGTCGGCCGTCGGGCAGATGTTCATGAACCTGGCGACACCGATCGCGATCGGGCTGCTCAGCCCGATCGCCGCCTCGCGCACGCTGTCGCTGGGCGGCAGCACCACCGAGAAGGTCTCCGATCTCGACGGACCCCAGCTCGACGCGCTCACCAGCGGCTACACCCTGGTCCTGCTGGTCTGCTCCGGACTGGCCGTGCTGGCCGCCATCGTCGCGGTGACTCTGCGGTTCACCCCAGGCCAGCTGGCCGAGGCGCAGCACGCCCAGGAGGAGGCTCAGAACGCCTGAGCCCGCCCCTGCTGCGCGATCGGCGACTCAGAGCCGCCCGGCGACCCGGCGCGGAGTGATCCGCACGATCACCCGCTCGCCGTCGTGCACCGAGGCGGGGTTGAACTCGCGGTAGGGCAGGCCGGTGTACTTGAGCGACATCTCCTCGGGCAGCGCGCGCTCCGGATCGGGGACGGTGGTGGCCGTGCCCCGGATCTCGGCGTAGAGGAACGGCCGCTCCGGCGGGTTCACCATCACCGTGATCCGCGGGTCGCGCGCCAGGTTCTTGGCCTGCTGCCGCTCGACGGTGGTGGAGAACAGCAGGTCGTCGCCCTCGCGTTTGATCCAGACGACGGTCAGATGCGGATGCCCGTTCGCACCGACCGTGGCGACGGTCGCGTAGACCTTCTCCTCGTCCAGATACGACTTCAGTTCGTCGGAAAGCACTGCGGTATCAGTCACACTCGCGGACAACGCGTCGCGCCGCGGGCGCATTCCGCCCGCGGCGAAACCGCCGGTGTCACGGCGCGTCGACGGTGTGCGCGTCGGCGACGGTGAGCGCCTGATCGAGGATCGCCAGCCCCTCCTTGACCTCGGCCTCGGTGATCACGCACGGCGGCACCACGTGCAGCCGGTTGAAGTTCACGAACGTCAGCAGCCCGCCGCGCCGGCAGGCGGCGACGAGCTCGGTCATCGCGGGACTGGTGCCGCCGTACGGGGCCAGCGGTTCCCTGGTCGCGCGGTCGCGCACCAGCTCGAGCGCCCAGAACACGCCCAGCCCGCGCACCTCGCCGATGCTCGGATGCCGCTGCGCGAGTTCGCGCAGCCCGGGCCCGATGACCCGGGCACCGACCTCGGCCGCGTTCTCCACGATCCGCTCCTCGCGCATCGCGGTGATCGTGGCGACCGCCGCCGCGGTGGCCAGCGGATGACCCGAATAGGTGAGCCCGCCCGGGTACGGCCGGTCCGCGAACGTGGCCGCGATGGCCGCGCTGATCGCCACACCGCCCAGCGGTACGTAGCCGGAGTTCACCCCCTTGGCGAAGGTGATCAGGTCCGGGACGACGCCGAAATTGTCGATGGCGAACCATTTCCCGGTGCGGCCGAAACCCGCCATCACCTCGTCGGCGATGAACACGATGCCGTGCCGGTCGCACAGTTCCCGGACGCCGCGCATGTACTCGGTGCTCGGCACCATGATGCCCGCCGTGCCCGGCACCGATTCCAGCACGACGGCCGCGATCGTGGCCGGACCCTCCATCTCGATGGTGCGTTCCAGGTGCTCGAGGGCGCGCTGGGTCTCCTGCGCCTCGTCGCTCGCGTGGAATTCCGAGCGATAGAGGAACGGGCCGAAGAAGTGCACCACCCCGCTGGTGCCGTGATCATTGGGCCAGCGCCGCGGGTCGCCGGTGACATTGACCGCGGTCTCCGTGCCGCCGTGGTACGAGCGGTACCGCGCGAGCACCTTGGGCCGCCCGGTGTGCAGGCGCGCCATCCGGATCGCGTGTTCGACGGCGTCGGCGCCGCCGTTGGTGAAGAAGATCTTGTCCAGGTCACCCGGGGTGAGCTCACTGATCAGCCGGGCCGCCTCGGACCGGGCGGCATTGGCGAACGCCGGTCCGACCGTGCACAATTCGGCCGCCTGCGCGGCGATCGCGGCGACCACCTTCGGATGCTGGTGCCCGATATTGGTGTTCACCATCATCGAGGAGAAGTCCAGCAGCCGGTTGCCCTCGCCGTCCCACACGTAGCAGCCCTCGGCCGCGGTGAGCACGATCGGAGACACCTGGGCCTGCGCCGACCAGGAATGGAAGACGTGGCGGCGATCGAGTTCGTAGGCGCGGGCGGCCTCGTCGGAAAGCGTCATCGGCACTGCTCCTGTCCGGTCACTTGTTCTGGGGGAAGCCGAGTTCCAGCCCGCCGTGGCTGGGATCGAGCCAGCGGGTGGTGATCGCCTTGGTGCGGGTGAAGAAGTGCACGCCGTCGGTGCCGTGTGCGTGGGAATCGCCGAACAGCGAGTTCTTCCAGCCACCGAAACTGTAGTAGGCCATGGGAACCGGGATCGGCACATTGACGCCGACCATGCCCACCTCCACCTCGTGGTGGAACCGGCGGGCCGCGCCGCCGTCGTTGGTGAACACGGCGGTGCCGTTGCCGTAGCGGTTGGCGTTGATCAGCGCCACCGCCTCCTCGTAGGTGCCGACCCGCACGACCGAGAGCACCGGCCCGAAGATCTCGTCGGTGTAGACGCTCATCGACGGCGTGACCCCGTCGAGAATCGTCGGCCCGAGCCAGAATCCGTCCGGCGCGCCCTCGACGATCAGCGGACGGCCGTCGAGCACCACCCGGGCGCCCGCGCTCTCACCCGCGTCGATGTAGTCGGCGACGCGATCGCGGTGGGCCCGGGTGATCAGCGGACCCATGTCGGCGCCGGAGGTGCCGTCGCCGGTGACGATGGTCGCCGCGCGCTCGGCGATCCGGGTGACCAGCTCGTCGGCGACCCCGCCGACCGCGACGACCACGCTGATGGCCATGCACCGCTCGCCCGCCGACCCGAATCCGGCGTTGACGGCGGCGTCGGCGGCCAGGTCCAGATCGGCGTCGGGCAGGACCACCATGTGGTTCTTCGCCCCGCCCAGCGCCTGCACCCGCTTGCCGGCCGCGGTGCCGCGCTGGAAGACGTACTTGGCGATCGGGGTGGAGCCGACGAACGAGACCGCCTTGATGCCCGGATTGTCCAGCAGCTCGTCGACGGCCACCTTGTCGCCCTGCACGACGTTGAACACGCCGTCGGGCAGGCCCGCCTCCTGCCACAGCCGCGCCAGCCACAGCGCCGCCGACGGGTCCTTCTCGCTCGGCTTGAGCACCACGGTGTTGCCCGAGCCGATGGCCAGCGGGAAGAACCACATCGGCACCATGGCCGGGAAGTTGAACGGTGAGATGATCGCGACCGGGCCCAGCGGCTGGCGCACGGAGTGGATGTCGACCTCGGTCGAGGCGTTCTCGGTGAACGAGCCCTTGAGCAGATGCGGGATGCCGCAGGCGAATTCGACGACCTCCAGCCCGCGGGTGACCTCACCGAGCGCGTCGGCGGCCACCTTGCCGTGCTCGGCGGTGATGATCGCGGCCAGCTCCTCCTTGCGCTCGGCCAGCAGCTCGCGGAACCGGAACAGCACCTGGGTGCGGCGGGTCAGCGAGGTGTCGCGCCAGGTCGCGAACGCCACCGTCGCGGCGTCGATCGCCGCGCGGGTGTCGGCCACGTTCGCCAGGGCCAGTTCGCCGGTGACCGCGCCGGTGGCGGGATTGGTGACCGGGGCCGTCGCCTCGCTGGTGCCGGTGACGGACTTGCCGTCGATCCAGTGGCCGATGGACTGCATGCCAGACCTCGTTTCGCCGGGAAGGGTGGTGCTTCCACCCTGGTCCACGATCACCGCGGCGCCGGCCGACGATCTGTACGGAGTCGCCGCTTTCGTATTACGATTCGTCGGTGCTGTTGACGGTGGCCGATGTGCTCGCCACACCGGTGGTCCAAGCGGGTCACCCCGAGGTGATCTGCGGGGCCGACCTGGACCGGCCGGTGCGCTGGGTGCACGTCAGCGACTTGGCCGACGTCGCCCAGGTGCTGGTCGGCGCGGAGCTGATCCTGACCACCGGGCAGGCGCTGGCCGCGCCGGAGCCCGCCCGGGTCGCCTATCTGCGCTCGCTGGCCGCCGCCGGGGTCGCGGGCCTGGTGGTCGAGCTCGGCAGCTACGTGAGCGAACTGGGGCCGGTCGTCGCGGCCACTGCCGCCGAACTCGGGCTGCCGGTGATCGTGCTGCACCGGGTGACCCGGTTCGTCGAGATCACCGAGGCGGTCCATCGCGCGATCGTCGCCGACCAGTACGCCGAGCTCGAGTTCGCCAGGACGGTGCACGAGACCTTCACCGACCTGAGTGTGCGCCGGGCCGCGCTCGCCGAGATCGTGCGCACCGCGGCCACCATGCTCGACGCGTCGGTCGTGCTGGAGGATCTGGCGCACCGGGTGCTGGCCGCGACCGCCCGGCACACCACCTCCTCGGCGCTGCTGGAGAATTGGGAGGCCACCTCGCGCCTGCTGCCCGACGACGCGTGCCTGGTCGACGTCGGCCCGCAGATGCAGCGCTGGGGCAGGCTGATCCTGCGCGCGGACCACGGCCCGACACCCCGCGCGCGGATGGTGCTCGAGCGCGCGGCCCAGACCCTGACCCTGCACCGGATGATCGACAAGGACCGCTTCGGGCTGCACCGCCGGGCCCAGACCGGCCTGATCGCCGACCTCGTCGAGGGCCGGATCGGCGACGAACGCGACGCGCAGGCGCGGGCGGCCGCGCTCGGGCTGCACCGGCACGCCCGCTACGTTCCGCTGGCCATCGATGTCGACGCCGTCGCCGACCCGGACCCGGTGGCCGCGCAACGGCGCAGCGCGGCGGTGGTCGAGGCGGTGACCCACGGGCTCGGCCTCGCCGACGCCTCGGCGCTGAGCGCGGCCGAGCACCGGCCTGCGCCGCGTGGCACGGGCGGACGCGCGGCGCAGGTCGACGGGGAACGGGTCGCGATGATTCTCGCGGTCGCCCGGGGCGCCGTCGTCGAGGACCGGCTCGCGGCGGTGTGCGCGGCCGTGCTCACCGAAGTGCGCCGGGTCGAGGGGGTTCGGCGCGCGGTGATCGGCGTCGGCGCCGACTCCGATTCCCTGCTCGACACGGCGAGCGGACTCGCCGACGCGAGGGAGGTCGCGGCCGTCGCGGCATCGATGCGCGCCGCGCCCCACCGAATCTTCTTCCGCAGCGCCGATATCCGGCTGCGCGGGCTGCTCTCGCTGATCCGCGACGATCCCCGGGTGCAGGGTTTCGCCGAGACCGAACTGAGTGCCCTGCTGCGCCACGACCTCCGGCACGGTACCGATCTCACCGCCACCCTGCGCCGCTTCCTCGACCTGGCGGGCAACAAGACCGAGCTCGCCAAGGCGCTGGTCATCAGCAGGCCGACGCTCTACGACCGCCTCGCCCGGATCGAGCGCATTCTCGACGTCGACCTCGACGACGGCGAGTCCCGCACCTCGCTGCACACCGCGCTGCTGGTGCGCGAACTCACCGGTGGCGACGACCCGCGATAGGCCGATCGTGGTGATCCCACCGGAAATCGGGGTTGTCGGCGAGCGGGTGTCCGCCGACACTGGAGCCCATGACGTTGTCGTCGCTGGACCTTCTCGACCGCTGGACCGCCCTGGCCGGACCGGACGCCGTTTCCCTCGGAGCCGGGATCATCGCCCGCTACAGCGAACCCCATCGCCACTATCACACCGCCGAACACCTGCGCGCGATGCTCGGCGCGATCGACGAATGGGCCGACAGCGCAGCCGATATCGACGCGGTGCGCTACGCCGCCTTCTTCCACGACGCGATCTACGCGGTCGACCGCGCCGACAACGAGGAACGCAGCGCCGACCTGGCGCGCGACGTCCTCGAATCCCTGGGCGCCCGAAAACCCTTGGTGGACGAGGTGGCTCGGCTGGTGCTGCTCACCCGTGGTCACGATTCCGAGGCGGGCGACGCCAACGGCGCCGTGCTGTGCGACGCCGACCTGGTCGTGCTCGGCGGCGATCCGGTGAGCTACGCCGCCTACGCGACCGCGGTGCGCACCGAGTACGCGCACGTCCCCGACGACCTGTTCCGGGCCGGTCGCGCCGCGGTGCTGCGCGCGATCGCGAATCAGCCTGTGCTGTACCGGACTCCGGCGGCCCGCGCCCGCTACGAGGAGCGCGCGCGGGAGAACCTGGCCGCGGAACTGGACCGGCTCACCGACTGAGGCCGCTCAGCGCCCCAGCACGCCGCTGGATTCGATGGCGGCGGTGAGCAGTTCGGCGACGCCGCGCTGTCCCGTCAGGGTGGGGTGGTAGGGGAGCAGGGTCTGGTCGGCCACCAGCGGATCGAACCAGCGCACGGCCGGGTCGGCGCACATCCCGAGCGCGGGCGAGGCCGCCACGGTGTCGACATAGATCGCTCCGTGCGCGGCGGCCGCACGGGCGACGACGGTATTGAGCCGCGCGAACTTCGACTGGATGTAGGCGGCGTCGGCCGGGAGCAGGCCGAGCATCGCCGGGCAGCTGGTGTCGGCCAGGTAGGTGGGCCAGCCGTCGACGAAGATCGTGGCGGCCGGTGCGCGGCGGGCGATCTCGGCCAGGGCGGCGGTGTAGGCCGGGGCGATCGCGTCGATGCCCGCGTCCCACGCGGGATCGGCCGCCGCGGCGCAACCGCCGGTCGCCGCGCCCGCGTGGCAGTCGCCGAGGATGTACTTCGTCATCTCGGCGTCGTTGGCGCCGATGTGCAGGGTGACGATCTTCGTCGCGGGTCCGAGCGCGTCGAGTTGCGGTGCGACACCCGGTGTTTGGGAGGTGTAGAGGTCGGGAATCTTCGCCGAGCTGCACGTGCGGTCGTCCAGGGCGAGGCCGAGGCGCTCGGCGACCAGCTTGGGCGCGTTGGTCGTGGAGCGCACGCAGCGCAGGGGCGCGCCGAGGTCGAGGTTCGCGGCGCCGGTGGTCGCCGCCCCGGAGTCACCGAGCGCTACATAGGTGGCGCCACCCGGCGACGACGGTTCGGCCTGGGCCGGGGCGAGCGGCAGCGCGGCGAGCGAGACGACCGCGGCGAGCACGCGCAGACTGTTATTCAGCGAACGGCGGGGATCCACAGCGCGAAGAGTAGGTGGCTGTGGGCCACGCCACAAGCACGCGGCGCCGCGACACCCGGCGGACCGGTGTGGTCCGCCGGGTCGCGGGTCAGAGCGCGTCGAGCATCCGAGCCGCCAGCGGCGCCGACGACGCCGGGTTCTGGCCGGTGTAGAGGGTGCGGTCGACCTCGATGTGCGGTGCCCACGGCTCGCCCTCGCGGTAGTCCACCCCCAGCGCGACGAGCCGGTCCGCGAGCAGCCACTTCGCCTTCTCGGCGAAGCCGGCCTGGGTCTCCTCGGCATTGCTGAACGCGGCGACGCGGTACCCGGCGAACGGGGACTTCCCGTCGGCGTCGGCGGTCGCGAGCAGGGCGGCGGGCGCGTGGCAGACCACCCCGAGCGGCTTGCCCGAGGCCAGCGCGTCGACCAGGAGCGCACCGGAGACGGGATCGACCGCGAGATCCTCCATCGGGCCGTGGCCGCCGGGGTAGAACACCGCGTCGTAGTCGGCGAGCCGCACCTCGGCGAGCGGGATCGGCTGCCGCAGGACCTCGGCCCCGGCCAGGACCTCGGCGATCTCCGCCGCGCGCTCGGCGCCGCCGTTCGCCTCGGCCGCCAGGCTGCCCTGGTCGACCGGCGGGAGCACCCCGCCCGGCGTCGCGACGGTGACGGTGTGGCCCGCGCCGGTGAACGCCGCGTACGGCGCGACGAACTCCTCGGCCCAGAACCCCGTGGGGTGCTTCGTGCCGTCCGCCAGGGTCCAGTGATCGGCGCCGGTGAGGACGAACAGGATGTGTGCCATCGGATTCCTTCTCCATTCAACGGGTTTCGTGGCGATCGGCCGGCAGCGTCGTCGGGTCGCGCTCTCGACGCTAGGGACTCGGGCATTGTCTGACCAATAGGATGGTCTATATGAGACATAGGCCAGCCGATGGCTCGATGGATCTGGTGCAGCTGCGGACCTTCCTGGCGGTCTATCGGACCGGATCGCTCACCGCGGGCGCCGCGCAGGCGGGACTGTCCCAGCCCACGGTGACCACGCAGGTCCAGGCGCTGGAACGGTACCTGGGCACGCCGCTGTTCGAGCGCCTGCCGCGCGGGGTGGCGCCGACCGCCGCCGCGCACGAGCTGGCGGCGCGGGTGAGCGCCCCGCTGGACGCGCTCGCGTCGGTGGTCGGCGGCCCGGTCGCCGATCGACCAGCGCCGCCCGAACCGCCGGTGCTGCTCGGCGGGCCCGCCGAGATGCTGGCCGCGCAGGTGCTGCCCGCGCTCGCGCCGCTGCTCGCCGACGGGGTGCGGCTCACCGTCCGAGCCGGCCACACCGATGATCTGCTGGCGGAATTACGTTCGGGGACACTCGATCTGGTGTTCTCCACGGTTCGGCCGCGCGGCCGAACCGTGCTCGCCGAACCGCTCGTCGACGAGGAGTTCCTGCTCGTCGCGGCGCCCGCGGTGGCCGCCCGCGTCGACACCGATCGCCTGCGCCACGCCGATCCGGGCGCGCTCGACGGGCTCCCGCTGCTCAGCTACGCCGCGGATCTGCCGATCCTGCGCCGCTACTGGCGGCACGTGTTCGAGACCCGGCTGGAGGCGACCCCGGCCCTGATCGTCCCCGATCTGCGCGCGGTGCTGGCCGCGGTGCGCGCCGGCGCGGGGATCAGTGTGCTGCCGCGCTACCTGTGCGCGGGCGAGCTCGCCGACGGCAGCCTGGTGACCCTGCTCGATCCGGCGGATCCGCCGATCAACACCGGCTTCCTGGCCCGCCGGGTCGGTGGGCCGCCCCGGCCGCACGTCGACCTGGTCCGGGCCCGGCTGCTCGCGGCCGCGGTCGCCTGGCGCGCCGAGTGAGCCGATCCGGTCGGCCGGATCGAGTCGTGCGCACGGGCGGGAACAGGCGCACCGGTTCGGTGGTTGACCGAGCACATGACGACACTCGGATTGATCGGCAGCGGCAATATCGGATCGACAGTGGCGCGGCTGGCGGTGGCCGCCGGAATCGACGTGGTGCTCAGCAACTCTCGCGGGCCCGAGACGCTGGCCGGCCTCGTCGCGGAGCTCGGGCCCCGGGCCAGGGCGGCGACGCCGGCGGAGGCGGCGGCCGCAGGCGACCTCGTGGTGGTGACTGTGCCGTTGAAGGCGTATCAGGAGGTACCGGTCGCGCCGCTGGCGGGCAAGGTCGTACTCGACACCAACAACTACTACCCCGAGCGGGACGGCGCCATCGCCGAACTCGACGCCGACACCGTCACCACCAGTGAGCTGTTGCAGCGGCACCTGCCCGACGCGCAGGTGGTCAAGGCGTTCAACAACATCTACTTCGAGCACCTGGCCACCCTCGCCCGGCCCGCGGGCGCCGCCGACCGGTCCGCGCTGCCGGTCTTCGGCGACGACCCGGCCGCGAAGATCGCCGCGGCCCACCTGATCGACGCGCTCGGCTACGACGTCGTCGACGGCGGCACGCTCGCCGAGAGCCGTCGCTCCCAGCGCGACACGCCGGTCTACGTCCGGCCCTACGCCGTCCCGGGCGATTCCTGGCCGCCCGCGGCCGCGACCACCGGCGACATCGCGACGATCCGCACCGCGCTGGCCGCCGCCGAGGTCTGAGGCGGGAGCCTCCCACCTGCATCGATGCTTGACATGCAAGCGTGGGCTTGCCTATCGTTCGAGGGGAGACGACGGGAGGTGCGCGCGCCGTGACCGATATCTTCACCGCCTTGGCGGACTCGACGCGGCGCGCGCTGCTCGACGAACTGGCCGAGCGGGACGGGCAGACGCTGTTCGAATTGTGCGCCAAGCTCGCCACCCGGCACGGGATCAGTTCGTCGCGGCAGGCGATCACCCAGCACCTGGGCATGCTCGAGGCCGCGGGGTTGGTGACCACCCGTCGACAAGGCCGCTACAAGTTCCATCACGCCGATTTCACGCCGCTGCGCGCGATCTCGGAGCGATGGCCGATCCCCCAGGAGGACCCATGATCCGCATCGGTGTGACCAGCATCTTCGTCGACGACCAGGACAAGGCCGAGAAGTTCTACACCGACGTGCTCGGCTTCCAGGTCAAGGACCGGGTGCCGGTCGGCGAGTACGACTGGCTGACCGTGGTCTCACCCGCCGACATCGATGGCATCCAGTTGCTGCTCGAACCCGACCAGAACCCGATCGCCCAGAACTACAAGTCCGCGCTCACCGCCGACGGCATCCCCTGCATGATCTTCACCGTCGACGACCTCGACGGTGAATACCGCCGCCTGCTCGACCGCGGTGTCCTGTTCACCCAGCCGCCGCAGCCGATGGGCGCGGTCACCACCGCCGTCTTCGACGACACCTGCGGCAACCTCATCCAGCTGATGCAGCCCACTACTGCGTGATGATGAGAAGTTCGGTGGGGGAGGCGATCTCGGCCCGCAGACCGGCCTTGGTCGCCACCCGCGCCACCGCGCGGATGTCGGTCGGCTCCGCGCGGGTGAGCACCAGCGCGCGGGCCAGCAGGCCCTTGTGATGCTTGTTGAAGTGGCTGACCACCGTGCGTGAGCCGTCGGGGTGCTCGGTGAGCACGTTGGCGGTGATCGCGTCGGGAACTCGGCCAAGCTGCTGGTAGCTGCCCGACCGGAGATCGATGACGAGTTCGCCGCCAGCCTCGGCGTAGAGAGCGTCGGACAGCACGTCGCGCCACACCGCCGACAGCGTCGGCAGGCCGGGCAGCTTGCTGCCGCCGGAGAGGCGGTAGGCCGGGATCGGGTCGGCCGCGCGGACCGCGCCGAACAGCGCGGAGCCGATGCCGAGGCGCGCGTACGCCTTCGCGCGCTGCGCCTTGGTGAACGACTTCGTGTCCAGCGCGTCGTAGAGCACCCCGGTGTAGCGCTCCAGCGCGGGGCGGGTCGCCGAGGTGCGCAGGCTCGCGTTGCGGGCGATCTCGGCGTCGGCGGCCTTGCCGAGCCCGAGCACCGCGGTGGCGGCGGCCGGGTCGGCGGCGAGCTGCACCACCTCGGTGATCAGCTTGTCGCGCACCGCCGTGAGCTGCGGCATCGCCAGATCGGCCAGGTCGAGGGGCGCGCCCGACCCACCGTCGGACTTGGTTTCGGAGGGAGGCAGCAGCACCAGCACGATCGCCTACGGTACCGGCGTCGCGCCGCGGTCCGGCCGCTGGTGGCCGATGGAACCGATATCGGCTTGCACGTGGCCCCGGACCAGGGACTACCCTGTGCATCCGTGATCACCCGCCTCTCCCGCCTGTTCCTGCGCACCCTGCGAGACGATCCCGCCGACGCCGAGGTGCCCAGCCACAAACTGCTCGTCCGCGCCGGCTACGTCCGCCGGATCGCCCCCGGCGTGTACTCGTGGCTGCCGCTGGGCCTGCGCACGCTGCGCCGCATCGAGGACGTGGTGCGCCAGGAGATGGACGCCACCGGCGCCCAGGAGATCTCCCTGCCCGCGCTGCTGCCGCGCGAGCCCTACGAGACCACCAACCGGTGGACCGAATACGGCGACGCCCTGTTCCGCCTGCAGGACCGCAAGGGCGGCGATTACCTGCTCGGCCCCACCCACGAGGAGCTGTTCGCGCTCACCGTGAAGGGTGAGTACAACTCCTACAAGGATCTGCCGGTCACGCTGTACCAGATCCAGGACAAGTACCGCGACGAGGAACGTCCCCGCGCCGGCATCCTGCGCGGCCGCGAGTTCACCATGAAGGACTCGTACTCCTTCGACCTCGACGACGCCGGCCTTGCCACCAGCTACGCCACCCACCGCGCCGCCTACCAGCGCATCTTCGAGCGGCTCGGCGTCGAGTACGTGATCGTGGCCGCCACCTCCGGTGCCATGGGCGGCAGCGCGTCCGAGGAATTCCTCGCCGCCAGCCCCGTGGGCGAGGACACCTACGTGCGCTGTGCCGAGTCCGGCTACGCGGCCAACGTGGAAGCCGTGGTCACGCCCGCGCCCGCGCCGCTGCCGATCGACGGCCTGCCCGCCGCGGTCGAGTACGACACCCCGAACACCCCTACCATCGCCACGCTGGTCGACTGGGCCAACGAGGCGACGGTGCTCGACCGCGCCGTCACCGCCGCCGACACGCTCAAGAACGTCATGGTCAAGCTGCGCCACCCGGACGGCAAGACCGAGATCCTCGGCATCGGCGTCCCCGGTGACCGCGAGATCGACGACAAGCGGCTGGAAGCCTCCGTCGAGCCCGCCGAGGTGGAGCTGCTGACCGAGGCCGACTTCGCCGCCAACCCCTTCCTGGTGAAGGGCTACATCGGCCCGAAGGCATTGCAGGCCAACGGTGTTCGTTACCTCGTCGATCCCCGTGTCGTCGACGGCACCAGCTGGATCACCGGTGCCGACGTGCAGGGCAAGCACGTCGTCGGCCTGGTGGCCGGTCGCGACTTCACCCCCGACGGCACCATCGAGGCCGCCGAGGTCCGCGACGGCGATCCCTCGCCCGACGGCGCCGGTCCGCTGGTGTCGGCCCGTGGCATCGAGATCGGCCACATCTTCCAGCTCGGCCGCAAGTACACCGACGCGTTCGACGTCGACGTGCTGGGCGAGAACGGCAAGCCGGTCCGGCTCACCATGGGCTCCTACGGCATCGGCGTCTCGCGCCTGGTCGCGGTGATCGCCGAGCAGCAGCACGACGACAAGGGCCTGCGCTGGCCCGCCGAGGTCGCGCCGTTCGACGTGCACGTGGTCATCGCGAACAAGGACGCCGCCGCCCGCGAGGGCGCCGAGCAGGTCGTGGCCGGTCTGGACAAGCAGGGCCTCGAGGTCCTCTTCGACGACCGGACCGCCTCGCCCGGCGTGAAGTTCAAGGACGCCGAGCTGCTCGGCATGCCCTGGATCCTGGTGATCGGCCGCGGCTGGGCCGACGGCAAGGTCGAACTGCGCAACCGGTTCACCGGCGAGGCCGAGGAGATCGCGGCCGAGGACGCCGTCGCCGCGGTCACCGCGAAGATCCGCGGCTGAATCCGCTCGACCCGGTCGCGTCCACCGCGGCGCGACCGGGTCGGCGAAAGCCGCTGCGGCACAGGAACCGACCGTTGCCGCTCGCGTACGGGCAGTGGCCCGGGAACTGATAGTTTCGAGCGCGTGGACACGTTCAGCGATTCGCTGTTGCGGCTGGCGCGGGATTATCTCGGCGGGGCGATCGAGCAGTATTCGGTATTTCAGGAGCAGATCAGGCCGGGGCCGACCCGGGTGGATCATCGGGCGGGGTGCGTGTGGATCGGCGACCGGGAGTTCGCCGGGTCCGGCGAGATCGGGACCTACGCCGAGGATCTGACCTTCATGTGGGCGTGGGCCAAGCCCACCCTCGCCGGCCTGCCCGGCGTCGCGGCGTCGACCCGGTTGCGCGAGCTCGGATTACAGCACGGGATCCCCGAATTCGCCGAGGAGATCGTCGATCTCGCCGGTTTCCCCGACCCGATGCTGGCCGCCGATCATCTGTCGATCATCGCGCTGGGCGCGCTCGGTGCCCGCGGGATGACCAAGTTCAATCACGGTGGCCGCGCGTACGCCTACCTGATCGTCGACGACGAGCAGGTGCCGTCCGCGACGCCGGACCCGGGCCGGGTGGCCGACCTGGTGGCCGCCGCCGCCAGGATGCTGCCCGGCACCGGCACGCGGGCGGTCGTGGCCGGCTACGCCCATCGTCACCGCCTGCCCGTGCGCGACACCGCCGACGGGGTGGAGGTGCAGCTGCCCGACGGACCGCGGCTGATCGTCCGCATCGACGCCGGTGACCAGCTCCGCGACGCCGAGGTCGTCGGTGCGGGCCCGCTCGCCCCGGCCGAGGCCGGGCCACGGCACGAGCGGATCCCGCCCTTCTTCCCGGACAGCCTGCTGGTCGCGCTGGCACCGGCCGCCGCGACCACCGTCGGCGGTCATGGTTCGCTGCGCGGCGCGGCCACCGGCGCGCCGCGACCGACCCTGCGCTGGCAGCCGATGTACGGCGATCTCGTCGAGGTCCCCGGCGGCCCGGTGGCCGTCGCCGAGATCGGCCGCTACGACAGCGAGCACCGGATCTGGGCATGGGCGGGGCGGGAGTGGACGGGTGCCGCCGCGCTGCGCGGGCTGGCGCGCGAACACGGGGCCGAGCACCTGGCGGTGGACCGGGTCGACCTCGGCACCGTCGTCCATCCCGACAACGTGGTCACCCTGCTGGTGGCCGGGGCCGCCGACCTGGGCGGATCCGTCGGCTGGGCAGCGGCGCCGGACGGCGCCGGTTGGCGCTACTTCGCGGTCACCGACGAGGCCGTGACCATGACGGGATCGGATCCCGGGGTGGCCGCCCAGCTCATCGAGACGGCCGCGAACCTGCTGCATCCGCTGACCGATCCGGACAGCCGCTACCCCGCCATGCGGGCGATGGCCGCCGGCTACTTCGAGCGCCACCACGTCACCACCCTGACCTTCGGCGAACCGCAGCTGCTGCTCGCGCACTTCGGTCTGTACGAGCTGCGGGTCGAATTCGACACCACCGGCGGGATCATCGGCACCCGCACCGGCCTGATCGGCGAACTGATGAGCTGATCCCGGCGCGGCACCGGGTCAGGCGCCGAGGTCAGCGAACATCTTGCGCTTCATCGGCGGTATCGCGCCTGCGGTGCGCAGGACGAGCTTGCCCATCATGCGGCCGAGCCTGCCGTCGGCGACGGCGCGTTCGGCGGTGCTCAGTGAGGTGCGGACCGCGGCGAAACCGTAGTCGGTCATGGCGGTTTCGTAGGCGCCGATCGCGTCGAGCAGGCCGCGCTCGCGGCGGTCGGCGGCGACCAGCATGCGGCACAGCAGCTGGGCGTCGCGCAGGGCGGTGTTGGCGCCGATGCCGGCGAACGGGGTCATGCTGTGGATGGCGTCACCGAGCAGGGTGACGGTGGTCGGGGTCCAGCGCGGGATCGGGACCGAGGTCTTGATCGGCAGCAGAGTGGCGGTGGCGCTGTCGGATTCGGCCACCAGCCTGCGCAGTTCGGGTGCCCAGCCCGCGGTCATCCGGACCGCGGTGGCGTGCAGCTCCGCCGCGTCGAGGGCCGACAGGTCGACGCCGAATCGGTCCCGCTGGGCGGCGAACGCCCAGAACACGTAGGGCTGGGTGTCGTCGAACAGGAAGCCGGGCGTGAGCTCGGTGCCGTCGCTGCCGAGCGCGACACCCGGTGCGGGCGGGGCGAATTCGTGCGGTGCGATGAACATGCCGCACCCGCTCGGCGGAATCACGCTGTGCGGGTGCGCGAGCAGACGCGGATCGAGGCGGTCACGGGCGCTCGGGGTGAGCGCGTACTTGCCCGCGATGGTGACGATGCCGGTGTCAACGCGCCGCGCCTGCGGCAGGTACTGGGCCCGCACCCGCGAGGTGCCGCCGTCGGCGCCGACCAGCACATCACCGACCTCGCTGCCGCCGTCGGCGAAGTGGACGACCACCCGGCCGTCCGGCCGACGCTCGTAGCGGTCGAACGCGCTGCCGTAGTGCACCGCGTCGCCCAGTTCGGCGAGCAGGATGCGGCGCAGGGTGATCCGGCTGATGCCGTAGTGGTCGCGGTCGGCGTGCGCGGTCTCGGCGCTCTCGAAATCGATCAGGCTCGACAGCTGCTCGGTGACGAAGCCGAAACCGTTGCCGCCCTGGCCGGAGCAGGCGACGAAGGTCGCGAAGAGCTCGGGGGAGAGCAGCTCGGCCAGCGCGCCGCTGCCGTGCGGGTTGATGTGGATGCGGAAGCCCTGCAACCGGTCGGTGCGCCGCACCTCGCGCTCGTGCACGCTGACCGCGACGCCGGCCCGGCGCAAGCCGTTGGCCAGCGCCAGACCGCCGATACCGCCGCCCGCGACGATGACCTTCAGTGGGGTGTTGGATGCCATGACGGTGTCCTTTCGATGGTCAGGCCCGGCTCCAGCCGAACCCGCCGGAGCGCCGCTTCGACGCTCGCTGCTGCTGGGTGGGGCCCGCCTGCGACCAGTCGGTGATCAACCGGTCGAGCAGGCGGGTGAGGGTGACCACGTCGGCGGCGGGCCAGTCGGCGATGACCGCGCCGAACACCTGGTCGCCCACCTCGAGGAACTGCTGGAGTTCCGCGTGCCCCGCGTCGGTGATCTCGACCAGGACCGCCCGCCGGTCGGCCGGGTCCGGCGCGGTGCGCACCAGCCCGGCCTCCGCCAGGGTCTGCACGTGCCGGGTGATCGAGGAGGGCAGCGCGTCCAGGCGCTCGGCGATCTCCCCTGCGCGCAGCGGACCCGACTCCGCCACCGCCTGCAGCACCCCGACCCGGACCGGGTCGTACGCCCGGGACGTGCCCTGGCGCATCGCCTCGGCGAACCTGCTCGTCGTGCGGGCGAGTTCGGAGACCTGATCCTTGTTTGCTTGCATGAATCAAACAATACATTTGATTGCGTGAAACAACAATAGGGGTGGTGAACTTACGCCTACGTAGGGGAAACCTGCAGGTCATGGCCTCGAAGCCGGGTGTGGCGCTGCTAAGTTAGCTCCCATGACGAGTTCGCCGAGCCTGCTGTTCAACCCCGCCACCTACGACCCTCAGCACTTCGATGCCGAGACGCGGCGGCTGCTGCGAGCCACCATCGAGTGGTTCGAATCCAAGGGCAAGGCACAGCTGCTGGCCGAGGACCGCGACGCGGTCTGGACCCAGGAGTTCCTCGACTTCGTCGCGAAGGAGAAGCTGTTCGCGACCTTCCTGACCCCGGCCGCCTACGCCGACGGCGACCCGAACAAGCGCTGGGACGCCGCCCGCAACGCGGCACTGGCCGAGATCTTCGGCTTCTACGGCCTCGCGTACTGGTACGCCGAGCAGGTCACCATCCTCGGCCTCGGCCCGATCTGGCAGAGCGACAACGAGACCGCCAAGCGCAAGGCCGCCGCCGATCTCGACGCGGGCCAGGTGATGGCGTTCGCGCTGTCCGAGCGCGAGCACGGCGCCGACATCTACAACACCGACCTGATCCTCACCCCGACCGAGCCGGGCAGCGCCGACGCCGAGGCCGGAATCCTGTTCCGCGCCAACGGCGAGAAGTACTACATCGGCAACGGCAACGTCGCCTCGATGGTGTCGGTGTTCTCCCGCCGCGGCGATGTCGAGGGCGCCGAGGGCTACATCTGGTTCGCCGCCGACAGCCGCCACGCCGACTACCACCTGGTCGAGAGCGTCATCCACGGCCAGATGTACGTCAGCCACTTCCGGCTGGAGAACTACCCGGTGACCGCCGCCGACGTGCTGCACGAAGGGCCCGAGGCCTTCTCGGCCGCGCTCAACACCGTCAACGTGGGCAAGTTCAACCTCTGCCACGGCGGCATCGGCATGGTCGAGCACTCGTTCTTCGAGGCCATCACCCACGCCAGCAACCGCATCCTCTACGGCAACCCGGTCACCGACTTCGGCCATGTGCGTGGCAATTTCGTCGACGCCTACGCGCGCCTGATCGCGATGAAGCTGTTCAGCGACCGCGCGGTGGACTACTTCCGCAGCGCCTCGCTCGAGGACCGCCGCTACCTGCTGTTCAACCCGATGACCAAGTCCAAGGTCACCTCCGAGGCCGAGGTCGCGATGACCCTGCTGCTGGATGTGCTGGCGGCCAAGGGCTTCGAGAAGGCCACCTACTTCGCGCAGGCCTCGCGCTACATCAACCACCTGCCCCGGCTCGAGGGCACGGTGCACGTGAACGTGGGCCAGATCCTGAAGTTCATGCCGAACTACCTGCTCAACCCGACGGAGTACCCGGCCATCGGCACCGACCTGGCGCCGGGCGACCAGGAGTTCTTCTGGAAGCAGGGTCCGGCGCGCGGCGCGGGCAAGGTGCAGTTCGCCGACTGGACCCCGGCCTACGAGCAGGCCGCGGACGTGCCGAACGTCGGCCGGTTCTACGAGCAGGCACAGGCGCTGCGCACGCTGCTGCTCACCGCGGCGCCGGACGCGGCCCAGCAGAAGGACCTGGACTTCATGCTGACCATCGGCCACCTGTTCTCCACGGTGGTCTACGGCCAGCTGATCCTCGAGCAGGCCGAGCTCACCGGGCTCGACCGCGATGTCGTCGACCAGATCTTCGATTTCCAGATCCGCGACTTCAACACCCACGCGACCGCCCTGCTCGGCAAGCCGACGGTCACCGAGGCCCAGCGCGCCTGGGCCGTCGGCGCCCTGCGCAGCCCCGTGGCCGACGCCGCGCGCTTCGACCGGGTGTGGCAGCAGGTGGCGTCCTACGACGGCGCCTACGCGATGCGCCCGTAGCGGACCCGGTTCGGCCGCCGCACCGCACGGTGGGGCGGCCGACGTCGGGCCTGGGCTCGCGATCGTGCCCGGGTGTGGCTACACCGACGCGCGGCCGGGGAACGTCGTGGTGACGGGGTTCGCGCCCAGGATCGCTTGCCAGCGGGCCCGGCGCACCGCGGACTCGGTGAGTGCCTCCGTCGCGGTGGCCCGGACCGCGGCGTCGGCCGCCTGTTCGACGACGGCGTACCACGCTGCGGCGCAATCGGATTCGACCGTGACGGCCAGGTGTGCCGCGGGGATCGGATCGTCGACCGGGAACGGTGGGGTGTAGGCGGCGCCCGCCGCCTCGGGTGCGGTGCCGCCTGCTTCCAGCAGTTCGATGGTGGCGTCGCGCCGGGCCCGGTGCGCGGCGCTGAACTCGGCGACCATGCGCGCCCGGTCGGCATTGGCGTAGGCGGCGATCACGCCGTAGGAGTAGACGGCGGCGTACTCGCTGTCCAGGGCGGCCTGGAGGGCCTGTCGTTGATCGGTCATGCGAGCAGGACTCCCGCCTCGGTGGCGCAGGCCGCGCTGATCGAGGCCAACAGCCCCGCGCGGTACCCGGATTCGGTGCGGGCCAGCGCCGCGGCGGACTGCTGCGAGCGGACCAGTTGATCGCGCAGCTGGGCGATCGTCAGTGGCTGCGTGGCGTTCTCGATCGTCGCGGCGGGCACGAGGGCGCCGTCGGGGCCGGGCACGGTGATCTCCCCGGTGCGGTGCACGGGGGTGGTGCCGTCGCCGTACACGCCGATCACTCGGTCGATCTCGGTACGCAGCGCGTCGGCGTGGGCGGTGCGTTCGGCGGCGACGGTGGCCAGCGCGGCCTGCGCCTGCGGAGCGAGCGCGATCGCGGCCTGCGCTGACGCGGCGTCGGCGCGGGCCAGGACCTCTTGCGCGGCAAGCGGATCCGGCGCGTGCACGGTGTCGTCCTCGGCGCAGGCGGCCAGCACGCCCAGCGCGGGGACGCCGACGGCTGTCGCGCCGACCAGGCGCAGCAGCGACCGCCGCCGCCAGCTGCCCGCCGTGCGCTGTGTCACGTCGGCGGTCGGCGACCACCGCGCCGGTGCGGCCGAAGCCGGTCGGTGCGGAGCTGCGGGGGCGGTGCGCTGCGGTGCGACCGGGCGCGGCGACTCGCTCGTCATCGGGCGGGATTCGTGCCGGTCGGAGCGCATGCCGGAAGGTCGCCCGGCGCTCGGCGGGGCGGTATGGCGGAAGGGCACGTACCCATCGTGCCAGATCCGCGCACCGTCGCCCGCCCACGCCGCGACACCGGGAGGCACGCCGGGGCGGACCGGTGCGCGATGCCCGGTGGCTGGTCCTTTACACTCTCGTGGCGCGTTACGCTAGACCTTCGGCGTAGAAATTTCCGATCGCGTCACAACTGAACCAGGAGCCGCCCATATGCCGATGCCCACCGAGGAAAGGGTGAGCCAGCTCGTCGCTGAGCTCGTCGCACGCCGGGGATTCGACCTCGAGGGCGTCGCGATCGCGTCTGCGGGCAAGGACGAATTGGCGCCGGTTCGGTTGAAGGTCACCGTCGACAGCGACGGTCCGGCCGATCTGGACGCGATCGCCGAGCTCAGCCGGGAGATGTCCGAACTGCTCGACGACGCGGGCGATTTCGGCGAATCCGCCTACCTGCTCGAAGTGACCACCCCCGGCGTCGACCGCCCGCTGACCGCCGAGCGGCACTGGCGACGCGCGCAGGGCCGCAAGGTGAAGGTCGCGCTGCGCGACGGCGCCGAGCCGGTCGAGGGCAAGGCCCGCTTCGAGGCGCGCGCAGGCCAGCTCGCCGACGACGGCACCGTGGCGCTGGTCCTCGGCGGCAAGAACAAGCCGCACCGGGTGCACGTGCCGCTCGCCGACATCGCCACCGCGGTGGTCCAGGTCGAGTTCAACGCACCGGGCGCCGCCGAACTCGAACTCGCGGGCGGGATCGCCGCGGGCCGCCCGGTACCGGGCGAAGAACCCGCCGACCTCGCCGCCGCAGGACAACACAGTGACTCTCCCACCGAAGGGGTTGCGGAATGAACATCGAAATCGAAGCCTTGCGGGCGATCGTCGCCGACAAGGGCATCCCCATCGAGACCGTGATCTCGGCGATCGAGTCGGCGCTGCTCACCGCCTACCGGCACACCGAGGGCCACCAGCCCAACGCGTACATCGACATCAACCAGAAGACCGGTGTGGTCCGGGTGATGGCGCGGGAGCTGGACGCCGACGGCAACCTCGTCTCCGAGTGGGACGACACCCCGGAGGGCTTCGGCCGGATCGCCGCGACCACCGCCCGCCAGGTGGTGCTGCAGCGGCTGCGCGACGCCGAGAACGAGAAGTCCTTCGGCGAGTTCTCGACCCATGAGGGCGACATCGTCGGCGGTGTCGTCCAGCGCGACGCCAGGGCCAACGCCCGCGGCATCGTGGTGGTGCGGATCGGCAGCGAGGCCAACGGCGCGGAGGGTCTGATCCCGCCCGCCGAGCAGGTGCCGGGGGAGACCTACGAGCACGGCGACCGGATCAAGTGCTACGTCTACGGCGTCTCCCGTGGCCCGCGTGGTCCGCAGATCCAGCTCTCGCGTACCCACCCGAACCTGGTGCGCAGGCTGTTCTCGCTCGAGGTGCCCGAGATCGCCGACGGCTCGGTGGAGATCGTCGCGGTGGCCCGCGAGTCGGGGCACCGCTCCAAGATCGCGGTGCGGTCCACCGTGCCCGGCGTGAACGCCAAGGGCGCGTGCATCGGCCCGATGGGCCAGCGCGTGCGCAACGTGATGAGCGAGCTGGCCGGCGAGAAGATCGATATCATCGATTACGCCGAGGATCCGGCGACCTTCGTCGGCAACGCGCTCTCGCCGTCGAAGGTGGTCTCGGTCACCGTCGTCGATCCGGAAGCCAGGGCGGCCCGGGTGATCGTGCCGGACTTCCAGCTGTCGCTGGCGATCGGCAAGGAGGGCCAGAATGCCCGCCTGGCCGCCCGATTGACCGGCTGGCGCATCGATATCCGCAGCGACGCGGCTCCGGAGCAGGGCGATTCGGTTCGGCCGGAGGCGCACCGTAGTTGACGAAAACGCGGGAATCCCGACCCTCGGATGACATGTTCGTAACTTCGGAAGGGGAGGGGTTCGTCGTTATGACCGGGTCACCGGTAGAGTGGGTGGAAGACCGGCCCGCGCAATCCGTTCGAACCTGTATCGGATGCCGTCAGCGCGAGCCGTCTGCCGAACTGTTGCGGATCGTGGCGCAGCATCGGGACACCGGCTCCGCCGGGGCTCCGGCTGTTGCGATCGTTCCCGATCCACGGCGCAGACTTCCCGGACGGGGTGCCTGGCTGCACCCCGTTTCAGCTTGTCTGCGTTCCGCAGAGCGGCGCCGAGCATTCGGCAGAGCCCTACGAGTGTCCGGAAATCTGGATATCTCAGCCCTGGAGCAGTACCTCGAGAACAGGCACGAGCACTCATGAGCACACCGTGAAGCACCAACGATGAACGTCCATCGGAGATAACCCGAGGTCGTGCGGGCCGCCGTCCCCTTACACGGTGGCGCTGCTCGGCCTCTCAGTGAGGAGAGCAGTGGCAGGCAAGGCCCGCGTGCACGAGTTGGCCAAAGAACTCGGTGTCACGTCCAAAGAACTACTCGCGAAGCTCAAGGAGCAGGGCGAGTTCGTGAAGTCGGCGTCCTCGACGGTGGAAGCACCCGTCGCCCGTCGCCTGCGCGAATCGCTCGCGTCGAAGTCCGCCCCGGCGGGCGACGCGAAGCCGGCGGCCCGTCCCGGTCCGTCCCAGGCGGCCCGTCCGGCCGCCAAGCCCACTCCCGGTGGCGGCCCCCGTCCCGGTCCGCGTCCGGCTCCGGCGGCGCCCGCCGCCGCGACCCCCGCGGCCCCGGTGGCTCCGGCCGCCGAGTCGGCTCCGGTCGAGGCCAAGCCGGCTCCGGCCGCTCGGCCGACCCCGGCCGCCGCGCAGTCGGCGGCGCCCGCCGCGAAGCCGGCCGGTGCCCCCGCGCCCGGTCCGCGTCCGGCCCCCGGCGCACCGCGTCCGGGTCAGCCCGCCGCCGGTCAGGCCCGTCCGGGTCAGCCCGCGCCGGGTGCTCCGGCCCCGCGTCCGGCCGGTCCCGGCCCGAAGCCCGGCCCGAAGACCCCGCGCGTCGGCAACAACCCGTTCAGCTCCGCCCCGGATCGTGAGCGTCCGGCCCCGCGTCCCGCCCCGCAGGGCGGCCCGCGGCCGACGCCGGGTCAGGGCGGTCCGCGTCCGGCTCCCGGCCAGGGTGGTCCGCGTCCGGCTCCCGGTCAGGGCGGTCCCCGTCCCGGCCAGGGCCAGGGTGGTCCGCGTCCGGCCGCCGCGCAGGGCGGTGCCCCGCGTCCCGGTGGCCCGCGCCCCAACCCGGGCTCGATGCCCCCGCGGCCGAACCCCGGTGCCATGCCCCAGCGCTCCGCGCGTCCGGGTCCGGCGGCCGGTGGCCGTCCGGGTCGTCCGGGCGGCGCGCCCGGTGGCGCCGGTCGTCCCGGTGGCGGCGGCGGTGGCGGCTACCGCGGTGGCGGTGGCGGTGCCCCCGGTGCAGGTCAGGGTGCCGGTGCACCCGCGGCCGGTGGCTTCCGTGGTCGTCCCGGTGGCGGCGGCGGTCGTCCGGGTGGTCCCGGTGGCCGTGGTGGCGCGGCCGGTGCGTTCGGTCGTCCCGGTGGCGCTCCGCGTCGTGGCCGTAAGTCGAAGCGGGCGAAGCGCGCCGAATACGAGAACATGCAGGCGCCCGCCGTCGGTGGCGTGCGGCTGCCGCGCGGCAACGGCGAGATCATCCGGCTCGCCCGCGGCGCGTCGCTGTCGGACTTCGCCGAGAAGATCGACGCGAACCCGGCCGCTCTCGTGCAGGCGCTGTTCAACCTCGGCGAGATGGTCACCGCGACCCAGTCGGTGAACGACGAGACCCTCGAGCTGCTCGGCAGCGAGATGAACTACGTCGTGCACGTCGTCAGCCCCGAGGACGAGGACCGCGAGCTGCTGGAATCGTTCGATCTCACCTACGGCGAGGACGCCGGCGGCGAGGACGACCTCGAGCAGCGTCCGCCGGTCGTGACCGTCATGGGTCACGTCGACCACGGTAAGACCCGACTGCTGGACACGATCCGCAAGGCCAACGTCCGTGAGGGCGAGGCCGGTGGCATCACCCAGCACATCGGTGCCTACCAGGTGCTGACCGACCTCAACGGCGACGAGCGCCTGATCACCTTCATCGACACCCCGGGTCACGAGGCGTTCACCGCCATGCGTGCCCGTGGTGCGAAGGCCACCGACATCGCGATCCTCGTGGTCGCGGCCGACGACGGCGTCATGCCGCAGACGGTGGAAGCGATCAACCACGCCCAGGCGGCCGACGTGCCGATCGTGGTGGCGGTCAACAAGATCGACAAGGAAGGCGCGAACCCGGACAAGATCCGGCAGCAGCTGACCGAGTACGGCCTGGTGACCGAGGAATACGGTGGCGACACCATGTTCGTCGACATCTCGGCCAAGCAGGGCACCAACATCGACGCGCTGCTGGAAGCGGTCCTGCTGACCGCCGACGCCTCGCTCGACCTGCGGGCCAACCCGGACATGGACGCCCAGGGTGTCGCCATCGAGGCGCACCTCGACCGCGGCCGTGGTCCGGTGGCCACCGTGCTCATCCAGCGCGGCACGCTGCGCGTCGGCGACTCGATCGTGGCGGGCGACGCCTACGGTCGCGTGCGCCGCATGGTCGACGAGCACGGCGACGACGTCGAGGCGGCCCTGCCGTCGCGGCCCGTCCAGGTCATCGGTTTCACCTCGGTGCCCGGCGCAGGCGACAACCTGCTCGTGGTCGACGAGGACCGGATCGCTCGCCAGATCGCCGACCGCCGCAATGCGCGCAAGCGCAACGCACTGGCCGCGCGCAGCCGCAAGCGGATCAGCCTGGAAGATCTGGATGCCGCCCTGAAGGAGACTTCGGAGCTCAACCTGATCCTCAAGGGCGACAACTCCGGTACGGTCGAGGCCCTCGAAGAGGCCCTGCTCGGCATCGAGATCGACGACGAGGTGCGTCTGCGCGTCATCGACCGCGGTGTCGGTGGCGTCACCGAGACCAACGTCAACCTGGCGTCGGCCTCGAACGCGATCATCATCGGCTTCAACGTCCGTGCGGAGGGCAAGGCCACCGAGCTGGCCAACCGCGAGGGCGTCGACATCCGGTACTACTCGGTGATCTACCAGGCCATCGACGAGATCGAGAAGGCCCTCAAGGGCATGCTCAAGCCGATCTACGAAGAGGTCGAGCTGGGCCGGGCGGAGATCCGCGCGATCTTCCGTTCGTCGAAGGTCGGCAACATCGCCGGCTGCATGGTCCTGTCGGGCTCGGTCAAGCGCAACGCCAAGGCGCGCCTGATCCGCGACGGCAGGGTGATCGCCGAGACGATGACCATCTCCTCGCTCAAGCGGGAGAAGGACGACGCCACCGAGGTCCGCGAAGGTTACGAGTGCGGTATGACCGTGACCTACAACGACATCAAGGACGGCGACATCATCGAGGCGTACGAGCTGCGCGAGAAGCCGCGCGACTGATCACGCACACCGTTCCACACGCCGCACCCGACACCTCGGGTGCGGCGTGTGGTCATGCGGGCAATCCATCCATCTACCAGGAGGTGAGCACCGCTGTACATCGGTGCGCTCGAATTCGATCTACTGCTCGGTGACGTGCACTCGCTCAAGGAGAAGCGGTCGGTGATCCGCCCGATTCTCGCCGAGCTGCAGAAGCGCTTCGCCGTCAACGCCGCCGAGGCCGGTGACCAGGATCTGCATCGCCGGGCCCTGCTCGGTGTCGCCATGGTCAGCGCGGAAACGAGTCACCTGAACGAGGTGCTCGACAAGTGTGAGCGGCACGTCGCCGCCCGTCCGGAGATAGAGTTGCTGGCAGTACGCCGCCGGATCTTCGGACCCGAAGACTAGACCAGAGGAGGACAGACCCATGGTGGATCAAGCCAGGGCACGCCGACTCGCCAAGCGGATTTCCGCGATCGTGGCCACCGCGATCGAGTACGAGATCAAGGATCCGCGGCTGCGGTTCGTCACCGTCACCGATGCCAAGGTGACCGGCGATCTGCGCGAGGCAACGGTGTTCTACACGGTGATGGGCGAGACGCTCGACGCCGAACCCGACTACGCGGCCGCGGCCGCCGGTCTGGACGCGGCCAAGGGCGTGCTGCGGTCCAAGGTGGGTGCGGGTACCGGGGTGAAGTTCACCCCGATCCTGTCGTTCACGCTGGACAAGGTGCCCGACGCGGCCCGCGAGATGGAAGAGCTGCTGGCCCGGGCTCGCGCCATCGACGACGAGGTCGCCAAGGTCGCGGCCAACGCCACGCACGCCGGTGAGGCCGACCCGTACAAGTCCGATCGCGACGACGACGGCGACGAGTAACCCCGATGACCAGCGTCCGTGACGCGACCGTGCCGGCCGCCGCCGTCGCCGCTCTGGCGACGGCGCGGGCGGTGACGGTGCTCTGTCACGTGCAGCCCGACGCCGACACCATCGGCAGCGGGCTCGCGCTGGCGCTGGCACTGGAACGCAAGGGCGTGCCGGTGGTGGTGTCCTTCGCCGAGCCCGCCGAACTGCCCGCCTCGCTGCGGACGCTGCCCGGCGGGCATCTGCTGGTGCCGCCCGCCGAGGTACCGGCCGAGGTCGACCTGCTGGTCGTCGTCGACTGCGGCGCGCGCAGCAGGCTCGGCGTGCTCGCCGACCGGCTGGACGGGGCCGCGACGACGCTGGTCATCGATCATCACCGGGCCAACGACGGGTTCGGCACCGTCGATCTGATCGACGAGTCGGCGGCCTCGACCACGGAGCTGGTCACCCGGCTGCTCGACGCGTGGGGCATCCCGATCGATGCCGCCATCGCGCACTGCCTGTTCGCGGGGCTGGTCACCGACACCGGGTCGTTCCGCTGGGCCAGGACCGGCAGTCATGCCCTGGCCGAACGGTTGCTGGCGACCGGGATCGACGGCGCCGAGATCACCCGTGTCCTGCTCGACACGCATCCCTACGCCTGGTTGCCGATGCTGTCGAAGGTGCTGTCCACGGCGGTCGTCGTGCCCTCGGCGGCGGGGGTGGGGCTGGTCTACGCGCTGGTGCGGGCCACCGATACCCACGAGGTGGGACCCGAAGAGGTGGAGAGCGTCATCGATGTCGTCCGCACCACCGCCGAGGCCGGGATCGCGGCCGTCTTCAAGGAGGCCCGCGGCCAGAACGACCGCTGGACCGTCTCGCTGCGCTCGCGTGACTCCGCGCCCGGTGCCGCCGACGGCGTGGATGTCGCCGCGATCGCCAGTGGTTTCGGCGGCGGCGGACATCGGTTCGCGGCGGGGTACACAACGTATGGCAACGCCGCCGACGTGGTGCAGGCGCTGGTCACCGCGCTCGGCTGAGCGCGGCGCCGTCAGCCGTCCCCGGACGTACCGGCCCGTTCTCGGAGGCGATCCGAACCGGCGGGCCGGGCCGAGGCCGGTGACCTGCGTGCCGACAGTCCGGTGCGCGGCCGGTCGCGCTGATCAGCCGACCGGAACCGGCTCGCGGCGCAGCCGCCGGACGAGGGGTACGCCCAGAATCGTTGCGACAGCGCACAATCCGAACGCGAGTGCCGGTCGGTCCACGAGCAGGCCGGTGGCTCCGGCGACGACGAGGCCGCCGAGGTTGCCGGTCATCCAGATGAGTCCGGCCGCGGTGCCCTCGGCCACCCCGGTGTGACGCTCGGTCATGGTGAGCACGATCGGCAGGGCTGGCAGCAGGGTGAGGCCGATCAGGACGAAGGCCAGGAACCCGGTGGCGAGTCCGGGTGCCACCGCGACGAGCAGACAGGCCAGCGCGCTGGCCGTGAGACCCACCATGACCGCGGGCAGCTCGACACCGCGCCGCAGCACCGCGACCGGCACTACCGCGCACCCGACGACCCCGGCCAGGACATTGATCAGCAGCACGATGCTCGCGGCATCCGCGCTGACCCCGGCGGGTTCGAGCAGCGCCTGACCGTAGGTGGCCAGCGCGACGAAGGTGCCGAACGGGAAGAAGACCGCCGCGCACAGGCGGCGGACATACGGGTCACCGAGGGTCGCGCGCAGCGCGGCGAGCGGCGCTGCCGACTCGCCCACGGGCCGCACGGGCGCGCCGTGCCCCGGCCGCAGCAACTCGACGGTGAGCAGCACCGCCGCCACGGTGGCGAAGCCCGCGCCGAGGGCGGTCAGCGTCCACAGCTGGCTCTCGGCGGGGAAGATCGCCCCGAGCACGAAGGCCGCCGCCATCCCGGCGAAGGTGCTGGCGGTGCCGACCGCGATCCCGGTCGGGCGGTCCTTCTCGTCGAGATAGTGTCCCGCGACGCCGGTGATCGCGTTGAGCACCAGCGGCTGCGCGACGGCCACGATCGTCTGACCGGCCAGCGCCATCGCGAAGCTGTCGTGCAGCAGGCGCAGGTCGGCGCCGATCGCGGTGAGCGCCGCGCCCGCGATCAGGGCGGGCCGGAACCAGCGGTCGAGCAGGATGCCAGCGGGGATCGCCAGCACCACGTACAGCAGCGGGAACATATTGGCCAGCCAGCCGACCGCCGACTCCGACACCCCGAAATGGGCCGCCGCCACCGTGGTGACCGGCGCGTAGTTGAGCCACACGACCTGGGTCGCCGCTCCCACGAGGGCGAACGCCGTGATCACGCGCCACCGCTGTACAAACGCCATGGATGCTGTCCTGAGAGCTCGGGGCGAACCGGAGGGGTCGCGCTGCGTCCGCCCTGACTGGGCGAGTGACCAGTATCGCCGGTGGCGTCGGGTACCGCGACATTTACCAGGGATTTCGCCGGGATCGTCCGGTTCCGCACCGGCCGTGTCCGGTCCGGCCCCGCGCCGGGCTCGTGGTCCGGCGCTCGTCGCGGCGCGGGATCGGGTCGCGACGGGTGTGCGAGCATCGGTGGCGGGCGCCGGTTCGGGCGCCATCGACGGGGAGGCGGAGCCTGATGTCCACGGTTGATCCGGACGCCGAGGTGGGGCCGCGGCGGATTCTCGGGATCGCGCTGCCCACCCTCGGCGTGCTCGTGGCCGAGCCGCTGTACCTGCTGTTCGACATGGCGATCGTCGGCAGGCTGGGGGCGCTGGCCCTGGCCGGGCTCGCGGTCGGTGGAGTCATCGTGGGGTCGGTCAGCACCCAGCTCACCTTCCTGTCCTACGGCACCACCGCGCGCGCGTCGCGACGGCACGGCGCGGGGGATCGGGCGGGCGCGGTCGCGGAGGGCGTGCAGGCCAGCTGGGTGGGCGCGGCGATCGGTGTGCTGATCCTGCTGGTGGTGCAGCTGTTCGCGGGGCCGCTGTGCTCGGCGATCGCCGGTGGCGGTGAGATCGCGGACGAGGCGCTGGGCTGGGTGCGGATCGCCCTGTTCGGGGTGCCGCTGATCCTGCTGTCGATGGCGGGCAACGGCTGGATGCGCGGGGTGCAGGATGTGCGCCGTCCGCTGATGTATGTGGTGGCGGGACTGGCGCTGTCGGCCGTGCTGTGCCCGGTGCTGGTGTACGGGCTGCTCGGGGCGCCCCGCCTGGAGCTGGCGGGGTCGGCGGTGGCCAATGTGGTCGGTCAGCTCGTGACCGGCGGCCTGTTCGGCTACGCGCTGCTGCGCGAACGGGTTTCGCTGCGTCCCCATCCGGCCGTGATGCGGGCCCAGCTGGTCCTCGGCCGGGATCTCATCGTGCGCAGCCTGTCGTTCCAGGCGTGCTTCATCTCCGCCGCCGCGGTCGCCGCCCGCTTCGGCGCCGCGTCGGTCGCCGCCCATCAGCTGGTGCTGCAACTGTGGAATTTCCTCGCGCTGACCCTGGATTCGCTGGCCATCGCGGCCCAGGCCCTCGTCGGCGCCGCGCTCGGCGCGGGCAATGCGCGGGGCGCGAAGGGGATCGCCCGGCGGGTGACGGGCTGGTCGGTGATCTTCGCGCTGGTCCTGGCCGCCTGCTTCGCCGCCGGGGCAGGCGTGATCCCGCTGCTGTTCACCGACGACCCGCAGGTCCTCGAGCGCACCCACGTCATCTGGTGGTTCTTCGTCGCCATGATCCCGGTGGCCGGCGCCGTCTTCGCGCTCGACGGCGTCCTCCTCGGCGCGGGCGACGCGGCCTTCCTGCGTACCGCCACGCTGGTCGCCGCCCTGGTCGGCTTCCTGCCGCTGATCTGGCTGGCCCTGGTCTTCGACTGGGGCGTCGCGGGTATCTGGTCCGGGCTGGTGGCGTTCATGCTCTTGCGCCTGCTCGCCGTCGTCGCCCGCGCCAGATCCGGTCGCTGGGCCCGCGTCGGCGCCGACGTCCCGACCGGGGCCGCCTAGCCGGAGTGGCGCTCGTCACAGCGATACCTGGTACGGCGAGTTCGCACTACCGTCGGAACGGAGGACCTCGAGCCGACGATGGAGGCGACGTAGTGCGTGGCGTGATGTCCAGGAGTATCGGTCTCCGAGCGGCGGTCGGTGCCGCCGTCCTGCTCGCGGGGCTCGGGCTCGGAGTGCCGACGGCGCACGCGGCGCCCGACGGAGCGGGCACCCTGCTCGGGCACATCGATCAGCCCGCGGGCTGGGGAAACTGGTCGCGCGCGGCCATCGTGGACTACCGCACCGAGGGACCCACCGGTGGACTGATCAACGGTGCCGGGCTCGTGCTGCTGCCGGACTCGCCGCCGCCCGCGGGTGGCTACCCGGTCGTGGCCTGGGACCACGGCACCAGCGGCCTCGGCCCGCAGTGCGGCATCACGACGAACAAGGCGGTGCACGAGCAGCCGCTGCTGCGGTCCTTCCTCGATCGCGGCTGGGCCGTGGTCGCGCCGGACTACCTCGGCCTGTCCGTCGGGTCCGACACCGTGCATCCCTACCTGCACACCCGCACCGAGGCGACGGCGACGATCGACCTGGTCCGCGCCGCCCGCGCGGCCGAGCCGGACCTCTCGGCCACCTGGGCCGTGGTCGGCGGATCGCAGGGCGGCCACGCGGCGCTGGCCACCGGCAATCTGGCCGATGACTACGCGCCCGAACTGGACTTCCGCGGCACCGTCGCGCTGGCGCCGGAATCCAACTTCGAACAGGTCCTGTCCCGGCTCGACCCGCGGGTGCCGAATCTGCCGATCGTGGACGAGCTGGTCGGCCCGTTCGCCGGCATCCTCGCCGGGCTGCGCGCCGCCCGTCCCGACCTGGATGTGAACGGCCTGCTCAGCGCGCGCGGCCGGGAGGTGGTCGACGCGATCGCCACCAGCTGCGTCGACGACTTCGGCGCGGTGGTCGACGGCGCGTCGATCGGCGCGCTGCTGGCGCGCCCGGTGGACGCCGACGGCATCGGCGCGGCCCTGCGCGACTACATGGTGGTCCCCACGGTCGGCTACCGCCAGCCCATCCTGATCGTGCACGGCGCCGCCGACACGGTGGTCCCGCTGCCGATGACCTACACCCTGCTCGCGCAGATGCGCGCGGCGGGCACCGCGGTGGAATTCGGCCAGTACCCGGGCGGGCACCCCGAGATCGACGCCCAGGCACGACCACAGGTGGTGTCCTTCGTCGCCGGGCTGTTCCGCGTCTGACGGCCCGATAGCGGCGTCCCCGGACCGCTGTATCCGCTGGTCGCCGACGACCGCGCGATCGGAACGGGCGAACCCGCGCGGGCGCCGGTTCGCGGGTGTGCCACTGTGGACAGGTGATTCCGAAGTTGATGGCGGTCAGTGATGTGCACGTGGGGCATCAGGGCAACAAACCGGTGGTGGAGCAGATCCACCCGGACTCGCCGGAGGACTGGCTGATCGTCGCCGGTGACGTGGGCGAGAAGGCCGAAGAGGTCCGCTGGGCGCTGGAGCTGCTGCGCGGCCGGTTCGCGAAGGTCATCTGGGTGCCGGGCAATCACGAGCTCTGGACCACGCCCAAGGACCCGGTGCAGATGCACGGCGCCGCCCGCTACGACTACCTGGTCTCGATGTGCCGCGACCTCGACGTGGTGACCCCGGAGGATCCGTATCCGGTGTGGACCGGCTCGGGCGCCGAACAGTACGGCGGCCGCGTCACCATCGCGCCGATGTTCCTGCTCTACGACTACTCGTGGCTGCCCGCGGGCACCACCACCAAGGCCCAGGGGCTGGCCGTGGCACGGGAACGCAATGTCGTCGCGACCGACGAGTTCCTGCTGACCCCCGACCCGTACCTCACCCGCGACGCCTGGTGCCACGCCCGGGTGCAGTACACCCAGCGCCGCCTCGACGCGCTTGGCCCCGATGCTCCGGTGGTGCTGGTCAACCACTTCCCGCTGGTCCGCCAGCCCACCGAGATCCTGTTCTATCCCGAGTTCTCGATGTGGTGCGGCACCGATCTCACCGCCGACTGGCACACCAGCTACAACGTGGTCTGCTCGGTCTACGGCCACCTGCACATCCCGCGCACCACCTTCTACGACGGCGTCCGCTTCGAAGAGGTCTCCCTCGGCTACCCCCGCGAATGGAAGCGCCGCGGCATGCCGGATCCCCTGCTGCGCCAGATCCTGCCCGAACCCGTCTACGCCGACGGCGACCTCAACGCCTGGGGCGGCCACTTCACCGTCACCCCGGAAATGGAAGCCGCCGCAGCCGAGATGCGCGCCAAGGCCGACCGTCGCCGTGGCATCTGACCACTACTAGGCTGGAACTCGATGATTGACAACATTCTGCCCTCGGGCGTTGCCGCCGCCGAGTTGCTGGCGTACCCGGAGGACCTGAAGGCGCATCCCGCCGAGGAGCACCTCATCGCCAAGTCGGTCGATAAGCGCAGGCGCGACTTCATCGGCGCCCGCCACTGCGCCCGCCTCGCGCTCGAGCAACTGGGCGAGCCGCCGGTGGCGATCGGCAAGGGGGAGCGGGGCATGCCCCTGTTCCCGCGCGGCGTGGTCGGCAGCCTGACCCACTGCGACGGCTACCGCGCCGCCGCGATGGCGCACGCGTTGCGGTTCCGCTCGGTCGGCATCGACGCGGAACCGCACGGCGCGCTGCCCGAGGGCGTGCTCGACTCGGTCAGCCTGCCCGCCGAACGCGAGTGGCTGGCCACCGCGCCCGCCGACGGCCTGCACCTGGACCGCCTGCTGTTCTGCGCGAAGGAGGCCACCTACAAGGCCTGGTTCCCGCTGACGCTGCGCTGGCTCGGTTTCGAGGACGCGCACATCACCTTCGAGATCGATTCCCGCACCGCCGATTCCGGCGCGGGTACGTTCCACACGCGACTGCTGGTTCCCGGGACGACGAACGACGGCGGCGCCCCGCTGACCTCGTTCGACGGCCGCTGGATGATCGCCGACGGGCTGATCCTGACCGCGATCGCGCACGGCTGATGGGCGCGCGCATCCCCGCGGTGGACCCGCTGGGCGGCCTGGTCATCGTCGACAAGGACGGCGGCTGGACCAGCCACGACGTCGTCGCGCGCAGCCGGAAGCTGTTGCGCACCAAGAAGGTCGGGCACGCGGGCACCCTCGACCCGATGGCCACCGGAGTGCTGGTGCTCGGCGTGGAACGGGCGACCAAGCTGCTCGGACAGCTGATCCTCACCACCAAGGCCTACACCGCGACCATCCGGCTCGGCCAGGCCACGATCACCGACGACGCGGAGGGCGAGGTCACCGCGACCACCCCGGCGCTGCACGTCACCGATGCCGAGATCGCGGCCGGTGTCGCGGCGCTGACCGGTGACATCGCGCAGATCCCGGCCACGGTGAGCGCCATCAAGGTCGACGGCGAACGCGCCTACGCCCGCGCCCGCGCGGGGGAGGACGTGCAGCTCGCGGCCCGCCCGGTGACGGTGTCGCGCTTCGACATCCTGGCTCGCCGCGACGTCGCCGACGGCGAGTTCGTCGACCTGGATGTGGAGGTCGAGTGCTCCTCGGGCACCTACATCCGCGCGCTGGCCCGCGATCTCGGCGCCGCCCTCGGCGTCGGTGGTCACCTGACGGCGTTGCGCCGCACCAGGGTCGGCCCGTTCACCCTCGAACACGCCCGCACCCTCGAGCAGCTGGCCGCCGCCGCGGAAGCCGAACAGCCGCTGCTCAGCCTCGATATCGACACCGCGGTCCGCACGGCCTTCCCGCACCGCGACATCGACGAGTCCCAGGCGAACGACCTGCGCAACGGCCGGTGGCTCGAGCCGATCGGGCTCGCGGGCGTCTACGCCGCCATCGACCCGGCGGGCCGGGCCATCGCGCTGCTCGAGGAGAGCGGCAAGCGGGCGGCCTCGGTGATGGTGGTCCGTCCGCAGGGCATCGGCGACTGACACCGAAGGCGTTGCGCCGCTTCGGCGTTCGGCGGCGGGTACCCGCGGGCACCGCCGCCCGGCTCGCCGGACGTCGTCGCTGCCGCCTCCGTAGAGTGGCGGTGACGGTCGGCGTGCGGATATCGCCGACCGGGGGAAGGGTAGCGAGATGAGTACAGAGCCGGTCGACACGTTCACGCTGTGGGACCGCGACGGCGACGGGCTGGTGTCGGTCGACGACATCGCGACCGGCATCCGTTCCGCCGGTATCGAGGTCGACCGCGCGGCGATCGAACGCCTGGTCGCCGCGGCCGACACCAACGGCGACTTCCTGGTCTCCCGCGCCGAATTCGACGCCGCCGTGGTCGAGGGCCGCATCGAGGTGACCGACGCCGACGCCGCGTTCCGGGTCTTCGACGTCAACGGCGACGGCCGGATCTCGGTGAGCGAACTGGATTCGCTGATCCGCCACGTCGGCGGCGGCCGCATCGAGGAACCGGCCGCCGACCTGCTCGCGGCCGCCGACCAGGACGGCGACGGCTACCTCTCGCTCCCGGAATTCCGTGTGCTGCTGGACTTCCTGTCGCGCTGATGGCACCTGTCCGGGCCGCCGTCACACGACCCGGACGGCTTCGGCTATGCCCGCTGCGGCACAGGCGAAGCAGCGGTACGGGCGAAGAGCATCGTGGCGACGACGAACAACGCCACGCCGGGATCGATGTCCGGACATCGCGCGGCTGCCTGCTCCGGCATCGCGAACAACGCGATCGCGACCAGCAAGCCCGCCGACAACGCGAGGCGCTCGGTGAACTGGATTCGGAAGAGGATCTTCATGGGTGCCACCGTTCGGGTAGGAGGGTGCGGTGATTCCCATGTTCGGGACGCCGCCGTGGTGACGGCACCAGGTCGACACCTACCGACGGGATCGCGCGGCGGCGGCACCGCGTCGACGCTCGCGTCGACATTTGTCGACATCTGCCGACACCGAAGGGCATCATGGCGGCAGGGGTGATGCTTCATGATCGATCGGACCGCGACGGATCGGTTCGCAGCGAAACTACGGGCCCACCGTGAGCGGTTCGGCAATCCGACCCAGCAGGTTCTGGCGGGGCGGATGATGATCAGCCGGGCCATGGTGGCGGACTGGTTGAGCGGCAACCGCTTTCCCAGCTGGCGTCACACCGAGGCGCTGGTCGTCGCGTGCGAGCCTGCCCTCGCCGAGAACGCGGCCGAGTTGCGGGAGTGGCAGAGCCTGTGGGAACAGACCCGCGCCGACCGGGATGCCGAGCGTTACGGCTCCGGACCCGCCGATGTCCTTGTGCGCGAGGACACCTCGACCAGCCTCATCTCCACCACCTGGTACCGGGACAACCCCGAGTTCTACTCCGCCGCAGCACGACAGGTTCGGGCGGCGACGCAGGAAATCCGCTGCACCTATTTGCGAGCCCACCCGCCGACATCGTTCGCATCGAGTGCCTCGGCGGACTATTTCGAGGCCGTCCTGGACTGGGCGCGCAGCTGCGGTAACGAACAGCGGTCTGCGCGCCGGGTGATCGCGGCGCCGACCCGCAACGGCGTCGTCGTGCCCAGCATGCTCGACTGGTTGCGCAGCCATCGAGACCAGACCGCCGGCATCTTGTCCTACGAGGCGAATGTCATCGACTGGTCCGCGGTTGTCGACGGTGTCAGTATGGCGCTGCTCGACGACACCGTTGCCTTCCTCGCCTTCTCCGGCGGTGGGCGGCAGAAGCTGAACGGATTCAGTGTCACCGACCGTAATTTCGTCGGCTACTACATCGTCAACTTCGAGCAGATGTGGTCGGCTTCGACACCGCTGGCGGAGTTCCTCGACCTCAACCAGGGCTAGACCGTCTGCCGTCCGTGTGCTGCTGGACTTCCTGTCGCGCTGAGGGAACGGCCGTGATGTCAGGGGTACTGGACCGTGGTTAACACCACAGCCACCTCTCGCGATAGCCAGGACGAATAGCTCTCGGCTACGGAGGGGTGGGCCATGGCCGCACTGCGGAAGACCTGGATCGGCGTGGTCGCCGGTGTGACATTGTTGCTCGCGGGGTGTGGGGGTGATGGTCCGCAGTCGGTGGAATCGTCGAGTTCGGTGCGGCCGAGCACCGTGACCAGCACGTCACGGCCGCCCGTCATCGTGCCGCCGAGCGAGGCTCCGGTCACCAGCCCGTCGCCGGTGACCCGCCCGCCGGTGGGCACCTCCGCCGCGCCGACGTCCGTGCGCACCACGCCGCCGCCCACGCCCGCGACCGGCACCGTCGTCCTGCGGACGGCGACCCTGTCCGGGGTTCCGGTCCCCGGTGTGCCCGTGCGGCTTTCGCTCCAGCAGCCGTGCGATCCGGCAGGCCACGACATTCCCGTCGGTGAGACCACCGAGACCCAGCGCCAGGAGGGCGTCACCGACGCGGCCGGGCTGGCCGTCTTCACCGCGGCGACGGGCTGCTACCACTTCGGCATGACGGCGCCCGCGGGCACGAACCCGGTTCCCGAGGGCATGCACTCGCTGTTCCTGGTCGAGGCGGGTGCGACCGTCACCGGGAACCTGCGCTTCCAGGACACCGCACCGGCGCCCGCCTGCGCCGAAGCCACCGTGGAGACCGAACTCGGGGTCGACGCGGGTCCGGCCGCCACCATCTCGCACTGCGACGGACGCTGGGCGATCGTGTCCTGGGACAGCCCCGGCGACAACCAGCGGATCATCACCCGCGCCACCGGCACCTGGGCCACGTATGTCCAGTTCCCGCACGACACGTGCTGGGCCGAGGCGAGTGCCGCCGGTGTCCCCGACACCCTGCGGCACTACTTCTCCTGCTGAGCTAGGCCGTCAGCCAGATGGCTTCGGCGGCGAGGGTTCCCAGCTCGGTCGGCGCCTCGGCGGCGGCGATGCGGACCGCGATGGTGCCGGCGAAGTCGCGGCGCTCCTCGACCGCGATCACGGTGTCGAGGGCGATGCCGACCGAGTCGAAGTAGCGCAGCATCGCGGGGTCGGAGTCGGAGATGCGGGCGACGCGGCCGGACTCGCCCGCGGCGAAGTCGGACAGGCGTCGCGCCGGCGGCGTAGGGACCGCGCCGTCGACCGACGGGATGGGGTCGCCGTGCGGATCGCGGTCGGGGTGGCCGAGTTTGGCGTCTATGCGCGTCATCAGCAGTTCCGAGACCGCGTGCTCGAGCACCTCGGCCTCGTCGTGCACCTCGTCCCAGCCGTACCCGAGCTCGTTCACCAGGAACGTCTCGATCAGCCGGTGCCTGCGCACCATGGCGACGGCGGCGCGTCTGCCGTGCTCGGTGAGGGTGATCGCGCCGTACCGGGCGTGCTCGACCAGCCCCTGATCGGCGAGCTTGCGCACCGCCTCGGACACCGTCGAGGCCGACACGCCGATCCGCTCGGCGAGCAGCTTGGTCGACACTTTTTCCTGTGACCACTCCTGCGCGGTCCAGATGACCTTCAGATAGTCCTGCGCCACCGCGGACAATTCGGGCGCGAGCGTCGCGGTGGCAGCGAGTTCGGCCTGTTCACCGGGCGCTGTCGACGCTCGGCGGGTAGCGACATCTCGTTTACCTGGCACATCATTGATGTTAGGCATCCCTGGCCCGAATGACACATCGGCGGACCGGCACGGCGCCGGCGAATAACGTTGCGTAGGCTTCGCTCTGTGCAGAGATGGCGAAGTCTCGACGATGTGCCCGCCGACTGGGGGCGCTGCGTCCTCACGATCGGCGTGTTCGACGGCGTGCATCGCGGGCACGCGCAGCTGATCAGCCGCGCGGTGGCCGCGGCGAAGAAGCGTGATGTTCCCTCGGTTCTGATGACCTTCGATCCGCATCCCATGGAAGTGGTCCGGCCCGGTTCCCATCCCGCGCAGCTCACCACCCTGACCCGGCGGGCCGAGCTCGCCGAGGAGCTCGGGATCGATGTGTTCTGCGTGATGCCGTTCACCCAGGACTTCATGAAGCTCACCCCGGCCGGTTACGTCCACGACCTGCTGGTCGAGCGGCTGCACGTCACCGAGGTCGTCGTCGGTGACAACTTCACCTTCGGCAAGAAGGCCGCGGGCACCGTCGACACCATGCGCGATCTGGGCGCCCGCTTCGGCTTCGAGGTCGACGGCGTCACTCTGCTCGGCGAGCACGCCGTCACCTTCTCCTCCACCTACATCCGCGCCTGCGTCGACGCGGGCGACATGGCGGCCGCCGCCGAGGCGCTGGGCAGGCCGCATCGGGTCGAGGGCGTCGTCGTGCACGGCGACGGCCGCGGCCGCGGGCTCGGCTTCCCGACCGCCAACGTCGCCCCGCCGATGCACGCGGCCATCCCGGCCGACGGCGTGTACGCGGGCTGGTTCACCGTGCTCGGGCCCGGTCCGACCATCGGCACCGTCGAACCCGGCGAGCGGGCGATGGCCGCCATCTCGGTCGGCACCAACCCCACCTTCTCGGGGCGTTCGCGCACCGTGGAGGCGTTCGTCCTCGACGGTGAGGCCGATCTGTACGGCCAGCACGTCGCGGTCGATTTCGTCGAGCAGCTGCGCGGGATGCGCAAGTTCGACACCATCGACGACCTGGTCGAGGCCATGGGCCGCGACGTCGAGAACGCCCGCAAGGTGCTCACCGCCGCCGACGCCTGACACCCGGTTCGGCCCGGGCTCGAGCGCTCCGGTACAGTCGATCCTCGGGTTTGCTGCGGTCTGCGGTGGCGCCCACCTGGTTTGTCCAGGCTTCGAGCGCAGTCCAACGGTATTCCTCGCGCGAGCGGGGATGAGCCCTGAGAAATAGGAGTCGATGCCGCATGGCGCTGACCACTGAGCAGAAGTCGGCCATCCTGGCCGAGTACGGCCTGCACGAGAAGGACACCGGCTCGCCGGAGGCGCAGATCGCGCTGCTGTCGAAGCGGATCTCGGACCTGACCGAGCACCTGAAGCAGCACAAGCACGATCACCACACCCGGCACGGCCTGCTGGCCCTGATCGGTCGTCGTCGCCGCCTGTCGAAGTACCTGCAGGCCAAGGACATCGAGCGCTACCGTTCGCTCATCGAGCGTCTCGGCCTGCGCCGCTGATCTGCTTCGACACGCCTCCCCGCTGAGGCGGTCGGCGAGTAGCCAATGGGAAGAAGTACACTTCTTCTCGTTGGCTATTCGTGTATTCGGCGACCATCGGGTTTCCGCGTGCACTACAACATGTGACAGCCGTATGCATCCGTCCGCGTGGCGTCGGTCTTCGGTAGTGGCCTTTCGGCTGGCGAATTCCCGCCGCCGTCGGGCTTCGATCGATGACCGCCTCCGCGTCGCCGCTTCCAAGGGGATCCGGCCGGGTGCTGCGCGTGGCAGCCAGGAGGGTTCCCACGTGTCCGTGTCCGGTACGGCTGACGAATAGCTGGTTCGCGCCCAGATGGTGCTGCGCTCCGGCGAGACGAGAGGTCGAGAGAAGAAAAATGACGCAGACAACTGAACGTACTTCGACCGCGGTCGAGGTCGAGCCCGGTGTTTTCGAGTCGGTCGCGCTGATCGACAACGGCAGCTTCGGCACCCGCACCATCCGCTTCGAGACGGGCCGTCTGGCCAAGCAGGCCGCCGGATCCGTCGTCGCCTACCTGGACGACGAGACCATGCTGCTGTCGGCGACCACCGCCGGCAAGCACCCCAAGGACCAGTTCGACTTCTTCCCGCTGACGGTCGACGTCGAAGAGCGCATGTACGCCGCGGGCCGCATCCCCGGCTCGTTCTTCCGTCGCGAGGGCCGCCCCTCCACCGACGCGATCCTGACCTGCCGCCTGATCGACCGTCCGCTGCGCCCGTCGTTCGTCGACGGCCTGCGCAACGAGATCCAGGTCGTGGTCACCGTGCTGAGCCTGGACCCGCAGGACCTCTACGACGTGGTGGCCATCAACGCCGCCTCGGCGTCCACCCAGATCTCCGGCCTGCCGTTCTCCGGCCCGGTCGGCGGCGTGCGCGTCGCCCTGATCGGTGGCCAGTGGGTCGCGTTCCCGACCGTGGAGCAGCTCGAGGGCGCCGTGTTCGACATGGTCGTCGCGGGCCGCGTCACCGAGACCGGTGACGTCGCCATCATGATGGTCGAGGCCGAGGCCACCGACAAGGTCATCGCCCTGATCGAGGACGGCGCGCAGGCGCCGACCGAGGCCGTCGTGGCCGAGGGCCTCGAGGCCGCCAAGCCGTTCATCGCCCGCCTGTGCCGCGCGCAGTCGGACCTGGCGACCCTGGCCGCCAAGCCCACCGAGGAGTTCCCGCTCTTCCCGCCGTACGCCGCCGACGTGTTCGAGGCCGTCGAGGGCACCGCCAAGCGTGAGCTGAACGAGGCGCTGAGCATCGCCGACAAGCAGGCCCGTGAGGCCAAGATCGACGAGATCAAGCTGGACGTGCTCTCGCGGCTGGGCGAGGACTTCACCGGTCGCGAGAAGGAACTGGGCGCGGCGTTCCGCTCGGTCACCAAGAAGCTGGTGCGTCAGCGCATCCTCACCGACGGCTTCCGCATCGACGGCCGTGGTCTGGCCGACATCCGCGCGCTGAGCGCCGAGGTCGCCGTGATCCCGCGCGCCCACGGTTCGGCGCTGTTCGAGCGTGGCGAGACCCAGATCATGGGCGTCACCACCCTGGACATGGTGAAGATGGCCCAGCAGGTCGACTCGCTCGGCCCGGAGACCACCAAGCGCTACATGCACCACTACAACTTCCCGCCGTTCTCCACCGGTGAGACCGGTCGCGTCGGTTCGCCGAAGCGTCGCGAGATCGGCCACGGCGCGCTCGCCGAGCGTGCGCTGATGCCGGTGCTGCCCTCGCAGGAGGAGTTCCCCTACGCCATCCGTCAGGTCTCGGAGGCGCTGGGCTCCAACGGCTCCACCTCGATGGGTTCGGTGTGCGCCTCGACCCTGTCGCTGCTCAACGCCGGTGTGCCGCTGAAGGCGCCGGTCGCCGGTATCGCCATGGGCCTGGTGTCGGACACCGTCACCAACGACAAGGGTGAGGACGAGGTCCGCTACGTCGCGCTGACCGACATCCTCGGCGCCGAGGATGCCTTCGGCGACATGGACTTCAAGGTCGCCGGTACCCGCGACTTCGTCACCGCCCTGCAGCTGGACACCAAGCTCGACGGCATCCCCTCGCAGGTGCTGGCCGGCGCGCTGAACCAGGCGCACGACGCCCGCACCACCATCCTGGACGTGATGGCCGAGGCCATCGCCACCCCGGACGAGATGAGCCCGTACGCCCCGCGCGTCACCGCGATCAAGATCCCGGTCGACAAGATCGGTGAGGTCATCGGCCCCAAGGGCAAGATGATCAACCAGATCACCGAGGACACCGGCGCCAACATCTCCATCGAGGATGACGGCACCGTGTTCGTCGGTGCGACCGACGGCCCGTCGGCGCAGGCCGCGATCGACGCGATCAACGCGATCGCGAACCCGCAGCTGCCGAAGGTCGGCGAGCGCTTCCTGGGCACGGTCGTCAAGACCACCGCCTTCGGCGCGTTCGTCTCGCTGCTGCCGGGCCGTGACGGCCTGGTGCACATCTCCAAGCTGGGCCAGGGCAAGCGCGTGGCCAAGGTCGAAGACGTGGTCAACGTCGGCGACAAGCTGCGCGTGGAGATCGCCGACATCGACAACCGCGGCAAGATCTCGCTGGTCCCCGTCGAGGAAGAGGCCCCGGCCGCCGAGGCCGCCCCGGCCGAGGACGCCGCCGCGGAGTAACCGCGCCGGTAGCCGTACCGACCACCGAAACCCCTCGTCGTCTCGCACGGCGGGGGGTTTCGTCGTGTCCGGGGGACGCCTCGCGCGCGGAAAAGTGGTGTGAATCACTGCGATGCAACGTTGATGCAACGTTGTTTCACATAGTGTTGCCCGACACAGTGTGAACCTGTGCCGACAGCCGCCACACCGTCCATGACGGACGACCGGGCGAGAGCTGTCCCCTCGGCGTATGCGGTCGTATTGCTGGACCGTTCTCAGCGCCGGAAACCAGGGCTTCGAACCGAGATTTTGACGGAATCTGGTCCGGTTTATTATCGGACCGAATACGCTTCTCTCGTCTGCGGGCGCGGGTGTCAGGTGTCGGGGTTGACGATGGAGGTCGGGAGATAACCGAGTCATAGCTGGTTGCATGGCGGCGAGCCGGTGGGTCGCGATCGTGTCATAGCCGATCGCACTGAGTGCCGGTGTGAGAGGGCGGATTTCGGGCTGGGTGCCCGAGGTTGGCCGCCCCGCGCCGATCCCGTCACCCCGGTGGGTCCGGGGAGTTCCGAGTTGTATTGCGGCCGCGTGGCGTCACCTGCGGTCGGTAGATGGAAGGCAGTCCAGATGACCAACACCACTCCGGCGCGCGCGGGAACAGAACAGCTGGCGGCGCTGGTGGCGACGGTCGCGGCGATGGAGCCGGGCCGCAGCGCGGTCGAGTTCGACGGCACCTCGGTCTCCTATGCCGAGCTCGACGCGCGGCTGACGGTGATGGCCGAGCTGACCGGTGGCGCACTGGATCCCGAGACCCTGGTGCAGGTCGTGCTCGCCGAACTGTTCCCCGGCGTGGTCGATGCCGCCGACGGGACGTTCGGGCTGCTGCTGGACGCGCTGGCCGGTGACGCCATGGCCGCGCTGGGTGTGCAGCCGCCGGTGGCGGGGCAGGCGCCGACCCTGGTCGACCGGTTCGCCGAGCAGCTGGCCCGCACACCCGACCTGGTCGCGGTGCAGTTCGGCGCGCAGACGCTGACCTACGCCGAATTCGACGCCAGGGTGCGGGTGCTGGCCGCGCGGCTGGTCGACCTCGGCGTGGGACCGGAAGCCCTGGTCGGGCTGGCCATGCGGCGCAGCGTGGAGCTGATCGTCGCCGTGCACGCGATCGTGCGCGCCGGTGGCGCGTACGTGCCGCTGGATCCGGATCACCCGGTGGACCGGCTGCGCTACGTGCTCGAGGTGGCGCGGCCGGTCGTCGTGGTGACCCGCGCCGCCGACGAGCCCGATCTGCCCGGCGCGCCGGTCCTGTGCACCGACGACATCGACTGGACCGTGCCGCCCGCCGAGGTCGACGGCGGCGCGCGGGCGGGCAACGCCGCCTATGTCATCTTCACCTCGGGGTCCACCGGCAGGCCCAAGGGCGTGGCCGTCACGCACGGCGCGATCGTGGCGAACCTGGACTGGCGCCAGCGCTGCTACACGCTGACCGACGCCGACGTGGTGCTGCAGAAGACGCCCTACACCTTCGACGTCTCGGTGTGGGAGCTGTTCTGGCCCTTGCAGATCGGTGCCCGGCTGGTCGTCGCCGAACCCGGCAGGCACGGTGAGCCCGCCTACCTGGCCGCGCTGATCGCTGAGCACCGGGTGAGCGTCACCCACTTCGTGCCGTCGATGCTGGCCGCCTTCGCCGGTGAACTGTCCGAGACCACCGCGCCGGTGGATCTGTCGTCGCTGCGGCTGGTGTTCGCCTCCGGCGAGGCGCTGCCCGCCGCCACCGCCACCCGGCTGCGCAAGCTGTCGGCGACCGCGCTGCACAACCTGTACGGCCCCACCGAGGCGGCGGTCGATGTGACCGCGCACGAGGTGACCGTCGCCGACGAGGTGTCGGTCCCGATCGGCGGCCCCGCCGACGACACCGGTCTGCTGGTGCTCGACGAGAACCTCGACGAGGTGCCCGCCGGGGTGGTGGGTGAGCTGTATCTGTCGGGGGTGCAGCTGGCGCGCGGCTATGTGGCCCGGCCCGGGCTGACCGCCGACCGCTTCGTCGCCAACCCGTTCGGCGTGCCCGGAGAGCGCATGTACCGCACCGGTGACCTGGTGCGGCAGCTGCCCGGCGGGGACGAGCTGGAGTACCTGGGGCGCACCGACTTCCAGGTGAAGCTGCGTGGCCTGCGGATCGAGCTCGGGGAGATCGAGGCCGTGCTGGCCGCGCACCCGCGCGTCGGCAACGCGGCGGTGGTGCTGCATCGCCATGCCGCCGGTGAGGCGCTGGTCGGCTATGTGGTCAGTGTCGACGGCGCGCCGCTCGACGAGGCCGAGCTGGTCGTCCACGCGAAGGCGTCGATGCCGGAATACATGGTGCCCTCGCTGCTGGTGCAGCTGCCCGCGATGCCGATCAACGCCAGCGGCAAGCTGGATCGGAAGGCGCTGCCGGATCCCGATTTCCGGGTCGCGGCGGCCGAGTTCCGCGCGCCGGTGACCGCCACCGAGCGCGCCGTGGCCGCGCTCTTCGGCGAACTGCTCGAGGTCGAGACCGTCGGCCTGGACGACGACTTCTTCCGCCTCGGCGGCAACTCGCTGATCGCCACCCGCGCCATCGCCCGCCTGCAGGCGAACTTCGGTGTGCGCGTGGACGTGCGGGACTTCTTCGACAGCCCGACGGTCGCCGTGCTCGCGAAACTGGTCGACGGTGGCGCGATCGACGACCGGCCCGCCCTGGTCGCCGGCCCGCGCCCCGAGGTGCTGCCGCTCTCGCCCGCCCAGCAGCGCATGTGGTTCCTGAACCGGTTCGATCCGGCGACCGGCGCCTACAACATCCCGATCGCGGTCCGCCTGTCCGGCGCGCTGGACCAGGACGCCCTGCGCGCCGCCGTCGGCGATCTGATCGCCCGGCACGAGGTCCTGCGGACGGTGTACCCGGAGGTCGACGGGGTCGGCACCCAGCACGTCCTGTCACCGTCGGCGGCATTCGACTTGCTTGCCGCCGAGTCGAACTCGACGTTCCCCGCTGCTGGCGCTGCTGGCGCTGCTGGCGCTGCTGGCGCTGCTGGCGCTGCTGGCGCGTTGGACGGTCCGGAGGTCGGTGGTGCCGAGACGGTAGCGGCGTCGACGTTGTCCGGTGTGCTCACGCCCATCAGTGTTGTGGCGCAGGACCTTCCCGATGTGTTGGCCGCGGTGATCCTGCGTGGGTTCGACGTCACCGCCGCGCCGCCGCTGCGGGCGCGGCTGTACGAGGTCGACGGTGATCACGTGCTGGTGCTGGTGGTGCACCACATCGCCTCGGACGGCTGGTCGGCCGGGCCGCTGGTGCGCGACACCATGACCGCCTACTACGCGCGGACCGAGGGCGCGGCGCCGGAATGGGCGCCGCTGCCGGTGCAATACGCCGATTACACCCTGTGGCAGCGGGCGCTGCTCGGGGCCGAGGAGGACACCGAGTCCAGGGCCGGGCGGGAGATCGCGTTCTGGCGTGGCGCGCTGGCCGGGCTGCCGGACGAGTCGAGCCTGCCGACCGATCGCCCGCGACCCGCCGTCGCGTCGATGCGGGGGCAGCGGACCGAATTCGCGCTCGACGCCGATCTCGTCTCGGCGCTGAATTCCGTTGCCGCCGACCAGGGCGCGACCCTGTTCATGGTGCTGCACGCGGCGCTGTCGGTGTTGATCGCGCGCCTGTCGGGCAATACCGATGTGGCGATCGGCAGCCCGGTCGCCGGGCGTGGCGCCGCCGAGCTCGACGATGTCATCGGCATGTTCGTCAACACCTCCATCCTGCGCACCGAGGTGCGCGGCGGGGAATCCTTCGCCGACCTGCTCGGCCGGGTCCGCGCCGACGATCTGGCCGCGTTCGAGCACACCACCCTGCCGTTCGAGCGTCTGGTGGAGGTGCTCGCGCCGCCGCGCTCGGCCGGTCGCCACCCGCTGTTCCAGGTGGCGCTGTCGCTGCAGAACCTGCCGCAGGCCGACTTCGAGCTGCCCGGCCTGCGCGCCGCCGCCGTCGACCTGCCCTACGACATCGAGAAGTTCGATCTGTCGGTGACGCTGCGTGAGTCCGGCGCCACCGGTCTGTCCGGCGAATTCTCCTACGCCACCGATCTGTTCGACGAGTCCACCGTCGCCCGGATGGTGCGCCGCTTCACCGGCCTGCTCGCCGCGATCGCCGCCGCCCCGCGGACCCCGGTCGCCGACCTGCCGCTGCTGATCGACGCCGAACTCGCCGAGCTGAGCAGCCGTTCCGGCGGCCCGGCCGCCCCGTTCCCGCTGCTGCCGCGGGTGCTGGCCGACGCCGCCGCCGACCCCGGCGCCATCGCGATCCGGGACGGGGAGCGCACCCTCACCTACGGCGAACTCGACGCCGCGTCCTCGCGCCTGGCCGCGCACCTGACCGGCCTCGGCATCGGCGCGGGTGACCTCGTCGCCGTGAGCATTCCGCGTTCCGCCGACTCCGTCACCGCCGTCTGGGGTGTCGTGAAGTCCGGCGCGGGCTTCCTGCCGGTCGACCCGACCTACCCCGCCGACCGCATCACCCACATGCTCTCGGATTCCGGTGCGGCCGTGGGTATCACGGTCGACGTGGTGCGCCCTGACCTGCCCGCCACCGTGGGGTGGGTCGTGCTCGACGCAGTGGTCGGCGCCGAGCGGGCGGACCGGCTCGGCTCGGAGTCAGGTGCCACCGACGCCGGGTCGGCACCGGGTACCGCCGGAGGTGACGCGGCGGTGTACGCCGATGTGGCGGCACTCGAGGTGGGTGCGTCTCCGCTCGTCTCCGGTCGTCGCGGAACGCGCCGTGCGGTGGATCCACTGGATCCCGCGTATGTCATCTACACCTCCGGCACCACCGGTCTGCCCAAGGGCGTGGTGATTCCGCACGGTGCGGTCGCGGCGTATCTGCCGGTGCAGGCGGGGCGGTACGTGGCGTCGGCCGACGCGCGGGTGCTGCACGTGGCGTCGCCGTCGTTCGACATCTCGGTCGCCGAGCTGCTGCTGACCGTCACCGCGGGCGCGACCATGGTCGTCGCGCCGACCGGCGTGTTCGGTGGGGCGGAGCTGGGTGAACTGCTGCGGGCCGAGCGGGTGACCCATGTGATCATCACCCCGTCCGCACTGGCCACGGTGAACCCGGACGGGCTCGACGAGCTGCGGGTCGTGGTCGTCGGTGGCGAGGCGTGCCCGGCGGAGCTGGTGGCGCGCTGGACCGCCGCGATCCCCGGTCTGGTCTTCCGCAACGGCTACGGCCCCACCGAGACCACCATCGTCACCAATATCAGCGAACCCCTCACGGCGACAACGCCGATCACGCTCGGCGCGCCGGTGGAGGGCACCACCGAACTGGTGCTCGACGAGCGGTTGCGGCCGGTCCCGGCGGGGGTCGTCGGCGAGCTGTACATCGCCGGAGCCCAGCTGGCGCGCGGATACCACCGCAGGCCCGCGCTCACCGCGGGCCGCTTCGTCACCAATCCCTACGGCGCGCCGGGCGAGCGGATGTACCGCACCGGCGACACCGTGCGCTGGGTGCGCACCGGGGCCGACTGGGACCTGGAGTACTTGGGCCGCAACGACTTCCAGGTGAAGGTGCGTGGCTTCCGGATCGAGCTCGGCGAGATCGACGCCGTCCTCGCCCGGCACGCCACCGTCGACTTCGCCGCCACCCTCGGGCATCGCACCGAGGCGGGCGCGACCGTGCTGGTGGCCTACGTGGTGCCTGTGGCGGGCACGGCCGTCGACACCGCGACGCTGCTCGCGCACGCCGCCGACCACCTGCCCGCGCACATGGTCCCGGCCGCGATCGTCGCCCTCGACGCGGTGCCGCTGACCCCGGTCGGCAAGCTCGACCGCGCCGCGCTGCCCGCGCCGGTCTTCGAAGCCGCCGCCTATCGCGCTCCCGAGACCCCGGCCGAGCAGGCCGTCGCCGCCGCGTTCGCCGAGGTCCTCGGCCTGGAGCGGGTCGGCCGCGACGACGATTTCTTCGACCTGGGCGGCACCTCGCTGCTGGCGACCCGCCTGATGGCCCGCCTCGGCACCGACCTCGACATCCGCATCCCGGTCCGGCAGCTCTTCGACACCGCCACCGTGCTCGGCCTCGCCGCTGCCGCGGACCGGCTGCGCGGCACCGGTTCCGGCCCCGCCCTCGTCGCGGGCACCCGGCCCGACCCGCTGCCGCTTTCGCCCGCCCAGCAGCGGATGTGGTTCCTCAACCGGTTCGACCCGGGCTCGGCCACCGACAACATCCCGATGGCGGTGCGGCTCACCGGCGCCCTCGATGTCGCCGCCCTGCACGCCGCCCTCGTCGACGTGCTGGACCGCCACGAGGTCCTGCGCACCCGCTACCCCGAGCGCGACGGCCGGGCGATCGCCGAGATCCTGCCCGCCACCGGCCTGGTCCCCGAGGTGCTGCCGCAGATCGTCACCACGGCGGCCCTGACCGGCGCGGTGCGTGCCTGCGCCACCACGGGTTTCGACCTGACCGTCGACGCGCCCCTCAGGGCCACGCTCCTGCGTGTCACCGACATCGCGGCGGAGTCCGAAGCCGCGGAATCGGGCTCCGGCGACGCCGAGTACGTGCTCGTGATCGTGCTGCATCACATCGCCGCCGACGGGTTCTCGTTCGGCCCGCTGATCCGCGATGTGCTCACCGCCTACGGTGCCAGGGCCACCGGGAACGTGCCGCAGTGGGCGGCGCTGACGGTGCAGTACGCCGACTACGCGGTGTGGCAGCACAGCGTGCTGGGCGATGCCGCCGATCCGGAATCGGTGGCGGCGCGGCAGTTGGCGTTCTGGGCGGACACGCTGGCGGGCGTGCCGGAGCAGCTGGAGCTGCCGACCGATCGGACGCGACCCGCCGTCGCCTCGCGCGGCGGTGCGCTGCACCCGATCGACATCGATGCCGAAACCCACCGGGCGCTGGCCGACTTCGCGCGGGCGCGGGGCGTCACCGTGTTCATGGCCGCGCACGCGGTGTTCGCGGTGCTGCTGGCGCGGCTGTCGGCGACCACCGACATCGCGATCGGCACCCCGGTCTCGGGGCGGGGCGACCGGGCCCTCGACGACCTGATCGGCATGTTCGTCAACACCCTCGTGCTGCGGACCGAGGTCAGCCCCGCCGCCTCGTTCACCGAGCTGCTGGCCCGGGTGCGCGAGACCGACCTCGCCGCGTTCGGCCACGCCGATGTGCCGTTCGAGCGGCTGGTCGAGGTGCTCGACCCGGTGCGCTCCACCGCGCGCAATCCGCTGTTCCAGGTGATGCTGTCGCTCAACGAGGACACGCCGCGCGCCCTCGCCCTGCCCGGGCTCACGGTGGCCGGCGTCGACCTGCCCACCTCGGTCGCCAAGTTCGACCTCGAACTCACCCTCACCGAGCACCGCGACGAGCACGGCGCGCCCGCGGGCCTGTCCGGCGCGTTCCTCTACGCCACCGATCTGTTCGACGCGAGCACCGTCGCCGGATTCGCCACCCGCCTGCACCGCCTGCTCGACGGTGTCCTCGCCGACCCGGCCCGCCCGGTCGGCGATCTCGACCTGCTCGACCCGGCCGAAGCCACCGAGGTCCTGACCTCCTGGAACGCCACCGACCTGGTCCTCGACCCCGCGGCCACGCTCGCTTCGCTGTTCGCCGACCAGGTCGCCGCCACCCCGGACGCTGTCGCGGTGGTCGTGGATGCCGAGCGGGTGCCGGTCGATGCGGCTGTCTGCGACGATCCGGACTCCGTCGAGTCGCTGACGTACGCGGAATTCGCGAGCCGGGTCCATCGGCTGGCGCGGCACCTCATCGGTGTCGGCGCCGGACCGGGCTCGGTGGTCGCCGTGGCCCTGCGGCGCGGTCTCGATCAACTCGTCGCCGTGCACGCTGTGCTCGCGGCGGGCGCCGCGTATGTGCCCGTCGACCCGGATCATCCGGCCGAGCGGACCGCGTACGTGCTCGACCGGACGGCACCGGTGTGCGTGCTGACGGCCGCCGGTCACGGTGTGGCCGTGGCGGATTCGGTCGTCGAGATCGACACCCTCGACCTGGCGGAGCTCGCGGATCAGCCGATCGCCGACGCCGAGCGGGTCACCCCGCTGCGCCCGGACCACCTCGCCTACGTGCTGTTCACCTCCGGCTCGACCGGCAGGCCGAAGGGCGTGGCGGTACCGCACCGGGCCGTGGTGAACCAGCTGCGGTGGTTGCAGCGGGAGTACGCGCTCACCGCCGGTGACGTCGTCCTGCAGAAGACCCCGTTCACCTTCGACGCGTCGGTGTGGGAACTGCTGTGGCCGTTGCAGACCGGCGCCCGCCTGGTCCTCGCCACCGCCGACGGACACCGCGACCCGGCGTATCTGGCCGAGGTGACCGCGCGGCACGCGGTGAGCGTCGTGCAGTACGTGCCCTCGGTGCTGGCCGCCGTCGTCGCCGAGCCGGTCCGTACGGAGAGCCTGCGCCTGGTGTTCGCCGGTGGCGAGGCGCTGACCACCGAGCTGGCCCAGCGCGTGCGCACCGCCACCGGTGCGGCCGTCGTGAACCTGTACGGCCCCACCGAAACCGCCGTCCAGGTCACCACCCACGAGGTCGGCGCCGAGCCGACCGCCGCCGCCCCGATCGGCACCCCGGTCGCCAATACCCGCGTGTACGTGCTGGATTCGCGGCTGCGTCCGGTACCCGCCGGGGTTCCCGGCGAGCTGTACGTGGCGGGCACCCAGCTCGCCGACGGCTACCACGGCCGTGCCGACCTGACCGCCGAGCGCTTCGTCGCCGACCCGTTCGGCACCGGCGACCGGCTCTACCGCACCGGCGACCTCGTCGCCTGGCGCACCGGCCCCGCCGGACCGGCCCTGCACTACCTGGGCCGCACCGATTTCCAGGTGAAGCTGCGCGGTCTGCGCATCGAACCCGCCGAGATCGAAGCCGCCCTCGTCGCGGTCCCCGGCGTCGACCGCGTCGCGGTGCTGGTCCGCTCGGACGCCGACCGCCCGGACCAGCTGGTCGCCTACATCGTGCCCACCCCCGATACCGTCGCGGGTGATGCGGCTGTCCCCGAGGGTGATTCGCCCGGGCGCGAGCATCTGTCGCCCGCCGACCTGGATGCCGCCGTCGCGGCGGTGCTGCCGTCGTACATGGTGCCCGGCGCGTATGTCTTCCTCGACGCGCTGCCGATCAACAGCTCCGGCAAGCTCGACCGCCGCGCGCTGCCCGCGCCGGAACTGCCGGAGCGGGACTATCGCGAACCGGCGACCGCGACCGAGCGGATCGTCGCGGCGACCTTCGCCGACGTGGTCGGGCTCGACCGCGTCGGCGCCGACGACGACTTCTTCGCCCTCGGCGGCAACTCGCTGCTCGCCACCCAGGTGGCCGCCCGGCTCGGCGCCGTCCTGGACGCCAAGGTGCCGGTGCGGGAGCTGTTCGAGGCCAGCACCGTCGCCGGGCTCGCTGTGCGCCTGGACGCGCTGCGCGGCACGGGCAGCAGGCGGGGACCGGTGGCCGGGCAACGGCCGCAGCGGATTCCGCTCTCGCCCGCGCAGCAGCGCATGTGGTTCCTGCACCGCTTCGATCCCGGCTCGACCGCCTACCACATCCCGGTCGCGATCCGGCTCAGCGGCGACCTCGACACCGGCGCCCTGCGCGGCGCCCTGGGCGACCTGATCGCCCGGCACGAGACACTGCGGACCACCTATCCCGAGTTCGACGGGCAGGCCACCCAGCTCGTCGGCGCGCCGTTCGTCCCCGACCTCGCGGTCACCGACGTCGAGGCCGAGGCGGTGGCCGCCGCCGTGGGCGCCACACTCGACGGCGGTTTCGACATCACCACCGAGGTGCCGGTGCGCGCCGCGCTGCTGCGGGTGACATCGACCGAGCACATCCTGGTGCTGGTCGTGCACCACATCGCCGCCGACGGCTGGTCGATGGGCCCGCTGACCCGCGATCTGGTCGCCGCCTACGCGGCCCGCACCGCCGGGGCCGAGCCGCGGCTGCCCGCGCTGGCCGTGCACTACGCCGACTACGCGCTGTGGCAGACCGAAGGACTCGGCAGCGCCGAGGATCCCGACGCGCCGCTGGCCCATCAGCTCGCCTACTGGACCGACCGGCTCGCCGGCCTGCCCGACGTGCTCACCTTGCCCGCCGACCGCCGCAGGCCGCTGGTCGCCTCCCACCGGGGCGCCACCTTCACCACCACCCTCGACGCCGACCTGCACCGCCGGATCGACCAGCTGGCCCGCGCGCGGCGCGCCACCCCGTTCATGGTGCTGCACGCCGGTCTCGCGGTGCTGCTGGCGCGTCTGTCCGCGGGCACCGACATCGTCGTCGGCACGCCCGTCGCGGGCCGTGGGCATCGTGAGCTCGACGACATCGTCGGCATGTTCGTCAACACCCTGGTGCTGCGCGCGAGCGTGCCCGCCGCCGTGCCGTTCAGCGCCCTGCTCGACGACATCCGCGCCGGTGACCTCGATGCCTTCGACCACGCCGACGTGCCGTTCGAAAGCCTCGTCGACGCGGTCAACCCGGCCCGCTCCCAGGGCTATGCGCCGCTGTACCAGGTGTCGCTGGCGCTGCAGAACCAGCGCACCACCGCGTTCGAGCTGCCCGGCCTGACCCTGTCGGGGCTGACCCTGCCGGACGCGCCGATCGAAGTGGACCTGGACTTCACCTTCGTCGACCACTACGGCGCCGACGGCACGGCCGACGGCCTCGACCTCGAACTGCGCTACGCCACCGACCTTTTCGACGCCGACACCATCGCGACCCTGGTCGGCATGCTGGAGCGGGTGCTGCGCGCCGCCGTCACCGCGCCCGGCACCGCCGTCGGCGACCTCCCCGTCCTCGACGAGGACGGCCGCGCGCGGCTGCTCGCCGGTCCGCACGGTGACGTCGAGCCGCTCGCGCCCGCGCTCGCCGAACTCGGTATCGGTGCCCCGCTGGCCGCGCACCTGCTCGACGCGGCCGCGGCCCGCGATCCGCACGCCGTCGCCGCCGTCTTCGAGGGTGCCGAGATCACCTACGGCGCGCTCGCCGCGCGGGCGAACCGGCTCGCGCGCAGGCTGATCGACTGCGGTGTCGGCCCGGAGACCCCGGTCGCGGTCGCCGTGCCGCGCGGCATCGACCTGCTGGTGGTGCTGCACGGTGTGCTCGCCGCCGGTGGCGTGTACGTGCCGATCGATCCGGCCCAGCCCGCCGACCGGATCGGGCACGTGCTCGAGACGGCGGCCCCGCGCCTGGTCGTCGCCGCGTCGGCGGGCGACCTCGACCACGTCGACCGGGGCATCCGATCCGCCACGGCCTCGGTGCATTTCGCCGCCGCGTCGCGCTCCGGCTTCCCGGTGCTGACCGTCGCGCAGCTCGAGGACCCGGCGCAGCCGCCGGTGCCCGGCGGCCCGGTCACCGACGCCGAACGCCTCGCCCCGCTGCACCCCGCGCACCCGGCCTACGTGCTGTTCACCTCCGGCTCCACCGGTCTGCCCAAGGGCGTGCTGGTCTCGCATCGGGCCGTGGTCAACGAACTGTGCTGGCTGCGTGGCGAATACGACCTGACGGCGGCGGACCGGCTGCTTCAGCGCGCGCCGCTGACCTTCGACGTCTCGCTGTGGGAACTGCTGTGCCCGGCGCTGCTCGGCGCCACCCTGGTCCTGCTGCGGCCCGGCGGGCACCTCGACCTCGCCTACCAGGCGCGGGTGGTGCGCGAACAGCGTGTCACCATCGCCGAATTCGTGCCGTCGGTGCTGGCGGCGATGCTCGCCGAAGGGCTGGCCGCGGACCTGAGCGGGCTGCGGATGCTGCACCTGGGCGGCGAGGAGCTGCCCGCCGCGCTGGCGGCCACCGTGCTCGACACCGTGCCCGCCGAGCTGCACAACACCTACGGCCCGACCGAGGTGACGATCACCAGCACCTTCCAGCAGATCACCGCGCCGGTCGAGCAGACCGAGCTGCCGATCGGCAGGCCGAGCTGGAACGTGCGCGCCTACGTGCTCGACGAGCGGCTGCACCCGGTGCCCGCCGGGGTCGCGGGCGAGCTGTACCTGGCGGGCGACCAGCTCGCCCGCGGCTACCTGGGCAGGCCCGACCTGACCGCCGACCGCTTCGTCGCCGACCCGTACGGGCCCGACGGCGGCCGCATGTACCGGACCGGTGATCTGGTGCGCCGCGATAGCGCCGGCGCGCTGGTGTACCTGGGCCGCAACGACTTCCAGGTGAAGATCCGCGGTCTGCGGATCGAGCTCGGCGAGATCGAGGCCGCGCTCGGCGACGCGCCCGGCGTCACCCACGCGACCGTGGTCCCCGCGACCGACGACGCCGGACGGCAGTGCCTGGTCGCCTACGTCGCCGGTGCGGTCGACCCCGCCGTGGTGCGCGCGCACGTCGCGAGCCGGGTGCCCGCCTACATGGTGCCCGCGCACCTGGTGGTGCTCGACACCGTCCCGCTCAACTCCGCGGGCAAGCTGGACCGGGCCGCGCTCCCGGCCGCCGACCTGTCCGTCACCACCGCCTACGTGGCGCCGCGCCCCGGCACGCAGGCGGCGCTCGCCGCCGTGGTGGGCGAGTTGCTCGGGCTGGCCCGGGTCGGCGCCGACGACGACTTCTTCGACATCGGCGGCAACTCCCTGCTCGCCATGCGGCTCGTCGCCCGCGCCAACGCGGCACTGGGCAGCGCGCTCGACGTGCGCGACGTGTTCGACGCCCCCACCGTCGCCGGTCTCGCCGTCCGCGCCGTCGCCCACACCGAGCAGCTGCCGCCGCTGACCGTGGTAGACCCGCGCCCGGCCCGAATCCCGCTGTCGCTGGCCCAGACCCGCCTGTGGCTGCTGAACCGGATCGACCCCGACTCCGCCGTCTACACGCTGCCCATCGCCCTGCGCCTCACCGGCGACCTGGACACCGACGCGCTGTGGGCGGCCCTGGGCGACGTGCTCGCGCGGCACGAATCGCTGCGGACCGTCTTCCCCGAGGACGCCGAAGGGCCGACCCAGGTCGTTCTCCCGGTCGACCGGGTGCTGCCCGTCGCCGACGTCCGCGAGGTCGCCGAGGCCGACCTGGCCGACGCGGTCCGCGCGATCATCGGGGCTGGATACGACCTGACCTCCCAGCCCCCGGTCCGTGCCGCCCTGCTCCGGCGGGTGCCGGACGATCGAGCAGCCGCACCCGTCGGCCGCAACGGTGCCGCTTTCGACGGTGCGGCACCAGGAATCGCGCTGCCCAACGGCACGGAGCCTCACGGTGCCGCAGCAATCGGCACGCACCGTGACACCCGTGCCGCGGCAGTCGGCACGCGCCGTGATGCGTTGTCCGGCAGTGCTATTCGTGACGGTCTGACGTCCTCCGTCGCTCGCCACGACGGCAGGGTCACCGACGGTGTCGTTCGCGGCGACGCGCGGGTGGACGAGGTCGAGCACGTGCTGGTGCTCGCGGTGCATCACATCGCCGCCGACGGTGTGTCGACCACGCCGCTGGCCCGGGATCTCGTCACCGCGTATGTCGCGCGCAGCGCGGGAACGGCGCCGGCGGGGGAGCCGCTGCCGGTGCAGTATCCCGACTTCACCCTGTGGCAGCACGCGGTCCTCGGCGACGCCGCCGATCCGGAATCGCGGCTGGCGCGGCAGCTGGCGCACTGGCGCGACGAACTGGCCGGTCTCGCACCGGCACTGGAGCTCGCCACCGATCGGCCCCGGCCCGCCGTGCGGACCGGCGCGGGCGGGTCCGTCGGGTTCGACGTGCCCGCCGACGTGGTGACCGGAATCGAGGAGCTGGCCCGCCGCCACGGTGTGTCCACCTTCATGGTGGTGCACGCGGCGTTCGCGGTGCTGCTGTCGCGGCAGGGAGCCGGGGCCGACATCGTGGTGGGCACGCCCGTCGCCGGACGGGCCGATGCCGCGCTCGACGATCTGGTCGGCATGTTCGTCAACACCCTGGTGCTGCGGACCACCGTCGACGCGGGCGCCGGGTTCGGTGACCTGCTCGCCGAGGTCCGCGCCGCCGATCTGCGTGCCTTCGCCCACGCCGAGCTGCCGTTCGAGCGCCTGGTCGAGGAGCTGAATCCGGCGCGCTCGACCGCGTATTCGCCGATCGTGCAGGTGATGCTCGCGTTCGAGCACCGCGACGACACCGGCATCGACCTGCCCGGCCTGCGCATCGGCGAGTTCGCCCTGCCCGCCGCGACCACCCAGTTCGACCTGTCGCTGGCGATCGACGAGATCACCGGCACCGCGGGCGAACCCGGTCTGCGTGGCTGGCTGCGCTACGCCACCGATCTGTTCGACGAAACCACGGTCGTGGCCTTCGGCGAACGCTTCGTGCGTGTCCTGGCCGCGGTGGTGGCCGACGAGACCGCGCCGGTCGGCGAGATCGACCTGCTCGACCCCGCCGAAACCGCCCAGCTGGCGGCCTGGAACGACACCGCCGCCCCGCTGGACGCCGAGGCGACGCTCGTCTCGATGTTCGCCGCGCAAGCCCTGCGCACCCCCGACGCCGTCGCCCTCGACTTCGAGGGGCTGCGGATCACCTACGGCGAGTTCGCCGCTCGGGTCGCGCGTCTGGCGCGGTTCCTGATCGCCGAGGGCGTGGGCCCCGGCGCCGTCGTCGGCGTCGGCCTGCGCCGCGGCATCGACCTGCTGGTCGCCGTCTACGCCGCGCAGGCGGCAGGCGCGGCCTACCTGCCGCTGGACCCCGACCACCCGGCCGACCGCATCGCCGACGTGCTCGCGACCGCGGCGCCGGTGTGCGTGCTCGCGGGCGCGGGCTTCCCCGGCGCCCGCGTCCTCGATCCGGCGGACCTGGACCTGTCCGGATTCGCCGCCGACCCGGTCACCGACGCCGACCGGATCCGGCCGCTGCGCGCCGCCGACCTGGCCTACGTGCTGTTCACCTCGGGCTCGACCGGCAAGCCGAAGGGTGTGGCCGTGAGCCACACCGCGATCGTCAACCGCCTGGTCTGGATGCAGGACGCCTACCGGCTCGACGCCGACGGCGTCGTGCTGCAGAAGACGCCGATCACCTTCGACGTGTCGGTGTGGGAACTGTTCTGGCCCTTGCAGATCGGCGCCACCCTGGTCGTCGCCCGCCCCGACGGGCACCGCGATCCGGCCTACCTGGCCGAGCTGATCACCCGCACCGGGGTCGATGTCGCGCACTTCGTGCCGTCGATGCTGGCCGCGTTCCTCGCCGAACCACGGGCCGCCGCGTGCGGGTCGCTGCGCCAGGTGTTCGCCTCCGGTGAGGCGCTGCCCGCCGCCGACGCCCAGCGCCTGCGCGCGCTGGTGCCCCGGGTGGCGGTGCACAACCTGTACGGGCCGACCGAGGCCGCCGTCGACGTCACCTTTCACGAGGTCACCGACGCCGACACCGTCACCGTGCCGATCGGCGCGCCCGTCGCCAATACCGCCCTGCACGTGCTCGACGCCCGCCTGCGCCCCGTGCCGGTCGGCACGCCCGGCGAGCTGTACCTGGCCGGTGTCCAGCTGGCGCGCGGCTACCTCGCCCGCCCCGACCTGTCGGCGGACCGCTTCGTCGCCAACCCGTACGGGACCCCCGGCGAGCGGATGTACCGCACCGGCGACCTCGTCGTGCGCACCCGCACCGGCGAACTGGAGTACCTGGGCCGCACCGACTTCCAGGTGAAACTGCGCGGCCTGCGCATCGAGCTCGGCGAGATCGAAGCGATCCTGTCCGCGCTCGACGCCGTCGATCGGGCCGTCGTCACCGTCCGCGACGACGGCACCGGCGACTACCTCACCGCCTATCTCGTCCCAGCGAACGCCGATCCGGCGATCGACCTGGACACGGTGAAGGCCGCACTGCGGCAAGCGCTTCCGGCCTACATGGTGCCGAGCGCCTTCGTGGTGCTCGACGCGCTGCCCGTCAACGCCTCCGGCAAGCTGGATCGGCGTGCGCTGCCCGCACCGGAACTCGCCGCGCGCGAATTCCGCGCTCCGGCGACGCCGTCGGAGCAGCTGGTGGCCGGGGTGGTCGCGGACGTGCTCGGCCTCGACATGGTCGGCGCCGACGACGATTTCTTCGACCTCGGCGGCAACTCGCTCATCGCGACCCGGGTCGCCGCCCGGCTCGGCGCCGCGCTGGACCGGCAGGTCCCGGTGGCACGGATCTTCGAAACCCCCGTGGTGGCCGCGCTGGCCGCAGCGCTCGACAGCGCCGAGGGCGCGGCCCGGCTGGCACTGGTGGCGGGGGAGCGGCCCGCCGTGCTCCCGCTCTCGCCCGCGCAGCAGCGCATGTGGTTCCTCAACCGGTTCGACCCCGATTCGGCCGGCTACAACGTGCCGATCGCGGTGCGGCTCAGCGGTGCGCTCGATGTCGACGCGCTCGCCGCCGCCGTCGGCGATCTCGTCGAGCGCCACGAAGTGCTGCGCACCTACTATCCCGAGACCGCCGACGGCCCGGTGCAGGAGATCCTGTCCGCCACCGAAGCCGGTGTCGCCCTGCGGGTTCGCGACATCGCGGCCGACCAGGTCGTCGCGGCGGTCACCGAACTGGCCGGGACCACGTTCGACGTGACGGCCGGCGTCCCCTGGCAGGTCGTGCTGTACCGGCTCACCGCCGGACGGGACGCGGACACCGACGAGGCCGTCCTGGCCGTGGTCGTGCACCACATCAGCGCGGACGGCTCGTCCGTCCCGCCGCTGGTCCGCGACCTGATGACCGCCTACCTGGCCCGCCGCGACGGCACCGCGCCCGCGTGGACGCCGCTGCCGGTGCAGTACGCCGACTACGCCCTGTGGCAGCGCGCGACCCTCGGTGACGAAGCCGACCCCGGCTCGGTGGCCGCCCGCCAGCTCGACTTCTGGCGCGGCGAACTCGCCGATCTCCCGGACGAACTCGCCCTCCCGCTGGACCGCCCCCGCCCGGCCGTGCGCACCCTCGCCGGTGGCACGGTGCCGGTCACGCTCGACGCGCGCACCCACGCCCGGCTGACCGAGCTGGCCAGGGCATCCGGCGCGACGCTGTTCATGGTCGTGCACACCGCGTTCGCGGCGCTGCTCGGACGCCTGTCCGGCAGTGCCGACATCACCGTCGGCACGCCCGTGGCCGGGCGCGGTGAGGCCGCGCTCGAGGACCTGGTCGGCATGTTCGTCAACACCCTGGTCTTCCGCACCCGGCTGGTGGCGGGGGAGACGTTCGGTCAGCTGCTGGCCCGCCAGCGCGCCACCGACCTGGCCGTGTACGCCAACGCGGACGTCCCGTTCGAACGGCTCGTCGAGGTGCTCGACCCGGCCCGCTCCACCGCCAGGCACCCGCTGTTCCAGGTGGGCTTCTCGTTCCAGAACTTCGAGCGCGCCGAACTGGCGCTGCCCGGGATCACGGTGTCCGCGCTGGACACCGACAGCGAGCTGTCCCAGTTCGACCTGCACCTGATCGTCAGCGACACCTACGCCGCCGACGGTGCCGCCGCCGGCGTCACCGGTGTGCTCACCTATGCCCACGATGTCGTCGACACCGCGACCGCGGCCGCCCTCGCGGGCAGGCTGGAACGGCTGCTCACCGCCGTCGCCGCGGCGCCGCACACACCGCTGGACGCCATCGACGTGCTCGAGCCGGTCGAGCGGACCCGCATCCTCACCGCGTGGAACGCCACCGCGCACGAGATCGACCGCACCGCGACGCTGCTCACCCCGTTCCGCGACCGGGTGCGGGCGAATCCCGCGGCGACCGCGCTCGCCTTCGAGGACACCGAGCTGACCTACGCCGAGCTCGACGCCCGGGTCAACCAGCTGGCCCGCCATCTCGTCGCCGAGGGCGTCGGCCCGGACGCGCTGGTGGCGGTGGCGATCCGCCGCTCGATCGACCTCGTCGTCACCCTGTACGCGGTGCTCACCGCGGGCGGCGCGTACGTGCCGGTCGACCCGGATCACCCGGCCGAGCGCATCGCCCAGGTCCTCGACACCGCGCGCCCGCACCTGGTCCTGTCCATCGCGCGCGACTACTTCGATCGGCAGTCGTCGACGGGGACCGGCATCGCGGCCATGGTGGCGCCCGCGCCCCGGATCGTCGTCGTCGACACGGTCGATACGTCGGTCTACTCGACGGATCCGGTGGCCGATGCCGAACTCCGTGCGCCGCTGCGGGATACGAACCTGGCCTACGTCCTGTTCACCTCCGGCTCGACCGGCAGGCCCAAGGGCGTGGCGATGAGTCACGCGGGTGTGCGCAACCAGATCGCCTGGCTGCTCGCGCGGTACGGGATCGACGGCGACGACGTGTACCTGCAGAAGTCCGCCGTCGGGTTCGACCTGTCGGTGTGGGGCTTCTTCGCCCCGCTGGCCGCCGGCGCCACCCTGGTGCTCGCGACCCCGGACGGGCATCGCGATCCGCTGTATCTGGCCGACCTGGTCGCCGCGCGGGGGGTCACCGTCGCCGACTTCGTGCCGTCGATGCTGGCGATGTTCGCCGCGCACGCCGACGCGCGTCAGCTGGCGAGCCTGCGGCTGGTGTTCGCGATCGGCGAGGCGCTCACCCCGGACACGGTGGCCGCCTTCGGCGCGCATTCGGCCGCGGCCGTGCACAACCTCTACGGACCCACCGAGGCCGCCGTCTCGGTCACCGCCTGGCCCGCCGCGGGCGCGACCGGGCAGACCGTGCCGATCGGGGTGCCCGCCTGGAACACCCGGGTCTACGTGCTCGACGAGCGGCTGCGGCCGGTCGCCCCCGGCGTCGCCGGTGAGCTGTACCTGGCGGGTGCGCAGCTGGCCCGTGGGTACCTCGGGCGGCCCGACCTGTCGGCCGACCGCTTCGTCGCCGACCCGTTCGGCGCGCCGGGCGAGCGCATGTACCGCACCGGCGACCTGGTGCGCTGGAACCGCGACGGCGTCCTGAGCTACCTGGCGCGCATCGACTTCCAGGTGAAGTTCCGCGGTCAGCGCATCGAGCTCGGCGACATCGAGGCCGCGCTGGGTGGCCTGCCGGGGGTCAGCCAGGCCGCGGCGGTGGTGTCGGCGAGCCCGGCGGGCGACCGGCTGGTCGGCTACGCGGTGCCGGTGCCCGGCGCCGAACTCGATGCGGCGCAGCTGCGTTCGGCGCTGGCGACGGTGCTGCCGTCGTACATGGTGCCGTCGGTGATCGTGGTGCTCGACGCGTTCCCGCTCAACACCTCCGGCAAGCTCGACCGCAAGGCCCTGCCCGCACCGGAATTCGTGGCCAAACCGTTCCGGGCGCCGGTCACCCCGGCCCAGCGCGCGGTCGCCGAGGTCTTCGGTGAGGTGCTCGGCCGCGCGCAGGTCGGGCTCGACGACGACTTCTTCGAACTCGGCGGCAACTCGCTCATCGCCACCAGGGTCGCCGCCCGCCTCGGCGCGGCACTGTCGGCCCGGGTGCCGGTGCGCGCCCTGTTCGAGGCGACCACCGTCGCCGGCCTGGCCGACACCCTGGCGGGCCGGATGGGCAGCGGCGCGGGCCTCGCCCTGACCGCCGCCCGCCGCCCGCACCAGATCCCGCTCTCGGCGGCCCAGCAGCGCATGTGGCTGCTCAACCGCCTCGACCCGGCGTCGGCGGCCTACAACATCCCGATCGCGGTGCGGCTGCGCGGCGACGTGGACGCCCAGGCGCTGGCCGCCGCCGTCGCCGATGTGCTCGACCGGCACGAGGTGCTGCGCACCGCGTACCCGGCGATCGACGGCATCGGTCATCAGGCGGTGTGGCAGTTCGTGCCGACCCCGGTCGTGGAGACCGTCGACCCGATCGCGGTGCCCGCGATGGTGGCCGCCGAGATCGGCCGCGGCTTCGATGTCACCGTCGCCCCGCCGGTGCGGGTGCGGGTCCTGCGCAGCGCGCCCGACGACGTCGTGCTGGTCGTGGTGATCCACCACATCAGCGCCGACGGTTTCTCCGCCGGTCCGCTGCTGCGCGACACCACCGCGGCCTACCTGGCCCGGCGCGCCGGCACCGACCCCGGATGGGCGCCCCTGGCGGTCCAGTACGCCGACTACACGCTGTGGCAGCGTGCGGTGCTGGGCGGCGAGGACGACCCGGAATCGGTCGCCGCCCGGCAGATCCGGTTCTGGCGCGACGAACTGGCCGGGCTGCCCGGCCTGCTCGAGCTGCCCACCGACCGGCCGCGTCCCGCGGTCGCCTCGCAGCGCGGCGCGAGCGTGGACACCGTGGTGCCGCCGGAGATCTGGCGGCGGGTCGGGCAGCTGGCCCGCCGTGGCGACGCGAGCGCGTTCATGGTCGCGCACGCGGCGCTGGCCGCCCTGCTGGCCCGGCTGAGCGGCACCGGCGACATCGCCATCGGCACGCCCGTCGCGGGTCGTGGTGAGGCGGCGCTCGACGAGCTGGTCGGCATGTTCGTCAACACCCTGGTGCTGCGGACCGCCGTCGACCCGGCCGCGTCGTTCACCGACCTACTGCGCCAGGCCCGGCGCGTCGACCTCGACGCGTTCGAACACGCCGATGTGCCGTTCGAGCGGCTCGTCGACGTGCTCGACCCGGTCCGCTCGACCGCGCACAGCCCGCTGTTCCAGGTGATGCTCGCCTTCCAGAACCTGGACGCCGCGCCCACCGAGGTCAGCCTGCCCGACCTCACCGTCACCGGGCTCGACACCGACACCGCGGTCGCCAAGTTCGACCTGGACCTGGTGCTCGCCGACACCGCGGACGGCGGCTGCGCGGTGAGTCTCACCTACGCCACCGACCTGTTCGACGCCGCCACCGCGGCCAGGATCGCCGACGGCTACGTCCGGATCCTCGACGCCGTCACCGCCGACCCGGCCCGTCCGCTCGGCGAGGTCGACCTGCTGACCGACGCCGATCGGCGCCTGCTCGACACCTGGTGCGACACCGGGCATCCGGCGCCCGCCGAGGTGCTGCCGGTCGCGTTCGACCGGCAGGCCGCGGCGACGCCGACGGCGATCGCGCTCACCGACGGCGACGTCTCGCTCAGCTACGGCGACGTCGCGGACCGGGTGCACCGGCTCGCCCGCCACCTCGTCGACCAGGGTGTCGGACCGGACACGGCGGTCGCCGTCGCCGTGCGCCGCTCGCCGGAGCTGCTGGTGGCGGTGCACGCGGTGCTCGCCGCCGGTGGCATCTACGTGCCGATCGACCCCGATCACCCGGTCGAGCGGATCACCCGCGTCCTGCGGATCGCGCAGCCGGTGTGCGTGCTCACCACCTCCCGTGATCGCGCCGACCTGCCGGTCATCGGTTCCGCGCTGGACGGCGCCGATGTGGTGGAGGCCGACACGGTCGACCTCACCGCCTACCCGGCCGGTCCGCTCACCGACGCCGAGCGCGTGCAGCCGCTGCTGCCCGAGCACACCGCGTACGTGATCTTCACCTCCGGATCCACCGGTCTGCCCAAGGGCGTCGGGGTGCCGCATCGCGCCATCGTCAACCAGCTCGACTGGATGGCAACGGAATTCGATTTCGCTCCCGGCGACACCGTGCTGCACAAGACACCGGTCACCTTCGACGCCTCGATCTGGGAACTGCTGCTGCCGCCGCGCGTCGGCGCCCGCACGGTCATCGCCCGCCCCGGCGGCCACGGTGACCCCCGCTACCTGGCCGACCTGATCGCCGCAGAGCGGGTCGACACCGTGCAGTTCGCGCCGACCCTGCTCGCGGCGTACCTCGCCGAGCCGACGGCCCGGCTTTCCGCGGCCGAGCCGGTGCGCAACGGCGGTGCGGGCGCGGCACTTCCGTCGGGCGACGGCGTCGGACCGGTGGCCGACGGCACCGCGCTGCCGTTCGGTGACCAGGAGACATCCGCGACCGGTCTGCGCCGGGTGTTCGCCGGTGGCGAGATCCTGCCCCCGGCCCTGGCGCAGCGGGCCCGGGACGTGACCGGCGCGCAGGTGGTCAACCTGTACGGGCCGACGGAGACCGCCGTGCAGGTGAGCACCCACGTGGTGGACGACGCCGACACCGTGACGGTGCCGATCGGTACGCCGGTGTGGAACACCGGTCTCCGCGTGCTCGACGCGCGGCTGCGGCCGGTGCCGCCGGGCGTGACCGGCGAACTGTACGTCGGCGGTGCGCAACTCGCGCACGGCTACGTCGGCGCGGCCGGGCTCACCGCCGAGCGTTTCGTGCCCGACCCGTCCGCCGGGCCCGGTGCCCGGATGTACCGGACCGGTGACCTCGTGCGCCTGCGCATCGGCGAGAACGGCACGGCCGCACTCGACTACGTGGGCCGCGGCGACCTCCAGGTCAAGCTCAACGGTCAGCGCATCGAACTCGGCGAGGTGGAAGCCGCGATGCTGGATCACCCCGGCGTCGCCCAGGCGGCGGCCGCGGTGGTGCCGGGTGCGGGCGCGGACCGGCTCGTCGGCTACGTCGTCGCCGAATCGACGGCGGCGCAGCGTGATCCGCTCGACCCGGCCGCCGTCCGCGCGGCACTGGCCGAGGCACTGCCCGGGTACCTGGTGCCCGCCGTGGTGCTCGTCCTCGACGAGTTCCCGGTCACCACCTCCGGCAAGCTCGACCGCGCCGCCCTGCCCCGGCCGCACCTGCGCCAGGCCGCCTACCGCGGCCCGGTCACCGAGACCGAACAGCGGGTCGCCGGAGAATTCGCCCGGGTCCTCGACCTGGACCGGATCGGCATGGACGACAACTTCTTCGACCTCGGCGGCAATTCGCTGACCGCGGTCCAGCTGTCCGCGCGCCTGAGCGAGGCACTGGGCGTCGCGGTTCCGGTCGCGTGGTTCTTCACCGATCCGACACCCGCCGTGGTCGTGGAACGGCTGCGCGCCCAGGACGATTCGGCCGACGACGCGTTCGCGGTGCTGCTGCCGCTGCGCGGGCACGGCACCGGGGCACCGCTGTTCTGCCTGCATCCCGTGGGCGGTGTGTCCTGGTCGTTCGCCGGTCTGACCCGCCACCTCGACCCCGAGCGCCCGATCTACGGTCTGCAGTCGCCCGCCCTCACCGCCGACGAACCGCTGCCCGGCACCATCGATGCCTGGGCCGAGCGCTACGTCACGGCCATCCGCGAGGTCCAGCCCGAGGGGCCGTACCACCTGCTCGGCTGGTCGCTGGGCGGCCTGCTCGCGCACGCCGTCGCCACCCGGCTGCAGGCCGAGGGCGCCGAGGTCGCGCGGCTGGCCATGATGGACAGCTGGCTCGGCGACGCACCCGAGCAGACGCCGCTGCCCACCGTCGGCGACCTGCTCGGCGGCCTCGCCGGCGACGAATTCGACGTGGCCTTCGACGCCGACGGCCTCGCCGCCGCGGCCGCCGAGGCGGGCGGAGCACTGGCCGCGCTCGACCGGACCCGCGTCGCCCGCATCATCGACGCCGCCACCGCCTCGATGACGATGGTCGACGACTACCGGCCCGAGCGCTTCCACGGCGACCTCGTCTACTTCGCGGCCACCCTCGACGACCCCACTGGCGCGCGCGGCGCGGCGAGCTGGGCCGGCGTCATCGGCGGTGACGTGCACCGGTACGGGATCGAGGCCACCCACTGGGCGATGGCGGGCGACGCCGCGCTGGCCCGGATCGCGGCCGTGCTCGACGCGGTCCCACCCGTGGACGCCGTGAGGGCCGATGCGCGAGCGGGGGTGCGGGGCGCATAGAATCGCGGAGCCGGCCGTCGAGCCTGCTGCCTGCTTCGCCGAGGCATCCGCGCACGTCGCCAGCACCGTTTCCGAGAGGTTCGAGAAGCCATGTCAGTACAGCCGTCCGGTGGGATCGGGTGACGAAGCCACAGTTGACCGAGTCGAGTACCGAAACCGCTGACGACGTCTCCACCACCGGTGGTGTGCGCCGCACCGTGCTCCCCGGCGGGCTGCGCGTGGTGACCGAGCACGTGCCCGGCGTGCGCTCGGCCTCCATCGGGGTGTGGGTCGGCGTCGGCTCGCGCGACGAAGGTCCCACCGTCGCGGGCGCGGCGCACTTCCTCGAACACCTGCTGTTCAAGGCGACGCCCACCCGCTCGGCGCTCGACATCGCCCAGACGATGGACGCCGTCGGCGGCGAGCTCAACGCGTTCACCGCCAAGGAACAGACCTGCTACTACGCCCACGTCATCGACGAGGACCTGCCGCTGGCCGTGGAACTGGTCTCCGACGTGGTGCTCAACGGGCTGTGCCGGTCCGTCGACGTCGACGTGGAACGGCAGGTGGTGCTCGAGGAGATCGCCATGCGCGACGACGACCCCGAGGACCTGGTCGCCGACTCCTTCCTGACCGCGCTGTTCGGCGACCACCCGATCGGTAGGCCGGTGATCGGCACCGTCGAGTCCATCGAGGGCATGCGGGCCGCGCAGCTGCGCGGGTTCCATCAGCGCCGGTACCGGCCGGACCGGATGGTCGTCGCGGTGGCGGGCAATGTCGACCACGACCGCACCGTCGAACTGGTGCACCGCGCGTTCGGGCCGCGCCTGGACGCCGCCGCCGACCCGGCCCCGCGCCGCGAGGGCAGGTTCCGCGCGCAGACCGCGCCCAGCCTGGTCCGGATCAACCGCGACAGCGAACAGACCCACCTGGTCTTCGGCGTGCGCGCTTTCGGCAGGCACGAAGGCCAGCAGCGCTGGCCGCTGTCGGTGCTCAACACCATCGTCGGCGGTGGCCTGAGTTCCCGGCTGTTCCAGCGCATCCGGGAGGAACGCGGCCTGGCGTACTCGGTGTACTCGAGTGTCGACACCTTCGCCGACACCGGCGCGTTCTCGGTCTATCTCGGCTGCCAGCCCGAAAACCTCGCCCAGGTCACGACATTGGCGCGCGACGTGCTCGTCGACGTGGCCACCAACGGCGTCACCGACGCCGAATGCGCTCGCGCCAAGGGCTCGTTGCGCGGCGGCCTGGTCCTCGGGCTCGAGGACTCCGCCTCCCGGATGAACCGGATCGGCCGCAGCGAACTCAGCTACGGCAACCACCGCAGCGTCTCGGCCACCCTGGCCCGCATCGATGCCGTCACCACCGACGAGGTCAGCGCCATCGCCCGGACCCTGCTCGCCCGCCCCTACGGCGCGGCGATCGCTGGCCCCTACCAGCGCACCCGCGACCTGCCCGCCGCGGTCCGCAAACTCGTCGATCGCTGAGCCCGCGCCCCGGCGGTAGTCTGCACGCGGAAGACCGCACAGGGGAGGGGAGAGGCCGTGCCGGTACAGGCGGCGATCGAACGCGCACGGGTGGCCAGGGAACTCGGCCGGATCGAGGAAGCGCGGCGGATCCTCGGCACGGCGCTGGCGACCGCGCCCGACGATCCGGAAGTGCTGGTGGCACTGGGGAATATCGCGCTCGACCGCGACGAGCCCGCCGAGGCGTCGCGGTGGGCGGGGCAGGCGATCGTCGCCGATCCCGACCATCCCGACGCCCACCTGGTGGTCGGGATGGCCGCGGTGCACCTCGACGATCCGCGCAGCGCCCTGCGCCATCTCGAGACCGCGGTGCGGCTGAGTCCGCACAGCGCGCCGACGCTGCTGATGCTGGCCTGGCTGCTCGCCTACGGCCCCGAACCCGACCCGGCGCGGGCACGGGCCGTGCTGGCCGAAGCGGTCGAGCTCGCGCCCGACGACGCCGATGTCCACTGCGCGGCGGCCGAGATCTACCAGCGGCTCACCGACCAGGACGCGGTCCGCAGACACGTGGCGGCCGGGCTCGCCGTCGACCCGACGCATACCGACCTGCTGAACCTGCAGGCCAGACTGGAGTTCCAAGGCGTCGATGGCCGGGCCGGGGCCGTGGCCATCCTGCGCGGGCTCCTCGCGCGCACGCCCACCGATCCCACGGCCCGCAGGCTGCTCGCCGAGGTGCACTGGCGGGCGCTGATGCGATTGGCCACCTGGGTCTGGGTGTTCGCGGCGGGCCTCGCCTTCGCCACGATGTGGGTTCCCGCGAGCGGGTTGCGCGTGCTGTCGCCGGTGCTGTTCGCCGCGTTGCCGCTGGCCTGGTTCGGGGTGTTCCGCAAGCTCCGCAGGCAGCTGCCCGCCGGGTATCTGCGGGCCAGGGTGCTGCGGCCCCGGCCGCTGTTCGCCCTGGTCTCGGTCGGCGGTGCCGGCGTGGTCGCCGATATCGGCGCGGTCGCCCTGCGGTCGCAGTACGTCGAACTCGTCCGGCTGGGCGGGTGGTGCGTGGTGCTCGGCGCGCTCGGGGCGGCGGTCGGTCATCTGCTGCTGTTCACCGCCTGGCAGCGGCCGGGACGCGACGATCCCGAGGCCGAGGACGGCTTCGACTTCGCGCTGGGAATGCCGGTCGGCTCGGCGCTGCTCGGCGTGCCGCTGCTCGTCATCGCCGGGCTGGGACGCGGATGGGCGCGGCAGCCGGTGACATTCGGCGTGCTGCTCGCGGTCCTCGGCATCGTGCTGGGCACCGTCGTGCTCGAGGGCGTCCTCGCGATGGCACGGGACCGGGCGGGCTATCGCCGCGTCCCCCTGATCGTGGCGACGGTCCTGGCCCTGCTGGTCGCGGCCGGTGCCGCCGTGTGGTGGGGTGGCGGCGAGATCGCCGGCGGCGAGGTGCGCGGGCACGAACTGGTGATGATGCCCGCCGGTTCCCCGCCGCCCGGGGCGCTCGAGTCCCGGGCGGACCAGCCGTAGGACCTCAGTCCGGCGCCGCCTGGTTGGCGGCGGCCACGACGGCGGGCAGCAGGCCGGGGACCGCGTCCTCCACGGCCTCGGCGCGCAGGCGCTGATAGGTCTGGCCGTCGATGGTCAGGCGCTCGATCAGGCCCGCCTCGCGCAGGATCTTGAAGTGGTGGGTCGCGGTGGATTTGTTGATCGCGTCGTAGAGCGCCGAGCAGCGCACCGGGGCGCCCGCGTTGGCCATGCGGCGAACCATCTCGAGGCGGACCGGATCGTGCAAGGCGCTCAGGACAGTGGGGAGCCCGGCGACCGGCAGGGTCGGCGCCGGGGGGAGACCGTTAGCCTGTGTCATGATCTACCTCACTCGGGGGTTTGATACTCATCATACTAGGCGTAGGGTCGACGTCGTTCGATGGTGATCAAACTCTGCTGATAGGGGCTGCCATGGTGGCGACGACGATCGCTCCGGTCGAGTCGGGGAAGCGGTGGGCGTACGGACTCGTCCTCGCCGCCAGCGCGGTGGCGCTCGGTGTCTCCGGCGCGCCCGCGCCGCTCTACGGCATCTATCAGACCGAGTGGCACTTCTCGCCGCTCACCACGACCATGGTCTTCGCCGTGTACGCGGTGGCCGCGCTCGGCGCGGTGCTGGTCTCGGGCCGGATCTCCGATGTGGTCGGCCGCAAGCCGGTCATGGTGGCCGCCTTCGCGACGATGATCCTCGGCCTGGTGGTGTTCCTGCTCGCCGATTCCGTGCCGATGCTGTTGCTGGCCAGGGCCTTGCACGGCGCCGCGGTCGGCGCGACCGTCGTGGCGGGCGCCGCGGCCCTGCTCGATCTGCGGCCGACGCACGGCGCGCGGTCGGGCCAGCTCAGCGGGGTGGCGTTCAATGTCGGGATCGCGGTCGCGGTGCTGGGCACCGCGGTCCTCGCGCAGTACGCGCCGTCACCGCTGCGCACGCCCTACGTCGTCATCGCGGCGGTCTGCCTGGTCGCGGGCGCGGGCATCCTGGCCGTGCGCGAGCCGCACACCGCGCGGGTCAAGTCACGCATCACGATCGCGAAACCGGCGGTGCCGCACGAGATCAGGGCCGATTTCTGGTTCTCCGCGATCGGCGTGATGGCGGCCTGGTCGGTGCTGGGCGTGCTGCTGTCGCTGTACCCCTCGCTGGCCGCGGCGGAGACCGGCGTGCACAACCTGGTCTTCGGTGGCGTCGTCGTGGCGAGCACCGCGCTCGCCGCCGCGCTGGCGCAGCTGTTCGCGTCGCGGATTCCGGCGCGCCGCGCCGCCGTCATCGGTGATCTCGGCATGGCCGCCGCGCTGCTGGCCACCATCCCGGCGCTGGCCACCAAGCAGCCCGCCGTCGTCATCGTGGCCGGGCTGGTGCTCGGCGCGACCTTCGGCCTCGGCTTCGGTGGTTCGCTGCGGCATCTGTCGGAAGTCGTTCCGCCGCACCGCCGGGGCGAGACCATGTCGGCCTACTACCTGCTGGCCTACTCCGCGATGGCGCTGCCGACCCTGGCCGCGGGCTGGGCGGCCACCACCTGGGGCCTGTCGACCGTCTTCCCATGGTTCATCGTGCTGGTCTCGGTGGCCTGCGTGCTGGCCGCGCTGCTCGGGCTCCGCGGAACCCGAGCAGCGCGTGCGCACTAGGCGGGCCAGCCGCCGTACGGCACGGTGATCAACTCCATGAAGTGGCCGTTGGGGTCGAGGAAATAGACCCCGCGGCCACCGTCGTTGTGATTGATCTCGTTGACCCCGTGTTGCATCGGGTCGGCCCAATGATCCATCTGGTAGCGCTGGATCTTGGCGTAGGCAGCATCGAATTCGGATTCCGAGACGAGGAATGCGTAATGCTGCGGCTGGATTTCGGAAACATGCGGAGGCACCTTCGCGAAATCGAAGGTGACGCCATTGGCGACGGGGACCGGAATGAACGGCCCCCACTCTTTCCCTACGTCCAACCCGAGGAGATCCGCCCAGAATTCGGCGGTTTCCCGATTATCGTGACATCCGACAATGGTGTGATTGAACTGCACTGACAGTGGATTTCTCCTTGTTCGTGATGGCGCCGACCCTGGGCACGGTACGAGGCGGCCGACAGGAGCACCATCACCGCGAACGAGATTAGCCACCGATCCCGGATCGTGCAATCGTCGCGCGGGGTAGCGTCGCGCACATGAGGATTCGTGGAGCCGTCCTGGAACGCATCGCCGCGCCCGCGCCGTTCGCCGAGTCGCGGCCGATCACCGTGTGCGAGCTCGAGCTGGCCGCGCCGGGCCCCGGGGAACTGCTCGTCCGGATCGAGGCGGCGGGGCTGTGCCACTCCGACCTGTCGGTGGTCGACGGCAACCGGGTGCGGCCGGTGCCGATGCTGCTCGGGCACGAGGCGGCGGGCCTGATCGAGGCGGTCGGCGACGGCGTCACCGATGTGGCGGTGGGGCAGCGGGTCGTGATGACGTTCCTGCCGCGCTGCGGCGAGTGCGCCGGCTGCGCGAGCAACGGCCGCACCCCGTGCGCGCCGGGCAGTGTCGCCAACAACGCCGGTGAACTGCTCGGCGGTGGCCGCAGGCTGCGCCGCGACGGCGCCGAGGTGCACCACCACCTGGGCGTGTCCGGATTCGCCACGCACGCCGTTGTCGACCGGCGGTCGGTGGTCCCGGTCGACGCGGACGTGCCGCCGGAGGTCGCCGCGGTGCTCGGCTGCGCGGTGCTCACCGGCGGCGGCGCGCTGCTCAATGCCGCGAAGCCGGGCAAGGACGATCGGATCATGGTCGTCGGGCTCGGCGGCGTCGGCATGGCTGCGGTGCTCGTCGCCGTCTCGCTCGGTCTCGGTGAGGTGATCGCCGTCGACACCGTGCCCGAAAAGCTGGCGCTGGCAAAGGAATTCGGAGCGACCGCCGCATTCACGCCGGGGGAGATCGCCGAGCAGGGGGTCCAGGCGGAGGTGGTCGTCGAGGCCGCGGGCAATGTGCGCGCCTTCGAGACCGCCGTCGCCGCCACGGCGGCCGGTGGCGTCACGGTGACGGTCGGCCTGCCCGCCCCCGACGCCACCGCGACCATCTCGCCGCTGGCGCTCGTCGCGCAGGGCCGCACCATCGTCGGCAGCTACCTCGGCTCGGCCGTGCCCGAGCGCGACATCCCCGAATACGTCCGCCGCTGGCGCGCGGGCACGCTCCCGCTGGAACGGCTGGTGTCGGCCCGGATCGGGCTCGACCAGGTCAACGCGGCGATGGACGAGCTCGCGGCGGGCGCGGCGCTGCGCCAGGTGATCGTGTTCGACTGACCTCGGCGCCGGGTCACCCGTCGCTGCTCGATAGGCTTGCCGGTAAGGGCGAAGCGAGACACGAGGAGATACGGGTGACCATTCGGGTCGGAGTGCTCGGAGCACGTGGCAAGGTCGGACAGGCCATCTGCGCGGCCGTGGAGGCGGCGGCCGATCTGGAGCTGGTCGCCCAGGTCGACAAGGGTGACGCGCTGGAGACGTTCACCGAGACCGGTACCCAGGTGGTCGTCGATTTCACCCATCCCGATGTGGTGATGGGCAACCTGAAGTTCCTGATCGAGAACGGGATCCACGCGGTCGTCGGCACCACCGGCTTCGACGAGGTCCGCCTGGCCGAGGTGCGGGGTCAGCTGGCCCAGCGGCCCGAGGTCGGCGTGCTGATCGCGCCGAACTTCGCGATCGGCGCGGTGCTGTCGATGCGGTTCGCCGAGCAGGCGGCGCGGTTCTTCGAGTCGGTCGAGGTCATCGAGCTGCACCACCCGAACAAGGCCGACGCGCCCTCGGGCACCGCCTACCGCACCGCCGGGCTGATCGCCGCGGCCCGCGCCGAGGCGGGCGTCGGCCTGAGCCCCGATGCCACCACCACCGAGCTCGAGGGCGCCCGCGGCGCCGACGTCGACGGGGTGCGGGTGCATTCGGTGCGGCTGGCCGGGCTGGTCGCGCACCAGGAGGTGCTGTTCGGCACCCAGGGCGAGACGCTGACCATCCGCCACGATTCCATCGACCGCAACTCCTTCGCGCCGGGCGTGCTGCTGGGGGTGCGCGAGATCGCCGGACGTCCGGGTCTGACGGTCGGACTCGACCCGTTCCTGGATCTGTGAACGCGTCCGAACCCGCCGCGTGGCGACCCGACCGTCAGGTCGTGAAGATCGTCGCGCTGGTGGCGTTCCTGGTGCTGGCGCTGGTCTACTACTTCATCCGCCTCGGCGGACTGGCCATCGCCTACATCGCCGACGGCGGGTTCGCGGGGATCGCGATCGGCATCGGCATGCTGCTGCTGCCGATCGTCGGCGTGTGGATCGTGGGGGCGACCCTGCAGGCGGCGTTCGCGCACCAGCGCCTGGCCCGCCGGATCGACGAGGAGGGCCTCGAGGTCGACACCTCGGAGCTGCCGCGCCGACCCTCCGGCCGCATCGAGCGCGACGCCGCCGACGCGCTGTTCGAGCGGATCAAGGCCGAATGGGAAGCCGATCCGGACAACTGGCGCTCCTCCTATCGGCTGGCCCGCGCCTACGACTACGCGGGCGACCGCACCAGGGCCCGCGAGACCATGCGCCGCGCGGTCGCCCTGGAGAAACTGGAACGCGAGGACTAGACCGTGGCCAGGTTGCTGCTCGTGCACCACACCCCGTCGCCGCACACGCAGGCGATGTTCGAAGCGGTCGTGTCCGGCGCCACCGATCCCGAGATCGAGGGCGTGGAGGTGGTGCGCCGGGCCGCCCTGGCCGTCACCGCGGTCGACGTGCTCGAGGCCGACGGCTACCTGCTCGGCACCCCGGCCAATCTCGGCTACATGAGCGGCGCGCTCAAGCACGCCTTCGACACCGTCTACTACCCGTGCCTCGATTCGACCCGGGGGCGTCCGTTCGGGCTCTACGTCCACGGCAACGAGGGCACCGAAGGCGCGGAGAAGGGCGTCACCGCCATCACCACCGGGCTCGGCTGGGTGAAAGCCGCCGACTACGTGGTGGTCTCGGGCGCACCGGCCAAGCCCGACCTCGAAGCCTGCTGGAATCTCGGGGCCACGGTCGCCGCGCAGCTGATGGAGTGAGCCACCGCGCGCAGCACGGTCGCGAACAGTAGACTCCGCCTCGAAACAACGGGGTGGGGGGCGAATCCCTCTGAGCTGCAAGGGAATCGGCCATGGCGATCGTCTTGGTGACCGGTGCGACGGGATTCGTCGCCGGGCACTGTGTCCGGGAGTTGCTCGAGCACGGCTATCAGGTCAGGGCGACCGTGCGGGATCTCGACGCGGTCGGCCGGCGCGCGCATCTGGTGGAGCTCGCCGACCGGCTCGGCGGCGCGGTGGAGTTCGTGCAGGCGGACCTGACCGCCGACGACGGCTGGGATGTCGCGGTGAAGGACTGCGACTACGTGCTGCACGTGGCCTCGCCGATCCCCGGCGGCGGCGAGGAATCCGAGCAGGCCATGGTCGAGGCCGCCGTCGAGGGCACCCTGCGGGTGCTGCGGGCTGCCGCCGCGATCCCGACCGTGCGCCGGGTCGTGCTCACCTCGTCGATCGTGACCGTCAACCTGGGCCACGACGTGGACAAGGTGTTCACCGAACGGGACTTCTCGAACCCCGACCGGCTCACCGGGTACGACAGGAGCAAGGCGCTCGCCGAGCGCGCCGCGCGCGAGTTCGTCGACGGGGCGCCGTCGCTCGGGTTCGATCTGGTCACCCTGCACCCGCCGATGATCCTGGGACCGCTGCTGCACCCGCAGACCAACATCTCCCACGAGCCGCTGATCCGGCTGCTCGGCCGCACGGTGCCGGGGTCGCTCGATGTGGGATGGTCCACCGTCGACGTCCGCGATCTCGCGCGCGCCCATCGCCTCGCCCTGGAGACCCCCGAGGCGGGCGGGCAGCGCTACATCTGCGGGGGAGAGCACGTCTGGATGCGGGAGATGGCGGGCATCCTCGCCGCGGAATTCGGCCCGCGCGGTTTCACCGTGCCGTCGCGCACGCTGCCCCACTGGCTGGTGAAGCTCGCCGCGCTGACCGACGACACCGTCAAGCGCGTGGTCCCCGCGCTCGGTGCGAGGGAGCGGGTCAGCGCGGAGAAGGCGAGAGCCGAGCTCGGACTCACCTTCCTGCCCGTCCGGCAATCGGTGCTCGACACCGCGGAAAGCCTGCTGACCCACGGCATCGTCGCGGCGCCGGCGCCGCGACGATGGACGCGGCGTCGCCGGACCGTCTGAGCGGGTCGACCGGGGCGAATCGCCGCGGCCCCGAATTCTGGTGGGCTGACACGCGGGCGCCGGATGCGGTAGAACTCGACACCGACGGGTCGCGGGCTGGCCGCGAAGGGTGTTCGAGGATGGGGAGTGGTCGGTGAGCGAGTTGCAGCAGACTCCGGCGGTACGGCGGATCGGGCTGGTCGAGGACCACGAGTCCGTCGCGATCGGGCTGGCGGCCATGCTCGGGCCCGAACCCGATCTGGACCTCGTCGCCACCGCCGACACCGTGGCCGGGCTGCTCGCCGCCGACGACGCCCTGGATCTGGTCGTGCTCGACCTGCGCCTGCCCGACGGCTCGACCCCCGAGGACAACGTCACCACGCTGCGCGAACGCGGCATCGAGGTGCTGGTGTTCACCGGCGCCGACAACGCGTTCCTGGTGCGGTCGGCGGCCAAGGCGGGCGTGCTCGGGGTGCTGCGCAAGTCCGAGAGCGTGGCGACCGTGGTCGCCGCGGTGCGCCGGGCCGCCTCCGGGGAACAGGTCGTCACCACCGACTGGGCCGCGGCGATCGACGGTGACCCGCAGCTGTCCGACGTCGGCCTCAGCCCGCGCCAGGAAGAAGTGCTCATGCTGTACGCCTCGGGGGAGAAGGCGTCGCGGGTGGCCCGGCTGACCGGCCTGTCCGAGCAGACCGTCAACGACTATCTCGGCCGCATCCGGCAGAAGTACGCCGACGCGGGCAGGCCCGCCCCCACCAAGACCGACCTGTACAAACGGGCCGTCGAGGACGGCTGGCTGCCCGTGCCGGAACGTCAGCAGCGCCCGTGACCACCACCGCGGTCCGCCCGGCAGCCGGGCCCGTCGCGGTGGACACCGAGCTCTCCCGGGCGGCGACCGACCAGATCCTGCGTCGGCTCGGCGTGGTGATCGGCGTCGGCGCGATCATCGTGATGGCCCTCGAACTGCCCGCTGTGCTGATCCAGCCGGTCAACCGCTCGGTGTGGCCCGAGGTGCATCTGGTGGCCGCGTATCTGTTCTTCGCGCCGCTGGCCGTGGTGTCGGCGCGCGGGCCGGTCACCGCGATCCGCCGGGTCGCCGCGGCGGCCGCGATCTGCTATCTGGTGGCGACGGTGACGACGCCGCTGGTGTACTCCGTGGTGACCGTCGGGTCGTTCGCGTCGTGGCCGTACCGCGGGCTGGTCCTCGGGGTGATGGCCGGCGGGCTGGCCTGGTCGGTCCGCACGGCGTCGTGCTTCGCGGCGGTGCTCGCGGTGGCGACGAGCGCGTCCAACGCCGCGGTGGTGCCGGACAGTACGGCGTGGGCGCTGTTCGGCGACGTCACCAGGGCACTGGGTGTGGCCGCGCTGTTCCTGTGGTGCGTGGTCTACGCGCGCACCGCCGCCGAACGGGTCGACAAGGAGGCGGTCCGGCAGCGCTCGCGGGCGGCGACGGTCGCGGCGACGGCGGCCCGCGAACGCGAGGCCGCCCGCTTCGCCGCGCTCATCCACGACGCGGTGCTGTCGACCCTGCTGGAGGCCTCCCGCACGGCCGGCTCCACCGCGGCCCTGTCCGCCCAGGCGACCCGCACCCTCGAACAGCTCGAACAGGCGCGCAGCGCACCGGAACTCGATCATCTCGACGCGGCCGCCGCGGTGGAGTTCCTGCGGGCCGCGGTCCGCGAGGTCGACGCCGACATCCCGGTCCAGGCGGCGCGCCGCGGCGCGGATCTGTGCCTGCCGCTGGAATCGGCGCAGGTGCTGGGCGCGGCGCTGAGCGAGGCCGTGCGCAACAGCGTGCGTCACGCGGACGTCGCGGGCAGGCGGGTGCGGCGCGACGTGACCGTCACCGTGGCGACCGGCGGCATCAAGGTGGTGCTCTCCGACGACGGCGCCGGCTTCGACCCGGCCCGGGTGCCCGCCGACCGGATGGGCATCGCGGGCAGCATCCTGGGCCGGATGCGTACCCTGCCCGGCGGGGCGGCCTTCGTCGAGTCCGCGCCCGGCGCGGGCACCGTGGTGACCCTGGTGTGGGGCAGTCATGGCTGAGCGCGACCTGCCGTTCGGCATGCGGGACCTGTTCGGCCTCAGCGACGGCATGGCCTGGCTGTTCGTGGTGATCTTCGAGGCCACCATCGTCATGTACCTGCGGGTGAACTTCGACATCGTCCCGCCGATCCCGGCCGCCGTCGCGCTGGTGCTGATGGCCGTCGCCGCGCTGGTGGTGCTGGTCTTCCCGGTGGATCCGCTGCCGTGGCCCGCCACCGCCTACGTCGCCTGTGCCGGACCGGCCGCGATGGCGCTGACGGTGCCGTGGATCGAGAACCCCACCGGCTTCTCGCACCAGCTGTGGACCGCCTACCCGACCTCGTATCTGCTGGCCATGCTGGTGCTGCGCGGGCGGATCCTGTCGGCCTGGCTCGGCGTCGCCGCCGCGGCGACCGTGCTCGTCACCATGGGCGTGTTCACCTCCTGGCATCCGGAGACGGTGGTGCGGGCGCTGACCCCGGTCGCCACCGTCGGCGTGGTGACGGTGTTCATGGCGATCGTGCGGCCCACCCAGCGCTCGCTGCGCGAGTTGCGCGGCCAGGCCAACCGGCGCGCGGCGACCGAGGCGGCGCTGGCCGCGGCCAGCGCCGAACGCGACCGGCAGCTGACCCGGCTCGAGCTGCGCGCCCGGCCGATCCTCGCGCGCATCGCCGAGGGCGCCCATCTCACCGACGGCGAGCGCGAACAGTGCCGGCTGCTCGAAGCCGAACTGCGCGACGGACTGCGGGCTCCCGAACTGGTCACCGAACAGCTCAGTGCCGCCGCGCGCGGTGCCAGGGCGCGCGGCGTCGAGGTGACCCTGCTCGACGACGGCGGCTTCCGCGGCGTGCCGACCTGGGTGCGCCACAACGTGATCGACGCCGCCATCGAGGCGCTCGACGCCGCGCAGGAGGGCACGGTCACCGTGCGGGTGCTGCCGATCGGGCGGCGCTGGGTGGCCACCGTGCTGGCCGCCGCCGCGACCGGCGACCGGCGCACCGAGATCGACACCGCGGGGGTCGTGCGGGTCTCCACCTGAGCCGCGCCGATCTGTCGTACCCCTGTGCCAGGCTGAGGGAATGCAGCGGATGAATGCGGCGACGGCCCGGCGGATCGCGCTGGCCGCGCAGGGTTTCGGCAAACGTCGCCCGGCCAACCCGAACCGGCGGGCCGTCCTCGATGTCGTCGCCAGAACCCGTCTGCTGCAACTGGATTCGGTGTCGGCGGTGGTCCGGGCGCACTACGCGCCGGTGTTCAGCCGGATCGGTCCCTACGACCGCGGCCTGCTCGAGCAGGCGGCGTGGAGCGACAGCCCGCGCGCCCGCCGCGGCCTGGTCGAGTACTGGGCGCACGAGGCGGCGCTGATCCCGGTCGCGGATTGGCCGCTGCTGCGCTGGCGGATGGCCGAGTACCGGCACGGGCGCTGGTCGGGGATGCGCAAGGTCGTCGAGCGGAATCCGACCCTGGGCAAGGACATCCTCGATGTCGTCACCGAGGTCGGCGCGTCCAGCGCGGGCGAGATCGAACGCCACCTGGAGCTGGACAAACCCCGCCCCAAGGGCACCTGGTGGAATCTCAGCGACACCAAGATGGTGTGCGAACAGCTCTTCGCCGCGGGGGAACTGTCCATCGCGCGCCGGGCCGGATTCACCCGCCTGTACGACCTGACCGAACGCGTCGTCCCGGCCGACGTCCTCGACCGCGAGATCGGCGAGGACGACGCCGTGCGCGAACTGCTGCGCCGCTCCAGCCGGGCGCTGGGCATCGGCACCGAGACCGACCTGCGCGACTACTACCGCCTGAACCGGCGCCAGAGCGCCCCCGCGATCGCCGCTCTCGTCGACGCGGGCGAACTGCTCCCGGTCGAGGTCGCCGGCTGGGACGCGCCCGCCTACCTGCACCCGGAGGCGAGCACCCCGCGCCGGATCACCGGCGCCGCCCTGCTGTGCCCGTTCGACCCGCTGATCTTCTTCCGCCCGCGCACCCAGCGGATCTTCGACTTCCACTACCGCATCGAGATCTACACGCCCGAACCTCAACGGGTGCATGGCTATTACGTCTTCCCGTTCCTGCTCGACGGTGTCCTGGTCGGCCGCGTCGACCTGCGCGCCGAGCGGGGCAGCGGCAGGCTGCTCGCGCCCGGCGCGTTCGCCGAGCCGGGCTACGCGACGGCCGAGACCGCGCACGCGCTGCGCGGCGCGCTGCGGGAGATGGCCGACTGGCTCGAACTCGACGAGGTCGTCATCGGCGAGCGGGGCGACCTCGCCCCGCTGCTGTGACCGGCTACCAGCCCTTCGGGCCCTGGCCGCGCATCTGATCGCGCAGGGTGTTGGTGACCGCGCCCGAGAGCCAGGAGTTCAGCGACTGCCCGTTCTGCGCCGCCGCCTCCTCGGCCTTGGACTTGAGCTGTTCGACCAGGCGCAGGGTGACGCGGCTGATGTCGCCGGTCATCTCCTCGAAGGTCGGCTGATCGTCGGAGCCCGACGGCGTGTTCTTGCGCACGTCGGCCACCGCCTCGGTGCCGTCGAGGCGGACGTGCACGGTGCGGTCGCCGAGTTCGGCGCTGATCTCCGCGGCCAGCTCCGACAGCGCCGACAGCAGCACGAGCCTGCTCGAACTCTCCACCGCCGCGGCCAGTGCGGCGGCGGTGGCCTGCGTTTTCTCGTCGCCGAGGGCCGCGGCGGCGATCAGTTCCTCGCGCAGCCGCGCGGTATGAGCGTTCAGATCCATGACATCAGTGTGACGTCATATCTGACGGCGCGCAAGGAAGGTCGTGATGTCACCACCGAGCAGGGAAGACGGCGAAAAACACCCACCGGCAGCCGGATCGGCCGCTAGGGTGTCGAGGCTCATCCGGCGACCGGGTAGCCTTTCTGACCATGACGAACGGTGAATCGACGCCAACGGAGCTGCACGCGTCCGGCACGGTAGGTGTCGCGATGGTGACCCCCTTCAGCGCTGCGGGCAAGGTCGACGTCGATGCCGGTGTGGCCCTGGCCGCACGCCTGGTGGACCGCGGCGTCGACCTGCTGGCCATCTCGGGGACCACGGGTGAGTCGCCGACCACCACCGAGCACGAGAAGGCCGAGCTGCTGCGCGCCGTCGTCGACGCGGTCGGCGACCGCGCCACCGTGATCGCGGGCGCGGGCACCTACGACACCGCGCACTCCATCGAACTGGCGCGCGCGGCCGAGAACGCGGGCGCGCACGGCCTGCTCGTGGTGACGCCGTACTACTCGCGTCCCACGCAGGAGGGCCTGCTCGCGCACTTCACCGCGGTCGCCGACGCCACCGCGCTGCCGGTGACGCTCTACGACATTCCACCGCGGTCGATCGTGCCGATCGCCATCGACACGATCCGCCGCCTCGCCGATCATCCGAACATCGTCGCGGTCAAGGACGCCAAGGGCGACCTGGTCTCCGGTGCCGACCTCATCGCGACCACCGGCCTGGACTTCTACTCCGGTGACGACGGCCTCAACCTGCCCTGGCTCTCGGTCGGCGCCACCGGCTTCATCAGCGTGATCGGACACGTCGTGCCCGAGCGCCTGCGCGAGATCCACCAGGCCTACACGGCCGGTGACGTGGCCAGGGCCAGGGAGATCAACGCGACGCTGCTGCCGCTGTTCGCGGCCATGACCCGCCTGGGAGGTGTGGCGATGTGCAAGGGAGCTCTTCGATTGCTCGGTGTCGATGTGGGTGAACCCCGGTTGCCCCAGCTGATGCCGACGCAGGCGCAGCTCGACGCGCTGGCGCTGGATCTGCAGGCCGCGGGGGTGTCGGAATGACCGAACCCACCGCACGTAAGCCGCGCCGCCGGTCCGCCAGTCGCGCCGCGGGCGCGCCCGAACCGACGCCGACCCCGGTCGAGCCGGTCGCGCCGCCGAAGCGGGCCGTGCCCGAGCCGGTCGCCGAGATCGTCGCCGAGGCCAACCTGGTCGGCGAGGCCGAGGTGGGCACCGATCTGATCAGCGTCGCCGAGGAGCAGGTCACCGCGCCGAAGAAGACCTCCGCGCGCCGTGCCAAGAGCAAGCCCGCCGCCGAGCAGGCCCCGCAGCAGCAGGCCCGCGGCGGTGGCCGTGGCAGGCAGGGCGGCGGCCGTGGCCGCGGTTCCGCGCCGGTGGCCGAGCCGCGCGAGAAGGCGCCCCAGGACCGCCTCGGTACCCCGCCCAAGCTGCCCAAGAACGGCCTGCGGGTGTTCGCGCTCGGCGGCATCGGCGAAATCGGCCGCAACATGACCGTCTTCGAGTACGACGGCAAGCTGCTGATCGTCGACTGCGGTGTGCTGTTCCCCGAGGACCAGCAGCCCGGCGTCGACCTGATCCTGCCCGACTTCCGGCCCATCGAGGACCGGATGGACGACATCGTCGCCATCGTGCTCACCCACGGCCACGAGGACCACATCGGCGCCGTGCCGTTCCTGCTGCGCAACCGCCCCGACATCCCCGTGATCGGCGCGAAGTTCACCCTCGCGCTGGTCGCCGCCAAGTGCCGTGAGCACCGGCTGCAGCCCAAGCTCATGGAGGTCGCCGAGGGCGAGACCACCGTGCACGGCCCGTTCGAGTGCGAGTACTTCGCGGTCAACCACTCGATCCCCGACGCCATCGCGGTCGCCATCCGCACCCAGGCCGGCGTCGTGCTGCACACCGGTGACATCAAGCTCGACCAGCTGCCGCTCGACGGCCGCCTGACCGACCTGGCCGGATTCTCCCGGCTCGGCGACGAGGGTGTCGACCTGTTCCTGGTCGACTCCACCAATGCCGAGGTCCCCGGCTTCGTCACGCCCGAGCGCGAGATCGGCGGGGTGCTCGACAACGTCATCGGCAAGGCGCGCAACCGCGTCATCGTCGCGTCCTTCGCCAGCCATGTGCACCGCATCCAGCAGGTCGTCGACGTGGCGCAGAAGTACAACCGCAAGGTCTGCTTCGTCGGCCGCTCGATGGTGCGCAACATGCAGATCGCGCAGGACCTGGGCTACCTGACGGTGCCCGACAACGTGGTCGTCGAGATGGATCAGGCCGCGAACCTGCCCGGCAACCGCTTGGTGCTGATCTCCACCGGTTCCCAGGGCGAGCCGCTCTCGGCGCTGGCCCGGATGGCGCGCGGTGACCACCGCCAGATCAACATCCGCGCCGACGACCTGATCGTGCTGGCCTCCTCGCTGATCCCCGGCAACGAGAACTCGGTGTTCGCGGTGGTCAACGGCCTGGCCCGGCTCGGTGCCACCGTCATCACCCAGCAGAACGCGAAGGTGCACGTCTCCGGGCACGCCTCCGCCGGTGAGCTGCTGTACCTGTACAACGCGGTGCGCCCGACCAATGCCATGCCGGTGCACGGCGAGTGGCGGCACCTGCGCGCCAACGCCGCGCTCGCGGTGGCCACCGGCGTGCCGGAGGAGCGGGTCGTGCTGGCCGAGGACGGCGTGGTGGTCGACTTGGTCGACGGCATCGCCTCCATCGTCGGCCGGGTGCCGGTCGGGCACGTCTACGTCGACGGTCTCTCGGTCGGCGACGTCGGCGAGTCGACCCTGTCGGACCGCCTGGTCCTCGGCGAGGGCGGCTTCATCTCGATCACCGTCGTCATCGACTCGACCACCGGCAAGGCGGTCAGCACCGAGCTCAACGGCCGCGGCTTCTCCGACGACCCGACCGCGCTCAACGGCGCGAACGAGCTGGTGGAGTCCGAGCTGCTGCGGCTGGCCGGCGAGGGCATCACCGACACCCACCGCATCGCCCAGGGCGTGCGCCGGGTGGTCGGCCGCTGGGTCGCCGACACCTACCGCCGCCGCCCGATGATCGTGCCGACGGTCATCGGCGTCTGATCCACCCCGGACACGAGAACCGCCGGGTGACAGCGTCACCCGGCGGTTCTGCGTTCGTGGGTCAGGCCTGGCAGGCCGCCGAGTCGAGCTTCGCCGACTTCACGATGTTGCAGGCGAAGGTGTGCGAGACCTTCCAGGAATCGTCCTCGGCGACGAAGTCGACGAAGGCGTCCTGCACCGGCTTGCCGTCGATGGTGACGTCGGCGTCGGCCTTGAGCTTGCCGTCGGCGGGCTCGCCGACCTCGGTGATCGCGACGGTCACCTTGTTCTTGTTCGCGGCGTCGACGAACTTGTCGACCAGCATCGGATCCTGATCGGCGTCCTCGATGTAGGTCTTCTTCTCGTCACCGGTGAGCTTGCCCGCCAGCGCCTTGTTGATCCGGCTGTTGAGCTCCTCGGCGGTCGGCTTGGGCAGGTTGGGTGGGGTGGTGACGGCGAGATCGCCACCCTCTTCCTTGCCCTGCTTGGTGCTGCCCGACTCGAAGCCGGCGCCCGCGGCGGTCGTGCTGCTCGCGCCCGCGCTCGACGAGCTCGCATCGCTGCTGCACGCGCTGAGCCCGAGGGCCGCGACGATCGCGACGAGGGCGGCGGCGGTCTTCATTGGACGGTTGTTCACTGCAACTCCCCAGATGCTGTTCGGAGACGGGACGGGCTAGAGCTGGTAACCGCTGGTGCAGTTCCAGTGCTTGATGGCGGCGTTGCCCGGATTGTTGTTCAGCGCTTCGCGTTTGGCGCCGCCGATGGTCGACGCGGAACCGTAGCTCCACCAGCCGCGCGAGATCGCGATCGCGCCACAGCCGTTGCGGTAGGACACCTTCACATCGCACCCGCCGCCGCCTCCACCGCGGCGGCAGGCCGCCATCGCGCCCGCCTCCGCGTCGGCATAGCTGCCGTAGTCGGTGGCGTACCCGTAGACCCCCGGTTTGACCGACACCGCGATGGCGCCGTAGTAGCTCCCTTGCGCGTTGGCCGGAGCGATGTGCCCCGCGACCAAGGCCGCGGTCGTCGCGCCGAAAACGGCAACGCTGGTGAGCATTCTCTTCACGTGTAGCTTCCCCTTCACGAGCTGCGGGTCATCGACCCGATCGAGCGCAGTCAACGTAACGGCCCGATCGTCGCGCGCGCCAGCGATCCGGCGCCGAAACGGCCGAATTACAGGGGTTCGACAAGGATTCGATAAGCCACGGGCCGCGAAACGCGGTCGCGCCCGAGTTCTCCCCGTCCCGACCGGGGCCCCGCGACCTGCGACTCCGGGTGAGATCAGCGTCGCAACCGGGGTGGGACCAGTGTTGCGGATGGTCCGGACGGGGCCTGAGCGGCTAGCCTGATGGTCATGGCAGGTAAGTCCCGCAGCACCACGACCTCTCGGGCGCGGGCGGGATCGAGCCGGGGGCAGACGCCGCCGCCGCGATCTCGTTCCACGACACCGCGAGCGTCGGCGGCGCCACGCGGGCGCACCGCCCCCGCCCGCAGACCCGTCAAACGCGCGTCGAACACCGCGCCGCTGGCCGTGATCGGGCGCGGCGTCGGCAGCGGCTGGACCATGCTGGCCCGCGGCGTCGGCGCCACCACCCGCACGCTGAGCCGGGCGGGCGAGATCGAGCACGGGCACCGGCGCGACGGCATCGGCCTGGCGCTCATCGCGGTGAGCGCGATCATCGCCGCCGCCATGTGGCTCTCGGCGGGCGGCCCGGTAGGCCGTTTCCTGGAAGACGTCGTGCGCGCCATCGCGGGGACGGCGGGCGGATTGGCGCCGCTGCTGTTCATCGCGCTCGCCGTGGTACTCATGCGCACCGAGCCGCACCCGGAGATCCGGCCCCGGCTGGTGCTGGGCGGATCGCTCGTCGTGCTGCCCGCGCTCGGCATCTGGCACCTGGCCGCCGGGTCACCCACCGACGCGCACGGGCGCTCGCGGGCGGCGGGCATCCTCGGCTATGCCATCGGCGGCCCGCTCGGGCAGGGCCTCACGCCCTGGCTGGCACTGCCGATCCTGTTGCTGGCCATGGTGTTCGGCGTCCTGCTGCTCACCGGGACGACGGTGCGCGAGGTGCCCGCGGCGCTGCGGGAGTACTTCGGCCTCGGCGAACACGGCGACGACGACGATCCCTACGATCCGGCCAACTACGACGACGACGGTTTCCCGCTGCACCGCAACGGCACCCGTCGTCGTGGCCGGACCCCCGACGACAACTACCCGACCGACGAATTCGGCGGCTCCGACGCGCGCACCGAATCGCTCGGCGAACCGCCGTTGCGCGAGGCGAAGCAACTGCAGCTCGACGAGGAACCGCCCGCGCCCGAACCCGCGCTCAAGCCGGCCCGCAAGCGTCCGCCCGCCAAGGTCGTCGACCAGACCCCGCCGCCGCCCGCGGCACCGGAGTTCGTCACCGACCGGGTCGTCGACGGCGACTACACGCTGCCGCCGCTGACGCTGCTGCTCGACGGCGAACCGCCCAAGAAGCGTTCGGCCGCCAACGAATCGATGATCGAGGCGATCACCGAGGTGCTGGTGCAGTTCAAGATCGACGCCGCGGTCACCGGTTTCGTGCGCGGCCCGACGGTCACCCGCTACGAGGTGGAGCTGGGCCCCGGCGTCAAGGTCGAGAAGATCACCGCGCTGGCCCGCAACCTCGCCTACGCGGTCGCGACCGAGAACGTGCGCCTGCTCGCGCCGATCCCCGGCAAGTCCGCGGTCGGCATCGAGGTGCCCAACTCCGACCGCGAGCTGGTGCGCCTGGCCGACGTGCTCAAGTCGCCGCACACTCGCAACGACCATCATCCGCTGGTGATCGGCCTCGGCAAGAACATCGAGGGCGAGTTCGTCTCGGCGAACCTGGCCAAGATGCCGCACCTGCTGGTGGCCGGTTCCACCGGTTCCGGTAAGTCGAGCTTCGTCAACTCGATGCTGGTCTCGCTGCTGCACCGGGCCACCCCGGACGAGGTCAGGATGATCCTGATCGACCCGAAGATGGTGGAACTCACGCCGTACGAGGGTATTCCGCACCTGATCACGCCCATCATCACCCAGCCGAAGAAGGCCGCCGCCGCGCTGGCCTGGCTGGTCGAGGAGATGGAGCAGCGCTATCAGGACATGCAGGCCAACAAGGTCCGCCACATCGACGACTTCAACAAGAAGGTCAAGTCGGGCCAGATCACCGCGCCGCTGGGCAGCGAGCGGGTGTACCGGCCCTATCCCTACATCCTGGCCATCGTCGACGAGCTCGCCGACCTGATGATGACCGCGCCGCGCGACGTCGAGGACGCGATCGTGCGGATCACCCAGAAGGCCCGCGCCGCCGGTATCCACCTGGTGCTGGCGACCCAGCGCCCCTCGGTGGACGTGGTCACCGGCCTGATCAAGACCAACGTGCCCTCGCGGCTGGCCTTCGCGACCTCCTCGCTCACCGACTCGCGCGTCATCCTGGATCAGCCCGGCGCGGAGAAGCTGATCGGCATGGGCGACGGGCTGTTCCTGCCGATGGGCGCGGGCAAGCCGACCCGCCTGCAGGGCGCGTTCATCTCCGACGAGGAGATCCACGCGGTTGTCGAGTTCAGCAAGACCCAGGCCGAACCGGAGTACCAGGAGGGCGTCACCGCCGCCAAGGCAGGCGAGGTCAAGGACGTCGATCCCGACATCGGCGACGACATGGATGTGCTGCTGCAGGCCGTGGAACTGGTGGTCACCTCGCAGTTCGGTTCCACCTCGATGCTGCAGCGCAAGCTGCGCGTCGGCTTCGCCAAGGCGGGCCGGTTGATGGACCTGATGGAGACGCGCGGCGTCGTCGGGCCCAGCGAGGGCTCGAAGGCGCGCGACGTGCTGATCAAGCCCGACGAGCTGGACGGCTTGCTGTGGTCGATTCGAGGTGGCGACCCCGGCGGCGCCGAGGACGAGTAGGTCGAACGCACGCCGGTCGGCGCGCGATACTGGTTTGCTCTGACCGTGCCGGGAGTAGTCGGCGACGAACGAGGAGGGACCGTGGCTCACCGCGGAGTCGAACCGCGCGTCCGGGCCTTATGAGAGCCCGTCGGCACCTGCGTGAGCCGGGAGTGGTGAACGGTTCCCTCGGCGAGAGTCGAACTCGCACTTGCCGGTACCTGAGACCGGTGCCTCTGCCAGTTGGGCTACGAGGGAATGACTGATCGCTCCGGGCCGCGCTGCGGCGGGCAGGGGTACGTGACAGGACCGTGAGCGGTCGGCTCGCGCGTGGGGGAGGGGTGCCTGGCGGCTCAGCGCCGGACGATGCCGGTCAGCAGTCGCCGCGTGCGCTCGACAGGCGCTGCGGCAGCACGGCACCCAGGGGTAGCCGGTGCATCTCGACACGGCGTTCGTACTTCGCGGTGGATCCGTTCACGGCTAGCTCCTCTCGGGGTACCGATGGGGTGACGATGCGTCGACGGTAGCAGCGGTCGGCGCCCGGCGAAACGGATTTTCCCGACGCGCCCACCGGCCCGTGCGCAGGTCAGCGTGCCTGTGTGTGAAATCATGGCGGGCAAGCATTCCGCAAAGCCGACTGAAACGGACATTTCGGGCATGATGGACGGCATGAACTTCATCGATCGGACCACCACATGCAGGTGACCACGCTCGAGTGGGTGATCACCGGTCTGGTGATCCTCGGCTTGTTCGTCTTCGACTTCTTCGCCCATGTGCGCACACCGCACGAACCGACCTTCAAGGAATCGGGCTTCTGGTCGGCCGTCTACATCACCCTGGCGCTGCTGTTCGGCCTGGTCGTCGCCTGGAAATGGGGCGGCACCTACGCCGGGGAGTACTACGCGGGCTTCGTCACCGAGAAGGCGCTCTCGGTGGACAACCTGTTCATCTTCCTGATCATCATGAGCACCTTCGCCGTGCCGCGGATCTACCAGCAGAAGGTGCTGTTGATCGGCATCGTGCTGGCGCTGGTGATGCGCGGTATCTTCATCGCCGTCGGCGCGGCCGCGATCAGCGCGTTCAGCTGGGTGTTCTACCTGTTCGGCGCGTTCCTGATCTACACCGCGGTGAACCTGCTGCGCGAGAGCGGACACGAGGTCGAGCACGAGCAGCAACGCGACAGCCGGATCGTCGCGCTGGCCAAGCGGATCCTGCCCACCACCGACCAGTACGACGGCGACAAGCTCGTCACCCGGATCGACGGCAAACGTGTGGTGACGCCGCTGCTGCTGGCGCTGCTGGCCATCGGCTTCGCCGACCTGCTCTTCGCGCTGGACTCGATTCCGGCCATCTACGGCCTCACCGAACAGCCCTACCTGGTGTTCACGGCCAACGCCTTCGCGCTGATGGGCCTGCGGCAGCTGTACTTCCTCATCGGCGGCCTGCTCGACCGCCTGGTGTACCTGTCCTACGGCCTGGCCGCCATCCTGGCGTTCATCGGCGTCAAGCTCGTGCTGCACGCGCTGCACGAGAACACGCTGCCGTTCATCAACGGCGGTGAGCACGTGAGCGTGCCGGAGATCTCCACCGTGTTCTCGCTGAGCGTGATCATCGGCATCCTGGTGATCGCCACGGTGGCGAGTCTGCTCAAGACCCGTCGCACCACCTCCTCCTGACCGCGCGCTGCCCGGAACCACCGTGGTTCCGGGCAGCGCTGTGTCAGCGGCCGCTCACTCGGCGAAGGCGCCCATCACCGGCTGCCATTCGACGACCCGCACGGCTTCGATCAGGCCCAGCTTCGCGAACGGGTCCTCGGTCAGCAGCGTGGTCAGCGCCTGCGCGTCCGCGGCGCGGAAGATCAGCAGCGCGCCGGTACCGTCCGGGTACGGGCCGCTGGTGAGGACCGTGCCCACCTCGACGAGCGCGTTGAGCCACCCGCGATGCTCGGGGCGGTTGGTCGCCCGGTCGGCCGCGGTGGCCTCGGTGTAGGTGTAGTGGACGGCGAAGATCGGCACTTCTCGGTCGCTTTCTCGCGGTGGACTTGCGAATGTTCAGAGGGTCAGCAGCATGCGGGTGTTGCCGAGGGTGTTCGGCTTGACGTAGCTCAGGTCGAGGAACTCCGCGACACCGGTGTCGTAGGACCGGCACATCTCGGCGTACACCTCGGCGGTGACGGGCGTGCCGTCGATCTCGACGAATCCGTGCCTGCCGAAGAAGTCCACCTCGAAGGTCAGCACGAACAGCCGCTGCAACTGCAGCTCGCGCGCGACCGCGACCAGCCGCTCGACGACGGCGCCACCGACCCCGCGGCCCTTCACCACCGGATCGACCGCGACGGTGCGCACCTCGCCCAGATCGGCCCACAGCACGTGCAGGGCGCCGCAGCCGACGACCTGTCCGTCGAGTTCGGCCACCCAGAACTCCTGGACCGACTCGTACAGCGTGACCAGGTTCTTCTCCAGCAGGATGCGGCCCGCGTACTCGTCGACCAGACGCTTGATCTCGGGGACGTCCGAGGTTCGGGCTCGTCGCACGACCACACCGGAGACAGGCGCCACAGTGGGCGCGGCGGGATGCGCGTCGCTGGTCGAACCACCCAGTGGTCCCCGTGAGGTCATGGGGTGCACAGTAGTCGGCCGGGTTACCGATAGTCTGAACATGTGCCGCACATCCTGTCGTTCCGCTCACCGCATCGCGCCGGGCTCGACGACCGGATCGGACGGCATTGCCCACGCGAGCAAACCGCGCGCGAAACGGGTGGATTTCGGCGCAGTGCCGGTGAGTGCCGAGAGGGCGGGGCATGAGCGTGCGACCCGAAGAGATCGACCGCGGGTGGGAGGCGGCCACGGCGCCGCGGGCGGTGCCGGATCGCGCCGAGGCGCAGGTTCCCGTCCTCAATATCGCGAACGTACTGACCATCGCGCGCATCGTGCTGGTCCCGCTGTTCGTGCTGGCGCTGTTCGCCGAGGGCGGGCACGACACCCGCTGGCGGATCATCGCGGCCGCGGTGTTCGGGCTGGCGGCGATCACCGACCGCTTCGACGGGCAACTGGCCCGCAAATACGGTTTGGTGACCGATTTCGGCAAGCTGGCCGACCCCATCGCGGACAAGGCGCTGATCGGTTCGGCGCTGATCGGGCTGTCGATCCTGGGCGATCTGCCGTGGTGGATCACCGTGGTCATCGTGGGACGCGAGCTCGGTATCACCCTGCTGCGGCTGGTCGTGGTCCGGCACGGGGTGATCCCCGCGGGCCGCGGCGGCAAGCTCAAGACACTGGTGCAGTCGATCGCCATCGCGCTGCTGCTGTTGCCGCTCTCGGGCGCCTTCGCCACCGCGGGCATGGTGCTGATGTACGTGGCCGTCGCGCTGACGGTGATCACCGGCCTGGACTACGTCGGCCAGGCGGCCCGCCTGTGGCTGGCGGGGAGACGCGCGCGCGGCGAGTCCCGCTCGTGAGCGATCCGCTCGTCGGCGGCGCGCCGGTCGCCGAGCTGGTCGGGGCCTTGGCCGCGGCCGGTCAGACCGTCGCCACCGCCGAATCGCTGACCGCGGGCCTGCTGGCCGCCACCGTGGCCGGGGTGCCGGGTGCCAGCGCGGTGCTGCGGGGTGGGCTGATCGTGTACGCGACCGACCTGAAGAACCATCTGGCCTGCGTCGACGACGACGTCCTCCGGGTCGACGGTCCGGTGGCCGCGTCGACCGCCGAGCAGCTCGCCGTGGGGGCCAGACAGCGCTGTGGCGCCGACTGGGGTGTCGGCCTGACCGGGGTCGCCGGACCCGATTCCCAGGACGGGCACCCGGTCGGGACGGTATACCTCGGATTGGCCGGTCCACGGCACAGTGAGGTGGTCCGGTTGAAACTCGACGGCGACCGGTGGACGATCAGGATCGGTGCGGTGCACAGCGCGGTGCGGGAGTTGCTGCGCTGTGTGACGACGAACTAGCCGCGTCCGGGAACCACCGGCCGATGCTCGACGTTGTGCCAGAAAGAGGTGAGCACCGCTACGGCGGTGACACGAGGTGGAGGAGAACGAGATGACGCTGCTGCGGGAGGCAATCGGGGACAGTCTGCGGCGTGCGCGTCTCGCCCAGCATCGAACGCTGCGCGAGGTGTCGACCTCGGCGCGGGTGAGCCTCGGCTATCTGTCGGAAGTGGAGCGCGGCCGCAAGGAAGCCTCCAGTGAACTGCTCGCCGCCATCTGCGAGGCACTGGACGTGCCGCTGTCGCGGGTGCTGTGGGACGTGAGCACCATCATGGCCGGCGCCGACGGCTCCGCGCCGCGCGAGCCCGCGCTGACCGGCCCCGCCGCCGAGCGCGAGGCCACCGCCGCCGAGCCGGCGGCAGCCGAACCCGCCGCCGCGCCGGAGCAGGCCGCCACGGCGAGCGCGTCGGCCGAGCAGGGCGCCCGGATCGGCATCGCCGAGGACACCCGCATCGTCATCCCGGCGCCAAGGGCCGAGATGCTGGTACTGGTGAAGGGAATGTGACGCGGCGAACCACGTGCCCGACGCGCGAGACGCTGCACACAGCTGGTGAGAACGGATAGATTCTCATCAGGCGTCGATCGGGCCGGTCGCACCGGCCCGGGTGCCGCATGGTGAAGGATAAGCACATATCTGGTGCGTGACGGTCGCGCACCACCAGTCGCACGAGCGACGCACAGATGGAGGCGGGATCAATCGATGGCTAATCCGTTCGTGAAGGCCTGGAAGTACATGATGGCCCTCTTCGACTCCAAGATCGAGGAGCATGCGGATCCGAAGGTCCAGATTCAGCAGGCTATCGAGGAGGCACAGCGTCAGCACCAGGCGCTGTCGCAGCAGGCAGCGTCGGTGATCGGTAACCAGCGTCAGCTGGAGATGAAGCTGAACCGCCAGCTCGACGAGGTCGAGAAGCTCAACGCCAACGCCCGGCAGGCCGTCACGCTGGCCGATCAGGCGGCCGCCGCGGGCGACACCGAGAAGGCGATCCAGTACACCAACGCCGCCGAGGCGTTCGCCGCCCAGCTGGTCACCGCCGAGCAGTCGGTGGAAGACCTCAAGGTGCTGCACGACCAGTCCCTGCAGGCCGCCGCGCAGGCCAAGAAGGCGGTCGAGCAGAACGCGATGATGCTGCAGCAGAAGGTGGCCGAGCGCACCAAGCTGCTCAGCCAGCTCGAGCAGGCCAAGATGCAGGAGCAGGTCTCGGCCTCGCTGCAGCAGATGGACTCCACCCTGTCCGCGCCCGGTTCCACGCCCAGCCTCGACGCGGTGCGCGACAAGATCGAGCGTCGCTACGCCGATGCGCTCGGTGCCGCCGAGCTGGCGCAGAACACGGTGCAGGGCCGGATGATGGAGGTCCAGCAGGCCAGCATCCAGATGGCGGGCCACAGCAAGCTCGAGCAGATCCGCGCCTCGATGCGCGGTGACGCGCTGCCCACCGGCAACAACGCCGCGGCGATCGATCCGGCGCAGCAGCAGCCCGCGCAGGCGCCGCAGATCAACAAGGGCCAGGCCGCCCAGCAGTAGGGAGTACCGGCCCACGCGGGTTCGCGAACGCGGGTCGGGCACCGTTGCTTGCCTGTTCGTCGGCGACGCAACGGAGCCCGACCGGCGATCGGCCGCGAACCGGTGGGCGCCGCCGCCCTGGTCCCCGGTACGGGTGGTGGCAACTTGTCGTCGTCTGCTGCGACACTGGTCCGTGGCGACGAAAGGATGAGGGATGAGCGGGAGAACACGGCGCGAACGAGCCGAGATCGTCGATCCGGCGGCGCCGGTGGGGCCCACCGTGTCCGGTGGGGTGCCCGCTACCCTGCGCGAGGTCGGTGAACAGGCGATGGTGGCGGTGCGCCGCTGGGCCGATCCGCGCGAGAAGGAATTGCGCCGCAGGCGCCGCGCCCGTCGGCGCAGCTTCCAGCTCGGCACCGCCACGGGCATCACCACCGTCGGCGCGGTCGGCCTGGCCGTGGTGTCGGCGCCCGCCTGGGCGGTCGTCGTGATCGGTGGTGGCGCGGTCGCTTTCGTGACCGGGACCGCGTTGAGCGCGCGCCGGTATCTGCAATTGCGCGGTCAGCCGCTACCGCAGGCGGCCTTCGTCGCCCGCAAGACGCCGGGCCTGCGCTCGGTCGCCCGCGGTCCGATCCAGCGCCTGATCCGCGCCGAACGCGCGTTGCACGGGCTCGGCGCCCAGATCGCCCGCACCCGCCGACTGCCCGAGGACGAACTGCGCGACCTGCTCGAGACGGCCCGCTCCGGCGCGGCCGCCCTGCACGCGCTGGCCACCGACATCGTGGCGATGGAGCAGGCCGCCGACACCGTCGGCCGGGCCAATCCCGATACCGTTGCCGCGCTGAAGGTCACCGTCAACGGGGTGCTCGCGCGGCTGGAACACGGTGTCATGGAATACGAACAGCTCGTCGCCGCGGCGGCACGCATTCTCGCCGTCCCCGAGGACACCGTGGTCGCCTACCAGTTCAACGGCATCGTCGCGGATCTGCGCGAGGCCGCCGACCGGCTCGACGGCTGGGCCCAGGCGCTCACCGACCTGGCCGACCGCCCCGTCACCGGCCCGCGCTAGTCCCACAGACGCACAACGACTTCCGGCCCCGGCGCGCTCGGCGTCGGGGCCGATTCGGGTCAGGCGATGGTCTGGCGCAGCGCGTCGAGTTCGGCGCCGCGCGGGTTCGCCACCGTGGAGGACGCCGGGGTGTCGAAGATCCGCACCTGTCTGTTCTCGCTGTCGAACGCCGGCCACCCCGGGTCGCCGTCGGTCGCGAATCGCACCCAGGCCGCATGGATTTCGTCGGCCAGTGCCTGTGGCGGGTGCGGACCGGTCAGTGAGTGCGCCCCGGCGAGCGCGTCGAAGACGAACGGCACCTCGAGCACGTGGCAGGCGCCGAGGCCGGGAAGATCGGTGGGCCAGGCGAATTCGTACACATGGGTGGGCGCGCCCGCGGCATTGGCCTCGGCGAAGTCGACCGTGCCCGCCCGGAAGCACCAGTCGGTGAGGATCGCGTTGAAGATCTCGGCCGGGCCCGCGTCGGGGCGCTGCGCCGAATACGTCTGCGCCACCGCCGGATCGATGCCGTAGCGGGTGAGCACGAACGGCAGCGTATCGGCGGTGACGGCCGCGGTGATGCCGGTCGGGACGGTGAAGAACCGGAACTCGTCGGCGGTGGTGCCCGCGATGAGTGGCACCGCGCGGTCGGGATTCGCGGCCAGCACCGCCGTCGGCGCGCCGGGAACGATGTCGTCGTCGATCACCGGGAACAGGCTCATGATGCCCATGCCCTGCTGGACTACCGACGCGCCCCAGCGCCGGGGGTCGGGATCGGTCATCACCGCGAGGGCGACGGCGTTCTGCGCGGCGCGCAACTCGTCGGGGCCGAGCCCGCCGAAATCGGCGGCGGTCGGGGCGATGCCCAGTTCCGCGGCCAGCGCGGCGGACACCGTGCGGGCGTCGTCGGCGTCGGCGGCGACCGCGCCGTTGCCGCTCTGCATGATCGCGCGGCGGAACAGCCCGGTCGACTGCGGCGCGGCGATCAGCGCCGCCACGCTCATCCCACCCGCCGATTCACCGAAGACGGTGACATTGTCCGGATCGCCACCGAAGGCGGCGATATTGTCGCAGACCCAGCGCAGCGCGAAGATCTGATCGTGCAGGCCGCGATTGAGCGGGGCGCCCTCGAGCACTGCGAAGCCGGAGATCCCGAGCCGGTAGTTGATCGACACCAGCACCACGCCGTCGCGCGCGAACGCCGTGCCGTCGTAGATGGCGCGCGCGTTCGACCCGCGCACGAACGCGCCGCCGTGGATCCACACCAGCACCGGCAGCCCGCTCGCGCCCGGATCCGGCGTCCACACGTTCGCGTTGAGGTACTCGTCGCCGGGAATGCCGTCGCTGCCGATCAGCGCGTGGATCGGCGCCGGATACGGCGACTGCGCGCAGGTCCCGCCCATCGCCGTCGCATCGCGCACCCCATCCCAGGCGGGCGCCGGCTCGGGCAGCTGGAAACGTCGCGCGCCGACCGGCGCCGCCGCGAACGGGACCCCGAGAAATCGGGTGACGCCCGCTTCGGTCCGGCCGCGCACCGCGCCGCTGGCGATGGTGACGATGGGTTCCATGGACTCCTCCTCGCTCACGCCCCGAGTATGGCCGGGCGCGCCGCACGCCGTCAGCCGTTCGGCGCAGACATGCGCAGAGTGATCCGGTCACCACGCATCCGGACGAACTCCAGGCAGGCCGGGTGGCCGTCGCTGAGCCGGGTGATGCGTTGCAGCACCAGCAGCGCGCCGCCGGGCGGCAGCCCGAGTAGCGCGGCGGAGTTGTCGTCGGCGGTGACGGCGTCGAGGTTGATCGAGACGGTGGTCAGCCGGTCGTCGGCGGCCCGCTCGATCAGGGCGAACAGGTCCTCGGTCTCCAGATCGGCGTGCAGCAGCGCGGTGCCGATGTCGAGCGGCAGGTAGGTGAGGTCGAGGGAGATCGGCTCGCCGTCGAGGCGGCGCAGCCGCTCGATGTAGCAGACGTGCTCGTCGGGACCGAGGCCGAGCGCGCTCGTCACCGCCGTCGGCGGCCGGACCTGCCCGGCGGTCCGGACCTCGTTGACCACGGTCCCGTGTCCGCGCAGCGACGCGGCCAGGCCACGGGTGGCCGCGATGGTGTGCTCGAGCTTCGGGCGGCGCACCACCGTGCCGATGCCGGGAAACCGGTCGACCAGGCCCTCGCGCCGCAGGATCTCGAGTGCCTCGCGAATACTGTTGCGCGACACGCTGAATTCGCGTTGCAGCACCGCCTCGGCGGGCAGCTTGGTCGCGATGGTGCCCTGGGCGATCTGGCGGCGCAGCACATCGGCGACCTGCCTGGCCCGATCCGAGCGCAGCCGACGGCCGGGGTGCGCGCGGATCGGGCCGGGCTGGTGGGTCACGCGCCGAGCATACGCAGCCTCACCTGGACGGACGCAGATACCGGCCGATGGCGGCGGCCAAGGCGTCGACCGCGAACTCCATGGTGGCGACGCCGATGCTCTCGTCGTAGACCGCCCAGCCGTCGTCGCCGGGGCCGAAGGTGACCGCCGGGATGCCCGCGTGCCGGAAGCGGATGGTGTCGCAGTAGGCGGGCTTGGCGTAGGTGCGGACCTCGCCGCCGCCCGCGTCCCGGTAGCCGGCGCGCAGCGCCGCCACGATCGGTTCGTCCGCGTCGAGGGGCACCGTGCCTGGGACGAAGGTCGGCCCGGGGGCGTAGGCGACGTGCACGTCGGTGCCCGGGGTCGGGTGGGCGCGGGCGATGTCGTCGACGCGTTGCAGCAGCTCGGCGCGATTCACCTCGGGACCGAGCCCGACGATGGCGATCCGCGCCGACGCGGTGAGCGGGGTGAACTGGGCCATGCCCGCCTCGCCCGCGTCCAGCCCGACGACGCTGTGTCCCCAGCCCGCGGGCAACCCCGACAGCCCGGCCAGCACGGCGAGCAGGGCGTGCGCGGCATTGATGCCGGTGTCGGGCCGCCAGATGTGGCTGGACCGCCCGGTGACCGCGATGTCGACGAGCGCGTGGCCGGTGTGCTGGGTGGCCACCGCCACGCCGGTACCGGTGTCGTCGGTCCAGGCGGTCGGCTCGACGGTGATGCTCGCGTCCGCCCGCAGACCCTGCTGCTCGAGCAGATACAGCGCGCCCTCGACGCCGTTGCGTTCCTCGTCGACGGTGAGCGCGACCACCAGCGTGCCGGTCTCCAGTGGCGCGGCGCACACCAGCGCGACCGCGCGGAGCAGCGTCGCCAGATTGCCCCTGGTGTCGGAGGTGCCGCGCGCGTACACCCGGCCGTCGTCGACGACGGCGCGGAAGGGGTTGTCGCACTTGGTCCAGCGGCTGGGCGGCCCGGAGGGATAGGTGTCGAGATGGTCGTTCAGCAACAGCGTCGGCCCCGGCCCGAACACCTTGGTGGCGATCAGGTTGGCGCGCGTCGGGGTGCGGCCGACGAGGTGCGTCGCGAAGCCGAGTTCGTCGAGCAACGGGGCGATCTCGCGCGCCGCCCTGGTCTCCTCGGGCGGCCGTGCCGGACCGTCGAGGCTGTTCTCGCACCAGGGCTGACCGGCGGGGACCAGCAGCTCGACGAGTTCGGTGACGCTCAGGGCGGTCAGGCGGGGGGTGTGCACGGTGGTCACGTCAGCGACTCCAGATGTTCGGTGAGAGCGGTGCGCAGCGCGGGGCCGGTCAGGCCACGCGACACCGCGACGGTGAGGAACACCCGCACCTGGTGCGGGGTGATGCGGTCGGCGAGCAGGACACCCGCCTCGACGAGCAGGCCACCGCCGCCGCGATAGCCGTAGACCGCGGCGGTGCGGCTGTCGGCGGCCCGGGTGGCGACCACCACCAGGGTGCCCGCGGCGGCGAGCTCGGCCGCGGCGGCCGCGAGGGCCGGTGGCAGGTTGCCCGCCCCGTTGCCCGCGACGACCACGGCGTCGGCACCCGCCGCGACGGCGCGCAGCGCGGTGTCGTCGGCCGCCATCGACGCGCCGACCAGCGGAACCCGGGCGATGACGGCGCCCGGTGCGCCCACAGTGGTGGCCGGCGCGGGCGCGGGCTGCTCGACCGCTACCGCCGTGCCCGTGACGACGCCCAGCGCGGCCCGTCCCGGGGTCTCGAAGGCCGCGAGCCCGGTGCCCGACACCTTCTGCACCCCGCGTCCGAGCCAGAGCGCGCCGGCGAAGGCCACGACCGGCTCGGTGGACACCGGTGTCGCCACGGCGGCCACGGCGGCGCGCAGATTGGCCAGCGCGTCGCTGCCCGGTTCGCCGCCCGGGGTCATCGAACCGGTCACCACCACGGGCACGGTCCACGGACCGGTGTAGGTGAGCCAGGCGGCGACCTCCTCGATCGAGTCGGTGCCGGTGGTGACGATCAGGCCGCCGCTGCCCTCGGCCACGGCGGCCGTCATCGCCGCGTGCAGGGCCCGCAGGTGCGTGAAGTCGACCTCAGAGCCGCCGACCCGGGCGATCTCGACGGCGGCCATGGACGGTGTGCCGCCGAGCAGCCCGGCCACACCGTCGGCGTCGAGGGTGGGCACGGCGAGCCCGTCGACCAGCCGCATGCTGATCGTGCCGCCGAGGGTGAACAGGGTCGGCGCGCTCATGACTGCGGCAGCGCGCTCGGGTCGAGCAGGCGCGGGTAGTCGGCGGCGGGCACCGCCGGGTCCAGGTAGTTCCTCGATCGCGCCCAACTGGCCAGCGCGTCGAGGTTGCCCGCGAGTTCCGGTCGCAGCTGCAGCGTGAAGTCGAACTCGCCCAGCACCTTCGCCACCAGCGCGGGCGCCAGCTTCGTCGCGTCGGCGACCGCGGTGGTCGCGGCGGGGTCGTGCGCGGCGAGGGCGGCGCTCGCCTCGGCGACGGCGTCGAAGAACTTCCGGAAGGTCGCCGCCTTCTGCTGCGCGACGGCGGCCTGGGCCAGGTACAGGCTGTGCTGGCGGTAGGGGTCGGTGGGCACGTCCAGTTCGACCGCGTCCGCGCCGAGCACCTCCACCGCCTGGGCCTGGTAGGGCTGGAAGATCGAGACGGCGTCGACGTCGCCCTTGGCGATCGCCGTGGTGATCGTCGCGGGCGCCACCTGGACCAGTTCGGCGTCGACCCCGGCACTGGTCAGGGCCTTGGCCGCGAAGTAGGCCGCGCTGGTGCCGAGCGGGGTGCCGATCTTCTTGCCCGCCAGCTGGTTCAGGTTCTCGATGCCGCGGCGTGCCACGATCCGCGAGCCCATCCAGCGCGATCCGTCGGCCACCACCCGCAGCTCGTTCGACTTGGCCAGCGCGCTCGCGGTGGGCACGTCGGCGGCGGTGGTGATGTCGACCTGGCCGCCCTGTAGTGCCTGCAGGGCCTGCACACCGGTGGCGAAGTTGACCACCCGCACCGTCACCCCGTGCCGGGTGAAGGCGCCGCTGTGCTGGGCGACCGGGATCTGCGCCCACGACGGGTCGACGACGAAGCCGACGGTGAGTGTGTCGGCGCCGGTGGATGTTTCGCCCGCGCAGGCCGACAGGGACAGGGCCGCGGTGGCGGCGACGAGCAGAGCCGCGCAGGCTCTGCGCAGTGGTCCGGACATGGGTGACCTCCGAAAGTGGTTCCGAGTGAAGAGAAGAGAGTCAGTGCGGGAGCAGATCGTCCGCGTCGTCGCGCAACTCGGCGTGCAGCCTGCGGCGCAGGGCGCTGTAGCCGGGCAGCTCGGCGAGGCGGTCGGCCGGGCGCGGGCGGGGGAGCGGATTGTCGATGCGGGCGCGAATCCGGCCCGCGCCGAGGACGACGATGTGGTCGGCGAGCCGGATCGCCTCGTCCACGTCGTGCGTCACGAACAGCACCGTGCGCCCCGAACTCGACCACAGCTCGGTCACCAGATCCTGCATGTGCAGACGGGTCTGGGCGTCGAGCGCGGCGAACGGCTCGTCCATGAGCATCACCTCGGGCTCGCCGGCCAGCATCCTGGCCACGCCGACCCGCTGCCGCATTCCGCCCGAGAGCTGGTGCGGCCGACGGGTGGCGACCTCGGCGGGCAGGTGCACATCGGCGAGCAGCCGTGCGATGCGGGCCGGGCGGGCGCGGCGCGGGACACCGGCGGCGCCGAGCACGAAGTCGAGATTGGCCCGCACGCTGCACCACGGGAACAGCACGTCGCGCTGGAACACCACCCCGCGGCGCGGCGCGGGCCCGGTGATCGGCACGCCGTCCTCGGTGACCACCCCGGCGGTCGGCAGCCGCAGCCCGGCGAAGCAGTCGAGCAGGGTGGACTTGCCGCAGCCGGACGGTCCGACCAGGACTGTGCAGGAACCGGATTCGATGGTCAGCGACAGATCGTCGAGGACCGGGCGGGTCCGGCGGGGGAAGTCGACGGTCAGACCGCGCGCGGTCAGGGTGACGCTCATCGTTCCTCCTGGTCCCAGCCGATGAACGGGGCCGCCGCGCGCGCCACCACCTGATCGCACAGCACGCCGAGGACGCCGAGCACGAGCAGGCAGAAGATCATCCGGTCGACCTGGGAGAACAACTGCGCCTGGGCGATGCGATAACCGAGCCCGACCGTTGTTCCGGCCATTTCCGCGACCACGATCAAGACGAACGCGGTCGCGGTGCCCACCCGCAATCCGGTGACGATATCGGGAAATGCTTCGGGCGCAACGACGCGCACGAGTGTGCGCCAGCGGGAAGCGCCCGCGCAGCGCGCGACTTTCAGGAAATCGGCGGGCGTCGCGGAAAGTCCGGAATGCGTATTGATCCACACCGGAACGAAGACGCCGAGCGCGATGACGAATTGTTTGCTGCCTTCGCCGAGCCCGAACCACAGAATGGCCAGCGGCACCAGCGCCACGGTCGGCACCGGGGCGAACAATCGCAGCACGGGCTGCACGATCAGCCTGCCCGCGCGGGTGGTCGCGGTCAGCGCGCCCACCGGGATCGCGACGAGCACGCCCACCGCGAATCCCCGGATGACGCGGTCCAGGCTGGCCAGCGTGTCGGCCCGGAGACTGCCGTCGCGCCACATCGCCGCGCCGGCGGCGGCGATATCGCCGAGACCGGGAAAGAGGATGTCCGGAAATATCCCGGCCGCGTGCACCGCGGTCCACAGTGCGGCCACGGCGACGATTCCGATTCCCGCGGTCAGGACGCGAGCGAGTGGTGCGCCCAGTCCGCGAAGAGTGCGATATGTCCGTTGCCGGGTGGGCGCCGCCGAAATCGGTGCGGCGCGGGTTTCGAGGGTTTCCGTGGTCACGGCCATTCCCGCCTTTCCTGCGTCAGGAATGTTATAGAGCCGGGGTATTACGCCGAGGTGTCCGAATTCGCGTCCGCCGTGCTACGCCACCTGCACCGCCGGGAAACGCCCGATGACAGGGCCGCTGCGGTCGGGATCCGCCACCGGATTCACGCTGATTCGAAGGTGGCGGCCCGGGTTGCCCCGGTATGTCCCGGCCTCGGGGTGAACCCTGAGATCGCCCCCGATTTCCGGGCTGACCTGGTGATTTATCGGATCGCGGGTGGGAGCATCGAAGGTGTCGGATCGCCGCGGGGCGGTCACGGAACTGGCGAGGAGCACATCATGGTCTGGAAAGTCATCGGCATCGTCGTGGTCGCGTTGATCGCGTTCTGGATCATCGGGGCGCTGATCAAGGCGCTGCTGCCGGTCCTGGTGATCGCCGCGATCGGTACCGGGGTGTACCTGCTGTACAAGGCGATGACCGGCTCGAACGACAAGACCACGCTGACGAAGCCGTAATCGCGCCGTCCGCGATTAGCATGGCCGGGTGGATCAGGTACCCGAGGACTGGCAGCGCGGACTGGTGATCGTCGCGCATCCCGACGACATCGAATACGGAGCGGCCGCCGCGGTCGCGCGGTGGACCGGACAGGGCAAGGACATCCGCTATCTGCTCGTCACGCGCGGCGAAGCGGGCATCGCGGGCATGCCGCCCGCGCAGGCCGGGCCGCTGCGGGAGATCGAGGAGCTGGCGGGCGCGCGGGAAGTCGGCGTCCACACCGTCGAATTCCTCGACCACCCCGACGGGCGGATCGAGGAGGGCTTGGCGCTGCGGCGGGAACTGGCCGCCGCGATCCGCAGGCATCGCCCGGAGATGGTGGTGCTGTTCAACTTCGGCGACACCTGGGCGCCCGGGATGGTCAACAGCGCCGATCATCGGGCGGTGGGCCGCTCGGCGATGGACGCCATCTCCGACGCGGGCAACGAATGGATCTTCCCCGAGATCGCCGACCTGGCACCGTGGTCGGCGCGCTGGGCCGCCGTGGTCGGTCCGGTCGCGACGCACGCCGTCGACGTCGGCGAGCAGCTGGCGCGGGCGAAGGCGTCGCTGTCCGCGCACCGGCGCTACCTCCAGGTCCTCAGCCCGGTACCGGTCGAGCAGCAGGTGGACGAGATCGTCTCCTACGCAACTGGTCCCAAGGACGGGTTCCCCGCCGCGCACGCGGTCGGATTCGAGGTGTTCACCTTCGGCGGCTGATTCACCCCTCTCGGGTGCGCGGGCTCGGCCGACGGCGTCCGCGCCGGGTCAGGTCCGCACCGGCCGATCGCGGCGACGCGCTCGACCACCGGACGCCACTCCCGCAGCGGCGCCACGGACAAGCCGACGACCTTGCCCGCGTCGTCGGCACGGCGCAACGCCAGCGCGGCGGCGAAGTCCGGGTCGGCGCGGAAGGCGCGCGCCTCCTCGGGCGACATCGGCCCGCCCTGCGCGATCAAGGTGCGCAGGCTCGAGGCGGACAGTCCGGCGGCGTGCGCCGGATCCGTCGCCACCAGAAAGCGTTTGGCGACCACGTGCAGCTCCACCAGGCGCGCGACCCGCTCGCCGAGCAGCGCACGCACCGCGTCGGCGCCGTGGCGGCCGTGGCCCGCGTCGTCGCCGGGGACCAGCACGTGCCCGATGTCGTGGACCAGCCCGGCGACCTGGAGTTCCAGGTCGGCGGGATGGTCGCGGCGGAGCAGCTCCGCGCACTGGCGGTCGTGATCGAGGATGTCGACAGGGTCGCCGGTGCGGTCGGCGGTGTCCCAGGCGTCTTCGCAGCGGGCGAGCAGCGCGAACAGCGCGTCGACCATGGTGATCGCGCCGCCCGAGCCTGGCTCTGCGCGCGCGGGTGTGCCGGGGACGGGTTCGCCCGCCGGCGGGTCGGGCGTGGGGTTTTCGGGCCGCACGACAGATCACTCCTCGCGATTCGACGGGACGGCGGACGCGCGCCCGGCTGTCGTCGTGACGGTAGCCGACCAGCCGGTAGCCGGCTGGGCGCGGCGAACCATGCCGGGAGGTATGGCACGCTGACGGCATGCGAGTAGCTGTGGTGGCCGGGCCCGATCCGGGGCATGCGTTTCCCGCGATCGCGTTGTGTCTGCGATTGCTGGCCGCGGGCGACGAGCCGGTGCTGTTCACCGGCCCGCGCTGGCTCGACGCGGCCAGAGCCGCGGGCATCAGTGTGCGCAGGCTCAAAGGGCTGGCACCGCGACCCACCGACAACGACGCCGACGCGGGCGCGCGCATCCACGAACGCGCCGCCCACATCGCGACCGAGAACCTGCCCGAACTCAGCGCGATGCTGCCGGACCTGATCGTCTCGGACGTGCTCACCGCGGGCGGCGGGATGGCGGCCGAGCGGCTCGGCCTGCCGTGGGTCGAACTGTCCCCGCATCCGCTGTACCTGCCCTCGAAAGCGTTGCCGCCGATCGGCAGTGGTCTCGCGCCGGGGGAGGGCGTGCGCGGGCGGGTGCGCGACGGTGTGCTGCGCACGATGACCGCCCGCGCGGTCAAGGCGGGTAGTCGGCAGCGTTCGGCGGCGCGCGAGAGCATCGGCCTGCCCGCTGAGGATCCCGGCCCCACCGCCCGGCTGGTCGCGACGCTGCCCGCGCTGGAGGTCGACCGGCCCGACTGGCCCGCCGACACCCATGTCGTCGGCCCGCTGCTGTGGGAGCCGACCGACGCGATCCTGCCGGTCCCGCCGGGCGACGCGCCGCTGGTGATGGTGGCGCCGTCCACCGCGCATACGGGGGTGGACGCCATGGTCGACACCGTGCTGGCCGGACTGGCCGGCCTCGGCGTCCGCGCCGCGGTCTCCATGCTCGACACCCCACCGGCCGAGCTGCCCGACTGGGCGACCGCAGGGCTGGGCCGCCAGGACACCCTGCTCACCGAGGCGGCGGTGGTCGTCGGCGGCGGTGGCCACGGCCTGCTCGCGAAATCTCTGGCCGCCGGGGTGCCGGTGGTGACCGTGCCCGGTGGCGGTGACCAGTGGGAACTGGCCAATCGCGCGGTGCGCCAGGGGAGTTCGGTGCTGGTGCGGCCGCTGACCCCCGAGGCGGTCGGCGCCGCGGTGCGGCAGGTGCTCGACGACCCGGCCTACACCGCCGCGGCCCGGCGCGCCGCCGCCGGGCGGGCCGAGGTGGAGGATCCGGTCGAGATCTGCCAGAAGGCCGCCGAGCACTGACCCTGGGGTCGCGGGGGTGCTCTCGGGCGCCGGTGGCCCTGTCGGGTGTCGCCGAGCGCGAGTATCTTGGGCTTCGTGCGGTTGACCGAATTCCAGGAGCTGATGCAGACCGAGTTCGGCGTGGCGCGCGCCGACGCCATGCTGGCCGATCACGTGATCCCGGCGCTCGGGCGGACCGGTGCCGCCGCGATCGAGGCGGGCGTCGACCCGCGAGACGTGTGGCGCGCCCTGTGCGCCGACTTCGATGTTCCCCGAACCCGATGGTGAGCAGGTCATGGCTGTGACAGCGCAGAACCCGGACACCCGGCCGTACCGGTTCGACGAGCGGCTGCGGATGATCCCGGTCGATCCCGAGACGCTCGCGGCCAGGGTCGCGGTCGCCGATCCCCACGATTTCGGCGGCCTGCGCAGGCTCGGCATCGCGCTGATGCTGCTCGGCCGCCACGACGAGGCCCTCGACCGGCTCGATCAGGCGCTGGAACTGGCTGATACCGAGCGGCGCCGGATCACCGTGTGGATCAACCTCGCCGACGTGTACCGCTACCAGGGCGAACCCGCGCCCGCGGAGATCCTGTACCGGCGCGCGCTCGACGCCAGCCGCGCCCTCGATCCCGAGCTCGTCTCCTTCGCCGCCCATCACCTGGGCAAGTCGCTGGCCGAGCAGCACCGGCCGCGGGAGGCGCGGGAACTGCTCAACGAGGCGATGCGGCTGCGGGTGGCCGACGGCGATTCCGAACTCATCGAGTCCACCCGGGCGGCCCTGGACCATCTCGACGAACTGGCCCTGCCGCTGCCGCCCGCGATCGCCGAGCTGCTCGGCCCGGTGCCCGCGTGGTCGGACGATCACGAGGGCCGTGGCGGCAATCTCGCGCGGTCGGGCGGGTACTGGATCAAGCGCGGGCCGCGCGCCGTCGCCGAGCACGATCGGTTGATCTGGTTGCGCGACAACGGCATCGCGGTGCCCGCGGTGGCCGCCTTCGCCGAGGACATCCTGGTGCTGGCCGACGCCGAAGCCCGTTCGCTCACCGACCTGGCCGGTGATCCGGCCGAGGTCGGCACCGTGATGGGGCAGGCCCTGCGCGCGCTGCACGCCCTGCCGGTCACCGGCTGCCCGTTCGACGGCCGCCTCGAGGTGACCCTCGCGCAGGCCCGCAGGCAGGTCGTCGAAGAGTTCGTCGACACCGCCGATTTCGACCCCGACCACGGCGACCTCACCGCAGTGGCGATCCACGAGCACCTGGTGGCGCAGCGCCCGTCCGAGGAGGATCTGGTCGTCGCGCACGGCGACTTCACCCCGGGCAATGTGCTCGCCGGTGGCGTGCTGATCGATGTCGGCGCGCTGGGGGTGGCCGACCGCTATCGCGATCTGGCCCTCGCCGAGCGCGACCTGGCCGGGGATTTCGGTATCGACGCGGTGGCCGCGTTCTTCACCGCCTACGGCCTGACCGGGCCCGACCGCGCGAAGCTCGAGTACTACCGGCTGCTCGACGAATTGTTCTGAGGTTCTTCGGCGCTCAGCTGGTCTTGGCGTAGTGCCGCGCGGCCTTGGTGCGGTTGCCGCAGGTCGCCATGGAGTGCCAGCGCCGGGTGCCGTTCTTGGACGTGTCGTAGAAGAACAGCACGCAGTCCGGGTGCGCGCACTGGCGGATCCGGTGCGGCGCCGCGGCGATCAGGCGCAGCAGATCGTCGGCCGCGAGCCAGCCCGGCAGCCAGGCCGGGTCGGCCACCTCGGGGATGTCGCGCGGGCCGTCGGCGGTGAGTTCCCGGCGCAGCCTGCCCCGGTCGAGCACCTGGTTGAGCGCGGTGGGATCGGCGGCGGTGACCGCCGCGTGGACGGCGTCGCGGGCGGTGTGCAGCGCGGTGAGGGTGTGCTCGTCGGCGGGCACGCGGTCGGCGAGTCCGGTGAGCTCGAGCCACAGCCGCAGCCCGTCGAGATCGGTGAGCAGGTCACCGGGGGTGGCGCCCGCCCACCGCGTGTTGAGCAGGTCCAGAGCCGGTGGTTCGCCGGTGTGCGGACGGGGATCGCGCATGCCTGAGGTTACCAACTCATCTCCTAACCACTGTCGCGATTTCACGGGTTGACGGCGCTGCCGGGTCACCCTACTGTCTAACCTGTCAACGCTTGATAGCTAGTTAACATTCCGGAAGGGGTCCCCCGTGCGACCGCCACTGCCACCCTTCGACCTCGAATCCGCGCGCGCCAAGGTGCTCGCCGCCGAAAACGCCTGGAACACCCGCGATCCCGAGCGGATCGCCGCGGCCTACACCGAGGATTCGGTGTGGCGCAACCGCGACGAGTTCTTCACCGGCCACGCCGCGATCGTCGAGTTCCTCACCCGCAAGTGGTCCACCGAGAACGGCTACGCCCTGCGCAAGGACCTGTGGGCCTTCCACGACAACCACATCGCCGTGCGCTTCCAGTACGAGTGGCACGACGAGACCGGGCAGTGGTGGCGCAGCTACGGCAACGAGCAGTGGGAGTTCGCGCCGGATGGGCGGATGGCGCGGCGCGAGGCCAGCATCAACGACGTGCGGATCGACGAATCCGAGCGGCGGATCTTCGGGCCGCGCGCCGAGGGCGACGATTCGGTGCTGCCGCAGCGGTGACGGCGGGGTCCGCGGTGTGTGATGTGCGCCGGGTTTGCGGGTCCTCGCGTGTTGCCGGGCGCGTCGCTTGACTCGAATGGGTGTTCGACTAATCTGAGCGCCAGAACTTGTCGGTGCCGGCCTCTACTGTGGGCGCCAACCAGAGAGACACTCACCTCGAGAAGGGGACCACATCATGGCACCGCAGGCCTACGATCGCGACAAAGCGCTGGAGCTGGCGCTGGCGCAGGTGGAGAAGAGCTTCGGCAAGGGCGCGGTCATGCGCCTGGGCGAGGAGGCCCGCCAGCCCATCTCCGTCATCCCGACCGGCTCCATCGCGCTCGATGTCGCGCTCGGTATCGGCGGGTTGCCGCGCGGTCGCGTCGTCGAGATCTACGGCCCGGAATCCTCGGGTAAGACCACGGTCGCGCTGCACGCGGTGGCCAACGCCCAGGCCGCCGGCGGCGTCGCCGCGTTCATCGACGCCGAGCACGCGCTGGACCCCGACTACGCCCGCAAGCTGGGCGTCGACACCGACGCGCTGTTGGTCTCCCAGCCCGACACCGGTGAGCAGGCGCTCGAGATCGCCGACATGCTGGTGCGTTCCGGCGCCATCGACATCATCGTCATCGACTCCGTCGCCGCCCTGGTGCCGCGCGCCGAGATCGAGGGCGAGATGGGTGACAGCCACGTCGGTCTGCAGGCCCGCCTCATGAGCCAGGCGCTGCGCAAGATGACCGGTGCGCTCAACACCTCGGGCACCACCGCCATCTTCATCAACCAGCTGCGCGAGAAGATCGGCGTCATGTTCGGCTCGCCGGAGACCACCACCGGTGGTAAGGCGCTGAAGTTCTACGCTTCCGTGCGCCTGGACGTGCGTCGCATCGAGACCCTCAAGGACGGCTCCGACGCGGTCGGCAACCGTACCCGCGTGAAGGTCGTCAAGAACAAGGTGAGCCCGCCGTTCAAGCAGGCCGAGTTCGACATCCTCTACGGCCAGGGCATCTCCAAGGAGGGCTCGCTCATCGACATGGGCGTCGAGCACGGCTTCATCCGCAAGTCCGGCTCCTGGTACACCTACGAGGGCGACCAGCTGGGCCAGGGCAAGGAGAACGCCCGCAAGTTCCTGCTGGAGAACACCGACGTGCGCGACGAGATCGAGAAGAAGATCAAGGAGAAGCTGGGCATCGGCGCCGACCTGACCGCCGAGGCCGACGCGCCCGCCGACTTCTAGCCGATGGGCTCGCCGACCTCCGGCGGCCGGGCGCCCCGCGACGCGGTGGATCCGGTCGAGGACATGCGCAGGCAGCTGGCCCGCCTCGGCATCGAGGTGGCGCCGGAACCGCCGCAGCGGCGAGACCGTCACCGCGACAGCGCGGACACCGAACTCGTCCGGTCGGCTCGGGCACACCGGGCCGAACTGGACGCCAGGGGAATTCGGTCGGGTGCGGGCGATCCGCAGCGCGCGCACCCGACCGGATTCGCCGATCATGATCAACCACACGATTCCGCTGCGCGGATCGGGGATGATCATGAAGAGTGGGGGAGCGGGGCACGGCCCCGTGGCGCCCGGCGCGGACGGAAGTCCGGCCGGCGCGAGAAAGACTCCCTGTCGACCGGCGTCGGTGGTGACGACGGGCGGCAGGTGGATCCGGTGGCGGCCGGATCCCAGCCGGGAGAGCCCGACAGGCGGGCCGGCACACGCCGGCTCGCCCCGGGCGACCGTCCGAAGGCGACTGTCGACCAGGCCAAGGACGCCTGCCTGAATCTGCTGGCCGTGCGCGCCCGCAGCCGGGCCGAGCTGGAGAAACGCCTCGGGGAGAAGGGCTTCCGGCTCGAGGTGACCGCGGCCGCGCTCGACCGCCTCGCCGAAGTCGGCCTCGTCGACGACGGTTCCTTCGCCGAACAGTGGGTGCACGAGCGCCATACGTACTCCGGCCGCGGAAAGCGCGCTCTACAGCGCGAACTGCGCGACAAGGGCGTCGCCCCCGCCGAGGCCGAGAACGCGCTGGCCCGCGTCACCGACGACGCCGAACGCGCCCGCGCCACCGACCTGGTGCGCCGCAAACTGACCACCCTGTCCCGAGACCTGGACCGCGACAAGGCCGTCCGCCGCCTCGTCGGCATGCTGGCCCGGCGCGGCTACGACCAGTCCACGGCGTTCGCCGTCGTCACGGCCGAGCTCGCCGAGGCAGGCTTCGAACAGGCACCCCCGCGGCCGCGCCGGGTGTCCGGGCCCGATGCGGGCGCGACCGGACCGTCCCACGATGTCCGGCGACTCGAACGACCGGAGGGCGATCCGTCGGGCCACGCCGACAGTGAGACCGAGCCGGGCACGGACGGCCGAGACGAGGGCATCCCGCGCCGAGACCGCTCCCGATGGTCACGCGCGGTCAGCGCACGGGCAGACAGCGAATCACCCGACGACAGCGCCGACCCGGACCTGGTGCCCGACCGACGCGCACCGCGCCGCCCGGTGCCCGGCGACGAGCAAGCCGCCGCCGACCTGGTCCGCCGCAAACTCCGCAGCATGCCCACCGATCTCGACCGCGCCAAGGCCACCCGCCGCCTGGTCGATATGCTCGCCCGCCGCGGCTACAGCGCCTCCATCGCCTACACGGTCGTCAAAGCCGAACTGGCCGAGGCTGATCGCTGAGTCAGGTGCCGAACGCTCTGAGCGCACCGCCCGCGCGAGGACACCGAGAAGGTGGTGGACACCCGGAATGCGCAGTCCGCGCGGGGAACACCGAATCACGCGGGTGTCCCGGTGCCTCCGCGTGCGGTCGTCCGACTCGGCGCGCCGCGGGGGTCCGCTCGACGACCGCGATGCCGGAGCACTGTCGACCGCGGCGGCGAGCCGGTGCCGCGCGGCCTGTGACGAGAACCGCCCCGGGTCGGAGGCGCGGCGCGTAGGATGATTCGGCGCCGGTGAAACATGGTTTCGCGCAGGCGGATTCGAGCGTCGCAGGCTGCGGCGGGGGTGTGGTGACGGGGTGTTTCACCCGAGGTCGGGGTGGGCATTCCGGGGGACAGGGCCCGGTGTGGCCGCCGAACTACGGGGAGGTGGACCCTGGACGCGTTGTGGTCGTTCGTGGTGAACCGGCGCGAGCAGCTGCTGGTCGATTCGTATCTGCACGTGTCGGCGGTGGTGCAGTCGCTGGCGCTGGCGACGATCGTCGCGGTGCTCGTCGGGGTGCTCGTGTGCCGGAGCCCGCTCGGCTCCGCGGCGGCGACCGCGAGCGCGGGGGCGATCCTCACCGTCCCGTCGTTCGCGCTGCTCGGCCTGCTGATCCCGTTCCTCGGCCTCGGGGTCGGGCCGACGATCGTGGCGCTGGTGCTGTACGCGCTGCTGCCGATCCTGCGCAATACCGTGCTCGGGCTGGCGTCGGTGGATCCGGCGGTGATCGACGCCGCGCGCGGTGTGGGGATGAACCGGCTGCGGCTGCTGACCGCGATCGAGCTGCCGCTGGCGTGGCCGTCGATCCTGGCCGGGATGCGGGTCAGCACCCAGATGATCATGGGCATCCTGGCCCTGGCCGCGTACGCGAAAGGCCCCGGCCTCGGCAATCTCATCTTCTCCGGGCTCTCGCGCCTGGGCAGCCCGAACGCGGTGCCGCAGGCACTGACCGGAACCGTGCTCATCGTCGTGCTCGCACTCGCGCTCGACGGCGTCCTGATGCTGCTCGGCCGGCTCACCATCTCGAGGGGAATTCGTGACTGACACCGACACCACCACCGGCACCGCCGCGGTCTCCGGGGTCGAGATCGTGCTCGACCGGGTCACCAAGCGCTATCCCGACCAGCCCGATCCGGCGGTCGAGGAGGTCAGCATGACCATCCCGGCCGGGGAGATCGTGGTCCTGGTCGGGCCCTCCGGGTGCGGCAAGACCACCACCATGCGGATGATCAACCGGCTGATCGAGCCCACCTCGGGCACCGTCACCATCGGCGGCCGTGACGCCGCCGCCATCGACGCCGACGAATTGCGCCGTGGCATCGGCTATTCCATCCAGCAGGCCGGGCTGTTCCCGCACCTGACCGTCGCCAGGAACATCGCCACGGTGCCGGGTCTGCTCGGCTGGGACCGCAAGCGCACCCAGGCCCGCGTGGACGAGATGCTCGGCCTCGTCGGCCTCGACCCCGCCGTGTACCGGGGCCGCTATCCGCGCCAGCTCTCCGGCGGGCAGCAGCAGCGTGTCGGGGTGGCCAGGGCGCTGGCGGCCGATCCGCCGGTCCTGCTGATGGACGAGCCGTTCGGCGCCGTCGATCCGATCACCCGCGCGCTGCTCCAGGACGAATTGCTGCGCCTGCAGGGCGAACTCGGCAAGACCATCGTCTTCGTCACCCACGATTTCGGCGAGGCCGTGAAACTCGGCGACCGGATCGCCGTCCTGGGCGACCGGTCCCGCATCCTCCAGTACGACACCCCGGCGGCGATCCTGGCCGCCCCCGCCGACGACACCGTCGCCGGATTCGTCGGCAACACCGCCACCATCGACCGCCTCGGTCTCGCCGTCCTCGCCGACCTGGACCTGGACCAGGGCATCGCCGTCCCCGAGGACACCGCCCCGGCCGACCTCACCGACCGCCTGCGCACCGCGCGGCAGGACTGGGGCATCGTCCTCGCCGCCGACCGCACCCCGGCCCGCCGGATCGCGGCGGGCGAACTCGCGCACGCGGATTCGCTGCGCGACCTCGGCACCCCGATCCGGACCACACTGCCCACCGACGCGACCCTCCAGGACGCGCTCGCGATCCTGCTCACCGAACGCACGGCCTCGGCCGTGGTCGTCGACGACACCGGCGCGTTCGCGGGCGTGGTCACCGTCGACACGCTGATCAGCCACCTGGCCGCCGCCGGGACCGCCGAGACGGTCCAGGCATGACCGCGAACGCGCCCGCCGCACCCGCCGCGCAGCGGCGCGCCGAATTCCTGCGGCTGCTCGTGCAGCCGGTGATCGTGCTGATCCTCACCGTCGGCGTGCTGGTGTGGGCGTTCCGGCGCGACCTCACGCTCACCCAGCAGGCCAGCATCAGCGCAGGCAACATCGCCGAGGTCACCTGGCAGCACATCCTGATCACCGCGGCGGTGGTGATCATCGTCGTCGCGGTGGCGGTGCCGCTGGGCACGCTGCTCACCCGGCCCGGCTTCCGCGGGTTCGCGCCGATCTTCGTCGGCATCGCCAATATCGGGGCCTCGGCGCCCGCCATCGGCCTGATCGTGCTGTGCTACCTGGTCACCCGCACCACCGGATTCTGGGTGGGGGTCGCGCCGATCGCGTTCTGCTCGCTGCTGCCGGTGCTGCGCAACACGATCCTGGGCTACCAGGAGGTCGACCCGGCGCTGGTCGACGCCGGTCGCGGACAGGGGATGTCGGCGGTGCAGGTGTTGCGGCGCATCGAGTTCCCGCTCGCGGTGCCCTACATCCTGGCCGGGCTGCGCACCTCGCTGGTGCTGGCCGTCGGCACCGCGACGCTGTCGTTCCTGGTGAGCGCGGGTGGGCTCGGCATCCTCATCGACACCGGCTACAAGCTGCGCGACACCGTCACCCTGACGGTGGGCGCGGTGCTGGCCGTGGCCCTTGCCCTGTTCGTCGACTGGCTGGGCGCACTGGCCGAACAGTTCCTCGGACCGAGGGGGTTGCGGTGAGGATCACCCGATGGCTCGGCGTGGCCGGGGTGCTGCTGGTGGCGAGTTGTGGTCTGCAGTCGGGCGGTTCGGTGCCGCTGCCGGTGGGACCGGGCAGCATCGTGGCCGTGCCCGCGCTCGACGGGGTTGCGGTCACCGTGGGCTCCAAGGACTTCACCGAGGCCAACATCCTCGGCTACCTGATCGAATTCGCGCTCACCGCGGCGGGCGCGAACGTGCGTGACCTGACCAATATCCAGGGCTCCAACAGCCTGCGCGACGCCCAGTTGCACGGTCAGGTCGACATCGCCTACGACTACACCGGCACAGGCTGGATCAACTACCTGGGCAACGAGACACCCGAACCCGACGAGGTGCGCCAGTTCGAACTCGTCCGCGACGCCGACCGCGCCGAGCACGACATGGTGTGGGCCGCGATGGCGCCGATGAACAACACCTACGCCCTGGTCACCAGCAGGCGCACCGCCGAGGAGACCGGGGTGCGCACGCTGTCGGACTACGCGGCCCTCATCGCGAAGGACCCGGCCGCGGCCGGTACCTGCGTCGGCACCGAGTTCAACGTCCGCCAGGACGGCTACCCGGGGATGGCCCGCAAGTACGGCATCGATGTCGGCGCCGTGCCGAAACAGATCGTCCAGGACGCGCTCGTCTACCAGGCGACGGCCGACGCGAAGCAGTGCCGGTTCGGCTCGGTCGCCGCCACCGACGGCCGCATCCCGGCGCTGGATCTGGTGCTGCTCGACGACGACCGCGGCTTCTTCCCCAAGTACAACGCCGCGCTGGTCATGCACGGCCCGTTCGCCGACGCGCACCCAGAGGTCGCGTCGATCATGGCGCCGATCTCCGCCCGCCTGACCAACGCGGTGATCACCGAGCTCAACCGCCAGGTCGATATCGGCGGCCGCGAACCGGCCGACGTCGCGCGCGACTGGATGGTTGCGGAGGGACTCGTCACCGCGGGCTGACCCACCGCGGCGGTTTGCCGAACTGTTACCGGCGTCCGCCCGGGATGTCCGAAACGCGGGACTTCTTCACACCACGCGCTCAGCTTCCCGGGCCATGATGGACGGCGGTGGAGACACCGGCAACCGAAACGCGGAGCGGCGTGGGGGTCCGCTTCCCGACTGGGAGGATGACGCATGACGATCGAATTCCGCAAGGTGACCGTCCTGGGGACGGGGGTGCTCGGATCCCAGATCGCGTTCCAGACCGCCTTCCACGGCTTCGAGGTGACCGCCTACGACATCGACGACAAGGCGATCACCGCGGCGCGTGCTCGATTCGACGAACTCGCCACGGTGTACCAGCAGGACGTCGACGGCGCCGACGCGAGCAACACCTCAGCGACCGCCGCGGGTATCACGCTCACCACCGATCTGGCCGTCGCCGCGAGCGAGGCGGACCTGATCATCGAGGCGGTGCCCGAGGTCCTCGAGATCAAGCGCGACCTCTACGGCAAGCTTGCGACGCTCGCCCCCGAACGCACCGTGTTCGCGACGAACTCCTCGACGCTGCTGCCCAGCGACATCGTCGACGCCACCGGCCGCCCCGACCGGTTCCTGGCGCTGCACTTCGCCAACCACGTCTGGAAGTTCAACACCGCCGAGGTGATGGGCACCGAGCAGACCGATCCGGCGGTGTTCCAGGCCGTGGTCGCGTTCGCGCGGGCCATCGGCATGGTGCCGATCGAATTGCACAAGGAGAAGGCGGGCTACGTCCTCAACTCGCTGCTCGTGCCGTTCCTGAACTCCGGCATCGAACTCGCCGCGGGCGGCTACGCCGAACCCGCCGCGGTCGACGAGACCTGGCGCATCGCCACCGGCGCCCCGATGGGCCCGTTCCAGATCCTCGACATCGTCGGCCTGAGCACCCCGTACAACATCCTGGTCAACGGCAACGACGCGCACAAGAAGCTCGCGGCCTGGCTCAAGGAGAACTACATCGACAAGGGCAAGCTCGGCGCCGCCACCGGGGAGGGGTTCTACCGCTACACCGCTTAGTCCCGCTCGACATCGCCGCCAACGGACAAAGGATGTCGGTTCTGCCAGAAGGCTCTAGCGTGATGTTCGTGGTGTCATAGACATTCGCTATTCTGCGGATGTGTGGCTTCGATACAGCTTCCGTCTGGACCCGACGCCCGGTCAGCGGATCGCGTTGGCACGGGCGTTCGGGTGTGCGCGTGTGGTGTTCAACGATGCTGTCGCCGCGCGCCGGGCCGCATACGAGGCGGGGGCACCGCTACCGACCGATGCTGAACTGTCGAAAGCGCTCACTGAAGCCAAAAGAACGCCCGACCGGGCGTGGCTGAAGGATGTATCGGCTGTTGTATTGCAGCAGGCGCTGACTGACGCCAATTCTGCGTACCGGAACTTCTTCGGCTCGATGTCGGGGACACGTAAGGGCCGTAGAGTTGGCTCACCCAGGTTCCGGTCACGCAGGGACTCCCGTCAATCGATCCGGTTCACTGCGAACGCTCGGTTCCAGGTGCTCGGCAACGGCAGGCTGCGGTTACCCAAGATCGGGGATGTGCCAGTGCGCTGGTCTCGGGTGTTGCCATCGGCACCGTCGAGCGTGACCGTGACGCTCGATTCGATCGGCCGATATCACGCCTCGTTCGTTGTGGATGTCGCTGACCAGATGCTGCCTGCCACCAAGTGCGAGGTGGGGATCGACTTGGGCCTGACCCATTTCGCGGTGACCTCGAACGGGAGCAAGATCGCCAACCCGCGGATCGGTCGCAAGGCCGCCGCAAGACTGCGCAGGGCGCAAAAAGGGCTGGCGCGGCGCCAGAAGGGCTCCGCCAACCGCGCCAAGTCGGTGAGCAAGGTCGCGAAATGTCATGCCAGGGTACGCGACACTCGTCGGAATTGGCTTCACCAGCTGTCGACCGCCATGATCCGCGAGAACCAAGCGGTCTATGTGGAAGACCTCGCTGTGTCTGGTCTTGTACGGACGAAGCTGGCTCGCTCGGTGCACGACGCAGGATGGTCGATGTTCGTGAACATGTTGGAGTACAAGGCGCGACGGCACGGTCGAGTGTTCGGGAAAGTCAGCCGCTGGTTCCCATCCACCCGGACCTGTTCAGCATGTGGCGAGGTCGGCGATACGAAGCCGTTGTGGGTGCGGGAGTGGACCTGTAGCTGTGGGGCGATCCACGATCGGGACGTGAACGCGGCGATCAATATTCTGGCGGCTGGACGAGCCGACAGTTCAACGCCTGTGGAGCCGGCGTCAGTCGGGGCCTCGGTTCCGCATTCGGCTGTGAAGCAGGAACCCGCCGAGAGCGCGGCATGAGCCGCCGCGCAGACCGGAGTCCCCGGCCTTCAGGGCGGGGAGGACGTCAAATCCAGAAGATCTGCAAACGGGCGGAGATGAGCCTGCCCGGGCCGGACTTCGTCCGCCACCGGTTGCTGAAGAAGCTCGACGACACCGAGATCGGGCCGCTGCTGCACGAGTTCGGCCTCCTCGGCGAGGACTGACGAACACACCGCGGGGCCCGATCCGTCCGGACCGGGCCCCGCGGTGTGTTGTCGTCGAGCTAGTTCTTGGTGATGTCCACGCCGGGCGCGGCGTCGGTGACGATCGAGTCGGCGGCGACCACGGCACCGCCGCCCTTCTTGCGCCGCGACCGCAGCCGCTTCTCCAGTGTGGTCGCCAGGAAGGTCAGTGCCAGGTTCAGCGAGATCATGATCAGCGCGACGACCATCAGCGCGGGGATGGTGTTCTGCTGCGCGGCACCCTCCTGCTGACCGGCGCGCACCAGCTCCACGTAGGTGATCTGGTAGCCCAGCGCGGTGTCCTTGAGCACCACCACCATCTGCGAGACCAGGGCGGGCAGCATCGCCGTGACCGCCTGCGGCAGCAGGATCAGGCGCATCAGCTGGGTCTTGCGCATGCCCAGCGCCACCGCGGCCTCGGTCTGGCCCTTGGGCAGCGACCGGATGCCCGCGCGCACGATCTCGGCGATGACCGAGGCGTTGTAGATGACCAGCGCGATGACGACCGCGGCCAGCGCCAGATCGTCGGACCGGAAGACCTTGTACTCGCCGAACACGGCGAACAGGAAGATCATCAGGATCAGCACGGGGATCGCCCTGGCCAGCTCGACGATCGCGCCCGCGATCCAGCGGACCCACTTGTGGTCCGACAACCGCAGGATGCCGAAGATCATGCCGAAGATCAGCGCGAACACGATCGAGATGACCGCCGCGGTCAGCGTGCCGCGCAGACCCGGCAGCAGGTAGGTCTCCCAGACACCCGCTTCCAGGAACGGCTTCCACTTCTCGGCGGTGAACTGGCCCTGCTCGGCGAACGCGTCGTAGAGCAGCCAGCCGAAGGCGGCCAGCGCGACGACGACCAGGACCGAGTAGAAGTGATGCCGGACGCGCGCGCGGGGTCCCGGCGCGTCGAACAGGACCGACGCTGCGCTCATCGGGCTACCTCGAATCGCTTGGCCAGCCAGCCGAAGAACAGGCCGGTCGGCAGGGTGAGAATGACGAACCCGAGGGCGAAGATCGCGCCGATCGCGAGCAGCGCGGCCTCGTTCTCGTTCATCTCGCTCATCAGGAACGCGGCCTCGCCGACGCCGATCACCGAGGCGATGGTCGAGTTCTTCGTCAGGGCGATCAGCACGCTGCCCAGCGGGGCGATGACCGCGCGGAAGGCCTGCGGCAGCACCACCAGGCGCAGGTTCTGCGCGAAGCCGAAGCCGAGCGAGCGGCCCGCCTCGGACTGGCCCAGCGGCACCGTGTTGATGCCGGCGCGCAGCGACTCGCAGACGAACGCCGCGGTGTAGACGCTCAGGCCGACGATCGCCCAGCGATAGTTGTTGTCCGCCAGCGAATCACCGGCCAGCTTCCAGCCCAGCGTGGTGTACAGGCCGAGCGAGCAGAAGACGATGATCAGCGTCAGCGGGGTGTTGCGGAAGATCGAGACGTAGACGGAGCCGACCCAGCGCGCGACCGGGATGGGGGACACGCGCATGCCGGCGACGAGGGTGCCGAGGACCAGCGCGCCGATCGCGGAGAAGAACGTCAGCTTGATGGTCACCCAGAAGGCGTCGAGGATTTCGGAGTCGTACCTCGAGATCAGGTCGAACACGGACGCGCGTCCTCCGATCGATGTGGAAGGGTCAGCAGGACTTCACCCGCGATGGCGGCCCGGGAAGTCCCGGGCCGCCATCGCGGAGGTGATCAGTAGCGGTCGACGGTCGGCGGCTGCGGGATCGCGAAACCGGTGCCCGCGAAGGACTTCTCCAGCGCGGCCTTCCACGAACCGTCGGCGATCATCGCCTCGATCGCGTCGTTGATCTTGGTGCGCGCCTCGGACTCGCCCTTCTTGATACCGATGCCGTACTTCTCGGTGGTGAAGGGCTTGTTGACGAGCTTGTAGGAGCCCGGCGACTGCGCGGCGTAACCGGCGAGGATGACGTTGTCGGTGGTGACCGCGTCCATCGCGCCGCCACGCAGCGCCTCGATGCACAGCGAGTACGTGTCGTAGGTCTGCAGCTGCGCCTGCGGGTACTTGTCCTTGATGTTCTGCGCCGGGGTGGAGCCCTTGACCGAGCAGACCTTCTTGCCCGCGAGCGAGTCGGGGCCGGTGATATCGGTGTTGTCGGCGCGCACCAGCAGGTCCTGGCCGGCGATGTAGTACGGGCCGGCGAAGTCGACCTTCTCCTTGCGCTTGTCGGTGATCGAGTAGGTCGCGACGACGTAGTCGACCTGACCGTTCTCGAGCAGCGTCTCGCGCTGCGCCGACGGCGACTCCTTGAAGGTGATGTTCTCCGGCTTCACGCCGAGCTTGTCGGCGACGTACTTGGCCACCTCGACGTCGAACCCGCTGTAGGTGCCGTCGGTGTTGCGCAGGCCGAGGCCCGGCTGGTCGAACTTGATGCCGACGGTCAGCTTGCCGTCCTTGGCGTGGTCGAGCACCGACCCCTCGTCACCGCCGCCGCAGCCCGCGGTGAGCGTGGCAGCCAATGCCAGTGCCGCGGCGCCGATTCCGACCCGCATCGCACGATTGATCCTCATCGAGTGTCCTTCTCCTGGTGATGGGTGGATGGTCAGTGACTGAGAATTTTGCCGAGGAAGTCCTTGGCACGGTCCGAGGCGGGCGCGGTGAAGAAGGTCTCGGGCGCGGTGTCCTCGACGATCTCGCCGTCGGCCATGAACAGCACGCGGTCGCCGGCCCGGCGGGCGAAGCCCATCTCGTGGGTCACGACGAGCATCGTCATGCCCTCCTTGGCGAGCGAGACCATCACCTCGAGCACCTCGTTGACCATCTCCGGGTCCAGCGCCGAGGTGGGCTCGTCGAAGAGCATGACCTTCGGGTCCATCGCCAGCGAGCGGGCGATGGCCACGCGCTGCTGCTGACCACCCGAGAGCTGCGCCGGGTACTTCTCGGCCTGGTTGGCGATGCCGACCCGGTCGAGCAGGGCGAGCGCGTTCTTGCGCGCGTCGTCCTTCTTGATGCCGCGGACCTTCAGCGGCGCGAGCATGACGTTCTCGAGGATCGTCTTGTGCGCGAACAGATTGAACGACTGGAACACCATGCCGACCTCGGCGCGCAGCGCGGCCAGCGCCTTGCCTTCGGCGGGCAGGGCGACACCGTCGACGGCGATGTCGCCGGAGTCGATCGGTTCGAGCCGGTTGATCGTGCGGCACAGGGTGGACTTGCCCGAGCCCGAGGGGCCCAGGACGATCACGACCTGCCCGCGCGGAACTTCCAGGTTGATGTGGCGCAGAACGTGGAGATCACCGAAGTGTTTGTCCACGTTGCGCATCGAGATCATCGGCGGCGCGCCAGCAGTGGCTGCGGCGTCGGCTTTCCCGGTCGCGGGTGCGGCGTCGTCGGTCATGGTCAGAAACCTTAGGCGTTCTTCGGAGATTTGCCCGGCTTTCCGTGACTCGCCGCAACGGCACGCCGAAACGACACCGGCCGGTAACCTGCCGGTACCACGGGCGACTCTCGGACGCGACGCAGACCACCGCGGGTGCGGCCCGTACCCTGGACGGGTGGATTCGAACGGACAGAACGCGACGGAGCGCGCGCAGACGCAGGCGCGCAGTTACGAGGTCCGCACCTTCGGCTGCCAGATGAACGTACACGACTCCGAACGCTTGTCCGGCCTGCTCGAAGACGCGGGTTATGTGAAGGCGGCGCCCTCGGACACCCCCGACCTGGTGGTGTTCAACACCTGCGCGGTGCGCGAGAACGCCGACAACAAGCTCTACGGCACCCTCGGGCACCTGGCGCCGGTCAAGCAGGGCAGGCCGGGCATGCAGATCGCCGTCGGCGGCTGCCTGGCGCAGAAGGACCGCGAGACCGTCGTGCGCAAGGCGCCCTGGGTCGACGTGGTGTTCGGCACGCACAACATCGGCTCGCTGCCGGTGCTGCTCGAGCGGGCGAGGCACAACGAGGAAGCCCAGGTCGAGATCCTGGAATCGCTCGAGGCGTTCCCCTCGACGCTGCCCGCCAAGCGGGAATCGGCCTATGCGGGCTGGGTGTCGATCTCGGTGGGCTGCAACAACACCTGCACCTTCTGTATCGTGCCCGCGCTGCGCGGCAAGGAGGTCGACCGCCGCCCCGGTGACGTGCTCGCCGAGGTACAGGCGCTGGTCGACCAGGGTGTGCTCGAGGTGACGCTGCTCGGCCAGAACGTCAACTCCTACGGCGTGAACTTCGTCGACCCGGAGCAGCCGCGCGATCGCGGGGCCTTCGCCCAGCTGCTGCGCGCGACCGGGCAGATCGAGGGCCTGGAGCGGGTGCGGTTCACCTCCCCGCACCCGGCCGAGTTCACCGACGACGTCATCGAGGCGATGGCGCAGACCCCGACCGTGTGCCCGCAGCTGCACATGCCGCTGCAGTCCGGGTCGGACCGGGTGCTCAAGGCGATGCGCCGCTCCTATCGCAAGGAGCGCTTCCTCGGGATCATCGACAAGGTGCGCGCCGCGATGCCGCACGCCTCGATCACCACCGACATCATCGTCGGCTTCCCCGGGGAAACCGAGGAGGACTTCCAGGAGACCCTGGACGTGGTGCGCCGCGCGCGGTTCACCAGCGCCTACACCTTCCAGTACTCCAAGCGGCCGGGGACACCCGCCGCCGAGCTGCCCGACCAGCTGCCCAAGGCCGTCGTGCAGGAGCGCTACGACCGGCTGATCGCGCTGCAGGAGCAGGTCTCGCTGGAGGCCAACCAGGCACTGATCGGCACCGAGGTGGAGCTGCTCGTCGCCGACGGCGCGGGCAAGAAGAACGCCGCCACCGCCCGGATGAGCGGCCGCGCGCGCGACGGCAGGCTGGTGCACTTCCGGCCCGGCGCCGACGCGGGGATCCGGCCGGGCGACCTCGTCGTCGTCGACATCACCGAGGCCGCGCCGCACCACCTGATCGCCGACGGCGTGGTGAAGTCGCACCGGCGCACCAGGGCGGGCGACGCACACGAGCGCGGCGTGACGCCGAAGACCGAACCGATCGGCGTCGGCCTCGGGCTGCCGCGGATCGGCGCGCCCGCGGTCGAGCCGGTCAGCAGTGGCTGCTCGACCGGCTGCTCGTGACCGCGACGCCGGAGGAACCCGAACCTACTACCGGACGTAGTGGGTCGGGTGCCGGTGGTGCGGACGGGGATGGCACAGTAGAGCCCGGCGCACACGAGACCAGCAACGAGCAGCCTGCGGACAGGAGCGATGACGCGGTGAACCGGGTGGACGACAAGGAATTCGAACAGTTCCGCGGCGAACTCGACGCGGTGGAACGCCGCATCGCCGGCGAGATCGATCCCGGCGCGCGGGCGCTGGTCGTGGCGGGCGCGGTCTTCGCGCTGCTGATCTCGCTGGTGCTGCCGACGGCGGGCACCGCGCGCGGCTTCGACGTGCTGCTGAACACCGAGGCCGCGGGCGTCGAGCACATCGGCCTGCCCTCCCGGATCTTCGTCTGGCTGGTCATCGTCTTCGGCGTCGGCTTCTCGCTGCTCGCGCTGACCACCCGCCGCTGGGTGCTGGCCTGGCTGGCCTGCGCCGGTTCGGCGGTCGCCAGCGTGTTCGGCGTGCTGTCGATCTGGCACCGGCAGACCCCGGGCCTGGGCAACTACGAGGGCGCGGGCCCCGGCATCGGCCTGATCCTGGGCACGATCGCGATCATGGTGCTCACCTTCCACTGGATTCGCGTCGTCTGGAGCCGGACCGCCGTGCAGCTCGCCGCCGAGGAACAGCGCCGCAACGCCGCGCGCGAGGCGGAGGAACGCGACCGCAAGCGCCTGACCGGCGAAGAGTAGCCCCCGAACGAAGAAACCCCCGACCGGACCGGTCGGGGGTTTCTTGCTGTCTCAGCGGTTGCTGACCGCGCCTTCGGCGGCCTCGGCCCATTCCCGCCACTGCTTGGCCTGCTCGAGCGCCTTCTCCGCGTCGCGCTTCTTGCCCGCCGCGGTGGCCTTGGCGGCCTGCTCCTCGAACTGGGCGACCCGCTCGCGGAACTGCGCGGCGCGCGCCACGGCCTCCGGATCGGTGCGGCGCCACTGCTGGTCGGCCGCGTCGCGCACGCGCTTCTCGATCGCGCGCAGCTTGCCTTCCAGCTCCTGCATGCGCTCGCGCGGCACCTTGCCGATGGCGTCCCACTTGTCCTGCAGTTCGCGCAGCGCGTTGCGGGCGGCGTCGAGCCCGGTGGCCGGGTCGATGTGCTCGTAGGCGCGCAGCAGCTCCTGCTTGGCGGTGGCGTTGTGCTCGAACTCGGCGTCGCGCTCGGAGACCGCCGCGTTGCGGGCGGCGAAGAACACGTCCTGGGCGCTCTTGAACCGCCGCCACAGCGCCTCGTCGGCCTCCCGCGGGGCACGGCCCGCCGCCTTCCACTCGGTGAGCAGATCGCGGAACACCGCGGCCGTGCCGGTCCAGTCGGTGGAGCCGGACAGCTCCTCGGCGCGCACGCACAGCTCTTCCTTGCGCGTCTTGGCCGAGGCGCGCTCGCGGTCGAGCTCGGCGAAGTGCGCGCCGCGGCGGCGGTTGAACGCCTCGCGGGCCTTGGAGTAGCGCTTCCACAGGGCGTCGTCGACCTTGCGGTCGACCCCGCGGATGGACTTCCACTCGTCGAGGATCTCGCGCAGCCGATCGCCCGCGTGCTTCCACTGGGTGGACTCGGCGGCGATCTGCTCGGCCTCGGCGGCGAGGGCTTCCTTGCGCTCGGTGTGCTCGTGCCGGGCGCGCTCCTTCTCCTCCTTGGCGTGCGCGGCGGCTTCCTCGGAGTGCTCGGCGATCGCCTGCAGGCGCGCGGCCAGACCGTCGATGTCGCCGATGACGGCCGCGGTCGGCAGCGACTCGGCGATCGTCAGTGCGGCGGCCTTGGTCTTGCGGGCGTCGGCGCCCGCGGCCAGCCTGGCCTCGAGCAGCGCGACCTCGGTGGCCAGGTCGTCGAAGCGGCGGCCGAAGTGCTCGAGCCCCTCGGCAGCGTCGCCAGCCTGCCAGGACCCGATGACCCGCTCGCCGTCGGCGGTCTTGACCCACGCGGTGCCGTCCTCGTCGACGCGGCCCCACTTGCTGGGGTCGGTCACCGTCGGCACGACCACCGCGTGCGGATGCGGTTGATCGGGGCCCGGCGCCGGTTTCACGGCGTGGGGCTTCGGCGGACGCGGAGACTTTCCGCCGGGCTTGGGGGTACCGGACGGTCGCGGGCCCGGACCGGGGGTGGGCTTCGCGGTTCCGTTGCTGTCGGTCATTGCTCTCCGTCCCTGCCGCGCGTCACGGCTGCCTGGTTACGCCCTAGCACATCCCATTGAACCCGGTCGGAGCCGAGGAAACCATCGATCCGAGCGATCGGATGCCGGATTTCCTGGGATTTCGTCCCGGACGACGTGGGTAGTCGCACCTGAAAACACTAGCAATCTCGGTGGGCATCACCGCGCCGGACACTCGCAGACGCCTCCCTCGTCGCGGTGCGGCTGGTGCGGCCCCCCACCCGCGCTCCGGCTACGGTTACCCGGTGTTCTCGATAGCGGCCCTGGTCCCGTCGCCGCCGATGCTGGTGCCCGAACTGTGCGGGCGCCCGGTGGCGGCCGACAGTGATCCCGACGACCCGACCGCGGTGCTGCGCGCCGCCGCCCTCGACGCCGCGGCCGCGCTCGCCGCGTCGGCCGACCGCTGGACGGTCCTCGGCGTCGGCGCGCACGACCAGAACTTCGCGGCCACGACCAGAGGGACGTTCCGCGGTTTCGGCGCCGACGTCGTCGTCGGGCTCGGCCCGGCGGGCCCGGATCCGGTCCCAGCAGACCCCCAGCTTCCGCTGCCGGTGCTGGTCGCCGGATGGTTGCGCGAGCGGGTCGCGCCCGGGATCTCGGTGACGGCGCGGCTGCTCGCCGCCGACACCGCGCCGGCGGACTGCGTCAGCGCGGGCACGGCGCTGCGGGCCGCGCTCGACGCCGATCCCGCCCCGCACGCGGTGCTCGTCGTCGCCGACGGCGCGGCGACGCTGACCTTCGGCGCGCCCGGCTATCTGGACGAGCGCGCGGCACCGGTCCAGGACGCGCTCGACGCCGCGCTGCGCGACGGCTCGCGCAGCGGTCTGGCCACGCTCGACCCCGCGCTGTGCGCGCAGCTGCTGCTCGACGGCCGGGCCGCCTACCAGGTACTCGGCGGTCTGTTCGCCGCCGATCCGGCCGATCCCCGGGTGCGTACCCTCTATCAGGGCGCACCCTATGGTGTCGGCTACGACGTGAGCGTGTGGGAACCCGGTGGGCAGGAAGGTAGCGGCGAGTGACGAGCAGGCCGGGGCGCCCCATCGCGGTCGTCGGCCCCACCGCCACCGGCAAGTCCGATCTGGCGCTCGACCTGGCCGAACGGCTCGACGGCGAGATCGTCAACATCGACGCGATGCAGCTCTACCGCGGCATGGACGTCGGCACCGCGAAACTGCCGCCGGACCAGCGCCGGGGCATCCCGCATCATCTGCTCGACGTCCTCGACGTCACCGAGACCGCGACGGTCGCCGCCTACCAGAGCGCCGCGAGCGCCGTCGTCGCGGACATCACCGCGCGCGGGCGCACCCCGGTCATCGTCGGGGGCTCGATGATGTACGTGCAGGCGCTGCTGGACCAGTGGGATTTCCCGGCCACCGACCCGGCGGTCCGCGCCCGCTGGGAGACGCTGCTGGCCGAGGGCGGTGTGGTGGCCGTGCACGCCGCGTTGCGCGCGGCCGATCCGGTCGCGGCCGCCACCATCCTGCCCACCGACGGCAGGCGGATGGTGCGCGCGCTCGAGGTCGTCGAGCTGACCGGGCAGCCGTTCGCCGCCTCGGCGCCGACCATCGGCACGCCGCGCTGGGACACCGTCATCCTCGGCGTCGACCGGGAGACCGCCGCGCTGGACGCCCGCATCGAGGCCCGCACGGCCCTCATGTTCGACACCGGTCTGGTCGAGGAGGTGCGCGGGCTGCTCGAGGTCGGCCTGCGTGAAGGCCAGACCGCCCGTCGCGCGATCGGCTACGCCCAGGTGCTGGCCCATCTCGACGGTGAGTACGACCTCGCCCACGCCCGCGAGCGCACCCTGATCGGCACCCGCCGGTACGTGCGCAGGCAGCGGTCGTGGTTCCGCCGCGATCCCCGGGTGGCCTGGGTCGACGGCGCCGATCCCGAGCTCGCCGCGACCGCGCTGGCCCTGCTCTCCACGCACCGAACAGACCCGACAGGACGGACAGCGCAGTGACGCGACGAGTGAGTACCCGCAACGCCTCGGTGCAGGTGTGGCAGGCCTATCTCAACAACCGGACGAAACGTCATCGTGACGGCCGGTTCCTCGTGCAGGGCGTGCGACCGATCACCCAGGCGCTGGCCAACGACTGGCCGCTGGAGACCCTGCTCTACCGGCTGGGCACCCCCGAACTGTCCAGCTGGGCGCGCGAGGTGCTCGACACCGCCGACGTGCCGCAGGTCGGGCTGGTGCCCGAGCTGATGGCCGAGCTGGGGGAGAAGGCGGCGAGCGTGCCGGAGATCGTCGCGGTCGCGGTGTCGCGCCAGCCGGACCTGGCCGAGTACGCGCCGGGCGAACCGGGCGAGGACGCGCCGGTCGTGGTCGTGTTCGATCGCCCGAACTCGCCGGGCAACCTGGGCACGCTGATCCGCTCGGCGGACGCCTTCGGCGCGTCGGGCGTGATCGTCACCGGCCACGGCGCCGACCAGTTCGACCCGCAGGCCGTGCGCGCCTCCACCGGCTCGCTGTTCGCGGTCCCGGTGCTGCGCGCGGCCGGGCCCGCCCAGGTGCTCGAGTTCCGCGACCGCCAGGTGGCCCGCGGCATCCCCACCCGCATCGTCGGCACCGACGAGGACGCGCCGAGCACCATCTACGACTACGACTTCACCGAGGCCACGATCCTGGTGGTCGGCAACGAGACCACCGGGATGAGCTCGGCCTGGGCCGAGGCCTGCGACGACCTGGTGACCATCCCGATGGGCGGCACCGCCAGCTCGCTGGGCGCGCCGTCGGCGGGCGCGATCAGCCTGTACGAGATCGCCCGCCAGCGGCGCACCTTCGCCCGGTAACGCGGCACCCGGCGGCACAGGGGAGAATGACGACGTGTCCGACATCGAATTCAGCAAAGGCCACGGCACCCAGAACGATTTCGTGGTGCTGCCCGACCCGCAGGTCCGGCTCGACCTGACCGTCGACCGGATCGCCGCGCTGTGCGATCGGCAGCGCGGTCTCGGCGCCGACGGCGTGCTGCGGGTCGCGACGGCGGGCGCGCTGGTCGAGGCGGGTGTCCTCGCCGCCCTGCCCGCGGGCGTCGCCGCTGCCGACTGGTTCATGGACTACCGCAACGCCGACGGCTCGATCGCCGAGATGTGCGGCAACGGTGTGCGGGTGTTCGCGCACTACCTCGCCGCGTCCGGGCTGGAATCGCGCACGGAGTTCGTGGTCGGCAGCCGCGCGGGTGCCCGGCCGGTCGTGGTGCACGCGGCCGGACCGGTCGACGGTGAGGTCACCGTCGACATGGGCGTCGTCCGGGAACTCGGGCCGTCCACCGCCACCCTGGGCGGCTGGGCGCTGTCGGGTATCGGCATCGATGTCGGCAATCCGCACCTGGCCTGCGTCGACGAGGGACTCACCGCCGACGCGCTGGCCAAGCTGGATCTGGCCGTCTCGCCCGGTTTCGATCCCGACCTGTTCCCGCACGGGGTCAATGTCGAGATCCTCACCGCTCTCGGCCCCGACAACGCGGTCGACATGCGCGTCTACGAACGTGGCGTCGGCGAGACCCGGTCCTGCGGAACGGGAACCGTGGCCGCCGCGGCCGCCGCGCTGACCGCCGCCGGAGTCTCGGTGGGCACCGGATCCGGCGACGTGACTGTGCGGGTACCCGGCGGCGAGGTCCGGGTCACCGTCGAGCGGGGCCGGGCCTGGTTGCGCGGTCCGTCGGTGCTGCTGGCCACCGGCACGCTGTCGCGGGACTGGTGGGACGCGCTGGAGCGCCGATAACCGGATGCACGGTGTCACCGTGACGTGGCAGCATAGAGGGCGTATGACGAAACCAGAAACCCCCACAGACCCCCACTCGACCGAGCACACCGCCGCGGCCGAGCCCGACGTGGCCGCCGATCGCGGCGACGTCGACGACGCGCTGGCCCGCCACGCGGCCCGCATGCGGCAGCCCGGCTGGTCCCCCGAACCCACCGTCGGCGAGATGCAGCTCGACGAGCGCTCCTCGCTGCGCCGCGTCGCCGGACTGTCCACCGAACTCACCGACATCACCGAGGTCGAATACCGGCAGCTGCGCCTGGAACGGGTCGTGCTGGTCGGGGTGTGGACCACCGGCAGCTCCGCGCAGGCCGAGGCGAGCATGGTCGAGCTGGCCGCGCTGGCCGAGACCGCGGGCTCGGAGGTCCTCGAAGGCCTGATCCAGCGCCGCGACAAGCCCGACCCGGCCACCTACATCGGTTCCGGCAAGGCCGAGGAACTGCGCACCGTGGTCCTCGAGACCGGCGCCGACACCGTGATCTGCGACGGTGAACTCACCCCGGCGCAGCTGACCGCGCTGGAGAAGGTCGTCAAGGTGAAGGTCATCGACCGCACCGCGCTGATCCTCGACATCTTCGCCCAGCACGCCACCTCCCGCGAGGGCAAGGCCCAGGTCGCGCTGGCGCAGATGGAGTACATGCTGCCCCGCCTGCGCGGCTGGGGTGAGTCGATGTCGCGGCAGGCCGGTGGCCGCGCGGGCAGCAACGGCGGTGTCGGTCTGCGTGGTCCCGGTGAGACCAAGATCGAAACCGACCGTCGCCGCATCCGCGAGCGGATGGCCAAGCTGCGCCGGGAGATCCGCGAGATGAAGACCGCGCGCGACACCATGCGCGCGCGCCGCGCCGGCAGCGGCGTCCCGGCGATCGCGATCGTCGGCTACACCAACGCGGGTAAGTCGAGCCTGATGAACGCGCTCACCGGCGCGGGCCTGCTGGTGCAGGACGCGCTGTTCGCCACCCTCGATCCGACCACCCGGCGGGCCGCGCTCGACGACGGCCGCGAGATGGTGTTCACCGACACCGTCGGCTTCGTCCGGCACCTGCCCACCCAGCTGGTCGAGGCGTTCCGCTCGACGCTGGAGGAGGTCACCGGCGCCGATCTGCTGCTGCACGTCGTCGACGGTTCCGATCCGCTGCCGCTCGAGCAGATCAAGGCGGTCCGCGAGGTGATCACCGACGTGATCAAGGAGCAGGGCACCGCCGCGCCGCCGGAACTGCTGGTGGTCAACAAGATCGACGCGGCCGACCCGAACGAGCTCACCCGGCTGCGCGGGCTGCTGCCCGACGCGGCCTTCGTCTCGGCGCAGACCGGCGCCGGGGTGGAGGAGCTGCGCGAGCGGCTCTCGGAGGTGCTCGGCGGGCTCGATGTCGACATCAGCGTGCTGCTGCCCTACAGCCGCGGCGATCTGCTGGCGCGCATCCACGCCGACGGCCGGATCATCACCTCCGAGCACGAGGAAGGCGGCACCAGGGTCCGCGCGCGGGTACCGCACGCGCTGGCCGCCGCCCTGTCGGAATACGCGCATTCGGGCCCGGCGGAGGCCGTCCCGAACTGATCCGACCAGCGGGGTTTGCCGCGAGATAGCGGTCAACGTCGATGCGACACAGCCATTTTCGGGCGCTATGGTCGATTGTCGACAGCAGGAGGGTGTTATGTCGAATGACCAGCGGGGTCCAGGAATTGTGAACGAGAACAGGGTGGGATCGGTCGAGCAGGGCGACCGGATCCTCTCCGACAACGCGCCGTTGAATCCGACGCCGAGCGAGTGGGAGATCCGCGCGTTCGAAGCGGTGTTCGCGCCGGTGCGCGCGTGGGCGAGTCCGCGGTTCTACGGTCTGGAGAACATCCCGGCCGAGGGGCCGGTGTTGATCGTGGCCAACCACAATCTGCTCGGCGGGATCGACGCGCCGTTGCTGATGCCGGAGATCCTGCGGCAGCGCGGACGTTTGGTGCGCGGCCTGGCCGAGCACGTGCTGATGGTGCCCGGCGTGCGGGAGATCCTGCATCGCTTCGGCGCGGTGCGCGGCACCCGCAACAACTGCCTGGCGCTGCTGGAGCGGGGCGAGGCTGTGGTCGTGTTCCCCGGTGGCGGCCGGGAGGCGATCCGCCGCAAGGGTGAGAAGTACGTGCTCAAGTGGGAGGGCCGGACCGGCTTCGCGCGGATGGCGATCCAGGCCGGGGTGCCGATCGTGCCGCTGGCGATGATCGGTGTCGACGACGCGTTCGACATCGTCTTCGACGGCCAGCACCCGGTGATGCGCCCGCTGCGTTGGACCTGCAGCCTGCTCGGCATCAACCCCGAGCTGAATCCGCCGATGGTCAAGGGCATCGGCCCGACGCCGCTGCCCCGCCCGGAACGGTTCTACTTCTCGGCGGGCGCGCCGATCGACCCGGCGCCCTGGCTCGAGGCCGACGACCTCGACGCCGCGGCCATCGATCTGCGCGATGTCGTGCGCAAGGGGCTCGAGGAAGAACTCCAGTTCCTGTTCAACGAACGCGAGCGCGACTCGGGCCGCACTCTGATCGGTCGCCTGCGCGGCGCCCTGCCCTTCTGACCTTCGCCGGCCGGCGCCGTGGAATGCCCGCGGCGCCGCCCGCGTTACCCGCTATGCGGACCATAGTCCGGATGACGGAAGGTGACGACGATGGCGACGGTGCAGGTACAGGTGGTCCCGGGCGCGGAACGCGCGCACTGGTGGAACGCCTGGCTCGACTCCCGGCAGTCCTTCCCGGCGACGGGCAACTTCGTCCTCGAGGACAACGCGCACGGGCTGCTGCTGGTGCACAACGAGGACATTGTCGGCCCCGGTGAGGGCTTCGACACCCATCAGCACCGCGACACCGAGATCCTCACCTGGGTCCTGGAGGGCACCGTGGTGCACCAGGACTCGGCCGGGCATTCCGGGGTGATCCATCCGGGCCTGGCCCAGCGGATGAGCGCGGGCACCGGCATCCGGCACTCCGAACGCAACGGCGCGGGCTACCGGGAACGCGAGCGCCTGCACGTCGTGCAGATGTGGATCCCGCCGGACACTCCCGGCGCCGGGCCGAGCTACCAGGAACTCGACATCGAGGACGCGCTGCGCCGCAACACCCTGATGCCCGTCGCCTCCGGCATGCCGCGCCACCGTGCCGACGCCGCGATCGGCATCGGCAACCGGCACGCCACCTTCCATGTGGCGCGGCTGGACCCGGGACACTCGATCGCCGTGCCCGACGCGCCCTACGGGCACGTCTTCGTCGCCCGCGGCTCCGTCGACTTCGAAGACCACGGCGCGCTGGCGCAGGGCGACGCCGTGCGCCTGACCGCCACCGGCGGCCACCGCGTCACCGCGCTGACCGCCGCCGAACTGCTGATCTGGGAGATGGACGCGGCCGTGCGCGACTGAGCGCGCGCGGGGCCACGGTTCAGATCTTGCGGATGACGGTGACGACCTTGCCGAGAATTTGCGCGTCGTTGCCCGGAATCGGTTCGAAATGCGGGTTGTGCGGCATCAGCCACACGTCCTTGCCGGTGCGCTTGAACGTCTTCACCGTCGCCTCGCCGTCGATCATGGCGGCCACGATGTCGCCCCCCTCGGCGACGTTCTGCTGCCGGACCACGACCCAGTCACCGTCGCAGATGGCCGCGTCGACCATGGACTGGCCGACGACCTTGAGCAGGAACAGCGAGCCGTCGCCGACGAGCTCGCGGGGGAGCGGGAAGACGTCCTCCACGGCCTGCTCGGCCAGAATCGGTCCACCGGCGGCGATCCGGCCGAGCACCGGAACGAACGTCGGCGTCGGCCTGCTCGCGTCGACCTCGTCGGGCGCGTCGACGGGCAGGGTGGTCACCGAGCGGACCGCCTCGTCCAGGCCTCGAACGTTCACCGCGCGCGGACGATTCGGGTCGCGGCGCAGATACCCCTTGCGCTCGAGCGCGCGCAGCTGATGCGCCACCGAGGAGGTGGAGGTGAGCCCGACCGCGTCGCCGATCTCGCGGATGCTGGGCGGATAGCCACGCTCGGTCACCGAGGTGCGGATGACGTCGAGGACCGTGCGCTGACGCACGGTGAGATCCGCACCGGATCCCGATGTGACGGTGCCGGTAGCGCTTTCGTCACCCGTGTCGTCTGTGTGGGTCACCGTGTCCCGCCCTTCCGCTGGTCGATTTCGCCTTTCCGACGTTAGTCGTGCCACGCCGAAGTATCAAACATCTGTTCGAGCATGTCGGGCGTTTCGTGCTGACATCGCCTCCGCGGCGTGGTAGAAATCGAACATCAGTTCGTCGCACAGGTGTTCGAACAATGTGTGACACAGCGGCTTCACCAGCACTTCCTTCAGCAGCGGAGCACACCACCCCGGAGGTTCTTCCGATGAGCACAGCGACCAGCGCCCTGCGTTCCCACGACCACGCCGCCTACCCCGAGCCGATCGTCCGGCGTCGTCGCGACGCCCGTGCGCGACGGCCGTTCTCGCTCGTGCGCGGCGTCGGTGCCGGCTCGATTGTTCGTCGCCCCGCGCCGGTGCCGCCGCCGCTGGTGGCGCGTCCCGAGATCTCGCGCGGGCCCGCCACCGAGGTGTTCGCCGCGTACGGGACCGACGGTCTGGCCGCCGCTCGCGACGTGCTCGTCGCGGCGTCGGCGCGGCCGGTCGACGCCGAACTCGATCGCGCCTTCGCCACGGTGCCGCAGACGGAAGCGCCGCGCCGCACGCGCGAGCCCGCCCGGACCGAGCGGGGGCCGCGCCAAGCGGGCCGTCGCACCGACGCGGCGCTGTACGACCGCGTGCCCGGCGCTCGGCAGGCCAGGGGCGTGCATCCGGTGCGCCGGGTCGAACAGGCTCAGATCGGTTTCGCCGCACTGGCGGTGGCGGCCCTGGTGACGGCGATCGTCGTCGTGGCCTTCCTCGGTCTGGCACACCTGCGTGCCGGGAGCTTCGGTGATCGGTTCGAGCCGGCGAATCCCGGGATTTCGCAGTCGGTGGACGCCGGAACGGGTGGACTGTCCGGGACAGTCAACTAGATCGAAAAGACCTGGACAGAAAGGGTTTTCGGATCATCCAGGCGGTTCCGAAGATCAACGGCGTCGCCGAAAAGCGTCCCAGAACTAGAACGCGTTGCTACCGTGACTGGCATCCCGAACCGAGGCGGGTAGGGGCCTCGGCGTTACCGGTTGCGAGGTCATATGCGCCGCTCTTCGATCGTTGTGCTGCTCTGTCTGCTCCTCGGCGCGGTAGCGGCGCCACCGGCCGACGCGGCTCCCGCGTATACCGGTTATCTCGATCTCCCCGCGCTCAACGCCGACGGCGAGTTCGGCGGCGGCCTGCACCCGGCACTGCCACTGACTGAGTCACCGCTGCGGGAAGCCCTGACCGAGGCGCGCGCCGACGGTATCGCGCCCGCGCGCTACGCGACCCTGCTGCACCAGTATTGGCTCGTGGTCGCCACCGGCAACGCGGCCATCGATCTGGCCGCCTGGGAGCCCGCGCGCGGCGTCGCCGCCAATTCGGCCACCTTCAGCCAGGTGTACGTCAACTACTTCCGCATCGCCGCGGCCCGGCCCGACTTCTACTGGGCGGGCTTGGCCGGGATCGCGGGCGGTTCCTTCGCCTCCGGCTTCTTCGACGTCGGTGACATCGGCGCGGTGCTCTCGGTCGGCGGGATCCACGAACTCGGGACCGCCGTCGCCGAGCTGCTGCGGGCCACCCCGCCCGAACTCGTCGCCGAGGTGCCCGCCGACATCACCGGGCTGGCGCTGCACGGCCCGCGCCTGACCGCCGCCGACCTCGCCTGGTACCAGACCCGGCTGATGATCATGCAGAAGCACATCTTCACCGACCTGGTCCCGCAGCACGAGGTCTACCTGGCCGAGGGGATGGCGGGCATCGAGGAACTGTTCGCCGCGGGCGTGATCGACGACAGCATGCGCACGGCCTGGGCGGGCATCGACGGCGGCACCGCCGCGGGCCGGGCGGACTCGCTGGTCCGGATGACCGACCGCGAACAGAACCACATCGTCGCCGACCAGTGGGACGTCACCGCGGCCGGTCGCGACGGCATGGGCCGGGTCCTCACCTACGTCACCACGGTGGCGGGCAAGCCCGCCGTGCCCGGCGTGCGCGCACCCGGCGTCTACGCGCCTGCGACGGTGCGCGCGGGCGGACTCGGCCTGCGGATGCCGCTGCCCGACTTCAACTGGGCCGACCGCGACGCGCGCTGGGCCTACATCACCGCGGACCTGGTGCCGCGCCATCTCGACCTCACCGCCGACCCGGCGCACGCGGTGTCGGTCTTCGCCGAACCCTTCCCCGCCAAGCTCACCCGGGGCCGGATGTTCGCCCGGTTGCCCGAGCTGATCGCGGACCTGACCACGCAGTGGCAGGTGGTGCAGTAGTGACAGGTATTCTGTCAAGTGCCATGGAGTGCGCCTCGACGAAGGAACCCTCGGATGCATTGCCCGTATTGCCGACACCCTGACTCGCGAGTCGTCGACTCGCGTGAAGTCGAGGAGGGTACGGCGATCCGCCGCAGGCGGTCGTGTCCGTCCTGCGGTCGCCGGTTCACCACCGTCGAGACCGCGATCCTGTCGGTGGTCAAGCGCAGTGGTGTCACCGAACCGTTCAGCCGCGAGAAGGTGATCGTCGGTGTCCGGCGCGCCTGCCAGGGCCGCGAGGTCGACGACGACGCGCTCAACCTGCTGGCCCAGCAGGTCGAGGACGCGGTGCGCGCCAAGGGCTCGCCCGAGGTGCCCAGCCACGAGGTGGGCCTGGCCATCCTCGGTCCGCTGCGCGATCTCGACGAGGTGGCCTACCTGCGTTTCGCCTCGGTGTACCGATCCTTCACCAGCGCAGCCGATTTCGAGCGCGAGATCACCGAGATGCGCAAGGCGCGCGCGGCGGCCGTCGCGGCGCCGACCGACTGACCCGCCGGTCGGTCAGCGCCGGATCGCGCCGATCGCCTTCTCGATCCGCTTGGCCGACACCGGATACGGCGTGCCGAGCTTCTGCGCGAACAGGCTCACCCGCAGTTCCTCGATCATCCACCAGATCTCGGTGACGTCGCGGGCGTTGCGGCGCCCCTCGGGCAGGCTGCGCACCAGCTTGTCGTAGGCCGCCAGCATCCGGTCGACCTCGACCATGCCCTGGCGATCGCGCACGGCCGAGCCGGGCAGCGATTCCAGCCGCTGCGCCGCGGCGAGCAGGTAGCGCGGGAGTTCGCGCAGCCTGGCCCGCCCCCATTCGGCGACGAAACCGGGGAAGAGCAGATCGTCGAGCTGCTGGCGGACATCGTCGGCGATATCGGTCTCGGTGGTGTCGGCCAGGGCCGCGCGGGCCCGGTGCGCGGCCGAGAGCACCGGCGCCACGGCCCGGATCAGCCCGGTGACGGCGCCGGCCAGCTGGGGCCGGACGGTGGCGACCAGCGTGTCGAACTCCTGCGGTGTCCGGACCGGTCCGCCCGCGGCGGCGATGAGTTCGTCGGCGGCGGCCACCCGGCAGTCCTCGACCAGCTTGTCCAGTGAGCCGTCGGGGTTCTGACTCAAGGCCAGCCGGTCGGCGGCGGGCAGCCCGGCGGTGACGGCGCGGGTGGAGGTCGGGATCGCGGCGAGCAGCAGGGTGCGCACGCCGGCGCGCATGGCGGCGGCCTGCTCGGCGGGCGAGCTGAGCACCCGCACGGCCACCCCCTCGCCCTCGGGCACCAGCGCCGGATACCCGGTGACGGTCTGCCCGGCCACCTCGCGGCGCACGGTCGACGCGACCGAACCCAGCGACTCGGAGGTCCACACGGTGGCGGGCGCCCGCTCCGCGCCCGCCGTGGCCCGTGCCACCGAGGCCGACACCTGGGCGGCCAGCTGGGTTTTCAGCTGGGCGAGATTCTTGGACTTGGCGAGTACGGTGCCCCGGCCGTCGACCGCGGCGAAGGTCATCCGCAGGTGATCGGGGAGCGTGCCGGGTGCGAGATCGTCGGCGGTGATGGTGACCGAACCCAGCCGGGAGAGCTCCCTGGCCAGCCCGGTGCGCAGCGGCTCGGCCCGGGGGACCAGCTCGCGCAGCGCGGCCGCCGCGAAATCGGGAGCGGGAACGACCTGGCGGCGCAGGGTCTTCGGCAGGGTCTTGATGAACGCGGCGGCCAGTTCCTCCCGCATGCCGGGGACCAGCCAGTCGAAGCCGACGGCCCGCACGTGCGCGAGCTGCTCGACCGGGATGCGCACCGTCACCCCGTCGTCGTCCTGGCCGGGCTCGAACTGGTAAGTGAGCGGGAAGCTGAGCTCGCCCTGGCGCCAGGCGTCGGGGAAATCGGTCGGATCGAGCGCGGCGGCACCGGCGTTGACGACGGTGTCGGTCGAGAAGTCCAGCAGGGCGGGATCGGTGCGTTCGGCCTTGCGCCACCAGCTGTCGAAATGCCGCACCGAGACGACGTCGGCGGGGACGCGCTGGTCGTAGAACTCGAACAGCACCTCGTCGTCGACGAGGATGTCGCGGCGCCGGGCCCGATGCTCGAGGTCGGCCACATCGTCGATCAGCGCGCGGTTGCGGGCGAAGAAGCCGTGTCTGGTCTGCCATTCGCCCTGCACCAGGGCGTGCCGCAGGAACAGCTCGCGCGAAAGTTCCGGATCGATCCGCCCGTAGTCGACGGGACGGCCGGTGACCAGCGGAACGCCGTAGAGTGTGGCCCGCTCGTAGGCTCGCGCCGCGCCCCGCTTCGACGACCAATGTGGTTCGGAGTAGGTGCGTTTCACCAGATCGCCCGCGAGCCGCTCGGCCCATTCGGGTTCCACCTTCGCCGCGATCCGGCCCCACAGCCGCGAGGTCTCCACCAGTTCGGCCGCCATCACCCAGCGCGGCGGCTTCTTGGCCAGCGAGGACCCGGGGAAGATCATGAACTTGGCGTTGCGCGCGCCGAGGAACTCCCGCGACTCCGCCTCACGTACCCCGATATGCGAGAGCATGCCCGCCAGCAGGGACTGATGGATCTGCGCGCTCGGCCACGGCATGGCCTCCTCGGCCGCTGCGGCCGAATCCGCTGATCCGCGAGCGCCTTTCGCCGTCGCGGTGTCCGTCGCCGATCCCCGCTCCGGCCGCGCCCCGCGCCCGCGTCGGGACGAGCCACCGCGCTGTCGTGCCGACGACCGGTCGCCCGCGTCGGCGGTCGACAGCGGTTGTTCGCGGTCGGCATCGCGTCCGCCGCCGCGCCGCCCGCGCTGCGGGGACGCACCGTCCTCGACGGCGGCGTCGGTGTTCTCCCGGGGTGCGTTCCCCGCGTTCCAGCCGAGTCCTCGGGTGATGGTGCGCAGCTGACCGTGCAGGTCCTGCCACTCCCTGATCCGCAGGTAGTGCAGGAACTCCTCACGGCACATCCGGCGGAACTGGTTGGACGACAGCGACTTGCGCTGTTCGGTCAGGTAGTCCCACAGCCGCAGGTAGGCCAGGAAATCCGACCCGTCGACGGTGAACCGCGCGTGCCGGGTGTCGGCGGCCTGCTGATGCTCCACCGGCCGTTCGCGCACGTCCTGGATGGACAGCGCCGCCACGATCACCAGCACCTCGTCCAGGCACCCGTTGCGGTGCGCTTCGACGAGCATGCGCGCCATCCTGGGGTCGACCGGCAGCTGCGACATCTCCCGGCCGATCGGGGTGAGCGTGAGATGGCCACCCGAATCCGCTTCGCCGTCCACCGCTTTCGCGCTGCCGTGGGCCAGTGCGCCCAATTCCTCGAGCAGCGCGATGCCGTCGCGGATGGCACGACGATCGGGTGCCTCGACGAAGGGGAAGCTCTCGATGTCACCCAGGCCGAGCGCCGTCATCTGCAGGATGACCGCGGCGAGATTGGTGCGCAGGATCTCCGGCTCGGTGAACGCGGGCCGCGACTCGAAGTCGTCTTCGGAGTACAGCCGGATGCAGATGCCGTCGGCGACGCGGCCGCAGCGGCCGGAACGCTGCCGGGCCGAGGCCTGCGAGACCGGTTCGATCGGCAGCCGCTGCACCTTGGTGCGCATCGAGTAGCGGGAGATGCGGGCGGTGCCGGGGTCGACCACATAGCGGATGCCCGGCACGGTCAGCGAGGTCTCGGCGACGTTGGTGGCCAGCACCACCCGGCGGCCGATGTGCGGGGCGAACACCTTGTGCTGCTCGGCCGCCGACAGGCGCGCGTAGAGCGGCACGATCTCGGTGCGCGGGAGTCTCAGGTCGCGCAGGGTGTCGGCGGTGTCGCGGATCTCGCGTTCGCCGGACAGGAACACCAGTACGTCGCCGTCGCCCTCGGCGAACAGCTCGGTGACCGCGTCGGCGATGGCGTCGGTGGGGTCGCGGTCGACGACGCGGGTGTCGTCCTCGTCGTCCTCGGCGCCGGGCAGCTCCAGCGACAGCGGGCGATAGCGCAGCTCGACCGGATACGACCGGCCCGACACCTCGACGATCGGTGCCGGCGTGCCCTGCGCGTCGGCGAAGTGACGGGCGAACAGCTCGGGATCGATGGTCGCCGAGGTGATGATCACCTTGAGGTCGGGGCGCCGGGGCAGCAGCTGTTTCAGGTAGCCGAGCAGGAAGTCGATATTGAGGCTGCGCTCGTGCGCCTCGTCGATGATGATCGTGTCGTAGCGGCGCAGCAGCCGGTCGCGCTGGATCTCGGCGAGCAGGATGCCGTCGGTCATCAGCTTGACCAGCGTCCGGTCCGAGGCCTGGTCGGTGAAGCGGACCGTGTAGCCGACCACGTCACCCAGCTCGGTGCCCAGTTCCTCGGCGATGCGCTCGGCGACGGTGCGGGCGGCGAGTCGGCGCGGCTGGGTGTGGCCGATGGTGCCGCGGATGCCGCGGCCGAGCTCGAGGCAGATCTTGGGGATCTGGGTGGTCTTGCCCGAGCCGGTCTCGCCTGCCACGATCACGACCTGGTGCGCGGCGATCGCGGCGGCGATGTCGTCGCGGCGCGCGGAGACCGGGAGTTGTTCCGGGTAGGTGATCCGCGGAACCGCCGCGCGGCGATTGGCCACGCGGGTCTCGGCGGCGGCGATCTCCGCCTCGAGTGCGGGCAGATCCTCGGGGCGCGACCGGTCGAGCTTGCGCCGGAGCCGGTGTTCGTCGCGCAGCGAGACCTCCGCCAGGCGGGTGCGCAGCGCGCGGGTACCGGTGCTAGCTGTCCTGGTCATTGCGCCTACCAGCCTAGCGAAGGCCGCCACCGGTTTTCCCGGCACGCCGCCGACGGCCGGTGCGGCGGAGACCAACGACACACCGTCGGCCCGGCCCGTCGGCCCGCGCGTGTCCGGAGCCGTCGCCATCGATGCCGCGACGCGACGCCGTAGACCGGCGTTTTCGCCGTCGGGGCGTGCGATGATCCCGACATGAGCGCAGCGGTGGGCACGGCGTGGTGGATCAGGATTCTGCGGATCGGGTTCGGCGTCCTCGGCGTGGTCGCGCTGCTGTGGATCCCGCTGCGCAACATCGACTCCGTGACCTTCTCGCTCACCAACTACCTGAGCTACTTCACCATCGAGTCGAACATCCTCGGCGTGATCGTGTTGCTGGTCGGCGGATTCCTCGCCCCGCAGGGCCGTGGCTGGCAGCTCTTCCGCGGCGCGGCGACGCTGTACATGCTCATCACGATGGTCGTCTACGCGGTCCTGCTGTCCCGGATCGACGTGATGCTCAACGACAAGTGGATCAACGACGTCATGCATCGGTACCTGCCGCTGGTGCTGGTCGTGGACTGGCTGCTGGTGGCGATGCCGCAGCGGTTGCGCCCGAGCCCGGCGCTGATCGGCCAGTGGCTGATCTTCCCGCTGATCTACGGCGTCTACACCCTGATCCGCGGCCCGATCGCCGACTGGTACCCCTATCCGTTCATCGACCCGCGGCAGCAGGGCTATCTGTCGATGGCGATCGGGCTGGTCGTGCTGACCCTGGTGTTCGCGGCACTGGCGGTTGCCATGGCGTCGCTGGGCGACCTCCCCGCGTGGTGGCGGGAGCGCAAGTCCGCGGACTGAGACATCCGCGAGTCCGGCGAGCGCGGCCGGGCCGGTTCGGGTAAGTGTGGAGCCATGAATGCGCTCTGGCATGGATTCGCCGATATGGGTGCCGTCACTCGGGACGGTGCGTTCGTCGTCGCTCGCGGTGACGGTGCCTACGTCTACGACACCGCGGGCACGCGGTACCTCGACGCCACCGCCGGGCTCTGGTTCGCCAATGTCGGGCACGGTCGCGCCGAGATCGCCGACGCGGTCGCCGAGCAGTTGCGCACCATCGCGCACTACTCCAACTTCGGTGACCTCACCGAACCGCCGACCCAGGAACTGGCCGAGAAACTGTCGGCGATCGCGCCGGTGCCGGGCAGCAAGATCTTCTTCACCTCCGGTGGCTCGGACTCGGTGGAGACCGCCGCCAAGCTGGCTCGCCGCTACTGGCACGAACTCGGCCGCACCGACAAGAAGATCCTGGTCGGCCGCCGCCTGGCCTACCACGGCATGCACTACGCGGGCACCTCGATCGGTGGCCTGGCCGGCAACCGGGAGGGGTACGGCGAACTCGTCGCCGACACCCGCACCGTCGAGTGGGACGACGCGAAATCGCTGCTCGCCCTGATCGAGGGCATCGGCGCCGAGCAGATCGCGGCCTTCTTCTGCGAGCCGATCATCGGCGCGGGCGGGGTGTACCTGCCGCCGGCGGGGTACCTGGCCGAGGTGCGCCAGATCTGCCGCGACAACGACATCCTGTTCGTCGCCGACGAGGTGGTCACCGGTTTCGGCCGGATCGGCGGCACCTGGTTCGCCTCCACCAAGTTCGCGCTCGAACCCGACCTCGTCACCACCGCCAAGGGCCTGACCTCGGGCTACGTGCCGATGGGTGCGGTCTTCATCGCACCGCACCTGGCCGAGCCGTTCTTCGCGGGCGGCGTCTGGTGGCGACACGGCTACACCTATGGCGGGCACGCGGGCGCCGCGGCGGCGGCGCTGGCCAACCTCGCCATCGTCGAACGCGAGGGGCTGCTCGAGGAGGCGGCCCGCCTGGAGAGCACCCTGCACACGCTGCTCGCGCCGCTGGCCGAGCATCCGCGCGTCGCCGAGGTGCGCAGTGGGCTCGGCGCGGTGGCCGCGGTGCAGCTGGCCGACCCGTCCGAGGGGCCCGGCCTGGTGAAAACCCTGCGCGAGCACGGCATCTCGGGTCGCGCCGCCGGTCAGGGCGCCATGCAGATCTCGCCGTCGTTCGTGATGACCGACGCCCAGGTCGCCGAGCTCGTCGAGGGCTTCACCCGCGCCCTGGGCTGAGCGCGGGGCCGGTGGCTAGAGGGCCAGCGTGAAGTACTGGCTGTGTGGATCGAGGACGTAGTCGGCGAAGGGCGCGCACTCGGTGAACCCGTGCCGTAGGTAGAGGCGGCGGGCGGGTGCGAAGTACGCGTTCGAGCCGGTTTCCAGGCTCAGCCGCGTGTAGCCGCGTCGTCGCGCCGCCGCGACGATGTCGGCCAGCACCCGCGCGGCGACGCCGCGGCCGGTGAACCCGTCGGCGGTGCGCATGGACTTGATCTCGCCGTGGCCCGCGTCGAGTTCCTTGAGCGCGCCGCACCCGGCCAGCTCGGCGCCCGCCCAGGCACTCCACACCGTGACCGCGGGATCGCGCAGGGCGGCCAGGTCGAGGGCGTGCATGCTGTCGGCGGGGGAGTTGGCGGCCATCTCGGTGTGATGGCCGGTCAGCAGGTCGCGGATCGGGGCGTCGGAGAGGTCGTCGACCGTCACGCGCAGTGCCTGCGCCGAGGCCACGGAGGGTGCGTCGGACATCGGTCCATGATCCGTCATCTCCCGCGGGTGCTCTCGCCTGGGGGCAAACCCGCCCGCGGGGACGCCGGTCGATGCGAGCATGGGGTGCGCGGGTCTCGACTCGAAGGTGGTGGGGTGTGGCCGAATTCGTTGAGCACTATGCACTCGTCCGGTGGCCGGTGGTCGCCGCGTTCGTGCTCGCGACGATCATCGTCGCGCGGCGGTTGACCGGCCGGGTGGCGCCCGGGCACCGGGTCGATGCGGCGGCCGACAGCGCCCACCTGCTCATGTGCCTGGTGATGCTGGCCATGCTGATCTTCCCCGCCGCGACCCATCCGCTGGCCGTGCGCGGTGTCCTCACCGCGCTCACGGTCGCCTTCGCGATCCTGCTGGCCGAGCGCGTCGTCGTGCTGCGGGCGGGTGCTGCCGAGGGTCCCGACGGGGTCATGGCGCTCGGCTACCACACCCTCGCCGCCGCGGCGATGTTGTACGCGATGGCCGGGCACGGCGGCGGGCACACGGTGAGTGGACCGGCCTGGCCCGCGCTGGCGCTGGCCGCGTTGTTCGCGCTGGACGCCCTGCTCGCGCTCGGTACCGTCGGTCACGGACCGCGCCCGCACCGGTTCGTCCACCCGGCCGGTGCCCATCCACTGAGCTCGGCGCTGATCCCCCATGTGGTGATGGATATCGGTACCGCCTTCATGCTGATCGCCGCGATCGGACGGTGAATACCGATCCACAACCGCTCGCGCTGCGAATTGCCGTTGTGTGGACAGGAATTCGACGATGAACCGGCAGCGTGGTCCCGACCCGGCGGTCGGTGGCGTCGAGCGGTCCGTCCCCGACCTCCCGTCCGAGCCGGACGACCGCGAGGCGCTGCGCACCCTCTTCCGGGCCACCGGTGCGGCGGCCTTCGGGCTGGCGCTGCGGGTCCTGCACCGGCGGGGTGCGGCCGAAGACGTTGTCCGCGAGGGATATCGGCGACTCCGCACGACCCCGTGGACGGCCGACGCCGAGCCGCCGGACCCACCGGCCGATCTCGCGGACGACCACGGCCCCGATCTCGGGACGCCGTGGGGCCGTTCGGCATTCGCCGGCGGGCAGCGGCGCGACCCCGGCTCCGACACCGGCTTCGGCCGGGGCGCGGTCTACGGCCGCGACGGCTCCCGGGTGGGCGGCGACCGCCCGCCCGTGGGCGAGCCGGAACTGCCCGCGCCCTACCGGGGGCGCGGCGAACCGCAGTTCGACGCCGAGCAGACCTGGCTGCTCGCCCAGGTCCACCGGCTCGCGATCCAGCGACTGCGGCTGGACCGGCACGACCGCGACGACCTGCCCTGGCTCGCCGCGTCGGCCCGGCTCGGCTTCGCCGATCCGCTCGACAGCCACTGCGAGGTGTTCGTGCTCGCCTACTACGGCGGGCGCACCTACCGGGCGATCGGGCGCGAACTGGGCCTGCGGGTCCCCGTCGTCACCCGGCTGCTCGCCGAGGGCGTGGAGCGGCTGGCCGAGCAGCGCACCATCCGCGTCGGCAGCACGCGGCACTGGTGTCCACCGGGCTCGGTGCTCGCCCTCGCCGACGCCTACGCCCTCGACGCGGTCGCCGAACTCGAGCACCACCACATCGAGAACAAGCTGGCCACCATGACCACGCCCGGCCTCGCGCAGTTCGCCGACCGGGTCCGCGGCGTGCACGACGTGCTCGCGCGCCTGGCCGCCGACGACCAGCGCACCCCGCCCCGGCACCTGGAGACCCGCATCCTCGCCGACCTGGCCGGACCCGACACCCCGCGGCGCGGGCACTGGACCGCCCGCCCACCCTGGCTACGCCGCTTCGGCGGCCCGCTGGGGAGCTGAGCTCAGAGCACCACCACGTGGTCCTCGGCGACCCGGCCGCCGAGCCGCACCCAGCCGTCGGAATCCCATTCGGTGTAGAGCTGGGACCCCTGGCCCTGGGTCACCACCAGACCGCGGCGCAACTGGGCGGTGAGCGCGACCGCCGCCGCGCCGGTGGCCTCGTCCTCGGCGATGCCCATGGCGGGGGCGAACATGCGGGAGCGCAGGGCGCCGCGCGGTTCGTCGGTCCAGGTCCAGAAGTAGTGCTGGCCCGTGCTGAAGTCGTCGGGCCGCAGCAGCGCCAGTTCCTCGGCCGTGGCCAGCTCGTGGAAGGTGAAGTCGGGCGCCCATTCGGCGCGGGCGGTGATCCAGGTCAGCCCGTCGGTCTGGGCGACGGCGACGGGTCCCGCGGGCACCTGGAGGGTGTGCACCGGCGTGCGCTGCACGGCCAGCCACCACGCGGTGCCGACGCTCGGATGCCCGGCGAACGGCAATTCCACGGTGGGCGTGTAGATCCGGACGTCGGCGATCCCGTCCACGGGGTCCTGCACGACGGTGGTCTCGCTGAAGCCCAGCCGCGCGGCCAGCTCCTGCTTGTCGAGCGCGACGACGTCACCCGCGCGGGCGATGCCGAGCGCGTTGCCGAGCTGCCCGGCGGGGTCGGTGAACACTCGGACGACCTCGACCTGGATGTCCGGGGCATCGGGCACATCATGTGCGTTCATGATCGCGAGCCTACCGGCCGGTACGCGGGCCCGGCAGGATCGCGCGCCCGGTCGTGTCCTCGGGAAACGACCGCGGCCCCCGACCGGATTCCGGTCGGGGGCCGCGGGGCGCTACCTCAGACGGCGGCCGATGCCAGGGCCTCGGTGGACTGCACCGCCTGGCCGACACCGGCGACGATGGCCGCCGCGCGCAGCGACTCGAAAATCACCTCGCGCGAGGCACCGGCCTCACGCAGGGTCTTCTCGTGCGCCTCCAGGCAGTGCGCGCAGCCGTTGATCGAGGAGACTGCGAACGACCACAGCTCGAAGTCGGCCTTGTCGACACCGGGGTTGCCGATGATGTTCATCCGCAGCCCGGCGCGCAGATCGTCGTAGCGGCCGTCCAGGAACGCCTTGCCGCGGTAGAACACGTTGTTCATGCCCATGATCGACGCGGCGCCCAGCGCGGCCTCGTAGGCCTCGGCGGACAGCACGTCGGCGGCTTCCTCGGCGATCTCGCGCAGCGTGGTGGCCGAGCGGGTCGCGGCGGCCGAGGCGAGCAGGGTGCCCCACAGCTGCTGCTCGCTGAGCACCGTGGTGCGCGCGATCGACGACAGGTTGAGCTTGAGGTCCTTGGCGTACTCGGGGAGGGAGTTCTTCAGGTTCTCGATGCTCATGACAGTGGGGCTCCTCTGGTGTTCGGTGGGAAGGGTGGATCAGACGCTGGCCGAGAGCAGCTCGCCCGCGTTGATGGTCGGATCGCCCTTCTTCCAGTTGCAGGCGCACAGCTCGTCGGACTGCAGGGCGTCGAGCACGCGCAGCACCTCGTCGACGTTGCGGCCGACCGAACCGGCGGTCACCGAGACGAACTGCACCTCGTTGTTCGGGTCGACGATGAAGGTGGCGCGGTCGGCGACGCCGTCGGCGTTGAGTACGCCGGTGGCGGCGGCCAGCTCACGCTTGAGGTCCGACAGGATCGGGAAGGGCAGGGTCTTGAGATCCTCGTGCTGGGCGCGCCACTGGAAGTGCACGAACTCGTTGTCGACCGAGGCGCCGAGCACCTGGGCGTCACGGTCGGCGAACTCCTCGTTCAGCTTGCCGAAGGCGGCGATCTCGGTGGGGCACACGAAGGTGAAGTCCTTGGGCCAGAAGAACACGATGCGCCACTTGCCCGCGTGGTCGTCGCTGGTGATCTGGGTGAAGTAATCGTCCGGCTGCTGCGCGTCGACCTTCGACAGGTCACCTCCGATGACGGCCTTGAGGTTGTATGCCGGGAACTGGTCGCCGATGGTCAGCAGAGCCATGCTCATCTCCTCATTCGTGGTGTGGTCGCGCTCGTCGTGTGAGCCCGCGGTGATCTTGCCGAAAGCGTACTGAAAGGTAAAGCCGATCGCTCGTCGTACACTGATAGGCGTGACTGATCAGACTTATCAGCCAACCCTCTCGCAGCTGCGTGCGTTCGTCGCCGTGGCCGAATATCGGCATTTCGGTACCGCCGCAGCGCGTTTGACTGTGAGCCAACCCACGTTATCGCAGGCGCTGGCATCACTGGAAAACGGCCTCGGACTGCAGCTCATCGAGCGCAGCACCCGTCGCGTGCTGGTCACCGCGGCCGGCATGCGACTGCTGCCGCAGGCGATGGCGACCCTCGAGGCGGCCGACCGTTTCGTAGCCTCGGCGACCGGTGACGGACTCGGCGGCGTGCTGCGGCTGGGCATCATCCCGACCGTCGCGCCCTACGTGCTGCCGGACCTGCTGCCCGAGCTGCGCCGCAAACTGCCCGCGCTGGTGCCACAGGTGGTGGAGGACCAGACCGCCCGGCTGCTCGACGGGCTGCGCACCGGCGTGCTCGACGTCGCCCTGCTCGCGCTGCCCACCGACGCCCCCGGCCTGGTCGAGATCCCGCTGTACTCCGAGGAATTCGTGCTCGTCACCCCGCGCGGGCACGAGCTCGCCGGGCGCACCGACCTGGCCGCGCCGGTGCTGGCCGACATGCCGTTGCTGCTGCTGGACGAAGGCCACTGCCTGCGCGACCAGACGCTCGAGCTGTGCCGTACCGCCGAGGTGCACCCCGGCGCGGTCGGCGACACCCGCGCCGCCTCGCTGACGACCGTGGTGCAGTGCGTCGCGGGCGGCCTCGGGGTGACCCTCATCCCGCAGATGGCCGTGGCCACCGAGACCGCGCGGGCCACCCTCGACACCGCGCGCTTCGCCGATCCCGCGCCGGGCCGCACGATCGGGCTGGCATATCGGGGGTCATCCGCGCGGGCCGAGGATTACGAATACCTCGCAGCTGTGATCCGATCGAAGCGGCCCTTTTAGATCTCATCTGTTCGTACGACGATATTCCGGGCCGTCGGTGCTGTCCTTTATAGGGTGACGATTCCGTCGTGGGATCGGCACGACAAATGTGGGAGACAGTCGAAGGAATGGCCATGTACAAAGTACGTTCAACCATCGCGGTGCTCGCTTGTGCGCCGATGATCGCTCTAGGTGCCGGCGTCGCCGGCGCAGCACCCGCGGCGGACCCCGTCCCCGTCGCACCGGTTCCGGTTCAGGTCGAGCCCGTTGTGTTGTCACCGTTCATCACGATCCCCGGTGCCTTCCTCGCATGCGGCATCGTCCTGATCACCGTTCCCTTCTTGTACCCGGTCTGCGTGGTCTGACACGCAGATGCCGAAAACGAGAAGCAATCAAGGCACTCCCGCACTTCAGCGCGGGAGTGCCCCTACGACATGGGGTCGGTGGTGGATCGCCGCCGCCACGCTGCTGCTGGTCTGGGGCACTGTCGGCACTGTCGGGACGGCGCAGGGAGCCGCCCCGGTGACGCTCGGTGGTGGCTCCGGCATCGTCCTCGACGACGGCTCGACCTGCACACTCACGACGATCGGCTGGGATGGTGCCGGTCGGCTGGTCGGCTTCACTGCCGCGCACTGCGCCGCCGCCGGTGAGGGCATGGGAGTGGCCGCGGAGGCCGATCCCGAGGCAGGCAACGTCGGCACGATCGCGGTGCTCGGCAGCGATCTCGACTACGCGGTCATCGCCTTCGACGAGAGCGCGGTGATCCCGGTGAACCGGGTCGGCTCGACCACGATCACCGACGTCGGCGTGCCCGCGCAATTCCCGGCCGTCGCCTGCAAGGAAGGACGGACGACAGGGCAGACCTGTGGGCTGGTCTACGGAGACGTCTTCGGTGGCGCCTCGTGGACGCTGACCCAGATCTGCGTGATCCTCGGTGATTCCGGCGCGCCCGTCGTCGTCGGTTCGACGCTCGTCGCGATCGTCAACGGCTATATCGGGCTGCCGTGCATCGGCCCGCAGGTCGGCGCGAATTTCTCGCTGATTCTCGCGGATGTCGACGCGCGCGGCGGAATCGGTGCAGGATTCCATCCGATTTGATTGCGAATAGTTACTGCGCGGAAATGGCAGTGGTCAACAGAAGCCGAACCAATTCCGCCTGCCGGTGTGTTTTCGTCTTCGCGAAAATATGCTGCAGGTGCGTGCGGGCGGTGAATACCGAGACGGAGAGCTGATCGGCGACGGCGGGCAAGCCGTCGCCGCGCAGCACCCCCATGGCGACCATGGTCTCGGCGTCGGTCAGGCCGTACAGATCGTGCAGCGCCTCCGGCTCCGGCTCGGGGTCGTGGTCCGGATCGACGAGCAGCAGCAGCACCGCGCGGTGCCACAGTCCGTCGCCGGCGATGCCGTCGAGCGGGGACACCCGCAGAATCAGCGGCTTGCGGCCGGAACAGCGGGTGACGGCCACGTTGCCGCTGGAGAACCCGGGGTCGGCGGCGCAGTTGATCAGGTCCCTGAGCTGTTTCTGGGTGGTCGGGGATCCGGCCCGCAGACAGCCGAAGGCGTCCACCGACAACCCGTCGGACGCCTCGGTGATCCGCTCGGCCATCGAGTTGGCGAACACCAGCGCCGCGTCGGTGGTGACGATCATGATCCCGTAGTGCGCCTGCTCCAGGGTCGCGAGCGCGAAGGCCCGGTCCCGGGACAGTTCGACCAGCTTGGACTGGGTGCGCAGCGCGCCGCGCAGGTGCGGCACGAGCACCCGCAGCAGCGCCAGGCCCGCGGGATGGCCGGTGATCGACTGGTGATCGGGCATCGTCAGGCAGATCCACGACGACGGGCGATCGTCGCTGAGCCGGGCCAGGAAGCTGTTGGACAGGCCGTTCGCACTGACCTGGTCGGCCAGCGCGCTGCCGTGCTCCGGCACGGCGAACAGGTCGTCACTGGTGGCGGTGCTGCCGACCGGCAGCTGTTGGACCCGCTCGGCGACGCGCTCTAGCTGCGCGGGCAGATCCGGCGGGCTACTGGCCCCCGAGGATTTGATCGCGAACCGGTCACCGACCGGATCGGCGATGACCAGGAAGCCGTGGACCGCGCCGAAGGTGTCGGTGATCTCCCCGATCACCGAGTCCCACCGGTCCGGGTCGTTGCCCGCGCCGTAGATCGCGGCGATCAAGTTCGAAAAACGTTGTAGCGCTATCGACATGATGGCCCTTCCTCGGCCACGGGTTGTCGGCGCGCTGCCGTTGTGCGGCGAGCGCCGCCCGGGAAGTCCCAACCTTCGAATCGTAATCGATCTTCGGGCGCGGCGAAATGCTCGCCGATGTCTTCCGGCCGCGGACGCAGGCGGCTCACCTGCTATCTTGAACGTCGTTCAATTCCATGGTGAAGGATGTCCGCTGTGTCCGATATCGAGAAATCCCCTAAGCCCGCGGTCGGTTTCGCCGCGCGGGACCTGGCACAGATCGCGGTGTTCGCCGCGCTGATCGCCGCCCTGGGGCTGCCGGGCGCGATCACCGTGGGATTCAGTGGCGTGCCGATCACCCTGCAGACCCTCGGTGTGATCCTGACCGGTGCGATCCTCGGCGCGCGCAAGGGCACCGCCGCCGTCGCGGTCTTCATCGCGCTGACCCTGATCGGCCTGCCGCTGCTCTCGGGCGGTCGCACCGGCCTGACCGCGCTGGCCTCGCCGACCGCGGGCTATCTGATCGGCTGGATTCCCGCCACGCTGGTGATCGGGTCGCTGACCGCGCTGATCCTGCCGAAGTACCCGATCGTGCCGGGCCTGCTGATCAACGCGCTCGGCGGCATCGTGGTCATCTACCTGTTCGGTACCGCCGGCCTGCTGGTCCGCACCGACCTCGGGCTCTGGGCCGCGATCTCGACCAACTTCGCGTTCGTGCCGGGCGACCTGGCCAAGGTCGTCATCGCCACCGTGGTGGCCAAGGGTGTGCACCGGGCCTATCCCGGACTGATCCGTGGCTGAGCGGGCGGGCAGGCGGCGCGCGTGAGCGAGATCGTCCTCGACGGGGTGGGCCACCGGTTCGGCGACCGGACCGTCCTGCGAGAGATCGACCTGCGGATCACCGAGCAGCGGGTCGGGCTCATCGGCGCCAACGGCTCGGGGAAGTCGACGCTGGCGCGGATGCTCAACGGCCTGCTGAAGCCGACCTCGGGCACCGTCACCGTCGACGGGATCGACGCCGCCCGCAAGGGCGCCCAGGTGCGGCGCAAGGTCGGCTTCGTGTTCACCGATCCCGACACCCAGATCGTGATGCCGACCGTCACCGAGGACCTGGCGTTCTCGCTGCGGCGCAGCGGCCTGAGCCGCGCCGAGATCGCGGCCAGGGTGACCCGGATGCTGGACCGATTCGGGCTGAGCGCGCACGCCGACCATCCGGCGCATCTGCTCTCGGGCGGGCAGAAGCAGCTGCTCGCGATCGGTTCCGCGCTGATCCGTGAGCCCGAGGTGATCGTCGCCGACGAGCCGACCACCCTGCTCGACCTGCGCAACGCCCGCCGGGTGTCGGAGGCGCTGAACGCCCTCGACCAGCAGGTGATCGTGGTGACCCACCAGCTCGCCCTGCTCGACGGCTTCGATCGAGTCGTGGTGCTGGACAACGGCTCCGTCGCCTACGACGGCCCGCCCGCGGACGCGGTCGGCGCGTACCGGCGGCTCGTCGAGTGATCGGCCTCTACCGTCCCGGCGATTCCCCGCTGCACCGGATGCCCGCGGGGGCGAAGCTGGTGCTGCTCGTCGTCGCGATCGTCGCGATGACCGTCTTCGTGCGCGGTCTGCCGGGGGTGGGTGTGCTCGTACTCGCGATCGCCTGCCTGTTCGCGCTCGCGCGGATCTCCTGGCGGGTGGCGCTGGCCCAGATCCGGCCGGTGCTGTGGATGACGCTGATCATCGGTGTGTTCCAGCTGCTCACCACCTCGCCGACCCGGGCGATCGTCGTCTGCGCTGTGCTGCTCGCCTCGGTCGCGCTCGCGGCGCTGGTCACCGTGACGACCAGGGTCACCGACCTGCTGGACGCCCTCACCCGCGCGCTCGGGCCGCTGCGCCGGGTCGGGGTGGATCCCGAGCGGGTGGGGCTGCTGCTGGCCCTGGCCATTCGCTGCGTTCCGTTGCTGGCGCAGATCGTGCACGACGTCGCCGAGGCGCGCCGCGCTCGCGGGGTGTCCTGGTCGGCGACGGCCCTGGTCACGCCCGTGCTGGTGCGCGCGTTGCGGACCGCCGACGCGATGGGGGAGGCGCTGGCGGCGCGCGGCGTCGACGACGACTGACGATGGGCTCTTGCCATTAGTAGACGACCGGTCGTATAGTCGTTCGCATGGCACGGCCCCGGCGTAGCGACGACACCCGAGCACTCCTGATCGAGGAGGGCGCGGTCGGCCTGCTGTCCAACGGTTATCACGGCACCGGCATCAAGCAGGTGCTCGACAAGGTCGGCGTGCCGAAGGGGTCGTTCTACAACTACTTCGACAGCAAGGAGAGCTTCGCGCACGCGGTGATCGAGCATCATTCGCTCTGCGTGCAGCGCAACCTGGCCGCGGCCTTCGCCGGCGCCCCCGACGCGCTCACCGGTCTGCGCGGCTTCTTCGCCACGCTGACCGCGGACTTCGTCGCCGCCGACTACACCGGTGGCTGTCTGATCGCCAATCTCGGCGGTGAACTCGAGGGCAGCGAGACCTTGCGCACCGCGCTCTCGGCGGCCTGGGCGGCCTGGCGCGACGGCGTCGCGGGCGCCCTGCGGACCGCGCAGGCCGAGGGGACGGTGCGCGCCGACATCGACGCCGTCGACCTCGCCGATCTGCTGCTGGAGTCCTGGGAGGGCGCGGTCATCCGGATGAAGATCGACCGCACCGTCGAGCCGCTGGACAAGTGTCTGCGCCGCCTGCTCGACGACTACTTCCGGCCGTAACCGAGCTATACCCGCGTCCCCACCCTGCCGGTCGTCCATCCTGAGACGACCGGTCGTATCCGAACTCGAAAGGAACAGTCGATGTCGACTCCGAAGACGGTCGTCGTGACCGGGGCATCCAGCGGAATCGGGCGTGATGTCGCCCGCGCCTTCGTCGCCAGAGGCGACGCGGTGGTCCTGGGTGGGCGCGACGCGGACAAGCTCGCCGTCGTCGCCGCGGAACTGGACGCGCCGGATCGCGTGGCCACCGTGGCCGGTGATATCGGTTCGCCCGCAACGGGATCGGCGTACGTCCGCGCCGCCCTCGAGCGATTCGGCCGGGTCGACGCGCTGATCAACAGCGCGGGCGTGTTCGGCGCGACCCCCTTCGTCGACGTCACCGAGGCCGAGCTCGACCGCTATCTCGGAGGCAACCTCAAGGGCACCTACTTCACCACCCAGGCCGTGGTGCGCCAGCTGCTCGCCCAGGGCGACGGCGGCAGTGTCGTCAACATCGGCACCGTGCTCATCGACCACGCGATGACCGGGCTGCCCGCGTCGGCCGCGCTGATCAGCAAGGGCGGCGTGCACGCCCTGACCACCAGCCTGGCCGCGGAACTCGCGCCCGCCCGGATCCGGGTGAACGCGGTCGCGCCCGGCATCATCCGCACCCCGCTGTTCGGTGACGGCGACGAGCGCGCCGCCGCGGGCGCTGCCCTGCTCGGCCGGATCGGCGAGGTCGCCGACACCACGGCGGCCGTGCTGTACCTGACCGACGCCGAGTTCGTCACCGGCCACATCCTCCCCGTCGACGGCGGGTTCATCTCGGGTAGAGCGGCGTAGAAAGGAAACCAACCATGCCGTATGTCAACATCAAGGTCACCGATGAAGGGGTCACCCCGGAGCAGAAGGGACAGCTGATCAAGGGCGTCACCGACCTGCTGTTCGAGGTGCTCGGCAAGTCGCCCGACAGCACCTATGTGGTGATCGACGAAGTGGCGCTGACGGATTGGGGCGTCGGCGGGGTCAACGTCGCCGAGTATCGCGCGCAACGCGCGGCGCGCGGCTGAGAGTGCCACGGTGCGCCGGGTGCGGGGTCTCCCGCGCCCGGCGCACCGCCGTTTCGTCAGGCCGGACCGTCGAACGGCACCGCGGCGTCGAGGGCGAACCAGCCCATCGGGATCCGCTTGCCCCGGGTCAGGAAGTAGCTCGGGCCCAGCCACAGATCCGGCTCGATCTCCCGCAGTTCGTCGTAGATCCGCCGGGCGGGCCGCCGCGAACCGACCCGCGGATCGTCGTAGTCGAACAGCACCGCCGCGCGCCCGTCGAGCACGGAATCACCCACCGTCGCCACGAAATTCAGCGCCCGCATGCCGCCGAGCAGGCGGAAGACGTTGTGGCCGACCGCCACCCCGCCGTCGACGTGACGAAACGATTTCGCCACCCAGAAATACGACGGCCGCGCCATCACCGGCCCGAGCACCCGCTCGGCGGACCCGGGGAACGACCGCATCGTCACATCACCGTCGAGCCGCGCGAAGTCGCGTTCGGTCACCGCGGGCGCCGCGTCGAACAGCGCGCGGAACTCGGTGAGCCCGGCCCGCGACAGGGCGTCCAGGCGCGGGCGATGGCCCGACGGCGCGCGGACCGGCATCAGACCGTCGGCGGACAACGGTGTCGGCGTCATGAGCGGACTCGATTCTGTCGATGCTGTGCATCTTGCATACTGCCAACGTTCGGCGCGCCACGACACCGGAATGGCCCGCTTGTCCGCCGAGCGCGCTCAGCTCCCGAACGGTGTGGCGAGCTCGCACGGCACCGGTGGCGCGTGCGCCGGATCCAGCGCACCCAGGACGAAGGAGACCGTGCGTGGACTGGCGGCGATGCTGAAATGCTCGGTGAAGTCCTGCTCGCACCCGTCCTGGAGGACGATGTTCGTGGTCTCCGGTCCCGGCACGAGGCTGGTCGGATAGGGCGTCAGCAGGATGTCGTACCGCGAGGTGATGTTGGTATAGCGCACGCCGGGCGCGTAGACCCCGTCGCGGGACAGCGCGGTGAGATAGTCCGAGCCGCGCACGACCTGTGGACAGATCTCGCAGCCGGTGGCAGCGACCAGATTCCACAGCGGCGTGTCGATCCCGGTGCCGCGCAGCGACTCGCGCAGCCGATCCAGAGCCATCACGTCGGTTCCCTCCCACAGCCCCGACAGCGCGACGATCCGTTCCACCGAGGCCGCACCGCCCAGGTACTTCGCGTAGTGGTTGGAGGAGAGCGTGCCGAACGACTCGGCGAGGATGTCGACCTTGCCCGCGTCTGTCGCCCGCCGGACCTCGGCGACGAAATCGCCGATCTGGCGGGCATTCTCGGCCACTGGACGCATCGCGCCCGGTGTCCATTCGGTGGGTGTCGCCCAGCCGGGGGAGCCGTAGGTCAGCGCGAACACGCAGTATCCGGCGTTGGCCAGCAGCGGGGACATGGTCTGCCAGTTGATCGTCCGGTTGACGAGGCCGCCGTGGACGAGCACCACGGGATTCGGATGTGCCGCCGAGGGGGTGCAGGACCAGTCGTTCGACCCCGGCGGGGCCGCACCGGGCGTCTGTAGCTGTGCCCGCACGCCGTCGAGCATGCTCCACGGAACCGGAAGTGGTTGCGCTCCAGCTGATCCGCTGTGCGCGGTGAGGAGCCCGATGGCCACGGCGACGACCGCGCGGTGTGCTGTCCTCATCGCACCTCCCCGTAGCCGACCGAGCTGTCGACCGCGAACCAGCACGCCGTCACTCGGCGTTGTCCGATCCGCAGAAATCCGGGGCCGAGCCAGAGGCCCGGCTCGATCTCCCGCAGTTCGTCGTAGAGACGCCGGGTCAACCATGTCCCGGCCAGGCGCGGATCGCCGTAGTCGATGCGGACCGCGGGCCTGCCGTCGACCACGGACGGGCCGATCGTCGCGGCGAACGGCAGCCCCCTGGAGCCGCCGAGGGCAGTGAAGAAGTTGTGGCCCGCGATGAGCTCGTCGTCGACGCGGCGGAACGACTTGCCCATCCAGAAGAACGAGGGCCGCGACAGGATCCGCTGTAGCACCCCGGTGCCGACCGGCGCGAAGCCGCGCAACATCAGATCGCCGTCCAAACGGTCCAGATCCTGCGCCGAGGTCGGGGTGGCGGCGCTGAATCGCCGCGCCAGGTCGGTGATCGGCACCGTCGAGAGGCGGTCGAGCCGGGGGCGGTGGTCATCGGGCCGGCGGACCGGCATCAGGCCGATGCCGGAAGGCAATGCTCGGGTCACGGGGTACTCGATTCTCGAGAAGGTTGGTACGGGCACTGAAATGTCATCAGCATTCAGATGCTATCGACATCTGAATGGGGAGAGTGTGCCCGGTCACACCCGTCCCCGTCAATGGCATCGGGGGACATTCGCGGCGCACCGGTAGGGTCAGGCCGTGCAGAAACGCTTGAGCCGGACGGAATCGCACGCGCTGACCCGCGCGAAGCTGATCGAGTCGGCCACCGTGCTCTACCTGCGCGATGGCTACGCCGCGACCTCGAACAATCAGGTCGCCGAGGCGGCCGGATTCAGTCGGGGGGCGGTCTATTCGAATTTCGCCAGTAAGGAGGACCTCGCGCTGGCGGTCCTCGATCAGTTCCTCGATGCCGAGATCGCCACGATCAGCGCGGCGGTCGGCGACGGCACGGTCGACGAGCGGTTCGCGGCCTTCGAGCGCTGGATGCTCGAGGCGGCGCGGGAACGGCGGTGGGCGATGCTCAAATCCGAACTGGCCGTTGCCTCCCGGCACAGTCCCATGCTGCGCCGCGAGCTCGCCGAGCGCGACGAGACGGTGCACCGCACCGTGACCGCCTTGCTGACCGCGCTCTTCGCTGAAGCCGGACTCGAGGCCTTTCCGATCACGCCGCCGACCCTGGCCCGGTTGCTGATCGCGGTGGCCAAGGGCGTCGCCATCGACGGCGTCGTCGAACCCGACAAGTCCGCGGAGTGGTTGACGGAGTTGCTGGCGACGCTGCGCGCGTTCGCCGCGATGCTCGGCGGCTGACGGGGAAACGACGAAGGCGGTGACCCGGGGTCCGGGTCACCGCCTTCGGTGGCTGTCGCGAAGCGAGCTCAGGCGCGCAGGGCGTAGGGCTCGATCGCGCCGCGCTCGAGGGCGCGGGCGTCGATGGTCTCGGCGCGGTAGGGGAGCAGGGCCAGGCGGTCGGTCATGCCGCGCACCGGGTCGTCGATCTTCTCGTTCAGGCCGAACAGGAAGGTCCACTCGTGCTCGTCGCTGCCGTAGGGGACCACGGTGGCGAACTGCTCGTGGAACCGGCCCCACGAGCGCTTGAGGGTCTCGTTGCGCCACATGGTCGCGCAGCCGGCCTGGGCCGACAGCACGCCGCCGGGCGCCAGCAGTGCCTTACATCGGGACAGGAACTCCGCCTCGTAGAGGCGGTTGTGCTGGGCGTCCTCGACGCGCTCGTCCGGCAGATCGATGACGATCACGTCGTAGCGGGTGCCCGCCTCCTGCGCGTTGGCCAGGAAGTCCCAGCCGTCGGCGTAGTGCACGTGCACCGGACCCTCGCCGGCGACCGCGGCCGCCAGTTCCTCGGTGGTGTAGCCGTAGGGCAGGTGCCGGGCGCACAGCTCGACCTCGCGCTGGTCGATGTCGACGTGGTCGACCAGGGTCGCGCCCGCCGCCACCGACATCTGCGAGGCCACACCCTCACCGGAACCGATGATCAGCACCCGGTCCAGCTTCTCGGCCAGCACGAACGCCGGGACCATCATGGCCTCGTGGTAGGTGACCTGGGAGAACTCGGTGGACTGGCGGTCGTCGTCGGAGAACAGGGAGATGCCCTGATCGGTCCGCGCGATCACCATGTGCTGGAACGGGGTGTTCGTGTCCACGATCACCTCGTGCAGATCCCAGATCCGGGTCAGGCCGTCGCCCACCGGTTCGTAGATCTTCTCGGCACCGTGGCCACGCTGGACGACCTTCATCCGAACGTCCTTGGGAGACAACTTGTCTCGCAGGAGTTCTACCGCCTTCGTCGCACCGGCGCCGATGCTGCCGCAGGTGAAGACGTCGACGAAGATGTCGCCGGACTCCGGATAGGTGTGAATCGAGGCGTGGGACTCCGACAACAGGGCGAGGACGGTCACCCCCTGCGGATCGAACTTTTTGTGAACGACATCGCAGATGGTGACGCCCGCCGCGATCAGAGACTCACGCAACGCCGATTCGAGTCGTTCGAGATCGTCACACAGGTCTGTGTCGACACCACCGAACTCGGCCAGCACATGCCAGCCGGTGAATTCCGCCGTCATGGGCAAACTCACTCTCGCTCAGCGCCCGAGACATGAACGGTCAAGGGCGGAAAACCATTGAAGGACACCGACGAATAACTCGCGGTATAGGCGCCGGTGTCGAGGATCTGGATCTGATCACCGGCTCGCAACGTGGTCGGCAGAAGGACCTTCGTGCGTTGATACAGTACATCGTCGCCGTCGCAGGTCGGACCCGCGACCACCGCCTCATCCACCGGATCGCCGTCGCGATCGGTGACGAACCGGTAGGCGATGTACTCGTTCTCCGTCTCGGCCATACCGTTGTACCGGCCGATGTCGAGATACACCCAGCGCCGGCCATCCGGCGCGAATCGCACGCCGACGACCTCGGCGTGAATGGTGCCCGCGTTGCCCACCAGCGCGCGGCCGGGTTCGACGACCAGGCCGGTGGACTCGGGCAGGAACTCGGCGGCGGCCGCGGTCATGGCGGCCGCGATCGCGTCGAGTTCGGGGGCCGCGTCGACGTAGGAGATCGGCAGACCGCCGCCCACGTTGACCGCGGCGACGTGAATATCCTTGTCCGCCAACGCGGTCACGATCTCACCGGCCTGCCGGATGCCGATCCGCCAGGCGGCCGGATCGAGCTGCTGGGAGCCGACGTGGAAGTACGGGCCGCCCACCACCAGGCCCAGATCGCGGGCGCGCACCAGCAGCCGCAGCGCCTCGCTCGGCGCGCAGCCGAACTTGGTGCCGAAGGGGGTGCGCGACTCCGGCGCCGAGGACAGGAACCGGCACTCGACCTCGGCGCCGGGGGCGTGCTCGGCGATGCGCAGCAGATCGTCCTCGGTGTCGAAGGCGTAGCGGCGCACCCCCAGGGCGAAGGCGCGCGCGATGTGGGCGCTCTTCTTGATGGGGTTGCCGTAGCAGAGCTTGCCCGCGTCGATCCCCAGGCGCAGCGCCTGGTCGATCTCGCCGATGCTGGCCACGTCGAACTCGGCGCCCTCGGCGTCGAGCAGGGTCAGCAACTCGTCGACCGGTGCCGCTTTCACCGCGTACCTGATCCGGGTGCCCCGGCTGCGCCGCGCCGACACGGCGGCTGCGAGAGCTCGGTAATTGGCACGTACCCGTTCGGGGTAGATGACAAGGTACGGGGATTCGGGCATAGTTGAACTTTCGGTCGGCGGCCGGGAGAGACTATCAGCGGCGCCTACCCAACAACGAATCCGTCAAACATTCATCATTTTCGACGATAGTGAACGGGTATCACTCAGCCCGCCGACACCGTGACCTCGTCGAACACGACCTCGCCCGCGGCGTCGGACTCCTCCAGATCGACGATGGCCGTCAGCGCCCAGCCGTGGTCGCCGGCGGGGTCGTCGAGCACCTGGCGCACGTGCCAGAAACCCGGCCGCCGCTCCACCTGGAACAGCTGCGGGCCGCGGGCGTCGGGGCCGGTGCCGATCGTGGCGTACTCGTCGAAATAGGGGGCGAAGTCCTCGGCCCAGTCGGGTCCGGGGCTCAGTTCGTCGAGGTCGTACCAGCGCTGTCGTGAGGCCAGTTCGACGCGGCGGAACATGGCGTTGCGCACCATCACCCGGAAGGCTCGCTCGTTGGCCGAGATCGGGCGCACCGACTCCGCGCCGAACGCGACCTGTTCGGCGTCGTTCTCCGCGCCGGGGTTGGTGAGCTGCTCCCATTCGTCGAGCAGGCTCGAATCCACCTGGCGGATCAGCTCGCCCAGCCATTCGACGAGGTCGTCGAGTTCCTCGGTGCGCGCCGCGTCGGGCACCGTGCGGCGCAGCGCGCGGTAGGCGTCGGCGAGATAGCGCAGCACCACGCCCTCGGAACGGGCCAGCTCGTAGAACGAGATCAGCTCGGCGAAGGTCATCGCGCGCTCGATCATGTCGCGCACCACCGACTTCGGCGACGGCGCGAACTCCGAGACCCAGGGATGCCCGGCCCGGTAGGTCTCGAACGCGGGCTCGATCAGCTCGGCCAGCGGCTTGGGCCAGGTGACCTCTTCCAGGAGCTCCATGCGCTCCTCGTATTCGATACCGTCGGCCTTCATCTCGGCCACCGCGGCGCCGCGGGCCTTGTGCTGCTGGGCCATCAGCAGCTGGCGCGGGTCCTCCAGGGTCGCCTCGATCAGCGAGACGACATCGAGTGTGTAGGTGGGGCTTTCGCGATCGAGCAGTTCGAAGGCGGCCAGCGCGAACGGCGAGAGCGGCTGATCGAGAGCGAAGTCACGCTGCAGGTCGACGGTGAGCCGGGCCATCCGGCCCTTGGCGTCGGGCTCGGTGAGCTGTTGCACCACACCGGCATCGCGCAGCGCGCGGTAGAGCCGGATCGCGCGCAGGATGTGCTTGCGCTGGGCGGGCCGCGGCTCGTGGTTGTCCTCGAGCAGGTGGCGCATGGCGTCGAAGCAGTTGCCGGGCCGGGCGATCACGTTGAGCAGCAGGGCGTTGGTCACCGCGAAGCGCGACACCATCGGCTCCGGCTGCGCGGCGACGAGCCGGTCGAAGGTCTCCTCGCTCCACGAGACGAAACCCTCGGGTGGCTTGCGGCGCTGCACCTTCCGCTGCTTCTTCGGGTCGTCGCCCGCCTTGGCGATCAGGCGCGCGTTCTCCACCTCGTGCTCGGGCGCCTGGACGACGACGGTGCCCATGGTGTCGAAGCCGGCGCGACCGGCGCGGCCCGCGATCTGATGGAACTCACGGGCTTTGAGCCTGCGGGTGCGGACACCGTCGAACTTGGTGAGCCCGGTCAGCAGCACCGTGCGGATCGGCACGTTGATGCCGACGCCGAGGGTGTCGGTGCCGCACACCACCTTCAGCAGGCCGTCCTGGGCGAGCTTCTCCACCAGCCTGCGGTACTTGGGCAGCATGCCCGCGTGGTGCACGCCGATGCCGTGCCGGATCAGCCGCGAGAGGGTCTTGCCGAAACCGGCGGCGAACCGGAACTCGCCGATGGCGGCGGCGATCGCGTCCTTCTCGGCGCGAGTGGCGAAGTTCACGCTGGTCAGCGCCTGCGCGCGCTCCAGCGCGGCGGCCTGGGTGAAGTGCACGACGTACACCGGCGCCTGATGGGTGGTGACCAGTTCTTCGAGCGTCTCGGTGATGGGGGTGCGCACGTAGGAGAACGTCAGGGGGACAGGGCGTTCGGTGCCCGCGACCACCGCCGTGGCGCGGCCGGTGCGGCGTTCGAGATCCTCGGCGAAGAAGTCGACCTCGCCCAGGGTCGCCGACATCAGCAGGAACTGCGCGCGCGGCAGCTCGATGATCGGAACCTGCCAGGCCCAGCCGCGATCGGGATCGGCGTAGAAGTGGAACTCGTCCATCACGATCTGGCCGACCTCGGCGTCGGGGCCCTCGCGCAATGCCAGGTTCGCCAGGATCTCCGCCGTCGCGCAGATGATCGGGGCGTCGGCGTTGACCGCCGCGTCGCCGGTGACCATGCCGACGTTCGCCGCGCCGAACACCTCGCACAGCGCGAAGAACTTCTCGCTGACCAGCGCCTTGATCGGCGCGGTGTAGTAGCTGCGCTGCCCGTTGGCCATGGCGAACAGGTGCGCGCCGACCGCGACCAGGGACTTGCCCGAGCCGGTCGGCGTCGCCAGGATCACGTTGGACCCCGACGCCAGCTCCATCAGCGCCTCGTCCTGCGCCGGATACAGGGGGGTGCCCTGCTCGGCGGCCCACGCCGCGAACGACTCGTAGAGCGCGTCGGCGTCGGTCCCGGGGATTTCGAGCAGGTCGGTCAGATCCACTCCGACCACCCTAGTGGGCGGGGTGGGCGTGGCCCCCGTCAGCACGGCCCGGCGGGTCAGTCCTCGCTGTCGCGGGCGTTGTCGCCGTAACCGCCCTGCTCGGCGAGGAACCGCTCGAACTCGGCGCCGAGCTCCTCGCCGCTGGGCAGTTCACCGTCGCCGGCCAGCAGGCTGGACTGGCTCTCCTGGGCGGTCACGAAGCTGTCGTACTGGCGTTCCAGCGCCGTCACGACGGTCTCGACCTCCTCGTTGCCCGCGATGTGCTCGGCGACCTGCTCGCGCACGCGCGCGGCCGCCTCGCCCAGCGCGGTGAGCGGCAGTTCGAGGCCGGCGCTGTCGGCGACGTTCTCCAGCAGCGTCTGGGCGGCTTCCGGGTAGTCGGTCTGGGCCAGGTAGTGCGGCACGTGCACGGAGAACCCGAGCGACTCGTGGCCGTGCTGGGCCATCCGGAACTCGAGCAGCGAGGACGCGCTGCCGGGCACCTGCAGCTCACCGGGCCAGCGCTGGTGGTCACCGATCAGCGAACGGTCCGAGGAATGCGCGGTGACACCCAGCGGCCGGGTGTGCGGAATCGCCATCGGGATCGCGGACAGCCCGATCGTGCGGCGCACACCGAGCTGCTCGGCCAGCAGCCGCACCGCGGTGGTGAACTTCTCCCAGCGCAGATCCGGCTCCAGGCCCGCCAGCAGCAGGAACGGGGTGCCCGCGGTGTCGCGCAGCGCCCACAGGTTCAGCTCGGGCTCGGCGTACTCGGCGAAGTGATCGGTCTTGAACGTCATCAGCGGCCGGCGCGAGCGGTAATCGAGCAGCTCGTCGACGTCGAAGGAGGCGACGAGCTCGGATTCCAGGCTCTCGCGCAGATGGGTGGTCGCCAGGCGCACGGCGTGACCGGCGTCGGTGAAACCTTCCAGCCCGTGCACCAGCACGGGGCCCGCGCCGTCGTCCGACGACAGCTGCGGTGCCGGGAACTCCAGCTCGTACATGTGCGACTGGTCATCCATCGCGTACTCCTTCCTGCGCGGTCCACCAACGCTCGCGGCGGGGGAGGCGTTCTCCATTGTCCCCCACGCGAGCAGACGCGTCGCACACGGCCGGAGGACGGCTCGTCCTGCTACACAACAGCCACCGCTGCCTCGACATTCCCGCGCGGCGTGGCGATCACGCCCCGACCGGCCCGGTGCGGCACAGTGGGAGGGGTGAACGTGGCGGAAACGACACCGGCCCACCACGGCGATCCGGTCCGGCGCCCCGGGCAGCGGCGCCGGACCCTCGTCTGCGCGGTGGCGGTCGCCGGGCTCGCGCTGACCGGGTGTGGCGAGAGCATCAGCGGCACGCCGGTCGCCCAGAGCGCGATGGCGGTCCGGCACGTCGACGGCGCGCTCGCCGATCTGCTGCCCACCGCGCAGCAGTTCCCGGCCCGGTATCCGGCCGTGGTGCTGCCGCCGCAGGCAGCGGCCGCGGCGGCGGGCGATCTGGACGGGGTCGGGGCCGGGGCCACCGTCAGCCCGTCGCGATGCACGCCACCGGACCCAGAGCCGGGCGGCGAACCGGCCGCGGTCGCGGTCGGCAACGACGACGCGAGCCGGGCCACGCTCACCGTCGAACTGGCGCGCACCACCGAGGCGGCCGCGCGCCTGCGCGACCGGCTCGCGGGGTGCGAGCAGATCCGGGTCAGCCGGGCGGGTGCGGAATCGACCGTCTCGACCGTGCTCGGCACCGCCGTCCCGGGAGGCGCCGACGACGCGGTGTCGTTGCGGCGCACCGTTGTTCCCGATGTCGGTGGGCCAGGGCTGACCCAGACGATGCAGACCTCGATCGGGCAGGTCGGCGATGTGCGGATCACGGTGACGTCGATGACCTTCGGCGCGGGGCAGCCGGACGACCAGGCCGTCGCGGAGATGTTCGCGACCGCCGTGCGCCGGGTGCGCGAGGCCTAGCACGCGGGGGTGACAAGTCCGGTCCGGGCGCGACGCCGGGACCGGGATCGCTCCACAGCCGCGACGCCGTCAACAGGGCGGCGGAATGCCCAGGTCGGCTGTCCGGCGCCGACCACGGCCCCGGGCACGGTGGAGCCATGACACCTTCGACGAACTCCACCCGCCGGGCCACCCGCTCCGGACCCTTTCCCCGGGCGCTCACCTGCGCCGAATCCACGCCCGGCTATCCCGCGCGACTGCCGCAGCCGCCGCTGCGGGTGGACGATCCCGGCGAGCTCATCGCCGCCCTGCCCGCCATGCTCGGTTTCGTCCCCGAACGCTCGCTGGTCGTCGCGGTGCTGCGCGGCGCGGGTGGGGGCGATGCCACGGCGATCGAGGCGGTCGTGCGCTTCGATCTGGACGCACTGGGCGATCCGCACCGGATCGGCCAGTTCACCGCCTGTGTCGGGTCGATCTGCCTGCGTGAGCACGCCGGTGGGGTGCTGGCGGTCTTCGTCGACGAGGCCGGGACCGGGGTGCTGCCCGCGCTGCGGGCGGCGTCGCTGCTCGAAGCGCTCGGTGACGAGGGCGTCGCCGTGTGCGGGGCCTGGTCGGTGCCCGCGATCGTGGCGGGAGCACGGTTCCGCGACCTGTTCCAGCGCGGTGCGGGCGGGGTCGTCGGGGATCCGGCGGCGTCGATGGTGGCGCTCTCGCACGTCCTCGACGGCAGGCAGATCCGCGGCTCCCGCAACGAACTGACCGCCCTGGTCCGGCCCGACCGGCACCTGCGCGCCCGGGTGCAGACCAGGCTCGGACCCGCGGTCGCGCGCTATCGCGAAGGCCTGTCCGCGGCGGCGCGCGCCGGGCACGCGGTGGCCTATCAGCGCCGGGCGCTGGAATGGGTGCTGTGGCAGATTGCCGACGCCGCCTCCGGGGCGTCGCGCGCCGATCGCGAACTCGCGCAGCTGGCCGCCACGCTGCGGGACCGGCCGATCCGGGACGCGATGTACGGGCTGGCGCTGGGCGATCACGCCGAGGCCGCCGAGCAGCTGTGGGCCCAGCTGGCCCGGGCCACCCCCGGCGCCGATCGCGCCGAAGCCGCCGCGCTGCTGGGGTTCAGCGCCTACCTGCGCGGGGACGGCCCGTTCGCCGGCGTCGCCCTCGCCGCCGCGGTGGACGCCGACGCGACCCACCCGATGGCCGTGCTGCTGGAGACCTCGTTGCAGAGCGGTTTGCGGCCGGAACGGCTCCGCAAACTCGCGCACTGCGGTCACCAGATCGCGGCCGATCTGGGGGTCGACATCGGCCCACTCCGGTCATGAAGATCGGCGGAACTCAGCGCGCGCTGTGTGCCTTGTCACCCAGCGAACGCAGGAATTCCCAGGCGTCGGAGACGATCTCGTCGAGATCGTTGTGCTCGGGCCGCCAGCCCAGCTCGGCGATCGCCCGGTCGCTGGAGGCGATGAGGACCGCCGGATCGCCCGCGCGGCGCGGCGCGTCGATCGCCTCGATCGCCAGGCCGGTCACCCGCTCGCACGCCGAGATCACTTCGCGCACCGAGAAACCGGTGCCCGAGCCGAGATTGAGGATCCGGTGGCTGCCCGGCTGCGACGAGGACAGGGCGAGCAGATGCGCCTGCGCCAGGTCGCGGATGTGGATGTAGTCCCGAACGCACGTGCCGTCCGGCGTCGGCCAGTCGGTGCCGTAGACGGAGATGGCCTTGCGGTGGCCCAGCGCCACCTGCAACACGAGGGGGATCAGATGCGTTTCCACGACCCGGTTCTCACCGAGACCGGCGTAGGCGCCTGCCACGTTGAAGTAGCGCAGGCTCGTCGCGGCCAGACCGTGCGCCACCGCGTAGGAGGTGATGGCGTGGTCGATGGCCAGCTTGCTCGCGCCGTAGGGGTTGGTGGGGCGGGTCGGCGCGGCCTCGGTGATCGGCACCTGCTCCGGTTCGCCGTAGGTCGCGGCGGTGGAGGAGAACACCAGGCGCGGGGTGCCGGTCTCGCGGATCGCCTCGAGCAGGGTCAGCGTCTTGACGACATTGCCCTGCCAGTACTTCTCCGGCTGCTCCACCGACTCGCCGACGAGCGACTGTGCCGCGAAATGCAGGACGCCGTCGAAGGATTCGGCGCGCAGCAACTCCGGTGCCGCGACGGCGATGTCACCCTGGACGAACCGGGCGCCGGCGGGGACGCCGTCGGCGTTACCGGTCGAGAGGTCGTCGACGACGACCACCTCGTTGCCGGCCTCGAGCAGGACGGCGGCGCAGACGCCGCCCACGTAGCCGGCGCCGCCGGTGACCAGAAGTTTCACGTATCAGACCAGCCTCACCTGGACGGCGTGCGCCATCTCTTCGGACAGTTCGAAACCACTGTGCCCCGGCACCGTGATCAGCACCGCACCCGGCTTGGTCTCGACGGTGACGCGCGCGTCGGGCACCACACCCGCCTCGCGCAGCCTGCCGATGACCTCCGGGTCGGTCTGGATGTGCTCGGCCAGCCTGCGCACCACGACGGCGTGCAGCGCGCCGTTGGGCAGGTCGGACAGCCGCACGAGCGTCTCCTCGGCAGCGGGGGTATCGCCGAGGCCGAGCTCGTCCAGCCCGGGGATGGGATTGCCGTAGGGCGAGGTGGTCGGGTGGTTGAGCACCTCGATCAGGCGCCGTTCCACCTCCTCGCTCATCACGTGCTCCCAGCGGCACGCCTCGGCGTGCACGTTCTGCCAGTCGAGGCCGATGATGTCGACCAGCAACCGCTCGGCGAGCCGGTGCTTGCGCATCACCGCGACCGCCATGGCGCGGCCCTTGTCGGTCAGCTCGAGGTGGCGGTCACCCGCGACCAGCAGGAGGCCGTCGCGTTCCATCCGCGCGACCGTCTGGCTCACCGTCGGACCACTCTGCTCGAGCCGCTCGGCGATACGCGCCCGCAGCGGCACCACGCCCTCTTCCTCGAGGTCGTAGATGGTACGGAGATACATCTCCGTGGTGTCGACCAGATCCTTCACCTGTTACCCCTTCGTCGGCACGAATTCTACCCACGCGCGAACGCCCGTCCGCCCGCCGGACCGGCGGCCCTATTTCTACTGCATGTCAACGCGTCACGGGGGTCGCTGCTTCCGACTAGCGTGGCGAGCATGGTCACGCCGCCGCGCAGCGAAGAGCCCGGGACCGTCGTGTGGACCGAGCGATTCCTCGGCTACACCTGGAGTCCGGAGCACCCGATGAAACCGGCGCGTCTGCAGTTCACCATGTCGCTGGCCGAAAGTCTGGGCGTGCTCGACGGTGTCGAGCCGTTGGCGCCGGCCGCGGCTACCCGGGCCGACCTGTTGCGGGTGCACAGCAGCGCCTACATCGAGGCGGTGCGGCGGGCCGGTGACGGCCCACCGACGCCCGAGGACACGGTGTACGGCTTGGGAACCGCCGACAATCCCATCTTCCCACGCATGCACGAGGCGGCGTCGGTCATCGTGGGCGGAACCCTCGCCGCCGCCGGGGAGATCGCGGCCGGGCGGACCCGGCGGGCAGTGAGCATCGGTGGTGGCATGCATCACGCCATGCCCGACGCGGCGGCGGGCTTCTGCATCTACAACGATGCCGCGATCGCGATCTCGTGGCTGCTCGATCACGGCTTCGACCGCATCGCCTACCTCGACGTCGACGTCCATCACGGCGACGGCGTGCAACGCGCCTTCTACGCCGATCCGCGGGTGCTGACGATCTCGCTGCACCAGCACCCGGCGACGTTGTGGCCCAACACCGGCTGGCCCACCGAGACCGGCATCGGGGCGGCCGAGGGCACCTCGATCAACCTGCCGCTGCTGCCCGGCACCCGGGATGCCCAGTGGCTGCGCGGATTCCACGCGGTGGTGCCCGGCGCGGTGGCCGCGTTCCGGCCGCAGATCATCGTCAGCCAGTGCGGCGTGGACACCCATCGGGAGGACCCGCTGGCCGATCTCGAACTCACCGTGGACGGTCAGCGCGCGGCCTTCCTGGCGATGCGTGATTTGGCCGACACGTACGCCGAGGGGCGCTGGCTGGCCATCGGTGGCGGCGGATACGGGGTGGTCCGGGTGGTGCCGCGGGCCTGGACGCATCTGCTCGCCGCCGCCCTGGACCGGCCGCTGGCACCGGAGACCCCGGTCCCGGCCGACTGGATCGAGCAGGTACGCGCCGCCGCGCCCCGGGTCCAGCCGCCGACCAGCATGGGTGACGGTGGCGACACCGCCTACCGGCCCTGGGACGGTCCCGGTGGCACCCCCGAGCTCGGTGACGCCGGCCAGATCCGCGCCCAGCGGGCCGTCGACACCGCCATCACGGCCACCCGGCGGGCGAGTTTCGCCCTGCTCGGGCTCGACCCGGAGGACCCTCGTGACTGAGCCGCTGCTCCCCGACACCCCCGATACGCCCGCGAATCCGCCTGCGCCACCCCAGCACTGGTACGGCGACGTGCTCGCCTCCGACGGCGGCGTGGTCCGGGTGCGCCCGATCGTGCCCGCCGACGCGCCCGCGCTGGCCGTGTTCCACGCCGCGCTGTCGGATCGCACCCGGTATCTGCGCTATTTCGGTCCGTACCCGCGGATCTCGCCCAAGGACATGTACCGCACCACCCACGTGGACTACCGCGACCGGGTGGGACTGGTCGCCCTGCTCGGGGACGCGATCATCGGCGTCGCCCGCTACGAGCTGCTCGACCGGCAGGGCCCGCGCGCCGCCGAGGTCGCGTTCGTGGTCGCCGACGAGCACCAGGGCCGCGGGCTCGGCTCGGTGCTGCTCGAGCACCTGGCGGGGGCGGCGGCCGAGAACGAGGTGGTGGCCTTCGTCGCGGAGGTGCTCGCCGAGAACGAGGCGATGATCACCGTCTTCCGCGATGCCGGCTATCAGCTGCAGCGCAGTCGCGACGGCGCCGAGGTGCATCTGGAATTCGCGATCGACCCCACCGAAGCGCTGCGCACCGTGCGGGATTCGCGCGAGGCAGCCTCGGAGGCGCGCAGCGTCGGCAACCTGCTCGCACCGGGCTCGGTGGCCGTGATCGGCGCGTCGCCGGAGGCCACCAGGGTCGGCGGCGCGGTACTGGCGAACCTGCTCGCCGGCGGCTTCAGCGGCCCGGTGTTCCCGGTGAACCCGCACCGGCGGTCGGTGCGGGGGGTGCGCGCCTACGCCACGGTGCGCGAGATCCCCGACGAAGTGGACCTGGCGGTCGTCGCGGTACCACCGGCCGCCATCGGGTCGGTGCTCGACGACTGCATGGCCAAGGGGGTCAAGGGCCTGGTGGTGCTGACGGCGGGTTTCGGCGAGACCGGACCCGAGGGCCTGGCCGCCGAACACGAGCTGGTCGCCGCGGCCCGCGGCCACGGCATGCGGGTGGTCGGCCCCAGCGCGCTCGGTATCGCCAACACCGACCCGGCGGTGGGGCTCAACGCCACCCTGGCCCCGGTGCTGCCCGAGCGCGGGCGGATCGGGTTCTTCTGCCAGTCCGGCCCGCTGGGCGCGGCGATCCTCGGGGAGGCGGCAGCCCGCAATCTCGGCCTGTCGACGTTCGTGTCGGCGGGCAACCGCGCCGATGTCTCCGGCAACGATCTGCTGCAGTTCTGGGACACCGCCGCCGATACCGAGGTGATCCTGCTGTACCTGGAGAGCTTCGGTAATCCGCGCAAGTTCTCCCGGCTGGCCCGGCGGGTGGCGCGCGGCAAGCCGATCGTGGCGGTGAGCAGCGGCCGGCTGGCGGCGGGCGCCGATATGGATCGCACGGTGGTGCGCGACCTGTTCGCCCAGGCCGGGATCATCCAGGTCGACTCCATCTCGGAGCTGTTCGACTGCGCCGCGCTGCTGGCCAGTCAGCCGTTGCCGCGCGGGCCACGGGTGGCGGTGGTCGGCAACAGCGCCGCGTTGAACTGGCTGGCCATCGACGCCGCGCACAGCGAGGGCCTGCGCGTGCACCGGCCCGCCACGGCGCTGGATCGCGGTCCCAGCGCGCGGCCGACCGAGCGGGCCGCCAGCGCGCCGGTCGACGGACCGGTGGATCTGGGGCCGGACGCCACCCCCGCCGACTACCGGGAAGCGGTGCAGGCCGCGCTGCGCAGCGACGAGGTCGACGCGGTGATCGTCGTCGTCGCACCGCCGGTGCCGGTGCCGATGACCGGCTTCGCCGACGCGCTCCGGGCCGCGGCCGCCTCGGCGCCCGGCAAGGACAAGCCGGTGCTGACCACCTTCGTCGCCGAGTCGGGCATTCCGAAGCTGCTCGCGGTCCGCACGACCGGCGGCGCGCCGGCCAGAGGCTCCATCCCGTCGTATCCGGACCCGGAACGCGCGGCCAGGGCACTGGCCAGGGCCGAGCGTTACGCCCGCTGGCGGGACCGGCCGGTCTCCCCGGTCGTGCGGCCGCCCGGCATCGACACCGCGGCCGCGTCGGCCCTGGTGACGGGGTGGCTGGCGGAATCGGGCGGGCGCTGGCTCACCGACGAGGAGACGGTGCGGCTGCTGAGCTGCTACGGCATCGAGGTGGTCGAGTTCCGGGCGGTGCACGACGCCGAACAGGCGGTCGCCGCCGCCGAGGAACTGGGCTATCCGGTCGCGGCGAAGGCCACCGGGGAGCTGTGGCGGCGCAGGCCGGACCTGCTCGGGGTGCGGCTTGACCTGTGGACCCCCGACGCGGTCCGCCAGGCCTATACCGACCTGGTGGAGATCTGCGGCGATCCGCTGCTGCACGTGCAGAAGATGGCGACCAAGGGCATGGGGTGCGTGCTGCGGGTCACCGACGACCCGTCGTTCGGGTCGGTCATCGAGTTCGGGCTCTCGGGCCTGATCATCGAGCTGCTCGGCGACCGTGCCTTCCGCGCGCTGCCGCTCACCGCGGAGGAATCCGTGGCCCTGATCGAGGCGCCACGGGCCGCGCCGCTGCTGTCCGGGGGTCAGGCCGGGCCAGCCGTCGACAAGGCGGCCCTGGCCGAGCTGGCGCAGCGCATCTCGGCCCTGTTCGACGACATCCCGCAGATGCGCGAGCTGTCCTGTGATCCGGTGCTCGCGGCACCGTCCTCGGCCGAGATCATCTACGCCAGGGCCCGGATCGGCCCGGAACCGAGCCGCTTCGACACCGGTCCGCGCAGGCTGGCCTGAGCGGGTCCCCGACGAACAACGCCGACCGGCTCGCGACCCCGGAGGGGTGAGATCGCGGACACCGGTCGGCGTTTCGGCAGACGACCCCGCGGGGCCGTCGGGTTCTCGGGATCAGCTGGCGTAGGCGCGCAGCCGGTCGGCGCGCTCGCCCTTGCGCAGCTTGGACATGACCTCGCGCTCGATCTGGCGGACCCGCTCGCGGGACAGACCGAACAGCTTGCCGATCTGGTCCAGGGTGCGGGGCTGACCGTCGTCGAGGCCGAAGCGCAGGCGGATGACCTGCTGTTCGCGCTCGTCGAGGGTGGCCAGGACGCTGCGCACGTCGTGGTGCAGCAGGCCGGCGATGACCGCGCTCTCGGCGGAGGTGGCCTCGGAGTCCTCGATGAAGTCGCCCAGCGGGGCTTCCTCGTCGTTGCCGACCGGCATGTCCAGGCTGACCGGGTCGCGGCTGTGGTCGAGCAGGTCGGCGATCTTCTCCACCGGGATGCCCGACTCGTTGGCGAGTTCGGCGTCGGTGGCCTCGCGGCCGAGCTGCTGGTGCAGCTCACGCTTGATCCTGGCGAGCTTGTTGACCTGCTCGACCAGGTGCACGGGGAGCCGGATGGTGCGGCTCTGGTCGGCCATACCGCGGGTGATGGCCTGGCGGATCCACCAGGTGGCGTAGGTGGAGAACTTGAAGCCCTTGGCGTAGTCGAACTTCTCCATCGCGCGGATCAGTCCGAGGTTGCCCTCCTGGATCAGGTCGAGCAGCGGCATGCCGCGGCCGGTGTAGCGCTTGGCCAGCGAGACGACCAGGCGCAGGTTGGCCTCGAGCAGATGCGAGCGGGCGGCCTGCCCTTCGCGGACCAGAATCGCCAGATCACGCTTGCGGGTCGCCGATAACCGCTTACCGGTCTCGAGCAGGTGCTGGGCATACAGGCCCGCCTCGATACGCTTGGCCAACTCGACCTCGTCGGCCGCCGTGAGCAGTGCCGTGCGGCCGATTCCGTTCAGGTACACGCGTACCAGGTCGGCGGCCGGGCTCTGGGCGTCGATATCGGACTCGCTGGGGCGCACACGAGTAGTGGCGGGGCTTGTCATGACTTGCCTCCTGTCGGTGGTGTCTCACTCCGATCAACGGACCCGACTTAGAGAAAGTTCCCGATCGTGCCGGTGATAAACCGCTCTGAGCTGCGGGTTCCCACCGGTACGGCTGAGAAGTTCCTGAGAAGAGCACCGTGCCCGGAACTCGGCCCACCACCGGGCGGCTTACACGGGTCGGACCAATCCGTGGCGCACCAGACCGGCCACGACGCCGAGTGCCTGGGCGGCGAACTCCGGGGTCACCTCGTCGGCGCCCTCGGCGAGGGCCAGCAGTTCGAGCAGTTCGTACAACGGCAGACCATCCGGTCGCATTCCCGCGACCAGGGCCACCGTCGACTCGTCGACCTCGTGCTGCCAGCGCGGGCCGTCGCCGCGATGCAGCCGCGCGACCTGCTCGGCCCAGCCGTGCTCACCGGGCAGATACACCCGCTCCAGGGCGGTGGCCGGGCTCGGCGCGAAGCGGGAGGTCCAGGCGAGGGTGTCGTCGGCGGCCACCGCGCGCAGCCACGCCGAGCGCGCGAAGTAGGCGGGCGCCTCGTCGCCGAGCGGATCATCGAAGCCGTGGGTGAGGTCCTCGGCCATCAGCTCGGTCGGTCCGTCGATGGCGTGCAGGTAGACGAACCCGAACCCGATGCCCTCCACGTCGGCGGCCTCGAACGCCGCCAGCCACGCCTCCGCGCGGGCCTGGGCGGCCGGGTCACGCGGGTCCAGGCCCGCGTCGCGCAGCCAGGTGCCCACGTAGAGCGCCGGATCGGCGACGTCGCGCTGCACGACCCAGGCGTCGACGCCGTGGGCGGGCAGCCACGACGACACCCGCTGCCGCCAGTCCTGGCCCTCGACGTGCACCCAGGCGGCGAGCATGGCCGCGGTGCCGCCGGGGGCCAGCAGGCCGGGCGCCTGCCCGATCACCAGTTCGCTGGCACCGTCCAGGGCCAGCCCGGAGTCGCGATAGGTGTGCTCGATGCGCGCCGGGCCGACCACGAACGGGGGATTGGCCACGATCTGATCGAACTTCCGGCCCGCCACCGGTTCGAACCAGGACCCTTCCCGCAGTTCGATGTCGAGTTCGTTCAGGGCGGCGGTGGCCTGGGCCAGCCACAGCGCCCGCGCGTTGACGTCGGTGGCCGTGACCCGGCCCGCGTAGCTCGCCGCGTGCACGGCCTGCACACCGCAGCCGGTGCCCAGGTCGAGCAGGGTGCCCACCGGTTCGGTCGGTGTGGCGCGCAGCAGCGACAGCGACGCGTGCCCGACACCGAGGACGTGGTCCTCGGTGAGGGTGCGCCTGCGCATCGAATCGTCGAGGTCGGACAGGATCCAGCGGGTGCCCGCGCCGGTGTCGAGCGGGCGCAGATCCAGTGCGGCCCTGAGGTCGTCGCCGTTCCGGGCCAGCAGCCCCGCCGCGACGGCGTCGTCGATCCGCACCGGCGACAGCGCGGCGGCGACCTCGCGTTCCGGCAGCGCGTCACCGAGCAGCAGCAGCCGGATCAGCGTGCCCAGCTCCCCGGCCGCCCGCGCGGCCCGGCGCACCGGCACCGGCTCGGACCGGCCCAGCGCGGCGTGCACGTCGGGGCCGAGCGCGTCCACCAGCGTGTCGGCGTCGTAGCCGACCCGGATCAGCGCCGCGCGCAGGTCCGGGCACAGCGCGGTGAGCAGGGAACCGGTGGCGGTGGGGTTCGTAGGCACCCGCCTACTCTGCCAGGGCGACGCGCGCCCGGATCGACCAGTTACAGGCGCGTGTCGTACGGCACTGCACGCGCCCACCGCTGGAGGGGCCGCCTCCGTGCCGACGGTGCTGGGCTGGCAACCGTCGCCGCCACCGGCCACTCCCGGACCATGTCCGGCGTCGATGGGGCTGTCTGCCGTGGCCGCCACCAGGCCGGTCCCGGACCCTGTCTGGCCGTCGATGGGGTAGAGGTCACCGGCGCCCAGGCTCGTTCTGGTACTCGCGCATCGTGTCCGGTCGTCGATCGTTCGTCCGGCAGGAGCCCGGGGCGGTGACGACGGCGGTCCCGGCCGGGTGGTTCAGCCGGTGTACGGGTCGCGGCCGGTGACGCAGTAGAGCGCGGAACCCGGGTCGCGCAACACGATCCAGCGTTCGCCGTCCGCGACCCGGGTGGCACCCAGCGATTCGTGCCAGGCGGCGGTGGCGGTGATATCGGAGGAGGCCAGGTCCGGGTGGGCGGCGGCGGGGCGCGGCTCGTCGAGGCGCTGGAGCAGGAAGTGCAGCGGCTGATCGGGGCCGCGCAGGCGGGAGAACTCGGGACGACGGCCCGGCCGGTGGGTCCAGCCGGTCAGCGCCTGCCAGAAGGCGGTGTCGGTCGCGATGTCGGCGGGGGACAGGTCCAGGCAGATCTGATCGAGGCGGGTCACGGTGCCGTCGGGCGCGGTCGACACGACGACCGGGGGTGGGGTCGCGTCCGCGGACGCGGCGGCCTCGCGAACCGGGGTGAAGCAGAACGTCTGTCCGGCGGGCGATTCCAGCACGGTGTAGTCGCGCTCGACGGTGACGACCCGGGCGCCGAGGTCGGTCGCGCTCGCCACCGCGGCGGGGATGTCGTCGACGTCGAGGTCGAGATGGATGCCGCCGTCGTCCCCGACACGCTGCATCTTCAGCCAGGCGGGACCGGTGGCGGGCAGCAGGGTCACGAATTCGCCGTCGGCGCCCCGGGGTTCGGACACGGTGCAGCCGGTGATCGTCGCCCAGAATCGCACGCAGTCGTCGAAACCGGTGGCGGGACGGTCGAGAAAGGCCCACGTCCAGCGAATCATGCTGTCTCCGTTTCGGTGTGGCTCGGGTCCCGGCGCGGCCGACCGATCGTCGGCGCGGGGGCGGAGGTCCTGTCCGCACGGTAGGCGGCAACGGGCGCGCTGTCGACCGCGATAACGCCGGGCGGCGAGTTGGCAGGATGTCGACGAAAGATGTCATCGCGGCCACTCGTTCGTGCCGCGAAGTTCCGGCACCCTGTTCCGGTGACCGATCTCCGCGCGCCCCTGCCGCCCACCGGCGACGACCCGGCCGACCGCGCCACGCCCGTCCCCGGCGGCGCGGGGGCCATCGATCGGCCGACCGACGCCGCGCCGGTGACCACCCGGCGTCGTCGCGCCCCGCATCCCGCGTGGATCGTGGCGGGCGTCGGCTTCGTCGCCTTGCTCGGCGCCGCCGCCTTCCGCTCGGTGCCCAGCGTCCTGATCGACCCGCTGCACGCCGAGTTCGGCTGGTCGCACGCGACGATCTCGGCCGCCATCTCCCTGAACATGCTGCTCTACGGCGTGATCTCGCCGTTCGCTGCCGCGCTGATGGACCGCTTCGGCATCCGCCGGGTGGTGTGTTCGGCGCTGGTGCTGATCGCGGCGGGCAGTGGCCTGACGGTGTTCATGACCCAGGCCTGGCAGCTGGTGGCGACCTGGGGCCTGCTGGTCGGGGTGGGCGTGGGGTCGATGTCGATGCCGTTCGTCGCCACCATCACCGGCCGCTGGTTCCTGCGCAGCCGCGGCCTGGTCACCGGCGTGCTGACCGCCGCGGGCGCGACCGGTCAGCTGGTGTTCCTGCCGCTGGTGTCGATGCTTGCGCACGAGCACGGCTGGCGGCTGCCGTCGGTGCTCGTGGCGGGTGTCGCGCTGGCGGTGGTGCCGCTGGTGTGGTTGTTCGTGCGGGACTACCCGAGCGATGTCGGCGTGCGGGCCTACGGCGCGCCGGAGGGCTCGGACGCGGGGACGCGCGTCACGGTCGCCGGCGGCGCGGGCCGGGCGCTGAGGGTCTTGGCCTCGGCCGCGCGCAGGCCCGGGTTCTGGCTGCTGGCAGGCGGTTTCGCGGTGTGCGGCGCGTCGACCAACGGCTTGGTCGGCACGCATTTCGTGACCGCGGCCCACGATCACGGCATGCCGCCGACCACCGCGGCGGGGCTGCTGGCGCTGGTCGGGGTCTTCGATGTGGCGGGCACGATCGCCTCCGGCTGGCTCTCGGACCGGGTCGATCCGCGCTACCTGCTGCTCGGCTACTACTCGCTGCGCGGGCTCTCGCTGCTGATCCTGCCCTCGCTGCTGGGTCCGCACACCCAGCCCAGCATGTGGGTCTTCGTGATCTTCTACGGCCTGGACTGGATCGCCACGGTCCCGCCGACCGTGCTGCTGTGCCGGGAGCTGTTCGGCGCCGACGGGCCGATCGCGTTCGGCTGGGTGTTCGCCGCCCATCAGGTCGGCGCGGCGATCGCGGCCACCGGCGCGGGACTCATCCGCGACCTGCAGGGTTCCTACGATCTGGCCTGGTATCTCGCCGGCGCGCTGTGCGGCCTGGCGGCGCTGATGTCGATGCTGGTGCGGCGCCCGCGGACGTCAGCCGTCGATGGCCTTGTGCGGGCGTGAGTCCAGGGCGATCTGGTTGGCCCTGCCGTCCCAGCGGCTCGGCTCGTCCTTGGTGCGCGGCGGCCGGTCGTTGGCGATGAGCACGGCGATCCACGGCAGCGGCACCGAGGCCACGATGATCAGGATCGAGATCAGCGGGTTCTCGAACGCGCTGTAGGCGATCGCGGCCAGGATCAGGCAGGGGATGCGGAAGGCCATGATGATCGTGTAGCGGCGGACGCGGGCGCGATGCTGGTCGTCCAGCGACGGCGCGGCTTCGGTGATGAGCACCGGGTGCTTGGCGTCGGCGCCGGGGAAATAGCCGCGCGAGGAACTCGGCGCGGCGGGCATCGTCACCTCCGGGGCCGGTGTCGGCTCGTCGGCGCCGGGGGTGTCGCCGTGGGACTGCATACCCCGAGTCTTCCACTCGACGCCGGCGAACGCACACGCGGCTGGTCAGCGGTACGCGCCCGGGATGCGGCATCATGGAAGGCGTGAGTACAGACACTCTGGTACGCCCGGAAACCACGACCGACGAGACGACCGGCGACGACGTCCCCAAGTTCTTCCACTACGTGAAGAAGGACCGGATCGCCGAGAGTGCCGTGATGGGCACCATGGTCGTCGCGCTGTGCGGCGAGGTCTTCCCGGTGACGCGTTCGCCCAAGCCCGGTTCGCCGGTCTGCCCGGACTGCAAGAAGGTCTACGACGGCTTGCGCAAGGGCGACTGAACCGGCTCCGCGTTCGGTGCGGTCGATGCCTCCGCCGAGGCGTCGGCCGCCTCGTCGCGTTCGTCGTCGTCACCGCGCACCTGGTTGCTGAGCCACTCCTTGACCTGCTCCATCCGGGTGGCCCTGGCCGGCCAGAACTCCTGCACCGCGGCGTTGAACTCGGCGCCGAGGATCACCGCGAAGCCGAGGAAATAGGTGAACAGCAGGAACGCGATCGGCGTGGCCAGCGCGCCGTAGCTCACCCCGGTGGCGGTGATCCAGGCCAGATACCGGCGCAACAGGTCGCTGGCGGCCAGGAAGAACACCCCCGCCACCAGCGCGCCGCCGAAGAGCCGGTGCCAGGGCAGCGATCGGTGCAGCGCCAGCTTGTAGAGCGTGGTCAGCCCGACGATCAGCAGCAACCCGACGATCGGGTAGTAGAACGTGTCGATCAGGCGCAGGCCGGGTTCGCGCCAGGTCTCGGGCAGCACCCGGCCGATCCGGGTGGGCCCGAGCGCGATCACCGGCAGGATCAGCACCGCCGCCACCAGGAACTGCACGTAGAGCAGCAGCGCGAAGATCCGCTGCCAGACCGGATGCCGGGCATCCTGCTGATCGTGGGCCTCCACGATCGCGTCGACGAAGGTCGCCATCGCCGAGGACCCGGCCCACAGCGACAGCACGAAGCCCACCGACACCACCGCGCCGCGCCCGCGGCCGAGCACGTCGTCGACGGTGGGTTCGATCAGGTCGGAGACGACCGACGGGCTGAAGAACTCCCGGCTGAACGCGATGATCTTGGATTCCACGATCTGCACCGTGTCGGGGCCGAAGAGCCCGCCCACGTAGCCGAGGCTGCCGAGCAGGCCGAGCAGCAGCGGCGCGAGCGAGAGCGTCTGCCAGAAGGCGGCGGCCGCCGATTTGGCGAAGATCGAGTTGTTCCAGCACTTCTGGGCCACCCGGACCACCAGTCGCCACGCCATGAGCAGCCACCGCGTCACCCGGGCGTGTTCGCGGGGACGTTGCCCGGCGGCCCCGGCCGGGGCCGCGGGCGGCGCGGGCGGACCGCCGGGCAGGGGTGCCTGCGGCGGGTGCGCCGCGTCGGCTGCCCGGATCTGGTCGTTGCTCATGGTGTCTCCAGCATCCCGCACGACGGTGGTCCGTGTGGTGCGGGCCGGGCATCGTGTCGGCGGGTGACAGGTAAATGGCCGGTGACCTCGGGCTCGTTTGTGATGCCTGTCGCCCACCCCGCGTCGGTTTGGCGACACGCCGCATCGGGCGGCTAGGGTCGTCTGCGTGACTGGGTCGGGTGGCGTCGCTGCGGCGAGAGAAGCGGGTACACCGGGCGATGCGGCCGCGGGGGGTGCGTCGGGGGGTTCCCTGCGCGCCTGGCAGCGGCGCGCGCTCACGAAATACCTGGCCACCAAGCCGCGCGACTTCCTCGCGGTCGCGACCCCCGGCGCGGGTAAGACCACCTTCGCGCTGCGGGTAGCCGCGGAGTTGCTGGCCGATCGCACGGTCGACCAGGTGACCGTCGTCGCGCCGACCGAGCACCTCAAGCACCAGTGGGCCGCCTCGGCCGCCCGCTCCGGCATCCAGCTGGACTCGCGCTTCTCCAACAGCACCGGCGGCACCTCCGGCGACTACCACGGCGTCGTGGTGACCTACGCCCAGATCGCGGCCCACCCCGCGCGGCACCGGGTGCGCACCGAGAATCGCCGCACCCTGGTGATCCTCGACGAGATCCACCACGCGGGCGACGCCAAGAGCTGGGGCGAGGCCACCGAGGAGGCCTTCGGCGACGCGACGCGCAGGCTCGCGCTGACCGGAACCCCGTTCCGCAGCGACGATTCCAAGATCCCGTTCGTCACCTACGAACCCGACGAGGCCGGTTTCCCGCGCTCGCGCGCCGACCACTCCTACGGCTACGCCGACGCCCTGGCCGACGGCGTCGTGCGCCCGGTGGTCTTCCTGGCCTACTCCGGTGACGCGCACTGGCGCGACAGCGCGGGCGAGGAGCACACCGCCCGCCTCGGCGAGCCGCTCAGCGCCGAACAGACCGCGCGCGCCTGGCGCACCGCGCTGGACCCGGCGGGCGACTGGATCTCGGCGGTGCTGCGCGCGGCCGACACCCGCCTGCGCCAGCTGCGCGCCTCGGGCATCCCCGACGCGGGCGGCCTGGTGATCGCCACCGACCAGGAACGCGCCCGCGACTACGCCGAACTGCTGGAACACATCTCGGGGGAGCGGCCGGCGGTGGTCCTCTCCGACGACCCGCAGTCCTCGAGCCGTATCGACGAGTTCGCCAAGGGCACCCAGCCGTGGATGGTCGCGGTGCGCATGGTGTCCGAGGGCGTCGACGTGCCGCGCCTGGCCGTCGGCGTGTACGCGACCAGCGCGTCGACGCCGCTGTACTTCGCCCAGGCCATCGGCCGGTTCGTGCGTGCCCGCAAGCCGGGGGAGACCGCCAGCGTCTTCCTGCCGTCGGTGCCGGTGCTGCTCGACCTGGCGGCCCAGCTCGAACTCCAGCGCGACCACGTGATCGGCAAGCCGCATCGCGAGAAGAACGCGCTCGACGACGAACTGTTGATCGACGCGAACAAGACCAAGGACGAGCCGGGCGAGGAGGAGAAGTCCTTCGTCGCCCTGGCCGCCGACGCCGAGCTCGACCAGGTGATCTACGACGGCTCCTCCTTCGGCACCGCCACCATCGCGGGCAGCGACGAGGAAGCCGACTACCTGGGTATCCCCGGCCTGCTCGACGCCGACCAGATGCGCGCGCTGCTGCGCGAACGGCAGACCCGTCAGCTCGCCGACCGCAGTGCCCAGGACGCCGCCGTCCCCGCGCCCGCCGCGGTCGTCGAACGGGTCGCGACCTCGGACAAGCTGGGGGAACTGCGCCGTGAACTCAACAGCCTGGTCGCGATGCACCACCATCGCACCGGCAAGCCGCACGGCGTGATCCACGGCGAGCTCCGGCGCGAATGCGGCGGTCCGCCCACGGCTCTGGCGACCGCCGACCAGCTGACCGAGCGCATCGCGGCCCTGCGGCGCCAGTAGCGCGCGGACGCTACGTCGTCGACGCCGCGAGCACGCGCAGCGCGCTGTCGACGGCGGCGCTGAGCTCGGCATGGCCGACGTCGTCCCTGGCCTGAATCGAAAGCCCGTACAGGACGGTGCTGTACAGCGTCGCCAGCGCGGCGGTATCGGTGCCGGGCCGCAGATCGCCGTCGGCGACGCCGCGGTCGAGCCGAGCGTGGATGTCGGCGGTGGTGTGCCGGCGGGCCTCGGCGAGGAACTCGCGGACCGAGGCGTTGCGCGTGGTGTAGGTCGCGCCCGCCAGGACCACCATGCAGCCGTGCGGCAGCCCGGGGTCGGTGTAGGTGGTGATGTTGTCGCGCAGCATCGCCTCGATCGCGGCGTAGGCGGTGGATTCCTCGCGCAGCGCCCGTGCCGTGCGTGACCCCTCGGTCCGGCCGTAGAGCTCGACCGCGGCACGGAACAGGGCTTCCTTGTCGCCGAAGGCGGCGTAGAGGCTGGGGGAGTTGATGCCCATGGCGGTGGTGAGGTCGGCCATCGAGGCGCCGTCGTAGCCGCGTTCCCAGAACACCTCCATGGCACGCCGCAGGGCGACGTCGCGATCGAAACCGCGTGGGCGGCCGCGTTCTGCCATGGCGAACCTTTCTGTGTCGATCGACAAACTTACCTCGTCGAGCCCCCGCTCGTAAATTCTGTATCGATCGATAAGAAACTCTTGACGCGGCTCGGCGTCGTGCGCTTGGCTATTTGTGTATTGATCACTACACAAAGGAGCGAACCGATGACGAGCAGCACCGTGGCCCTGGTGACCGGTGGCAGCCGGGGGATCGGCGCCGCCATCGCCCGCAAGCTGGCGGGTGCGGGCGCCGACGTGGCGTTCACCTACCAGCGCGACGAGATCGCCGCGAAGGCCGTCGCCGCCGACATCGAGGCGCTGGGCAGGCGGGCGCTGCCGCTGCGCGCCGACAGCGCCGACGCGGGGCAGATCGCCGCCGCGGTCGACCGGACCGCCCGGGACCTGGGCGGGCTGGACGTGCTGGTGAACAACGCGGGCATCTTCCCGGCCAAGCCCTACGAGGAATTCGGCCTCGACGAGATCGACCGGGCGCTGAACATCCACGCGCGCGCCCCGTTCGTCGCGGGTCAGGCCGCCCTGGCCCATCTGGGCGAGGGCGGGCGGATCATCTCCATCGGCTCGAACCTGACCGACCGCGCGCTCTTCGGCGGCCTGGCGCTCTACAACCTGAGCAAGTCCGCGCTCAACGGCTACACCAAGGCGCTGGCCCGCGAACTGGGCCCGCGCGGCATCACCGTCAACCTGGTCCAGCCGGGACCCACCGACACCGACATGAACCCGGCGGGCAGCGATCACGCGCCGGTCCAGCGGGAGTTCAACGCGCTGGGGCGCTTCGGCGCGCCCGAGGACGTCGCCGATCTCGTCGCCTTCCTCGCCGGTCCCGCCGGGCGGACCATCACCGGCGCGGTCATCACCATCGACGGCGGCACCAACGCCTGAGTCGCCGGGGCACCGCGCGGCGGCGGTGCCCCGGCGCGTCAGACCGCGAAGAAGCGCGCGGGATCGAGTGCGTTGATGCTGGTCCAGCGCTGTTCCTGGACGGGCGCCGCGGTGTCGGTGGTCGCGTCGAAATAGCCCTGGAGTTCCAGGGCTAGCCGCGGATTCTCGTCGACCTGCCGGGCGATCGTGTACAGCACCGCGAGCACGTGCACGCACCGGTCGGTGCGCGCCGAACACGAGCAGTCGGTACTGGCCAGGGTCGGCGCGGGCGCGTGACCCGCGTCGAGCAGCGCGCGGTGCATCTCGTCGGTGACCACCGAGGAATCGGGAATCGCCCGCGCGATCGTGGTCACCTCGGCCCGGGTCAGCGGCACCACCTCGACATGGGCGACCGAGGCCTGACCACCCCGATGCAGATGCGCGCGGACCGTGCGTCCCTCGATCTCGGTGCGCACGCCGTGATTGCGGGCGATGCTGCGGGCGCGCGGCAGCAGCGGTTCCGGCTTGGTCTGGCGCAGCGGCTCGGCCAGCCGGACCCAGTCCTTGCCCCAGGGCGTGTAACCGAATTCGTTGTCGGCCATCAGTTCTCTCGCTTCCGGCGCAGGATGTCGACGAGGGCGTCGTCGTCGAGGCGGGCCAGGTCGGCGATGCCCGCCGCGTCGGACAGATCGGTCAGCGCCGATTTCCGGGTGTGCATCGCGGCGATGTGCTCCTCGACCGTGGTCGAGCTGGTCAGCGTGGTGACCGTGACGGTGCGGGTCTGCCCGATCCGGTGCGCGCGGTCGGAGGCCTGCGCTTCGACGGCCGGATTCCACCAGCGATCGAAGTGGATCACGTCGGCGGCGCGGGTGAGCGTCAGGCCGGTGCCCGCCGCGCGCAGGCTCAGCACGAGCACCGGTGGGCCGTCCGGTGACTGGAACGCGGTGACGATCCCGGCGCGCTGGTCGGCGTCGAGCCCGCCGTGGAAGAACGGCGCGGTGATGCCGAACTGTTCGGCGAGATGCCGCACCAGCAGCTCACCGGTCGCGCGGTACTGGGTGAAGATCAGCGTGGGGTCGCCGGTGTCGAGATTGGTCGCCACGATGTCGGTGCAGAGGTCGAGTTTCCCGGAGCGCCCGGCCAGTTCGTCCAGGTCGCCGGAGACCAGGCCGGGATGGTTGCAGACCTGTTTGAGCCCGGTCAGCGCCGCGAGCACGCGCCCCTGGCGTTGCAGCCCGGAGCCGAAGCCCTCGTCGAGTGCCTCGGCGAGCACCGCGTCGTAGACCCGTTCCTGTTCCGGCGTCAGGTCGCACAGCAGATCGCTGTGGATCTTCGCCGGCAGCGAGGCCGCGACCTGGATCTTCTTGCGGCCGAGGAGGACCGGTTCCACCGCGTCCCGCAACCGGGCCGCCGCCGTGGCCGACCCCTCCTCGATCGGTTTGACGAACCGGCGCCGGAACTGGGTGCGGTGGGCGAACAGTCGCGGCACGGTGAGGTGCAGCAGCGCGAACAGTTCGTCGAGATGGTTCTCCACCGGCGTGCCGGTCAGCGCGAGCTTGGCGTCGGCGGGCAGGGCCTTGGCGGCCCGCGACACCTGCGTGCGCGGATTCTTCAGCGCCTGGGCCTCGTCGAACACCACGGTCGCCCACCGGGTCTCGGTCAGGGCGGTCCCGTGCAGCCGCAGCGTCGGATACCCGGTGACCACGATCGTGCCGGGCGCGGCGGGCACCGCGCCACCGCGCCAGGACACGGCCGTCAGAGCGGGCGCGAACCGCGTGATCTCGTGGACCCAGTTGCCGACCAGCGAGGTCGGGCACACCACCAGTTGCGGGCCCGCGGACCGGCCGCGCAGGAAGCCGATGGTCTGCACGGTCTTGCCGAGCCCCATCTCGTCGGCCAGTACCGCGCCGCCGTACGCCGCGACGGTCTCGTGCAACCAGCTCACGCCCCGCACCTGATACGGGCGCAGCGTGGCGTCGAGCAGGCCGGTGAGTTCGGTAGCGGCGAGCTCGGTCTCCCGGAGCACCCGCGCGGCTCGCTCCGCCGAGAAGATCGCGGTGCCGACGGCGTCGGGGACGGCGTGGGCGGCGATCGGCAGGATGTCGGGCCGCACGTCGGTGTCCTGGGCGAGCACCGCGCGCCACGCCAGCGTCGACGGCGCGAGGTCGTCGGGAGCCAGTCCGGCCAGCTCGGCGGGCGTCACCACGGCGGCCGGGATCTCGGTCGGTTCGATCGCGCCGCGTTCGCCGACCGGCAGCGCCAGCGTGAGGTGTTCCCGATCGCCGAGGTCGGTGGGCGCGGGGCCCGCACCGTGACCGGTCCACGTCCACAGGGCGAACAGGTGACGGTCGGGGAGATAGGTGGCCTGGGTGGCGGGCAGAGCGGTCTCCTCTGATCGGGCAGCGCGAACGACCTAACAACGTACACTGTACTGAGTTTGTTCCCGACCGCCAGAAAGGACCGCGCGTGCCCACCGACGGCGACGAGTCCACCGCGCAGGCCACCCGCATCCTCGAGCTGCTGTGGCGGCACGCGCTGCCCGCCAGGCCCGGCGCCCGCGGCCCGAAACCCGGGCTCACCGTCGACGCCGTGGTCGCCGCGGGCATCGCCCTGGCCGATCGCGACGGGATCGACAAGCTGACGATCCGCGCGGTCGCCGCCGACCTCGGGCTGCGCGCCATGAGTCTCTACACCTATGTGCCCAGCAAGGAGGCGCTGCTGGTGCTCATGGTCGACGCCGTCGCCGCCGACGACCCGCCGATCCCGGCCGACCTGCCGATCCGCGACCGGATGATCGCGGTGGCCGCCCGGATCCGGGCCGAGCTGATCGCGCACCCCTGGCTGCTCGAGGTCTCGCCGTGGCGGCAGGTGCTCGGGCCCGCCCGGATGCGCCGCTACGAAGGTCAGCTCGCCGCGATCGAGGGCATCGGGCTCGACGACCTCGCGATGGATCGCGCGATCGCGGTGCTCACCGACTTCGCCACCGGCAACGCCCGCCTCGCCATCGCGGCGGCGGGTGCGACGGCCCAGCTCAGCGACGCCGACTGGTGGCAGGTGCACGGACCCCTGCTGGCACGGGTGATGCCCGCCGCGGAGTTCCCGCTGGCGGGCCGGGTCGGCGCGACCGTGGGCGAGCACTACCAGGCGCCGGCCGATCCCGACGGCGCCTTCGCCTACGGCGTCGCGACCCTGGTCGACGGCATCCTCGCCGACGCGGCGGGCTGACCCGGAGACGGCGACAGCGGGCGTCCGGATTCCGGATCGCCCGCTGTCGGGTGTTCTGTTGTCAGATGTTGTTGTTTCGGACGCGAGGAGTGGTCAGAGGGCGGGAGCGGATTCCGTGTCGATCACGGCTTCGAGCTCGCGCAAACGGTCCATGTGTTCATTCGCGTGGTGCTGGCAGAAGAGCAACTCGCCACCCGCGGGAAGAACGGCACGCACTCGGGCAGCCGCCCCGCAACGATCGCAACGATCGACCGCGGTCAGTGGGGTGCTGGTCAGGGTTCCTGGCATGACTCCTCCGTCCCGGCTCCCGGCGCTGCGTGGCCGTTCGCCTAGGTGTGGGCCCCGTGGTCACTCCACGTGGCTCGCGTCCGCTACTTCCCAGCAGTGGTACGACTACTCTCTCAGACGTTCGGGGTTCAGGCTTTGTTCCCGGAAGTGAATCTTTGTGTTTTCGATAACACGACCTGCGGTTTCGCTGAAAGCGAACACGTGCTGGTCATGCTCTCGAGCCCACGCCGACCACTCGCGGTGCCGTCGCTGCCACCTCCCACTCGCTCCCTGTCACTCATCGATATGTCGCTCGCTGCGGTGTTGCTCGTTACGTACCGGGCCGACCGCGTATCGAGGGAGTTCCGATGATCCTGTGGCAGGGTCTTGGACGTCCGATCCTGTTGTCTACCCGGAGATTACCCGTGACGTCCGACACCCACACGCTTGTTCACCTGTGTTCTTCCCAAGAATGGGCCGACGCCCGTCGGGTAGGTGAACGCAGGCCGCCCTCGCTGTCGGAGAGCGGGTTCGTGCATCTGTCCACCCCTGCGCAGGTCCACCTGCCCGCCAACCGGCTCTTCGCTGGGCGCACCGACCTGGTGGTGCTCTGGCTCGACCCGTCCCGGTTCACCGGCGAGGTGCGCTGGGAGCCGGGGGTGCCGACCGATCCGGCCTCGATGCTGTTCCCGCACCTGTACGCGCCGCTGCCCGTCGCCGCCGTGCTCGAGGCCGTCGCGTACCTGCCCGGCCCGGACGGGCGCTTCGATACGCCCCGGCGCGGCACAGTGGCGTAGGCCACATTCGCGGTGGCGGCGCGACTACTGTGGAAGGTGTGAACGTCGACGTCACAGCGCTACCGGGAATCGGAGTGCGCAAGGATTTCGAGGTCAAGTCGGGTCGTCGGGTCGGGGTGGTCGCCCACCGCGACGGCGACATCGACCTGATCGTGTCCAAACACGACGACCCGGACGCGATCGCGGCCCAGGTGCCGCTGTCCACCGACGAGGCGTCGGTGCTGGCGAACCTGCTCGGCGCGCCGCAGCTGGTCGCCAAACTCAACGACGACCATCGCGATCTGCCGGGCATCACCACCCGCCAGCTCGCGATCCTCGACGAATCACCGTACGCGGGACGCACACTCGGCGAGACCGCCATGCGCACCCGCACCAAGACCTCGATCGTCGCGGTGATGCGCGCCGGTCAGCTGCACCCGTCGCCGGGGCCCGACTTCACCTTCACCGAGGGTGACCTGCTCGTGGTCGTCGGCACTCCGGACGGCCTCGACGCGGCCGCGAAGATCCTCGCGCACGGCTGACCGCCGTGACCTCGCAGGCCCTGGCTCTGCTCGAGCTCGGTGTGATCTTGTTCGCGCTGGGGATCTGCGGGCGGGTGGCGGCCCGGTTCGGCATGTCGCCGATCCCGCTGTATCTGCTGGGTGGTCTGGCCTTCGGGCGCGGTGGCTATCTGCAGCTGGAGGCGGCCACCGAGTTCGGGCATCTGGCGAGCGAGATCGGCGTCGTGCTGCTGCTGTTGCTGCTCGGGCTCGAGTACACCGCGCCCGAACTGATGACCGGGCTGCGGCGCTCCTGGGCGGCGGGCGTGGTGGATCTGGTGGCCAACGCGCTGCCCGGTGCCGCGGTCGCGCTGATCCTCGGCTGGGGCGCGACGGGGGCCGTCGTGCTCGGTGGCGTCACCTACATCTCGTCGTCGGGGATCGTCGCCAAGGTGCTCGACGACCTCGGCCGGCTCGGTAACCGCGAGACCCCGGTGGTGCTGTCGATCCTGGTGCTCGAGGACCTGGCGATGGCGGTGTACCTGCCGATCCTGACCATGATGCTGGCCGGGCTGAGCCTGCTGAGCGGGCTGGTGTCGCTGGCCGTCGCGCTGGCCACCATCTCGGTGGTGCTGGTGGTGGCGCTGCGGTTCGGCCGGGTGGTCTCGGCCGTGCTCGACAGCGCCGACCGCGAGGTGTTCCTGCTGCAACTGCTCGGTGCCGCGCTGCTGGTGGCGGGCGCGGCCTCGGCGCTGAACGTCTCGGCCGCGGTCGGCGCGTTCCTGCTCGGCATCGCGATCTCCGGGTCCACCGCGCACGAGGCGGCGAAGCTGCTCGAGCCGCTGCGCGATCTGTTCGCCGCGATCTTCTTCGTCGCCTTCGGGCTGTCCATCGATCCGGCCGCGATCCCGCCGGTGTTCGGCTGGGCGGTGGCGCTGGCGGTGGTCACCGCGGGCACCAAGATGGCGGTCGGCTGGTGGGCGGCGAGCAGGCAGGGGATCCGCCGGATGGGCCGGGCCAGGGCGGGCGCCGCGCTGGTGGCGCGCGGCGAGTTCTCCATCGTCATCGCCGGGCTGGCGGTCACCTACGGCAAGGTCGATCCCCGGCTGGCCGCGCTCGCCTCCGCCTACGTGCTGCTGATGGCGATCCTCGGGCCGATCGCGGCCAGGGTCGTCGAGCCGGTCGTCGAATTCACCCGGCGCCGTGCGGGTCTGGCGCCGAGCTGATCAGTCCACCACCCGGCGCGGCCAGGCGCCGACGCCGTCGTAGACCAGTTCCTCGGTGTGGTGTTCCACGTAGGGATGTGGCGGCATCGGTGCCACCGGCGCGACGTCCCGCTGCGGGCGCGACCGGGGCCCGCGCCGGGAGGTCAGCCACATCCGCGGCAGCGCCTCCTCGTTCTCGATCTCGGTGAGGCTCACGCTGATCAACACCAGCATGGTGACGATGCTGCTCACCCCGATCAGCGGGGCCAGCAGGTCCATCGCGCCCGAGCCCGCGGGCGGTGCCGCGTGGTGATCGGAGTGGGCGTGCATGGCGGCCATGCCGGTGTAGTGCATGCCGCAGACCGCGACGCCCATGATGATGGCCGCGCCGACCGTCGCCAGAAAACCCTTGACGCGCAAGGTGAACCAGAGCGCCACGATCGAGGCGACCACCGCGATCACCATCGACAGCGCGACGATCTTCGCGTCGTAGCTGACCGTCGCCGTCGACTTCATCGCGTACATGCCGGTGTAGTGCATGGTGCCGACGCCGAGCCCGGTGATCGTCCCGCCCGCCAGCAGCGAGCGCAGCGTGGGCTGGGGCTTGTTGACCATGAACAGCCCGATCCCGACGACCACCATCGCGGTGAGCGCGCTGAACAGCGTCAGCGGAATGTCGAAGCGGATCTCCGCGCCGCGGATCGAGAAGCCGAGCATCGCGATGAAATGCATGACCCAGATGCCGGTTCCGCCGATCGCGATCGCGGCGCCGACCAGCCAGCTGACCCGCCCCTCCACCGCGTTGCGGCCGCGGGCCGCGCACTGCAGGCCGAGCAGACATCCGGTGACGGACATGAAATACGCGAGAACGGGAGTGATCCACCCGTAGCTGAAGTGATAAATGTCGAGCACGCCGCGAAAACCCTCAATGCCAAGTACCGCGAACCGGCGGCGGTAGAACGAAAAACTGGATGTGACGATACGGCGAAGATCGCGAATCCGTGTCGTTCACAGCGCAATCCGACACTGTGGGTTTGGTCACGAAAAGGTTACCGAGTCCGGTTTATTGGGAATACCGACCGATCGGAATGTGCATTCGGAAACAAAAAAGCCCGTGCCCATCCGAAGATGGACACGGGCCTCCGTGTCGAAACGCGCTAGTCGAGGTAGTCGCGCAGCACCTGCGACCGGCTCGGGTGGCGCAGCTTGCTCATCGTCTTCGACTCGATCTGACGGATGCGCTCGCGCGTCACGCCGTAGACCTGGCCGATCTCGTCGAGGGTGCGCGGCTGGCCGTCGGTGAGGCCGAAGCGCAACCGCACCACGCCCGCCTCACGCTCGGACAGCGTCTCCAGCACCGACTGCAGCTGATCCTGCAGCAGGGTGAAGCTCACCGCGTCGACCGCGACGACGGCCTCGGAGTCCTCGATGAAGTCGCCGAGCTGGCTGTCGCCCTCGTCGCCGATGGTCTGGTCCAGCGAGATCGGCTCACGCGCGTACTGCTGGATCTCCAGCACCTTCTCCGGCGTGATGTCCATTTCCTTGGCCAGCTCCTCCGGGGTGGGCTCACGGCCCAGGTCCTGGAGCAGCTCGCGCTGGATGCGGCCGAGCTTGTTGATGACCTCGACCATGTGCACCGGGATACGGATGGTGCGGGCCTGGTCGGCCATGGCGCGGGTGATGGCCTGGCGGATCCACCACGTCGCGTAGGTCGAGAACTTGTAACCCTTGGTGTAGTCGAACTTTTCGACCGCGCGGATCAGACCGAGGTTGCCCTCCTGGATCAGGTCCAGGAACGCCATGCCGCGACCGGTGTAGCGCTTGGCCAGCGAGACCACCAGGCGGAGGTTGGCCTCGAGCAGGTGGTTCTTGGCCCGGTTGCCGTCGCGCACGATCCAGTTGAAATCGCGGCGGGTGGTCACCGACAGCTTCTCGCCCGCCTCGGCGAACTCGCGCATCTTCTCCGCGGCGAACAGGCCGGCCTCGATCCGCTTGGCGAGCTCGACCTCCTCCTCCGCGTTCAGCAGCGCGACCTTGCCGATCTGCTTGAGGTAGGCGCGCACCGAGTCGGCGGACGCGGTGAGCTCGGCATCCTTGCGCGCCTGACGCAGCGCCTCGGACTCCTCCTCGTCCCACACGAAATCGCCGGAGGCCTTGTCCTTCTCGGACGGCTCCTCGGTCTCGGCTTCCTCGGTGGTGTCCTCGGCCACCTCTTCGACCAGGGCGTCACCGTCGGTGAGCTCGTCCTCGGAGACCTCCAGGTCGCCGAGATCGTCGAGCTCGATCGACTCGTCGTCGAGCTGTTCCTCGCCACCCTCGGCCGCCGTCGCCTTCTTGGCGGCGGCCTTCTTGGCGGGCGCCTTCTTGGCGGCGGCCTTCTTGGCCGGGGCCTTCTTGGCGACGGCCTTCTTCGCCGGAGCCTTCTTGGCGGCGGCCTTCTTGGCCGGAGCCTTCTTGGCCGGGGTGGTGGCGTCGGCGTCGGCGTCGGCCGAGTCGGCGGTCTGACGGGTATTCGTGGCTACCACGTACGCCCTTTCGTGACGGTCTCGTGCGGCGTCACGCCAGAGTGGTTTTCCGGCGGAGCGGTCGGTCGGGTTGCACCGGCGGTGCGTCGGTCGGGTGGAGCCGGTCTGTGCACCGGCCTCCGCGCGACCGGCCGCGGCCGGAAGGTTTCACCGGCTCACCGCCGGACGTGTTCCATTGTAACGATCCAACCAGGGTACTCATGGCACGATGCCACCCAGGCGTTGCGCCGACCTCCGCGCCGGGCTACGGCGCGATGCCCTTGTCGATGGCCATGGCCGCGCCGACGATACCCGCGGTGTTCTTCAACACGGCCGGGATCACCGGAGTTCGGTTGGTGAGCAACGGTATCCACTGCTCGTGGTCGCGGCTGATGCCGCCACCGGCCACGATGACCTTCGGCCAGAACAGGTCCTCGAGGTGCCGCAGCACGGTGCTCACCCGCTCGGCCCACTGCGGGTAGCTGAGCTCCTCGCGGTCCTTGACCGACGCCGCGGCCAGGTGCTCGGCCTCGTCGCCGGCGACCACCAGGTGGCCCAGCTCGGAGTTGGGCACCAGGGTGCCGTCGTAGAGCAGCGCCGAGCCGATCCCGGTGCCGAAGGTGAGCAGCAGCGTCAGCCCGTCGAGCTCGCCGGCGGCGCCGTAGCTGTCCTCGGCCAGCCCGGCGGCGTCGGCGTCGTTGAGCACGGTCACCGCGCGCCCGCCCAGCGCCTTCGAGAACAGCTCGCGCGCGTCGGTGCCGATCCACGCGTGGTCGATGTTGGCGGCGGTCCTGGCGTGGCCGTCGAGCACCACGCAGGGCAGGGTGATGCCGACCGGGCCGTCCCAGTCCGCCAGCGCGACCAGTTCGGCCACCGCGGCCGCGACGGCGTCCGGCGTGGCCGGCTGTGGCGTGGCGATCTTGAGGCGCTCGTGGGTCAGCGTGCCGGTCGCCAGGTCGACCACGGCGCCCTTCACCCCGCTACCGCCGATATCGATGCCGAATGCGTGCCCCCGAGCGGACATGGTTCAACCCCTTGCTGACGCGCCGATGTGCCTGACAAAGAGTAGCGGTAGTCACCCTGCGCGCGAGGCGTCGCCACATGTGATCCGATGGAGTCGTGCCCGAACCCATCGTGTCCGAGACCGTCCTCGCCCCGACCGCCGCCGACCACGAGGAGTTGCGGCTGCTGGCCGTCGAACTCGCCGAGGCGGCGGCCGCGCACGTGCGTGCCCGCAGACCCGAAGTGTTCGCCGCCGACGGCCCCGTCGAGGGCGCGGTGGCGACCAAGGGTCACATCACCGATCCGGTCACCGTCGTCGACACCGAATCCGAGCAGCTGATCCGCGCGCTGCTGGCCGAGCGCAGGCCCGCCGACGCGATCCTGGGCGAGGAGGGCGGCGGCGATGTCGGCGCCACGGCGCCGGGGGCGATCACCTGGGTCGTCGACCCGATCGACGGCACCGTGAACTTCCTCTACGGCCTGCCCGGCTACGCGGTCTCGGTGGCCGCGGTGCGCGACGGTGAACCGGTCGCGGGCGCGGTCGTCGACGTGGCCGCGGCGACCACCTACAGCGCCGCGCGCGGGGCCGGCTCCTACGCCGTGCGCGCCGACGGTACCCGCGTGAAACTGGCTTGCGCGCAGGAGGATTCGCTCACGGTGGCGCTCGTCGGCACCGGCTTCGCCTACGGCAGGCAGCGGCGCGCGGCGCAGGCGCGCTTCCTCACCGAGGTGCTCCCGGAGATCCGCGACATCCGCAGGCTCGGTGCCGCCGCCATGGACCTGTGCCATGTCGCGGCCGGCGAACTCGACGCCTACTACGAGCACGGGCTCAACGCCTGGGACTGGGCCGCGGGCGCGCTGATCGCCGCCGAGGCCGGTGCCGTGGTGCACGTCCCCGATGTCACCGTCGGTGGCGCCGCGGGGGAGCTGACGATCGTGTCCGCGCCGGGCGTGGCGACCGAGCTGACCGCCCTGCTCACCCGGGTCGGCGCGACGACCGCCCTGCCCGACTGACGCGCACGCGCCGCGGGCATGCTGACCCGCGGCGCGTGGCTCGGCTCAGCACTTGACGGTGCGGGCGGCGTCCAGGAGTTCGGGATCGATGGAGGACGAGCTGGCGCCGGGCGCGAGGTTCTTCAGCGACCGCAGCACCTCCTCGGCGTCGGCGCCGGGGCGCAGCGATTCGCCGAAGGCCAGGCCGAGCACCAGGTCGACGGTGTCGTCGGTGCGCGGATCCTCGATCAGCTCGGCGCACGGCGCGACCAGCTGCACGGACGCGGCGGCGGGCCGCCCGTTGACGCCGTACCGGATCTGACCGGTGCAGTTGAGGTCGCCGCTGACGTAGACCGGATCGTTACCGACCTGTGTCCCCGGCGCGCCCGCGAACCCGAGGTCGCCCAGCGCGGCCGCGATGTGGCCGGCCTGGCCGCTCTTGCCGTTGGCGTTGAAGACCCGCACCTTCGACTCCGAGAGGGCCGCGGGGTCGACGTCGTCGAGCCGGGACGGGTTCATCCGGGTGCCCAGCGCGGCGGGCTGGGCCGCGTTGGTGGCCGTCGGCGTGCTCGGGGCGTTGCAGGCCATCGGCTCGTTGCTGTCGTCATGGGTCCGAAACGCCGTGATCCAGACGAACAGGCTCACCAGAGCCAGCACGAGGACGAGCGCGAGCCAGAGCTCGGGCCGCCGTCGCGGGAAGGGTTTGCCGTCGCGATCGGTCGCGCTGCCTTCGGTGATCAGTGAAACCACGCGCTCACTCTACGAGTCCGGTGGCGATGCGCGAGTGCGGGAGGTCTCGGCGAGTTTCCCGCCAGGTGAAGATTCGTCGTCGGTTTCGACTCGGCCGGGTTTTGATTGCGACATTTGTCCGTAGGTCCGCTATTGTCTGGCCGCCCAGATCGAATAATCACCGGTGAAACGGTGGTCGGTCGCGGGAACAACAAGGGCATGTCCTGCGTTAACCGAACGCTGTCGGAGTCATCGATCCTCGATCGACGCTGATAGGCGGCCGGTGTACGTGTGAGGTGCACCACCGGCGGGGCGGTACGGACGCCGGACCCCAGTGGGGTACGGCCATCGAACCGATCCGGGATATACGGAGTAAGGACTGAGGGGAAGACGACATGGCAACCGACTATGACGCACCGCGGCGCACCGAATCCGACGAAGTGTCGGAGGATTCGCTCGAGGAGCTGAAGGCCCGCCGCAACGAGGCGCAGTCCGCCGTCGTGGACATCGACGAGTCCGATACGGCGGAATCGTTCGAGCTTCCCGGCGCGGACCTGTCCGACGAGGTACTCAGCGTTCGGGTGGTCCCGAAGCAGGCCGACGAGTTCACCTGTTCGAGCTGCTTCCTCGTGCACCACCGCAGCCGACTGGCCAGCGAGAAGGGCGGCCAGCTGATCTGCATGGACTGCGCCGCCTGACGCGACGCGAGACGGGTCAGCCCGCGCTCGGGAGCCCGAGCGCGGCCAAGACCCGGTCCGGCCTGCGCGTACTGATCAACCAGTACGGCGTCGGGTCGTCCGGGTCGTCCAGAACGAGCAGCGCCATCGGACCGATCCAGGCCCGGTGCTGCACATACGCGGCGGGGTCGAGCTGTCGGCCCAGCGCCGCACTCTTGGCCGTCGGTGCGACGGCCGCGGCGCGCGCGACGAAGCTCACCGGCAGGTGGGCACGGTCGACGCGCAGTTCCGCCGTACCGTCGGACGCGACGGTGACCTCGAGGCGATGCCGCGACATCCACAGCAGGATCCAGACCGGGATCGGCGCCAGCAGCACGTAGGGCAGCCAGGCCCGCAGACCCGGCGCGCCCATGTGGATCTCGGCGGCCAGCAGGCCCGCGATGGCGAACCCGATCGGCCACCACCACAGCGGCACCCAGAGGCGTTCGCGGTAGGGCGAGGCACCGTGTCCCGAGGACGCTGAGCGCTCGGTGTCGACGGTGTCGGTGGTCGGCGAATGGGGCTGGTCGGGCACCCCTCAACACTAGGTCACCGCACCAGGGCGGCAACGAGAAGGTCCGGCGCCGACCGCGTAGGCTCGACCGATGTGAACGCACTTGCACCGATTCCGCTGCGGCGGCTCGATCCCGGCATCCCCGTGCCGACGCGTGCCCATCCGGGTGACGCGGGCGTCGATCTCTGTACCACCGAGGACGTGATCATCGAACCGGGCGAGCGGGTGCTGGTCGGCACCGGGATCGCGATCGCGCTGCCGGTCGGCACGGTCGGGTTGATCCATCCCCGGTCCGGGCTGGCCGCGAAGGCGGGATTGTCCGTGGTCAACACCCCCGGCACGGTGGACGCGGGCTATCGCGGTGAGATCAAGGTGTGCCTGATCAACCACGATCCGCGCACGGCGATCGAGCTGCGGCGCGGCGATCGCATCGCGCAGTTGCTGGTGCAGCGGGTCGAGCTGGTCGACTTCGCCGAGGTCGACGATCTCGACGAGACCGCGCGCGGCACCGGCGGATACGGGTCGAGCGGCGGGCATGCCAGCCTGGCCGGTGAGGAGGCGTAATGGGTCTGTTCGGGAAGAAGAAGCGCGCGCCTCGCGAGGACGCGGCCTACGACGACGCGGAGTACGCGGACGCCGACGACTACACCGATGCCGACGGCTTCGACGAGTTCGAGGACGAGTACGACACCGACGAGTTCCAGCGCCCCGACTTCGCGCACCTGGACTTCGACGACGCCCCGACCGACGAGCGCATCTACGGCAACTTCGACCACGAGCCGGATGCCGCCGCGGGCCCGTACGACATCAGCGAGGTGTCCGACGAGATGGTCGCGCGCCGCCTCGATCTGGGGTCGGTGGTCATTCCCGTCCCGGCGGGCGGGCAGCTGCAGGTCGAGATGAGCCCCGACGGCACCCCGCAGGCGGTGCACCTGGCCACCGAGCACGGCAGGCTCACCGTCGCCGCCTACGCGGCGCCGAAGTCGGCCGGGCAGTGGCGCACGGTCGCCGCCGATCTGGCCGAGTCGCTGCGCGGTGACGGCGCGAGCGTCGCCGTGGAGAAGGGGCCGTGGGGCCGCGAGGTCAAGGCCATCACCGAGGGCGCCGACCTGCGGTTCATCGGTGTCGACGGACCGCGCTGGATGATTCGCCTGGTCGCCGCCGGTCCGTCCGGCGCGGTCGACGAGCGCAGCCCGCTGATCACCGCCGCCCGGGCCGTCCTGGCCGATGCCGTGGTGCGGCGCGGTGACGAGCCGCTGCCGGTGCGCGATCCGCTCCCGGTGGTGCTGCCGCAGGAACTGGCCGAACAGCTGGCCGCCGCTCATCAGCAGCAGGTGCTCGCCCAGCAGCAGGCGCTGGCCGCCCAGGCCGCCGCCGCGCAGGCCGCGCCGGCCTCGGCGCTGCCGCCCAAGATGCCCGACGAGCCGCGCCGCGGTGCCGACGGGTCGGCCATGCAGCAGCTCGGCCTGAACTAGCGGCCGGCCCGCCTCTCCGTGACTTCTGCCGGTCGTGGGGAGGTAGTCGGCTGCCGACCGGGCCGGGTTGGGTGGCGTGCTGGGCGAGTTACCCGTGTGCTCGCGAAATCAGTTGTCCCGCAGGGCTGCCCGCTGCTTGTCCCGCAGCGGGCAGAGTGGGCGCCGAATCGGCCGACATCGCGTCCAATTCGGCGAAGCCCGCGTGTCCGAGTACCGCTGGATCGGCACCCAGCTCGTCCAGGGTCACTCGACGCAGCCGCGCCTGTGGCAGCGTCGCGGCCCACTGTTCGGCCACGGCGATCGGGTGGATCGGGTCGTCGCTCGCGCCGACCACGGCGACCGGCACGCGGGTGTCCGCCAGCCGCTCGAGTGCCGGCCAGGCGTAGGCGGCGGCCTCGTCGAGCGCGCGCGGCAGGTGCGGCCACTGGCCGCGCCAGGACTGGGTGAGCGCGTCGGCCAGCCAGGCCGGGCTGGAGGCGCGCATCCGCTCGATCACCGCGTCCAGCCCGTCGGCGCGCAGTTGCTCGGCGGTAACCGACGCGCTGAGCGCGGCCGGGCAGGCGGCGGTTTCGGCACCCGTCCAGGCGGGTAATGCCGTGATGACACCGACCACCGCGGTCGGGTGCCCGGCTGCCCAGTCGAGCGCGATCGCGGCGCCGAGGGAGATCCCTGCGGCCAGGACGGGGCCGCGCGCTGCGGCGGCGTCCAAAGCCGCGGTACAGCTCGCGATCACGGCCTGGGGGTCCGGTTCGACGGCCTGGAACGCCAGTCCGTGCGCGGCCGCTGCCGGTCCGAACGCACGGGCGGCGAAATCGGCGTCGGAACCGGTTCCGGGCAGGGCGACCACGGTGACCTGGGATGGGGAGCGCAACACGGACCGAGCGTAGCGGCCGATCGTTTGCCCATCTACAGTGGCGGTGTACGGCCAACTAGCGGGAGAAGCGTGCCATGTCGTCATCCACGGGCGGACGCAAGTCGGGATCGGGTCCGGACTCGGGATATTTTCGTCGACTCGGTCGCCGTTTGACCGCGGACATCGACCAGCTCGACGCCGAGGAACTGGCGGAGACCGCCGATGCCTCCGGCGCCCGGCGCGCGGTGGACTGTTGTCGCGGTGAGGAAGCCACCATCCTGGGCAGGCTCCGTAGCGTCGAGGCGTGTCCCAAGGCCGCGGGCGCCACGGTGCAGGCCGAGTTCTTCGACGGCACCGACGCGATCACCCTGGTCTGGATCGGCCGCAGGCGCATCCCCGGTATCGAGCCGGGCAGGCGGATCCTGGTCCGTGGCCGCGTCGGCGACCGCGACGGCCGCAAGGTGATCTTCAACCCCTACTACGAATTGCGCGGGAACAGCTGACGTATGCCCTCCAGCGACGACTACCGCATCGAGGCGGACCCCGAGCCCACCGTGGCGCTGCCGGTGGCGACCGATGAGCCGGTCGACCCCGCGGTGGACGCCGAGGTCGAGCAGGCCGAGCAGACGCTGCTCGAGCAGCTCGGCGGCATCAGCGGCCTGATCTACTCCACCCTGCCCGTGCTGGTGTTCGTCCCGGTGAACACCTTCGCCGGGCTCACCGCGGCCATCTGGGCCGCCCTCGGCGTCGCCGCGGGCGTGCTGGGTTGGCGGCTCTACAAGCGCAGCCCGGTGCAGCCCGCGATCTCGGGCTTCCTCGGCGTCGGCGTGTGCGCGTTCATCGCCTACCGGATGGGCGAGGCCAAGGGATTCTTCCTGTTCGGCATCTACACCAGCCTCGTGTACGGCGGGGTGTTCGCGCTGTCGATCCTGTTCCGCTGGCCACTGGTCGGGGTGATCTGGGGTGCGCTCAACGGGCACGGCACCGGCTGGCGGGCCGATCGGCGCATCCGCAGGCTCTACGACCTGGCCACCGTCGTGTGGGTGGTCGTCTTCGGCGCCCGCTACCTGGTCCAGTCCCAGCTCTACGACACCGACCACACCACCTGGCTGGCCGTGGCCAGGATCGGCATGGGCTGGCCGCTGACCGCGGTGGCCCTGGTGGTCACCGTGTGGGCGGTGCGCCGGGCCGGCCACCTGCCGATCGAGAAATCCGGCGCCGGAACGGATTCCGCCCGCGCCTGAGGCGTGACCGGCCCCACTTTCGGAGGTGGGGAAGTACCCACCCTGGGGTGCCTGGTAGCACCGTCGAGTTCGTCGCACGATCAATGCGTACCGAAAAACGCAGTGATCGTGAAAGGACCGGCGACCATGATGGCTACCGAGCACCGCCCCGACGTCTCGAAGAAGTCGAACGCCTCCGTGCTGTCGGAGAGCAAGCGCATCGGAGCCGAACTCGACGCGCTGATCGGCCCCGCCGCGGCCGGTGATCGCGATGCCGTCGCCGAGATCGTGCGCCTGGTGCACCCGCTGGTCCGGCGCTACTGCTCGGCCCGGATGGGCGCCACCGGGCATCTCACCGTCACCGCCGACGATGTCACCCAGGAAGTGCTGATGGCCACCGTGACCGCCATCCCGCGCTACCGCGATCAGGGCAAGTCGTTCCTGGCCTTCGTCTACGGGATCGCCGCCAACAAGGTCTCCGACGCGTTCCGCCGCGCCAAGCACACCGCCTACCCGATGGCCGAACTGCCCGACGCCGCGTGCGGCGCCGCGGGCCCCGAGGAGTGGGCGCTGGCGCTGGAGCGCCGCGCGGCCACCCGCGACCTCATGCAGGTGCTCGCGCCCAACCACCGCGAGGTGCTGGTGATGCGGATCGTGCTCGGCTGGAGCGCGGCCCAGACCGCCGAGGCCATCGGCACCAGCCCCGGCGTCGTGCGGGTGATGCAGCACCGCGCGCTCAACAAGCTGCGCGCGGAGCTGAAGGTCGCCTGAATCGTCCGCGCCGCCCGCGCGTCGGGAACCGTATCGGGGAGTTACGGTTTGATGCCGTGGGTGGCCAGGGTGAGGCGCAGGTCCTCTTCGGCCTCCACCGAGGTGACGAACAGCAGTTCGTCGTCCCCCTCGAACGGGTCGTCGGGCTGGGGCACGATGACCCGGCCGCCGCGCAGGATGGTCACCAGGGCGGTGTCGCGCGGCATGACCAGGCTGCGGACCGGCTTGCCCGCGAGCTGGGTGTCGGCGGGCAGGGTGATCTCGACCAGGTTGGCCTGGCCCTGCCGCAGCGTCATCAGCCGCACCAGATCGCCGACCGAGACGGCTTCCTCGACGAGCGAGGCGAGCAGCCGCGGCGTCGACACCGCCACGTCGACGCCCCACGACTCGTTGAACAGCCATTCGTTGCGCGGATCGTTGACCCGCGCGACCACCCGGCGGACACCGAACTCGGTCTTGGCGAGCAGACTGTGCACCAGGTTCGCCTTGTCGTCGCCGGTGGCGGCGATGACGACCTCGTAGGTCTCGAGTCCCGCGTTCTCCAGCAGCGACAGCTCACAGGCGTCGGCGTGCACCCACACGGCGTCCGGGATGGCGGGCGGGTCGATGTGGTCGAGCTGACGTTCCAGCAGCATCACCCGATGCCCGCCGCGTAGCAGTTCCCTGGCGATCGAGCGCCCGACGGCGCCCGCTCCGGCGATGGCCACCTTCATGTTCTTCAGTCCTCGTTCGTGGGAGCCTTGGCGGCCATGGCGACCGCCTCACCGACACTGCCGGAGGTCGCCGCGACGTAGACCACGTCGTCGGCCTGGACGATGGTCTTGGAGTCGGGCAGCAGACCCTGGCCGAAGCGCAGGATGAACGCCACGCGCACCCCGAGCTCGCGCTCCAGATCGCGCACCGTGCGGCCGGACCAGTCCTCGTGCAGGGTGAGCTGGGTGACCGCCACCGCGCCCGTGGGATCGCGCCAGGTGGTGGTCGAGTTGTCGCCGATGAGGGTGCGCAGGAACCGGTCGGTGGTCCACGGGACCGTCGCGATCGTCGGGATGCCGAGCCGCTCGTAGACCTCGGCGCGCTTGGCGTCGTAGATCCGGGCGACGACCCGTTCGACGCCGAACATCTCCCTGGCCACCCGGGCCGAGATGATGTTGGAATTGTCACCCGAGGACACCGCGGCGAAGGCGTCGGCGCGTTCGATCCCCGCGCGGGTCAGCACATCCCGGTCGAAACCGACACCGATCACTTCCTGCCCGGTGAAGCCCTCGCCCAGCCGGCGGAACGCGCTGGGATCGCGGTCGATCACCGTGACCTCGTGACCCACCCGGACCAGAGCGCGCGCCAGCGACGAGCCGACCCGTCCGCACCCCATGATCACTACGTACACCGTGCACCCTCGTTCCTGGCCAACCCGTGGCATCCGGCTTGGACCGTACCCGCCGGATGCTTCCATCGCCCATTTTCCCCCGGGCGACGCGGCACAAACAATCACGACACCGCGCTCGTGCGCCGCCGACGTGCGCGCGAAGGCGGCCGCGATCTCCTCTATGCTCAGCCCGGTGTCCAAGTTGACGACGGCAGCCAAGCGATTGCTGCTCGGCAGGCCGTTCCGTAGCGATTCGCTCGGCCACACGCTGTTGCCCAAACGTATCGCGCTGCCGGTGTTCGCCTCCGACGCCATGTCGTCGGTGGCCTACGCGCCGGAGGAAATCTTCCTGGTGCTCTCGGCCGCGGGCATCTCGGCCTACATGTACGCCCCCTGGGTCGGTGTCGCCGTCGCGTTCGTGATGGCCGTGGTGGTCGCCAGCTACCGGCAGAACGTGCACGCCTACCCCTCCGGCGGTGGCGACTACGAGGTCGCGACGAAGAACCTGGGCCCCAACGCCGGACTGACCGTCGGCAGCGCGCTGCTGGTCGACTACGTGCTCACGGTGGCGGTGTCGATCTCCTCGGCGGCCTCCAACATCGGCTCGGCGATCCCGTTCGTCGCGACGCACAAGGTGCTGTTCGCGGTGGTGGCGATCGCCGTCCTCACCGCGATCAATCTGCGCGGTATCCGCGAATCCGGCACCGCGTTCGCGATCCCGACCTACGCCTTCATCGCGGGCATGTTCGTCATGCTGGGCTGGGGCATGTTCCGGATCTTCGTGCTGGGCGACGACATCCAGGCCGAATCGGCCGGGTTCGGGCTCAACGCCGAGGACGAGCACCTCTACGGGCTGGCTTTCGCCTTCCTCATCGCCCGCGCCTTCTCCTCCGGCTGTGCCGCGCTGACCGGTGTCGAGGCGATCAGCAACGGCGTGCCCGCCTTCCGCAAGCCCAAGTCGCGCAATGCCGCGACCACGCTGCTCATGTTGGGCACCATCGCGATCGTGCTGCTGATGGGCATCATCATCCTGGCGCAGAAGATCGGCATCGTCTACGCCCACGACACCGCGAACCTGGTCGGGGCGCCCGCCGACTACCACCAGAAGACCCTGATCGCGCAGATCGCCGAGAGCGTCTTCCACGGCTTCCCGATCGGCTTCTTCTTCATCACCATCGTCACCGCGCTGATCCTGGTGCTGGCCGCCAACACCGCGTTCAACGGTTTCCCGGTGCTCGGCTCGATCCTCGCCCAGGACCGCTACCTGCCGCGTCAGCTGCACACCCGCGGCGACCGGCTGGCCTTCTCCAACGGCATCCTGTTCCTGTCCGGCGCCGCGATCGCGTTCGTCGTGCTGTTCGGCGCCGAGGTGACCAAGCTCATCCAGCTCTACATCGTCGGTGTGTTCGTCTCGTTCGTGCTGAGCCAGACCGGCATGCTGCGGCACTGGACCCGGCTGCTGCGCACCGAGACCGATCCGGCGCAGCGGTCGAAGATGAAGCGGTCCAGGGTGATCAACGCGGTCGGCCTCACCGCGACCGGCACCGTGCTGGTGATCGTGCTGATCACCAAGTTCTTCGCGGGCGCCTACATCGCGATCATCACGATGGTCGCGATCTTCATCGTGATGAAGCTCATCCGCAAGCACTACGACTCGGTCTCGCGCGAACTCGACGAATCCGATTGGGACGGCGTGCTGCCCAGCCGCACCCACTCCATCGTGCTGGTCTCCAAACTGCACCTGCCGACCCGGCGCGCGCTGGCCTACGCCCGCGCGACCCGCCCGGACACGCTCGAGGCGATCACGGTCAACGTCGACGACGCCGACACCCGCCGGCTGGTGCGCGAATGGGAGAACAGCGAGATCAACGTCCCGCTGAAGGTGATCGAATCGCCGTACCGCGAGATCACCAAGCCCGTGCTGGACTACGTCAAGCGGGTCCGCAAGGACGCGCCGCGCGATGTCGTCACCGTGTTCATCCCCGAGTACGTCGTCGGGCACTGGTGGGAGCAGGTGCTGCACAACCAGTCCGCGCTGCGGCTCAAGGGCAGGCTGCTGTTCGAGCCGGGCGTGATGGTCACCAGTGTGCCGTGGCAGCTCAGTTCCTCGGCCCGCGCCAAGCAGGCGGCCGAGGGGAACGCGCCGGGGTCGGTGCGGCGCGGGTTCGAAGAGCCGGGTCGTCGCCGATGAGTGAGTGGCGCGGACAGGAATTCGAGATCCGGCTCGGCCCGCCGGGGCACGGCGGATTCTGTGTCGGCAGGCACGAGGGCCGCGTGGTGTTCGTGCGCCACGGCCTGCCTGGCGAACTGGTGCGCGCGCGGGTCACCGAGGATCGCGGCGGATCGTTCTGCCGGGCCGACGCGGTCGAGATCATCGAGGCGTCGCCGGATCGGGTGCCCGCCACCTGCCCGGTGTCCGGGCCGGGCGGCGCGGGCTGCTGCGATTTCTCCTTCGCCACGCCCGCCGCGCAGCGCGCGCTCAAGGCCACCGTGGTGGCCGAGCAGCTGCGCAGGCTGGCCGGGGTGGACCGGGAGGTGACGGTCGAGCCGATCGCCGGGGATGCCGGCACGGACACCGGTGGCTGGCGCACGCGCGTGCGGCTGGTCGTCGACGGGGCGGGCCGGGCCGGGGTGCACCGGTTCCGCAGCACCGACGTGATCGCGGACCTGCGGTGCCCGCAGCCGGTGCCCGGCGCGCTCGACGGCATCGCCGACCGGCTCTGGACACCGGGCTCGGACCTGGTCGTCGCCGTCGACGGCGACGGTGTGCGCCACATCGTGGAACTGGCCGCGGTGCCCGACACCGCGCAGCCCGGCGGCCGCCCGGCGACGCCACGCGGTGCGGGCCGCGGCCGTGGTCAGCGACCGACTCGTCGCCGGGAGTCCGGCGGCCCCGGCGGTGACGAGCGCGGCGCGGTCCGGGACCGGGCCGCCGCCCGCAAATCGGCCACCAACGCGCCCCGCGAGGAGTGGGTGATGGCGGGCACCGGCCGGGCCGTGGAATACGTGGCGGGCCGGCGCTGGGAACTCTCGGCCACGGGCTTCTGGCAGGCGCATCGCGGTGCCGCGCAATGCTATTCGGACCTGGTCGCGGAGTGGTCGGGGCTGGCGCCCGGTGGCTCCGGCTGGGATCTCTACAGCGGTGTCGGGGTGTTCGCGGCGCGCCTGGCCGAGCAGACCGGGCAGACCGGTGCGGTCGCTGCCGTCGAATCGGCGCGCTCCGCCGTCGCCGACGGTGTCGCCGCCTTGCGCGATCTGCCGTGGCTGGACCTGAGCGCCGACCGCGTCGAACGCTGGGTGCGCACCCGGGGCGACGGGGACGGGCCCGATGTCGTTGTCCTCGATCCGCCGCGCGCGGGCGCGGGCAAGGAGATCGTGGCCGCGGTCACCGACGCCGATCCCCGTCGGATCGTCCACATCGGCTGCGACCCGGCGTCGTTCGCGCGCGACCTCGGCCTGTACCTCGACGCCGGGTACCACCTCGCCGATCTGCGTGCCTTCGATGCCTTCCCGGCCACCCACCACGTCGAATGCGTGGCGTTGCTCGACCGCTGAGGAGTCGGCGGGCCACCGCGGGCAGTGGCCCCGCTGGACGCTCAGCGGACGCCGCCGGTCCCGCGGCCACCGAACCCGGATCAGTCCAGAGCCCAGGTGACCCGGACAGACGCGCCGATCTCGGTCTCCCCGGGAACCACCGGCACCGGGGAGCTCGCGCGGGCCATGAGCATCGGCGCGCTGTCCATCTCGGCGCTGATGTCGTAGGCGCGGGGGAGCGGCACGGCCGTGTCCTCGGTGATCTGCACGACCGCGCCCAGGGCGACACCCGCGCGGGCGGCGTACTGCTCGGCCTTGGTCTTCGCGTCGTCGAAGGCGGCGTCGCGGGCCTGGGCGAGCAGCGGCTCGGGATCGGCGATCCCCCGGGTCAGGCCACCCAGGCGGACATCGTCGCCGCCCGCGGTCACCGCGGCCGCCACCGTCTCGGCGGGCTCGGTGCCGGTGCCCTCGCGCAGGGCGATGCTGAGCCCGGTGGTGGCCAGGTAGCCGGAGATCTCGCTGCGTCCCTGATCGGTGTAGACCGTCTCCGTGCGCACGCTCAGCCCGCTGGTGGCCATGTCGGCGTCGCTCACCCCGGCCGCGCGCAGGGCGGCGACGACGGCGCTCACCCGATCACCGGCGCGGCCGTAGGCGGCGGCGACGGTGTCGGCGCGCGACTCCACCGACAGCGTGACCCGGAGCAGATCCGGGACCGCGCGGACCGTGCCGCGCCCGACCATCGTGGTGCTCGCCTGCCAGGTCTTCTTGCCCACCGCGCTACTCCCGTCCGTCGAAGGATGCTGTGCTGCCCAACGTCTCGCCGCGGGCCCGAGTTCCCCGTCAGTAGTTGCCCGCGTTGCCGGACAGGGTCCGCACCGCGGCTTCCATCTGCGCGTACGCGCCCGCGGCGAGGCGTTGCAGCAGGGCCAGTTTCAGCTGCGGGTGGTCGTGGGTGAGCTGATCGAAGATCTCCGGCCGCATCACCGCCACCCGCACCGGCGTCTCGGCGATGATCTCGTTGACGAACGGCTGCCCGAGCAGCATCGGGATCTCGCCGAACGACATCCCCGCCGACAGCGTCACCAGCCGGTGCACGCGCCCGTCGGTGCCGGGGAAGGTCATCCGCACCCGGCCCTCCAGGATCAGGAAGAGCCCGCAGCGCGGGTCGCCCCGATCGGCGATCACCTCGCCGCGCGCGATGGTCCGAGGTTCGAAGTCCTTGCCCAGCCGGGTGCGATTGTCGGGGTCGAGGCCGACCAGCAGCGGATGTTCGTCGAGCGGGATCGAGCGGCGGGGATCCGCGCCCGGCGGGCGGTGCCTGGTCAGGATGATGTCCTCGCACCACTCGGTCGCGGTGTCGCGGTCGATGAACACCCGCCCCCGCGGATCCTCGGGGTCCAGGCTCGACGCCTCGTGCCCGAGCCGGGCCTCGGGATCGACGAGCGCGACCCGGCAGCCCCGGCGGACCAGTGCGGTCTGCAGCGCCGCCAGCATCTCGCGCGCCACCGCGCTCACCTCGCCGACCCGGCGCAGGTCGACGACCAGGGCGTCGAGGTCGCCGACCTTGCTCTCGATGGAGCGCACCGTGCGCTCGGCGCCCGCGAAGAGCAGGTCGCCGTGCAGTTCGTAGACCCGGGCGCGGTCGCCGTGGTCGGCCAGCACCGCGGCGTCGGCGGGGGAGCGGCGCAGCCGCGAGGGCACCTGGGCGACCGAGTAGTCGGCCCGGATGGCGGTGCGCGCGGCGCGGGTCACGTGACAGAAGTGCAGTTCGAGCCGCCGGGACAGCTCCCGGCAGGCCGCGACCCCGCGCACGCTGTTGCCCTGGGCGTCCAGGCGCGGGGAGTACACCGAGATCCCGAGCTGGCCGGGCAGCACGGCGATGATCCCGCCGCCGACGCCGCTCTTGGCGGGCAGGCCGACCGTGGTCACCCAGTCACCGGCCGCGTTGTACATGCCGCAGGTCGTCATCACGCTGAGCACCCGCTCGGTGAGCGCGGTCGACAGTGCCCGCTCCCTGGTCTTCGGATTCACCCCGTTGTCGGCCAGCGTCGCGGCCATCAGGGCCAGATCGGCGCAGGTGATCTCGATCGAGCACTGCCGGAAGTAGCGGTCGACCGCGTCGTCGGGGTCGACGTCGATGATGCCGACCGAGCGCAGCATGTAGCCGATCGCGCGGTTGCGGTAGCCGGTGCGCGCCTCGGACTCGTAGACGGCCTGATCCATCGTCAGCTCCCGCCCGGCGACGCGGGAGTAGCAGCGCCGGACCCGCTCGAACTTGTCGGCGGCGTCCCGGCCGCTGATCAGCGAGGCCGCGGTGATCGCGCCGGAGTTGATCATTGGATTGCTCGGGCGCTGGGTGTCGGGCTCGAGGGCGATCTCGTTGAACGGCTCGCCCGACGGCTCGACGTCGATGTGCGCGGCCACCCCGTCCAGGCCGCGATCGGCCAGCGCGAGCGCGTAGGTGAACGGCTTGGAGATCGACTGGATGGTGAACCCGATGTCGGTGTCGCCGACCTGGTAGATCAGCCCGTCCGCGGTGGCCAGGCACAGCCCGAACGAGTCGGGCGCGACCGCGGCCAGTTCGGGAATGTAGTCGGCGGGCGCGCCGGAGGTGTCGTCCCGGCAGACCGCGTACACCTCGTCGAGCATGGCCGCCACCACGCCGGGGTCGATCGTGCGCGCAACACCGTCCGGTTCGGCCACAGCGCCACTCTAGGACGCCGCGTGGCCGGTCCCGTGGGGGCGCGCGGGGGAGATAGTCCTCACAGGCGATCGCGGCCCGTGGTGACGGCGTCAGGCGGCGGCGCGCCCTGTTCAGCGGCGTGCCGCGCCGACCGGCGCCCCGACTGTGATCCTCGGCGTGAGGCGCCCGGAAGGGGCCGCGAGCCGGGGCCGCTCGCGCGGCCAAATACACTGGGCGGATCACACAGTAGTCCGGAGGGAGCGAGTTCAGGTGGGAGTGCTGTCGCGGGTGGATTCACCCGAAGATCTGCGCCGGCTGAGCGTGCCGCAACTGCGGGATCTGGCGGACGAGATCCGCGAGTTCCTGGTGCAGAAGGTCGCCGCCACCGGAGGCCACCTCGGCCCCAACCTAGGCGTGGTCGAACTGACCATCGCGCTACACCGGATCTTCGACTCCCCGGCCGATCCGCTGATCTTCGACACCGGCCATCAGGCCTACGTGCACAAGATCCTCACCGGCCGCAAGGACCGGTTCGACTCGCTGCGCATGCGCGACGGCCTGTCGGGCTACCCGAGCCGCGCCGAGAGCGAACACGACTGGGTGGAGTCCTCGCACGCCTCGGCGGCGCTGTCCTACGCCGACGGGCTGGCCAAGGCCTTCGCGCTGAGCGAGCAGAACCGCACCGTCGTCGCCGTCGTCGGGGACGGCGCGCTCACCGGCGGCATGTGCTGGGAGGCGCTCAACAACATCGCGGGCGCGCCCGACCGCCCGGTGGTGGTCGTGGTCAACGACAACGGCCGCTCCTACGCGCCGACCATCGGCGGCCTCGCCGACCGGCTGACCGCGCTGCGCACCCAGCCCGCCTACGAGCACGCCCTCGACGCCGGGAAGCGTCTGCTCAAGAGCATCCCCGCGGTGGGGGATTCGGCGTACTCGATGGTCCACGCGCTCAAGGCGGGGATCAAGGACGCGGTGAGCCCGCAGGAGCTGTTCTCCGATCTGGGCATGAAGTACGTCGGCCCGGTCGACGGCCACGACCTGGTCGCGCTCGAGGCGGCCATGCGGCGCGCCAAGGACTTCGGCGGACCGGTCGTCGTGCACGTGGTCACCCGCAAGGGCAACGGCTACGAGCACGCCGAGAACCATGTCGCCGACCAGATGCACGCCTGCGATCCGATCGACCCGCTCACCGGCCGCCCGCTCGCGGGCAAGAAGGCCAAGGGCTGGACCGCGGTGTTCTCCGAGGAACTCATCGACCACGCGTCGCGGCGCGAGGACATCGTCGCCATCACCGCGGCCATGCCCGGCCCCACCGGCCTGGCGCCCTTCGGCGAGCGCTTCCCGCACCGCATGTTCGACGTGGGCATCGCCGAGCAGCACGCGATGGCCTCGGCGGCGGGGCTGGCGCTGGGCGGCATGCACCCGGTCGTCGCGATCTACTCCACCTTCCTCAACCGCGCGTTCGATCAGCTGCTGATGGATGTCGCGCTGCTCAAGCAGCCGGTCACGGTGGTGCTGGACCGCGCGGGCATCACCGGCCCCGACGGCGCCAGCCACAACGGCATGTGGGACTTCTCGCTGCTCGGCATCATCCCCGGCATCCGGGTCGCCGCCCCGCGCGACGGCGCCACCCTGCGCGAGGAACTCGCCGAGGCGCTGGCGATCTCCGACGGCCCGACGGTGCTGCGGTTCCCGAAAGGCAGTGTCGCCGAGGACATCACCGCGGTGGAACGGCTCGACGGTGTCGACGTGCTGCGGCTGGCGGTCCCGGCCGCGGGCTCGGCGCAGGCCCAGCACGGCGACGTCCTGCTCGTCGCGGTCGGCCCGTTCGCCGAGACGGCCATGCGGGTCGCCGAACTCCTGGAGCCGCAGGGCATCTCGGTCACCGTCGTCGACCCGCGCTGGGTCATCCCGGTGTCGGACACGTTGGTCAAGATGGCCGAGAACTACCGTCTCGTCGTCACCGTCGAGGACGGCGGCCTGCACGGTGGCATCGGGTCCACGCTCTCGGCGCGTCTGCGCGACGCCGGTCTCGACGTGCCGACCCGCGATCTCGGTGTGCCCCAGCAGTTCCTGGACCACGCCTCGCGCGGGGAGATCCTCGAGGAACTGGGGCTGACCGCCGAGGCCATCGCCCAGCGCATCGGCGGCTGGCTGCAGTCACGCTGACGCCCGCATCCCGCGCGCCCGGTGAGTGTCACCGGGCGCGCGGCGCGTTCACGGCCGCCGGGCGACGACGGCGAAGTTCAGGGGGATGCGCGGTGTCCCCGGCGGGAGCGTCCAGCCCCGCTCGTCGGCGACGAGTTCGTCGAACGGGCGCCAATCCATGTAGGGCAGTTCGTGCAGCGCCTCGATCCGCAGGCCCGCGCCGAGCAGCGCGCCCACGACCTCGCCCAGGTCGTGCCGCCATTCGTGATTGGTGGTGTGGGTGATCGAGCCCTCTGAGTCCTCGGTGTAGGTGCCCGCGTCGGAGTAGGTGCGGGTACCGCCGCCGGCGAGGTAGTCGTCGTTGATCTCCCACGGCCCGAACTCCATCGCGCCCAGGATCGGGTGGTCGTCACGAAGGACGAACACGCCGCCGGGGACGAGCAGGTCGTGGATGGAGCGGGCCCACGCGGTCAGCTCCGGCAGCCAGACGATGGTGCCCGCGCTGGTCACGATGGTGTCGAAGGTCCGGTCGAGCACCGAGGAGGCGTAGCGCGCGTCGCCCTCGACCCAGGTGATGTCGCGACCGTCGGCCGCGGCGATGCGCGCCGCGTGCCGCAGCGAGTTCGGCGACAGGTCGAGCCCGTGCACCTGCACCGCGCCCAGCCGGGCCCAGGACACCGTGTCGGTGCCGATGTGGCATTGCAGGTGCAGCAGCGAGCGCCCGACGATCCCGGTGCCGGGCAGATGGGGCGCCAGGACGGCGAGGTCGTTGCGCACCACCGACGAGATCGCGGCCGGGTCGGCCAGGAAGGCGTCGACGTCGTACATCCGCGAGCGCGCGTGCACATCGGCCCGGTCGTCCCAGTTCGCCCGGTTGGCGGCGATGGCCTCGGCTTCGGACACGGTGGATCCTCTCGACGGTGACGGCGGGCGAGGAGCCACGCTAGCGCCGAGCGGTCACCGGGTCGAGGGAATTTCGGTCAGTACGCGGGCCGTCGGTGCGCCAGCCAGCGACCCGTGCTCGGCAGGAAGGTCAGCACCAGCAGGCCGATATTGAACAGGAACCCGATCGCGTTGAGCACGCTCAGATCGGAATCGAAGGACACGGTGAGCGAGGTGGAATCGTCGGTCCGCGCGTCCAGATGGTTGTACAGCGCGATCGAGGTGACGACCGACAGCACCAGCGTGCCGGTACCGCCCAGCCCGATCAGGACGCGCGAGATCTGCTTGCGCGCCAGCATCAGGATCCCGCCGATGAGCAGGACCAGTGAGCACAGCGCCGAAATCCCCAGCAGCACTTGGATCTTGCTCCAGAACCCGGTCGGGTCGAAGTCGGCGTCGGTGGTCAGGAACGGGATGGCCACCGCGCCGAACACGCCGCGCAGGCCGCCGAGGATGGCGAGGATGCCGGCGAAGATGGCGGTGACGGCGTTGGGTTCGGGTGGGCCCACCGGGAATCGGGGCGGCTGATAGGGCTGCGGAAAGCGCGGGTCGGTCAAGGCCGTACTCCAAACCGTGTGGGGCGTAACCCCGTTCAATACCCACCGGTGACCGTGCGTACACATCGAACGGACGCGGTGCCGCGTCGCCGGCGCCACGCCGACAGCGGATCACGGTGCGGTCGCGGTGTGGTGGGCTCGGGCCGCGGTCGGCCAGGTCCGGGCTGTGGGCCGGTGGGCGTGGGCTGCGGTGCGGTCGCGTGGTGCGGTGGGCGTGGGCTGCTGTGGTGTGGTGGGCGCGCGGCTGCGGTGCAGTGGTGGACGGGTGCGGTGGGCGGGCGCTGTGGTGTGGTGGGCGCGGGGCTGCCGTGCAGTGGTCGCGCGGTGCGGTTGTCGCGCGCCTACGAGGGGCGGCGGGTGGGGGAGTACTCCTGTTCGGGGCGGCCGGTCGCGCCGTAGCGCAGCCGCATGCGCAGGTCGCCGGTGGTGACGAGGGCGGCGAGGTAGCGCTGGGCGGTGGCGCGGGAGATGCCGATCGCGGTCGCGATCTCGCCCGCCGACATCGGCGCGTCCGCGGCCTGGGCCGCCCGTAACACCAGCTCCCGGGTGGGGGAGGACGCGGTGGTGGCGCGGTCGGGTGCGGGTGGGGCCGGGCGCAGCGCGTCCCAGGCGGCGTCGACGTCGCGGGCGGTGACGTCCGGGGCCGCCAGGATCCGCCGGTAGCGCGCGTATCCGGCCAGGCGCGCGGCGAGCACGGTGTGATCGAACGGCTTCACCAGGTAGGAGAGGGCGCCCGCCGACGCCGCCGCCCGCACCGTGGCGGATTCGGTGGCGGCGGTGAGCATCATGGCGTCGCAGCGCAGGTCCCGGACCAGGTCGATCCCGGACCCGTCGGGCAGGTACACGTCCACCAGGGCCAGGTCGACGGCGTTCTCGGCCAGCGCCTGTCGTGCCGCGGCCACCGTGTTGACGACCGCACCGACGGCGAATCCCGGCAGCGCCCCGACGATTCCGGCGTGCATGTTCGCCACCCGGAAGTCGTCGTCCACGACGAGCACGCTGAATTCGGTCCGGCTCACGTCGGCTCTCCCTCGGTCAGCACGCCCGGCAGACGCGCGATGAACTCCGCCCCGGTCAGCGCCCCGCCGGGCGTCCCCGCCGACGCCAGCCACACATCCCCGCCGAGTGCCCTGGCCACCTGCCTGGACAGCGTGAGTCCCACCCCGCGCCCGCCCGGCACCCCCACCCCCGGCTTGGTCGACACCCCGTCCGCGAACAGATCGTCCACCAGATCCGGCGCCACCCCGCCCCCACTGTCGGCCACCGTGATGTGCAGCGTCGAACCCTCCTGCACCAGTTCGACTTCCACCACCGCCGCGGAAGCGGCGAAGCGCGAACCGGACTCGGCACGCCGACCTCGCGGTTCGGTCCCCGACCCGGTCAGGTCTTCGCCGGACTCCGCCGTGGGTGCCGTGTCGGGCTGTGCTGCTGTCGGGTCGGGCTGTGCTGCGGGTGCCGTGTCGGTGTGGGTCGCTGCCGGGGCAGTCGGTGTTGTGTCGGGTGGTGATACGGATCCCGTGCTGATTCGCGCGGTATCCGTGTCGGGGAATTCCCCGGCGGGCAGTGCCGGTGAACCTGTCCGGGTTTCGGCCGATCGGCGGGCCGCGTCGACCGGAGGCAGTGGAGTCACCTCGCGGACGGGCACCGCTGTCGAATCGGGTTCGGCACCAGCAGTATTCGGCGAGTTCTGGGCCGAGTCGTCGGGAGCAGCTCGCGGGGCGCTCACCAGGGCGGTGCTGGGGGTACCAGGGCGTACCGCGTCGATTGCGTTGTCGAGCAGATTGCCGAGAACGGTCGTGACATCCACCGGCGCAGCGAGATTCGCGTCGACCCAGGTGTTCGGCCCCAACCGCAGCTGGACGCCGTTCTCCCTGGCGTGCGCGGCCTTGGCGGCGAGGAAGGCTTGCAGATACGGGTCGCGGACCGCGTCGATGCCCGGCATGGCGGCGCCGAGGGGGCCGGAGCCGAGCAGTTCGTCGATGTAGCGCGCGGCCTCGCCGGGCCGGTCGCCGTGCAGCAGCCCGCTGAGCAGGTGCAGCCGGTTGGCGAATTCGTGGCGCTGGGCACGCAGGACGGTGCTCATCGACTGCACCGCGTCGAGTTGGCGGGTCAGCGATTCGACATCGGTGCGGTCGCGCACGTCGAGCACCGCGCCCAGCGAGCGCCCGTCGCGGGTGACCATTCGCGCGGTGACCACCACGATCCGGTCACCGACCGCGGCCTGGACCGGGAGCCCGTCGGCGGCCCGGAACGCCGCGAGCACGCGGGCGGTGAGCCCGATCGTCTCCACCGGACGGCCGCTCTCGCCCTCGATCCCGAGCAGGGCGCGCGCCTCGTCGTTGATCACTGTGGTGCGCCACCGGTCGTCGACCGCGACCACGCCGACCCCGATGCCGTGCAGCACCACGTCCTGTTCGCGCACCAGTTCGGCCAGCTCCGCGGGTTGCAGACCCAGGGTGAGCCCGTGCCAGCGCCGGGCCAGCAGGATCGACCCCGCGATGCCGGCGAAGAGCGCACCGAGCACCAGCACCCCGGCCTTGCTCAGGTCGCTGCTCAGCTGTTCCCCCACCGCCTCGGTCGAGATGCCGACACTCACCTCGCCGACCACCCGATCCGAATCCGGCGCGCGCACCGGCACTTTCGCGCGCACCGAATCGCCGAGCGTGCCCTGCTCGCTGATCACCACCTCGGCCCCGCCCAGCGCCTGTGACGGATCGGTGCTCACCATCTCGCCCAGCCGGGCCGGATCGGGATGCGCCAGGCGCAACCCGGCCTCGTCGGTGATCACCACGAACAGCGCGCCGGTGCGCTGTCGCGCCGCCTCGGCGGTCCGCTCGAGGTCCCCGGCCACGAGTTCGGCGCGCAGTGACGGTCCCGGCGTCAGCGGCAGGGCCGCGTACCGGGCGACCTCCGCGCGCACCACCGGATCACTGGCGACGGTCCGCGCGATCGCCAGCGCCCGCTGCCCGTACTCGGCGGTGAGGCGCTGATCGCTGAGGTAGGCGAACACCCCGAACGCGAGCCCCAGGGTCAGCGCGACCAGCGCGACCTGCAGCAACACGATCTGCGTCCGCAGCCGGACGCCCCGGGGGAACAGCCTCACCGGCTCAGTCTAAGCACGCCCCGAACGCGTGAGCACAATGCGCAGAACCTGCGGAATCGCTGGTTGCGCTGGTTGTGCGCACAAGCGCGCGCCCTGTGACCCAGCCCACTTATCTTTCGATAGCGGCCGCACATCACAGCAGCGGCGCCGGACACAGGAGCAGCAATGAGCAATCCACTCATCGAACTCCGGGGCGCGACGAAGCGCTTCCCCGGAACCGACGGTGGCATCCACACGGCGGTGAAGAACATCGACTTCACGGTCGCGGCGGGCGAATTCGTCGCCGTGGTCGGCCCGACCGGGTGTGGCAAGTCCACCACCCTCTCGCTGGTGTCCGGCCTCGAGCCGACCTCGGCGGGCCGGACGCTGGTGCGCGGCAAGGACGTCGACGGCATTCCCGACGGCATCGGCTACATGTTCCAGCAGGACGCGGTGCTGCCCTGGCGCAGCGTCATCGACAATGTCGCGCTCGGCCCGCGCTTCCGTGGCGTGTCGAAGGCGCAGGCCAAGGCGAAGGCCGCCGAATGGGTGCGCATCGTCGGCCTGGCCGGGTTCGAGGACTACTACCCGCACCAGCTCTCCGGCGGCATGCGCAAGCGCGTCGCGCTGGCCCAGACGCTGGTCAACGAGCCCGAGATCATCCTCATGGACGAGCCGTTCAGCGCGCTCGACGTGCAGACCCGCCAGCTCATGCAGGACGAACTGCTGCGCGTGTGGGCCGGCACCGACGCCGCGGTGATCTTCGTGACCCACGACCTGGAGGAGGCCATCGCCCTGGCCGATCGGGTCGTGGTGATGACCGCGAGCCCGGCGACGGTGTGCGGCGACTTCCGCGTCACCCTCGAGCGGCCGCGCAATGTCGAAGAGGTGCGGCTCACCGAGGAGTTCCGCGACCTCTACAAGGAAATCTGGGAAACGCTGCGCGATCAGGTCGAGGCGGCGCGCACGAAGGGAGCGACCCGTGTCGCTTGAGACGATGGACAAGATCGCGGTCACCGTGCCGGAGGTCGAGGCGGAGACCGAGGACCAGATCCTGGCCCGGGTCAAGGCGAAACACCGCAGGTCCAAGCTGCGGGTGTGGGGCCTGCGGGCCGCGCTCATCGCGCTGTGGCTGGGTTCGTGGGAACTGGTCGCCAGCGTGTGGATCGACCCGTTCTTCTACTCCAAGCCCTCGCTCATCTGGGACCGCCTGGTCGAATGGTTCACCGAGGGAACGCAGTTCGGTTCGATCTGGCTGCAGATCTTCACCACCGTGCAGGAAGCCGTGCTCGGCTTCGTTATCGGCACCGTGGCCGGTGTCGTCCTGGGCACGCTGCTGGGCCGCAGCCGCTACTGGGCCGATGTGCTCGCGCCGTTCATCAAGGCGCTCAACGCCGTTCCGCGCATCGTGCTGGCCTCGCTGTTCATCATCTGGTTCGGTCTCGGCCTGGAGTCCAAGGTGGCGACCGTGGTGGTGCTGGTGTTCTTCGCGGTGTTCTTCAACGCCTTCACCGGCGCCAGGGAGGTCGACGGCAACGTCATCAACAACGCGCGCATCCTCGGCGCGAGCAAGCGCCAGATCCTCGGGTCGATCGTGCTGCCCAGTGCCACCACCTGGATCCTGTCCAGCCTGCACACCGCCTTCGGCTTCGCGCTGATCGGCGCGGTCGTCGGCGAATACGCCGGTGCCAGTAAGGGTTTGGGCCTGCTGATCTCCAACGCGCAGGGCACCTTCGACGCGGCGGGCATCTACGCGGGCATGATCATCATCACCGTGGTCGCGCTGATGGCGGAATGGCTGATCGGCGTCGCGGAGAACCGGCTGCTGAAATGGCGTCCCTCGCAGGCGCAGTCCGGGCACGGGGTGTAGGCGATGAGGTACCGCAAGACGCTCGCCGTCGCCCTGCTCGCGATCAGCTCGCTGCTGGTGGCCACCGGCTGCCGTGACTCGCGCACCATCCCGATGGCCGACGGCAGGCCCCAGATCACCATCATGGTGGGCGGTTTGGAGAAGGTGATCTATCTGCCCGCCATGCTGGCCCAGCAACTCGGTGCCTTCGACGCCAACGACCTCGACGTGAAGCTGCTCGGTGAACAGTCCGGCGCCAGCGCCGAGACCGCGCTGCTCACCGGCGACGTGCAGGCCGTGGTCGGCTTCTACGACCACACCATCGACCTGCAGGCCAAGGACCAGTGCCTGCAGACCGTGGTCCAGTTCGCCGATGTGCCGGGGGAGGTGGAGCTGGTCGCCACCGCCGATGCCGAGGACATCCGTACCCCGGCCGACTTCCGAGGCCGCAAACTCGGCGTCACCTCGCTGGGCTCGTCCACCGACTTCCTCACCCAGGCGCTGGCGGGCCAGGCGGGCCTGAGCACCTCCGACTACACCCGGGTGAAAGTCGGTGCGGGCCAGACCTTCATCGCCGGCATGAACCACGACGGCATCGACGCGGGCATGACCACCGACCCGACCGTGGCCAAGATGGTGCAGTCCGGCGACGCGAAGATCCTCACCGACATGCGCAACGAGGAGGGGACCCGCGCCGCGCTCGGCGGTCTGTACCCCGCCTCCTCGCTCTACATGAAATGCGACACCGTCGCCGCGCATCCGGAGATCGTGCAGAAGCTGGCGAACGCGTTCGTGCAGACCCTGCGCTGGATCGACACCCACACCCCGGAGGAGATCGCCGCGACGATGCCCTCGCAGTACGCGGGCAGCGATCCGGCCCTCTATGTGCAGTCGATCCGGGACTCGATCGGCATGTTCAACGGTGACGGCCTCATGAAAACCGAAGGCGCCCAGAATGTTCTGCGCATCCTCGGTCAGTACTCGCGCAATGTGGCCCCGGTCCGCGACCGGATCGACCTCGCGGCCACCTACACCAACCGGTTTGTCGAGCAGGCGCAGCCCGCACCCTGATCGGTGTCCGGCGCCCTCGGCCCTGCCGCGTCCAGCGGTGGGGCCGAGGCGCTAGGCGTCGGGGGTCAGTGCCTTGGTCAGGGCGGGCACGGCCAGCGCGCGCTGCCACGGCCGGGCGCCGCCCGCGCGCAGGAACTCCTCGATCGTGGCCGACAGCTCGTCGGGCTCGCCGACGTTCTTGTAGTCGGGCAGCCCGTCCCAGCACAGCCTGCGGACCAGATCGGGGGAGAGCAGGTTCTCGACGGGGATGGCGTACTCGGTGGACAGCTCGCCCATCGCGCCGCGCGCGGTGGTCAGGCGGGCCGCGGCGGCGGGGTCGCGGCGTTCCCAGCGGTTGACCGGGGGCGGACCGTCGAAGGGCAGCGTCAGCGGGGGGAGTTCCTTGTCCGGCAGGGTGCGGCCGCGTTCGACCGCGGCCAGCCAGTCACGGGAGTAGCGGCGCTGGCGCGGGCCGCCGAAGACCGGCAGGGTGCGCAGCTGGGCGATGCTGCGCGGTTCGCCGGTGGCCGCGGCCACGATCGCCGCGTCGGGCAGGATGCGGGCGGGCGCGACGTCGCGGGCGCGGGCCAGCTCGTCGCGGGTGGTCCACAGTTCCCGCACGATCGCCAGCTGACGCGGGCGCCGCAGGGTGTGGATGCCGGAGGTGCGCCGCCAGCGATCGGCCTTCGGCGCGGGCGGCTCCATGGTGCGGACGTGCTCGAATTCCTCGGCGGCCCACTCGATCTTGCCCTGATCGGTGAGATCGGCGGCGACGGTGTCGCGCAGTTCCAGCAGCAGTTCCACGTCCAGGGCGGCGTAGTTGAGCCATTCGTCGGGCAGCGGGCGGGTCGACCAGTCGGCGGCCCCGTGCCCTTTGCGCAGCGAGCGGCCCAGCAGGTTCTCCACCATCGCGGCCAGGCCGACGCGCTCGTAGCCGGCGATCCGGCCGCCGAGCTCGGTGTCGAACAGCCGGGCCGGGCGCAGCCCGAGTTCGGCCAGGCCGGGCAGATCCTGGTCGGCCGAGTGCAATACCCATTCGAGCGGGTTGATCGCCTCGGCCAGCGGGGTCAGCGCGTCGGTCACCGGGATCGGATCGATCAGGAAGGAGCCGGCGTCCGCGCGGCGCAGCTGGATCAGGTACGCCCGCGCCGAGTAGCGGAAACCGGACGCACGCTCGGCGTCGACGGCCAGTGGACCGGTGCCCGCGGCCAGCGTGCGGGCCGCCGCGGCGACCTCGTCGGCGGTCGCCAGCACGGGTGGCACCCCCTCGGCGGGGGCGAGCAGGGGCTCTGCTGCGGTTGGATCCTCGGCGACCGGCATAAACGTGAACTCTACGTGGCGATCAAGGGTGATCGGTGCGGGTATAGGACTCCGGTCGCAAATGGGTGATCCCGGCGGGTGGCAGCCCGGCGGCGAAGGCCAGGACCTCGCAGAACGCCTCCACGTGCCGCCGCATCTCGGTGTTCATCGCCGTCCAGGAGGCGCGCAGCTCCAGCTGATGGGCCCGGGGCGGGCCCGCGATGTCGCCGTAGCGGACCGAACTGGTGGCCGTGACGGTGCCGCCGAGGGCGGTGAACGGCTCGCCGCGCGACTCCAGGGAGTCGACCAGCCAGCTCCACGCCACCTCGGGCAGCAGCGGGTCGGCGGCGAGCGCGGCATCGATGTCGGCCTGGATGTAGGCGACCAGCCGGAACACACCGTGCCAGGCCTCGTCGCCGTCCGGGTCGTGCAGCAGGATCAGCCTGCCGAAGGCGTCGCCCTCGGAATCGATCGGCACGATGGCGCTGTCGGGGTGGGTGACCTCGGCGCCGAGCGCATAGGAGAACGGCGCCAACCGTTGCGGGGGACGGATAGGCGCCAGCTCGATTCGAGGGTGCACGGTTGCGGTGCCCATCGCATCGACCGCCGCCCGGAAAGAAGCAGGCTCGCGGGGCGTTCCCCCGGTCGGTGCGGCGCCGTCGCGGATGTCGAGCGGTGTCACGAGGAGAAACGGTAGACCGTGCGTGCCCGGCGTCGTCGGAGGCGCGCCGCCTGTGCGCGTCGTGCGCGGGCTGTGTTGCGCAGGGCGCATTCTCGGCGTCGATGGGATGCGCGATGCGCGACGCGGGGGAATTCCGTCGGCGATCCGCGGTCGTGGCGGGATCGCCCACCCGATCGGGGGTGAGGTGGCGCTCCGGAGCCGGCAGCGATGGCCGCTTAGGATGGGCGGTGATGAGCACTTACACCCGCCGCCGGTTGACCGATGCCCCCTTCCTGGCCGCCGCCACCGGCGCGACGCCCAGCAGGCGCCCCGTGTGGTTCATGCGCCAGGCGGGCCGCTCGCTGCCCGAGTACCGGGAGCTGCGCAAGGGCATCGGCATGCTCGAGTCCTGCTTCGACCCCGAGCTGGTGTGCGAGATCACCATGCAGCCGATCCGCCGCCACGGCGTCGACGCGGCAATCCTGTTCTCCGACATCGTCGTTCCGCTCAAGGCGGCGGGCATCGACCTCGACATCGTGCCGGGCGTCGGCCCCGTCGTCGCCTCGCCGGTGCGGACCGAGGCCGATGTGCGGGCCCTGCCGCGGCTGCGGCCCGAAGAGGTCGGCGCGGTCGCCGAGGGCGTGCGCCTGCTCACCGACGCGCTCGGCGACACCCCGCTCATCGGGTTCGCCGGCGCGCCGTTCACCCTGGCGTCCTACCTGGTCGAGGGCGGGCCGAGCAAGCAGCACGAGCGCACCAAGGCGATGATGCACGCCGACCCGAAGACCTGGCACGCCCTGCTCGGCACGCTCACCGACATCACCATCGCGTTCCTGCAGGCCCAGCTGGCCGCCGGGGTCGACGCGGTGCAGCTGTTCGACTCCTGGGCGGGCGCGCTGTCGCTGGCCGACTACCGCGAGTTCGTGCTCCCGCATTCGGAGCGCGTGTTCGCCGAGGTCGCCGCCGCGGGCGTGCCGCGCATCCACTTCGGGGTCGGGACCGGCGAGCTGCTCGGGGCGATGGGCGAGGCGGGCGCGGACGTGGTCGGCGTCGACTGGCGGGTGCCGCTGACCGAGGCCGTGCGCCGCGTCGGCGCCGGAAAAGGCTTGCAGGGCAACCTGGATCCGGCGATCCTGTTCGCCGGGTTCGACGCGGTCGAGGCCGAGACCCGCCGCATCCTGCGCGAGGCCGACGACGCCATCACCCTCGGCGCGACCGGCCACATCTTCAACCTCGGACACGGCGTGCAGCCCGAGACCGATCCGGGCGTGCTGACCGCGCTCGTCGACCTGGTGCACTCGCTGTAGTTTCCCGTCGCGCCCGCCCCGTCCGGTGGGACGGGGTCGGCAGTCGCCGGTCGACAGCTCGATGGCCGCGCCTTGGTACCTCCTGCTGGTTCCGGCGTGGATGCGCTCGCGGAGATCCGGGGCGTGGGTGGTGATCCCGGTGACAGCGTCGAGGGTGTGAGTTCCGGCGGTCGTCGCCGCGCGACTACGGTCGAAGCATGCGGATCGCGATCATCGGTGGCGGCATCAGTGGGCTCGTCGCGGCGTATCGACTGCGGCAGCGGCTGGGCGCCGAGGCCGATATCGTGGTGCTCGAGCAGCGCGCGCGGGTCGGCGGCGTGCTGCACACCGGCGAATTGGCCGGGGAGCCACTGGATCTCGGCGCCGAGGCGTTCGTCGGGCGCAGGCCCGAGGTGATCGAGCTGATGACCGAGCTCGGCATCGCCGACCAGCTCGTCCGCCCGGCGGGCAAGCGGCCGCTGGTGTGGGCGCAGGGGGCGCCGCATCCGCTGCCAGGGCGGACGCTGATGGGTATCCCCTCCGACGCCGAGTCCCTGCGCGGGCTCGTCGACGACGCGACGCTGGCGCGGGTCGCGGCCGAGCCGCAGCGCGCCTTCGACTGGACGCCGGGTGCCGATGTCGACGTGCACAGTCTCGTAGCCGATCGCTTCGGGCCACAGGTGGTCGAGCGCAGTGTCGACCCGCTGCTGGGCGGCGTCTACGCGGGCACCAGCGCCTCGATCGGCGTCCGCGCCGCGCTGCCCACCCTCGCCGCCGCCCTGGACCGCGGCGCCCGCAGCCTCACCGACGCGGTCCGCGAGGCCCTGCCGCCGCCGAGCACCGCGCCGGTCTTCGGCGGCCTGCGCGACGGCTACGGCGCCCTGCTCGCCGCCCTGACCACGGCGTCGGCCGCGCGCCTGGTCACCACCCTCGCGGCCACCCGGGTGGCCACCGCGCCCCGGGGGTGGGTGGTCGACCCGATCGGCCTCGTCGACGCCGTCGTCCTGGCGACCCCGGCCCCGGTCACCGCCCGGCTGCTGCACCACGTGTCGCCGGTCGCCGCCGCGGCCGCCGGGGAGATCGACCTGTCCTCCTCGGCGCTGGTCGCCATGGCGCTGCCGCTCGCCACCGGCCTGCCGGACAACTCGGGCATCCTCGTCGCCACCGGAGAACCCCTGCGCGCCAAGGCTTTCACGCTGTCCAGCCGCAAGTGGCCGCACCTCGGCGCCCGCGAGGTCGCTCTGGTCCGCGCGTCCTTCGGCCGCTTCGGCGACGAAGCCCCGCTGTCCTGGTCCGACGAGGAACTCGTCGCCGCCGCCGTCGCCGACCTGACCACGGTGACCGGCGCCGAGATCGCCCCCCTCCAGTCCGTCGTCCAGCGCTGGCCCGGCGGCCTGCCCCAGTACGCCCCCGGCCACACCGACCGCATCGCCACCCTGGAGACCGCCGTCGCCGACCTCGACGGCCTCGCCGTAGCGGGCGCCTACCTCCACGGCGTCGGCGTCCCCGCCTGCGTCGCCTCGGGCACCGCCGCGGCCGACCGCATCGCGAGCGCCCTCACCTCCACCGTCGAGTAGGGTCGCCGCGGACAGCGGCCGGGTCGACGACCGCTGCGCCGATCCACGGGGCTGGACATGTCTCGACGCACTCACCCGGCGTGTCCCCGACCGGGTTCGATAGCGATGCTGCATGATCGCGCGCTGTGACGACCACCGGCGACCAGCCCACCCGCACCCTGATCCTCGACCCCGAGCTCGGCCCGGTCGAACTGCACGCGGGTGCGGCGACCACCGTGACCTCGGTTTTCGGCAGCGACGAGACCTCGCCGTGGCGGGCGGGCAGGCCGGTGACCGACTGACGACCACCGGCGGAACCCGTATCCCCGCCCACCCGGCAGGCGAAATCACCGCAGTGGCACCATGGATCCATGGCGCGACTCGACTATCAGGCCCTCAACTCCACCATTCGCTACCTGATGTTCTCGGTGTTCCAGGTGCAGCCGGGCGTGCTCGGCGAGGACCGGGCCGCGGCGATCAAGGAGGCGCAGGCGTTCTTCGACGGCCTGGCCGACAAGGGTGTCGTGCTGCGCGGCATCTACGACGTGGCCGGCCTGCGCGCCGACGCCGACTTCATGCTGTGGACCCACGCCGAGCGCGTCGAGGACCTGCAGGCCGCCTACGCCGACTTCCGGCGCACCACCGAACTGGGCCGGGCCAGCGCCCCGGTGTGGAGCAATGTGGCGGTGCACCGCCCGGCGGAGTTCAACAAGAGCCACATCCCCGCGTTCCTGGCGGGGGAGGACCCGGGCAACTACATCTGCGTGTACCCGTTCGTGCGGTCCTACGAGTGGTACCTGCTGCCCGACGAGGAGCGGCGCAAGATGCTCGCCGATCACGGCAAGGCGGCCCGCGGCTACCCGGACGTGCGCGCCAACACCGTCAGCTCGATGGCGCTGGGCGACTACGAGTGGATCCTCGCCTTCGAGGCCCCCGAGCTGCACCGCATCGTCGACCTGATGCGTGACCTGCGCGCCACCGAGGCCCGCCTGCACGTGCGCGAGGAGATCCCGTTCTTCACCGGCCCGCGCGTCGAGGTCGACCAGCTGGTCACCGCGCTGCCGTAGTCAGGACACGACGAAGGGCCCGGTCGCCTCGACCGGGCCCTTCGTCGTGTCAGTCCTCGGTGGGCTGCAGGCGCAGCGCGATCGAGTTGATGCAGTACCGCTGGTCGGTGGGCGTCGCGTAGCCCTCGCCCTCGAAGACGTGGCCGAGGTGGCTGTGGCAGTTCGCGCACAGCACCTCCACCCGGCGCATACCGAGCGAGTCGTCGGCGCGCAGGATCACCGCGTCGGAATCGGCCGGGTCGAAGAACGACGGCCAGCCGCAGTGCGAGTCGAATTTCTCGGTGCTGCGGAACAATTCGGCGTCGCAGGCGCGGCAGGTGTAGACGCCCTCGGTCTTGGTGTCGGTGTATTCCCCGACGAACGGGCGCTCGGTGGCGGCCTCGCGGAGAACGGCGTATTCCTGCGGGTCCAGTTTCGCCCGCCACTGCTGCGGCGTCAGCTGGATGCGCGGCGTGGGTAACGAAGTATCGGAACTCATCACTCCACGCTAATGGTTTCGGCCGGTGCGCGCCGCGATCGTCGCGTCACAGCACGGGCCGTGCTCTATTTCAGCGCGGGTTCGCGGTCGTCGACCGGCTCTTCCGGCGCGACGGGATCGTCGCGATCGGGCGCGGGGGAGACCGCGGCGGGCGCGGGCTTGTCGTCGTCGGAACCGTCGCGCGAATCCGGCGCGCTCGCCATCCACGCCGGGTCGATGCCGAACCGCAGCCTGCCCTCGCGGCGCGCGGCCAGGTAGCGGTCACCCAGCACGCAGAACACGACGACGAGCAGCAGACCCCAGCCGAAGGTCACCCGCAGGTACTCGAGCGTGCGCCCGGTGCTCTGCCAGCGGTCCGAGAGCCACTTGTCGTAGGTCATGAACCCGAAGATCGCCAGCCAGGCGGGCCAGTTGCGCAGCACGGAATTGCGCAGCACCACCGACAGCAGGAACGGGAACAGCATCATCGAGTAGTACATCTGGCCCAGCGAGAGCAGCAGGAACGACGCGGTGAGCAGCACCCCGGAGAACGTGGTGACGAAGAACAGCTCGTCGTCGCGGTAGTAGCGCCACAGCAGCCACAGCGTCACCGCGACCACCGCGGCCATCACACCCTGCACCAGCAGGATCAGCCAGTGCGGCAGGCCGTAGTAGAGCCCGTTCCCGCCGATCGAGCTGTTGAAGTAGTCGCGCGTCTGCGCCAGATACGGCACCACCCGGGTGAAGAACTTCTCGGGATCCGCCGACAGCGGCCAGGCGATCGCGGTGAGCGTCAGCGGCACGCCGAGCGCGGTGATGAAGACCTTCCACTGGCCGCGCACGGCCGCGACGAGCAGCAGCGGCGCCAGCGTGGGTTTGACCGAGATGCTCAACCCCAGCGCGACACCGGCCCAGAGGTCGCGTCGCGCCAGCAACAGGTGCAGGAACACCATCTCGGCCAGCAGCAGACAGCCGTTGACATTGGTGAAGACCAGCGTGTTGGTGACAGTCTCGGAGGCGAACATCGCCAGCAGCAGCGCGGGCGCGGCGACGGACCCGAGACCGAACTTGAACAGGCGCAGCAGCAGGTACCAGGCGATCAGGATCGCGACGGCGTTGAGGCCGATGAACAGCCAGCGCGACAGCTCGTACTCGATGACCGCCACCGGCGCGATCAGCAGCGTTCCACTCGGGTAGTACAGATAGTGCGGGTCGACCGAGGAGAAGTCGGCGGTGTACAGCGGCCTGCCGTTCAGGAACTCGAACGAGGCGTTGTACACAGGCCGGTAGTCGTCGGTGACGAATCCGTTGACCGCCTTGATGAAGACACGGTTCAGCACGGTCATGACCGCGAAGGGCCAGAGTGCGAACTTGATCACCTCGGCGGAGGTGCGAGCGGTGCGGGGCTCGAGCTGTCGGAACAACACTGGGGCACGGTACACCGGATCGGGTAGCGATGGTGTCGCCGGACCCGTCCGACGCGCCGGAATCACATGGTCGTACGACCTGGATCAGGCGGGGCAGGCACCGCCGTCGGCGGGCAATTTCGCCTCCGCGAGGTAGTCGGCGACCGCCTTCTGCGCGCAGCCGGAGTGCGCGGTCACCGGGTGCCCCCAGCCCTGCCAGGTCATGGTGGCGTGCCGGGCGCCCGCCGCCCCGAGCGCGCCGGTGACCGAGGCCGCGGCCCCGCCGACGATCGGGTCGGCGGCACCGGCGAACACCAGCACCGGCAGGTCCAGCTTCGTCGGCAGCGGCGGCGCGGTCGAGACCGGCCAGGCCGAGCAGACCATCAGCCCGATCGCGGCGGTGCGACCGAAAACCGGATATTTGCCGGCCCAGGTTCCGGCGAGCTCGCGGGCCCGGTCCGGGGTCGGGGGCTGTTGGCTGTCGGTGCACCGGTTGACGAATTCGCCGTCGGAGTTGATCGCCGCGGATTCGCGGGCCACCAGCGCCGCCAGCGGGGCGCGGTCGCCGCGGTCGGCGGCGGCGAGGATGTCGGCCAGCGCGGTGACCCGGCTCGCCTGGTCACCGCGCGGGCTGGACAGGAAGCCGGTGAGCGCGGTCGAGAGGTCGGCGCCCGAGATATCGCCGAGGCCGCCGCTGTTCGCCTTGGCCACCAGCCCGATGACGGTGGCGCGCGGGTCGGCGCCCAGGGCGCAGTTGGCGGCCTTGCAGCGCTGGGCGAACGCCGTCACGGCGGCCTCGGCGCCGGTGACGGCGGCCTCGGTCATCGTCGTGAGGTCGGCGCCGACCGGTTCGGGGGCGTCCAGGATCAGCCGGGCCAGGTGGTCGCCGTAGCGGCGGGCGTAGCTGAGCGCGACCTTGCCGCCGTTGCCCGTGCCGAGCAGGTTGATCTTGTCGACCTGCCACTGCTTGCGCAGCTGTTCGATGTCGTCGGCCGCGTGCGGCGCGTCGAAGGTGCCCTCGTAGGGCTGCAGGAAGTCGCGGCAGGCGATGGTGGCGTCCTGGCTGTAGCCGGCCACGGCGCCGACCTGGTCGTCGCTGCCGATCCCGAACTGGCCGAGGTCGGTCATCACCGCGCGCAGCTGCGCCGGGATGCAGTCGATGGGCTGGGAGGCGCCGATCCCGCGCCGGTCGACGGCGACGATCGGCTGCGCGGCCAGCAGCGCGCTGTTCGGCCCGATCGCCAGCCCGGCCAGCGTCGAGGCCGAGGAACGATCGGCGCCGGAGGTGAGCACCAGCGGCGCGGCGTCGGCCGGGGTCTGCGGCAGCCGGGCCCGCAGCGCGCCCGCCCGGAACGTGCCGAGCACGGTGCCCGCGGTGTCGATCGGGGTGGAGAAGTCGGCGCATTCGAGCACCAGCCCGGCCGGGGCCGGACCGAAGTCGAGCGAACCCAGCGTGGCGGCGGTGCAGTCCTTCCAGGCCAGGTCGGTCTTGGGGGTCTCCGCCGTGGCCGGTTCGGGCACCGTGGGTGTCTCGGTCTGCGCGCCACCGACCCCCGGCCGCTCGACAGCGACGACGGGCCGATCCGACGGTCCGGCCCCGCAGCCCGCGAGCATGATCGACAGTGTCGCGGCCGTCGCCGCGGCCCGAGTCCAGCGCATGGGCTACACACTGCCAGGTTCGGCGCCAGGTTTCATCGACGGGCCCAGCGGGCCAGTACGGTGCCGTCCTCGGCGAGCACGAGCTGCCTGCGGTGCATCGGGATGTCGAAACCGCTCGCCGACAGCGAGATTCGCCCGCCCGCCCCGCCCACCAGCACCGGCGCGGTGGTCAGGCACAGTTCGTCGACCAGATCGGCCTCGGCCAGCTGGCCGAACAGGTGCGGACCGCCCTCGCACAGCACCCGCTGCAGGCCGCGCTCGGCGAGCACCCGCAGCAGCGCGGCGGGCATGATCGCGGCCTCCCCGGCGACCACCACCTCCGCGCCCGCCGCCGCCAGCGCGTCGACCTGCTCCGGTGCCGCGTGGGCGGTGGTGATGATCAGCGGGGCGGTCTCGGCGTCGGTGAAGAACCGCGACGCCGGATCCAGGCGCGCGCTCGCGGTGACGACGGCGATCGGTGGCGGCGTGCCGTCTGCCGACCCGCCGATCCCGTGCCGGAAGTGCGCGCGCCGCCGGTCCGGATCGGGGTGCGCGCCGCCGTAGTCCTCCGCGCGCACCGTGCCCGCGCCGACGACGATCACCTCCGCCAGTTCCCGCAGCAGCCCGAACACGCGGTGGTCAGCGTCGGTGCCCAGTCCCGCCGAGACCCCGTCGACGGTGAACGCCCCGTCGATACTGTTGACGAAGTTGGCGCGCACCCAGGGTCGTTCCAGCTGGCGGGGGTAGGCATAGCACCTGGCCAGTGCGTCGTCGTCGAGGTCTGCGAGCTGGGTCACATTGTGGATACGCTGCATAGGATCCGATGCAACCACGTCCGTACGATTCGTTCATGCAAGAACGCCTCGTCGATCGCCATCCGGAGGTCCCGGCCGACCAGCTCGTCGCGCAGATGGTGCCCCCGCCCATGTTCGACGAGGTCAGCTTCGCCTCCTACATTCCCGACCCCAAGGAACCGAGCCAGGCCGCCGCGGTCGCCAAGGCCGAGGAATTCGCCGGTCAGGTCGCCAAGATCCACAAGGCCGCGTCCAAGAAGAGCCTGTTCGGCAAGAAGAAGGCCGTCAGCGGCGCCGGTCTGTACCTCGACGGCGGGTTCGGCGTCGGCAAGACCCACCTGCTCGCCTCGATCTTCCACAGCGCGCCCGCGCCCAAGTCGTTCGGCACCTTCGGCGAGCTGACCAACCTGGTCGGCGCGCTGGGCTTCGTCAACGCCGTCGAGCGGCTCTCCGGCAACAGCCTGCTCTGCATCGACGAATTCGAGCTCGACGATCCGGGCGACACGACCATGGTCTCGCGCCTGCTCACCGAACTCTCCGCAGCGGGCGTCTCGATCGCGGCCACCTCCAACACGCTGCCCAGCCAGCTCGGCGAGGGCCGTTTCGCCGCACAGGATTTCCTGCGCGAGATCAAGAAGCTCGGCTCCATCTTCGAGCCGGTGCGCGTCGACGGTCCCGACTACCGCCACCGCGACCTGCCGCCCGCTCCCGAGCCGACCTCGCCGGACATCCTGGCCGAACGGGCCGCCACCACCCCGGGCTCCACCCTCGACGACTACGACGCGCTGCTGAAGCACCTGAGCACGCTGCACCCGTCGAAGTACGGCGCCCTGATCAACGGCGTGACCTCGGTGTTCATCTCCGGCGTCCACCCGGTGACCGACCAGGCCGTCGCGCTGCGCATCGTGGTGCTGGCCGACCGCCTCTACGACGCCAGCATCCCGGTGACGGTCTCCGGCGCCAAGCTCGACGAGATCTTCTCCCAGGAGATGCTCGACGGCGGCTACCGCAAGAAGTACCTGCGCGCGATCTCGCGACTGCTGGCACTGTCGCGCTTCGAGGCCGCCGCCGCGTAACCGACCGGCGCCGGGTACGTTCGTCCTGACCGTGACCCGGCGTCGTCGAAGGAGCCCTGTCGTGACCCGTAGCCGTGCTCTGCGCGCGAGTCTGGCCGCCGCGACCGGAGTGGCGGTGCTGCTCGGTCCGGCACTCGGCCAGGCCGTGGCCGCACCAGCGCCCGCCAGTGAGACCACCGCCGATCGGCTGCTCGGCCTCACCGGCGTCCAGAACGCCAGGGACGCGGGCGGTTACCGCACCACCGACGGGCACCGGGTGCGCACCGGGCTGGTGTTCCGCACCGGCGCGCTGGACAAGGCGACCCCCGAGGATCTGGCCCGGCTCAGCGCCCTCGGCGTGCGCGTCGTCGACGACCTGCGCACCGGCTACGAGCGCGGCCTCGGCGCCGACCGGCTGCCCGCGGGCGCGGTCGGCAACTCCTACGACGTCATCGGCCAGGCGCCGCCGCTGATCCTGGCTGGCGCGCTGTTCGGCGGCGAGGGCATGTACCGCGCGTTCATCACCGCGCCCGGCGCGAACGAGGCGTTCGCCGCCGTGCTGCGCGACATCATCGCCGCCGACGGCACCGGCGTGCTCTACCACTGCAGTGCGGGCAAGGACCGGACCGGCTGGACCTCGGCGGTCCTGCTGACCGTGCTCGGCGTCGACCGGGCCACCGTCACCGCGGACTACCTGGCCTCCAACGTCTACCGCGGCGCCGCGCCCACCGACCCGCTCAACGGCGTCCAGCAGAGCTGGCTCGACGCCGCGTTCGACCAGGCGGACCAGAGCTACGGCAGCTTCGACGGCTACGTGCGTGACGGCCTCGGCCTGTCCGACGCCGAGGTCACCGCGCTGCGGGCCGCGCTACTCGACTGAGTCGCCCAGCGCCCGTTCGTAGACGAAGTCGGAGTGCACCTGGCTGCCGACCGGGAACGTCTTCGTGCCCACCTGGGTGAAACCGTGCTTGGCGTAGAACTTCTGGGCGCGTTCGTTGGCCTGGTTCACGCCCAGCCACAGCACCGCAGCGCCGGCGTCGCGGGCGGTCGCCACCGCCGCGGTCATCAGGGCCGCGGCGACGCCGCTGCCGTGGTGCCCCGGCAACACGTACATCTTGCTCAGCTCGACCACCGCACCTGGGCTGACCTGGGCATCCACCTCCGGATCGGTCGGCCTGCCCGCCACCAGCATGGCGTAGCCGACGATCTCGTCACCCTCGACGGCCTTGAGGACCGTGCGCTCCGGATCGGACAGGTACTCGCCGAACCGCTCGCCCGAGAGCATCTGCTCGAGGAAGATCTCGATATCGCCCTGGGTGGCCTCCGGCGGGCACGCCAGCGGGAAGGTCGCCGCGGCGACGTCACTGAGCTCCTCGGCATCCCAGAGCCCGGCCCGATCGACGACGACGGAACTGTTGGTCATAGTTCCAGTACAGCACGGGTCGGCCCGGCGGCGGTGGCACCCGCGCGCCGGTGCCGAGTACTCTCCTCGCCATGACGAGCGGTAGCCGCATCGGGATCGTCGGTGCGGGAGTGGCGGGTTTGGCCTGCGCGAAAGTGTTGAGTCGGGCGGGTTTCCCGGTCGAGGTGTTCGACCGGGCCCCTGATGTCGGAGGTGTGTGGAGCGCCACCCGACGCTATCCGGGGCTGCGCGCGCAGAACAGCAAGGTCCGGTACCACTTCAGCGATTACCCGATGCCCGAGGACTTCCCGCGCTGGCCCGACGGCCAGCAGATCCAGGCCTACCTGGCCGGGTACGTCCAGGAGTTCGGTCTGGCCGAACACCTGCGGCTGGGCACCGAGGTCGTCGCCGCCGACCCGGTCGACAGCGGCTGGCTGCTCGAGGTCCGCGATCGCGACGGCGTGCACCGCACCACCTGCGATCACCTGATCGTCGCCAACGGCGTGTTCAGCGACCCGGTGCTGCCCGCGCTGCCCGGCGCGGCGGCGTTCGCGGCCGCGGGCGGGCGGCTGGTGCACGTGTCGGACTTCCACGACGTCGAGCAGGCCCGCGACCGCTCCGTGGTCGTGATCGGCTACGGCAAGTCGGCCTGTGATGTCGCCGAGGCCGTCAGCCATCTGGCCGACGAGACCAGCGTCGTCGCGCGCAGGCTCACCTGGAAGATGCCGCGCACGCTCGATCTCGGCCTCGACTACGAGCGACTGCTGCTCACCCGCCTCGGCGAGGCGCACTTCCGGTCGCGGGAGCCGCGCCGCATCGAGCGCTGGCTCGACGCGCTCAGCCTGCGGCAGGCGAACCTGGATCTGGTCCAGGAGCGGGTGACCCGCAAGCTCCGGCTACGCGAGCTCGATCTGCTGCCGACGGGCGGCATCGAGGAGATGACCAACAGCAGCGCGAGCCTGGCGACCGAGGGCTTCGCCGAGCAGGTCGAGGCGGGCCGGATCACCGTCCACCGCGAGACCGAGGTCACCGAGCTGATCGGCGGGCAGCACGGGCCCGCCGTGCGCCTGTCCGACGGCACGCTGAAGCTGGCCGAGATCGTCGTCTGCGCCACCGGATACCAGCAGGAGGTGCCGTTCCTGACCCCGTTCGTGCGGCGCAGCCTGACCGACGAGGTGGGCGATTTCCGGCTCTTCCGCAACATCCTGCCGGTCGAGGTGCCCAACCTGACCTTCGCCGGCTACAACAGCTCCAATGTGAGCGCGCTGAGCGCGGAAGTCGGCGCGCACTGGATCGCCGGGCTGCTCACCGGGAAGTTCGTGCCGCCGATGCCCGAGCAGATGAACTCCGAGATCGACGAGCGGCTGCACTGGTCGCGGGAACGCTCGGCGGGCTATCACGCCCAGGGCGCGTCGGTGGTGCCGTTCTCGCTGGCCAATATCGACGAGATGCTCGACGACCTGCGCACCCCGCTGCCGCTGACCAGCAGGCTGGCCCAGTGGGTGCGCCCGGTGCGGCCCGCCACCTACCGGCGGGTGCTGCGCGAACATCCGGCGACCGTCCCCGTGGCACCCGCGCCCGCGCCGGTTGCCGAGCGGTAGCCCGACACGCAGGATCGCCGCCGCGACAACACTTGGCGGTGATCCTCGCGTTGGTGATAATCCTCGCGTGGACGCGCTGGATCTGAACCTGTTGCTCGCCCTCGACGCACTGCTGGAGACCAACAGCGTGACCGAGGCGGCCCGGCGTCTGCACACGTCGACCTCGGCGATGAGCCGCACCCTCACCCGGCTGCGCGCGGTCCTCGGCGACCCGCTGCTGGTGCGCTCCGGTCGCCGGCTGGTGCCGACCCCGCGGGCGCTGGAGCTGCGCCACGACGTCGCCGGACTGGTCGACCAGGCGCGGTTGCTGCTCACCGCCCGCGACGACACCGGGGCGGGCCGCCATCGCGATTTCGTTGTCCGGGTGGCCGATTCGGTCGCTCCCCGGCTGACCGGTCCGCTGCTGGCCGCGGTCCGCGCCCAGCTGCCCGGCGTCACGGTGCGCGTGCTGGCCGCCGACGCCGCGGACACGGTGGTCGCCCTGCGCGACGGCCGGGTCGACGTGGAGGTCGGCATGATCGGCCAGACCGACCCTGAGACGGTGGTCACCCGCCTGTTCGCCGACCGCTGGATCGGCCTCGCCGCCGCGGGGCACCCGTTCGGCGCCGACCGCCCCACCGTGGCCGCCTACGCCTCCGCCCAGCACCTGGAGGTCTCGGCCACCGGCCGCACGCACAGCCCCATCGACGACCGCCTGGCCCTGCACGGCCGCACCCGGCGCGTGGTCGCCACCGTCCCCGACCTGTCCACCGCGCTGTTCACCGTCGCCACCACCGAATTGGTCTGTCCCGCCCCGGAACTGCTCGCCCGCCCCGCCGCCCTCTCCCTCGGCCTGACGACCTTCGAGATCCCCCTCCCGCTCCCGGCCCCCGTCGTCGCCATGGCCTGGCACCCGCGCAATACCGCCGACGCGGGTCACCGCGCCCTGCGCGACCTCATCGGCACCGTCCTGCGCGAGGCCCCACGCCCCGACCTGGTCGTGGCGCCTGCCTGACCGGCTGGCGACGTCCCACGGCCCGACAGTGCCGCCGCACCGGTCCACAGCCGAGAGCTGAACCGGCTGACGGTGCCGACGTCCGACCGTCCTCGGTGGCGGAGAGCTGGCGCGGTTTTCGGGTCTCGGCGCGGACTGGGCGCCGGCGTCGGAGCTCGGCGTGGGCTGTCGGCAGCG